>NZ_BBUL01000001.1 GCF_000953825.1 Cellvibrio sp. OA-2007 | reverse complement strand
TTAAATGTATTCGCAGCAAATTGAAAATTGAAAGCAGCATCTTCAGTCGCGTTTTGATCGGCGATTGGATTAGCAACTGTGGGCGCATCATTGGTATTGGCAACGGAAATGACAAACGTATCGGTAACGGTGCCGCCGTTGCCATCGTTGGCAATCACGTCAATTGAGATTGAACCCACATCGGCATTCGCAGGTGTACCACTAAAGGTACGCGTCACCGCATCAAAACTCAGCCACGCCGGTAAGGCACCACCACCCGCCAATTGCGCGCTATAGGTGAGCGTATCGCCGACATCAACATCACTAAAGGTGTTAGATGCGAATTGAAAATTAAACACAGCATCTTCAGTCGCGTTTTGATCGGGAATCGCATTGGCAACGGTGGGTGCATCGTTGGTATTGGCGATAACAATATCGAAACTATCGGTAACCGTACCGCCGTTACCGTCACTCGCAATCACATCAATCGATAC
>NZ_BBUL01000002.1 GCF_000953825.1 Cellvibrio sp. OA-2007 | reverse complement strand
ACATCGGAAAAAGTGTTCGCCGCAAACTGGAAGTTAAAGGCTGAATCTTCAGTCGCGTTTTGATCGGGAATCGCATTGGCGACCGTTGGCGCATCATTGGTATTGGCAACGGTAATGACGAACGTATCGGTGACGGTACCACCGTTGCCGTCATCGGCAATCACATCAATTGAAATTGAACCCACGNACGGTGGGTGCATCGTTGGTATTGGCGATAACAATATCGAAACTATCGGTAACCGTACCGCCGTTACCGTCACTCGCAATCACATCAATCGATACTGTACCGACATCGGCATTCGCCGGTGTACCACTAAAAGTGCGAGTCACTGCATCGAAACTCAACCACGCGGGCAAGGCACCGCCACCCGCTAATTGCGCGCTATAGGTGAGGGTATCACCCGCATCC
>NZ_BBUL01000003.1 GCF_000953825.1 Cellvibrio sp. OA-2007 | reverse complement strand
ATCGCCCGCATCAACATCGGAAAAAGTGTTCGCCGCAAACTGGAAGTTAAAGGCTGAATCTTCAGTCGCGTTTTGATCGGGAATCGCATTGGCGATTGTTGGGGCATCGTTGGTATTGGCGATGAGAATATCGAAACTATCGGTGACAGTACCGCCGTTGCCATCATCGGCAATCACATCAATCGATACAGTACCGACATCGGCATTCGCCGGTGTACCACTAAAAGTGCGAGTCACTGCATCAAAACTCAGCCACGCGGGCAATACACCGCCACCCGCTAACTGCGCTGTATAAGTCAGTGCATCACCATCGACATCGTTAAACGTATTCGCAGCAAATTGAAAATTAAATNTCGGCATTCGCAGGTGTGCCACTAAAGGTACGCGTCACGGCATCAAAACTTAACCACGCCGGTAAGGCACCGCCACCCGCTAATTGTGCGCTATAGGTGAGCGT
>NZ_BBUL01000004.1 GCF_000953825.1 Cellvibrio sp. OA-2007 | reverse complement strand
CAATCGATACAGTACCGACATCGGCATTCGCCGGTGTACCACTAAAAGTGCGAGTCACTGCATCAAAACTCAGCCACGCGGGCAATACACCTCCACCCGCCAATTGCGCGCTATAAGTCAGCGTATCACCGACATCGACATCGCTAAAGGTGTTAGATGCAAATTGAAAATTAAACGCAGCATCTTCAGTCGCGTTTTGATCGGCGATTAGATTGACGACGGTGGGTGCATCGTTGGTATTGGCAACGGTAATGACGAACGTATCGNCCGTCACTCGCAATCACATCAATCGATACAGTGCCGACATCGGCATTGGCTGGCGTTCCGCTAAACGTGCGAGTTACCGCATCGAAACTTAACCACGCCGGTAAGGCACCGCCACCGGCTAATTGCGCGCTATAGGTAAGCGTATCGCCCGCATCAACATCGTTAAACNACTGTGGGCGCATCATTGGTGTTGGCAACGGTAATAACAAACGTATCGGTGACGGTACCGCCGTTACCGTCACTCGCAATCACATCAATCGATACTGTACCGACATCGGCGTTCGCTGGCGTGCCACTAAACGTGCGAGTTACTGCATCAAAACTCAGCCAGGCAGGTAATGCACCACCACCCGCTAATTGCACGCTATAAGTCAGCGTATCGCCCGCATCCACATCG
>NZ_BBUL01000005.1 GCF_000953825.1 Cellvibrio sp. OA-2007 | reverse complement strand
ACTGTGGGCGCATCATTGGTGTTGGCAACGGTAATAACAAACGTATCGGTGACGGTACCGCCGTTACCGTCACTCGCAATCACATCAATCGATACCGTACCGACATCGGCGTTCGCTGGCGTGCCACTAAACGTGCGAGTTACTGCATCAAAACTCAGCCAGGCAGGTAAGGCACCGCCACCGGCTAATTGCGCGCTATAGGTGAGCGTATCGCCGACATCAACATCACTAAAGGTGTTAGATGCG
>NZ_BBUL01000006.1 GCF_000953825.1 Cellvibrio sp. OA-2007 | reverse complement strand
AGTGTGGTGAGCGTACGTGGTATGGGGCAGGTGTTGAGCACCATGAACGGCGAATATTTTCTAACGCCCGCCAGCATGACCACTAACGGCGTGAACTTTACCGATGTTCCCGCAAGTCTGGTTTCTGGTTTGAATGTGTCCAAATCCCAATCGGCAGCGCAGTTGGAAGGCGGCATTGGCGGCAGTATCGATGT
>NZ_BBUL01000007.1 GCF_000953825.1 Cellvibrio sp. OA-2007 | reverse complement strand
GCCGAAAGCTGGGGTTGCAGCAGTAGCTGCGCCGATCTGGATGGCAACGGCAATACCAATGGCGATTTCATCAACCCGATGAGCTGGAACAGCCCGGAATTTTCCGCCCGTGAAATTGAGNACCGATGTTCCCGCAAGTCTGGTTTCTGGTTTGAATGTGTCCAAATCCCAATCGGCAGCGCAGTTGGAAGGCGGCATTGGCGGCAGTATCGATGTGCTCACCCGTCGCTCACTGACATTAGATGAAGGCTTCAGCGGTTCAGTGCGCCTACAAGGCAGCAGCGGCAGCATCACCGAAACAACGGATCCCGAATTAAGCGGTTTGGTCGGCTGGAATTTTGATGATGTAGCCGCTATGTCGCTGGCCTTTTCCTACGGTGAATCTACCCTCGCGGAAAATCAGGGCCGCCTGCGCGCCGACCGGNGCCGAAAGCTGGGGTTGCAGCAGTAGCTGCGCCGATCTGGATGGCAACGGCAATACCAATGGCGATTTCATCAACCCGATGAGCTGGAACAGCCCAGAATTTTCCGCCCGTGAAATTGAANACCGATGTTCCCGCAAGTCTGGTTTCTGGTTTGAATGTGTCCAAATCCCAATCGGCAGCGCAGTTGGAAGGCGGCATTGGCGGCAGTATCGATGTACTCACCCGTCGTTCACTGACATTGGATGAAGGCTTCAGCGGTTCAGTGCGCCTGCAAGGCAGCAGCGGCAGCATCACTGAAACGACTGATCCGGAATTAAGCGGCTTGGTAGGTTGGAATTTTGATGATGTAGCCGCTATGTCGCTGGCCTTTTCCTACGGTGAATCTACCCTCGCGGAAAATCAGGGCCGCCTGCGCGCCGACCGT
>NZ_BBUL01000008.1 GCF_000953825.1 Cellvibrio sp. OA-2007 | reverse complement strand
ATGGATGAAAAAGCTGCTGGCCAATTTATTTATTTGGGCAACCAAATTGGCGGCCGCGCCGGTTTCCATGAATACACTCTAGTGACTGGTAAACCAGCGATTGTTAACCCCGGCGATGGCTCACTCGGCGGTCAACCTTTT
>NZ_BBUL01000009.1 GCF_000953825.1 Cellvibrio sp. OA-2007 | reverse complement strand
ATGGATGAAAAAGCTGCTGGCCAATTTATTTATTTGGGCAACCAAATTGGCGGCCGCGCCGGTTTCCATGAATACACTCTAGTGACTGGTAAACCGGCGATTGTTAACCCCGGCGATGGCTCACTCGGCGGTCAACCTTTC
>NZ_BBUL01000010.1 GCF_000953825.1 Cellvibrio sp. OA-2007 | reverse complement strand
TAAGTCGCGCTTATGTGGTTTTGCTACGCAAAAGTATTCCACAACGCACAACTTACAAACTGCCGTTGTGCTTAACGTTAGTTGTTCCAATGGAAGAAAGTATGTGAGTGACCTTAAAGAAAGAAACTTCAAAATATTACAAGATAAAATCTCTGGCCTGAGCAATGCTAAAATTGCAGAAAACTATGGCCTTAGCACCACTACAATTGCTGGAGTCTTAAAAGCGCAACTTTCAAAAGTAGCCGAATTTGATTTTGAGTTTGAGCGTAGACTTGGTCAGCTAAGCTCTGCTTTAGAAAGCAGTGAGGAAAATTCAAAGAGTCTTGCTAAGGTCTGCGAAACTCTTGAAAAACAAGAAACATTTTTGAAATCCCAGCTCAGCATTAAAACAAAAGAGCTTGAGAAGCTTACTTATGAGGTTCAATCTCTCAGAAAGAGCGCAAAATGCATCACTGAAGAGTTCAATAAATTAAAACGCTCCATGGAAACAACAAGCACTTTAAAATACACGCTGGAATACGAAAAAGTGAAAGAGAGTATCGAAAAGTACCGCAACTAACAAAGCGGTCAAACATCGTTCCGCTTCGCTCCACTGGACAGAATTTAAGTCGCGGCTTTGTGGTTTTGCTGCGCAAAAGTATTCCACAAAA
>NZ_BBUL01000011.1 GCF_000953825.1 Cellvibrio sp. OA-2007 | reverse complement strand
CGTTACGTGGTCAAAGCGTTTTAGCCCGTGCAATCCTGAAAGTACGCAAAAGCAAAACCTGTGAAATTTGGAGAATGAAGGTTTTTGGGTTTTCTGCTTCGGCAATTTTGTGCGCTGTAGCGGTTTGAAGAATGCAAAGGTTTTTTCTGGTTTGTGTTCTTGCGGGTTCTGCTTTCAAAGCTGTAATAGAAATTTTGCACATGCCATTTTTAGCTTTTGTTATTTCCCGTTTTTGGGTAAAGTTCAACCATATTTTATGCGTGTTGGTTTGCACGGAAAGGCAACAGCAAAAGCTCCCTTCCCTCTTCGGCAAATTCATCACAAAAGCAAATTCACGTAACAAGGCGTTNCTAACAAAGCGGTCAAACATCGTTCCGCTTCGCTCCACTGGACAGAATTTAAGTCGCGGCTTTGTGGTTTTGCTGCGCAAAAGTATTCCACAAAACCGCAACTTAAATTCTGCCGTTTACCGCGG
>NZ_BBUL01000012.1 GCF_000953825.1 Cellvibrio sp. OA-2007 | reverse complement strand
TTGGCATTGGCATAACCTTGATTGGCCGACTTTTTAAACCAGGCTATGGCACGCCCTGCATCCTGAGGCAGACCCAAGCCATCTTTTTGCATCAAACCTAAATAATATCGAGCCTCGGCATTACCCACAGTTGCCAGCGGGTGAAACTCTGCCAAAGCGACGTCATACTTTTTCTGATTAAACGCTTTTATGCCGTCATTCAAGGTGGCAAAGGCTGCTGTGCTAAACCAGCAACCGGTGAGAAACAGAAACCATTTCATGTGCAAACATCCATAAAATCTATAGTGGTTTTACCGAGCGAACCCATGCCGCCATTACTGAGTATCAAAAATAAAACAAAAACAAAGACCCACAGAAATTTACCCCATCAACCTTAGTTCCGAAGGGGGGGATAAAATCGTGAAGTTATTATTAGAATGAGGGGAAACACTGAAAGAGCAATAGAACTGCAAGAGCCGACAATAGTATCTATTTCCTAGATACCATTTTGATATGTGAGACAAAGTTTCGCACAAAACAGCCACACATGCGTATTTTAGTGCCAAAA
>NZ_BBUL01000013.1 GCF_000953825.1 Cellvibrio sp. OA-2007 | reverse complement strand
GAGCCGACAATAGTATCTATTTCCTAGATACCATTTTGATATGTGAGACAAAGTTTCGCACAAAACAGCCACACATGCGTATTTTAGTGCCAAAACTGTGCCTTGGTCTACACAATGTTTGCGTACTACACCCAACCGAAGTAAGGGGTAGTACGCAATCAATAGGA
>NZ_BBUL01000014.1 GCF_000953825.1 Cellvibrio sp. OA-2007 | reverse complement strand
GAGCCGACAATAGTATCTATTTCCTAGATACCATTTTGATATGTGAGACAAAGTTTCGCACAAAACAGCCACACATGCGTATTTTAGTGCCAAAAATGTGCCTTGGTCTACACAATGTTTGCGTACTACACCCAACCGAAGTAAGGGGTAGTACGCAATCAATAGGC
>NZ_BBUL01000015.1 GCF_000953825.1 Cellvibrio sp. OA-2007 | reverse complement strand
ACGCTGGCAAGGCACCGCCACCAGCAAGTTGTGCGCTGTAGGTGAGCGTATCGCCAACATCCGGATCGGCAAATGTATTAGCGGCAAATTGAAAATTAAATGCGGTAGCTTCATTGGCGTTTTGATTGGGGATTGCATTGGCGACCGTGGGGGCATCGTTGGTATTGGCAACGACAATATCGAAGGTGTCAGTCACCGTGCCGCCATTGCCGTCATTGGCAATTACATCGATTGATACAGTTCCAACAAAGGCATTAGTTGGTGTGCCGCTAAAGGTACGGGTTCCCGCATTAAAGCTCAGCCACGCTGGCAAGGCACCGCCACCAGCAAGTTGTGC
>NZ_BBUL01000016.1 GCF_000953825.1 Cellvibrio sp. OA-2007 | reverse complement strand
AACTGTCCGAAGTTGGCGGAGGGGATCAAAGTAAGCGACGACGGTTCGCCACAACTCACGCGCTATCAACGCGTTGTACTAAATATTAAATAGCAACAAGAAATGCAGTGCGCAGCCCCAATAATTTTATTGGGGCTTTTTTATTTTTAATAAAATAAAAAATCAGTACGAGAATAAATTTATAAAAATAAAAAACAAATTTCCAGTCTGTGAAGCAGTACAAGCTTGGGGAATTCATTTCTTTGAATACAAGCGATTAACAAAAAATTTCAGGAAGTGATTTGCTGATTCACAACTTACTCTGCTTCAACTGCTGTACGCCAAACGGAGATGGCGTGCAAGTCTGTGCAGTATTTTGTAAAACTCCAACATTCACTAATCGCAATGTATTTTTGTGCATAGCGAACACCTCTCAAACTGTGCGCCGCACCACAAAATAAACGTGCAGTTTTTAAAATTAAATAACAGCGAGTGTAATGACAATGAAACCAAATTTTTTAACATCAACAAAACAGGCGGGATACTCATTTATCCTTTCTGGATTAGCGCTAGCTATTTCCACGTCATCCTGGGCGGCCACTTCAACGTTTGTACTGCAGGAACTGGAACCAGGATTTTGTAGTGTCGATGGCACCATTGATAGCAATAATGCAGGCTTCACGGGAAACGGTTTTGCTAATAGCAAAAATGCAACAGGCGCCATGATTAAGTGGGCAGTTAATGCATCTGAAAGCAGCCGTTACACCTTAACCTTCCGTTATGCCAATGGGGGTAGCGGTAATAGAAAGGGAACTTTGCTCCTGAATGATGGCGCTAACGGTAGTTACACTCTGGATATGCCCTCTACAGGTAGTTGGACGAAATGGCAAACCGTGTCAATTGATGTAGATCTGGTGCAAGACAACAATAACCTGCAGTTAACCGCATTAACAGCCGATGGTTTGGCCAATATCGATTCACTCAGCATCCTCGGGGCGAAAACAAGCGCCGGTATTTGCGGTGCGGTTGCGAGTAGCTCAAGCAGTTCCAGCAGCAAGCCCGCAGTAAGCAGTTCCTCGGTTGCACTTAGCAGCAAACCGGCGGTCAGTAGTGTGGCTGCCAGTTCAACGCCTAAAAGTTCAACGCCGAGTGTGAGCAGTTCTTCCAGTAGTAGTGCAACCGCCACTGAGTTGCTCGCCTTCCCCACTGCGGAAGGTTATGGCAAACACACCACCGGTGGCCGTGGTGGTGCGGTTTACGAAGTGACTAATCTGAATGACTCAGGCGCGGGCAGCTTGCGTGCGGCGGTTTCAGCGTCGGGTGCGAGAACTATTGTGTTCCGTGTTTCAGGCACTATCGATTTACAAAGTAACCTGACCATCAGCAACCCCAACATCACCATTGCCGGTCAAACCGCACCGGGCGATGGCATTACGCTGAAGCGTTATCCATTAGTGATTAACGCCGACAATGTGATCATTCGTTATATTCGCTCACGCTACGGCGATCTATTAAAAAATGATGCTGATGCGGTTTCTATGCGCTATCGCAAAAACATTATTTTGGACCACATCTCCGCCAGCTGGGGCGACGACGAATCCATGTCGATTTACCACGGCGAAAACGTCACCATTCAGTGGAGCATGATTACCGAAACCCTCAACCGTGGCGGCGATCATGGTTTTGCCGGTATCTGGGGTTCACCTTACAGCAGCCATCACCACAACCTCATCGCCCACAACGTGAGCCGCGCGATTCGTTTTGCCTCGGGTGGCGGCAATGTGGATTATCGCAACAACGTGATTTACAACTGGGGTTACAACAGCGCCTATGGTGGTGAGCAGCAACAAGTGGGCAATGCCAACTTCAACTTCTCTAACATCAACATGGTGGCTAACTACTACAAACCGGGCCCGGCAACTGAAAACGCGGTGCGCAGCCGTATCCTGAACCCAACCACTCGCAATGGCGATGCAGATTACGGCCATTTTTATGTGGCTGATAACTACATGGTCGGCAATTCCCGGGTGACAGCCGACAACTGGGATGGCGGTGTACAACCTGCTGTTGCCGCGGCGAAGTTAACCAAGCCCTGGCCATCTATGCCAATCAAGCAAGAAACGGCAGAGCAGGCTTATCTATCAGTTTTGGCGAAAGCCGGTGCTTCTAAAGTGCGCGACTCGGTGGATACACGCATCATCGAAGAAGTGCGCAATGGCACCGCCACTTACGGAAAAAATGGCATCATCGAATCACAGCAAGAAGTGGGTGGCTGGCCATCGCTGAAAAACGGCACAGCACCACAAGACAGCGACAAAGATGGTATGCCTGACGATTGGGAAAATGCCAATGGCCTGAACCCCAGCGATGCAAGCGATAGAAACAAAAAGGATGGCGTGGGTTACACCATGCTGGAGAAGTATCTCAACAGTCTTATCTAATCCTTAGCAAAAAAGGATAAGTGTCCAAGAGGTTGCAGCCTAAGCCTCTTACAACAAACCCCGATAATTTTATCGGGGTTTGTCTGTTACATGCCCCGGTGTTGATAGAGCACAAAAGCGATTCAACTTCAGCCTGCATTGTTACAAAATCGCAACCAGCAAAAACGGCAAACCAATAAACGCTACGAGTGTTGATACCAGCACCATCGCCGCAACTTCTTCAGGATGGCGGTTGTAGCGCAGCGCTAATAAATAATTAAATACCGCAATAGGCATGGCCGATTGCAACAACACCACATTGCGTGATACGCCGGTAATGTCCATTAGCTCACACACAATAAAACCAAACAACAAACCGCCGCCGACACGCAAAAAACTAAATAATAAACTGCGCTTCCAAAAATGAATTTTTAATGTGGCAAGGGAAACACCGAGTGCGATAGTCATTAGGGGAATGGCGATACCGCCAAGCAAATCGAGAGTATTGCTAATCCAGCGCGGCAACTCAGTGTGAGTGACGAGCAGAAGTACCGCGATGATCATCGAATAAATCACCGGCTGTTTGGCGATGGCTTCTATGCGTTTTAATATCCCACCTTCACTGGTCGTCACTAACAATAGGCCGACAGTAAAAGTGGCGACCATCATCACCATAAAGGAACCCAGCGCGAGCGCGAGGCCGGTTTGCCCATAGGCGAATAAACACAGGGGTAAACCCATGTTGCCGTTATTGGGGAAAATTAACGGCGGCAGGTAGGTGCCGATTTCCAGTTTCATCCAGCGCAACAATAGCCAACCAAACACGCCCATCGCCGTCATCACAATCGCGGTGGCCAACGCCACCTGCCCCATCACTGCTGGATCAATGTTGACTTTCGCCATCACACTGATGATTAAACAGGGCGTGCCTATATTCATCACAATGCGCGAAATAAAATCCGAGGGAAAATCAGTACCCGTTTTACCCCAGATATAACCAGCACCGACAGAAATAACGATGGGAGCAAGAATGGCGAGTAATTCATTTAACATGGGAAGTGGCTTTTACGGCAGGGAAATAAATTGGCTCCCGGTCACGAGAGCCACAGAAGAAGTATCAGAACAAACTTTTCGCGACGATTTTAATTTCCTGCACATTGCTCATCACAAAAGTGAGACCACCGGCAACCACTGAATTTTCTGGCGCTTCCAGTTTTTGATAGGCGGTTAATTCCTGAATGGGCGGCAAATCGGTTTTGGCGTTGCTGAGTTTGAGTGAGTGATACAACCCCAGATTAATCAGATCGCCAAGGTTTGGGGCACCTGGGCTTTCACCCGACCAGTTGCCAATACCCTGCACCACCTTGATGTACTGCTCGTCGACCTGCCACTGCTTGAGGGTGATCACACCGAGAGATTTGGCATATTCGCGGCAGAGTGCAACATAGGCGGGAACATCGGGGGTTTGCTCGGCGTCTTTAAAAGCAGACAACACCGCCAAGGTTCCCACTTCGCTCAACAGCGCCGCCATTAATACGTTATCGGGCAGTACATTTTTAAAATGCATGTGCTTGGCAATATAGGTGCTGACACTGGCCTTTAAGGCCAAGCGGCGCCAAGCCTCCAGATACAAACGTTTATGTTTAACTGAGTGGACAGAAAACAGGCTCTTGATTGAGTGCACCATGGTAATACGCTCAACTTGATTCATCCCCAACAGGCGAATCACATCGAGCAAATTATTGGGCGGATTTTGGCTGCCCACCAAAGGGCTGGATGCATACTTTAATAACACTGCCGATAACTCGGCATCTTTCGCCAATAACCGGCCCAATTCCGACATGGACAGGTCTTGCTGCTCCATGGCATTGCGAATTTCAAAGGTAATAGAAGGCAGGCTCGGTAATTGTTCCTTGCCACTTAACAGATCGCGGATGACATCGCGATAGAGAGAGTAATCTGATTGAACCGATGTCACGCTAGAATCCATATCACACACATTTGTCATTAATAAGCTATGTCGCCAAGCGTAGCAGATTTACATAGATCTGGCTCCACCCAGCCTAAAACCACGCAACCACTGCTGCAATAATCACCAAACCCCGCCGCGCTGAGCCCGCCCCAAACTGCAAGAAAAATGTCACATCCCCTTGTTAGGCTGCAATCACTTTGTCATCCAATTCAGCGGGATTTGCTGCACCATGAAACAGACTACACCGGTTATAGGGGCTGCCGCCCTCGCCTTTTTATGCTGCCTAAGCGGCTGCGAGCCACAGCTAAATGACGCATTAACAAGTTCTACCCCAGAACAAACAACTAGCACCGCCACCATTAATGCCTTGCCTGAAGTTGCTCCCAGCCAGCAGACACCGGTTACTAATGACAACATCACTAATCTGGAAGCACCCATTCCGTCCCAGTGTTATACCAAGACCGAGAATCGCCATAACCCTTGTTATACCTGTCATCAAATGTATGACCGTAGCAAAGGCGAATTTCGCATGAATGAGCTGGACGACGGTGGACTACAGGGCGCCTATATTTTTTCAGATGATGGCCTGAGCAATCACTGGTCAAATTTGTTTCAAGACCGCAATGACTGGCTCGCACAAATCAGTGACGACAGCATTCAAACTTACGTCAACCGTGAAAACTACACCAAACTCGCCCCATCACTGCAGGCGCGCAACTGGCAAGGTTTTATTCCCGACCTGCAGAACTACCACACTGCAGCCGACGCCTTTGACGAACAAGGTATCGCCAAAGACGGCAGCCACTGGATCGCCTTTAATTACAAACCCTTCCCCGGCACCTTTTGGCCAACAAATGGCGCGACTGACGATGTGATGATCCGTCTGCCCAAAGCCTTTCGCGAGCGCAACGGTGAGTACGATGTTGCACTCTACTTTTTAAATTTGGCGCTGATTGAACTCAACATCAAACAATTAACCAGCATTCCGATTGCGGCACAGAATGAACAGCAACTCGGCATGGATCTAGACGGTGACGGCCAGCTTGGTACTGCTACTGAGCTGGTACCACAAGAACACTATTTTGGCGACGCCGCACAATTCGCCGTGATTGCCCAGCAGTACCCTGAGCAAACCGAATTTATGCACTCAGTGCGCTATGTGGGCAGCGATGCCCAAGGCAATATTTTTGTGCCCGCGCGGATGAAAGAATTGCGCTACATGAAAAAAATCCGGGAACTTGCCCAATACGATGTTTCCGGCCGCTATGCCCGCGAGCGCAAAGAAAAGAATCAGGAAAAACTGCCCAACTTTGTTGACCACGGCGAACAGGGCATGGAAAACGGTTTCGGCTGGATGCTACAAGGGTTTATTGAGGACTACTCCGGTGAGCTGCGCCCCCAAACCCACGAAGAAACCTTTTTTTGCATGGGCTGCCACGCCGCAGTGGGCGCCACTATCGACCAGACCTTTGCCTTTGCGCGCAAGGTCACCGGCCCGCAAGGCTGGGGCTACATCAACTTAAAAGGCATGCAGGACGCCCCCAGTGTCAGCGAACTCGGCGGTGAAATTTTGCATTACTTACAGCGCGCCGGTGGCGGCAGTGAATTCCGCGAAAATCCGGAAATGCTCAGCCGCTGGTTTACCGGGAACGGCATGGTCGATACAGATAAAGTCAAGGCGGCTGATGTCTACACACTGATCACCCCATCACACCAACGCGCACTGCAATTAAACAAGGCCTATACCCATATAGTGCGCCACCAAAGCTACATCTACGGGCGCGATGCAACCTGGAATCCAGCTAAAAACGTATTCGACACAATTGATGAATCCGAACCGCCACTGGCGCCGGAATTCCGTTTTTACAACTGGGATATTCGTTTGGACTGGAGCAATCCCCAGTAAATTAATCGGCATAACTGCATATTTTCAGGAAGCACTGCTGCGCAAGCACCAGTGCTTTTTTATTTTTCCACAACAACTACAGCGGCTCGATAAGTAGATTTTTGGCGTCAAAAAACCTTCATTTAACTGACACAAATATGTTGCTAAACCTTCACACAGCATCCCTAGGCTTCGTGTCTCGCAAACCTCTTTTTAAAGACCATTTTTAAAGACTAACCTTGGGATCAAAAACCATGACATTTAACAAAAAAATATTAGCCGTGTTAATTTCCTCCTCCCTTCTGCTCACTGCCTGCGGTGGTGACGATGGCAAAGATGGCACCACAGGACCTAAAGGTGATGCCGGCGTACAAGGCCCGGCAGGCAACCCTGGCGCCAACGGCAGCAATGGCGCCAATGGAAAAGATGGCGTGGATGCCACCGCACCCGCTAAATTAATCCGCCTTGCGACTATTCCTGTGGGCGCCGAATTAACCGGCATGTTCAAAACCGACAACGGTGAGTTCTTTTTCAATATCCAGCACCCAACCGACACATTGCCAGGCGACGAAAAGAAAGCCGCTGTGGGTGTATGGAACGGCGTCGATCTGGACAACCTTGACCCTAAAATCACTCCAGTTCCGGTACCGGTAAAGGGCTCACCAGAGTCACAAACCACCAAAGTTGCCATAGGTAGTTACCAAGCACTTGGCCGCGAAGGCGACACCTACGCAGGCGCTATGCCCTTTGGTTTTGGCAATATCACCAACCCTGCTGGCACGGTGAGCATCAAACAATCCAACAACCCCGACTTCAATGCGTTCATCCCCAGCAATAGCACTGGCAGCGAAGGTTACTTGTTCAGCGCGTGGGAAGATCGCCCAGGTGGTGTAAGCCGCTTGAATATCGCCAAACAAAACGATGGCACCTGGCGCGTGAATGACGCCATGAACGTCAACTTTGGCAATGTAAAAGGCACCATCATTAACTGTTTTGGTACCGTTTCACCTTGGGGCACACCGCTGACCTCAGAAGAAAACTACGAAGCAGAAAATACCGTTCGCTGGAATGATATGACTTACTCCACCGGCTACCCCAATTACGCCGATGTACTGAAAATCAAAGACTACTTGGGCGGCACCTTCCCCAATCCTTATGACTACGGCTATATAGTGGAAATCACCCAGCCCAAAGCAGCCACACCGGTACCGGTTAAGCATTTTGCAATGGGTCGCTTTGCCCATGAAAACCCAGTGATCATGCCCGACAAGAAAACCGTGTATTTAACGGATGACGGTTCAAACAAAGGCTTCTACAAATTTGTCGCGGATGTCGCAGGCAATCTGAGCGCAGGCACACTTTACGCTGCAAAAGTCACCCAGGATGCCACCAACGATACCGCCAAAGCTGGCTTTGATATCGAGTGGATCATGCTGGCTCACGCAACCAATGCGCAAGTCGAAGCCTGGATCGATAGCTACGATGCGATCAACGAAACCAATCATGTTGCCGGTTCAACCAACTATATTAGCGATGCCGAAGTAGCTGCTTGGGCCGCAGGTACCGCACCCGACAACCGCGTCGCTTTCCTTGAAACCCTGCGCGCCGCCAAAGCCAAAGGCGCAACGGTTGAGTTCAACAAAATGGAAGGTATCAATATCAACCACGATGGCGCTAAAGATCGCAGCGTGCCATTTATGTATGTCGCCATGGCAGAAGTACGCGGCGCAATGGCCGACACTACCGGCGATATTCAAGTTAAAGAAAATCGTTGCGGCGCGGTTTACCGCATGGGCTTTGACATGAACTACAACGTAGATCGTATGCAACCGGTCGTAGTAGGCGGTGCTTACAACGGTAGCAGCACTGGCGACAAGTGCGACGCTAACGGCATAGCCCAGCCGGACAACATCGAAGTATTAGATGATGGCCGCGTATTAATTGGTGAAGACACCAGCAACCATGTAAACAACATGTTGTGGATCTACAACCCAAAGGGTATGTGATAGCAAAAAAAGACACTTGGGGATAAAAGTGTCATCAAGTTGTAACTCACTCAAATCATTATAAGAAGCGTTAAGAGTAAGGAAACTACATTGCAAGGAAGTCACAGGGAGGTTCTGCGCTACAAGGGGCTTAGGCCCCTTTTTTTATTGCCTGCCATTTCATCACACCATTTTTTTGGTTATTTCAATTTTGTCCTATACTCAACCTGACATTGCAATAAGGCTTTAAGTGGCACTATTTACCACGTCGCTATTCAAATAATTACAGCTGCGGATCATTGATGAAATCCAATCTTTACAATGCACTACGCTTAATAGCTGGATTGCTCACCGTCATGGCGCTTTTTGCACAACAGTACATTCCACAAAAATCACTCACTATTTTCCCCAACAGCAACTTCCCCCACTCTATTTACGGTGACCCCCACAGCGATGGCACTCCTTCTGCGGAATGGATCGATGAGGCTAATGATATTTGGCGCTGTAACTTTTACCGCGAAGATCCCTTCTCTTGCGGCTATTCGCTCACCCTGGGCTCCAATTACATAAAAGGTATAGATCTCACCGAATACGATGGTTTTAATATCAAAATTAAAGTGTTAAGCGAGACCCAGCGCCTCCGTATATTTTTTCGCAACTACAACAGCACCTATGATCGCGGAGATCCATTAACATCGGCCAAATTTCAGTCAACTGTCATTCGCACTAATAGCTTAACGCAGGAAGCCTATGTCAGACTCAGTGAGTTTAGCGTGGCTGAGTGGTGGATAAATAACTTTGATGTACCTCGCGAATACGCCGCACCCGAGCGCAACAATGTCATCACCTTCGGTTTTGACTTCTTCACTCCCGGCGACCATCAAATAAAAATAGAAAAAATTGAATTTGTCGGGACCCGCATACCGGCAGAGACCTTCTATCTCGCCATTTTGATCATCTGGATGGCGCTGATCATTCTCGAAGGCCTGATACGTTTCTACTTTATCTATATCAACTCCAAAAAAGCCGACCGGAAAATTGAGGAGCTGCAAAGCAACTACAAGCAGTTAGAAATCGAGAAAAAGGAATTTGAAGCTCTGTCCACCACCGACACCCTCACCGGCGTTATGAACCGCGCAGGCATCAACCAGTTTGTCGAAAAACTCTTTGACGGCGACTACGAGAAAACCCAAATAGGTTTATTGGTGTTTGATATAGACCATTTTAAACACATCAATGACCAGCGCGGCCACGACGCAGGCGACCGTATTTTGGCTGGCATCTCCAAATTGATTACCCAAAATACACGTCAATCGGATGTTTTTGGGCGCTGGGGTGGTGAAGAATTTGTATTAGTCTGCCCGCAAACCAATCGGGAGCGCTTAATAGAACTGGCCGACAAACTTCGTCTAGTGGTCAGCCAACACGTGTTTGAGCCCAGCAATCCACTGCAAGTCACCATGAGCATAGGCGCCACCTCCGTCAAAAAGAATGAAGGTTTTGACTATGTGTTCAAACGCGCCGACATGGCACTCTATGAAGCCAAAGGTGGAGGCCGCAACCGGGTGGTCTACAAAACGCCTTGATCTCCTACCTCAATACCTTCTAGAGCATTTCACCTGGTGGCTACTTTTCAGCAGATTCGCAGCTTTTGCGGCCATGCTGCCGTAAAAAAACACAAACACAATATGTAGTCATATCACCCCCGCCCATACATGCGAAAAAAGTCTAAGCGGCACTAAAAGGTGTCATATTTGCTATGACTCGCGGCAATGCTGGATTTCCCGTTGTTTTACAAGGATTTCACTAGTTGCCCCCAGTTTTTACCGGCCTCACCCACACCTTATCCACAGGTTTTCAAGCTTGCATAAAACCCATAACCGCATTATCTTGTAGCCCATTCGCGATTTACCCCTAGATATAGGTATTGCAGGTGCCAAACACCTAGCCAGCGCCTATCGTTCATAGAGCTAATCGTCAAGCAGATTTTTGACCCAATTGAACGTTATTCACAGTGTCTGCGTAAATACAGCCTGATTTTTAACGGCCACCTTGGCGTTTCAACACACCAAGCAGGCATCAGTAGTATGGGCACAACCGGCTGAGTAGTAACCACTATATCTAGTGGTGACAAAATCAGCAGAAAACGGTGTTCTGAACCCTGATTTTAATAACGGAAGCCGCTCCCTATTAAGGGCGAACCGGCGGATAAGCGGGTCAGCAAGTAAGCTGGGTCAACAAGATAGCAAGGCTAGTCAGCAGTATTTTTTATCACGTAACAAATTCAACCAGGAATGACCTCACGCGGGAGACGTCTATGCACACCGACATTGAACAAACCACCGGTACAACCAATATCCAACACGAAATCCACGGCGGCTCGTCGAGCCTTGCAGCAACAGCGCCGGGGCAATTGCGCGTGATCAAGCGCAACGGAACGGTGGTTCCTTTTGATGCCAGTAAAATCGCCATCGCCATGACCAAAGCGTTTTTGGCGGTAGAAGGTGGCAAAGCCGCTGCGTCTACACGCGTGCGCGAGATGGTTGAAAGCCTGACGCAACAAATTACCGCCACCTTTAAGCGCCGCATGCCATCGGGCGGCACTATTCATATCGAAGAGATTCAAGATCAGGTTGAACTGATCCTGATGCGCTCGGGCGAACAAAAAGTCGCCCGTGATTACGTGCTCTACCGCGAAGAACACGCCCGCCTGCGCGCCCAGAAAAAACCGGTATCACTAGAGCCGGACCCAGATTACCCCGCACTGAACGTGATTCTGGCCGACGGCACCCGCTCCCTGCTCGATATTGGCCGTATGCGCACCATCGTGCGTGAAGCCTGTGAAGGCTTGGCCGGTGTATCCGAGAAGGCGATTCTCGATGAAGCCATGCGCAACCTCTACGATGGCGTAGCGGAAAAAGACGTGAACACCTCACTGGTGATCACCGCCCGCACCCTGGTAGAAAAAGAGCCTAACTACTCCTTTGTGACCGCTCGCCTGTTGATGGACAAACTGCGCGCCGAAGCCCTGAGCTTCTTTGGTGTTGCCACTTCTGCGACCCAAGCGGATATGGAAACCCTCTATGCGCAAACTCTGCCGCTTTATATTAAAAAGGGCATTGAGCTGGAGTTGATCTCCCCCGAACTGCAAAACTTTGACTTGGATAAACTGGGCAAAGCCTTGATCGCCGAGCGCGATTTGCAATTCACCTACCTCGGTCTGCAAACCCTGTACGACCGCTACTTCATCCACAGCAACGATACTCGCATCGAACTGCCGCAAATTTTCTTTATGCGCGTTGCTATGGGCTTGGCGATTCAAGAAGAGAACCGCGAAGACCGCGCGATTGAGTTCTATCGCCTGCTGTCTTCCTTCGATTACATGAGCTCTACCCCAACCCTGTTCAACTCCGGTACTCTGCGCCCGCAGTTGTCCTCTTGCTACCTGACCACCGTACCAGACGACCTGCACGGTATTTACGGCGCCATGCAAGACAACGCCATGCTGAGCAAATTCGCCGGCGGTTTGGGTAATGACTGG
Source organism: Cellvibrio sp. OA-2007 (assembly GCF_000953825.1). Lineage (GTDB taxonomy): Bacteria > Pseudomonadota > Gammaproteobacteria > Pseudomonadales > Cellvibrionaceae > Cellvibrio. Next base: position 37,202 of record NZ_BBUL01000016.1, on the reverse strand, counting down.
ACGCCAGTGCGCGCATTGGGCGCTTACATCAAAGGCACCAACGGTAAATCACAAGGTGTAGTTCCCTTCCTGAAAGTGGCCAACGACACCGCCGTAGCGGTAAACCAGGGCGGCAAGCGCAAAGGCGCTGTGTGTGCCTACCTGGAAACCTGGCATATGGATGTCGAGGAATTCCTTGAGCTGCGTAAAAACACCGGTGATGACCGCCGCCGCACCCACGATATGAATACCGCAAACTGGGTGCCAGACACCTTTATGAAGCGTGTATTTGACGACCAGCCCTGGACCCTGTTCTCGCCGAACGACGTTCCTGATTTACATGATCTGTACGGCAAAGCTTTTGAAGAGCGCTACGCATTCTATGAAGCTGAAGCTGCTGCTGGCCGCATCAAAGTATTCAAAACCGTGCGCGCATTAGACCTGTGGCGCAAAATGCTGGGCATGCTGTTTGAAACCGGCCACCCGTGGATCACCTTTAAAGACCCATGCAACCTGCGCAGCCCACAGCAGCATGTTGGCGTGGTTCACTCATCTAACTTGTGTACCGAAATCACCTTGAACACCAAGGCCAATGATGAAATCGCGGTATGTAACCTCGGCTCCATCAACCTGGCGCAACACATTGTGGACGGCAAACTCGATCAAGCCAAACTGGAGCGCACCGTTAAAACTGCGATCCGCATGCTGGATAACGTGATCGACATTAACTACTACGCCGTGGACACCTCCAAACAGTCCAACCTGCGTCACCGCCCTATCGGCCTCGGCATCATGGGCTTCCAGGATGCACTTTACGCACAACGTATCGCCTACAGCTCGCAACAAGCAGTTGATTTTGCCGACACCTCTATGGAAGCGGTCAGCTACTACGCGATCAAAGCTTCCAGCGACTTGGCGGCCGAGCGCGGCAAGTACTCTACCTTTGACGGTTCTTTGTGGAGCAAAGGTATTCTGCCCATCGACTCTATCGAACTACTGGCACAAAACCGTGGCGAGAATTACATCAAAGTCGACCGCAGCCAAACCCTCGATTGGGCGACTCTGCGTGCACAAGTAAAAAGCACCGGTATGCGTAACTCCAACGTGATGGCGATTGCACCAACGGCAACCATTTCCAACATCACCGGCGTGACTCAGTCAATTGAGCCGACTTACCAAAACCTCTATGTGAAATCCAACCTCTCCGGCGAATTCACCGTAGTTAACCCGCACCTGGTGCACGACTTGAAAGAGCGCGGCCTGTGGGATTCGGTAATGGTTAACGATTTGAAATACTACGAAGGCTCACTGCAAAAGATCGACCGTATCCCGGCCGACCTCAAAGCCATCTACTCCACCGCGTTTGAAGTAGAACCCAAATGGATCGTAGAAGCCGCTAGCCGCCGCCAAAAGTGGATCGACCAAGCACAGAGCTTGAACCTCTACATCGCGGGCGCTAACGGTAAAAAATTAGACATTACTTATCGCATGGCATGGTTCAGCGGCTTAAAGACTACGTATTACCTACGTGCCTTGGCAGCGACTACCACAGAGAAGTCCACCATCAATACCGGCTCATTAAACGCGGTATCGTCTGGCGGCGCGGGTGGTTTATCCGCCGCACCGGCGGCAGCAAAACCGCCGGTGTCAGAGGTGAACGAAGCCAGCTTTGCTCAAGCAGCGCCAGTGCCATTGGCCTGTTCAATCGATAACCCGGATTGTGAAGCCTGCCAATAAAAGTGTTGGGGTTCGTTCCTCAGGCTACGCGCCCCGCCACAACCTACGAAGTACTCTGTAGGTTGGTGGTGAGGAACGAACCCCAACAAATATGCAGAATACGCGATACACGCACACAGAATTAAACGAGGAACACCATGCTAAGTTGGGATGAATTCGACACCGAAGAAGCAGTAAGAGAAACCACCCGTCAGGACGCCATCAGCGCCGCGCAAGCCAAAGCGGCTGAGCCAGTGGTACAACCTACCCAAGCGCAGGTTGCCCAAGCACAAGCGAAAAATGACCAAGCGCAAGCCTCTAAAGCTGCCGATGCACACGCAGTGAATACTGCCTTTGCCCAAAGCGCCAAAGAAACCGGCATCAGCCCCGAATTGGCCAAAGCCCGCGCCAGCCTCGCCGCACTTGACCCAGCACCCGGTTTGGAAGAATTGGAAATGGGCGCTGCCCGTATTCAGGTCGATGAAAAGCGCATGATCAACTGCCGCGCCGATTTAAACCAACTCGTTCCGTTTAAATACGATTGGGCATGGCAAAAATACCTTGATGGCTGCTCCAACCACTGGATGCCACAAGAAGTAAACATGACTGCCGACATCGCCACCTGGCGCAGCAAAGACGGCCTGACCGATGACGAGCGCCGCATCGTAATGCGCAGCCTCGGTTACTTCTCTACCGCCGACTCACTGGTAGCGAACAATCTGGTACTGGCGATTTACCGTTTGATCACCAACCCCGAATGCCGCCAATACATTTTGCGTCAGTCATTCGAAGAGGCAATCCATACTCACGCTTACCAATACTGTATTGAATCACTGGGTATGGATGAAGGCGAAATCTTCAACATGTACCGCGAATTACCCAGCGTTGCGAACAAAGCCGCCTGGAGTTTGAAACACACCCAAACCCTGGGCGACCCAACCTTCACCACCGGCACCCCAGAAACCGATCAAGAATTGCTGCGCAACCTGGTAGCTTTTTACGTAGTGACTGAAGGTATTTTCTTCTACTGCGGCTTCAGCCAAATCCTCAGCATGGGCCGCCGCAACAAAATGACCGGCGTTGCCGAGCAGTTCCAATACATCCTGCGCGATGAATCCATGCATTTGAATTTTGGTATCGATGTAATCAACCAAATCAAACTGGAAAACCCGCACTTGTGGACTGCAGAATTCCAACAAGAAGTGATCCAAATGATTTTGGAAGGCACCGAGCTGGAAATCCAATACGCACGCGACTCTATGCCACGCGGCGTACTCGGCATGAATGCCGCGATGATGGAAGAATACCTCCACTTCATCGCCAACCGCCGCTGCGCACAAGTCGGCCTGAAAGAACAATTCCCCGGCGCACAAAACCCATTCCCGTGGATGAGCGAGATTATGGATTTGCGTAAGGAGAAGAATTTCTTTGAGACAAGAGTTATTGAGTATCAAACAGGTGGAGCGTTGAGTTGGGATTGATTTGTAACTCTTAAACCAGTTTCAAATTAAAAGGAAAGCCAAAATGGATATACACTTTGAATGGGATCGCAATAAAGCGGCCAGCAACTTACGTAAGCATGGTGTTAGCTTTATTGAGGCGAGCGAGATATTTAATGACCCGCTCGCCATTAAGTTGCGCGATGATGAACACAGCGAACAAGAAGAACGCTGGGTAACTATTGGGCAAGTTCGCAGCATGCGCATTGTTGTAACCGTCCACACATGGCAAGAAGACGATGACAATATTTACGTGCGGATTATTTCCGCACGTAAAGCTACAGTCCATGAGATCAAAAATTACGAAGGGTGATTTTTATGCGTGACGAATACGATTTCAGCAAAGGCGAGCGCGGCGGATTTTATCGCCCCGATGCAAAAGTACACTTACCTGTTTACCTTGATGATGATGTGCAAGCCACACTCGTGAGCTTAGCTGCAGCAAAAGGTAAAGATTATTCTGTATTTATAAATGAATTGCTAAAAAAAGATATCGAGCTGATTCAGCTGGCGCAGTAGCCACAACCATACGAACGGATTACATATTCCGGAGTGAATAACCCAAACCGCTATTGAGTTTTGTCAGAGAGTTTTCTGGTGGGGCTGGATGGCGGTTTTTTATATGGAAAAACTTATGACCGATGTACTGATAGAAACAACGAATCCCCCAAAAAACGCAGAAGACTTAGTCATTGCTTCCGCAATTTGGATAGCGATTTTGATGTTTATTGTGTCAATGGGATTTTACTTATATAACTTCTGGGGGCCAAATTTGAGCCCAGACACAGCTGAGTGGGGCCAATTTGGAGATTATCTTGGAGGAATAATAAACCCGATTGTGGGTTTAATTACCATCACTCTGTTAACTGTCAGCTTGCGTCAAACCCGCAGAGAACTGAATTTAATTATTGAACAAAACACCACATCACAAAAAATTCAAAAAAATGCTGAGGCAATAATGAAGGCTCAAATCTCAGCAATTCGATCTGAGAAAGATCTAGCCTCTGTCCAAATTCTATTAAAAAGATATAAATCACGTCTAGAAAACGCACCTGCCGATAGTGAAGCACAAACAGAATACTCACATATAGTAGATTATCTCGAATCGTACATAGATTCCGAACTGGAAGCAGTTGTATTTAATTCACAAGAAGATGAAAAAAGATCTTCAATAACAGCCTGGACTTGGCAAAGCAGATGTGAACGCTGGGAAGAAAATGAGATCCACACACATGTAAATCTCGAAAAAAATTATGTTGAGTTTCAAGTTTGCGGAGCCTCTGAGCTTAAAGGCTTTTGGAGAGAATACAAAAGAGATCTCGGCGCAGGTGATTACGACCCGCCAAAAACTTATCTAGTAGAAAGGTACAGATGGATGCATGCTAGAGCTCGGCGCGATGTATACAACTCTATGACGCCAAATCACAAGAGCAAAAATGCACAATTAAAACAACATCCAAATATTTTTCTATCATTAGATGATCTTGAAAATGCAAGCCCGTAGGTTGAGCAGCCCAAGAGTTGGTAGTGAGTTTGTGAACCCCAACATTCGTAATCGCAAACAGCACATTGTTTTGGGAATATAAAAGACCAATCAACGATGCACGTATTTTGGTTTTGGTGGTTGCGGATGCATGGTCATGTTGGGGTTCGTTTCACAGGCTAAGTGCCGCGCAGCAACAGACATGTCATAGGCATATATCATCTAAACATTAAGGATATTATTTTGAGAAAACATTTTTATCTATTGGCTCTTTTATTAGCAATACCAATGAAAGCTATATCAGAAGAAACCTGGCTCCACCAAGGCAGCGACGTGCCAGCCTTTAAGCTCATACTGAAAGAGAACGGAGTAGCTGAATTTGTTGAAGGTTTTACGTGGCTAAACCCTATGAAATGGGAAAGAAAGGATGATGACTTGATTATTCACATTGATAAAATGGATGAACCATTTTATCAATCTATGCAGCACCCCCTAAAAAGTTCTGACGGTTGCTTGTCACAGGTGGATCGCAACAAAATCGTATATTACGAAGAACTTTGTGACTATTTAAATATTGGTGGATATATATTTTACAAACAAGAAAATTAGCCTTCTCAATCAACAGCACATGTATTTTGGTTTTGGTGGGTGCGGATACATGGTCATGTTGGGGTTCGTTCCTCACCGCCAACCTACGGAGATAAATTATGAATAACGAACTTTTATCGCAACTGCAAAATGACTTGTTTGTAATCATAATTATCTTGGCGATTGCGGCAACTATTTCGATGCTTATTGGCTACCGCATTGTTGCCAAACGGCTCGCACAACGAGGCATGAAAAAAGGTGATGCCCGAGCCATTGGGCAAGCGACGGCATCACTTGTATTTTTATTACTTAGCTGGATTTATTTTAAATTTGTATTTTTGACCTAAACACGAAAAACCAATCAACGGGGCATGCATTTTGGTTTTGGTGGTTGCGGATATATGGTCATGTTGGGGTTCGTTCCTCACCGCCAACCTACGGGTGCGATGAAATAAATGGGGATTGAATTAATTACAAGGAGTGGTTATGCAATATCGGCGGGTTTATGTTGAGGGTGGGTGTTATTTTTTCACCTTGGCGTTGGCGGATCGCAAGAGCGATTTGCTGGTGCGGGAAATTGATTGTTTGCGGGCGGCATTTAAAACGGTAAAACAAAACCATCCATTCGAGATCAACGCGATGGTGGTAATGCCCGATCATTTACATTGCCTGTTGACCTTACCTCACAATGACTTTGACTACTCTACCCGCTGGGCATTAATCAAAGCCAACTTCTCCCGCCGCATTGCCAAAGACGAATTAATAAAAACCACGCGCTTAAAAAAGGGCGAACGCGGAATCTGGCAACGCCGTTTTTGGGAACACACCATCCGCGACGAACGGGATTTTTACAACCATATTGAATACATACACCATAACCCTGTAAAACACGGTTACGTAAGCAACGCGCAAGACTGGCCATATTCAAGCATTCACAAATTCGCGTAGGTTGGTGGTGAGGAACGAACCCCAACATTCATATTCGCAAACCGCACGCTGTTTTGTGGATACAAAAAGCCAATTAACAGCGCACAGATGTTAGTTTTGGTGGTTGCGGACGTATGGTCACGTTGGGGTTCGCAAGCTCACCGCCAACCTACCCGTTTCATCAATTTTGGTTTAAGGTGCGGGAATATTTTGGAGTTTATATGAGTAACTATTCATTAACACCCGATGCCGAAACACTGATTTGCACCGAACTGCAAAAAGCATTTCCCAACGCACTGGGAATTTACGCCTTCGGCAGCCGAGTGCAAGGCACGGCTAATGCGCAAAGCGATTTGGATTTGGCGGTATTGGTCGCGGGTTATGCCGATCCATTGCAATTATTTGAAATAGCCAACCAATTGGCCGACAAGCTCGGTTACGAGGTAGACTTGCTCGACCTGCGCGCCGCGTCTACTGTGATGCAACACCAAGTTATCACCACAGGCCGACGCTTATGGGCGAAAGATGTGCAAGCAGATTTATTTGACGTATTTGTATTGAACGAAAAACTAGACTTCGATGAGCTTCGTGCCGAGCAACTTAACGAAATCCGCGAGACCGGAAGAATTTATGGCAAATGATATCCTAATCAATAAAGCGGCCACCATAGAGCGTTGCATTAACCGCGTGCGTGAGGAACTCACCAAAGCCGGAGCAAATTTCGCGAACGACTACAGCCGACAAGATGCTGCAATCCTGAATATTCAGCGCGCTTGCCAAGCTGCGCTCGATATGGGGCAACACATTGTTCGCACCAAACACCTGGGCGTATCGCAAAGCGCACGCGATGTATTTACCCTGCTGGCTCAAGCAAATATTATCGACAATACTCTCGCCGAAACCATGAAACGCATGGTCGGTTTTCGCAATATCGCGGTTCACGATTACCAAACGCTGCTATTGCCTATCGTGGAAAATATCATCACCAACCATTTGGATGATTTTGTTCAATTTTCAAAGCAGCTTATACAACACAAGTAATTAATTGCTGAGTTAATCAAACGAACATTTCAAACTAAAAAGCATCCCACCCTCAGCAACAAGAGCACCCCATGCAACCCGAGTTCTGGCATAAGAAATGGCAAGAAAGCGACATTGGTTTTCACAACAGTGATGCACACCCGTTATTGGTTAAGCATTTCCCCACATTGGGTTTGGCTGCTGGCAGCCGGGTATTTTTACCTTTGTGTGGGAAAACACTGGATATTCATTGGCTGCTCGCGCATGGTTTTCAGGTTGTTGGTGCGGAGTTAAGCCCTATCGCTATCGAACAGCTTTTTGATGAGCTGGGAGTAGCACCGGAGATTACGCAATTAGAAAATCTGCAGTATTATCGCGCGCCCAATATAGATGTATTTGTAGGCGATGTTTTTAATGTCACAGCAAGCTTACTCGGCCATGTCGATGCAGTTTATGATCGCGCCGCCTTGGTTGCCTTGCCCCTTGCAATGCGCACCAATTACACATCACATCTAAAAACAATTACTGGAAATGCCAAACAACTTTTGATTTGTTTTGAATATGACCAGACTCAACTCCCGGGACCACCCTTTTCCATTTGCGATGAAGAACTACAAGCGCACTACAACTCAAGTTATACAATTCAGTTATTAGAAAGCGCGGAAGTGATAGGAAAGTTAAAAGGTCAGTGCCCTGCTTGGGAAAAAGTATGGCTACTGAATAATAACGCCGGAATAATTTAATACGTTGACACACGTAACAATAACAGCGCAGAAAACAATAAATCTAAATTGCCTAACCCTAGATAAAGAGCGTATATTTTCACACTCTGAGTTTTCACATGGAGCAAGGAAATGAAAAAAAGTGTATTTATTATTCCCCTAATTTTGATTGGTTGCGGAGGAGATGATAAAAGCAATACTCTCGACACACAGCCAAACAAAACCTATAGCCTTGAAAAAGTAGTCTCATTAAAAAGTGGAGTTGTTTACTCCTCAGAATTGTTTGACTCGGCGACCACCCAGTATGGTTTTATTGCAATCGAAAATAAGCCAGAAACAGTCATCAATGGTGTAATGGTAACGCCTCAATATCGCTACTTTACGGTTAAAAACTCTCGCCATGGCAGCGGCAATATTTCTGCTCCTATATGGGAGACAACCTCCTATATAGATACCGCCACTAAAAATTTAATCTCTTTTACCACTTTTGCCAGCCAAACCGGTATGGGCACCAGAATTAACTGCTCGTCTACCTCGCCTTACCATTTTCCCGCGCAGGTAAAATCAGGCGACAGCGATATTACACCGGGCTTCACCTGCGACAATAACATCACTATCGCACCCGGTAACTGGCGAGCAGAAAGCACAACCAGTGGCCATTTGGACTTTATTGTACAAGCCCAAACTGTCGATATTTCTGGAAGCCTTATCAACGAAGTCACAACCTATACGCTAGACAGCGGAGGCGCTATCGTCTCCCTGAAAATTAACAATCTAAAAAGCTTTAGCGATTAAAAGCTCAATGCCACCCATTGGTTTTGGTTCCAAAGAGAGCTCCATCAATTTTTATATCGCCAATCGCCCGCCGATTGGCGATTACTCATCGATGAAAGAACTTCGCTGCTTGGCACCGGGTGAGCTCGCACATATAGTGCAGCACACCAGTAACCACTGGCGTAAAGCGTTTAATGTTTACGCCAAATTACTGTTTGATTGGTTTTCGCTAAATCAGCGCACGAATTTACCGCCGAGCTGGCAGGAATATCGAGATTCGGAATTATTTCAATTGCAATCGCAAGAAGCGCTTTTGTTTAGCGCGCCAGAACTTGATAAAAACAATAACGCGATTCATATCATCGCGGGAAAAACATACGCCGCATCTTTGGATCTGCCTTCGCTGGTGTGGCTTGACCAGTACTTTGCCATCAACAAGGAACATCGCCTGATTGTTGCACCCTACCCCGACTATCGCCAGCTCTCCAATGAGCGGATTGCGCGATTGATTGAACTTATGCGGGAATTACGGTGATAATGCCGCTCAACCTACCTTAGTACCAATTCTCCACAATTTCCCATCACAACTAACATACTAAATCTATCAGGACGACACATGCATCACCCCATGGAAGCCCATAACAATAATCGCCTTTACGGACTGGATACTCTTCGCGCCATTGCTATTGTTATCGTTTTAATCTACCACTACAAAGTGGTGGTAAGCTGGGAAAACAGCTTCGGTTTCATGAGCCAACTTGGTTGGGCAGGTGTCGATTTATTTTTTGTGTTAAGCGGTTATTTAATTGGCAACCAGATTCTCTCTGCATTTGCCAAAGGGCAGGACTTTTCACTGAAACTGTTTTACATTCGCCGCTTTCTGCGCACCCTGCCTAATTATTATTTTGTACTCGCGCTCTATTTTATTTTTCCAGTCGCATTGAGTGGTACCGCCACGGCGCCCTTCTGGTCATTTCTCACCTTTACCCAAAACCTCGACATGCGCGCCGGGGAAACCTTTACACACTCCTGGTCTTTATGCATTGAAGAGCAATTCTATTTAATTTTTCCGGTTATCGCATTACTCATCGCCTACGCTAAACGCTCTGTTCGACTTGGCTGGATAGCCATTATTGGCGCAATGCTGCTCGCAATTTTTTTACGCGGATACAATTGGCAGGCCCAAGGCGAAGCTGCAATCACCATGCAATCGTTTATGGAACATATTTACTATTCCAGCTTTACCCGCTTTGATGAACTACTACCCGGCATAGCGATCGCCTTATTGAAAAATTTTCACCCAACGATTTACGCCGCAATATTGCGTAGAGGCAATCTTTTGTTAGCAATAGGTTTGGCAAGTGTGGGCACCATGTTTTACGTATTTCAGAACTTTGCCTATATCGAAGGCTATGGACGCACGTTCATGGTGACCACATTTGGCTATTCGTTATTGGCAATCAGTTTTGGCATTCTGGTACTCGCTGCACTCAGCCCCAACTCAATGTTGCATCGCATACGAATTCCGGGAGCAGCAAGTTTAGCGCTGTGGTCTTACGCGATTTATTTAATTCACAAACCTATATTTCAAGTATTGAAAGCACCGTTAACGGAATATGAGATTGATATTAATGGCTGGCTGGGCGTGGCAATTATTATGGCGGTAAGTATTTTTTGCGGATGGCTTCTCTATCTCTTGGTAGAAACACCTTTTATGAGACTGCGAAATCAGTTTTTCCCAACTAACACCAAAGCCGCACCGCTGTCGCTTGTTAATACACCAGCCACATAGCCATACCTCCAATATTAATAGGTCACATACTACCCATAAACAGCATTAAATTAGTTAATAGGTATAAAAAGACCCAAAAATAGACAAGAAGCGATAATAGGTATAAATTAACCCAAATGGCCTAACTAAGACACATAAAGGTAAATAAATACCCATTATGAACTTTTATACTATGACAAATGCGTCCGTTGCGGCTGAGCTGGGCAATCGCCTTGAGGCTCTGCGCTTGGCGCAGAACATGACCCAGCAGGCACTGGCCGACGAGATTGGCATAACCCCCAAAAGTTATCGCCAACTGGTTGCCGGTGGTGGCAAGCTGGAAAACATGGTGGCCGCTCTGCGCGCGCTCAATGCACTGGAACAGTTGGAAAACTTTTTACCTGCAACTCCCCCTAGCCCCTTGGAGCAATTAAAGCTGCGCGGCAAGCAGCGTCAACGCGCACGCCACACAACCTATAAAACAGCAACGGCAAATACGGCAGAGGGTGTAGAAGAACCCGGGTTGGATTGGTAATGCAAAATCTCGCTGAAGTCTGGCTGTGGGACAAACTGGTGGGCGCACTGGCGTGGGCGCCAGACACCGCAACCGCGACCTTTGAATACACCCCTGAATGGATCAAAACCGGCGTACAAATCGCGCCGCTGCACATGCCCAGCCGCAGCGATAGCACGCGCATTTTTCACTTCCCGCAACTTAATCGCGCCACTTACAAAGGTCTGCCCGCCTGTTTTGCCGATACCCTGCCCGATGATTTTGGCAATGCGGTTATCAATGCCTGGCTGGCACGCAATGGCCGCGATCCGCAGAGTTTTAATCCACTGGAGCGATTGCTCTACAGCGGCAAACGCGGCATGGGTGCATTGGAATACGCACCAGCACTGCGCCAGACCCAAACCGGAAATACCAAACTGGAGCTGGATTCACTGATCAGTATGGCGCAGCAAGTATTGGATCAGCGCGCCGGCGTGAGCAGCCAATTGCACAGCGCCGGAAACGATGACTTAACCGCAATTTTGCAGGTGGGAACATCTGCCGGCGGCGCGCGCGCCAAAGCCTTGGTGGCGATCAATAAAAATCGCAGCGAAATTCGCTCCGGCCAAGTGGATGCACCGGAAGGTTTTGAACATTACTTATTAAAATTTGATGGCATTGTAGAACAAGGCAATAATCGTGAAACCTTCGGTGACCCGCAGGGTTTTGGTCGGATGGAATACGCCTATTATTTGATGGCAAAAGACGCAGGCATTGCGATGACACCTTGCGAATTATTAATTGATGGCGAGCGCGCGCATTTTTTGACGCAGCGTTTTGATCGCACTGGCAATCATAAATTGCACTATCAATCACTCTGCGCCATAGATCACGCCGATTTTAAAATGCCCGGCCATTACAGCTATGAACAATTATTTTCCGTTGCACGGCAACTGCGCTTGAGCCGCGCAGAGGCGATAGAAATTTATCGCCGTATGGTGTTTAACATTGTTGCGCGCAACCACGATGATCACAGCAAAAACTTCGGTTTTATCTTGCCAGGCCCGCGGGCGCAATGGCAATTGGCGCCCGCATTTGATGTAGCCTACAGTTATAAACCCGGCTCGCCCTGGGTAAACTCGCATCAATTAAGTGTAAACGGCAAACGCGATAATTTTACCCGCGAAGATTTATTAGTCGCCGCTAAACTGATTAGCAACTTCACCAAAGAAGCAAAATTAATTATTGAACAGGTACAAGATGTGGTTAGCCAGTGGCAAACCTATGCCAATAAAGCCGCTGTACCACAAGGCTTTAGCAATGAAATAAACAAGCAACTGCGCCTATCCTTGTAGTTTTTTATTGCTACAAATGTTTAGCAAAAAAATTACACCAACAAAAATTTCAACCAGTAATGCACTAAGGAATATATATGCACCTGACAACGATCATCTTTTTTGCACTGCTCGCGTTTTTTACCTGGCGCGGCTATCAGAAAGGTTTTATCGGTTCCATCACCCGTATACTCAGTTGGATTGTGGCCTACCCAGCGGCGATTGTATTTACCAAACCGCTGGCAAAATTAATTATGCAAAACACCTCGCTAGAGGGTTTGATTGTATATTTTATTGCAGGCAGCAGTATTTTTTTGCTGGTGAGTTTGTTAGTTAGTGTGCTGCTCAATCAGTTGGCCAAATTAATTCCCGATACAGATGCGACACAAACCGGTTCTAAAATTGGCGGCGCAGGTGTAGGAGTATTAATGGGCGCACTGGTGGGGCTGCTGGTGGTTTACGGCATTGGACTGGTGATAACACCCAAGGCTCAACCACAGCTACAGGCAAATAATGCCGTTACACCGGATAATTCCACGATACAAAATAATACTGCACGCGCTCCCGCCACAGGTGTACCCAATATACGAGACCTTACCAAAACCAATGATTCATTTATTGAAGCCAGCGCCAAAAAATTAATTAGCACTGCCGCCGCCACGGCGGTGGATTTAGCACTGGATGATAAGACCACTACACAAATAACCAGAGCGTTTGTGGAGAATCCGCAAACCATGCTCACCCATGTGCAACAAGTGGCAAATGATGGACAGATGAAAAACTTGATGGCCGATGAGAAAATCCAATCCATTCTCACCACCGGTGATACCCACGCACTGATGCGCGACCCCGCCTTTAAGGAACTGATGAATAACCCCAGTGTGCAGGCGCTTATGTCACAATCCGATGTGACCAGCGAACACGGTGCGCAAGCAGCGGCTGAAAAAATGGTACAAGCATGGAGCCGCGTGCAAACAATCAAGCACGACCCGCGTGTAATTGCGATCATTAACGATCCGGAATTTCAGCAGCAATTAAACTCATCGAACAAATTACCACTGATGATGAATCCAAAACTCAATCAGTTAACGGAAATTATTTTTAGCAGCGAGACGACACCTGCGAATGGCATGGGCACTTATCGCGTACAGGATATAAACGAAGCATCGAATAATACTACGCAAGCACCAACGGACTCGACCGCTGCAGATGAAAAACCGGCGACAACTATTTACCGCTGGACGGATGAAAACGGGCAAGTCCACTATTCCGACAAACCCGTACAAAAAAAATAATTTAATACACTGGGGGCTCGCCTTGCGGGCGAGTTCTAAAACGCGGTTGTGCCCAAAAATATTGGCCTGGGCACTTTGCAATTTCCTGCTCCATAAATTCGTTCACGCGGCGTGCATCCACAATATCATCGCCGGTTGGATAATTTTCAAACGGCGGGTGAATCGTAACGGCATAACCACTACCATCATCCAAACGGCGCTGGGTAAAAGGAATTATTTTCGCGCGCCCCATCCGTGCAAACTGGCCAGTCGCGGTAACCGTTGCGGTCGGCACACCAAAAAACGGCACAAACACCGACATTTTTTCACCTAAATCGCGATCGGGTGCGTACCAAATCATGCGGCCTTTACGCAATTGGCTGACCATCGCACGCACATTGTCGCGGCTAAATGCCATGCCACCTCTGCAATAGGCTTCGCGGCGCGATTGCTGCAAATAATCATAAACAGCATTGGCATGGGGGCGATACATACCGTCATAATTCAAATACTGCCCCAGCATGGCACTGCCAATATCCAAGGTAGTGAAATGCAAACTCAGCAGCAATGCACCCTGCCCTTCAGCCTGCGCCTGTTCGATATGTTCAAGGCCGGTAATGGTAAACAACTTGCGCAAGCGCGACTTTGGCCAGAACCAGGCTATGCCTGTTTCAAACGCTGCCATCGCAGTGGAAAACAAAGTTTCTTTTAGCAGTTTTTCGCGTTCAGCATCACTCATGTGAGGAAAACACAAACGCAAATTAGTCTGTGCCTGATGCAAACGTTTTTTGTTTTTGCGCAACAATGGGCTGAGGCCACGCGCCATCGCCAACTGCCAGCGATAGGGAAGTTGGGCTATTAAAAACCAAAGACCAACACCCAGCCAAGTCAACCAATGTTTGGGGGCTAATAGCGTCCGCGAAAAATGAGATGATGCCATAGGGATTTAAAACACAAAGAGCAGATAATGACTGCGATTGAAAAACTGGGCGAATTATAACGGCTCGCAAACAAAGCACCTAACAAGAAATTAACCGTAGTACTTTCAGTTAAGAACTTTCAGCTAAGAACTTGCTGCCAAGTACTTTCCGTTAAGTGCTTTTTGTTAAGTACTTTTTCAGTCAGGTGCTTTACGCGAGATTAAACAATCAATTTAAAAGCTGTAAACCAAATTGATAAACGTAGTCGTGTCGGTCTTTTCTTTACCCGGCGCTACATCGGTATCATTGGCAATGGCAATACCCACTTTCATTTTCATACTGCCATTGATGGATGTTGCCAGTGAGGTTTCACTTTGGGTACGAGTATTATCCGCGCCCGATTCCACACTAATCACTTGTTTAAATTCTGCATTCTTGGTTATTTTCCATTCCAACGCTGTGGCTGCACGCAGCATTGCACCACTTTCATCGGTAATGCTATCGGGGATGCTGGCATCGTCGCTCTCGATTACTTTTTCACCTTCAAAATAACCCGGACCCGCCTCAACAAACCAATTGAATGTAGGGCTGGAATAAAGCCAATCACCGTAACCCAGTGCGACAGTGGTGTAGGTGCGATAAGCACCAAATTTATCGTCAGTATAAGATCCAAAACCAAATACGTAGGATTTTTCCACACCTAACAAATAGGCAAATTTAGCCGAACCAAAATATTTCTCAGCGGTTTTTTCTTTGCTGGTTGTGTCGTCATCCTGTTCGACCTCATCCTCTTTGAAAAGCGAATTGAAGATGTATTGGTTTTCCCATTTTTCCAGATTTTGCTTGGCATCCACCTTAAATTGGAGGCTGGTTGAATCAGTATTGCCGGAAGTGGCGATTGCACCTACATCTACATCGACATCCCAAGGGCGCTTTTTTTCATCGGCAAGCGCAGTCGTGGTGAGTGCAGTCAGTGTGAGTACAATGGTCAATTTATGCATAGCTATATCCTGTTACCTCAAGTTAGGAAGGACGAACCATAACATAGAAAACATGACTGCCAAATGAAAACGACCGGCACATTGGCCGGTCGCTAGGCTTCAAACAGCATAAAGCTAGTCGCGCAATAAGCAATTAAGCTCATCGACCACTTCCGCCCAGTCCGAGTGACTCTGACGCGCCTCACGCAAAAACTCCGCTTGTTCGGCAGTCCAAAAAGGCGCGCTGGCCAGTGGTTCAGCCTGCGGCAGAGGGTTATGTCTGGCGATAAAAGCCTCGATTTCGGCGGGAGTATTGGGCAACCCCAATTTGGCAAAAAGATCATTTAGCGTGTAGAACATGTAGCCCTCCAGTCGGTTTTTACGGACTTACCTGATCATTTACGAATTTATGTGATCATTTAAATTTGCCGGTTTCGACAGATTTCGCCGCTAGAATAGCCTCAACCGGCGCGACTACCTAGTTTAATTTTCCCTGCGGCTTGCCATCTGTTCGATGAGCGCATCTTTTTCCTGCCACAATTGATTCACCCACTGCTGAAAACCCGCGCGAAATTCAGCGTCTCCGGTGTAATCACCAATCAATTCTGTGGGGATAGGCAACTGACGAATGTGTATTTGAATGCGCTTCACACGGCCGCAGGCGTAATCCCAATAGGTTGGAATACCGTCAGGATAATAAATGGTTACATCCAGCAGGCGATGCAACTGCCCATTCATCGCCGCAAGCGTAAACGCCAAACCGCCCGCTTTGGGCATCAGCAAATGACGATAACTAGATTGTTGTTGCGCATATTTTTCTTTAGTAAAGCGCGTGCCTTCAAGGAAGTTAATGATTGTCACCGGGTTATAGCGGAACTTTTCGCAGGCTTTGCGGGTTTGCTCTATGTCTTTCCCTTGCAGGGAGGGGGCGCGTGCAATCTGCGCTTTGGTATGGCGACGCATAAAGGGAAACTCCAACGCCCACCAGGCGAGGCCGAGCAGCGGCACCCAAATCAAGGATTGTTTCAAAAAGAATTTAAGATAGGGAATGCGCCCGTTAAAGATGCGCAGCAGCAAGAGAATATCCACCCAGGATTGATGATTAGCCACCATCATGTACCACTCCTGTCGGCTCAAATTGGTCAGCCCTTCAATTTCAATTTGCGTGGGCAATAACAACTTCTGATGCCCGGCGTTAGCATTCATCCACAGGCTGGCCAATCCATCCAACCAGCGGTTACACAGCGCCTGCCAGCGCGCCAGTGGAATACCCACCTTCAACAGCGCTAACACCATTAAGGGAATAAACACCGCACTGGTGAAAACGATAAATAAACCCGTTGTGATAACACCCACTAGATGACGAAAAATAGACATAAAAAATAGCTGCTAAAAAGTAAATGTTTCATGCACTGAACCGAGTGTGAAAAACCCGGTCAATACACACTCATACAGTTTTATTCATCCTTGGTATTTGTTCAATCAACTGACTGCTGTTAAAGGAAATCAATCATGCTGAGCCAATGTAAATCCTGCTGGAAAGAAAATCGCTCATTCATCGTATTTTTGGCTCTGATGTTTTGTTTCCGCAGCGCCATCGCCGATTGGAATGATGTGCCGAGCGGTTCGATGAAACCCACCCTGATCGAAGGCGACCGGATTGGCCTGAATAAAATGGCCTATGATTTACGCATCCCCTTCACTCACATTTCACTGTATAAAATTGCCGACCCCGCACGCGGTGAGATTGCAGTATTCGATTCCAAAGTAGCGGATAAGCGTTTGGTTAAACGTGTGATTGGCGTACCGGGCGATACTATTGCCATGCGCGATAACCATTTAATTATCAACGGTAAAGCGCTTTCCTATACCGCAGCAACCAATGGCGATTGGCTGGAGCAACTACCGGAACAAACACATATTGTCCGCTTGGATCCCAATGCGCAGGGCTACGCCAATTTTGATCCAGTCACCGTGCCTGAAGGCCACTATTTAATGCTAGGGGACAACCGTGACAATAGTGCTGATTCACGCATGATTGGTTTTGTACCGCGCAGCGAGTTTGTCGGTCGCTCACGCAGCGTGGTAATGTCACTCGACTACGAGGATTATTTTTTACCGCGCAGCGAGCGTTTTTTTAAACCTTTGCAGTAACCAATAATGTGCGCGCTTATTTGCGAGAACAATACCGCAAAAACTTATCGCAAAAAATAGGCGCGCACTTCTTGCCAATTATTGAGCCGCACCTCTGCCGCCTCTTCCATGTTATGCGGGGCAGAAAACAAAATCCCCTGCCCTACAAATCCATCAAAATGACGCGAGTTGTCATCAATTAAATAATCTGCTTGCACCAGATTTTTCTTGCCGCAAAAAATAAAATTCATCGGCGACAAAAACGGCAAGTATTTCACCAGCCACTCATATTTAGGTGCGAACGAAGTGGGATGCTCCATCGCTGCTGTGGCGATTACAATCTCATAAGATTCATGCAATTCACGAATCACCTCGATAGCATCGTCATAGGGTCGAATGTCAGTAAAAAACGCGCGGATATCAGGGTATGCTCGCACGCGGGCAACATGTGCCTCGGGCACTTTGTGATAAATTTTAGTTCCGTATAAATCGGCTTTAGTTAAGCTTTGTTGAAACTCGGTGTTGTACCAATCGAGATGGCGAGCCATGGTATCGCAAATGGTTTCGTCCATATCTATCGCAATACGTTTGCGCATTTATGCTCCTATTTAAATACAGTTCTACACAACAATTATTTAACAATGACCGATAAAAAAATCCCCCGCCGAGGCGAGGGATTGTTGCGGCAGGCTTAGAAATTCGTCTGCACCAGCGGGGTGGTTTCTGCGTCGTAATCGACACCGTTTAAACCAAAACCAAACAAGCGCAAAAATTCCGCTTTGTAACCGGCAAAATCGGTCAACTCAAACAGATTTTCTTCGGTCACTTGTTCCCAAATTTCTTCCACTTTGGTTTGTACCGATGAGCTCAATTCCAGTTCATCGACGCGGTAGCGGTTGGCATCATCCAGGCGCGGAGTATTTGAATAGAGGCACTCTGTAAACAAGCGTTGAATCTGTTCGATGCAACCTTCATGGGTGCCCTGCTCTTTCATCACCTTAAACAGGATCGCCAAATACAACGGCATTACCGGAATGGCCGAGCTCGCTTGGGTTACTACCGCTTTTAATACTGCAACATGGGCGTTGCCGCCGTGTTTTGCACTCAAGGTTTTCGCGGCGCGATCCAAATCTTCTTTGGCTTTACCGATAGTTGCTTTACCGTAGATCGGCCAGGTCAACTTGTCGCCGAGGTAGGTGTAAGCCACGGTTTGGAAGTTGTCGGCAAGCAGATCGGCACCTTTCAAAGCATCGATCCACATTTCCCAATCTTCACCGCCCATCACTTTAACTGTGTTGGCGATCTCTTCATCTGATGCTGGCTCGATGGTGACATCGGCAATTTTCAGAGTATCGGTATTGAGGTTTTTAGACACGTACTGCTTGCCGATTGGCTTGAGTACAGAATTGTAGACTTCACCGGTTTTAGGATCAGTGCGGCGCGGTGATGCCAGACTGTAAATCACCAAATCGACTTTACCGATGGAGTTTTTCAATTCACTGATAACTTGCTCTTTCAGCGCGTCAGAAAACGCATCGCCATTGATAGTCTGGGCATACAGGCCTTCTGCTTTGGCCGCATCGTGGAACGCCGAGGTATTGTAGTAGCCGGCAGTCGCCGTTTTAGTCTCACTTGGCTCTTTTTCAAAGCAAACACCCAGCGTATCCGCACCACCGCCAAACGCAGCGGTAATCCGTGAAGACAAACCAAAACCGGTAGAGCAGCCCAATACCAAGACTTTTTTGGGGGCATTGGCCACAGGACCTTTGGCTTTAGTGAAGGCGATTTGCTCTTGAACGTTAACTGCACAGCCTTGCGGGTGGGCGTTGGTACAAATAAAACCGCGAACTTTTGGCTTGATAATCATGGGTTTACCTTGTGATGGTGGGTAAGAAAGTGCTGCCTGTGGCAGACCCGGCAAATAAAGGCGGCCATTATAGTGTCTGAATCCGCGAATGTCCCCTATGGCGATTAGATGGCATATGCACTGCGGAATCACCCTGCTCTTGAGCTATAGTGAAACCCAACTGATAACACCTTAATTAAGGATACCCCTATGCTCTACCCAATGTTTGCCATGGTCTTGGTGACCTGTGCGGTCGCTATTCATCTGTTTCGCTTACGGGTTAAAGCCGTTAAAGCCGGCGATATTCGGCTCAGCCAATTTCGCCTTAACAGCGGTGAAATGCCCGACGCCATCGCTCAAGCAGCACGCAATTACAGCAATTTGTTTGAAGTGCCGGTGCTGTTTTACGCTGCCGGCGCTACTGCCATTGCCCTCGGCATACAACCGCCAGTAATGATTATCACCGCGTGGATTTTTGTCTTGGCGCGTATCGCTCATAGCTGGATCCATCTGCACAGCAACAATGTTATCCATCGCCTGCGCGCTTATATGCTGGGCAATATTTGTATGCTGGTTATTTGGGGGATTTTGGTTGCGAGTTATGCGACCCGCTAAACAGCCACGATAAACACTCACAGTAAAAATCCCTGCCAGACAAACTCGCAGGGATTTTTACTGTTGGGGACGATACATTTATTTACTCAGCTTTTCTTTACACTCAGCCAAGCTTGTCTTGGAGTCTTTTCAGGTAAAATGCGCCCCTTCGGTAAGATCTACATTCACTACACTGCAGGATAAAAAATGATAACCCACGAACCCAATCCGCTTTATGTCGCCCATCCTGATCGCTACAAAACCATGAAATTCCAGCGCTGCGGAAAAAGTGGTCTGCGTTTATCGCGCCTGTCATTGGGCTTATGGCAAAACTTCGGCGCAGTTGATTCACAAGCCAATGCCCGTGCGATGCTGCGTCGCGCATTTGATTTGGGTATCACCCATTTTGATTTAGCCAATAACTACGGCCCCAATTTTGGCTCTGCAGAATCCACCTTCGGCAATATTTACAAACAGGATTTTGCTCACTACCGCGATGAATTAATTATCTCCAGCAAAGCTGGTTACGATATGTGGCCAGGCCCCTACGGCATTGGCGGCTCACGCAAATATTTAGTCAGCAGTTGCGACCAAAGTTTAAAACGCACCGGCCTCGATTATTTTGATATTTTTTATCACCACTGCATGGACCCGGAAACACCACTGGAAGAAACCATGCAAGCACTGGATTTTATCGTTCGCTCCGGTCGCGCACTCTATGTGGGTATTTCCAATTATCAACCGGCACAAACACAAGAAGCGGTGCGCATTTTGCGCGAGCTGGGCACGCCATTATTAATTCACCAACCGCGTTACAACATGTTTGATCGCTGGATTGAAAAAGGCCTGACCGATGTATTAAAAACCGAAGGTGTAGGTTCCATTGTTTTCTCACCGCTGGCACAAGGTGTACTGACCAACAAATACCTGAACGGTATTCCGGAAGGTTCTCGTGCAGCACGCAGCGAACAAATCTACTTGGGCGACAAAGACATCACCCCGGAAAAGCTTAAAAAAGTGCAGGCCTTAAATGCAATTGCCGAATCGCGCAATCAATCACTGGCACAAATGGCAATCGCCTGGACGCTACGCAATCCAGTTGTTACCACCTGCCTGATCGGCGCCAGCCGCCCAGCGCAAATTGACGACTCTGTAGCAGCACTCAATAACCTTGAGTTCAGTGCGGATGAATTAGCAAAAATTGAAGGCATTTTGAAATAAAAAAACCAGCTGTAAAAAAATGAAATTAAAGAGGGGCTCACTACCGTGACCCCCTTTCTCATTGTCACAGCTTTTGCTTCACAAAACTAAACCTTGAATTTCTATTCCCCCCCAGTTTTTTACCAACCCGTGCTTTAGCAAGCGGGCCATTTAACATATTGCAATACCACAGAATCCCCCCTAACCTCTTGTTATTGTATTGCTGTCTGGTTGAGCGCTTATGTCTATAAAAGAATCCACTCCCACCGAACCCATTACTATTGTCGGCGGTGGCCCTAAAAAAGTTCTCTACACCTTAAAAACCGTTGCGCGTATTGGCCTGCTCAATTCAGCAAAAGCGCTCAATAGTAAAAATGCCTGTAAAGCCTGCGGTTTGGGCATGGGCGGTCAGCGCGGCGGCATGACAAATGAAAAAGATGAATTTCCCTCGGTATGCAATAAAAGTATTCAGGCGCAATCAACCGATATACAGCAACCTATTCCAACGGATTTATTCAATCATACGCTCGACGATTTTAAACAACTCAGCGCCTATGAATTAGAACACCTCGGGCGGTTAAACAATCCATTATTTAAATCTACCGATAGCAATAAATATTCCCCCGTCAGTTGGGAATTTGCGCTGGATAAAATGGCTCGCGCATTTACCGCAACCGATCCCGAGCGCAGCTTTTTTTATTCATCTGGTCGCTCATCAAATGAAGCCGGTTTTGTGCTGCAATTACTCGCCCGCTTGTATGGCACCAACAACGTCAATAATTGCTCCTACTACTGTCATCAAGCGACCGGGGTGGGTTTATCCAATGTGATAGGCACTGGCACCGCAACAGTTTCATTAGAGGATGTTGGCAATTGCGATTGTATTTTTGTGATAGGTGCAAACCCCTCATCCAATCACCCACGTTTTGTGCATCAACTAAAAAATTGCCGTGAGCGCGGCGGGCAAGTGATTGTGATTAATCCGGCAAAAGAACCTGGGCTGGTGCGGTTTGCTGTACCGAAAAGCGCCAAGTCTATGCTCAGCGGCGGCAGCTGGATTGCATCGGAATATGAACAACCAAAAATTGGCAGTGACTTGGCATTATTCAAAGGCATAGCTAAAGCACTGTTAGAAAAACATCAAATTGCGACAAATTATATCGCGCAATACACCAGTGATTTTGAAACGTTTAAACATGATATTGAACATACCACCTGGCCAACGCTGGTTAGCGCTTGCGGTATTGAGAAAGAAAAAATAATTGCGCTGGCCGATGCTTATGCGCGCGCCGACAAAGCAATTTTTGCCTGGGGCATGGGCATTACCCATCATTTGCACGGAGTAGAAAATGTCGAAGCCATTGCTAATTTGGCATTACTGCGCGGCATGCTCGGCAAACCGGCTGCAGGTTTATTGCCACTGCGCGGCCACAGCAATGTGCAAGGTATTGGCACCGTTGGAGTAAAACCGATTTTAGCGGACGATGTATTACAGCAGCTTGAACAGCACTTGAATGTGCAACTTCCGCGCAGCAAAGGGATGGATACCCTCGCCTGTTTAGATGCAGCACACGCAGGAAAAATAGATGCCGCATTCATCATGGGCGGGAATTTGTTTTCCGCCACACCCAACAGCAAGTGGGCACAAGCAGCGCTTGATAAAATCAACTTCAAAGTCTATTTAACAACAACCTTAAACGCTGGCCATATCACTGGTATGGAAACTAGCGAAGCGTTAATTTTGCCGGTCACCGCGCGCGATGAAGAGTGGCAACCTACTACACAAGAATCCATGTTTAATTATGTGCGCTTGAGCGATGGCGGCATCGACCGTTTACATAATGTAAAACCCGAAGTAGAAATTTTGTGTGAATTGGGCAGACGTTTATTGCCCAATTGCCCGCTCGATTTTAATCAATTGAAACAACACGATTCTATTCGCGCCGCTATTGCAGCCACTATTCCCGGTTTAAGTGAATTAAAAGATATAGCTAAAACCAAACAGGAATTTACAATTAAAGATCGTTTATTTTCCACACCTGTATTTAAAACCGAAAACGGCAAAGCGCAATTCCAAACCAATCCCCTACCCGCACCTGTCACCAGCGCGGAGTATCCATTTTTACTGGCGAGTATCCGCAGCGAAGGGCAATTTAATTCGATTATTTATGAAGAGAGTGATTCCTATCGCGGCACCAATACCCGCTGGTCGATTTTGATGAATCAAGCGGATATTGATGCACTGGGAATTAAAGTGAACGATTCTGTAGACGTCCAATCAGCACAAGGTGAAATGAAAGCAGTAAAAGTATTTGCGTTTGATCTACCGCGCGGCAATGCAATGGCCTATTACCCGGAGGCTAATGTGTTGATTGCGACTACCCATGACCCACGCAGCAAAACGCCCGCGTTTAAATCTGTTCCGGTGCAAATACGCAACTCAGGTTCAACAACCGACTAAAAGTTACGGAAAAAATTAGATCGAAATACTAATACTAGGCTGCGGGGATTTGCGCCGGTCTTTTCCGGCGCGGGTTTCTAACATAGGTGCGGCAGATTTATTGCGGCGATCTTGTTTTTTACGGCGCTCCACGCCACCGGGAGGCATGACTCCGTCAAGCCCGGCGGAGCGTTCGTTCTTCTGCTGCTCATTGGCATAGGCGCTAACCGCCGTAGTTGCAGATGGGCGGCTGGGCACCTTTACCGATACCGGTCGGGGTTGTATGGGGCCGAGATAAACCATAGAGATTCCTGTTACGCCTAAATAGTCAAATCACAGTCAATTTATCGGCAAAACATTGAATTCCTTTAACCTTAAAACCACCTTCAACACATTTCTGACGCACAGATCACATTTTATACAATATTAGTTACCAGCTTTAAACCACTTTAAGGTGTTATGCAGTTTGACGACATCACCCACGATGAATAGCGTGGGCGCATGAACATCATTTTGCGCAACCACATCGGCAATCGAATTCAAATCTGAAATTAGCACCCGCTGCTCCTGAGTCGTGCCCTTTTCAATTAAGGCGACTGGCGTGCTGGCCGCGCGGCCATGGGTAATAAGGGATTCACAAATCTCTTTCAGCCCCACCAGCCCCATATAAAACACCAGTGTCTGAGTAGGATTGGCTAACTCCGGCCACTGCAAATTGGTATCGTCGGACTTCAAATGCCCCGTCACAAAACGCACCGACTGAGCATAATCGCGATGCGTTAAAGGAATGCCCGCATAAGCCGCGCAACCTGATGCAGCGGTAATACCCGGTACGACCTGAAACGGAATATGATTTTGCGCGAGCAATTCGATCTCTTCGCCACCACGACCAAAAATAAACGGATCGCCGCCTTTTAAACGCAACACACGTTTACCTTGTTTGGCCAAATCAACCAATAGCTGATTGATATTTTCTTGCTGCATTGCATGCTCGCTGCGGCGCTTGCCTACATAAATCCGCTCGGCATCGCGGCGCACTAATTCCATCACTCCATCAGAAACCAATCGGTCATAAAGCACTACATCGGCTTGCTGCATTAAACGCAACGCGCGCAGGGTTAACAATTCCGGATCACCCGGTCCGCCGCCAACCAAATAGACTTCACCTCGCGTTAATTCAGCTTGATCTGCCGCCAATTCACTTGCGATAAAGTTATTTGCAGCAGTTTCCTGCCCATTCATCATCAACTCTGCTGCGGGACCTTGCAGGATTTTCTCCCAAAACTTGCGGCGACTATCGCCATCGCTAAAACGCGCTTTAACTCTGTCGCGCCACAGGCTAGCAATTTGCGCCAGCTTGCCGTAGCTCGCTGGAATTAACGTTTCCAATTTTGCCCGCACCAAACGCGCAAGCACCGGCGCTTCACCGCCACTGGAAACTGCAATCACCAAGGGCGAGCGATCAATAATCGCTGGCGTGATATAAGTGCAAAGTGCAGGCGTATCCACAACATTGACCGGCAGATTTAAGGCTTGTGCATCAGCAGAAATTTTTTCATTGACCGATTCAATATCCGTCGCTGCGATAACCAATACACAGCTCTGCAAATCACTGGTTTGATACTCGCGCGCAAACAACTCACCACCAGAACTGGCAATTAACTCACGCAATTCACTGGAAATCTCTGGCGCAACCACCCGCAAAACCGCACCCGCTTTAGCGAGCATGCGCCCTTTACGAGTAGCCACTTCACCACCTCCGACTAACAGGCAGCGACGTTTTTTTAAATCGAGAAAGACGGGGAAATAATCCATAAATATATCTACTGATCGTAATGCCCACCGATGGCAAAAATATAAATCGCGTGGTCATCAAATTTATAAATGAGGCGATCTTTGTGCGAAATGCGTCGCGACCAAAAACCAGAGAGGTTGTGCTTAAGCGCTTCAGGTTTCCCGATTCCTTTAGTTGGATCTTTAGCGCGCAGTAATTCTTTCAGTACTTTACAAAGAGCCTTATGCAACGCTTTATCGCGCTCACGCATGACTTCATACGCCGCCCAGGTTTCACCTTCAAATACCAGTGATTTCATCGAGTTCCCTTTCCGTGGGTTGATAGCCAGAGCCTTTTGCGTGGGTTTTCATCGATTTGGCAATTTGCCGCATCAGGTCGCTGGATTGCAGTACATGCAAAGTTTCCTGCTCCCGCTCCCAGTCAGCGGCACTCACCACCACAAAATCCTCACCAGCGCGGCGGGTGACTTTTAAGGGGGCGTGATTGTCGATGACATCTTCCACCAACACTTTCAGATTATCGCGAAAGCGATTAACACTTACCGTTTCCATAGGGCACCTATAACGTACGGGGTTTCCGTACATAGTAACTTATTGGCGGGAAACAAGGCAATGAATGAAAGGTGACGACAAAGCCAGAAAGTATCGCTTTAAGGTCTAATGCCTAAGGCAAAAAAATAGGGTTCAAAACTTTGTTCAACGACTTCAACCACCAATTGGATAAAAGGTTGGTAATCCCCCTGAGTATGGGCAAGATCCAAAGCTTGGTAATAACGTAAGCGCTGCTCAACCGGAATAACAACAGGCGGAAAACCGGCTTTCATTAATTCCAAATTCATCAGTAAGCGCGATGTGCGACCATTGCCATCAACGAAAGGATGAATGCCCACAAAATCCACATGCACCCGCGCTGCATATTCAACGGGATGTAAATCCAGATTTAGTCCCGAAATAAAACTGGCCATTCTTTCAGGCACAAGCAGATGATCTGGTGGAGTATGAGTCGCACCGGAAATCAAGACGTTCAGGTTGCGATAACGCCCGGCATTTTGTTCATCAATATTTTTAAGAATCAGTTGATGGATATTGCGGATCTGCCATTCGGACAAAGCTTCACGCTGCCGCACCAACTCTTCTACAAACAAAATCGCATCGCGGTGATTAATCGCCTCAAAATGTTCACGCAGGCTTTTGCCACCAATAGTGATGCCTTCCAGCACCACTTTGGTTTCCATCAGTGTAAGCGTATTGCCTTCGATGGCATTGGAGTTATAAGTCCAGCGCAGCACCAAATCTTCATGCAGGTTATGAACCACCGATTCCGGCAGAGGACGATGGGCATCGAGAATTGCTTTTAGGTGATCGATTTTGGTGAACATCTAATTTTCTGGCTCCCGATAACAGAAAAGTGGGTATCGCTTGCGCTCCACCCACCCTACAGTTCACATGAGTGAAACTTGCAATTACTTTTGCGCTGGCGTTAACACTTCGGTGCCACCCATATAGGGGCGCAACACTTCTGGAATAATGATGCTGCCATCGGCTTGTTGGTAGTTTTCCATTACGGCAAGCAAGGTGCGGCCAATGGCCAAACCTGAACCATTAAGGGTATGTAGCAATTCGGGTTTGCCGGTTTCTTTGTTGCGGTAGCGCGCCATCATGCGGCGGGCCTGAAAATCGCGGAAGCTGCTGCACGAAGAAATTTCGCGGTATTTACCTTGTGACGGCACCCAGACTTCTATGTCGTAGGTTTTCGCGGATGAGAAACCAATATCACCACCACACAAAATTACCGTGCGATGCGGTAAGCCGAGTTTTTGCAAAATGGTTTCGGCGTGGCCAACCAATGCTTCTAATGCCGCATCGGATTCTTCCGGGCGAACAAATTTCACCAGCTCTACTTTTTCAAACTGGTGTTGACGAATCATTCCGCGAGTATCGCGACCATAACTGCCTGCTTCAGAGCGGAAGCAAGGTGAGTGACAGACTAATTTAATCGGTAACTGCGTCTCATCGATAATTTCATCGCGGTAGATATTGGTGACCGGCACTTCGGCGGTAGGAATCAAATAAAATTCGCGGTCATCGGTCAGTTTAAATAAATCTTCTTCAAATTTGGGCAGTTGACCCGTTCCAAAAAGTGAATCGCGGTTGACGATAAAAGGGACGTTAACTTCTTCATAACCATGTTGATTGATGTGAGTGTCCAACATAAATTGCGCCAGTGCGCGATGCAGGCGCGCCACACCGCCGCGCAATACAGCAAAGCGAGTTCCGGTAATTTTGGTGCCGGTTTCAAAATCCAAACCGGCGAGATTTGCACCCAGGTCAACGTGATCGACAATTGGGAATTCAAAATTGCGCGGCGTGCCCCAGCTGCGCACTTCCACATTGTCGTCTTCGCTTTTTCCATTGGGCACTTCATCGGCAGGTACATTGGGAATGGCGTTCACAAATGCATCCCACTCGGCTTGCACTTTTGCCAATTCCACTTCTGCAGTGGCCAATTCTTGTTTGATGTTTTCCACGGCTTGCATCATAGGCGCTACATCTTCGCCCGCCTGTTTGGCTTTGCCGATGCCTTTGGAAATAGAGTTGCGTTCGCTTTGCAAATTTTCGGTTTTTATTTGAATTGCTTTGCGGGTTTCTTCCAGTGCTTGAATTTTGGCAACATCTAATTCATAGCCACGTTTGGCCAAACCCTGGGCAACTTGTTCGGTAGCGGTGCGGAGTAATTTTGAATCTAACATGATGAGTAATTATCTATTTAAAAGTTAAAGGATATGAATAATAAAAACTAAAATAATTTTTGGGTTAAGGCCATCCCAACAAAAGCCATTAACAACCCTAAAATCACCGAGCTGCTGGCATAAACAAGCGCATTAAACACATGCCCTTCTTGCCACAACTGTAAAATTTCTAACGAGAACGCCGAAAAAGTGGTAAACCCGCCCAATAATCCGGTGATAAAAAACAACCGGTATTCGGCTGGCACAGTGGCTTTTTCAACTAACAGCACATAGGCCATGCCAATCAAAAAAGAACCTACAATATTGACAACAAAGGTACCGAACGGAAAACGGTAATTCAGCAGCGGCGTTAAATATCCAACGGCAGCGAATCTAAGTACTGAGCCGAGCGCACCACCTAATGCGATTGCTAACCACTGCATAAATATCCCAACTTATTTTTTGTAGCGTTTCTTTTTGCTTTGTTTATCCAACTCGCGCAGATGTGCAAGTTTTTCCTGAATTTTTAATTCCAGCCCACGCTCGACTGGTTGGTAATAGCAAGCTTGGGCAATGTCTTCCGGCAAATAGTTCTCACCTGCGGCATAAGCGCCTGGCTCGTCATGGGCGTAGCGATATTCCGCTCCGTAATCCATGCTTTTCATCAGCTTGGTTGGGGCATTGCGTAAATGCACGGGAACATCATAAGCCGGTTGATTGCGCACGTCGGCCATGACTTGATTGAACGCATTATACACAGCATTACTTTTGGGTGCGCAGGCGAGATAGGCGACCGCTTGGGCAATAGCCAACTGCCCTTCCGGGCTGCCCAAACGCTCTTGTACATCCCACGCCGACAGACACAGCGGCAGCGCACGCGGGTCGGCATTGCCTATATCTTCACTGGCCATGCGCACTACGCGGCGGGCGATATAGAGCGGATCGCAACCGCCATCGAGCATTCTGGCCAACCAATACAAAGCGCCGTCGGGCGATGAGCCACGCACGGATTTATGCAACGCCGAGATTTGTTCGTAGAAAATATCGCCACCTTTATCAAAGCGGCGCACATCAGAAGCGAGCACTTCTGCAATCACCTGTTCATTGATGACTTTATGATCGCCGTCTTCATCGGCAAGGTCGGCAGAAATTTCCAGCAGGTTAAGCGCTTTGCGCGCATCGCCATCGGCGGCTTGAGCGAGGGTCATCAGTGTATCGTCATCGATACGAATATTCAGCTCACCCAAGCCACGGGTTTTATCATCGAGCGCTTGCTGTAATACGTTTTTTAATTGCTCCGGTTGCAGGCCGCGCAGCACATAAACACGGCAGCGCGAGAGCAAGGCGTTATTTAATTCAAACGAGGGATTTTCGGTGGTCGCACCGATAAAAATAAAAGTGCCGTCTTCCACATAAGGGAGAAACGCATCCTGCTGGGATTTGTTAAAGCGGTGCACTTCATCGACAAACAAAATAGTTTTGCGGCGACTGGAAATTCGCTCTTGCTGTGCGCTGGAGACAGCGGCACGAATTTCTTTGACACCCGACAAAACCGCCGACAAAGATTCAAACCGTGCATCAGCTTGTTCTGCAAATAGTTTTGCCAGTGACGTTTTACCTACACCCGGTGGCCCCCACAAAATCATCGAGTGCAATTGGCCGCGCGCTATCGCTTCGCGCAGGGGTTTTCCGGCGCTGAGCAGATGTTCCTGACCGATATAATCGTCGAGATTGCGCGGGCGCATGCGCGCCGCCAGTGGTTGATAGGCGGGCGCAGAACTTCCAAAAAGATCCATCGCGCTTAATCTTTCAGGATTTCAACACCCTCCGGCGGTTGAAAAAAGAATTTTTCTTCCGGCAGGGTTTGGTTGCGCTGCACGTTGCTTAATACGCAGCGCGTGAGTTGGCCGAGACTGTCTTGAATCGCAAACTCGGTGAGCTGATTCGCCTTAAACACCAGCGTTAAATGCTGAAACATGCCCTCGGTCACTTTTGGGGTAAGCGTATATTTTTCTGCAGATTTTTCTTTTTCATCGCGAGTGACGGTAAAACTTTTGCGCAGTTGGGCTATATCAGAACTTAATAGTAGCGCCGGAGTTTCACGCAGGTCATCGCTGAACGCGCGCTCATTAACGGTTTCCAAATCCGGATCATAAAGCCAAATGGTTTTGTTGTTGGATACCAACAACTGTTGCATAGGCGCCAGCGTTTTCCAATAAAACTTGCCCGGGCGCATCAGCATAAAGTTGCCGCTGCTGGACTCTTGTTCAACACCTTTTTTGTCGTAGGTAGTTTGTACAAAGTCGCCTTGCAATGTGTTCATAGCATCGAGTTGTTTACGCAGTTGCGCTGCAGCTTGATCGTCAGCCGCCTGCGCAGTAACGGACACGAGCAACAATAAACCAGTAAAAATTCGGGACAAGACGTTCATATAATTTCCAGCAATAAATTGAGTGACTGACACCTAGATCCTATCGGGTGCGGATGAACCTGAGATAAATGATTCAATTAATAAAAATTTAATCGCGCCCGCCGCCAACTAATACTTCGCGGTTGCCGTTATGGCCTGCGGTGGAGACTACACCTGCCGACTCCATGGTTTCGATCAAACGCGCAGCACGGTTGTAGCCGATGCGCAATTTGCGCTGCACTGATGAGATAGAGGCTTTGCGCGATTCGATCACGAAGGCGACCGCTTCATCGTACAGCGCATCGGTTTCGCCATCGCTATCTTCACCGCCTTCGCTCGGTAAACCCGGTACCGGAATGGAGTTGTTGTCGTCATCGGTGATGCCATCGATATATTGCGGCGCACCACGTTTTTTCCAGTCGGCGACGACCTTGTGAACCTCATGGTCATCAACAAACGCACCGTGTACACGAATGGGCACGCTGGTGCCGGACGGCAGATACAACATGTCGCCGTGACCGAGCAATTGATCTGCCCCGCCCTGATCCAGAATGGTTCGCGAGTCGATTTTGGAGGAAACCTGAAAGGCGATACGGGTCGGCACGTTGGCCTTGATCAGGCCGGTAATAATGTCTACCGATGGGCGCTGGGTAGCGAGAATCAAGTGAATGCCCGCCGCACGGGCTTTTTGCGCGATACGGGCGATCAATTGCTCTACTTTTTTCTTGTCGACAATCATCATCATGTCGGCAAATTCGTCGATCACCACCACAATAAATGGCAACTCGGCCAAATCTGGCGCAGTTGCTACTTCTGCACCTGGGTCAAAATTCTCTTCCGGCTTGAATAGCGGGTCTTTGATCGGCTCACCGGCTTTGATGGCATCCTCCACTTTACGGTTAAAACCAGCGAGGTTGCGCACCCCCATCGCAGACATCAGTTTGTAGCGGCGCTCCATCTCACCCACACACCAACGCAGACCGTTGGAGGCGTCTTTCATGTCGGTGATAACCGGCGTCAGCAAATGGGGAATGCCCTCATAGACCGAAAGTTCCAGCATTTTCGGGTCGACCAATATCAAGCGCACTTCTTTGGGCGTGGATTTGTACAGCAAGCTAAGCAACATCACGTTAACACCCACCGACTTACCCGAACCGGTAGTACCGGCCACCAGCAAGTGGGGCATTTTGGCGAGGTCAGCCACAATCGGCTCGCCGGAAATATCGTGCCCCAGCGCCATGGTTAAAGGAGACTTGGCGTTATCGTAAACTTCAGATGAGATCACTTCAGACAAGCGCACCATTTCACGGTGTGCGTTGGGGATTTCGATCCCCATTACCGATTTACCGGGAATCACCTCTACCACCCGCACCGATACCACCGCGAGTGAACGGGCGAGATCTTTGGCGAGGCCAGTGATGCGGCTCGCTTTAATGCCGGGTGCGGGCTGGATTTCAAAACGAGTGACGACTGGGCCGGGTTGAACTGAAACTACTTCAATGTCGATACCGAAGTCTTTGAGCTTAAACTCCAGCAGTTTGGACATGGCCTCCAGCGACTCTTTGGAGTAACCCTTGTCGCTGCGTTTATCGGCTGGGTCGAGCAAGCTCAAGGGCGGCAAGGTGCCCACAGCCGGCTCCAGCGATTCAAACAATGACGGCTGTTTTTCTTTTTCGATGCGCGGGCTGGGCGCGGGTTTCTTTTTAACCGGCTCTTCAATAATCACTGGCGCCTGACGCTTGGCTTCCACTTTTGCGTGTTGCACCACGACTTCACGCCGATGTTCTTGTGCCTTCGCGGCGATCTTTTTTTCCGCCCGCTCGCGTTGATAGACTTGCCATTTTTCCAGCGCGCGCGCGACACCAAGGGAGATCCAACGACCAATATCTTCCGCCAACTTGAGCCAGGATAGATCGGTAAAAATGGTCATACCGACCAGAAACATGGTCAACAATAGCAGCGTGCCGCCGGTGTAGTTAAATGCATGAAAAACGCCATCGGATACCGCAGCGCCCAGCAAGCCACCGTTGGAATAAGGCAGCACCGATGCGCCATCGCTGTAGTGCATAGCGGCAATACCTGCACCCGCCACCATCACCAATATCAAACCCACCGCGCGCAAGCCAAAAAACAGCCAGTCGATACCACCTTGGCGGGTGCGATCTTTCAGCACCAGCCAGGCGCGATAGGCGATCATTACTGGAAACAAATAGGCGAGATAGCCAAACAGTGAGAAGAACACATCGGCAATCCAGGCACCAAACGGGCCGCCTGCATTTTGTACTATGTTGTTTTCGCCGGTTTTTGACCAGCCCGGATCATTCGCATCATAACTGACCATGGCGATCATCAAATACAAACAGACTGCACCCAAGCCAATCAGTGCGCCCTCCTTTAACAGACGAACGAGAAGATTGGACGCTTGCTCAGAAGCGGGCGCGCGGCGTTGCGGAGTCACTGATTTCAATGGAGTTTCCCGATTGATAGCCTAAAGCGGTAAGTAAATTAACGAGGGCTATTGTAATTACTAGCGGCAGATTTACCACCGGCAAGATCACTCTGGAGGAAATTACGCTAAAAATACTGGGTATTCTGATTATTTATCCATCGCTACTCCCGTTTGCGGGAGTCTGGCTACCAATTTAAAAACCTATGGATCCCCGCAGCGGGGATGACGACTCCCTTTATCTGGGGAGACTGTTGGTTTAATACTTAATGCTGACTCTCGGCGATAAGGCTTTCCATACCCGGCGCCCAGCAAGTGACCTGATTGCGCCCGTGCTGCTTGGAGTAATAGAGCGCCTCATCAGCCTGCTGGATAAGCTGGCTTGCAGTAGTGGCGCCCATACGAATCGATGTGACTCCGAAGCTACCTGTCACTTTGATCCCATTGGTCTCCTTCTTTTCAATTTTTTCGCGACAGCGTTCGGCAATCATCTGCGCTTGCTCCAGCGGTGCCCCCGGCAATATCACGCAGAACTCTTCCCCGCCAAAACGCGCCACCATGTCCATATCCCGCACCACTTCGCGCAAGCTGTTGGCGGCCATTTTAATTACCTCATCGCCCGCCGCATGGCCGTAGGTATCGTTCACTTTTTTGAAGAAATCGATATCCGCCATGATGCAACTGAATTCAGTGTCAGACGAACGCGCGCCATCGAACTTACCATTGAGGTGCTCATAGAGTGCACGGCGGTTGAAACAATTGGTGAGTGGATCGCGCGTGGCCAAGTAGGTCAGCTCTTTGTTTTTGGTCTCAATAGCTACCTGGCTCGCCGCCAATTGTTGGATCATATTCTCCAACAAACGGCTCTTGGTTTCCAATTCGGTAATGTCTTCAAACACGGCAATAGTGCCCTGACTTGCGCCTTTGGCATCCAGAATGGGCACCGCATTCACATGAAAAATTTTGTCGCTGTCATCAGCCTGCGGCAAGAGTAGGCGCACACCAGTTTGTTTAACACCCGTGTTAATGGCAGTAAGCCAAGGGTATTCGCGCACCTCTTGATTCGGATCTAAAAACCAGCCGAGGTTACTGGCTTTTTTGGCCATAATGGCCTGCTCAGTGCGCCCCAGATGCTCAATCAACGCTGTATTAGCTAATACAATCTGTTCGCGTCGATCCAGAATTAACACGCCCTCCGCGAGGATATTTAATGCATTGCGCACCCGCGCTGGCACCACAGCGCTGGGGTCCAGGTGTTTTAACGCGCGCTTGATGTAGAACCAAAAACCGACAAAACCGCTGAGCGATACAAACACCACTAGCAAGATGAAACTGGGAATACCAAAAATGGGGTGTTGGTCGCTCATTAAGGGTTCGAACGTGATTTCAAACTCGGCGCGCTTGGCGCCATTGAGCATAATTGGAAAGCGCACGTGCGTTGGGGTGGACTCATAGGGTTTAGCGCCCGCCCATTTTTTAGCGTGCAGCTTGGTTTGCGAAACGATAATGCCGTCATTGCGCCGAACACCCGCCGACTCTATTTCCGGATTGCGCTCTACGGTAGATTCCAGCAAGTATTGCAGCAAAATCTCGTCGCCACGCATGATTGCCACCCCCACCTGCGAGGCGAGAGTTTCCGTCAAGCGCTTGCGCACATCTAATTGTTGCCGCTCGGCACCGGGAGTCAAACCCAATGCTTGGGCAAGGATCAAGATGGAGACTGTCAGCACCACCAAGCCCAAACTTAACCTGACCGCAGGAGTAAAACCAACCATCATCGCGCCTTGCTTATGTATTTACGTATAGGTTATGAACCGCTTTCTTTGCGCTGGGCATGGTCAAACAAATAACCCACTTCTTTGGCATTTTTGTCTTCACGCTCACGGTCTTTACGCTGCTGCTCCAATTCTTTTTTACGCTTGTTCACTTCATCCAGAATAGGTAGCGGATCCAGCCCGCGCCAGAGCGGCAGCATGGACATCATGGTTAACAATAGACTGCTCGCGCGCAAAGACCAAATCAGCAACCCGGTAGTAACAGAAAATGTAAGACCGGCCACTACCGCCTTGCGATCTTGTTCTTCTACCATGGCTTCATCCATCTGTGCGCGTAACCGACGCACTTCATTATCAAAATCCGCCTCTTCCCAAGGGGCAAAACCGGCGTCTGGCGCAATCAAGCCTGCCAGATTAGGTGAGGCGGTTAAGGTGGTAAGCGGAACATTGCCATCGCTATTGACCTCCTCAGCACGTTCATAATCGCGGCTGGACTTATCGTTAATCACCGCGTCAGTGTGATTGCTATCGCCGGTTTCCACGATAATTTGTTGAGCGTCCAAGCCATCCGGCAGCAGTGGCTCAAGGCTGTTATTGCCACCCTGATTTGGCAATTCACCGGGAATCTCTGGCAGATCTGTATCTGCACCATCAGGGGTTTTTGGCCCATCTGTGGTAGGCGGTGTTGTTGGAGGTGTGGTAGGCGGCGTTGTTGGAGGGGTTGGCGGCTCTACCGGCGGCACAGTAACGGGTGGCTTTTCCAACGCAGCTACAGTGACTTTAAACGAGGTTTCTACCCAAGCGCCATCGCTGTCTTTCGCGCGCAGAGTAATGGTTGACTCGCCACCGGTTTGAGAGGCAAACGAGAGCGTCATAAGGCCGGTAGCCGGGTCGATTTGAATGTTTGGAACCACACTATTATTGCTGTTTTGCATCAGCGTCCAGCTCAACGCCGTGCCATTTTCCACATCGCTAAAAACGCTGCGCAGATTCATCTGCTGAGGTGCAGTGCCAGCCTTGACGCTAATATCCGCTATGCCGCTCGATACAGGTACATCGTTTACCGATGCGATATTGACGCGTACCAATGTATCAACCGAAGCGCCCTGCTCATCTTGCGCACGCACCATTAAATCGCTGCTGCCGAACTGATTGGCGCCATAGTTCAACTGCAATTTACCGGTGGCAAGATCAATGCTCGCATTGGTCACCAAGGCCGGGTTGCTATTGCTAACGACAGAAAATACCAGATTGCGAGTGGCAGTTTCCTGATCGCTAAACAAGGCCCATAAATCAACCTGATCACCCGCCGCGTCTTCAATATTATTGATGACGATACTGCCGGTGGTTTCAGGCACATCATTCACCTCCACCACAGTCAGTTCAAATTGTGCTGTCGCAGTGGCAATGCCATCGCTGGCGATGATGTGAATACTCAGGTTTCCCACATCCGCCTGTGTAGGTGTGCCGCTAAAGCTCAGGGTCGCGGCATCAAACACCAACCAACCGGGCAAGGGCCCGCCGCCGGATAATTGCGCGCTGTAGACTAAGGTGGTGCCCACATCGGCATCAGTAAACATGTTGGCGGGGAAGGTCACACTAAACGGTAGGTCTTCCAGCGCAGTCTGGTTGGCCGGAGGATTTACCAGCACCGGTGCGTCATTAACGTTGTTGACGACAATAACAAAGCTATCGCTAATAGAACCGCCATTACCATCACTCGCCGTCACCAATACGTTGATGCTACCTATATCGCCCGCCGTCGGTGTGCCGCTAAAACTGCGTGTCGCTGCATCAAAACTCAGCCAGGCTGGCAAAGATCCACCGCCTACCAATTGGGCGGAATAACTTAGCGGAGCACCCTCTGGGTCAACAAAGGTCGACGCGGGAAAACTGTAATCAAAACGTTGGTTCTCGGCAGCTACTTGATCGGCAATAGGCGACTGTACAAACGGCGGTGCATTCACCGGCAGGCTAGAAATAGTGAGCGCAAAAACATCGCTCACTGTACCGCCCTGCCCGTCATTCGCAGTGACCTCAATGTTGATACTGCCAACATCGCCAAGAGCCGGTGTACCGCTAAAACTGCGGGTAGCGGAATTAAAGCTCAGCCACGCTGGCAAGGCTCCGCCACCCGCAAGTTGTGCGCTGTAAGTCAGTGTGTCGCCAACATCGGGATCAGCAAATACATTAGCGCCAAAGGTGAAATTGAAAGCGGTATTTTCAGTTGCACTCTGGTCTGCAATTGGAAAAGCAACTGTGGGCGCATCGTTGGTATTGGCGACGACAATATCGAAGGTATCAGTCACCGTGCCGCCATTGCCGTCATTGGCAATTACATCGATTGATACAGTG
>NZ_BBUL01000017.1 GCF_000953825.1 Cellvibrio sp. OA-2007 | reverse complement strand
CTAAGCAGGTTTTGTATTTTAACCGTTGTGGTATTGTCGTTTTTTGTACCGCTTCGGAAAGTTGGTTTTGGGCTTTGCTAGAAAAAGCTTTTTGGCTTTTCGTAAAGCAAAGCTAAAACCGTAGTTTGTAACAAGGCGTTGCACCCGACGAATTGTAAGTAGCGCTTATGCAATATCGCTGCGCTTAGTTTATCGCAACGCGCTACTTACAATCCGCAGGTGAACGCAACGTTATAGCGTGCGAACTGTTTTGAAACGTGCTTCATAGAAATACAATCGCAAGCACGTACTTTTTGGCTTTACCGTAACTTTCAAAGTCCGCAGTGTCGTTCCGGTGCCAATAGAATGTCAGCGCAAAAC
>NZ_BBUL01000018.1 GCF_000953825.1 Cellvibrio sp. OA-2007 | reverse complement strand
TCTAACAAAGCGGTCAAACATCGTTCCGCTTCGCTCCACTGGACAGAATTTAAGTCGCGGCTTTGTGGTTTTGCTGCGCAAAAGTATTCCACAAAGCCACAACTTAAATTCTGCCGTTTACCGCGGCGTTAGGCTAATTCGGTGCAACTAATGGAAAATAAGATTTTCACTGAGATTCCCGAGGATGTGACCGAAGATTGGCTGCACGGGGCAATAATCGGCGGAATGTGTGGTTACGATAATGAGAGCTTGGCTGAGTCATATTTTTTGTCAGCAGACCAATTAATTAAAAAGGTGCTTCAAGCTTCCGAACCAGCCAGAGAATATTTATATCCAATACTTTTTCTTTATCGCCATGGGCTTGAGCTTTATTTGAAAGCCATTACAAAACCCGAAAAATTAAATCACAGCATAGGTTCGCTATTTGAATTGTTTTGCACTTATGTTTTGAAGGAACACAATCAGAAGGTTCCGGCGTGGGTAACAAAGCCAATTTCTCAGTTTGCTGAATTTGATCCAGAGTCAGACCTCTTTAGGTACCAAAATACAAAAAATCCTAAACGCTCTGAGCGTCTGGCTAACGAAGGCGAATTTTGGGTTGATCTACCACTACTAATGGAGCAAATGGCAAACCTAGACGTTGTGTTTCGTAAAGTTTTGGCTGCACAAAAATATGATATAAACAATTCGCGTACAGTCTTTAAGCGCCTTGGTAAAAGCCAAGCCTAACAAAGCAATCAAACGGATGGTTTTTAAGTTGCACTTTTGCCATTCCGCTTCGCTTCATTTTATGGCAAAAGTGCAACTTAAAAACCACCGTTTATCGCGGCGTTATACGTGTGTTTTAGGCGGAAATAGACATCGTGCCAAATTGGCTCGGTTTGCTTGGTTTGGCGGTGCCAATAGTTAGTTTTGTGGCAACGTATTTCAATTGCATGCTCGCTGCTAACTTCTGATGTTTTATTGCTTGGTGAGTATCGCGCTTGGAAGTTTCATCTCTCTCGCCTGCGCTCGGCTGAGAATGTTCAGTTTAAATTTAAGAAAGAATGAATAAGGTCTTTTCAGCAAGGCCAAATCAATTAGAAAATTTTTGTTTTGCAAAACCATTCTGAAACTTTGGTTTCGTATAACAAGGCGCGCCAGGCACGCACACTTCGTGTGCTGGACGCATCGTAAGTAGCAATTTTATGGTTTTGCTTCGCAAAAGTTTTCCATAAAATCCCTACTTACAATGCGCCCCTGCGCTAAACGTTAGCTATTACACATAAATGAAGGATAAACCATGTCTGAAGAAAATAAAGATGTTGTACCATTTAACGAGATACAAAGCTCTGGAATAAATCTTGATCTTGCAATTAAGCAATCACAGGTAATGACCGGCATTCTAGATTCAATGGGTATTGAAAAAGCCACATTCAAATCCGGCGCACATTTTCACCGAGACGAAAAGACTAATACCGCTACACTTGCAACCGATGGCCTAATGGTTCAACAAGGTGAGCATATAACTACCGTTATTATCAGAAATGAAAACAGTACAAACAAACAGGCGTTAGAGGAATTGCAAAGTCAAAACCCTTTAACACAAGAAACAATGGGTTCTTTTTCTGGTCGCTCTCAATCATGGGCTTCCGTAGCTCTAGCACAACTGGAAGAAGAGGAGTAATTCACTACAGCTAACAAATCGCTCAAGCACCGCGCACTACGTGCGCTGGACAGTTTTTAAGTCGCGCTTTTGTGGTTTTGCTGCGCAAAAGTATTCCACAAAATCACAACTTAAAAACTGCCGCTTAGCTCGGCGTTATAGCGTGCGAACTGTTTTGAAACGTGCTTCG
>NZ_BBUL01000019.1 GCF_000953825.1 Cellvibrio sp. OA-2007 | reverse complement strand
TGAACTGTCCGAAGTTGGCGGAGGGGATCAGGGTTGAGTCGTCAATAAAAACACTTGCAAAACTTATTCAGCAAGGAGCCGAGGTTCATCCCTCATTAATGGCTCCGGAAAGTGTCAAGAACCTATTTCCAGATTATAAAAAAATCGATTCAATCACTTCTCAAATTAAGCGATTAGAGAAGCTTCCAAGTGAAAATAATAATGGGGATGACTAACAAGTCCTACACATTATTTCCGGTATTTGATACAGGGTTATAGTTCGCAGGTACAATTAGCTCGTAGGTTTGGCAGCCATTCCCAAAAATCTATTCAAGAACCGGAAATGTTGGGTATTACTGCCCAACCTACAACACGCAAAGGTCCGCTCTTGGCGTGCGCCGTGATAAGGCGGCGCTTTCCCCGTGGGTGAAAATCCCACTCGGCTATCGCTCCAGCCGAAAGCAACCGGAGCAAT
>NZ_BBUL01000020.1 GCF_000953825.1 Cellvibrio sp. OA-2007 | reverse complement strand
GAACCCAAATTTATTCGTTTTACCACCGGCATGCGCAAACAGGCGTGGAATAAAAATGTGTTTTGTTTGGGTCTGGCCAGTGGTTTTATGGAACCCCTCGAATCTACCAGCATTTATTTAATCCAATCCAGCCTTACCCTGCTGCTTAACCATTTTCCCAATAATCAGTTTAATCAAACCCTGGTCAATACA
Organism: Cellvibrio sp. OA-2007; assembly: GCF_000953825.1. Taxonomy (GTDB): domain Bacteria; phylum Pseudomonadota; class Gammaproteobacteria; order Pseudomonadales; family Cellvibrionaceae; genus Cellvibrio. The sequence goes on along the minus strand of NZ_BBUL01000020.1, from coordinate 404,707 downwards.
GTAAATAACAACTTGCGTATAAGGCAGGAGAAATTGCGCGATTTTTTAATCTTGCACTACTACGCCAACCAGCGTCACGGCCAAGCCTTTTGGGATGAATGCCGCAACATGACAATTCCCGATACACTCAGCGCGCGCATTGAGCACTTTAAAGCCACCGGCCAACCCCAAGTGGACGAGCTGGATTTTTTTGCCACTAACAGCTGGCTGGCAATGTTTTCCGGGTTTAATATTCAGCCGCAGTATTACCACCCAGTGGTAGATGATTTTGATCTGCAACTCGTTGAGCAGGAATTGCAAGCAATTGCCGCCAGTATTGCCAATACGGTTAAAGCACTGCCCGATCACCTGCATTTTATGCAGCGCAATATTTTTACAAAATCCTCGCGCGCTGTTGAATAACGCTAACCTCATACTCCTGCGCCACTGCCCCCCTTAGTGGCGAGATCGTATATCATGCCAATACAGAAGCTAACAAAAGCACCAGCTTAAAAAAATAGCATGAATAAACGCCGCAGGGGGATTGATAAGTGTTAGATCAACCGATTAAAAAGGTCGTTATTGTCGGTGGTGGTACCGCCGGTTGGATGGCCGCCGCCAGTTTGTCGCAATTTGCTGCGGGCAAGGAGCTGAGCATTACGCTAATTGAATCTACCGCCATAGGTACAGTAGGTGTGGGCGAAGCAACTATTCCCAGCATAGTGCACTACAATCACACCATCGGTTTGGATGAGTTGGATTTTATTCGCGCTACTCGCGCCAGTTTTAAATTGGGCATTCAATTTGAAGATTGGCACAAACAGGGCGAGCAATTTTTTCACCCCTTTGCGGATTACGGCATCAATTTTAACGGTATTGAATTCCAGCATTATTTTTATCGTTTGAAAAAAAACAATCCCAGTGAACACTTGCACGATTATTCCATCGCCTGCCAATTAGCCAAACACAATCGCTTTGCCCAGCCCCGGGAAAACCCAAACAATCCCCTAGCCGATTATTCCTACGCCTATCACTTTGATGCCACACTCTATGCCAAGGTATTGCGCGAGTTATCGCTGTCGCGCGGGGTCATTCACCTCGATGAAAAAGTAGCACAGGTTAATTTACGCGAGGCGGATGGTTTTATTACCTCGCTGCTACTGGCCAATGGCCAAACGGTGGAGGGCGATTTATTTATTGATTGCACCGGATTTAAAGGTTTATTAATTGAAGAGACATTAAAAACCGGCTATGAAGATTGGCAAGAGTGGTTGCTGTGTGACGCGGCAGTAGCGGTGCAATGCGCAAACACCCGCGAACCCACACCCTATACCCGAGTTACTGCATTGAATGCAGGTTGGATGTGGCAAATTCCACTGCAACACCGCATGGGCAACGGCTATGTATTTAGCAGCCGCTTTTTGAGTAAAGAATCTGCCACTGAAACACTGCTGGAAAAAATCAGCGGCACGCCGCTCACTCAGCCAAAACCGTTTGTATTCCAAGCCGGTCGCCGCAAAAAGGTGTGGAATAAAAATTGTTACGCACTGGGTTTAGCCTCCGGCTTTTTGGAACCACTGGAAAGTACCAGCATTTCATTAATCCAAACCGGTATTACTCATTTACTGACATTTTTCCCGGATATGTCGTTTGATCCGGCGATGATTAATGAAGTAAACCGTCGCCACCAGCACGAAATGGAACGCATCCGCGACTTTATTATCCTGCACTACAAACTCACCCAGCGCGATGACACAGAATTCTGGCGTTATTGTCAATCGATGACTATTCCCGACAGCCTGCAACACAAAATCGATTTATTTAAAAGCTGCGGCCATATTGTGCAGCACGAGCCGGAGGCATTTGAAAAATCCAGCTGGCTGAGTATTTATCACGGTTTTGCGGTTACCCCGGAACGCACGGATAATCGTATCGATCATTTCAAGGATGCGGATATAAAAGTGCAACTGGAAAAAATAAAAGCCTCGCTGGCAGAAGCAGGACAACAGGCCACTCGCCATGAGGATTTTATTCGCAAACATTGTGCTGCACCGGATTTTGAATAGCCTCTTGGTATTAATGGATCAAATTAAGGAGCCGTCATTCCTGCTGCAGGGACCCATTTGGCTTATCGCAAGCTGGCGCAATGTTGCTTAATAAAGTCTCCGTGCATAGGCAAACGCATCGCCATTTCATAAATGGCCTGTTTGCCTTGCATTAGAGACTGAGCCAATTTTTCACTGTTTAATGCATCTACCAGCGGATGATATTTTTCAGGCCGAATATGCATTCCCTCCAGAATCGAATACCAACTATCTACACCAAATAAATTTTCGCTGTTGCGCTCCAACTGCCCCCGCTGACGAAAGTCAGCCATTTTTTTCTGCAGCGACGTGGGCATTGGCATAGTGTTACACCAGCGCCAGAAATCCGTATCATCACGCTGGCTGGTGCAGTAGTGCAAAATAATAAAATCGCGCACTTCCAGGTAATCCTGATCTATCTGTGCGTTACATTCCTGCTCCAACAGAGGGATAAAATCCCGATCGGGAAAATTGCGAATAAAATGCACCAGCGTGCGATAGATTAAATGAATTGCGGTAGATTCCAACGGCTCTAAAAAACCCGATGCCAAGCCCAGTGCCAAACAATTCTTGTGCCAAATCTTTTTACGCTTACCTGTCACAAATGGAATAATGCGTGGCTCGTTCACCAAACGCCCATCTACAGCATTTAGTAGCGTCTGGGTCGCTTCGTCATCGGAGCAGTAATCGCTGGCAAAAACATAGCCATTGCCGGTGCGATGCTGCAGCGGAATTTTCCAGGTCCAGCCCGCATCGCGCGCAGTTGCTACAGTGAAGGGCGCAGGCTCATGGATATTTTCCGTCTGCACCGCCACCGCGCGATTACACGGCAAATAGTGTGACCAATCGTCATAACCAACCTGCAAGGTTTCTTCAATTAACAAACCTTTAAAGCCAGTGCAATCGATAAAAAAATCTGCCGTTATTTTTTGCCCGTCAACCAAACTAATTGATGCAATATAACCACGCTGATCCTGCGCAACTGTATTGACAGTGGATTCAATACGCATCACCCCATTGGCTTGAGCAATGCTGCGCAAATAGCGCGCCGCCATTACTGCATCCAAATGCAGAGCGTAACCGTAATTTTCCAGCGGTGTATTTTGCAGCTGTGTTTCCACCATAAAGCGGTGTTGCTCCGCCATAATGGCAGCGGGTGCATGATCCATTAACCGCGTTTCACTTCCCTGTGCAATCGTTTTTAACCAGACTTGATAAAAATCGTGGCCATCAATACGGCGACCGATTTGGCCAAAGGGATGAAAAAAATTATTGCCCTTGCGATACCAATCATCGAACCGGATACCCAATTTAAATGTACCCGCAGTGGCCTCAATAAATTCTTTAGGATTTATTTTTGCACTGGCAAGAAATGCCATAAAGGAAGGAACCGTCGCTTCACCCACGCCGATGGTGGCAATATCGGGTGATTCCACCAAGGTGATTTTGGTATCTGTGCCCTTCAGAATATTTGAGATAAGTGCAGCGGCCATCCAACCCGCCGTGCCGCCACCCACAATTGCAATCGAGCGGATAGGATTTTGTGTGATTTGCATAGACGGTTTTACCTATACCCACTCAGCTTTACAATGTTGATTGATAAATTCCTGATGCCCCGGTAAATCGGCAACCGCAGCGGCAATTGAGTTGCGCATAGCCGCTAAACTCTGTTGCAAATAATCGGGGTTGAGGCGCTCTACATTTTTATCGTACTGGTCAGGATAGCAATGAAAGCCGTTATAGATTGCCAGCCAGGAATCCGGGTGAAAAATTTCCCACGGAAAATGCAATAACTCGCCACGCGCCTGATAGGCATCCATTTTTTGTTGCAAGGTATCGGGCACTGGCATAGCGCGACAATACTGCCAAAATTCGCTGTCGGTGCGCTGATTGGCCTTGTAATGCAAAATAATAAAATCGCGAATGCGCTCCCATTCAGTGGCGGTTACCTCATTAAAATAGTCGCAGTTTTGCTGATTAAAATAGGGCACCGGAAACGAGCCGCAGATTTTTTCAATCCCGGTTTCAATTAGCGCGATACTGGTGCTTTCCAGCGGCTCCAAAAATCCTGCTGCCAAACCAATGGCAATACAGTTTTTATTCCAGGCTTGCGCGCGGCGACCGGCAGTAAAACTAAATTTGCGCGGTGTATGTAATACCTTGCCATCTATATGCTGCAACAAAATAGTTTCAGCCTCAGACTCATCCATAAATTGGCTCGCGTACACATGGCCATTACCCTGCCGATGCTGCAGAGGAATTTTCCACTGCCAACCCGCCGGGTGCGCCATAGAGACTGTGCGCACCGCTGGTTCACCGACTAATTCCGATTGCACAGCGAGTGCGCGGTCGCACAGCAACCATTGACTCCAATCGATAAAACCGGTTTTTAATGCGCCGTTAATTAACAAGCCATTAAAACCGGTGCAATCAATAAATAAATCCCCAGTAAGAGTTTGTTGGTTATCAAGCGCAAGGGATTGAATAAAACCATTCGCACTATTGAGCTGAATCGATTCTATTTTTGCATCTACATGCCGCACCCTATGCGCCAAAGCGTAGTCGCGCATTAACTCTGCAAATTTGCTCGCATCGAAATGCAATGCCCAATCAAATACCGATAAAGGCGACGATGGGTTTTCGGCTGGAAAAGTAAATTTATTGGCGCGCGCCATGGCTATGCCGAGCGAATATTCTTCAAGCAAACTTTTATCACCCAACGCTTGTAATTTAAGCCAGTAATGATGGAAACGAATTCCGTTGGCCTCGTGGCCAAATAATCCAAACGGGTGGATAAACGATGAATCCTGTTTGTACCAATCTTTAAATTCAATGCCGAGCTTTACGGTTGCGCTGGTTTTGCGCATCACGTCCATATCGCTCATACCCAGTGACTGATAAAAGCGGCGCAGCGTTGGAATGGTTGCTTCGCCCACGCCGACAGTGCCAATTGCACTGGATTCCACCACCGTTATGGTTATATCGGTTTTTGCAAAATGCTGGCTGAGTTTTGCCGCCGCCATCCACCCCGCGGTGCCACCGCCGGCAATGACAATTGATTTGATTTGATGGTTTTCGCTCACACACAGCTCCACAGCGGAAATTGATTGGCAATTACTCTAGCGGAAAAAACAAAGCCACGGTGTGTTATCACCGTGGCTTTGTGCGGATTAACGCAATTTCATTTAACTAAATCGGTTTAACTAAATCGGTTAAACAACCACTTAGAATTTGAAACGCGCACCCAATGCCCAACGTGCTTCGTAGATATTTTGGAAGGCTTTTTGGTCTTCAAATTCTACGTAAGTTTGTTGGATTTCTTCCAGAATGTTTGAGCCATTCACATACACAGACCATTGGTCGTTTACATTGTAGGTCAGGTTCACGTCCATTTGACCGTAATCATCTTGATACAGAGATTGTTGGCCAGTCGATGGATTACCACCGGTAATCAAACGTGGTGAACGGAAGTTGTAGGCCACACGCGCTGAAACCACTTCGTTTTCATACCAAGCTACCAGGTTATAAGTATCTTTGGAGTTGTTTACGAATGGCAACTCTTCGTTGTTAAAACCTTTGCGCTCTTGTGAACTATCAGACTTGGTGTAGTTAACATCAAAGCCCATATTGCTCAGTACCGGTGCATCAGTAATGTCGCTCATAGCTAACTTGGCTGCCAGCTCCAGACCCTGAACTTCACCACCCTTACCCTGTACCAGTGCGTTGAACTGCCATGGGCCGCGACGAACACCGTCGGAATCCGGCTCATCCACCATAACGGTACCGTCTTCAATAAAGCTGTCGATCTCGATTTTAAACAGACCGGCGCTCATCATAGACGCACTACCCAAATACCATTCTGCGGACAGGTCAAAGTTTTTAGAACGGATTGGATCCAAGTCCGGGTTACCAGAGAGACTGCCGTTGGCAACACGCATACAGTTACAGTCGTTGTTAAATACACGACCAACTGACTTACCACCACCCCATTGCAGCAGGTTGAGTGGCATCATGCTCTCGCCATAGGCAACGCGCACTTTGACATCTTCCGCAACATCTGCAACCAAGTTTAATGATGGCAAGTAATCGGTGTAGCTGCGTTTGGTTACCACATCGCCAGTATCTACGTTGGTACCTGAGTGCGGCATTTGCGCGCCCACTTCGTTGGCAACAATAGTCAGATCAGTTTCAATAACTTTCAGGCCGACATTACCACTAACAATTCCGTACTCCAGATTTGCCTGCAGGAAGTAGCTAAACTCTTCCAACTCAACACCAAAGGATTGCCCTGGGTTGATTACCTTTGCCTGTGGACCAAATACTTTTTCCTGGAAAGCCAGGGTATCGTCAAAATCACGCGGATCAATTACCCATACCCCGGGAATACCTTTAACACCGCCAAAGTTATCAACCCAAATAACATTGTTGTGTTCATCTATACGGGTTGGCTTGAGCAAGGTGTAGTTTACAAATTCATTGCTGTACGCCTTGCCATTTTGATCCATACCAGTAACTAGTTCGCCCTGCGCCAAGCTTGAATCACACGCTGATGCAGAACCGGCAAATTGGTCTACCGCTTTCCATTGTGCAGCACAGCCACCATTCAGCTTACCGAAGTAAGAAAATTGGCTGCTCTCTACCGCACGGGTGCTGTTACGCGCACCAAAATCAACGCTAGAAATAAACGGCTGATCGTCGAACGCATAATTCCAACGGGTGCTGAAAGTATTCAGGGTGGCATCGCGGTCGGTATTGTTTTCGGAAGAGAAGGCGCCTATGTGATAAGAATCCACATCGGCCATGTATTCAGCAACGGTACGCATACCCTTGCCACCGTTGACCACTTGGTCAAAACCGGAGAAGGTTGGGTGATCGCCCGCTACGTCATAACCAATACGGAAACGGCTCTCAATACCACCCGGCGCGTAGGCTGCAAAACAACCGCCTTTAGCACCGACCACAAGATCACCACGCGATGTATCACATTGACTCGCAGGAATTAAGCCACCTGGGCCAGTGACTATAGAACCTGAGTCAATGCTCAGCATATCGCCTTCACCATAACCATGACGCATAGATGCATTGGCATTGGCACGCGTCAAACGAACCTGACCTGTTAAGGCACCATCATTGTCATAATTCAATTCAGCGTTAAAATTTTGCGAATTTTCCTGGTTGTAGTTGGTTTGTGCGAATGACTGCAAGCGGTAAGGCTCTGCAGTAAATGCAGTGACTGTACGCCATTGATTGCCATCGTAGGTGAAGCTGTCATCGCCGTATTCAGTGGCGGTGGCGTATCCAGCAAAGGTTTGCCAACGGTTATTGTGCGAGAAACCAGCACGGCGGTTCCAACGCTCCTGATCACTGTAGAAATAGTCGGTGACCAATTCAAAACCTTCGCCTAAATCCGCTTGGAAAGACGCGTTCAAACCATCGCGATGACGCTCTTCGGCCTTATGAAAAGCAGCAAAACCCTGTGGCACCAAGTGATGTACATTTGGGTCGCCCAACGGAGTTTGACCCCATGTATGAGTGTTGTTGGTCGCACCAATACCACCATTTTCAGAGGTATCGAAATAACCGTTAAAGTCGGTGGCCAAATTCTTTTCTGTTGTTGCAACTGCAACAAGGAAACCAACGCGATCATTTTTCCAGTTCATCAATCCGGTAAAAGTAGGGTCATTTTCCTTGCTAATAGAACCTTGATCGACTTCACCGGTGCCAGCAAAGGTCCAGCCATCATCCATGTCAAATGGGCGACGGGTCTTCAGGTTTACGGTACCTGAAATGCCGGTTGCAGTATTGGTTGCCAAAGGTGATTTATAAATGTCAGCGCCGGAAAACAAGGTTGATGGCAAATCGCCGAAGTCGGCCGCTGATTGGTCAATAGTCGTTGCGCTCAAAAAGGTCTCGCCGTTCAAGCTGGTGCCAACATTACCCAAACCGCGAATTTGAACTGGACCACCCTCACCTGCAGTACGAGTGACCTGTACACCAGGAATACGCTGTAAGGAGTCAGAAATAGTAACGTCCGGCAATTTGCCGATATCTTCTGCAGAAATACCATCCACTACAGACACCGCATTGCGTTTGGTATTAATTGCACTTTCTTGCGCAGCGCGTACGCCCTGCACTAATACTTCTTCAATATTTTCTTGCGCCTGCACGCCGGAAGCGAGCATCGCCAAAGTTGCTGCTGAGCCGCACAGTACAACTTTGCGGTTCACCATGCGAATTGCATCTCTTAGTGTGTTTCTCATGAACTATCCCTCTAGCTATTTTATGTTGTGGAGACCCCAACAACGCGTGAAACTAACCACAAACAACGTTGTCGAGACGAAACATAAAGGCTACTGGACAACGTTGTCAACTGTGAGTAGTTTCGAAACACTTTTAAAATCCCTTATATTTCAACTAGATAATTAGAAATTTGAAAAAAGTACGCGTTGGATTTACAAAAAAAAACAGTTGTACCCAAAAGGCACAGGGATAAATATGGTTGAGGAAATGAAAAACGCAAATGAAGATGGAAACTTCAGCGCCAAAAAGGGATAAATCATTTTTTTTGGCGCCGATTAAAACTTTATAGCACCTGCTACTTGGCAGACCGATTCAACTGATCTACCGCCAGCGCCAAAAACATATAGTTGGCTTCGCCGCCGCCCATCACATATTCGGTTTGCTGCCAAAAGAACGGCCAGATTTTTAATTCCGGCAAATCCGGGCGAATTAATGCTGTGCCAGAGATAACACCACCGGGAATATAAGACCAATCGGCACGGTTCACACCATAGGCAACCAGCGCTGAATTAGCCCCCACACCCGAAGCAAAACTTTGTGTATTGTCGCCTGGGTGCACACCCAAAATAAAATTGAGTGCATTGACGTAGGAATCAGTACCGGTTAATTCCGGCCAGGATTTATGAAAGAAATATTGTTTAACACCAAACTCCTGAATATTCCAACCAGCGCCCCATATGTTGGGTTTGTAGGGCACACCGTAAGGCGATTCGGTTTTAGCGCGCTCACGCACTTGCTGCTGGTAGGTGTCGACGGCCGCGTTTACCGCCGCGACAAATTTTGCATCGCCAATTGATGGTATTACCCGGCCAATCGCCCAGCCTGTTTTATCAATTTCAGCAACAACTTGTTGCTGCAGGCTAATTAATTCAGCGTGGTATTTATCATCCCCCGTTGCCAAGATTAATTCTGCTAACGCAAAAATGCGCACATCTTGCCGTTTGGTCTTGGGGGCAGCGATTTTGTAAAGATCCTGTGCCGCCGCGAGTGCCTCTTGTGCCATTTTTGGATTGTAGGTTTTCAATACTCGTGCAGCGGCTGCCAGACCCGCTGCTGCATCTAATTCACGTTCGGGATTATCTTCGGTAAAAACCCAGCGATCATCCGGTGTACCAGATTTGCCATTTTTTACTTCGCCATCTTTTAGCGATGGGTCATAGGGTAGATTATCGGTTTGTACCATGGCATCGCCGAGCAATACATATTGGCGAATGGTCGGTTCGATAATGCCGCGATACAAACGCCCCATGGCTTTGTAACCGCCGAGCACACTCAACAAGCCGTGTTCAATTTGTTGCAGCGCATCGTTTTTACCGTCGGCCACATGAATTTCAACCAATTTTTTTTCTTGATCGATCAAGGTTGCATCGTGATTCAAACCAAATTCTTCCACCATGGTAGCGAGCAGCCACACAGTGCCCATTTGCGATTCCACGCGCAAATCATAATCGCCCGCATCGTGCCAGCCACCGGCGTTTAAACCCGGCACTCGCTCACCCGGTTTAAATTTGGTGCGCGTGGTATCGTCAGAAATATAGCCGTCAATATGGTTAAAATTGAGCGGCATCATGATGGCGTCATCCTGATGATCTAATCCATGCCAGACGCGATATTTTTCATTCACGCGCATGTGACACATTTGCACCGGCAAAAAATATTCGAGTGTCGGTTGCCATGCGTGACGCGACAACACATCGTCACCAATTTTAAATGCGTGCGAGGTTTTATCCCGGTAACTTATTTGATACATGCCCGGTTCTTTAATATCCGAGAAATCATGAGTCATATATTGATAGCGCAGGAAATTGCCCCAGGGCTTCACCTTGGCTTTTTTCACCAGCGTTTTGCCTACGTCACTCAATTTGAAAATTTTAATTTCCGAGGCTTTGGTGTCGCGCTTGTCTTGTTCGATCACCACTTTTTTAGGCTGTTGCGAGCCATAACCTAATTGCGATACTTGAATGACCGGCTGGTAAAGCCAGTTTTTAATCACATGGGGTGTGACAATCCATTCCAGCGCCGCTGCAGTTTTGTCGGCGGGAATTGCACCGCGCACTATGTACCAACCGTTATTGTGATTGGCGCGACCATCCCACAGCTCCAGCGAACCGGTTTTACTTTCAATAGTCATGCGCTGTTTATCAGCATCGGGGGCCACAATTAATTTTTTACCAGTCGCCAGCGGTGCTGTTAAAAATTCACCGTGCGGATTTACCAGCGGGCCATTGGGCTGCTGCGGAAAAATTCCGGCATGCTCATCCAACAGCCAGGACTTGCCAAAAAATTCACCGGGGAATATTTCAAAATTAAAACCGATTTTTCCCACCCACTCTGCCGGTAACGGTTTTTCCAAATCGACCGTAATTTTGAATTGATTATCGCCGAGCGCAGTAACTTTTACATCATAGGTGAACTTCAAGTCGGGATAAATAATCGGGTTAAAACCTTTGCGATCCTTGCTGGGATCGGGATAGGAGAGTGACTGGGTAATCGTTTGTGTGTTTTTATCGACAGTTTGTTTGCCACCTACTGGCACTGGCGACCATTGCCCCGGTGAAATTTCCAAGCGCAGATCGCCATTAGCGGCAACGCGACTACCGTGTTGAATAACAGTTACGCCAGTCTGATGGCCATCTGGATAAATATCGCTAAACACAGTGACATTCAGCCCCTGCATTTCAAAATAATCTTTATCGTTAATTGTTAATTCATCAGCAAAACTCAGTGAGGAAAATGCAATCACTGCAGCGAGCATACTGCGATGAACAGAATATTTTTTAATGGATGTTTTCATAGGTCTCTTCATAGGGGAATGCCGTATTATTATTTGTGCGAGCGGTGAGCGAAGAACTCTTATGGTCAGAGAGCACAAAAGCATAAACCTATGCGAGCGCAGAGGTGATAATAAATTTGTCGATATAGGTTAAATAATGTTAATGGTGTAAAGCCGCAGAATTAGGCTTAGTGATACACCACATCTTTGTAGGTAGGCGCCAATTTTGCCAATAAGCGATTTTGCGTGGGCACCGGAATTCCGCACTGCTCCATTGCTAAAATTAAATCGTCCACAATCGCGTTAAATTCGGTATTGGTATAGTTGTAACCTGCATGCACCAATTTCATATTATCGCCGCCATAGGTACAGGGTCCCTCAACCACGGCACAAACATAATCCGACATGCCTTTTTTAAACTTGCTCATGTTCACGCCTTTATAGCGATGTTTCACCCGTTCATCTTTGGCGATATTCAAAATCAATTGATGCGTAATGTTATTGATACCTTCATATTGCCCAAGCGCCTCATAGAGCGATTGCTGCCTGGATTGATTGGCGCAGGCAGAAACAAAAACACATAACACAATACCGCCAAATAATTTTTTCATGCGATGATTCATTGTTAAAAACTCACCTGCAGCGATAGGTACCAACCAGTCTGATTTTTAAATGTCGCTACCTCACCTAAATCGACATAGGCTGCTACCAGTGCGATACGCTTATTAGGAAACCAACCGACAAACGCCGTGTGCCAATCATCTTCTTTAATAAACGATAAATTATTGGGTTTCTGCCGATACTCAGAGCCAACTAACCAGTGACGATTGAGCAACACTCCAGCGGAAATTTCCGGCAGCCACTCTTTGCTGGTATTTTTATCGCCGCCAAAACCAACCAAACCCGTTTGATTTGCATTGGTATAACGCAAGTTGGCATTAAGCAATAAATTGCGATTGAAAAATCCACCGAGGATTAATTTTGTTGCAGTGATATTTAGATCTGTACCCGAATCTTTTTTTGCTCCCACTGCACCTGGCACTAAAAAATCCAGATTTTTCTTATGCTGCACAGCAATACTGATTTGTGGCATGGTGGTATAAATTAAATCGCCCGCCACTCGCACCTTGGCGGCAACAATACGCTGACTAATCGAGTCAGTTGGCAAACTTAATGCCGCGGTTAGCGAATCATGGCTTAGTTTTTGTTGCGCGATAGATAGCTCCAACCGATTGCGCCAACTCCAACTACCACCAATAACATCTAATTGATAATCACCTGTATCCACATGGCTGGCAAACGCCACTGCACTTTGTTCCTCTTGCGCACCGTAGCCGGAAATCACTGCCATAGGCACTATGCCGCCACCTGCAGCGCCTTCAATACTTGTTGCACCACCGGTAGCAAGCAATCGGCTGCGTTTGATTTTGCTATCACTGGCGAGATCTGTTTCAGTTACCGCTGCGGCCACAGTAGCTTGCAACGCAAATACTAAAGCCATCACCAAAATAACAGGCGTGTTTTTTCCGTGCATTATTGAAGCTCCGCGAGATAGCTGTGCACCCATTCGATAAAATCATTTGCCGGTAGCGGTTTACTGTAGAGATAACCCTGCGCAGTATCACAACCGTAGTTTTTTAACAGCGCTTTAATCGCCTCTGACTCAACCCCTTCTGCCGTTACACTCAAACCGAGGGTGTGCCCTAGATCAATCGTGGAGCGCACAATCAGCTGATCATCCGCGCTGGTGTCCAGATTTAAAATAAATGATTTATCAATTTTTAGTTCTGACACGGGCAATTTTTTTAATTGCGAGAGCGATGAATAACCTGTACCAAAATCATCAATTGACAGCGTGAGACCTAAATCGCGCAGACGCTGCAAGTTATGCAAGCACTTATCTGCTTCGCGCATAATCGCACTTTCGGTAATTTCCAAATATAAATTTTCAGCGGGCACTTTGTGTGATTGCAGCAGCTCTGCCACATAGGCCGGTAAGTCATCGACTAACAAATCTAACGCCGAGAGATTGACCGAACAGGTAATGTTTATATTTTCATCCAGAAGCCGACGCAAATGCACTACCGCAGTTTTTAATACCCAACGGGTTAAAATGGTAATTTGCCCTGAACTTTCGATAACGCCAATAAACTCGTCGGGACTGACAAATCCCATTTCTGGGTGGCGCCAGCGCACCAGCGCTTCCGCCCCCAAAATATTCGGCTGCTCCAAATTAATTTTGGGTTGGTAGTACAAGCTGATATGGCCATCGCGCAGCGAACCTTCAAATTCGCGAAACAAATGCAAACGGCGTAAATGTTTTTCATCCCAGCCCTGTTGATACCAACAAGTGCGCTGTTCACTACCGCGCCCTTGATTCACCGCCAAATTTGCCCGGCGCAATAAGGTCTCGGCGGAATCAGCATCATCGGGAAAAGTGGCTATGCCAATATTGACTTCAATACTGACTTGCAAACCACTCACCAGCAATGGCGTTTTAAATGCGGAATGGATCAGCTCAGTTAACTCTATGATGGTTTCAGTGGCAGGCGACATTAAGATTGCCAAAAACTCGTCGCTACCAAAACGCAACACTTCGCCGTGGGTAAGAATGCGCGCAATTTTTTGCCCAACTTCTCGCAATACTGCATCGCCAATTTCCTGACTTAGCTCATCATTAATTTGAGTGAAATTTTTAATATCGATAACTAACAGAAAGACTGATTGTTTAAGCGGACGAGAGCGGGAAATTGCATCATCTAATTCAGGAAATATGCGCAGACGATTGGGCAAGCCGGTTAGCGGATCGTGTTCGGATTGGAACAGCACTTGTTGCTCACGCTCGCCAATTGCATGCTGCATACTAATAAATGCGCGCGCGAGATCGCCCAACTCATCATTGGAATTGACTGAAATCGGTGTCGCATAAAAGCCGCTGGCAATTTTTCGCGCTATATCAGCCAATAGCCTTACCGGGCGTGTCACACTGCGCGCCAAAAACAATGCGGCAATACCCGCTAGTACCGCAAATACCAGCGCTAATATAAATAACTGCACATTTAACCGTGAGAAAGGAGCCAACACCTGACTTAATGGAACTTGCAATACAGCCAACAAATGATTATTTTTCCGCGCTGCAGGTACCGCTAACGAAATAATCTCATTGTAAACAAATACCTCACCCAGTTTTTGCGTAGCCTCCAATTGTTCAACCAAATTGTCGCGCTGCTGCTCGCCTTGTGTGCCATTCAAATAATGAAATTGTTTCCCGTCGTGAATCACAAAAGACACTTCCAAGCCGGTCAAACGCTGCAGCTCTGCACTAAATTCCTGTTTAATTTCAAAACCCATACCGGCAAGGCCGATAATGACCGGTGCTTTTACCGCAAACATTACAAATTGGTAGGCGCGGCCATCCACAATAATGATGTCATAGGCTTGGCCGCGATTTTGTGCCTGCTCCTTAAGGCTGTTAAATTCATCGACGATTTGCAAGCCAAACATTTCATCGCTGGTTATAAATTTTCCATCGTTGGTAATTAGTACACCTATATCGGCTTTTACTCGCGCGGAGTGATTAATGAGTGCAGAGGCAATGGTTTTTTCATCGCGCGTGGCAACCGCATCTTTAAAACCAAAATCGTCGGTAAGCACTTTTACCGAGAGAGCCAATTGTTCTACTTTATTTTGCATAATGCGGGTAAATAGCTCACCCCCCGCAAGCAATTCAGTGCGCGCATTTTGGGTTACTGCTTTATTAATAACCAGACGAGTTGCGAGATAGGAAATGGTTTCCAGCACAACCACTAGCCCGATTAAAAAGGCGAGTAGTTTAAGCAAGTAGCTAAAGCGAGGCATTAGTTTGTCCGCCTAAAATAAATCGGAAAATTCATCGGTAGGTTCAGTCGCTGTAGGCGGCGATAGGTTATTTAACACAATGACTTGTTGTTTAGTCGAATCACCCAACACTATGCGAGACTCGGGAAAATCTTCTCGCATTTGAGGATGATACATTTGCAGTTGATACTCTCCTGCTGGCGCGTTGAGCTGAATGTTTCCCTGCTGATCACTTTGTGCAAAAAAATTCGTTTCCACTACATATATGTAGGCCACCATGGAGTCGTGAATATTGCAGCCCAACACTACAGTACCAGGCTGGTCAAATAGCACCGGCTCGGCAGTCATGCCGTGATATAAACGCAGTTCAAATTTTTTGGCCGGTGAAAACGAATAGACATGATGACGAACATCATCACTGTTGGGAAAGCGCACCAACGTATTGACGCGAATTGCCAACACACCTGGCACAAACATATTATCGCGCTGATCCATAATCGCAGGCGGCACGGCGGTGAAATCAGTTGCTTGTGTTGGCACTAATGCGGCAACTGCATTGGGAATGACTTCGCCATGTTGATTGGTCACTGTTAATAACAGTTGCGCCGATAATGCAGGTACCGACAACAATAAAAAAATACAGGAAAAAATTCGGATAACCACCATACAGCTGTTTCCATTAGATTAGTTGACAGCGATTTCTGCCCGAGGATTTTGCGCTATAGAGCGCTTGATCGGCACGTTCAAATGCCGTTTCTAATACGTCGTTTTCTTTAAACTCAGTTACGCCTACCGATAAAGTGATCGACATAGGTTGATCTTTATAATTAAACGCCGCATTGGCAATCGCATCGCGAACTGTCTCCAATACGTCCAACGCGGTTGCGCTATCTGTTTCCGGCATCAGCGCAACAAACTCTTCGCCGCCATAACGACAGAAAAAATCCACTTCGCGCAACCGCTTTGCAATTGAGCGACCAATCACTTTAATCACCCGGTCGCCGGCTTGATGGCCGTAGGTATCATTAATACGCTTGAAGTGATCTATATCGAATATCGCTATGGTCAGTGGCCGACCATAGCGCTGCCAGCGCTGTACTTCCGCAGCGGCGCGTTCATTATAGGCTTCACGGTTAGGTAACTCGGTGAGTGGATCATGCAAGGCCTTTTGCCGATGAGTTTCCAGAATCGTACGATTATTTTCCGCTTCAACTTCCATGGTTTTTATTTTTGCACCGAGCGTTTGCAATTGCTCCGCCAACAGTTGTTGGGTTTTATCGGTTTGCTGATAGTGATCGATCACCTGACGAATATTGCCCAATTGGGATTTCACTGTATCTTTAAGCTGATTAATATCGGTTGCGCTGGTAGCTGTCGCCTCCAAATCATTCATCCCGCGCATTACATCCGCTTGCAACTTGCGCGATGCAGCACGTTCGTCTTGCGTATTTTTCACCGCGCCACCAAGCAGCATATAAATCTCGGCCAATTCTTGATTCACATTATTTAGATAAGTAGCAAAAGCCTGATTGGCAGCAAGATATGCCTCCATCACCAGATCCCGCACGTTATCAAGCAGCGGAATAAGGTTATCAACACTAACGCCCTGCTCTAATCGCAAGCGCATTGCCGCTACTTTATTAGCAATCACAGATTCATTTTCGAGACTGGTAAAAAATTGGTTGAGCACACGGATAATTTGCGTGGAATAATCGTCGGTTAAATGATTGCTCTGCAGCTGCGGCCGAAGTGGCACAGCAGGTGTTGCTGATGCAGACTCATGCAGCATGGCTGGCAAATGTACGCTTACATCATCGCTCTGTTCAGACGCAACCATTTTGGCGCTGGTTTTACCGCCCAAAATTTTATCGAGCAAACCACTTTTAGGCTGTTCAATTTCGCTCAGTGCCTGCTGTTGAATGCGAGCCAATTGCTGCAGCAGTGCCGGGTATAAACGTACTTTTTTACTGCGCTGTGGTAGTTGCGCAAGGTAAGTATTGAGTTCTTTTTTGACACTGCGCGACAATTTGAACGTTTGTAGCGGCTTGGCTGCGTCCACCAGCGCCTGCTGAATATCCTGCGCACCTTGTTCACGGTGCTTCTCAAATTCAAGTGCTGCCGATTCCAATTGCGCCAAGGTGCGATTGAAATCTATCGGGTTCATTTTGCCGCGCAGTTGCTCGCGCAATTTCGCCATAATCTGATCGAGAGTTTCATCTTGCCCATCGGCGGCAATACTCACTCTCACCAAGGCGCTGCGCAGCATTTCCTGCTGTTCGGCACACTGCTTTTCTAATTGCTCTTGCTCATCCAACGCATTGAGATATTTTTCTCGCCAGTTGTTTTTATCGCCAGAATTGACTGTCATAACACGCTTGTAACCTGCTGGATCAGAGTGAGGGAAGGAAAAAACTATTCCTGAGTATAGCCAGTCAACGCCAATTCACCTTTACCAAAACACAAAAAAACACCTAACCCACAGATTTAGCGCAATAAAAAACCCGCACCAGTTTCCCGGTGCGGGTCTTGTGATCGACCAGCGAGTGATTACTGGGCAGGCGCTTTTGCGGCGCGCTCAGCGCGGGCTTTGGCCACCAGAAAATCCACCACTTTCAACATTTCAGCATGGCCACCAGCCAAACGAGAGCTGACGCGGTATTTTCCTTCTACCACCATTTCAGGAGTGCCCGTTACCTTGTAACCGCGCGCACGCGCTTCTGCTTGTTTAATTTGGCTGGTCACACCAAAAGAGTTAAAGGTGCTCAGTGCTTTGGCTTTATCAACTCCATAAGTGGCAAAAAAGTCAGCCCACTGTTCCGCAGTAACAATTTGCTTGCGCTCCAAATGCATAGCTTTAAACACTGCCATATGGGTTTTTTCTTTTACTTTCAGTGCTACTGAGGTGTAGTAACCGCGAATCAGCGGTTCCATTTGCGGGTTCCACATGGCGTGGGTTTGAGACAGATATACATCTTTAGGTTGTTTCTTTTCCCATGCTTGCAGCAGTGGCTCAAAGTCAAAACAGTGTGGACAGGAATAAGCAAAAACTTCCGCTACTTCGATCTTACTTGGATCAGCAGTGCGTACTGGTTGCTCCAACAACACATAGTGCTGACCTTCCAAATACTCGCTAGACGCCTCTTGCGCGCAGGCACTCAAAGAAAAAACCAGCCCCATCAGGGCAGCCAAAATACGCATACATCGCTCCTCAGTACTTTTATTGTGAATAGACAATCGGGTAAATCATGAATTCAGTTGGATATCTGCGGCATTAGTCTCGCAAATGTCATCCAAGTTCCCAAGCTGGAGCCGGATTCTCCTGCGCTCAGCCGGATCTGTAAAGCAAAGATACAAAAAAGGCGACCAGAGTCGCCTTTTTCATCTCAATTAACCATCAACCGAATTGATGATTAATTTAAGCCCGCAATATAGTTAGCCAGGGCGATAATTTCCGCATCGCTCAACTTGTCAGCCACCGAGCGCATGATCATTTGATCACCGTCGTTAGTGCGGCTGCCAGCGCGGAATGCACGCAATTGCTTCTCGATATACTCAGGGTGTTGGCCACTCAAGCGTGGGAAACCGGCAGGGATATTACCCTTGCCATCCGGCGCGTGACAGCCGGTACAAGCGGGAACACCCGTCGCTGGGTTACCGGCGCGGAAAGTTCGCTCACCCAACTCCAGAGCATCAACCTTAATACCCGAGTTTACTTGTACTTCAATTTTCTTGGAGCCGGACAACTGGGTAGTTTGGCTGGCAAAGTGCGCCGCGATATCCGCCAGATCCTGCTTGCTAAAATTAGCCAGTAGACCTGTCATCTCGGGGATTGCACGGCCGGTCTTGTCTTTTTTGGCCGCATCTTTTTCCAGATCCCACGCTTGGATATCGGTCAATTGCTTCAATAGGTAGCGCTCACCCAAACCAGCAAGTTTGGGGAAGGTTCCCAACATGCTATTGCCGTCAGCACCGTGACATGCGCCACATACAGCAGCCTTAGTCGCGCCAGCGGCGGCATCTCCTGCAGCCATGGCGCCCTGCGCAATTGCTACCAGTCCAAGCGATAAAAGTGCATTTCTTACGATATGTTTCATTGGCTAATCCGATTGATCGATGAATCTGATTGTTATGCGTGCGTCTTTAACTGCTCAGTATAGAATTTAGCTGATGGTTCGCTTAATGACAGGTCAACAAGCTACAATCGCACCTTTAATTCCACTTGATTCCGCATGAATCCTGCTTTTGGCGCGCACGGCGGCCGGTAAAAGCGGCGGCATTATATTACCAACGCGCTAATAACACACTATTTTGAAGGGTTATTATCTTGACCGAGATCGTATTTACCAAAGCTTACTTTACTAAAAGTGCCCCCAGCATCCGTGAATGCCCGCCAGAAACTGGCGCTGAGGTGGCCTTTGCGGGTCGCTCCAATGCGGGTAAATCCAGCGCCATCAACGCGTTGACCAACCAAAAACTGGCGCGCACCAGTAAGACCCCAGGTCGCACCCAGCTGATCAACTTTTTCAATGTTGGCGAAGACCAGCGTCTCGTCGATCTACCCGGCTATGGTTATGCCAAGGTATCGCGCGATCAAAAAGAAAAGTGGCAGCGCGATTTGTCGGAATACTTGCAGAAACGCCAATGCCTTAAAGGGTTAGTGTTGTTGATGGATATCCGCCACCCGTTACAGGAGTTTGATACGACCATGCTCGACTGGGCGATCAGAGGCAATATGCCAGTGCATATATTACTAACCAAGGCCGATAAGCTGAGCCGCATGCAAGCCAACAACTCATTATTTGCGGTACAAAAACAGCTTAAACAAACTCGTCTTGATCAGCTAGTGAGCATCCAGTGCTTTTCTGCATTGAAATATGCCGGGCTCGATCAACTCAAGGCGAAATTGCAATCCTGGCTGGCACCGGAACAAGCTGAGCCGGCTGAGACTGCAGAAGATTTGCCTCCCCAATAAAAAAAATCCGATGATTTAACTAAATCATCGGATAAAAACTGGCACCCTTGGGGTGATGCCAGATGGGCTAAGTCACAAAGAACAACACATCACTAGAAACAACAGGCTAAACAGAGAAAGGCTCCATCAAACAAGTTGCAACTAGGACGCAAGCTAGGCCAAGAAAGTTCAAACAAAATCGTAAAGCATTGTAACTGCAACAATTTTTGCACAATTGCACTCACTCTTTCCCCAAACGACAGACAAAAAAAACCCCGATAAAATCGGGGTTTGCTTAGCATTGATACTTTTCGCTCAGCTGGCTTAAAAGCCATTAGGGGAGGAGTTAGCTCATGATCGTAAAACACACATAACTCAGACCTACCCTTTTCCAAATTAGTTCAAACTATTTTTTAAAAATTTGCACAATTTTTTGTTAATTCAAAAAAATCTTTTAAATACATGCGCTTACAAATAACCAGCACCAAAAAAATAGCTACTTTTTTGTTGCCGCGCTCGGCTCAACTTGCAGCAACGACAGAAAATCAGGCTGCACCTTTAGCTCAAGCCCTTTGACCAAAGGATTTTCCAAATAGATCACCTTGCGCGCCCCCAAGTTCACCGAGTCTAAACTGGGGCGATGATGAATCTGCCATAATTGCTGTAGCGAACCATCGGCATATGCCTTATCCAACCCTAGGCTAATACGCTCTTTGGCAAGCTGGTTGGCTTTATTAAAGTAAAAAAAACGCGGCAGGGGATAAACCAGCATAAAGTGATCATCGATCATCAGTTTTGACAGATGCTTGAACTGCTCTTTTTCACCCAAGATCTCATTGGCACCGCGGCAAAAAAAATCGACTCGCCCACCAATAACCATCAAAAAAATACCATCGTAGTTTTCTATTTCCTGCACTTTTAAGCCGTTGTGACGGAATATTTCGGTATCCGCCCAACCCACACCATGAACAAAACTGTACTGCTGCAGCTGTGCCAGTGTGTCAATTTTTACACCTGCTGCTTTTAACTTTGGGTTAATAAAACAGACTCTATACCCCAACACACCCAGATCTACCGGGAAATTTATATAGTCCAATTGCGCGTGATGGGTTAAGACTTGCTCATAACTCGTCTCAA
Organism: Cellvibrio sp. OA-2007; assembly: GCF_000953825.1. Lineage (GTDB taxonomy): Bacteria > Pseudomonadota > Gammaproteobacteria > Pseudomonadales > Cellvibrionaceae > Cellvibrio. Next base: position 383,646 of record NZ_BBUL01000020.1, on the reverse strand, counting down.
TCACTAAATTGGGATAGGTGTTATCCACCACCGCTTTTAATGAGCGGGCGTAATTGCGCGGCGGAATAGGCTGTAAGCGATAATCGCCATATTCCGGGCGCGTTTTTTCCAGGGCTAACCGCAACAGCGCGGTGCTGTACACGTGATGAGTGTCGCCAGGAGCATAGGCTGAGCGATGGCTCACCACAAACTCTGCGCTCACCCAAGGTGATGCAAATAGTATGAGCGCCAACAATATAAAGCGCCGCACAGCTTTGATCATTTGTGTAACCTCTGCAGACTCATCAATCGCCAGCCGTGTAGTAGATCGCAATCTGTATTCATTAAATACACGGCAAGTGTACCGCTAATGCGCCTCGTCCCAATTGTTGCCAACACCCGCCTCAACCAACAGCGGTACTTTGAGTGTAGCAGCTGCAGACATATGCTCGATTAAACCTGCTCGCACCTGCTCTAACTGCGACTCAGCCACTTCCAACACCAGTTCATCGTGTACCTGCATGATGATTTGTGCATCGAGCCGCGCTTCATCAAGCCAGGCCTGCACTTTGATCATCGCGGTTTTAATGATATCGGCAGCAGTACCTTGCATAGGCGCATTGATCGCCGTGCGCTCAGCGCCCATTTGCAAATTTTTATTTTTGGCGTTGATTTCCGGCAGGTATAAACGGCGGCCAAAAATGGTTTCGACATAACCCTGCTCATGGGCAAGTGCACGAATATTATTCATATAGCGCTGCACACCGGGATAGCGCTCAAAGTAGCGATCAATATATTGCTGCGCTTCATTGCGGCCAACATGCAATTGTTTAGCGAGGCCAAACGCAGACATGCCATAAATCAAACCAAAGTTGATGGCTTTAGCGCTGCGACGCATCTCAGGTGTAACACCATCAAGGCTCACACCAAATACTTCAGCGGCGGTAGCGCGGTGCACATCCAAACCTTTTTCAAAGGCGCTGAGCAAACCAACGTCGTCGGACAAGTGCGCCATAATGCGCAGTTCTATTTGCGAATAATCCGCAGCGATTAATTTGTATCCGGCAGGTGCAACAAAGGCCTGACGAATGCGGCGCCCCTCTTCGGTTTTAATTGGGATATTTTGCAGATTTGGATCTTGCGAGGATAAACGCCCGGTCGCCGCTACCGCCTGATGATAACTGGTGTGGATGCGGCCAGTGCGCGGATTAATTACCAGCGGCAACTTATCGGTGTAAGTAGATTTTAATTTCGCCAGACCGCGATATTCCATCAACACTTTTGGCAGCGGATAATCCAGCGCTAGCTCTTGCAATACTTCTTCAGCAGTAGAGGGTGCGCCAGTAGGTGTTTTTTTCAACACGGGTAATTTTTGTTGCTCAAATAAAATCACCCCGAGTTGTTTGGGCGAACTTAAATTAAATTCTTGCCCGGCGATCTCATAGGCTTTGCGCTCAAGCTGAACTAATCGCTCGCCCAATTCAATACTTTGCTGGCCGAGTAATTTTGCATCAACCAGCGCACCATTGCGCTCGATGCGCGAGAGCACCGGCACCAGCGGCATTTCAATTGAATCAAAAACTGATTTTAACGAAGGAATTTGCTCCAGCTGCGGCCAAAAAAATTGATGCAGGCGCAAAGTGATATCGGCATCCTCTGCAGCGTAATGCCCTGCCTCTTCCACTTTTAACTGATTAAAGCTGAGTTGTTTTACGCCTTTGCCGGCAATTTCTTCAAAGGTGACGGTTTTATAATCCAGGTAATTTTTGGCAAGGTCATCCATGTTGTGGCGACTGCCAATGGAATTCCACACATAGGATTCGAGCATGGTATCGAATTTAATACCGCGCAATTCAATGCCGTAATTGAGCAGCACACTGCGATCGTATTTTAAATTTTGGCCAATTTTTATTTTATTGGCATCTTCCAGAATCGGTTTTAATTGTTCGAGCACCCACTCCAGCGGCAATTGTTCCGGTGCGCCCATGTAGTCGTGACCACAGGGAACATAGGCGGCAATGCCTGCTTCAATCGCAAAATTCACACCGACAATTTTTGCATCCATTATTTCCAGCGCAGTGGTTTCTGTATCAAACGAAAATTGCGCGGCTTGTTGCAGTAAGACCAGCCAATCGGCAAACATTTTTTTGTCGGTGATAATGTCGTAACGAATTTCAATTGGCGCAGCGGGTAAGACTGGCTCTGCCTGTTGTGCATCGCTCACAACCGATGTAGCAGCGGCGGGTGCATCGGTTTTTTCATCACCTAAATCTTTTACCCAATTTTTAAATTCCAACGCTTCAAATAATTCGCGCAGACGCTGATTGTCTGGCGCACCGCGCTGAATAGATTCAGGTGCAATCGCCAATTCCACATCGACTTTAATGGTGGCGAGACGGTAGGACAAATAGGCCATCTCGCGGTGTTCAATTAATTTTTCCGGCATGGTTTTCGCGCCGCGAAATGACAGGGTGCGCACTTTTTCCAGATCGGCATAAATCGCATCCAGGCCACCCATGCCCTGTATTAAACCCTGCGCCGTTTTTTCACCGACACCGGGCACACCGGGAATGTTATCGACCTTGTCACCCATAAGCGCGAGGTAGTCGATCATCAGTTCTGGGCCAAAGCCGTATTTGGCATTGACACCGGGAATATCCAATACAGTTTCGGTCATGGTGTTCACCAGGGTGACGTGCTCATTGACCAACTGCGCCATGTCTTTATCGCCAGTGGAGATAACCACCGGCATTTGCTGCGCCGTGGCCTGATGGGCGAGTGTGCCAATTACGTCGTCCGCCTCCACACCATCTATCACAAATAGCGGCAAACCCATGGCCTGCACTATGTCGTGAATGGGCTGTACCTGCGGACGCAAATCATCGGGCATGGGCGGGCGATTGGCTTTGTACTCGGCGAACATTTCATCGCGGAAGGTTTTGCCTTTGGCATCAAAGATGACCGCAATCGGGCTTTGGGGATAATCCTTTAGCAGGCGGCGCATCATATTCACCACGCCTTTTACCGCGCCGGTGGGCTGCCCCTTGGAGTTAGTTAATGGTGGTAACGCGTGATAAGCGCGATAAAGATAGGAAGATCCGTCAACAAGCACTAAAGGTGCGGCAGTTTGAGTCTGGGTCATAGGTAAACATCTGCAATTAAGGCGGTTTTTGATGGCCAAAGGATACACCAAAGACATCTTCACCGAGCCGCAACCCTGATTCCTCAGCAAGATGGGTAACGATACATCGCTCATTGAAGCCAAAAGTGTTACCTTCCACAGAAGGTGTTACCAGGCGCCATATCTCGAATAAAAATCACCTTTTACCGCTAAGCTTCGGTATTTATTCACATTTAGCTAATTTAAATAGTTAAAAAGTGTACTGGGGGCTAGGCAAATTAAAAAACTCTGTTACCATGCGTTACATAAGGTAACAAATTAAGCCTACCCAAGTTGATTTGGTACCTAGTAAACCTAACCCAAGACAAAAAAGGTTGCTCAAAAGGCAACTGGATTTAAAAACCATCGGAGGAACCCACGATGAAAAAGACCGCACTGATATTTGCAACCCTGATACTGACCGCCACCGGCGCATTTGCTGATGAGGCTACTAATACCGAATTGACCCTGGCTGTCGCCGATGTAGGCGTTAAGACAGTTTGGGTTGAAACCCAGGAAGATGTAGAAGCACGCATTACGGAAGAATTGGCTAACAAGACCGAAATACTGAACGAGAAGGCTAATAGCAAACTCGAGCAGCAACTGGAAGCCAAGATTGCACAAGAATTCGCCCTTTAAGTTGTAGCTGAAGCGGTTAGTCTCCGCTTCAGTGAGCTTTCTTTAAGCTGTTGTTTTGATTGGACTATCTCCCTTATTTTCTCCTCGTGTATTAGCCCTGCACTTGACCTTATAACTTTTTGTTTGGTCACTGCGGGGCTCTTTTTTTGTACTAGTCACAAATTTGCAATTTGCTTTGACTTGGCGCCAGAGTCCCTCGCTGCGTTTATTTTTTGACCTAGAATCGAATTAAGAGGCTGATTTACCGCCAGCATCTTTAAACAACTTCGCTCAACAGCTCTTTAACGCACTGGAGGATGTCAATGGACACCCTAATATTTTCCCAAACCGCAATTTTTCGCATGCAACAACTCGCGAGCTGTGTTTATCACAAAACCGGAATGCGTCACCGCATGGCAACGCAAGAGGGGATGTTGACACTGTTGCGGGAGGCAGGCGCATCAGCCGATAGAGATATAGGCCGCTACTATGATTCATTTGTGATGGAGCTAAACAAGCGTCAGCTGGATGCTCTGGAAGCGCGCGATGTAAGTATGCGCAAACCGTTCTATGCCTCAGTGATCTCGCCGATCCGCAAGGCAGGTTAAAAAACTCTGGCTGAGCTGCTGTAACAACTGTTGATAGCTGGATACCTGTTGATCGCCAATGGGATCCAGCAAACCAATACCTAAATTCAATGTGGTGACCATCCCCTCCAAACCTTGCACCTTGTAGTGGGGTTCCATAAACAGGCACCTTCCCTCATTAGCTAGCACTTCCCGCAACTCCTTCAGGTGTTTTGCACCCGGGCGACGCTCCGGTGTGTAAGTCACATAAGCAACCTGATGCAAACCATAGCGCCCGACAAAATGGCCATAACCTTCATGGTAGACCGCAAAACCCACCGTTTTTACCGGGTTTAGTTGCGCTGCAAGTTGTTTATCCAAGGCTTGCACAGAGAGCGCAAAACGCTGCGCATTCGCCTGAAACTTCACCGCCGATTGTGGTTGCAACTGCGCTAAACGTGTCGCTAATGCCCGGGCAATCACCACCGCATTGCGTGGATCGAGCCACAAATGCGGGTCTTTATCGGTGTGAGCATGATTAGTGTGATGGTGATCGTCATCCTGCTCTATTGCAGGCCAATTCAATCCCGGCAGCTGGTAACTAGTGATGACCTTCTCCACAGGCAGATTGCCCAGCGGGCGGGCGAGAAAACTTTCCATCTCCGGGCCGATCCACAACACCAGATCGGCGTTGCGCAAATTGCGGTGATCCGACATTTTGAGCGGATAATCATGGGGCGACGCGGTAATCGGCAATAAAGTAATCACATCAGCTTGATCGCCCACCACTTCCTGCGCGATTAGCGCCAGCGGTTTGATGCTCGCCAACACTTGCAACTTAGCCTGCGCCGGTAGCGCCAAGGCAAACGCCAAACCGAGCAGCAAGCCGCACCGAACAGAAACACTGCAATACCCCATACCCAAACCGATCCCGTGAAAACCATGCCAGATGATAGGTTATAGAGTAACATAGCCGCCAATTTACAGCGCCCTTTCGCTGCCTGAATCCTGTGCGTTTAGCCTGAGTAATATATGGAACATACCCCCATAGCCTGTAGCCATCACGATCACAACCACTGCATCAGTGATGCACTCGAAGCCGCCCGCCAGCTGTGCCTGGGGCGCGGTGTGCGCCTGACCGATTTGCGCCTGCAGGTGCTAGAGCTGATCTGGCAAAACCACAAGCCGCTCGGCGCCTATACGCTGATGGAGATGCTGGCCAAAGCCAATACCCGCCGGGTCGCACCGCCCACTGTGTATCGCGCGTTGGACTTCTTGCTGGAGCAGGGCTTGATCCATCGCATCAACGTGCTGAATGCGTTTATCGGCTGCCCTTCGCCGACCACCAAACACCAGAGCCATTTTTTGATTTGCCGCGCCTGCGGCATCGCCATTGAACTGAATCAACCGGAGCTCAGCCAACAGATCATCGGCGTCGCACGGGATGCAGGTTTTGCAGTGGAAACCCAATCGCTGGAAGTCTCTGGTTTATGCGCCAACTGCGCTGGCAACACCGAACACAGCGAGCATCGCCATGAGTGATTTTTTGATTAATGCCCGCGGCTTGGGTGTAACCCGCAATGGCCGCCAGATTTTGCAGCGCGCCGATTTAACCCTGCAGGCCGGCAAGATTGTCACCCTGATCGGCCCCAATGGCGCCGGTAAAACCACACTGGTGCGCGCGGTGCTGGGTTTGATCAAAGTTGATGAAGGAACCATCGAAAAAGCGCCGGATTTGCGCATCGGCTATATGCCGCAAAAGCTGCATATCGATGCCAGCCTGCCGCTCACCGTCGCGCGCTTTCTTGCACTCGGTGGCAAGGCGCGCGCGGATTTGAGCGAAACCCTGGCGCTGACCGGCATCGATAAGCTGATCCATATGCCGATGCAATCCCTCTCCGGCGGCGAAACCCAGCGCGTATTACTGGCGCGTGCGCTGCTGCGCGACCCACAGTTACTGGTATTGGATGAACCTGTGCAAGGGGTAGATATAACAGGGCAGTCGGCGCTTTATGCCCTGATTAACGAGATCCGTAATCGCCGCCAATGTGGGGTGTTATTGGTATCCCACGACTTGCACTTGGTGATGGCAACCACCGACACAGTGATCTGCCTTAACCAACATGTCTGCTGCGAAGGCCACCCGGAACAGGTGACCAATGATCCCGCCTATCTCGCCCTGTTTGGCGAGGCAGTCGGCGCAAGCAATCCGCCGCAGGTGGCGATTTATACCCATCACCACGACCACCAACACGATGCCCATGGCAATGTAATCAAAGCCAAACCCGGCAGCCATGAACATCAGCACGACGGCTCTTGCGGACACCACCATGCCTGATTTTTTACTCCTCGCCCTGCTCGCTGGAATCGCCGTGGCACTGGTCGCCGGCCCTCTCGGCGCTTTTGCGGTCTGGCGCCGCATGGCCTATTTTGGCGATACCCTCGCCCACTCGGCTCTGCTCGGTGTGACCTTTGGCCTGTTGCTGGACATCAACCTCAACCTCGCTATCGCAATCGGTTGCCTGCTGCTGGCGCTGATTCTGGTGGCACTGCAAAACAACCGCTTTCTGGCGACCGATACATTGCTGGGGATTTTGTCTCATTCAACGCTCGCGCTCGGGCTGATCTGCGTCAGCGTGTTCAGCGACAATCGCATCGACCTAATGGCCTATTTGTTTGGCGATATTCTCTCGGTCAGCCAAACCGATGTGATGAGTATTTGGGTCATTGCGGTCGCGGTGATTGTTGCGCTGATCTGGCTCTGGCGGCCACTGTTGGCGATTACCGTACACGAGGAGCTGGCACAGGTAGAAGGAGTGCCGGTGACGCGGGTGCGCACCGCACTGATGCTGCTGATGGCGTTGGTGATTGCGATTGCGATGAAGGTAGTTGGGGTATTGCTGATTACTGCGCTGCTAATTATTCCCGCCGCCGCCAGCCGCCGCCTGACCCACACACCGGAACAGATGGCGATAGTATCCAGCCTGCTCGGCATGATCGCGGTACTGGCCGGATTGGCGGCATCCTATTGGTGGGACAGCCCCGCCGGGCCGGCGATTGTGCTCTCATCCACCCTGCTATTCAGCCTGACTCTATTGAAAAAACAGCAGGCCTAAGACCGGTTTTGCACCAGTAGGGTTATGGCCTTGTGGGCAATGTCTCACAAGCTTTAGCGACAAATGCGACTGTTTTCACATTGACTATTCAGCGATACTGTCCAACATCCCGCCCTGACACAAAGACAAAGCTTGGCGGCAAAATCAGCAAGGAACACGCCATCATGACTATTTTAAACATTGGTAACGAGGCTTTTAACAGCACGGAAGTTGCTGAGAAAGTGCAGAATGACATCAACTTTTTAATGGCTCGTATTGAGCACTTGCAACAACAGCTCAACCCCAACCCAGTAGTACTGCACACTTACAAAGAAATGCTGGAAAGCCGCCAGGCAGTCTTAAATTGGCTGGTACACGAGCAACCCAGCACTACAAATATTGCTCAACAAGCGGGCTAGTTGTCACCCAAAGTTCATCAAAATGTTGTGTTTTCGTCACATGTTCACCGCAAACTGCGGTGAAACAGCCATGGAAACGCACTATGACTTATTCGGCCCGCCCCCTCACTGCGCCCTTGCCTGAACTCGCCAACAGCGGCGATTTACCCACCCCCAAACCCACCCGTCATTTGATTAACGCGCGCACTGTATGGATCTCGGATATCCATTTGGGCTTTCGCGATTGCAAAGCGGATTATTTGCTCGACTTTCTCAACCACATCCACTGCGACACACTCTATTTAGTGGGCGATATTGTGGATTTATGGTCGCTCAAACGCCGTTTCTGCTGGCCGCAAAAACATTATCAAGTGATGCTGAAATTTTACGAACTGGCCGCCAAAGGCGTGCGTGTTGTCTATGTACCCGGCAACCACGACGAGCCCATCCGCCATTTTAGCGGCCAATTATTTGGCCCGATTGAGATAGCGCAGGAACACGAATATGTCACCGCCGATGGCAAGCGCCTGCTGATCATGCACGGCGATGCCATGGACGCCTACATCAATCACAGCTGGTTAACGCGGGTTATTGGCGACCACGGCTATGAACTGCTGTTATTTATTAACCGCTGGTCTGATCGCCTGCGCAAGTTGATGGGTAAACCTTACTTTTCACTGGCGGGATTGATTAAAAGCAATATCAAAGGCGCCAAAGCTGCCATCGCCACTTATGAAAAAGAAGCCTTGGCTGAAGCTAAGCGGCGCGGTTATGACGGCGTTGTGTGCGGGCATATTCACTACCCGGCACTGCGTGAAGAAGGCGGCTTGCGCTACGCCAACTGCGGCGATTGGATCGAAAACTGCACCGCGCTAGTAGAGGATCATCAAGGCCATATGCGCCTGCTGCATCACAGCGACAAAATTTATTGGCAAGAGTTGGAACAACCTTTATTGCAAACAGCTTAATCCGGGGAAGCAGGGGGCAGCCCACATCAAACGTCTAATACCTGCATAGCAACTGCAATAATAAAACCGGTAGCTGCAATCAAACCGGATAATTCATGGGTTTCTGCAAATGCTTCGGGAATCATCGTCTCAACCACCATGGCAAAAATTCCACCGGCGGCAACACAGGTAATCAGTGCTCTAATATGATCTGGTGCGCTGCCAAAAAATACTGCGCCAATGATGGCAAATACCCCGGAAAGCAAGGCCATTCCCCCCCAAAGGCGCACCATAAACCAACCGGATCGGCCAGCGCGGCGCATACCGGCAGTACTGGAAAGCGCTTCGGGAATATTCGATATAAAAATTGCGGCAATAGTAGCCCAGCTAAGCTGGCCACCGCTGGCGACCAACAACCCAATAGCCATAGACTCGGGAACACCATCAAGTAAAGTGCCCGCGGCAATCGCCATACCGTTGTTATTCTCAGTAACTTGCTGATGGCGGGAGCGCTTGCGATGTTTAACGCTGTAGCTATTGAGCCGGTAATTAATGAGTGAAAAAGCAATTGCTCCAGCCAAAAATCCGCCGGCTACCCAGCTCAGTTCGGCTTCCTCAAGTGCATCACCCACCAAATCAAAACTGAGCGCTGCCAGTAATACACCGCTGCCAAACGCCATCACATAGGCTACGGCTCTCGGTGGAAAGCGAATAAACCACCCCAAGGCCGAGCCCAGTAGCAGCGCACTGGCAACCACAAACCCCCAAGACCCCGCTTGCAGCCAAACAGGCATAGTTAAACGTCAAACCAGGCGCGCACCGGATCGGGCAAGGGTACCGATTTACCATCGGCACTGCTCACCCAGACCACTTTAGAGTAACCCTCTGCCGCGGGCATTTCTGGTTGGGACAAGGTGTAAACCTTGTACTTGACCATAAAACTGGAGCGCCCTGGCTCGCTGATAAACACATCGATACGCAGGGTCTCCGGATGAAAAATCGGGCGTAAAAAAGTACAGCCAATCGTGACGACCACCGGGTGAGTATCGCTTTTGAGGGGGAGGCCTTTATCGAGCATCCACTTGAATCGCGCCTCTTCAAAATAGCGAAAGTAAAGCGTGTTATTGATATGGCCATAGGCGTCCATATCGCCCCAGCGAACCGGGATCTCACAGGAATAAAATGGCGATGATTCGTCGTGATTCATTGATTGCTACTCCTTAAGCGGCAGATTTAGGGTTAAAACTTACTTGCATGCTACCTAAACCAGCGTAGTCAATGTGGATATTGGTATTGAGTGGCACCTCGATCACACCAGCATAGGAACCGGTAATCACCGCCTGCCCAGCGACTATACCCTCGCCCCGGCTGCGCAAGAATTCCGCCAACCAATAGAGCGGTGCACGTGGATGAGTATTGGGGTGCTGCCCCTGACGCTCAATAACTTCGCCATTGGCACAGGTCATAGTAATCGTAAAACTACTCGCGCCACGGGCATTTTCCGCATCCACTTCCGGGCCGATAAACAAACCCTGATTGACCAAGCCATCGGCCAGCATTTCCGGGAACTCGCAGCTGGCTGGATCGGCATAGCGGCTATTGATCAACTCCAGCGCCATATGAGTACGGGCGATAGCGGCATCGACATCAGCCGGGGTGTAAGGCTCTGCACGCGGGGGCAAATCACTGCCAAAGATAAAGGCCAGTTCCGGCTCAATACGAGCGCGGTCGCCCTTTGGCCAGAGACTTACCGGTGCGACAGAATCAATCGTGCGGGTGTATATGGGGCCAACAATCAACTTATCCTCGGGCGGCTGCAGGCATTTCCATCCGCCAACTGTGTCATCCATCTGCTCACACCAATGCGCAGTAACCGCAGCTTGAATCGCCAGCGCTTGCGCTAAATTTTGGGGCCGACAAGTGTCGGGCAAACGCTCGGACTGAATGCCATTGATACGACGCTCAACCAAAATGGCAGCCGCAGCTGATGCAGGGAAATCTGAAGACATAAACAATCACTCTCTCGCTAAGGGGGAATAACCGGCAGTATACCGGTAAAAAAATCGCTGACACTAACAACAAAAAACCCCTCGGAAGGGGTTTTGGTTACCGTGAAATCCAGCTTTACTAACCCACATTAATGATGTGGCGACAACTCGTGGGCGATATGTTTGAGATCATCGCTCGACTCAATAATATTCGCCACCGTGGTATAGGCCTTTTCCGGGTCCAGATGCAGATCTTCAAATACTTGCGGAGGAATCGCCAGTTTCGGACCACGGCCAATATCGTGTTGGTGCAGCAACCGCTGGGCGACAAAAATAAGCTTGGCATAAACCGCGTTTTCCCCCTGGTAATGCGGGTTATTTTGGTGGCGAAGACCCACCACCACTTCTTCCGGCATAGACCAAAGCGACATCAAGGCAGCACCCAATTGCTCGCGAGTGACACCGAGCAGATGGCGTTCCACCGCCTGATGATCAACATGGGGATTGGTGTCTGCCAATTGGCAGTAGTTGTGGAAATAAGGTGGAAACACTTCCGCCAAAATCAGATAGCCAAAGTTATGCAGCAAGCCACACAGATAGGCCATGCCGAAACTGGGGCGATGATCGCGGGGAATTGCCGTCACCAAACCTTCAATAGTCGCCGCCATATACACCGCTTGCTGCCAGTAAGGTAGCGAACCATGAGGGCCTTCTTTGGGGATGGTCATGGCTTTGCCGAGCGACAAACCCAGCGCCAAATTGAGCACCATATCAAAGCCCAGCACCCGCACTATGGCATCGTGAATGGATTTGATTTTGCCCGGCGCAGAATAGTAGGGTGATGCCGCCCAACTCACGACTTGCGCGGCAAGGCTGGGGTCGGTTTCAACAATTTGAGCGAGATCACTGATATCGGCATTCGGATTTACCCGCAGCTTGATAATGCGCTGAGCAGTGTCCGACAAAGGCGGTAATTCAAGGGTTTCTTCCAAGCGCTGCTTTATTCGCAGCTGGGTGAAATTGCGCACTGCGCCGAGAATCTGGTCGTTATCACTGGTACTGGTATCGTCCACCTCCAGTGGTTCGAGTGGTACGGCTATATCGCAAATAGTCGCGTCATCAATAATTTGCTGAAACTCAGCGCGACTGAAGCGCAGCAGTTGTTTTTCATCGCCCGAATCTGCCAGCAACTCATTGCGCTCAACCAAACTGCGGTCAATCAGCGTCAGCAAGCCCGCCAGTTTAGGTAATGCAGGAATGGATTGCAGATTGTGGGAGACACAGAATTTTTGAATATCTTCTGGCTTGGCGGCGTGTAGCTCGCGGTTCAATTGTCGGTTGACTGCTTTGAGATCAAGCAATCGGTCCGCGGCAAAAATCACCTGCACTCGCCCTGTACTGTCCTGCAAAATAACTGATTTGGCTGCGCTCATAGTACGTAAATGCTGGTCATGCCAAAGCGCTCTTTCATCCTCAGTCACTGGCACCTCAGACACCTGATAATGCACATTTTGCTTGTTGAGCAATGATTGAACACTGGTAGGGACTGACACGGCCTACTCCTCTTAATATCTGCAAGTGGTTGATATGCATAGGGTTAAATGACTCTAAACATCTTAGTTCGATGTGTGTAATCCAGCAAAAAAATCATATTTGGCCGAATCAGATCACGACTGCAGTCATGGTTTCCCAGCACAGGATCTATCCAAGCATAGTTCAAATTTAAGGGTGCACAGATCAATATGAAAGAAGATAAAAATAACCCGGCTAAAAATTGGAGCAGTTCTCATCTCAATGCAAAAACAACCGCCACAGCCGTATCAATCCAACCACTACACCTGCAAATATCGCTGACTATCACCCAACCAGCGCAGTACCAGCTGGTTGCAAAGTTGAGGGTAATCACTCATCAACAACAGCGCGGCATCTTTTACATCGGGCAATAAATGGCTGTCGCGCTGCAAATCGGCGATTTTGAATTGCATTTCACCGGTTTGACGGGTGCCCAGCACCTCGCCGGGGCCGCGCAGCAGTAAATCCTGCTCGGCGATATAAAAGCCGTCGCTACTTTCACGCATTACTCGTAGCCGCTCACGGCTGTTATTCGATAGCGGCGAACCATACAGCAACACACAGTGACTCGCCGCCGACCCCCGCCCGACCCGCCCGCGCAGCTGGTGCAATTGCGCAAGGCCAAGGCGCTCGGGGTTTTCGATAATCATCAAACTGGCATTGGGTACATCCACCCCCACTTCAATCACTGTGGTGGCGACCAGTAAATCCAGCTCGTTGGCTTTGAAGGATGCCATCACCGCTTCTTTTTCCGCCGGTTTCAAACGGCCGTGAATCAGCCCGATGCGCAGATGCGGCAGGGATTCGGTGAGATTCGCTGCAGTTGCCTCCGCCGCCTGCGCCTCCAGAGTTTCCGACTCTTCGATGAGCGTACACACCCAGTAAGCTTGCCTCCCCTGCTCACAGGCCAAACGCACCCGCTCAATCACCTCTTCGCGGCGGTTATCACTGATCACTACCGTCGTAATCGGCGTTCGCCCCGGTGGCAATTCATCGATCACCGAGCAGTCCAAATCCGCATAAGCACTCATCGCCAAGGTGCGTGGGATAGGCGTGGCGGTCATAATCAATTGGTGGGGGCGAAGCAGGCCAAATCGCCGATTTTCATCCCCACTTGTGCCTTTTTCCGATAGGGTTAGCCGCTGATGCACACCAAAACGGTGCTGTTCATCGATCACTATCAACCCCAAATTGGCAAACTCCACCGACTCTTGAAACAGTGCATGGGTGCCCACCACCACTTGCGCCGCGCCGCTGGCGATAGCCGCCAACTGGGTGCGCCGCTCGGCCACTTTTAACTTGCCGGTGAGCCAACCGAGGCTAATGCCCAGCGGCTCCAGCCATTTGCCAAAGTTAAGGCGGTGCTGCTCGGCAAGGATTTCGGTCGGCGCCATAATCGCCGCCTGTTTGCCGCTGGCAACTGCCGCCAATGCCGCCAGCGCCGCCACCACGGTTTTGCCGGAACCCACATCGCCCTGCACCAGCCGCAACATGGGAATCGGCTTGGCCAGATCGGCGGCAATTTCATCCACAACACGGCGCTGGGCGCGGGTCAGGTTAAACCCCAGTTGCGCCAAAAAGCGCGCTTGCAAACCCTCATCCAAATTCAGGCGAGTAGCGCCATCTGCTTGGGTTTCGCGGCGCAGTAACAGCAAGCTCAGGTGATGGGCGAGTAACTCTTCAAACGCCAAACGCTGCTGGTAGGGATGCTCCCCATCCATTAATTGCTGGATATTGGCGTTAGTCGGCGGTTGGTGCAGGTAGCGCAGGGCATCGGCGAGGGAGGATTGTTTGAGTTGGCGGCGCACACGCTCCGGCAGCAGCTCTTGCAGCGCGTGTTTATCGAGCCAGGTCAGCGCCTGCAGTGCAAGCGAACGCATACGCGGCTGGGTTAGCCCTTCGGTGGCGGGGTAAATCGGCGTGAGCGATTGCTCCAGTGGCAGCGGCGCGGCGGTACTCAACTCATCGTATTCGGGGTGATACATTTCCAAACCCGAGGCACCACGGCGGGTTTCGCCAAAAATCCGCAGCCGTGTGCCACTCACCAAACGCTGCTTTTGCGCATTGTTAAAGTGATAGAACCGCAGCGTAATCGTACCTGTGCCATCCTGCACCTTGCACACCAAGCTGCGGCGCTTGCCAAACACCACATCGCAGGCGCGCACTTCCGCCTCAATCACCGCATTCATATTGGGTTGCAGCGCGCCAATCGCGGTAATACGGGTGCGATCCATATAGCGCAGAGGAAGATGTAACAGCACATCTTGCAGGCTAAATAGGCCGATTTTCGCCAATTTAGCAGCCAAAGCCGCACCAACACCCTTTAAGGCGCTAGCGGGGATTTGATTGAGGGTTTTCTCACCAGCAACTGCCAAGGTAGACATTACCCGTCGTAATTAGTGTCGACAGGCTTTAATCGCCGTGCGCAATGCATCTATCGCCTTATGGCGCGGGAAGCTGGCGCGCCATGCGAGCGCGACGGTACGGCTGGGCGATGGTTCGGTAAAGGGGCGAGTGACCAATACATCTGAACTGTAGAGCGAACTCTCGGCAGCCGAGGCGGGCAAAATGGTCAAGCCCAAACCAGAGGCAACCATATGGCGCAGGGTTTCCAGCGAACTGCCTTCAGCGGCGGTGCGCACATTGCTGCTGTTGGCACTGGCTTCGCTGGCATGCTGCACACTGGGGCAAGTGGTTAACACCTGATCGCGGAAGCAGTGCCCCTCACCCAGCAACAGCAGCTGCTCATGACTGAGATCCGCTTGATCTACCTGCTCTTTGGCGGCGAGGGGGTGATCTTTCGGCATAAGCACCACAAAGGGTTCTTCATACAGCGCTTGGGTCACCACATCCGGCTCCACAAAGGGCAACGCGACGATAATCACATCCAACTCGCCATTGCGCAGTTTTTTGCGCAGATTGTGAGTGTAGCCCTCTTCCACGTAGAGCGGCATTTTGCTCGCCAACTGCTGTAAATGAGGGATAAACTTCGGCAGCAGATAAGGCCCTATAGTAAAAATCGCCCCCACCGATAAGGGACTACTGAGCTGGTCTTTACCTGCGTCGGCCAGATCTTTAATCGCCGCCGTTTGCTCCAGCACCAAATGCGCCTGCGCCACAATCTGCTCACCCAAGGGGGTTGGCTGCACGCGAGACTTGGTGCGCTCAAACAAGGCTACCCCCAGCTCGTCTTCCAGTTTTTTGACCGCGATACTCAGGGTGGGCTGGCTCACATAACAGCGATCCGCCGCGCGGCCAAAATGTTGTTCTTGAGCAAGTGTGACTATATAGCGCAACTCGGTAAGGGTCATAATGCAGCTCCATTAGCTTGGCTTTTATGAATAGCCTAAAACTATCAGATATAAGGCATTTATCAAATGACAATTAACCTATCTTCACCAGAAAAATGCCTGATTATCGGCTGTGGCGATATTGGCCAGCGCCTCGCACTGCAATTGCACCCATTTGGCTATCAAGTCACCGGGCTGCGCCGCTCGGTATGTGATCACTTACCCTACTTACACTATCGCTCAGGTGATGCCACCAATCTCGAGCAAATGCGCTCGCTGTTAGCAGAAGAATTTAACATCATCGTTATCAGCATGACACCCGGGGAGCGAAGCGATGCAGGCTATAAACAGGCCTATGTGGACAGCTGCCAAGTGCTTCTGCAGGCCTTGGATTTACAGCAACAGAAGCCACGCCTGATCCTGTTTGTCTCCAGCACCGCCGTCTATGGGCAGCAAGATGGCAGCTGGGTAGATGAAACATCGCCCACCACACCGGAAGGTTTTAGCGGCAAACGTCTCTTGGAAGCGGAACAGCTGATCGTGCAAAGCGGCTATGCCCATATCATCCTGCGTTTTAGCGGAATTTACGGCCCTGGTAGACGCCGCTTGATCGACCAAGTCGCACAACAACGCGCCTCGGCCAGCCCGCATTTCACCAATCGTATTCATGCGGATGACTGCGCGGGTGTGCTGGCTCATTTCATTGAGCAGAGCAAACAGCAAACGCTGGATTCGCTTTATCTCGCCAGCGACTCATCGCCCACCCCTATGATAGAGGTGGTGAGTTGGATAGCTGAGCAGCTGGGAGCTGAGGATTTTCTAGCAGCGGATGCAGTTAATGAGCGCGGCAATAAACGGATTAGCAACCAGCGACTACTGGCATCAGGGTATCGCTTTTGCCATCCGGATTTTCGCAGCGGCTATGCAACACTGCTCAGCAAGCAATAACTGCCCTATTCGGCAGCCATAAAAAACCCGGCGCGATGGCCGGGTTATTCAGCAACTATCCGAAGATTAATTGCGTTTTTCGATAGTAGTCACTTTGGTAGAAACCTGACCTACTACACGACGGTTTTGCTCACGGCCTGGCGCGTACATATTGTCCGCAATCGGCTTAGCTTCACCGTAACCAATTGCCTTCACACGATCAGCACCAATACCGTATTTGGTAATCAAAGCAGCTTTCACTGCATCAGCACGGCTTTGCGACAGTTTTTGGTTATAAACTTCAGAACCTTGGCTGTCAGTATGGCCTTCAACAGTCACCACAGTATCAGCGTATTGATTCATGAAAGTGGCCAAGTTGGCTACTTCACTTTCAAACTCAGGCTTGATAATTGACTTGGCTGAATCGAAAGTGATGTTTAACTTGATCGCTACAGTTTCAGTCAACTTCAACGTACAGCCAACGTCATCTACCTTGTTCACTTTAGGGGTGTCTGGGCACTGGTCTTTAGAGTCAAGTACACCATCACCATCGCTATCCAACTCTACTGGCGCAGCAACTGGGGCTGGCGCAGGAGCAGGGCTTGAGGTTTTGCCAAATGCGTAACCAATACCTGCGGTTACCGCAAGATCAGTATATTCATTGTCGAGGCTATTGAATGCGCGCACATCAGTGCGGAACTGCCAGTTATCGCCAAGGCTGCGCTTGATACCAGCACCCAAGTTGAGCAGCGTGTCGCGCTCTGAAGAAGGTGACTTGGCATTGAATTCACGCTTTTGATCGCCTACACCAAAGGCAACATAGGGGCGCCATGCGCTCTCAGTATTGATGTGATACAGCATATCCATACGGTATTGGGTGCCATCTACATCAACTGCGCCCGATTGGGTTTCACTGTCCCAACGGCTGGCAACCAAATCCAACATCCAATTTTCAGTCAGGGCAAAACCTACGCCCATACCCCAGTTGTTGGCATCTTCTAAAGGCTCGTCAAAAAAAGTACGGCCAACATCAGCGTGAATTTCTACTTTGTGATTATCAGCGCTGGCGCCGGTTGAAATGACAGCCGCAATAGCAGCTGATAAAGCGAGTAAGTGTGTGTGTTTCATAGCCATTTGTTCTCCGTAGAAGATAGCGAGGTTCCAAAGACAATCTGATTCCCTCGATTGATTACATTCTAAAAATAGTAAAACATATCGATCATTAACGATCTCAAAATTGATTGCCCACTGAACTCCATTTCATGATTATTTTCAGCTGGTTACATTAACAAATTAAAGCAATTTATGCCAATTTACGGTGTTTTTTTGTACAGTAAATCCCACACGCCATGACCAAGGCGTTCGCCGCGTTTTTCAAACTTGGTAATCGGGCGATAATCTGGCCGCGGGGCATAGCCAGTTTCGGTAAACTCTGTAGTAAACCCTGGCGCAGTACTCATCACTTCTAACATGTGTTCAGCGTAAGCCTGCCAGTCAGTCGCCATGTGGAACATTCCGCCGGCGGCTATCTTAGGGCGAAGTTTCTGAACAAAGGCTGACTGGAGTATGCGGCGCTTGTGATGTTTTTTCTTGTGCCAAGGGTCGGGGAAATACAACTGCAACCGGTCGATAGCACCATCGGGAATACAATCTTCCAGCACATCCATGGCATCGGCCATATACACGCGCAAATTGGTTAGCTTCTCCAGCCCCGCTACATTAATCAAACGCCCCACACCGGGTGGATGCACTTCAATACCAATAAAGTTTTTATCCGGCTCATTGCGCGCCATCTCCAGCAGCGAATCGCCCATGCCAAAACCAATTTCCAATACCAGCGGCGCCTTGCGGCCAAAAACCTGCTCCGGGTCGATCATCCCGTTAAAAAGGCTTAAGCCAAACACCGGCCACCAGGTATCAAACGCATTCTTTTGGCCAACGGTAATACGCCCGGCGCGAATCACAAAACTGCGGATCGACTTGGGTTTAAATTCGGGTTTGATAAGAAACCCTGCTTCGCCCGACTCAAGATCCGGCGTTAACTCAGGTAATTCAGACATATGGGATACAGATCATGAAGTAAAAGAAATCAGTCGGCGGGTTTAGCGCGCCATGCGGCATTCAATAAAAACAACCAACCGAGCAAAAAACACAGGCCGCCCAGCGGTGTCACCGGCCCCAACCAGCGCGGCGCGCCCATGGCCAGCGCGTAGAGGCTGCCACTGAATAACAGGGTGCCCAGTATAAAGGCTAAGCCGCTTGCTTTTAACCCTGATGTGTCAGGTTTATAACTGAGCCACAGACCTACCAGCAACAGTGCCAGCGCGTGATACATCTGGTACTGCACGCCGGTTTTCACCACATCCAGCATTTCCGGAGCGAGCAGTTTTTTCAAGCCATGTGCAGCGAATGCGCCGATAACAACCGCAAAAAAGCCGCTAACAGCGGCGATTATCAAAAAAAGTCGCGCCACGATAACACCTTTAACAATGCATTTATAAATGGGCAGATAATAAAAAAGCCGCGCTAAGCGCGGCTTTTGTACATGCTAGTCAGTAAGAAGATCAGGCTTCCAGCATCATAGTTTTGACTTTATTCATGGCATTTTTTTCCAACTGGCGAATGCGCTCAGCAGAAACACCGTACTCAGCGGCCAAATCGTGCAGGGTCGCTTTGTCGTCATTTAACCAGCGGCGCTGCAATATGACACGGCTGCGGTCATCAAGTTTATCCAGCGCCTTTTCCAAACTATTGACGTTGGATTCTTCCCAATTGGACTCTTCCAAACGCACCGCAGGGTCGTAGCGGTTGTCTTCGAGGTAATGCGCCGGTGCGACATAACCATCGTCTTCGTCGTCTTCACCTGCATCAAAACCCGCGTCATAAGAGGCTAAACGGCCTTCCATTTCGCGCACTTGTTTAACATCCACCCCCAAATCTGCCGCAACAGCATGGGCCTCATCGTTGCTCAGCCAAGCCAAACGCTTTTTAGCGCCGCGCAGATTAAAGAACAGCTTACGCTGGGCTTTGGTGGTGGCGATTTTGACGATACGCCAGTTTTTCAGGATAAATTCGTGAATTTCGGCTTTGATCCAATGCACCGCAAATGACACCAAACGCACACCCTTATCCGGGTCGAAACGTTTAACGGCTTTCATCAGGCCGACATTGCCTTCTTGTACCAAATCGCCCAGCGGCAGACCATAACCGTTGTAAGAGCGGGCGATATGTACCACAAAGCGCAAATGCGCCATAACCAATTTACGGGCTGCATCGAGATTGCCATTGGTGACCAAATCGCGCGCCAACTCTTGCTCTTCCTCAACAGTGAGAATAGAGAAGCTGCTGACCGCCTGAACATAGGCATTCAGGTTTGCACCGGGGGCGAGAATGCCGATGGGTTGCAGACTTGTGCTTGTGCTCATGTTTACCTCCAATTTCAATATTGCCCGAGTGTATCACCCGCTTATTGGTTTCGCTAGCACCCAAAAAGTTCACTTTACGCGGATGTTGCACCTTCTATTGGCACGATAAAAAGGATCAATCAACGCGGCTGAATCTGATACAAATGTCGCGCCACTGCGATCCAAGCGCCCGCCAAACCGGTAAAACCCGCCAATAGGATTAATTGCAGGCTCTCAATAAAACCTAAACCCTGTAAACGAAAACTACTTTGATACAGATCAGCGAGCTGGGCAACTGGCGCCGATAACCACCAAAATCCTATCGCCAACAGGATCGCGGCCAGTATTCCACCACCCACGCCAAACCAAAGCCCGGTATACAGAAAGGGGCGACGCACATAGGCATCGGTAGCGCCAACCAACTTGACTACCACTATTTCATCGCGGCGATTTTCGATCGCCATGCGGATGGTATTGCCAATCACCAACAACACCCCCAAAGCCAACAAACCGGCCAAGGCGACCACAAAGCGCTCGGCCACCGTAATAAACTGATGCAAACGTTTAACCCAGAGCATATCCAGACGCACATCGGCCACCAGCCGGTCAGCCACTAGCGCCTGTTGCAGAGACGTTAAGGCATCGGGTGCATTGCCGCCGATTTTAGGTTTGATCAGAATGACCGCCGGCAGCGGGTTTTCATCGAGCTGATTAGCCAGTTCACCCAGCCCCGAGCCCAGTTTAAATTCTTCCAGCGCCTGCTCGGGCGAGATATAAGTTGCCTGTGCCACATCCGGCCGCTGCGCCCAGCGACCACGTAAATCTTGCGCCTGATTAGCGGTGGCATCCTTTTTCAGAAACACCGAGATCTGGCTGGAATCCTGCCAGCTCTGGCCAATCTGCTGCACATTATTAAAGACGACAAACAAAGCGGCAGGCAGGGCGATAGCAATCGCAATGACCAGCCAGGTCATCAGGCTTTGCAGCGGTGTACCCAGCATGCGCAGCAGGCTTTCGATGGCCGAGTTGCTGTGGTGCGCACTCCAGGCGTCAAACTTATCGCGCCAGGACATTTGGCTTTGTACTGCACCTTGTTGGCGGATGTTTTCAGCGCGCGGCGGCACTTCGCGACGCGGGCGGTCGTTGCGCGGAGTCGCACTGGCACCCATACGATTTGGGCGGCGCTCCGGTTTGGAGGGACGATTCGATTTCACCAGAGCACCCCGTCATGAACCAGTTTGCCTTGCACCAAGCCCAGCACCCGTTTGTTCATGCGTTTGAGCAGTTCCACATCGTGGGTGGCGATCATTACCGTGGTGCCAACTTCGTTGAACTGGCGGAATAAGGTCATGATTTCGTTGGATAATTCCGGATCGAGGTTGCCGGTGGGTTCATCGGCAAGTAATAACGTAGGTTTGTTCACCACGGCGCGGGCGATGCCCACCCGCTGCTGCTCACCGCCAGACAAGGCCATAGGATTGGTGCGCTCCTTGTCGAGCAAATCCACCTTGTCCAAGGCGGCGCGTACCCGCTTGCCAATTTCTTGGTGAGGATAACCGGCCACTTGCAGCGGCAGCGCGACGTTGTCGTACACAGTGCGATCAAACAGCAGCTGGTGATTCTGAAACACCACACCTATATTGCGGCGAAAGTAGGGCAGCTGGCTTTTGGGCATACGCGCCAAATGATGGCCATCAACAAAGACATGGCCGTTAGACGGCTGCTCCATCAGCAGAATGAGTTTCATCAGCGTACTTTTACCGGCGCCCGAGTGGCCGGTGAGGAACAGCATTTCGCCCGACTCCACTTCAAAGTCCACCCGCGCCAAAGCTTCGTAGCCGGTATCGTAACGTTTGCTTACGGTTTCAAATCGAATCACAACAAACCCTGTTTTTAACTATTTAAGATGTGTCAGCCTGGTTAATTAATCGTTGCCTAACTGACATCGGCCTGATTAAACAGTGCCTTGATAAACGGTTCCGCCGCAAACGGCTGCAAATCATCAATCGCTTCACCCACGCCGATAAACCGTACCGGCAGTGCAAACTTTTTACTCAGCGCAAAAATCACTCCGCCTTTGGCGGTGCCATCCAACTTGGTCAGCACCAAACCGGTCACGCCAGCGGCATCGCGGAAGGTTTCGGTTTGATTGACCGCATTTTGGCCAGTGCCTGCATCCAGTACCAACAAGACTTCATGGGGCGCTGAGCCATCGACCTTGGCCATCACGCGCTTGACCTTGGACAACTCATCCATTAAATGGTTTTTATTGTGCAGGCGACCGGCGGTATCGGCGATGATCACATCAATACCCCGCGCTTTAGCCGCTTGCAATGCGTCATAAATAACCGAGGCAGAATCGGCACCGGTATGCTGGGCGATCACCGGCACATTGTTGCGCTCACCCCAGACTTGCAGTTGTTCGACCGCCGCCGCGCGGAATGTATCCCCCGCCGCGAGCATGACTTTTTTACCTTCATTTTGCAGGCGCTTGGCGAGTTTGCCGATGGTGGTGGTTTTACCCACGCCATTTACACCCACCACCAGAATCACATAGGGCTGTTTGCTGCTATCGATAAGCAATGGTTTTTCCACCGGGCGCAGCAAATCGGTGAGCTGTTCACGCAGGGCTTGGTAGAGTGCATCAACATCGTTGAGCTGTTTGCGCGCGACGCGGCTGGTGAGGCTATCGATAATTTCCGTTGTTGCCTCCATGCCCACATCGGCCACCAGCAGCTGGGTTTCCAGCTCTTCAAACAGCTCGTCATCGATGGTTTTACGGCCGAGAAACAGATTGCCCAAACCTTCGGCAAAGTGGCTGCTGGTGCGGCTTAAGCCCTGTTTGATACGGGCAAAAAAGCCGAGTTTCGCTGGTGCCTCAGGCGCTACTGCTACTGGCGCTACCGCAGCAGCTGGCTCCTCCACCGCTGCTTCAGCAGTGGTAGTTTCAGCCTCTACAATGGCGACGGGCAGCTCATCGGCAGCAGGTGTGGTGCTATCGGGCTTTTCAGATTTTTTAAACAGATTAAAAAACATAATGTTGGTCTGGGGTGTGAGCTAAAGAGCGGTTAACGATTAGTCGGCGCGGCGCGCATGCAGATTAGTGATTCTGCAAATTCAACAAAGCCGCTATCCTACCACTTCTGTTCTATTCATAGAGAAATGCCTTGTCCAAACCTGTCGTAAAAACAAGCGTTAAAAACCCCAAAGCCAGCAACCAATTGCGCATCATCGGCGGCCAGTGGCGCGGGCGCAAACTCAGCTTTCCCGATGTGGATGGTCTGCGCCCGACCGGCGACCGCATTCGCGAGACCTTATTTAACTGGCTGGCGCCGGATATTCAGGGTGCGCACTGCTTGGACTTGTTTGCTGGCTCGGGCGCTTTGGGGCTGGAGGCTTTATCGCGCGGGGCTGAATCCAGCTGGCTGCTGGAGAAACACCCACTCGCCGCGCAACAGCTAAAAAGTAACCTGCAGCTATTACAGGCGAGCCATGGCAAGGTCGAACAAGTCGATAGCCTCGCTTGGTTAAACCGCCAGCCGCCCACACAGCAGTTCGACATAGTGTTTATCGACCCGCCATTTGCGCTGGATTTGTGGGGCGCAATCGCCGCGGCGCTTGAAACGGGGCATTGGCTTAGCGAGGCTGCGGTTATCTACCTTGAAGCGCCGCGCGATGCCCAGTTACAACTACCGGCCAACTGGCAACTGCACCGCGACAAACAGGCCGGGCAAGTCAGTTACCGCTTGTATTATCGTCACCAGCAGGACAAGCGCTGAACAGCTAAATAAGAACTACACTGTTTAGCGAAAGAAAATTGCATGCGAATATCTTAACTGGTCACTCGCCAGTGAATTTTGTACCATGCGCCCCCCGCCGACCGGCACCCTCCACGGAATACATCTATGCGCACAGTGGTCTACCCAGGTACTTTTGACCCCATCACCAACGGCCATATCGATTTGGTCGAGCGCGCCTGTCGCTTATTTGACAATGTGATACTGGCGGTGGCGGCAAGCACGCGCAAAAATCCACTTTTCACACTGGATGAGCGCGTTGCTCTGGCGCAAGAAACCCTGGCTCATATACCCAATGTAACGGTCTGCGGGTTCGATATTTTGCTGGTAGATTTTGTCCGCCAACAAAAGGCGCAGGCGGTATTGCGCGGTCTGCGCGCCGTATCGGACTTTGAATATGAGTTCCAATTGGCCAATATGAATCGCGCGCTGGCGCCGACCATGGAGAGCATCTTCCTCACCCCGGCCGAACATCTTTCTTATATTTCTTCTTCTATTGTGCGCGAGATTGCCTTTCTGGGTGGCGATGTGAGCAAGTTTGTCGCCGCGCCCGTAGAAGCGGCACTGAAACGTAAATTCAGCAAATAACCTACACTGACTGCACACCTTCCCCTATCTAAGAGTCGTCATCCTCGCGCAGCGGGGATCCATAGGTCTAACGCAACATCAAAAGCTGGATTCCCGCACGCGGGAGTGACGACTGAAACATCAGACTATTTCTGACAAGCCACACAATAGACCGTAGTGCGATCACTCATGCGCACTTCTTTGAGCGGTTTTTTGCACAGGGTACAGGGTTCGCCACCGCGCCCGTAAACCAGTAGCTGCTGTTTGAAATAGCCGGGTTTGCCATCGCCGCCGACAAAATCGCGCAAGGTAGTCCCGCCCTGATCAATCGAGCGCTGCAATACAAACTTGATATCGCGCACCAGATCTTCACAATTTTTGCGCGTTAGCGATCCGGCTTTGCGGATGGGCTTGATACCCGCCATAAACAGCGATTCATTGGCGTAGATGTTGCCCACCCCCACCACGATTTTACTGTCCATAATGAACTGCTTGATCGCCTGTGTACGCTTGCGGGTTCGCTCATATAAATAATCTGCTGTGAAGCTATCAGTCAGCGGCTCCGGCCCCAAATCCACCAGCAGCTTATGCAACTCTGGCTCACCAGCTACCCACAGCAAACAGCCAAAACGGCGTGGATCGCAATAGCGCAGCACCCGCTGGCCAAACACCAGATCAAAATGGTCGTGAAATGACGGCGGCTCATCCGCCTTGGCGATACGCAAACTGCCCGACATGCCCAAGTGAATCAGTGCATGGCCATTGCCAAAATCCAACAGCAGGTACTTACCGCGCCGTGCCACACCAAGCAAACGCCGCCCAGCAATCAACCCGGCCAACTCTGCACTTATCGGCCAGCGCAAACGCGGCTGACGAATGACAATCTCCGTCACTTTTTGCCCAATCAGGTGAGGCGCAATACCGCGCAGGGTTGTTTCGACTTCGGGTAACTCGGGCATGATTTTTCCTATTTTTTTATCACTAAAGATTACATGCTAAAGAGCTGATAGACCTAAATCATCACTTTTGGCGCAATTATCTACAAAATGACACTAAATTTTCTTCGCTTGGCATGGAAATCCTCAAAATTCCAACTAGAATATTAAATGTGACATGCGTCACACAAAAAAGAGAACCAATTCGCAGTTTTGCGCGATATTGGCCTACATGTTGCTGAGAAGAACTGGACTGACGAAAACCCAGAGTTAGCGGGTCAGCGTCAAATACTGTGTGTTTTTGAATTGCTTATGGTCCCGCTAGTGCGCGACTCGTTTTGACCCTGGAGTGCTTAATGAAAAATTTGTTTAACGCGTTACTTCTACCACTGCTGCTAGCAACCGGCGCTGCCCACGCACTGCCGATTATTACTTTATCCAACGTGGGTGAGGTCACTACCTCAGTCGCGGGTGCGACAACTATCGATTTTAATAGCGGCTGTGGTTATGCCACCTGCAGCGGCGATTTTGCCTTGGTGGTCGGCAGCCAAAGTGGCAAATATGCCCAACCACTGGGTGTTAACTCACAATATCTCACCGTACCTAAACCATCGCCCACCACTAAAAGTGCCACATTTACCCTTGGCACCACAGCGGATTATTTTGGACTATTCTGGGGTTCAATCGATAGCTACAACTTTATTAGCTTTTATTTAAATAACGCGTTGGTCGCCAGCTATTCAGGTCGCGATATTGTCGGTCAATTCGCTAATGGCAATCAATTGAGCTACAGCTCCAACCGCTACATTAACTTTAATTTTGGTACCGGCGCTTACGATAGCGTTACCTTGGCCAGCACCGGCTTCGCTTTTGAAAGCGACAACCACGCCTTCAAAAAACTTGTCTCAGTAACTGAACCAACCACAGCACTGTTATTTTTAATGGGATTGGTTGGCTTGGCCTTGGCGCGTCGTCAGGTGCGCATCAGTCACCGCGATTAATCCCCCACCCCCCGCAAAAAAAACCGCTGCAAAATTCAGTTTTGCAGCGGTTTTTTTTGGTACTGATCTAGCTATCAGCACTCGTTATTTGCATCAACTATTTGCACTAAAGCGCATCATCAAATTCAATTGATTAACTATCAACTGAAACTCTTCAAATTGGCGCGCACTAAAAGCGCCGGTTTCTGCATCGGCATAGGCTATAGCCATCAGTCGTTTATTTAATAGCAGTGGCGCGAGGAAAATTGCCCCGCTGGCACCCATCATATGCAGCGCGCCAGTATCCCGTAATGCAACACTGGGCTTGTACCAAAGCGGTTGTTGATTGCGCAAAAATTCATGCAACATTTCGCCTTTGTGCAATTGTTCAAGATTAATTTTTATTTTCTGGCGCCATAGGTGAGTCCCCCTACCTGCCACATAACGCACCTCTAGCAATTTACTTTTATGGTCGACCACCAAAATGGCTATGCGCGCAAGGCCGGCAGCTTCATGCAAGGCAGCAAGACACAGCTGGGTGATTTTTGGCATATCATCACCCGCCAACATCGCTTTATGAATTAAGTTAAGTTGCTGCTGAAAAAAATACTCGGGCTTTTCTGTCCGCACTTCTTTTTCTTCAATTAATGCAGGATCAGGCAGCGCACTAATCAACACATCGACACCATAAATTTTGGCGATAACAGAGGCCTCATCAGCCATCATCAAAATTTGTTTTTTGGCATCTTCTAACGAAATTTTGCACAGGCTAGCGGTCTGCTGACACAGCTTTTGCATCTCCGCACTTTTAATACCTCGATGAATATAGGTGCTAATGTGGTTGCCCAAATTAACCGCGCGCGCCGCAGCACTGGAGTGCACATGATTTTCGCAAGCTTCGCTAAGCAGATCGCCGAGCGTCCAATCTTTAATTAAATGGCGCGATAACAAACTGGTATCCACCCCCAAATACTCCTGCGCCAAACTGTGCTCGGCTTGCGGATCCTGATCGCGCGCGTCGATAAACTTTTCAACCACAGGGCGCCCGGTAGAGATAAGGGCAAGCTCACTGATATTGCGCAGCAGCGCAGCGATAAATATCTGTTCCTTTTTTTCACCGTCTAAAAACGGCACCATAGCTTTGGCTTGCACCGCTGCGTGAAACGACCGCGCAAGGCTCTGAATAAGCAGGGCTTTAGGTTTACCCTTTAAAAAATTTTCAATCAGCGTAGTGGCAAGTGTGATGTTGCGTAGATTGTCAAAACCCAAATGAACTATCGCGCGCGAGACCGTTTTAATGGACGCAAACGACGGATTGTAGTGAACCGAGTTGGCGATCTTTAATACCTTGGAGGTGAGATCTGCATCGCGCAAAATAATTTTGGTTAAATCTTCCGCACGGCATTTTTCATTCTCACTCAGCTCACAGATCTCCCTCACCACTGCATTGAGGGTTGGCAATTCTTGTTCAGCAAGAGCGGTCATCCATGCTTCAAGCCCGCGAATTTCTATCATAGGGGAAACCTGTATTGGCGCGACTAGAGGTAAATACAAACATCGGACTGCGGCGCTAAGGCCAGCACTCAATTTTTATCTGTTATTAGACTGAGTGTAGTTCAGGTCGCTGAATTCTGCGTTTTGGCGCTTAGATCTATTTTTTATTAACCGAAAGCAAATCTCAGGCAATAAAAAACCCGGCGCAAAGACCGGGTTTTTTATTGAATACAACAATCAAGAATCAAACTAGTAATTACTTGATTTTGCCTTCTTTGTAGATCACATGTTGACGAACAACTGGATCAAACTTTTTGATTTCCATCTTTTCTGGCATGGTGCGCTTGTTCTTGTCAGTGGTGTAGAAGTGACCAGTACCAGCAGAAGAGTTCAGACGAATTTTTTCACGCATGATAAATAGCTCCTAATTACACTTTGTGACCAGCGGCACGAACATCAACCAACACAGCGTCGATACCACGCTTGTCGATGA
This sequence comes from Cellvibrio sp. OA-2007, assembly GCF_000953825.1. GTDB lineage: Bacteria > Pseudomonadota > Gammaproteobacteria > Pseudomonadales > Cellvibrionaceae > Cellvibrio. The sequence continues at coordinate 355,436 of NZ_BBUL01000020.1, read as the reverse complement.
TACGCATACCTTTTGGCGTCAGACGCAGAGAAACAAAACGCTTCTCAGCTTCAACCCAAAAACGGTGAGATTGCAAGTTTGGCAAAAAACGACGCTTGGTGTGGTTTTTTGCGTGAGAAACATTGTTGCCGGTAATTGGACGTTTGCCGGTAACTTGACATACCTTGGACATTTTATTGCCTCATTAAAAAATCAGCGCGCTAAGCTGGAAGCGCTGTGTTAGAACCGTAAAACAGACTAACAACCAGCCTAGAGCATTGTTGTAAGCAGCCTATTCTTTCCTAAACGCGGGTAATTTCAGGGTCGGAGCAGCAAATCCCAGAGGGAAATTTGCGCGAAAATGACGCTCTTTTAATACGTCTTCACAACCCTGCCGCAAAGAGCCGCGTTTTATACCAAAACACTCCCCCAATAGCAATCAAAAGCTGTTTTTTTGACCAAAAAAAGGGGTAAATGGTCGATTTCACAATAATCCGCGTTCGGCGAAAGAAATTACCTCGCCATCACCTACCACCATGTGATCAACGACTCGCACATCGATTAACTCCAGCGCCGCCTGTAAGCGCTGGGTAATCCGGCAATCCGCTTGGCTGGGCTCAGCCACCCCACTGGGATGGTTATGGCTGAGAATTACCGCCGCACAATTATGGGCCAACGCGCGCCGCACGACTTCGCGGGGATAAACCGATGCACCATCAATGGTGCCGAAGAATAACTCCTCATAGGTAATCAGGCGGTTTTGATTGTCGAGGAACAACACCGCAAACACTTCTCGCGGTTGATGGCGCAACTGCGCGCTCAGATAGTTGCGCACCAAGTCCGGGCTGGTGAGCAAATCACCGGCTTTCATGGCGGCCGACAAATGCCGCCGCCCCATCTCCAATACTGCCTGCAACTGGGCGTACTTGGCATTGCCGAGCCCCAAACCCTGACAGAACTCGGCTTGCGATGCCTCTAGCAGCTGACGCAAGCCACCGTATTGCTGCAATAACTCGCGCGCAAGATCCACTGCAGATTTGCCCACGCAGCCAACCCGCAGGAAAATGGCGAGCAATTCAGCATCGGATAAGGCGCGCGGGCCAAGGGATAATAATTTTTCGCGGGGGCGTTCGGCCTCGGGCCAATGGGCAATCGACATGGCATTCTCCTTTGATGCGCGATTAAACGCGCGTGTCCTTGTAGTGAGATCTGATCATTACTTTTAGTGCCGTAACTGTGCGGGAGAGTTACGAAAACGCCGGCAAGAATGGTATCTTAACTCTCTTTCGTCAAGCCCTGCGTGGCTGGCGCTGTTAGTGGCTAATTACGCCCAGCAGGGCTAAGGTTGATCACTAGTCATCTTTTTGCTGCCGGAACCCAACCCTATTTATGACATCGCTTGCCAACAAACAGATTTTGCTCGGCGTGACCGGCGGAATTGCCGCCTATAAAAGTGCCGATCTGGTGCGTCGTCTGCAAGATGCGGGCGCCAGTGTGCAAGTGGTTATGACACCTGCCGCGCAGGAGTTTATTACCCCACTGACGATGCAAGCGCTGTCTGGCAATCCGGTGCATACCCAGCTGCTCGACCCCGAAGCCGAGGCGGGCATGGGTCATATCCAATTAGCGCGCTGGGCGGACTTGGTATTGATCGCCCCCGCCACCGCCGATTTTATCGCACGCTTGAGTCAGGGCATGGGCAATGACCTGCTTACCAGTATCTGCCTCGCCACTGCTGCACCCATCGCCATAGCACCGGCGATGAACCAAGGTATGTGGCACAACCAAGCAACACAAACCAATTTGGAAACGCTAAGCAAACGCAAGGTTTCAGTTTTTGGCCCAGCAGATGGCATACAAGCCTGTGGCGATATAGGCGCAGGGCGCATGCTAGAACCCTTGCAACTGGTCGATGCCGCTGCCAGCTTGTTTGCCAGCGGTAGTTTGGCCGGGAAAAAAGTCGTGATTACCGCAGGCCCCACCCGCGAGGCATTGGACCCAGTGCGCTACCTGAGCAACTACAGCTCAGGAAAAATGGGCTACGCTCTGGCGCAAGCCGCAGCAGAAGCAGGCGCCGAAACGATTCTCATCAGCGGCCCCACCCAATTGCCAGCACCAGCGCGCGTAAAGCGCATTGAGGTAATCAGCGCGGAAGAAATGCATAGGGCCAGCTTGCATGCAGCACAGGGGTGCGATTTATTTATCGCCGCCGCTGCGGTGGCCGATTATCGCCCGGCGCAAATCGCTGCACAGAAAATGAAAAAAGATAATAGCGATACATTGACACTCGCTCTGGTAAAAAATCCAGACATAGTGGCGAGTATTGCGTCACTTAATCCAAAACCTTTTACCGTAGGTTTTGCGGCGGAAAGCGAAAATCTGCTGGAATACGCGCGCGTAAAATTAGCGCGCAAAAATCTGGATATGGTTGTCGCCAATAATATCAGCGATAGCACGATTGGTTTTAACAGCGATGACAATGCCGTTACGCTGGTAGAGCAAAATGGCGCGACTGATATTAGCCAGCGCAGCAAACAGCAATTGGCGCGCGAACTTATCGCGCTCTTCGCACAAAAAATAACAGTGCAATAAGCCCAGGTTTGTTAGCACAACAAACGTCATAGATTCGTTAGCCAAAAGGTATAGGTGTGAACCCACAGGACTTATTAAAAGCCAAGGCAGAAGCCAGCACAACACCGCTTTCACGCAGCGCACAGCGCGCTTTGGACGCCGCTAAGCACAAAGCCGCGGTGCAGCAAAAAATTCTCCTGATTTTACTGGGCATAGCGCTGGTTATTAACGCGATTGTGGGCTACCTGCTCTATCAAAAACTGGTCGTGCAGCAACAACAGGTTAATTTGCACAATCTAACCCAAGAAAAAGTGGATGAACGAAGCAGCGCGCTCGCCAGTTATTTCAAGCAGCAAACTCAACTAATCGACAAACTTGCCACTGAATCAGAATTGATTGCCAGTCTTGATACAAACAATCCAGACAATACCGCAGAAATGCGCGCGCAATTGGAAAAAAAATGGCTGCGCACAACCCAGTCTGCACTTAACCTGCGCTTGCTACCATTGGGCAGCGCGCAGTTGGATCGCAACGCTGAATTTCCTATTCGCTATGCCGAATTAGATTTAATTAAACGCGCAGAAGAGCGCCAATCCACCTTGCCAGAGCTAGTCGAAATTAATGATCGCTGGATGTTGAACTGGGTTCGCCCGCTAGCAAGCGATGAAAAAAAGCCGCCGCTAGGAACGGTCATGGTCACCATAGACGCAGCCGAATTAATCAATATTTTTAATTCAGCAGAACAAAGTCTAGGTGAATTCATACTGCTACAACAATTTACCGGTAGCCCGCCACAAACGGTTAAAAAACTCGGTGCGGGTACGGCTGGCAATAGTATGCAGAGCAATGTCAGCGGCAGCCATTTAGTCGTTAAATTTACCCCATCCGAGCAGCTTTTATTAATCGCCGAAGAGCTGCCCGCACTTTGGCTGAGCATAATCAGCTTGATAGTGGCCGGCAGTTTGGCACTGGTATGGTTCCTCAGTAAAATTTTGGTGCGTATCGAGCTGGGCGAAAAAGACAATGCAACGCCATCGGTTGCCGATGTAGTCAAAACCAGCAAGGAATCAGTCAGCGCTGAAGATGCCATGACCAATCCACTATTCCAAAAACAAGATATTCTCGATATCGCCATGATCGATGAAGATGAAAATATTCTCGGTCTGCAACAGGCATCCGGTAAAAAATCCAGCGCTACGGCGCGCAATAAAATCAATGAAGCCGATGTACCCGCTGAAATTTTTCGCTCTTACGATATTCGCGGGCTGGTCGGCAGCCAGGTAACACCTGAACTCGCCCAACTGATAGGCCAAGCGGTCGGCAGCGAGGCAATTGATCAAGGTGAACAAGCCATTGTGGTAGCGCGCGATGGCCGCACGCACAGTGAATCATTAACTCAAGCGCTCATTCGCGGCATTCTGCGCTCCGGCTGCAATGTGATTAATATCGGTGTAGTACCCACACCATTGATGTATTTTTCTACGTTTCATTTCGAGGATACTAGTAGCGGTGTGATGGTAACCGCGAGCCACAACCCCAAAGAGTACAACGGCTTTAAAGTGGTAATGAACAATCGCGCACTGGCCGATGATGCCGTGATCGATCTGCGCTCGCGCATTGTTGGCCAACGTTTTCATCAGGGGCTTGGTGAAGAGACGCCGCGCAGTATTATTCCAGATTATATCGACCGTATTTTTTCTGACGTGGCACTTGCGGGCAATGTCTCGATAGTGGTCGATGCGGGCAACGCAGTAACGGGTATAGTGGCGCCGCAATTATTTGAAGAGTTGGGCTGCGATGTTATCCCCTTATTTTGCGACTTAGATGGTGAATTCCCCAACCATGACCCAGACCCAACCGTCGAAAAAAATCTGCACGCACTCATCGCCAAAGTGCAGGAAAGCAATGCCGATATTGGTGTTGCCTTTGATGGTGACGGCGATCGCTTAGTGGTAGTCACCCCTAAAGGCGATATTATCTGGCCCGATCGTCTATTAATGCTGTTCGCCAAAGATGTGCTCTCTCGCAACCCGGGCGCCGATGTGTTGTTCGATGTAAAATGCTCGCGCCAATTAAACCAGGTGATTAGCAGCTACGGTGGCAGGCCAATTATGTGGAAGACCGGCCACTCACCGATGAAAGCAAAAATGGAGGAGACGCAAGCGCTGATTGGTGGCGAATATTCCGGTCATATCTTTATTAAAGACCGCTGGTATGGTTTTGATGACGGTATTTATGCAATGGCGCGGCTACTGGAAATCATCACCCTGCGCGATCAAAAAATCGATGATATTTTTGCGGCCTTTCCGCAACTCTACTCAACGCCGGAAATTAAAATTGCCATCCCTGATCTCGACAAGTTTGGTTTGATAAATAAACTCAGCGAAACTGGCGATTTTGCCAACGGCACTATTACTGCCATTGATGGCCTACGCGTGGATTACACCAAAGGCTGGGGACTGGTGCGCGCCTCCAATACATCGCCCGCGCTAACACTGCGCTTTGAGGCGGAATCACACGAATCCCTGGAAAAAATCCAGCAAATTTTCAAACGGGAATTATTAAAAGTCGATAACCGTTTAACGTTTAATTTAAATTCACAGGATTAATTTTTATGTCTTTGAACCGCGAATCAGCGATGAATATCGCCAATGTATTAACTGAAGCTCTGCCTTACATACAACGCTTCACCGGTAAAACCGTGGTAGTAAAATTTGGCGGCAATGCGATGGAAGGTGAAGAACTGCAAAACAGTTTTGCGCGCGATATTGTTTTGATGAAACTGGTCGGTATGAATCCCGTAGTCGTACACGGTGGTGGGCCACAAATTGGCAACCTGTTGGAAAAACTCAGCATCAAATCCGAATTTATCAATGGCATGCGCGTAACTGATAGCGCCACCATGGATGTAGTGGAAATGGTATTGGGTGGCACAGTGAATAAACAAATCGTCAGCCTGATTAATCGCAATGGCGGTCAGGCGATTGGTTTAACTGGCAAAGACGGTAAATTAATTCAAGCGAGAAAGTTAACCGTTACCCACAAAACACCTGAAATGCTCGCACCGGAAATTCTCGACATCGGCCATGTTGGCGAAGTGGCCAACGTCAACACCTCCGTCATCGACATGTTGATCAACAGTGACTTTATTCCCGTAATTGCGCCTATTGGTGTGGGCGAAGATGGAGCCTCCTACAACATCAATGCCGATTTGGTAGCAGGAAAAATTGCCGAGTATTTACGTGCGGAAAAATTAATGCTGCTGACCAACGTGTCTGGCTTACAAGATAAACAAGGCAAAGTATTGACTGGCCTCAGCACTGAGCAGGTAGACGGTTTGATTGCCGATGGCACCATTTACGGCGGTATGCTACCCAAAATTGCCTGTGCACTCGACGCAGTAAAAGCAGGCGTTACCAGCGCTCATATTATTGATGGTCGCGTTGACCACGCCGTGTTGTTGGAAATATTTACCGATGTTGGTGTGGGTACGCTTATCACTAACAATGCCCGCAAGGCCTGATCCAATTGTGCGCGTTGCATAAATATGGACGCGCACTCTTGCAAATGGAATCGCTCTGAATGGAGTCGCTATGATTAAGTCCCCAAGCAAAACCCCGCGCCGCCAACAAATACTAGAATGTTTGGCGCGCATGCTGGAAGCAAGCCCTGGTGAGCGAATCACTACTGCTGCACTGGCCAGAGAGGTCGGTGTTTCCGAAGCGGCGCTCTATCGCCACTTTCCCAGTAAATCCAAAATGTTTGAGGGTTTGATTGAGTTTATTGAAGAGACGATTTTTTCCCGCATCACACTGATTCTCGGCGAAGAAAAATCGGCGCTAAAACGCTGCGAGAAAACCCTCTCGCTGCTACTTACGTTTGCCGAACGCAATCCGGGTTTGACTCGCTTGCTTACCGGCGATGCACTGACCGGTGAAACCGAGCGCTTGCGCGTGCGAATCGCGCAGTTTTTTGATCGCATTGAAACCCAGTTAAAACAAATTTTGCGTGAGGCAGAATTGCGCGAGGGTTTGCATCCACAACTACCCGTTGCAGCAGCGGCCAATTTGTTAATTGCTCTGGTTGATGGCCGTATTGCTGAATTTGTACGCACTGAATTTCGCCGCCGCCCCACTGAACATTGGTCAGATCAATGGCAGCTGATAGCGCAGGGATTTTTGGTGGCGAGTGACTCCGCCCAATAAGTTTCGCCCATAAAAAACCGGCAGCTGCCGGTTTTTTATGGGTAAAGAATCATAATCGCTATTGCGAAATTTCAATAAACCGCTTGCGATCTTCATCGAACTTTTTCTCTACCGCTGTTAACTCTTGTTCGCGCTGCTGGATCTGCTCTTGAGTATCTTTCTCTTCTTGCACCAACTTATCTATATTGCGCAACAACTCTTCAGGCAATTGACGACCAGCGCGCTCTATCGCGGCCGCTTGCTTTTGCGAAGTTTCCAAGCGCGAGCGAGCAGAGAGCAAGTTAGCTTGCAAGATATTGATATTGCCCCGCAAACTTTCCAGATTGCGACGTTTCGCTGCATCTATATCAGCAACATTACTGTAGCTGCGACGCAGTTGAATATCATCACGCTCACGCTGTTCACGCTGCAGTCTTTCACGCTGCAAACGCTCCGCTTCAGGTCCCTGTATCACTGGCTTAACAACCTTAAGAACTTTTCCACTGAGCGAAACAATTTCATAGCCATGATTGACGTACTCAGGTGGAATCGCACTATCTAGCACAGTCACACCCGCCTTGTTTTTATAGCGATAAACCACTTTGCCCGCTGCAGTATTTTGCGCGGCAACCCAGCCACTCAACAACAGCGAACTACAGGTGATCAATACTAATAACAAGCTGCGCATCTGGATCAGTTACCTCTCTCGTATCACGCCAGCTCTACACCGTAGGTTGCGCGATATGCTTTGATTTTATCCACCATCGCCTCTTGGCCACTTTGGTTTTCAAGATAATCAATGATGTGATTCAAGTTAATAATGCTAATGACCGGTATACCAAAGGTTTGTTCTACTTCCTGTATTGCAGATATCTCGCCCTGCCCTTTCTCCTGACGATTCAAGCCAATCAACACAGCGGCAGGTTTAGCACCTGCGGTATCAATAATGCTCATCACTTCGCGCACTGCAGTGCCCGCGGTGATCACATCATCCACAATCAGCACCTTGCCTTGTAACGGCGCACCTACCAATGTTCCTCCTTCACCATGGTCTTTCGCCTCTTTGCGATTGTAGCAATAAGGCAAATCGCGCTGATATTGATCAGCCAGAGCGATGGCAGTGGTGGCCGCAAGGGGAATGCCTTTATAAGCCGGGCCGAACACTATATCGAACTCCACGCCCGATGCAGTGATAGCCGCCGCATAATAGCGACCCAATTCAGCCAAAGCCTGCCCGGTCTGAAAGCGGCCAGCGTTAAAAAAGTAGGGGCTGGTGCGGCCCGATTTGAGCAAAAACTCGCCAAAGCATAGCGCTTGATGCCTGACAGCGAGCTGAATAAAGTCAAATTGGTATTTTTCCATGCAAAGTATCCAACTATGAACTAAGTTTTAGGTGACAAAATAAATACAACGAGGTCTTGCCCATGAGCCAGACCCGCATTTGGATCACAACAGCTTTCCAAATGTAAGGATGTGAAAATTCGTAACGCCTACCACAAAAAACCCGATATTGGCGGTAACACAATCACACAAAGCTCGGGTATGATACACAGTCCGTAATCAAGGGGCTAACATGAGAGTTATCAGTCTTAGCGTCGATGGTATTTTTCAGGCGGCGCAACGCGGCCTATACACTTGGCTCGCGAATCAAGATGCAGATTTTATCTGCTTGCAGGATCTACGTGCACTAGAGCGCGAGCTAGAGAAACCCGAGTTCGAGCTCAAGGGCTATCATGCCTATTTTTTCGACTCTGGTACCAAACACTACAACGGCGTTGCAATTTATACCCGCCTGCAGCCTAAAGCGCTTATTTACGGCTTGGGTTTTGCCTCGGGTGTCGATATGGAAGGCCGCTATCTGCAGGTGGATTTTGAGCAATTAAGCATTGGCTCCCTGCTCGCCCCTGGCGCCAGTTCCGCGATGGAATCCCAAGAAGTCAAAATCAAATTTTTTGATGACTTTCAGGCGCATCTGGACAAAATTACCCGCAAACGCCGCGAATATATTTTCTGTGGCAATTGGCAGATGGCGCACACGCCAAAAGATGTGAGCAATAGTGCCGCCAATCAGCACAACTCCGGCTTCCTGCCGCACGAGCGTCAATGGTTAAGCCAGTTATTTAACCAGATTGGTTACGTCGATGCCTTCCGCAAGGTGAACAAAGACGGCGATGAATACAGCTGGTGGCCAAAAGGCCTTAAAGACGATGGCGACGGTTGGAGAACCGATTTTCAAGTAGTCTCCAATAGCCTCGGCGCCAAAGTTGAATATGCAGCCATCTACAAAACCCAGCAGTTTTCCAGTCACATGCCGGTCATTATCGATTACGACATAGAACTGTAAAATAACCGGTTATAAAAAAACCCGCTCGGGCTACCGCAGCGGGTTTTTTTATATATAGAACCAACGCGCGCATTATCAAATCTTATTCAACATTAAAGTATTTGCAATCACTTTATATCTATTCAGCGCAGTACAAGTCCTCAGTCGAAAAAATTCACCTGCCCAGCACTCAAGAAAATACTCTCTTCTTTTGATATTTAATTTGATGATGGTTTGAATTATCATGCTCGCCCGCTCAAATGAGCGCACCACACTTTATGGCTTTTTTAAAAGGATGCAAAATGATTACCCTTCAATCACGCCCCACTCTACTTCTCTCACTGTGTTTAATGTCACTGGCAGGATGTGGCGGTGGCGGTGGCGGATCAGATAAACCTGCAAGCTCATCATCACCAAATAATACGGCTCAGTCTTCAGCTCAAAACTCAAGCCAAGCAAACAACCCAGATTTTGATGCAATAACCGGTTTATACGATGCGAGCATTACCAGCAATAATATTAAAGATGAGAGTTATCTTTATATCAGTGGAACTGGAAAAGTTACTGCTTATAATTATTTAGGTGATGCTAAGGACGCAGGAAATAATTGCTATAGAGTCGCTATAGAAAAAGATATCAATGCGGGCATTAATGACAAAACCCTTAGCTATTCAAAAGCAAATGCAGAATACACTACCAACGTAAATGGTACTTCTATTGCCTGGAAACTAGATGCTAATAACACAATCACAAAAATAGTTTACGGCGGTTCTATCAGTAGCAGCAGAATCTCATTGACTAGCGGGGGTGTTTCACTAGTAATCGACAGTAAAAAAATTACTAGTCCAAGCATTACTGATATCACCAGCAGCCTTTGCAAGTAGAGACCATTTTCAAATAAATACCTATTGAGGCAACTCAAGCTTTTACATTTGCACAAGATCAGAAGGCAAAAATGAAAAACCTCACAGTGAGCAATCACGGCGAGGTTTTTTGTATTAAGCATAAATAGAATCAAGCGCAACAATTATTCAACAGATAGCGCGTCATACACCACGACTTTGCTCCATAAATGCTGATGCTCATCAATAAACTTTTGATGCAATGGATGCACCTGATACGCATCTTGCCCCGCCACATCATCAAATCCGAGCAACTCTGAAACGTGGTAAGAGTTATCTATAACTTCACGCTTTTCCGTCGATGCAGGTACACCCACATGAATACTGCGCACCGTCTCAATCGCCCCCAGTGACTTAACACCAGCAATCAACTTGGCAAGATCTTCTTTTGACTCGGGGTTTTTCAACCAGAAAAAAACATGATGCAGTAATTTAGGCATAGGATTATTCGCTGTAGTTGATGTTGCCAATGCACCCGATGAAGCGAGTGCCGCTCCGGCGATAGCACTGGCAGTTAAAAATTCACGGCGGGTAGTAGTCATGTGTGCTCCTTGTTATTGCATTTGAGCAATAAAATGACGCCAATCCGGCACAATCACAAATGTTTTTACGCAAGATTACTCAAACATTCTGATTTATTCAGATTCCTGCATAAACTCCTGCAATACCCGATTGAGAAAACGGCGCCCCATTGCGGTGGGGCGCGCATAGCCCTGCGCGATTTCCACTAAACCTTGCTGTGTTAATTTTTCCCATTGCGATTCAAGTTGTTGCCAATCCACACCGGTGCGCTCGGTGAAGTAATTTACTGGCACACCAGTATGTAGGCGCAATGCATTCATCATAAATTCCAGCGGCAATGCATCCGGTAGTAATAAATCACTGCCGCCACCAAAAACATTTTGGTGACCACCCAAGTTGGTGGAGATCTTTTGAGACGTGGCTGCGTCCAAATAATGTTTGGGCAAGCGGGTTTTCCACAGGCGCAGGATTTTATTTTCAGCTGGAAAGGTTATCTTTCCATGAGCGCCCGCACCAATTCCCAAATAATCGCCAAACTGCCAATAATTAAGATTGTGGCGCGCACATTTTTTAGCGCGTGCATAGGCAGAAATTTCATATTGCTCGTAGCCCGCCGCCGCTAACAACTCGATGCCAGCATCCTGAATATCCGCCAGTATTTCTTCTTCCGGCAATAGAGGTGGAGCGGAATAAAATGCGGTGTTTTGTTCAATGGTGAGTTGATACCAAGAGAGATGTTCTGGTGCGAGTTCAATCGCCTGTTGCAAATCCGCTTTGGCGGCAGCAACGGATTGCTCCGGCAAACCGTGCATTAAATCCAAATTGATATTGTCGAAACCTGCCGTGCGCGCCACACTTACTGCCTGCAGCGCTTCAGCGCGACCGTGCACGCGGCCAAGTAATTTTAATTGCTGATCATTAAAACTTTGAATGCCGATGGATAAACGATTTACTCCCGCAGCGCGAAAACCGGAAAACTTTTCTTGCTCAAACGTACCGGGATTTGCTTCCAAGGTGATTTCGATATCCGGTTCAAAACCGATAATCGTTTCTGCATCGTTTAAAATCTGCCCTATCGCTTGCGCCGACAACATACTCGGTGTGCCACCACCAAAAAAAATGCTGGTGAGTTTGCGGCCTTGCGCCAGAGATTGATCTTGCTGCAAATCCAAACGCAGTGCCGCCACATAATCTGCTTCCGGAATATCGTTATTCGCCTGATGGGAATTAAAATCGCAATAAGGGCACTTGCGAATACACCAAGGCACGTGCACATAAAGTGATAGTGGCGGTAGTTGCAGAGACATATTATTTATTGCCAATCGATGTAGATAATTTTTGCAGCAACTCCTGCATCGCTCTGCCACGATGGCTAATGCGATTTTTTTCTGTTTTATCTAATTCAGCCGAGGCACAATTGTGCGTGGGTACAAAAAATAAAGGGTCATAACCAAAACCACCTTCGCCGCGTGGCTCGGTGAGAATGACGCCCTCCCAAATGCCGTGGCATAAAATCGGCGTAGGGTCTTCCTCATGACGCATAAAGGCAAGCACTGCGTGATAACGTGCGGTGCGTTGTTCAGTAGGAACTGCGCTTAACTCGTGCAATAGTTTTAGATTGTTATCCGCATCTTTTGCACCTTCACCCGCATAGCGGGCGGAGTAAATTCCGGGGCGACCATTTAATGCATCTACCTCGATGCCGGAATCATCGGCGATGGCTGGCAAGCCGGTTTTAGCGCAGGCGTAACGCGCTTTGATGATGGCATTTTCAACAAAAGTTAAACCGGTCTCTTCGGCATTCTCGCTAAAAAAATCCGATTGCGGCACAACGTCAAAACCACAGCCCGCTAAGAGTTGCTGAAACTCGCGCAATTTTCCGGCGTTGCCACTTGCTAAGACTATTTTTTTCATAAGGCATCTTTTCCACATGAATTAATCAGAGAAAGAAAAGGCGCCCTTCGGCGCCTTTGTTATGCAATCCAGCATAAGATTATTCGGTGTAAAGCGTTCGGTTAAAGGTAAACGTCATTGGTTTAGCGTCTTTATCCGCACTGACTTGAATATCAAAATGCAATAATTCTTCGTTGTTAAATACAAACGGGGCGAGATAGTAAGTCGCATCGCCTTCGTTAATTTCGATAAATTTCAGCGCTTGCTGTTGCTGCATTAAATTTTTGGTTTTTCCACTCACCAGCGCAGGCATACCCAAACTGGTATTGCCTTCTTCGGTTTTAGTAAGGCTTATATTCACCAAGGCGCGATCTTTACCGCGCACTAATTTATAGGCTTCGGCAACGCTGGCGGGAATATCGGTACTGTTAAATACATTGTAGTGAACGGTATAGTCGCCGAATTTTTCGGTGGTACTGATTTCTTTTGGCTGATCAATTTGCGCCTGAGCTATTGCAGCAACAAAACTTAAACAAATGCCCTGTAGAAATTTTTTCATAAGACGCTCCAATGGGTTAGCGTATTGATTTTTCAACACACTATTTGCTGAGATGATAAATCGCCGTTTCACCAAACAAGTTAGGCATAAAATCTTTTAAGGTTTGGCCGGATTGTTCGTTCACCACCTGACGATGGATCACCTTGATATTGCGCTCGCGGCAGAGCACTTCAAAATCGTTAAAAGTACAAAAGTGAATATTGGGTGTGTTGTACCATTCGTAGGGCAGCAAATCTGACACTGGCATACGCCCCCGTGTCGCCAAGTAATAGCGCGCCTTCCAATGACCAAAGTTAGGGAAAGTAACAATACATTCTTTGCCGACACGCAACATTTCATCCAACACCAAGTGTGGGAAATGCAGCGTTTGCAGCGCTTGGGTCATAAGCACTGTGTCGAAACTTTTATCGGCAAAATTACCCAAACCGCTATCGAGATTTTGTTCAATAACATTTAGCCCTTTATCGATACAGGCGTTGATTTGCGCCGCATCAATTTCCAAACCGTAACCTTGCACCTGTTTGGTATCGATCAAAAATTTTAATAAGGTGCCATCGCCACAACCCAAATCGAGAATACGGCTGCCCTGTTGAATCCAATGTTGAATTTCGTTGAGATCTATACGCATCAGATTGTCACTCCCGCAAGGTAGCGACCAAACACTTGCTGGTAGCGTTCGTCGGGTAATAAAAATGCATCGTGGCCGTGTTTGGATTCAATTTCTGCATAGCTTACTGAGCGATTGGCACCAACCAACGCGTTGACAATTTCACGCGAGCGCTCGGGCGCAAAACGCCAATCGGTGCTGAATGAGATAACCAAAAATTTTGCGTTAGTTTGTTTAAACGCATTGACTGGGTCATCGCCGTACTCGCGCGCTAGATCAAAATAATCCAGAGCTTTGGTGATGCGAATATAGGAGTTTGCATCAAAGGTATTAGCAAAACTATCGCCTTGGTAGCGCAGATAACTTTCGATTTGAAATTCCACCGGCTCTGCCGTGCCGAGCTCAAAACTGCCGCTGCGCAAATCGCGGCCAAATTTTTCTCCCATCGCAAAATCCGATAAATAGGTGATGTGGCCGATCATGCGCGCAACCGCCAAACCGTTTTTCGGCAAAGTGTTGTGTGCGATGTAGTCGCCATCGCAAAAATTGGGATCGCTGATAATCGCTTTGCGCGCTGCTTCGTTAAACGCAATGTTTTGCGCGGACAGTTTTAATGCCGACGCAATCACCACCGCGTGACGAATACGCTCAGGATAATCCAGCGCCCAGCGCATCACTTGCATACCGCCGAGGCTGCCGCCGATGATCGCCGCCCAGACATCAATACCGAGCACATCGGCCAAGCGCGCCTGACTCGCCACCCAATCGCGCACGCGAATCATCGGGAAATCGGCACCCCAAGCTTTACCGGTCGCGGGGTTGATCGAACGCGGGCCGGTTGAACCGTGGCAGCCGCCAATATTATTGAGCGCCACCACAAAAAATTTGTTGGTATCGATGGGTTTACCCGGGCCAATATAAGCATCCCACCAGCCGGGGCGTTTGTCGTCCATGCTGTGATAACCAGCGGCGTGATGATGGCCGGAAAGCGCGTGGCAGATCAGCACGGCATTGGATTTGGCCGCATTCAACTGGCCGTAGGTTTCGTAAACCAATTCATACTCATCAAGCGTGCGACCGCAGGCCAGCAATAGCGGCGCGGTAAAACGATGAGTTTGGGGAGTGACAAGACCCACCGAATCGGCAGGTAGTTGGTTTGGCATGATTCTCTCTTAACGCGTGATGTAATACCGGCGAATACCGGCCAGATCAAATGATGCGACAGTCTAAAGAGCTGTGCCTGTGCCTGCAAGGTTATACCCGGTTACTTCGCGTTTTGCTGCCTGCAATAAAAAACGGGCGCAAGCGCCCGTTTTTATACTTTCAGATTCTTCTTTAGCTACCGAAGTAAGCCAGGTATTTTTTGGCGTATTTTGCCAATTTCTTTTCTTTGGCGCCGCTAGCTACTTTTTCAATCGTGGGTTTGTATTCTGCCATGCGGCTGCCGGCCAAGGCGCGGCACATCCAAGCAGCAGCATCTAACCCCACACTATCCAAGGACTGCTGATAAGTACTTTCTATTGTTTTATTGAGTTGTTGCAGAAATTCCGGTTGGTAATTTTGGGTGAAGTGAATGCGTTTTGCTGCCATCCGCATAAGCTCCGCATTGCCGCTGGCCAGCATATTAACGATGCGCTGGTTGTATGTAGGATGGCTGTGCTCCGGCCAAGCCTTGGGCGCGATCAACGGGTTAATTTGCGTATGCAGCGACAGAGTATTGAGTGCTTGAACCGCATATTTTTTTAATTTCTTGTGCGGAGCCTCGGCGATAATTTTTTCAATTGTCGGGCGATATTTTTCATTGCCCGAATAGGCTAAGGCCTTGGTGAGATGGGCAACGTAATTGATAGTGACCTTATCGCTTGCCTTGGGCAGGGACGCCAAGGCTTTGGCTTCGACCAAATCAAACAACTGCGGCGAACTTAAACCAGCCCACTCCAGTGTTTGCGCGGCTTTTTCCTGCTCAATTGGGCTGCCCGATTGGAAAATTTTGACGTAATCTTCCGGCGTTTCGGTTTCCGCCTGCACAATCCAACTAGTGCAAATACCCACCATCAACAACAGTGCACGTAATAACATGGTTACAGCTCTCCTTGATTAATAATAAAAATCAGTTAGTCCAACGTTTAAAAATCAGCGAGGTATTAATCCCGCCAAAAGCAAAATTGTTACTCATGATGTAAGGGCAATCCAGTTCCCTGCCTTCACCCATGATGTAGTCCAAATCGCCACACTGTGGATCGGGGGTGTGCAGGTTCAGGGTCGGCGCAAACCAACCTTCGTTCATCATTTGGATGCTTGCCCAAGCCTCAATTGCCCCACAGGCACCGAGAGTGTGGCCAATATTGCCCTTGAGTGTACTGATCGGCACTGTCTGTTTGCCAAACAATTTTTCGGTAGCGGTGGACTCTGCGATATCGCCGCGGTCAGTCGCAGTGCCATGGGCGTTGATATAGCCGATGTCGGCGGGCTGCAAACCGGCATCATCCAAGGCCATTTGCATAGCGATATTCATAGTAGCCGGATCTGGCTGGGTGACATGGCCACCATCGGAGTTGGTGCCAAAACCGATCAGTTCAGCGTAGATAGTTGCCCCGCGCGCCTGTGCGTGTTCCAACTCTTCGAGGATCAAGGTGCCGGCACCTTCGCCGATAACCAAGCCATCGCGCCCGCTATCAAACGGGCTGGGGGTCAGGTTCGGGGTAGCATTTTTGGTACTGGTGGCATAAAGCGTATCGAACACGGCGGCTTCGGAGGGGCACAGTTCTTCAGCGCCACCGGCAACCATCAGGGTCTGTTTACCGTATTTGATCGCCTCATAGGCATAACCTATGCCCTGGCTGCCGGAAGTACAGGCAGACGAAGTGGTGATGATCCGCCCCTTTAAGCCAAAAAACACACCCACATTCACCGGTGCGGTATGACCCATCATGCGGATATAAGTGGTGGCGGTAGCGCCGCCGATATCGCGTTTATCCAGCATCACCGCAAAATCGCGGGTGGCATCGGTGCTGCCGGTGGATGAACCATAGGCAACACCCATAGCACCGCTTTGCAAAATAGGGTCATCGAGCAGACCGGCATCGATCAACGCCAGCTCAGTTGCACGGGTAGATAAGAGAGCAACACGCCCCATCGAGCGAATCTTTTTGCGCGGGTAATGGGCGGGCACCACAAAATCTTCAATCGGGCCAGCGAGATTAGTATTCAAATCCTTATAGGTCGCCCAGTCTTCCAGGCGGCGAATCGCGCTAGTGCCGGATTTTAGTTTGGCGGAAAATTCCGGCCAGTTATCGCCCAGGGCGGTAACCACCCCCATTCCTGTCACCACTACGCGCTTCATCAAAACATTCCGCCATTCACTGAAATAACCTGTCGGGTAATGTAACCCGCCGGGGCTGATAAGAGATAACTGACCAAGGATGCCACTTCGTCCGGTTCACCGGCGCGGCGCATGGGGATCAGTTTTAACGCCTCTTCAACCGGCGCATCGGCGAGCATTTCGGTATTGATCAAACCGGGCGCGACACAGTTGACGGTGATATCGCGTTTGGCCAATTCAATCGCCAGCGCTTTTGTGGCGCCGATAATACCGGCTTTGGCCGCACTGTAATTGACTTGTCCGCGGTTGCCCATAATGCCCGAGACTGAGGCGAGGGTGACTATACGACCGGGCGCGCGACGGCGCACCATCGGCATAATTACCGGATTAAGCACGTTGTAAAAGGCATCGAGATTGGTGTGGATGACGGCATCCCAATCCTCGCCACTCATGGCGGGAAAGGCGTTATCGCGCGCGATACCGGCGTTGCACACAACACCATAGTAGGCGCCATTGGCGTCCATATCGGCTTCCAACAATTGTCTGGCCTGCTCGCGCTCGGCTACATCAAACTGCAGAATACTGGCTTTGCCGCCAGCCGCTTCAATCAGCTGCTGCACTTCTTCCGCCTGACTGCGCTGACTGCGGCAGTGAATCACCACCTCGTAGCCATCGCGCGCCAAATGCAGGGCAATCGCCCGGCCAATGCCACGGCTGGAGCCAGTCACTAATACTCTCTTATTGTTATCCACTTTGATCTCCTAAACCGCATTCATTTGCGTAAATTGCGCCATAACCGCCTCGACATCCTTGGGCTGGATTGCTTTTATTTCTGCGTGGGCGAGCAGTTGCTCACCGCTGTGTATCTCACACTTGAATAACACCAGATTGGTTTCATCGCGCAGCAACTCGCGCACGCTTACTCGCAGCTCCTGTACCGGATCAAAATGGCTCAGCTCCGCATGATAGCGGCGAGTGCCGAGTAAAAAACCCAAACAGACCGGTTGACCGGCGCGGCGCGATTCTATGCCAGCCAGCGCACCTATGGCTTGCGCCATATATTCGATGCCGACCCATGCGGGAATGCGGCCATCGGCGTCCATAAATAAATGGGAATCGCGTGGATCGACCAGTGCTTCCAGCTGACTCTCACTCCAGCGCAATACCGATTTCAGCAGCAGCATGGGCGGGCGGTGGAGCAGTAAATCCTCTACCGATTCAAATAGCGGTGCGTGCGTCATAGGCATATCAATTCAGCGGCTGGCTATGAATGCGCAAGCTAAACTCGCGTGTGACATAGCCCAGGCTACCCTGCCAGGGATTAGCCCGATCAGTTATCTGTTGGTACTCAATGGAGGCGCGCAATATACCAGAAAAGCTCGCTTCACGGCGCCCGTCGCGCTCGACGAACTGCCAGCGCGGATCAGCCGTTTGCAAATCCGCCAGCGGCCAATAGCTGAATTGCCAGGCCTGCAGCAATTCCGGTAACCATTGCATGGCTGCGTGGGATTGATGGCGCTCGATTTGCACCTGTCCATTTAAGGATTCTACCGTCGCCACACGCTGGCCCAATTGGCTCAGCATAATCCAACGCCAGTGGTCAGCGCTGCGCTCGACAATTACTTCCAGTGTGTATTCCTGTTGCCCCTGTTGCACCAGCCATTGCTGCTGCGCGACATGGATTTGCTGATCGCTGCTGCGCGTTAATAAAGTGAAATCGCTGCGCTTTAAACCACTGCAACCACCCAGCGCTACCAGTGCGATCAGTAACAGGCCGAGACCCAGACTCGATTTTCTATTGCCGTTCATTAGGCTTCCCTCCTGACACGCTGATCTTATGTAGCCGTCCGATTAGAGGCGCATAAAACAAGTTGAAACAGCAGCCCAATAACAGGGTGATGCCAAACGCGCTAACCATGGGCGTAGAGCTGAGCGCAAGCAAACCGAACGATAAACTGCTGGTCAGTGCCGACAGCCAAATCGCGCGCCGGGTGACCTGATCTTGCGTGCCTTCAGCAAAGGAAAAGATGGCGTAATCCATGCCCAGACCAAGAATTAAATAGCAGCCAAACACATGAAAAACATTAATCGCGACACCGCTGATCGACAACAAACTCAACGTGGTCAGCGTTGCTAACAGCGGCACAAAAATTAACAGCAATGCGTGTGCACGGCGATAATAAATCCACAGCAGTAGCAAGAGCACAAGGTAGGCGAGCAGCAATAACAGCGCGGCGGAATTCATCAGTGACTGCAACAATTGCGACATACCGGCGACACGATCAACCCAAACCACTGAGTGATTATTCGCCGCCGCCGACAATGCCTGCACATCGGCTACACCACGTAAGCCGACAATACTCACGTAGTCACCTTCCAATTGCCCCATCCACAACAAACCTTGATCCGGGCGCGCCACTTTAAGCCAATCATCTACCAACAAATGCTGCGGTGCCGCCGCAGAAAAATCCTGCTCTGCCTGCACAATCGCCTGCGCATCAAAACCAGCCGACTGCATAAATTGGCCAACCAAACCTTCCGCGCGATACAGCGGCTGCAGCAATGCATAGTTAACCGCTTGCTGCTGTAGCGAAGGCACTATGCTGCTGGTAGCAATGTAGCCAGTTAATGCGCCCGCAGCGACTAGCCCATCCAAATGCTCGCGGCGGAAACGCTCTTCGCTTTGCAACAATTCTTCTGCCGTTTTAGCGCGCAGCAAAAAATATTGATTCGGTGCAACACCCTGTAATGCACGCTGCAAACGCTGCTCAGAGGCCAGCAATTGCGCTGAAGGTTTATAAAGTGTGCGCACATCGCTGCTCAGCTGCACACTCACAATACCCACTACTATTAACGTCGCTAAGCCGACAGCAATAAGCCGCGCTGGTACACCGCGCATACGCGCCCAAAATAACCACACCGCTGCGGCGCAGCGATCAATAATCGCGACCGGTTGCGGCAGCGGCTGACGTATCAGCAATGGATAAGTCACGACTAAAAATAACCAGGAACCTGCCAACCCCATCATCGAAAACAAGGCAATTTGTTGCAGACCGGGCAAAGGCGTAGACAACAAACTGCTGTAACCCAAAACCGAGGTAATTAAACTCAAACTCAACGCGGGCAATAATTTTTCCAACACACGTTTGCCGCGCAGATGCGCATCGGGAACTGCGCGCGACAGATCCTGATGTTTACATAAATAGTGCAGCGAATAATCAACCGCCACACCAATCAAACTCGCGCCAAATACCAGCGTCATTAAATGAATTTTGCCAAACAAAAAATGATTGATAACCAGCGCCACCAAACAGCCATAAGCAATTGATAACACACTCACCAGCAGCGGTTTAATGCGGCGAAAGGCAAGCAAAAATAACAGCAACACCCCCAAACTTGAGCCGCCGCCGATAATGCTCATTTCGCGCTGCGCATTGGCTGAGGCTTCGGCGGCATGGAACACGGCACCGGAAACCAACACTTGCGTCGCCGACGTTTGGGGGTTGCTAGCCAACTGGTTGCGCAGATTTAGCAACCATGAACTCATCTGCGCCTGCAGCTGTAAATTAAACGCTTCGCCGTGCAAATTGAGCACAAATAAAATTAAATGACCATCGCTGTTGGATATCACCAAGCGATCATTAATGAATTCACCTTTAACCGCCGGTTGTAATTGTTGCAGGTACGCGGGGGAGAGATTGAGTGGGTCTTGCAGCGGCGACAAACCACTGCCGCCCAAACTAAAACCGAACAATGCAGCCTGCGCCTGCTCTAACAGATCCTGTGTTTGAGTGTTTATTAATTGCTGTTGTGCGGGGGTTAATAATTGGTAGCGATAGCGCTGCAATAATTCACGCTGATGTGCGGCTAACTCCATCTGTGCATTAGGTGCACTTATCTGCAGCTGTGGGTTTGTGTTTATCGCAACGTCTACCAGCTCCGCCGCGGCACTAGCCTGTTCCATGTCTGCTGCCTGCACGGCGACCAAAAGCTTATTGCCAAATTCGCGATACAAACGCTCATTGATTTTATTGACCAGTGGGTTGTGGCGATCTTGCGGAAACAGGCTTTGCAGATCTGTCTCCAGCACAAAACCTTTTTGCAGCAGGGGATAAGCCAAGAGCAGTACAACAACGGACAGCAACAACAATGCCCAGCTAAATAACTGCTGCCAGCGCGCCAGCGAAATGTTTATTGTTTTTATCATCAGTGACAGGCACGCCAGGTAGAAAAAAGGAAACTAAAAATTACGGCGCCGATGCAAAACTGGCACAGGGTTGTTGTGGTTGCAGATAAAACCATTGGCACTGCGCTGCGCTGGGAGCGGCGCTTTCAATTTGTGAATGAAATTCAATAGTTGTCTCATCGCCATTGGCCGCAGTCACTACCAATTTCTGCAAAAATTGATCGCCATTCATCACCGCGTTGCGCATATTTTTTTTAATCAGATCGAGTCGCGGCGTTAGGGTTAATTGCCACTGCTCCTGCTCAAAAATCCAATCGGCAATAAAACGCTGTTGAATCAGCGCTATGTCGGCACTCAAAAAAGCGAGCAAGGTTTTATTAATTTCGCGCTGGATCAAGCCAGA
Source organism: Cellvibrio sp. OA-2007 (assembly GCF_000953825.1). Lineage (GTDB taxonomy): Bacteria > Pseudomonadota > Gammaproteobacteria > Pseudomonadales > Cellvibrionaceae > Cellvibrio. Next base: position 333,985 of record NZ_BBUL01000020.1, on the reverse strand, counting down.
TTGTTCGCTGGCAATGCTGCCTGTGCCATTTTTTTGCCAGTTAATAATATCGCCGCCAGTAATGGTCATCGCACTAAAAAATGGTTTTTCATTGGCGATATACAAACCCTGCCCGCGCCAGAAAATAAACTGCCCCTGCGCATTCAGTGGGTAAGCTAACCCCTGCAATTTTTTTTGCTGATTAAAACCACCCTGCACCACCGCAATGTCGCTGAGGCGTTTTACCACCTGATCAATTTGCGCCTGGGTATTTGCCTGTGCGGTGCAAGCCAATAACAGACCAACACCCAACAGCAGTGACCGAATAAAAACAATCAATTTATTCATAGATTAACCTGGCAATGGGCCGCATTTAGCGGTTAGCAATTGATGCAAAATCGCTGGCGATTCAAAACACATCTCATTTTTGGCCATGTCGACGGCAACCTGAATGGTATAGCCTTTGGTCAAGCGCTCACCGGTTTTTACATCGCTAATCACATAATCTACTTTCAAGCGATATTCCCACTCGCGCAGTGAACACTGCACCCGCACCCGCTGACCAAAATGCAGCGGCTTGATGTATTTAATGCGCATATCAATAACTGGCCAGGCATAACCGGAATCGCGCATCGCCTGATAACCATAATCAAACGAATCCAAAAACTCACAGCGCGCCACTTCCAAATATTTCACATAGTGTCCGTGCCAGGCGACATGCATGGAGTCCACATCGTGAAACGGCACCAGAATATCGGTTGTGGTTGTGTACATAACAAAAAAATCCGGCGGTTTAACGCTGATGCGTAGAAAAATGACGGTGCAATAATACGGGGATGCGCGGCAACATGCCGAAAAATAAACGGGTGTGCATCCAGCTGATGCGCACATTGTCTTTGATGACATCGAAGTGCGAGGGCATATCATCCTGATACAAAATATCCGTGGGGATATTTTCCACTGCTAACCCCTGCCAATACAAACGCACCAGAATATCGGTATCAAAATCCATGCGCGCGCCGATTTTTTTGCGCGCCAGTAATTCCATGGTGGGCACCAGCGGATAGAGGCGATAGCCGCACATGGAATCTTTAATGCTGCGCGACAAGGTATTCACACACACCCAAAAGTCAGTCAGTTTGCGCCCACTACGACGCGAGCGCGGCATGGCCTCGTAACTGCGCCAGCCACTAATAACTGCGAGGGGGTGTTGTTGGGCGCAGGCGAGAAATTTTGGCACATCATCCAAATCGTGCTGGCCATCGGCATCGACTTGCAATGCATGGGTAAAACCCTGACGCTGCGCCAGTGCAAAGCCCTTGCACACCGCCGCGCCTTTGCCTGCATTGTGCGGCAGGCGCAACAAGTGCACATCGGTATTGTGCGCGGCAAGCTGATCCAACAACTGCGCACAACCTGCTTCACTGCCATCATCCACCAGCAGCACGGGCAAATGATAGTCGCGCAAACGGGCGACCACGGCGGCAATTTTATGCGGATGATTAAAGACCGGGATTACCACGCAGGGTTTGAAATCCAGTTCGCCGGGGGATGGGTTCATTCGCGCACAAGCTCCGCGGGATAAATCAAGCGACCTTGGGAAAACAGCAGCTCCCGCACGCCAGCATCGTTATGCACAGCATCAAATGTGCGATAAAAACGGAAATCGACCGAGTTTTTACCCGCGTCATAAATCAGGCTGAGTTGGAGCGGTGTATTGGGGCTGATGGGGCAGGTGAACTTTAACCGCTCGACGCGCATCACCGGTTCTTGGAGCTGTAGAAACTCCTGCGCATAGTGCACCGCCCAGTCGAGCTGGACAACACCGGGCAGTATAGGGAAATCGGGGAAGTGACCGGCAAAACCGGCCAGCTCGGGCGTTACCAGAAGCTGCGCATCGACATGCCCCTGCGCCACTTTGACATCGATCAACTCTGGCCGCCGCGCCACCGCAATCGGTGTATTGGCGACCACGGTTAGGTCTCGCTCGCTTCGGTGAGGGCTTCGGCCTCTTCTGGGCGATTGAGCAGGTCGAACACCGCATCAACCACGTCTTGCACGGTGCGAACTTGTTTAAAGTCGCTCGGCTGGATACGGCGGCCGGTAAATTCCTTCAATTTTACGGTGAGGTCTACGGCGTCAATGCTATCGATATCCAAGTCTTCGTAAAGATTGGCATCGGGGGTAATAGCATCGGGCGCTATTTCAAATAGGGAAACCAGTGTTTCTTGTAAAAATCCGTATATTTTTTCTTTGCTGTACATAGCGACATCTCGATATTTATTCTGCTGAAACCCTTGCTGGCGTAACAGATGCTGGCAAAAGCGGTTGCCTTGTTCCCCTCCAAAACAAGGCGGGCAGTCTACCAGAAGCGCTGCCGAATGCCCAACCGCTCCACAGAAGCTGGAGGCTAAACATGTTAGTGGGGCTTGCTGGCGACAATCAGGATTTCGGTAGGTTCGGTATTGTGCAGACCAATACCAATTTTTTGCGCCATACCCAAACAGCGGCGCGACCACCAGGGGCGCGAGGTTTGAACATCCTGCTCGCCGAACACAAAACCGTTGCTGCGCACCAGGTCGATATAACCCTGCGCATCCTTTTGTGCCATCTGCGGGTGACGAAACAACAGGCGCACCGGCACGGAATTGATAAACGAGCGGCAGGATTCACCCACCAGCAAAATTCCACCCGGACGCAGCAGGCGATAAAACTCTTGCAGGGTTTCCTGCTGTTGGCTGGTGTGATGCAACAGCTGGTGGCACAGGATAATGTCGAAGGATTCCGCCGCCAAGGTCGGCGCGCTGGCATTGGTGTGCTGGGCGGTGCAGGGAATTGCCAATTGGCTGGCCGCATTAACGGCTTTTTTTACCTGCTCTGCGTCTATATCGATACCGGTAATTGCCGCTGGCTGAAAGTGCTGTGCCAGCAAACCAAACGCCAAACCCTGCCCACAACCTGCATCCAAAATCCGCGCCTGCGCTGGCAACCGCTCGCCCAGTAGCGCCTTAAAATCGACAATCGCCTGGGACAACACATAGCGATACCAGGTGTGGGTGCTTAAAAACCAACGCCCGAAACGGGTTTCACGCACCCAGACAGTTTTTTGGTTAGGTCTTGTGGCGGCTGGGTTGGTGGTGGACATAGATCTGGGACGGCTCGGATAAACTATCAATGCTAGAAAAAGGCGCTAAGGCTCCGTGTGGCGGCATGATAATCTATTGACGATTATTCTGACTACCGAAGAAAACCCTAGGGTTTTGCACCAAAAACACCGGCGACTTCCGATGAAAAACCCTATAAAACGCATTCTCGACCCGAGTATAGAATCCTTATCCCTGACGTTTTTTCTGCTCTATATCCACCTCACCGATATGCATACCCGCGCAGATTGGCTGCTGCCTTATCTGTTGGCCAGCGCGGCTGGCTTGGGGGCGATGGCCTATATGCGCTGGCGCGGCTTAATCCTCAATCGTCTCTTTGTCGGTATCACCCTGTATTTTTGCAGCGGTTTGGCGGGCTTATTAAGCGGTTGGGATTGGCTTAATGACCACTATGGCGAGTTGGGTGCAGTGGCGATGCTCGGCTGGATTTTACTGGCGGGATTGATCGCCAGCTGGGCCAGCCCTCATGGATTTTTGGGGGTCAGATCTGCGGGTTATTTTTCGATCCGCGGCGGATCATTTTTATTACTGTTTGCCGGAGTGCTGGCGACGGCAGCAGCGGCGAGTTTTATCGGCAATAAATTATTCGGTGAGTGGCTGCCGTTTATTTTTCTGTTTTCAATGCGCAGCCTGCTGCTGCAACTGGACAAAAAACTGCTCAGCGCACCGGCAACTGCTGCGTAATTAGCTTGGCTGCAACTGCCGGGTGACTAGCTTGATTGCAACTGCCGGGTGAATAGCTCGATCAAATCGCGGGTTAACTGACGCGCGGCCATGCTCTGCATCTGCCCATCGGCCATATAGGGTGCGGTGGCGACATCGGGTAAGACACTGATGGTGTAATGCGGCGGCTGGGCGCTGATCTCATACCACTGCTGATTTTTTAACAGAGTCGCCGGCTCACAGCGAATCACTACTGGCGTCATCGCCATTCCTGCACTCAGTGCCAAATTGGATGGCCCGCGATGAAACACTAAAGGTTGGCCAGGTTTGGTGCGCGTCCCCTCCGGAAAGATAATCAATGAATGACCGGCCTTAAAGGTATCCACACAGCGGTTATACAAATCAGGATCGCTATTACTCACATAATTCGCCGCACGCACCGCCATAGCGGTAAACGGGTTGCGCCATAAGCTGGCTTTCACCACACAGCTGGCATCGGTCAGCCCCATCAAAAACACCACATCCAATAATGAAGGGTGATTGGCAATAATTAACTGCCCTGGGCGATGCAACTGCTCAACCCGGTGAAACTCATAACTGAACAGCCCCAAGGCACGCAATACCCGCACATAATTGCGAAAGACCAAGGCGATAACACGCCGGGTCGCGCGCGCGCGGCGCATCTTGTTCACCGGCATAAAATACAGCACCGGAAACACACTGAGCGATAACACCACCCCTCCGAGACCAAACAGCGCAAAACCTATGCCGGTCGCGGGCACACGCCAAGCACGCGACAAACGCAACCGCCGCCACCAGCTAAGGGGAGTGCTCAGGCTGAGAGATTCCATATTCCATCTATCTCCAGAAGTAGGTCGGCGCGGCAAATATCCGCTGCCACATAGACTACCGGCACCTGCGGATAAGCCTGTTCAATCCGCTGTTTGATCTCCGCCAGATCGCCGGCATTGCGCACATAGACCTTCAGCACTTCGGCCACTAATTGCGGCAAATTCCCTGCTTTGTTCGCGTATTGCTGCGCAACATGCGCCAACAACAAATCCAGATTCTCCAGTGTGACCGTAATCTGTTCCGTCAATTGATAGGGGTGCAAGGTGACAAACCCGACCACACTGGCAGTGCCAGAGACAAACAGTTTGGGCGCTTGCCCTGGCAGAGACAGCAAACTGGCGCGCGCAAACGATGGACTGCGCGGGCCATATTCAGCGGGATAGTGATAGGCACTCGCCTGACGTGGATTTTCAAAATGATGGGGAGCGGTTTTACTGGCGAGCGCGTAAATCAATAAATCGCCGCCGCGATGACCGAGGGCGCAGGCTGAAGGAAATTGGTTTTCGGCGATTTCGGCAGCGGCAAACGCGTCAAAGCGGCCCAAACAAAATTGGCGATAGCGCTCCAGACCCTGCTCTTCACCATTGATATCGGCAAAATAATTCCACACCCGCACCAAATGTGGATAAGCGCGCACCCGGGTTTGCTCCAGCAATTCGCGGTAGAGCCGCTCGGTGGTAGCAGCCAAACCCGCCGCATCCTGTTCATCGGCCCAGAGCGCCAACAGCAAATACTGATCGGTCTCCGCCCAGTAGCTGTGTGCACCATAACCACGGGTGACCGGTGAAGCGTCTACCGCAAATACTTCGCCCAGAATACTGCCGTCCAGCGGCAACAGCCCGGTACTCAGGCTCTCGCTACCCTTGTTATTTGCGCAGCGGGCATCCAGCCGAAAATTCGCCAGAGGCGTGCTAGAAGCAGCCTGCTCAGCAAGAGAATTGTAATAGCCGCATTTCAGCGCCACCGGGTTTACCACCATATCCATTTACTTATCACTCTTAAATCCAGCTGCATCGCCTGCAGGTTTTACATCTACCCAATTCAATAGGCGCGGATTATAGGAGGAAAAGTTCGCATCAATCCACGTGCTTTCCCGATTGTTGCCTGCAAATTTCTGCTGGTTTACCAAAAGTAACGCCGCCTTGCGCCTCTGCCAAGGCTCCCGTAAAGTACGCGCTTATTTTTTAGGGACTCCAAAATCATGACCAACAATGAACAGAATCGTTTAGCTCCACACCCGGTACTGCCGGACTATTACGGCAAAGCCGAAGACCGGCGCACCCGTGTTGATGAGATGTTTGACTCATCAGCGGAGCACTACGACTGGATCACTGATGTCATGAGTTTTGGCTCAGGCCGCATGTATCGCCGCCAAGCATTGTTGCGCGCTGGCATTAAAGCGGGCGACAAAGTATTGGATGTAGGCGCCGGCACCGGCGTGGTCTCCTGGCTGGCGCAGCAAATCGTCGGCGAAGAGGGCTTGGTGGTCGCGCTTGACCCAAGCAAGGGCATGTTGACCCAAGCCGTTAAACTGGGCGTTGAGCACACCTCTATGGGTCTGGGCGAAGCATTGCCCTTCCCCGATGACACCTTCGACTACCTCACCATGGGTTTCGCCCTGCGCCATGTTGCCGACTTGGGCGCCGCGTTTGCCGAATACCAGCGTGTACTTAAGCCGGGCGGCAAAATCCTGCTGCTGGAAATTACTCGCCCCGAAGGCAAAATTGCCACCGCATTTTTAAAGTTCTACCTCAAAATTGTGATCCCCAATTTGGCCAAGATTTTCCGCCGCAGCGCCGACAGCAAAGTGTTGATGCGCTACTACTGGGATACCATCGAACAATGTGTGCCGCCCGCGACAATCGTCGAAGCCCTAAAATCGACGGGTTTGGAGCAGAGCAAACGCGCCGTAGTGCTGAGCATTTTCAGCGAATATACCGGCATCAAACCCGCTCGCGCGTAATCGGTCGCACGTTGTAAAGGTCACATCAAAGGTAGTTAGTGAAATGAGTTCACACACACAAGAAGAATTGGAATTGGCGGCGCTGTTAATCGAGGCGTTGGATCTGGAAGACCTGGAGCCAGCCGATATCAACCCGGAAGCCCCCTTGTTTGATGCCAGCCACAGCGAAAGTCTGGGGCTGGATTCCATCGACGCGCTGGAAATTTCACTGGCCATTGCCAAGCACTACAAAGTGCAGCTCAAAGCTGACGATGAGAACAACAAGGCAATTTTCCACAGCCTGCGTTCACTGAGCAGCTATATAAACGTGCAACGTGCTTAACCGTGTTATCGCAATTGCCCTGATTGCGGCCTACCCACTGCTGGTGCATATCGCACTGGTGTTTGCAGTGCCGCAATTACTGTTTATTGCCCCTATGCTGTTTTTAGCCGGTGTCTGCTGGCAGGGTTTGGGCAACCGCAACAAAACTGTCTGGCTGGTGTTTGGCTTGCTGTGCACTGCGGTTGTGCTGCTCGAATATCTGGGTTTAACCCTGTATCTGCTGTTTCTGCCACCAATAATTATCCCACTGCTGCTGCTGTTTATTTTTGGCCGCACACTGCTTAACGGGCGCGAACCCTTGATCACCGCAATTGGCGAAGCTGCGCGCGGCCCTCTGTCGCAGGCGATGCGCAACTACACCCACAGACTCACACAGCTCTGGTGTATTGTCTTTGCAGTGATGATTCTCTGGTCGGCGATTTTGCCCTGGCTGGAGCAACCGGAATTGTGGTCCTGGTTTACCAATATCATTAACTATGGTGTGGTCGGGGTGTTGTTTGTAGGCGAGTTTATGCTGCGCAAAAAACTCTTCCCTACCCATAATCACCCGGGATTTTTTGAATACCTGCGCATTATCGCCCGTGCCAATATCCGCTCTTAAGGTGCTGTGTCATGTTAGCTTCCGGCTCCGCCTGCCCCGACTCTTCTGACCTGTCTGCGCTTCCCGCGCTGGCGCTCAATGCGCCGGTTGCCTTGATTGCACCCTATGTGCCGCAACAAACTCTGGTTATCCATAAAGAGCGGCAGATTTGCCAAGCCGAGTTTCTGCGCGATTTACAGATAGTATCCGCCGGTTTGCCCGACGCCAATTTTGCGCTCAACCTCTGCGAAGACCGCTACTACTTTCTACTGGGCTTTTGTGCGCTGCTGGTAAAAGGGGCGATTAATTTGCTGCCGCCCAATCGCCAACCGCTCACCCTCACCGAGCTGGCGCAGGATTATCCCGGCTGCTACTGCCTGTTCGACAAAGATCAGCCTTGCGATTTGCCCAGCATCAATCTCGCCGAACTGCTATCCAACACTGCACCGGAGACGACCGACACACCCGCACTGCCGCTGATTCCCGCCCAGCAAATTGCCGCTATCGCCTTTACTTCCGGCAGCACCGGTAAACCCCAGGCCAATGCCAAATGCTGGGGCACACTCGCGGCCACCGCGCGTTTACTTGGCCAGCGGCTGGGCGCTGATTTAATTGCGCCAACGATTGTGGGCACAGTGCCACCGCAACATATGTATGGCCTTGAAACTACCCTGTTTATGGTGCTGCAAGCAGGCATGGTGATGCACAGCGACAAACCGTTTTTCCCGGCCGATGTACAACAGCTGTTACAGCAGCTATCCAGCAAGGCAATACTGGTCACCACCCCGATTCATTTGCGCGCGCTGATTAACGCCGACTTACCTATGCCGCCACTGGCGGGCATTATCTCGGCGACAGCGCCCCTCGACCCAAGCCTCGCCCAAGCCGCCGAACAGTGTTTCCAAGCGCCGCTGTGGGAAATTTACGGTTGTACTGAAGCGGGCAGCATGGCCACCCGCCGCTCAACCCAAACTGCCGCATGGCAATTATTGGATGGCTTTCAATTAACGCTGACCGATACTGGCGCCTGCGCCAGTGCACCGCATTTGCAAGTGGATGCACCGATTCAAGATCAGCTGGAGCTGCAGGATGATGGCCGCTTCCTGCTCTGCGGGCGCAACGCCGATATGATCAATGTAGCGGGCAAACGCGCCTCACTGGCTAATCTAACCCTGCAGCTATTGCGTATTGATGGGGTGCAAGACGGGGTGATTTTTCTACCGCCGCCGTCATCCCAAGCGTCCAATAGCCAACAGGAAGCGCGCCCGGTCGCGTTAGTTGTCAGTGAATTGCCGGAAAAGACGATTCTAACGGCGCTGGCGCAGCGGGTAGATGCTCCCTTTTTGCCGCGCCCACTGCGCAAAGTCACCGCCTTGCCGCGCAATGAGACCGGCAAACTCACCGCCGCCGCACTGCATCAATTGTGGAACCAGCTACATGAGCAACGCTAAGACCACACAGGAATTGCGCTTGCCGATCCCCGGCGCGCACGCCTGTTATGCCGACCATTTTCCCGGCGCACCACTGGTGCCCGGTGCGCTGCTACTCAAGTGGATTATCGCGCTGCTGGCCAATGCCAACTTCGGGCAAGTCAATTACCTGAAACAGGTAAAATTTCTCGCGCCGGTACTGCCGGGGGATGAATTGCGCATTTGCATCACCCCCGGTACAAAGACCTTCACCCTTGCCGCCTATAAGGGTGAAACACCGGTGCTCAAAGGCCAATTCGAGTGTGTGCATGACTGAATCATCCACCAGCGCCAAACCATCAACCGCAAAAGGCTGGCAAACCCAGCAGGAGCGCGGCACCCCGTTTTTGCTCAACCTGCTCACTTGGGTGGCGTTGAATTTGGGGCGGCGAATGATTTTTGTGTGGCTGTGTGTGATTGTGTTTTATTACTTTCTGTTTGCCCGCAGCGCCCGCACTGCATCGCGCCATTTTTTACGGCGCGCGCGCCAGCGAACACCCAAGTGGTGGGAGATATACCGTCATCTGCTAACCTTTGCGCAGGTCGCGATGGATCGCATCTATTTTCTCGCCGGGCGCGAAGCCGAATTTGATGTCCACATCCACGGCAATCAATTGTTCGACGACTACAAAAATCGCGGCTGCTTTTTGCTCACCGCCCATATCGGCAGCTTCGATGCGCTGCGCGTGATGGGCATGGGTCGCCGCAGCGATGCTCTGCCCATTCGCATCTTGTTGGATATCCAACACAACGCCAATGTGATGCGCCTGCTAGAGAAGCTCGACCCGCAACTCGCCGCTGGCGTGATTGACGCGCGTACCCCCGCACCCGCGCTGGCGCTGATTTTGAGTGAAGCGATTGAGCAGGGGCACTTGGTCGGTATCATGGCCGACCGCTGCGCGCAGGGGGAGCGCAGTAGCACTGTCGACTTTTTCGGCGCACCGGCCGAATTTCCCGCCGGCGTCTGGCAATTAGCCGCGCTGCTCAAAGCACCGGTGATCAGCTGTTTTGGCGTTTACTCCGGCGCCAATCGCTACGATCTGCACTTTGAATTGATCAGCGAACAGCTAGGCACTAGCCGTCAGGATCGCACGGCGGCCATCGAAGTAGGTATGGCGCGCTACGTCGCGCAGCTACAGGATCTGGTGCATAAGCACCCCTACAATTGGTTTAATTTTTATGACTTTTGGCAAGATGAAACCTCTGCGCATCACTAATTACACCTACACCAGCTGTTTGGGTGCAGGCCTTAGCGCTAATTGGGAGGCTCTGCAAGCGGGTCGCTCCGGGCTGAAACCCTGCGACTTTTTCCAGATCAGTGATCTCGATACCTGGATTGGCGAAGTGGCCGATCTGGGCGATGCGCTGCCCGCGCGGCTGCTCGACTTTGACTGCCGCAACAATCGCCTCGCCTGGCTAGCCTTGCAGCAAGATGGGTTTTTCAGCGCGGCTGAAGCCGCTATCGCCCGCTACGGCGCGGCGCGGGTCGGGGTATTTATGGGCACCAGCACCTCCGGCATTCACCAGACCGAATTGGCCTACTTCGAGAATCAAGACCCGCTGCCCGACTGGTATAAGTACGGCACTACCCACAATGTGTCCTCGGTCGCTACCTTTATCCAGCAAGCGCTGGGCACCCAAGGGCCGGTGATGGCAATCTCTACCGCCTGCTCCTCCAGCGCCAAAGTATTCGCCTCGGCGCAGCGTGCTATCACCGCCGGCTTGTGTGATGCGGCAATTGTCGGCGGAGTCGATAGCCTGTGCTTGACCACTCTCTACGGTTTTCACGCCCTGCAACTGGTTTCGCCGCAAAAATGCCAACCCTTTGATCGCCAGCGTAGCGGCATTTCTATCGGGGAAGCCGGTGGTTTTGCGCTGCTTGAAAAAGGCGATGAAAGCGGTTTGTATCTGCTCGGCTACGGCGAGAGCGGCGATGCCTACCATATGTCATCACCTCATCCCGATGGCGCCGGTGCCCAATTGGCGATGAGTGCGGCGCTGCGCAAAGCAGGTTTAGCCCCTAACCAGATCGATTACATCAACCTACACGGCACCGGCACCCAAGCCAACGACAGCGCCGAAGCCAAAGCAGTAGAGCAGTTATTTGGCAATGCTACCCCTGCCAGCTCCACCAAAGGCTGGACTGGCCACACCCTGGGTGCGGCGGGAATAGTGGAGGCTTGTATCGGGCTGGACGCCATAGTCCACGGGCATCTGCCGCAAAACCTGCATCTACAGGAAGCCGACGAAGGCATGAATATCGCGCTATTGAAAGAAGCGGCGATCCAGCCGGTGACGCGTGTACTGAGCAATTCTTTTGGTTTTGGCGGCAGCAACTGCAGCCTGATTTTGGGGAGTTTGTAATGCTGGAATGCTATCTCAATGCTATCGGCCTCGCCGCTCCGGGCTTGCCAAGCTGGCAGGCCAGCACCGCCGTTTTGCAAGGGCAAGCGGCCTATGAACCCAGCCCACTGGAAAAATACAAACCCGAACTGCTGCCCGCCAATGAGCGCCGCCGCGCCACCGAACTGGTGCGCATGGCGTTTCGCGTATGTGAAGAATTGATGGCGGCAAGTGCAATACCCATGGCGGACTGCGCCAGTGTGTTTGCCTCATCTGGCGGCGACTACCCGATCATCGACCAGATCTGCCGCTCCCTGTGCGAAAGTGAACGATTAGTATCACCCACCCAATTCCACAACTCGGTGCACAATTCCGCCGCCGGTTACTGGAGCATCGCTACTGGCAGCCGCCAGCCATCGACCAGCCTTTCCGCCTATGACGACAGCTTTGCAGTGGGTCTGCTGGAAGCCATGTGCCTGTGCCAGCAGGAGCAATTGCCGACCCTGCTGGCGGTGTACGATATCCAACCGCCTTACCCACTCGGCGGCAAACGACTGATACCGGTGGAGTTTGGCGTGGCGCTGCTGCTCAGCCCCACTGCCAGTGAACACAGTCTCTCCCGATTGCAGCTCCAATCAACTGACACAACCGCGCCCAGCACTGCGGCACAACCGGCACTGGAAGCCTTGCGCTGCGCCAACCCTGCGGCGCGCAGCTTGCCGTTACTGGAACTTATTGCCCAAGCTAAATCCGGCTCGCTGGTATTTGCCTGTACCAATCAACAATCGCTGCAATTAGAGGTGCAGCCGTGTTGATGGATCGCGCGCAAATTGCCGCGCTGATTCCCCACGGCGATTCCATGTGTCTGCTCGATGAAGTTGTCGCTTGGGATGAAAGCCAGATCCACTGCCGCAGTAGTCAGTTTGCCAGCGCCGCCAATCCCCTCTTTGAAAATGAGCAATTAGACTCAGTGTTATTGCTGGAATATGGCGCCCAAGCCGCCGCCGTACACGCCGGACTATTGCAATCGCGGCTGGGTGAAGCCCGCCCCGCCTACATAGGTGCAGTTAAGGATGTTGAGTTCTTGACCGCCATCGCCGACAATTCCTGCGCGCTGGATTTGTATGCGCAATGTTTGCTCAGCAGCAGCCAGGGCGCCATTTATGAACTGGTGGCGCAGCAAGCCGGCAATACGCTGTTGCGCGGGCGCCTGATTCTGAGCCAACCGGAATAAACACCTCACTGTTTCATGCACCTCGTGTGTGAAGCAACCTGTTTGACATACTTACTAATCAAGGAGCCAAGTATGAATTTCATTACCCGCTGCATCACTATTATCGCCATCAGCAGTTGCGCAACCGGAGCCCTGGCACGCGACGATGTAAAAGAGTTTTCCATCGCCGATGCGCTCGCAACCGAACAGGCCAAAAATATTCTCGGCGATGACATCAAGTTTTATTTTGGCGCACAAAGCCATGGCGCAGTCGCTAAAAAAATTGGCGAGTTTGGCACTAACAAAAAAACCAATGGTGTAGGCAAGTCTGACAAACAAGCCTGTGAGTGGGCATTTTTGTCAGCGATGAAATCCCTGCGTGAACGCGCCCAGCGCGAAGGCGCAAATGCGATAGTCAATATCCGCTCCAACTACCGCAACGCCACCACTACCAGCACCGATACCTTCAAATGTGGTGCCGGTAATATCATGGTCGGTGTGGCCCTGTTGGGTGATGTGGTACAAATTAAATAATTGATGACTAATGCTTACAAGGACGTAAGAACTATAAAAACTATCTGGATTTTATTATTTGTAGAGGTAAAAAATGCTCAGCCAAAAACTACTTGCGATTTTAGTGTGCCCAGTCAGTAAAGCCGCGCTGGATTATCGCCCTGAACAACAAGAATTGGTGTGTAAAACCAGCGGCCTCGCCTATCCGATCCGCGATGGCATTCCGGTGATGTTGGAGTATGAAGCGCGCCGTTTAGCCCCGGAAGAATGTTAATCCCCGCTACTTTACAGCCATTGCGCGGCCTAGTTGCCGCGCAGTGATTGCCGCCCCTGCTTGATCGATACCACTTGCGCCCCCTGCTCTTTCTGCTCCACTTCAGCCATTAATTCCGGCTCTAGCGGTGTAGTCAGCAATTCTTTATAGAGCGGTTCAATATTGCTCAGCGCGGTTTGCAATTGGTAAATATTGGTCTGCAAAGATTCCAACTGTTCGCTGTGGCTATTGCGCTGGGTTTGCAATTGCGTCAGGCGCAACATGTGATGCTCAAGCAATTGTTTTTGATACTGGTTTTGATGAAACAATGGCGCCAGAGCTTCTTGCATCCAGTGATTGATGTGCTGATTGAGTTCGATATACACCGCGCGCACTTCCTGCACTAGCGTATTGATAAAACGGCTAATCAACGCGCCTTTGTGCGTGAACACTGTCGCCAGCGATTTGCGGAAATCGTCGGCGCGGGTATGCAGCTGGCGCAACTGGCGGCGCTGTTTTTGAATTTTTAACAAGTGGCGCATGATCAAATCATCACCGGTTATGCTCTGCTCGGGCCGTTCATAAATCGAAGTAAGCACGCGATTGCAGCGTTCGATTTCACGCTCCAGATGACGCAGGTTACTGTCCACATCGTCAAAAAATTTACCGATGGCGCGGGCTAACCCCACGGTAGTCCAACTCTGCGCCAGACTCGCATGGGCCTCGGCGATTTGCTGTTCCAACAGGCCGCTGCTGATTGGCCCCAACAGCGATAATTTCTGCGACTCCAACAAGCGCTGGCTGGTGCGCAGCGACAGCGCCTGCTTGTGGTATTCATGATGGTTGCGGCGAATGGTATCGCGCAACTCAGTTAATTTTTCACCCGCTGCTTCGGGTGCAACTGCGCGCAATTCACTCAACTCACTTTCGCACTCACCCAAGCGGCGCTGCAAACTGTTGCGTGCATTAATCACCATCGCATAGCTGTCGCCAATTAAACGATGGCCAATGATTTGCTGCTGATTGCGCATCACGCATTCAGCCAGCATACGTTCAAGCTGCGGGAAATTACTGCGTACTAACTGCGCCTGATTGCGCCCAACCTTGCCCAGCAGCCCCTGTTTGGCCGAGAGCGCCACCACATGTTCAGGCGCTAAGTCTAACTGGCGCGCGGTGAGCTTCCGTAAGTGATCGATATTAGCTTCAATTTCCTGTGGTGGAGTGAGGTCATCCCACAGGCTGTCGATTTTATTGAGCAGGGCAATCACGGCGGTGCAGTTGTTATCGCGCAGCACCTGAATATGTTCGCGCCAGATATCCATATCGCTTGCGGTGACACCGGCATCAGCGCTGAGCAAAAACAAAATCGCCTGGGCATCAGGCAAGGTCTTGAGCGTGAGCTCGGGTTCATTGCCGAGTGCGTTTAAACCGGGGGTATCAACAATACGTAAGCCTTGGCGCAAGAGTGGGTGATCCAAACTAATCAGTGCATGGCGCCAGGCGGGGATAGTGACCATGCCATTTTCATCGCGCTCGCCTAACTCATCCTGTGCAAAACCGAGTTTGATTGCATCGGCTACTGTGACTTGTTTGCTGGCAGACACTTGATTGATCGCGGCGCGGGTCTGCTCGTGGTCTTGCGCATCAAAGTGAATCGCCACCCAGTTTTGTGGGATGCGTTTAAAACTCTGCAAGCTGGTATTGGTGCGACGGGTTTCGATGGGCAGCAAACGCACGCAGTTGGCGGGCTGATGGCTATCCCAATAGATTTCGGTGGGGCACATAGTGGTGCGCCCCGGTTGCGATGGCAGCAAACGGCGGCCACCGCCGGTGTACAACAGCGCATTGATTAATTCGGTTTTACCGCGCGAGAACTCACCCACACAGGCGATGGTAAAACTCTCGCCGCGCAGTAACTGGCGTGCGCGCTGCAAGGTCTTGCCCATATTCGCGCCAGACATATCATGCTGCTGACTCCACTGTTCAAAGCGCTGCAAACGCTCATCTAACTGGCGCTTCCAACGAGTGTAATGGGTCATTTGGCGATGCAGGGCACGTACGTCCATAGCTGTGTTCTCAATATCGATTAGGGCGTTATTTGTACTGTTTAATAACTGACCGAAATAACCAGCATAAGGTTACATAATAATTTTTATGCAGACATTAAAGCGGAAAACTACGCCAGTGACTAGATCTTGAGCAGTGAGTGGTCACTTCAGATGGCTAAAAGGTGGGAGATTGCTACTTTGTGAAACATTTGGCGCCAACTCGGTAATACTCTCTTGGGTACCAGTTAGGATTCTTCGCTGTAGTGCTCAAGTCGAGCAGTAACAAATTATCACCGCGCGTATGCAGAAGGTTAGTGTCTATAAGAGCGTAACAGCTCAACCACTTCCACTTTGTAGGACTTATACCAGCGCGCTCTTCCTTGCTGCTGCGCCTGCAGATGCTCGGCATTTTGCTGCCAGTGTTTGATGTGGTCGAGACTCGGCCAATAGGAAATGGCTATTTCACGGCTGCCTTCGCTGGTGGCGACAAAATCGAGGCAGCCATATTGCGTCATTGCCAACTCGCGCAGCTGTTTAGCCGCTGCAAAATATTCGTCGTCGAGTTGTGCAATTTCAGCGTGAAAAATGACGGCGTACATGGGCACTCCACCGTTACCAATAACCCAATACTAACTGCGGATACACACCCACCGCACTGGCCAAACGCGCAATCAGCATATTCACGATTTGCAAGCCAAGCAGAATGATGATCGGCGATATATCCAACACGCCGCCCAGTGGTGGAATAATTTTGCGGATTGGCGCTGCCAGTGGATTAATAATTTGATTGGCCAGCGTCAGTAATGGATGGCTGCTAAATGGCGCAATAAAACTGCCAATAATGCTAATAATCATGCACCAGAAAAATATGCTGGAAATAATAGTAAGCGCACCCACTATGCCCCACACAATCAGCGGTAGCGGATTCAAAATTAATCCGGGCGCCCCTGCGATCATCGACAAAATCGTAGTGGCAAGCAATTGCACCAAAATAATTAATACGACCGATGCTGTATCAATCCCCAACACACTGGGAATAAATTTACGCAGTGGTTTGAGCATGGGCATAGTGATTTTGACTATGGCTTGCGAAACAGGGTTGTAAAAATCAGCGCGCACTAATTGCAATAAAAAACGCAAAATAACAATCACCAGAAACAACGACATCAGGCTATAGACAATTAAATGCAAAATGTTGGCGAACATGAATATCTCCGGTGATTTATTTTAATAACAAGTGCAATGCAAAATAGCTTACGCGATTTATTTACCCAGCAGTTCAGACAGCTCCACGGCGCGATTAGAACAAGCACTCATGGCTTTTAACACAGTGCCACGCAGTTGATCTTGCTCAAACGACAAAATGGCCTGCTCGGTTGTCCCCTTGGGTGAGGTGACGCGGCGGCGCAACTCGGCTACATCCAGTTCACTTTCTTTAGCGAGCATGGCGGCACCCAGCGCCGTTTGCAAGGTTAACTCAGCTGAGCATTCGCGCGTTAAACCCAGTTCAACACCGGCGTCGATGATCGCCTCCATCATCAGAAAAAAATACGCAGGGCCGGAACCGGAAACGGCCGTGACCGCGTTTAATAGATTTTCATCATCCAGCCATTGCACAATTCCTACAGCGCCGAGAATTGCATTGGCCGCCATTTTTTGTGCTTCGCTCACCAAACTATTCGCAAACAACCCGCTGGCACCGGCGCGCAATTGCGACGGCGTATTGGGCATACAGCGCACAATCGCCTGATCTTCGCCCAGCCAGCTTGCAATACTCGCAGTGGTGATGCCCGCCGCAACCGAAATAATCAGCGGTTTATGGGTTAAGGATTCGCGCAAACCGAGCGCAACTTCTTTTAGCATCTGCGGTTTTACCCCCAGCACAATCACATCGGCCTGCGCGGCCGTTGCAGCATTGTCGGTGCTCACCGCAATACCAAATTCATCCGCTATCTTATTGAGTGTTTCCAAACGCGGACCTGCAGCGCTGATTTGTGCGGCGGTAAAACCTTCCGCCAGCAAACCACCGATAATCGCCTTGGCCATATTGCCCGCGCCGATAAATGCAATCTTGGATGTCTTCACACTAAACCCTTAACGTTAAAAAATTATTGTTTTGCGCTGGAGCGCGCGCCAAATATATCGGTACCCACCCGCACAAAGGTTGCGCCTTCAGCAATGGCGGCGTCCAAATCCCCTGACATACCCATCGACAGGCAATCCAGTTGATAACCCTGCGCATTCAAGTCATCGCGGGCGCTGCGCAATTTGGCAAAGGCGGCGCGCTGTTGGGTTGGGTCATTAGTCGCAGCGGGTATCGCCATCAAACCGCGCAGCTTTAGACGCGGCAACTGGCCTATCGCCGCCACTAATGCGGGTAATTGTGCAAGGCTAACACCTGACTTGGTCGTTTCATCGTCTATATTTACTTGCACACAGATATTCAGTGGCGGCAGCTCTGCGGGGCGCTGGTCATTCAGGCGCTGGGCGATTTTCAACCGGTCGACTGAATGTACCCAGGCAAAGTGCTCCGCGATTGGGCGCGTCTTGTTGGATTGAATGGGGCCGATAAAGTGCCATTCAATCCCCGGCAATGCTTGCAGAGCGATTTGTTTGTCGAGCGCTTCCTGCAGGTAGTTTTCACCAAATGCGCGCTGCCCCCAAGCGTAAGCTTCGGCCAAGGCTTGTGCAGGCTGGGTTTTGCTCACCGCGATCAACTGCACAGTTTGCGGATTTCGTCCGGCGGCATTAGCGGCTTGATGAATTCGTGCGGTGACTTTCGCGAGCTGGTCGTCTATCTTGTGCATATTCCGTTTTCTTAAAATCGCTGTAATTGCCCACAAAGGTCTGCACTGCAGACGAATAACAAAAGGTTGCTCTGATGGATATCACCGAACTCCTGGCCTTTAGCGCCAAACAAGGCGCGTCTGACTTGCACCTCTCGGCGGGTCTGCCGCCGATGATTCGTGTCGATGGCGATGTGCGCCGTATCAACCTGCCGCCGATGGAGCACAAGCAGGTGCACGGTTTGATTTACGACATTATGAATGACAAGCAGCGCAAGGACTACGAAGAATTCCTGGAAACTGACTTTTCCTTTGAAGTACCGGGTGTGGCGCGCTTCCGGGTTAACGCCTTCAACCAAAACCGCGGCTCTGGCGCCGTATTTCGTACCATTCCCTCCAAAGTACTCACTATGGAAGAGCTGGGCATGGGCAATGTGTTCCGCGATATCTGCGCGGTACCGCGCGGATTAGTACTGGTGACCGGGCCAACCGGTTCGGGTAAATCCACCACCCTCGCGGCGATGATCGACTACATCAATGACAACAAATACGAACACGTGCTGACCATTGAAGACCCGATCGAATTTGTCCACGAATCGAAAAAATGCTTGGTCAACCAGCGTGAAGTGCACCGCGACACCCACGGCTTTAGCGAAGCATTGCGCTCCGCACTGCGGGAAGACCCGGATATTATTCTGGTAGGTGAGATGCGCGATTTGGAAACTATTCGTTTGGCACTCACCGCCGCTGAAACCGGCCACTTGGTATTTGGCACCCTGCACACCACCTCTGCAGCCAAAACCATCGACCGTATCGTGGACGTATTCCCCGCGAACGAAAAATCCATGGTGCGTTCGATGCTGTCGGAATCGCTGCAAGCGGTAATTTCGCAAACCCTGATGAAGAAAAATGGCGGTGGCCGGGTGGCGGCGCACGAAATTATGCGCGGTACAGCGGCGATTCGTAACCTGATTCGCGAAGATAAGGTGGCACAGATGTACTCGGCGATTCAAACTGGTGCATCGCTTGGCATGCAGACCATGGATCAGTGTTTGGCTGATTTGGTCGCGCGTCGTATCATCAGCCGCGAGGCCGCTAAAGGCAAAGCTAAATTCCCCGAGAATTTTTAATCAAACACTCTGGGAAATATCTCATTTTGTTTCCTATTTGCAGCACAACGTTTCAATAATTTTTAAGGTGCATTGTTATGGATTTTGATCGGTTATTATCCTTGATGGTAGAAAAGGGCGCGTCGGATTTATTTATTACTGCCGGTGTACCGCCCTCGATCAAAGTCCATGGCAAAGTGGTGCCTGTCACCGCCACACCACTGGCACCAGAAAAAGCACGCGAACTGGTGCTGAGTGTAATGAATGAAAAACAGCGCGCAGAATTTATCGATAAAAAGGAATTGAATTTTGCCGTAAGCGCACGCGGCATTGGTCGCTTCCGTGCCAGCGCCTTTTACCAGCGCAATCTCGCCGGCATGGTGTTGCGCCGGATTGAAACCAAAATCCCGGCACCCGATGATCTGGGTCTGCCAGAAATTATTAAAGAGTTGGCGATGACCAAACGCGGCCTGATTATTTTTGTGGGCGCGACCGGTACCGGTAAATCGACCTCACTCGCCGCTATGATCGGCCATCGCAATCAAAACTCCAAAGGGCATATTATTTCCATCGAAGACCCGATTGAATTTATTCATCAACACCAAGGCTGCATTATCACCCAGCGCGAAGTGGGTATTGATACTGAATCTTTTGAAGTTGCATTGAAGAATACTTTGCGTCAGGCACCCGATGTGATTTTGATTGGTGAGGTGCGCTCGCGCGAGACCATGGACC
Source organism: Cellvibrio sp. OA-2007 (assembly GCF_000953825.1). Classification (GTDB taxonomy): domain Bacteria; phylum Pseudomonadota; class Gammaproteobacteria; order Pseudomonadales; family Cellvibrionaceae; genus Cellvibrio. The sequence continues at coordinate 313,993 of NZ_BBUL01000020.1, read as the reverse complement.
ACGCAATCGCATTTGCGGAAACTGGTCACCTATGTCTCTGTACACTCCATGCCAACAACGCTAACCAAGCGCTCGACCGGATCATTCACTTTTTCCCTGCTGATCGCCATCGCCAATTGTGGATGGATTTATCGCTCAACTTAAAAGCGATTGTGGCGCAACAATTAATTCCCACACCGGATGGCAATAGCCGCCGCGCTTGTTTGGAAATTATGATCAATACCCCGCTGGCGCAGGATTTAATTCGCAAGGGTGAAGTATCAGACTTGAAAGAATTGATGAAGCGCTCGACTGAGCTGGGCATGCAGACCTTTGACCAAGCGCTTTATGCACTTTACGACAACGGTGAAATTACTTACGAAGATGCGTTGTTGCACGCCGACTCACCTAACGATTTGCGTCTGATGATCAAACTCGGCTCGGAAACCGATGCGAGTTATTTGTCCCACGCGGCAGATAGCTTGTCGATTCAAAGCGATGAGCACAATAATCGCGGCAAAATGTTTTAATAATTGATAAACCCACAAGTGATTTACAACAAAAGGAGCTAGTTATGGCAGGTTGGTATGAACTTAGTAAAAATGATAAGGGGCAGTTTCACTTTGTGCTCAAAGCAGGCAATGGCGAAGTGATTCTGAGCAGTGAAAGCTACACCTCAAAAGCAGCAGCGGAGACGGGCATTGCCTCGGTGCAAAGCAACAGCCCGCTGGATGAGCGCTACGAGCGCAAAGAAGCAGTAAACGGCAAATCCTATTTCAATCTTAAAGCGGCCAACCATCAAATTATTGGCACCAGCCAAATGTACGCCAGCACATCGGGGCGCGATAACGGCATAGAATCAGTGAAGACAAACGGGGTAACGGCCACCATCAAATAATATCTCCGCGGCACGTTCAGCCAAGTGTTTTTTGGCTGAACGATTTAGTTTCGCTCCATCCAACTTTCCAAAATCAACCGCGCCGCAATAGAATCAACCGGATTATTTTTGTAATCGCGCGAACCGCCGCGCTCCATCACTTCACTTTTGGCTTCAAAGCTACTCAACCGCTCATCTACCATCTCTACTTTCACGCCAAAACGACCATGCAAACGGTTGGCGAATTTACGCGCGCGCGCGCTGAGTTCACTTTCACTGTCGTCCATATTGAGCGGCAGGCCAACCAAAACCAAATCAGGCTGCCAATCTTTTAATAATTTTTCAATTTGATTCCAATCCGGAATGCCATCTTTAGCTTTGAGTGCAACCTGTGAATTGGCCGAGCGAGTGATGGTTTGACCAGAAGCGACACCAATATTTTTGGTGCCGTAATCAAAGGCAAGCAGAGTTTTAATCATAGGGTTACAAACAGATTTAAGTCTCGCGGATCTAACACACTAAGCGTGGCCAGCGGTACTGGAAATTAAATTGACATCAATACCCAACGCCAGCGCTGCCGATGTCCAGCGCTCTTCAAACGGCGTATTGAAAATAATGTTTTTATCGGCAGGTACGGTCAACCAGCTATTGGCGGCGATTTCCGCCTCCAACTGACCTTCACCCCAACCCGCATAACCCAGCGCGATCAAGCACTGCTTAGGGCCGCGGCCTTCAGCGAGGGCGGCAATAATGTCGCGCGAAGCGGTGAGGCTAACGTCGGGAGAGATTTCCAGCGTGGATTGCCATTTGGCTTCATTGCTGTGCAGCACAAAGCCGCGCTCGGGCTGCACCGGCCCACCACTCATGACAATCTGGTCGCCCTGGTCAGAAAGGTCATCCAAATCCATCTGCGAGAAGATTTCTTTCAGCAGCATAGGCGTGGCGGTATTGATCACCACCCCCATGGCACCCTTGTCGCTGTGCTCACAAATGTAAGTCACTGTGTGGGCAAAAGATGAATCGTTTAAACCCGGCATGGCGATCAAAAAATGGTCGCGCAAACTGCCGGGGGTAAGCTCATCGTAATCATTAAAAGTGATTTTTTCGTTCATGGATTTAGTATGAGGCCTTACGAAGGTAAAACAAGCAAGTAGGCTAAATTAATTAGCCTGCCAATCAGTTGGCGGACGTGGTAATTGTTGAGTTTTTGCCAGTGATCTCAAAATTCCAGGTGCGAATAATCTGCAGACGGTCGGCGTGCTTGCGAATTTCGGCCGGAAATGTCGCAAACGGGGCTGCCAAGCGCACAATTTGCCGCGCGGCATCATCGAGAATGCGCTGCCCCGAAGATTGCAGCACTTTGATTTCATAAATAGTGCCGTCGGGATTAATCACCACCGATAAACGCAAGTGACCGGTGATATGACGGCTTAAGGCTTCCTTGGGATAGTTGCGGTTGCCGACCTGCTCAATTTTGGCGCCCCACTCATGCAAGTACTTGGCATCAAAGGATTCTTTAGTCGAGACTGAGGTAAGTGTACGCACCCGTGGCCGCTTGGCGTATTCCTGCCGCTGCTTATCCAACTTGGCTTGCAAACTGGCAATTTCGGACGAGATTAGCGGCTGATCTTCAGTTAACCCTTCCAGCACTTCACGCTCTTCTCGCTCATCTGGATTTAATTTTAACTGGGTGGTTTGGGTGCTTTTGGCGGTGGTTGAGAGCAGCTGTTGCTCTTTGATTTTCTTGGTGGATGCCGCTTGTTGCTGCGGTACCGGGTTTACCTCACGCACTTGGGTATCGGCAAATTCCGCCTGCTTCTCGGCAGTAAGCTGCTTGGCCTCATCCAGTGTGCCGCTCGCCTCTTGATTGTGCTGCGCCAGAAAATCGGCATTCTCTGGCGCTTTCAGCGATTTATGAGTCGCCAAAGTAATTTCAATTGTTTGTGACTTATTACTGTGATCGGGCAGCTTAAAACTAAACCCCAATATCAAGAAAGCGTGCAGAGCGATCGCCAAAAATAAAGTAAAACTCAGCCGATCGCCGGTATCAACCGGCGGCACGGCTAGGGTTTCTTCTTCCAAGGCAACAGCCTGATTCATTCGCTCTACTCTGTTGTTCAACGGGTCAGCCATTGGGGCTGATTAATGCGCCGCTAATTTACGCTCTATAGCATCAATTAGCCGTGACCCAATTCCCGTGTTGTAGGCTTTATCGATTTCTCGCGCACAGGTGGGGCTAGTGACGTTAATCTCGGTCAAATAATTACCGATCACATCCAAACCGACAAATAGCAGGCCCTTGGCTTTGAGCGTCGGCGCCACCTGCTCGACTATCCAGTAATCCTGATCGGTCAATGGCTGGGCCACACCACTTCCGCCTGCCGCCAGATTACCGCGCGTTTCGCCCTGAGCAGGAATGCGCGCCAAGCAGTAGGGAACTGGCTCGCCATCGACCACCAAAATACGTTTATCGCCCTCGCTGATCGCCGGGATATAACGCTGCGCCATAATGCTCTGGCTGCCAAATTCCGTCAGGGTTTCCAGAATTACACCGACATTGGGGTCATCCTGACGACAGCGGAAAATACGGCTGCCGCCCATGCCGTCGAGTGGTTTAAATATCACATCGCCATGGCTGCGGTGGAAATCGCGCAGGCGCAGCATATCGCGACTAACCAAGACCGGCGGGCAGCACTGGGGAAATTGGGTGGCGAAAATTTTCTCGTTGCAATCGCGCAGACTACGTGGATCGTTTACCACTAACGCACCCTGATTCTGCGCAGCTTCAAGAATATAGGTGCTGTATATGTATTCGTTATCGAAGGGGGGGTCTTTGCGCATGATGATCACATCCAGATCACCGAGCTTTTTATCTTCGTGCAACCCCAACTCAAACCAACTATCGCCATTGTCGGCGACAAACAGATTGCGGGTATTTGCCCGCGCCTCGCCCTGCAACAAATAAAGATCGCGCTGCTCCATATAATGCAAATCCCAGCCGCGCTCCTGTGCTGCAAGCAACAGCGCCAGAGTCGTATCTTTATAAAATTTGATATCCGCGATAGGGTCCATTACCACGCCGAGAGAGATTGCCATAGCGATTGCCCAGATTAGATCAACAGAAAGATATGCAGCAGAAGCGCAAATAAATTGCCGGACTCTGTGCGGCGGGCTAAAGTTAAGTCCTGAGGGCAATTAAAGCAAGGTTATTACCGACAGATTATTCCGCTCTAAAAAATTCAAAATCGGAATAGATTACTCATATATTCAACTAGTTATGGCATAACCTTAAAAACTGTGTTAAAAGTTCGTTTTCACTGGTGGCGTTATTTTGACGCCGGTTTTGATAAGTGATTGCAACACAAGCTTCAAGCGTTACTCAAGTTTCACCAATCAACGTGTATATCTGGCAACTACGGCAATAACAAAAGGCAAGGTCAGAGTATGGAAGTAACTTACGAAAGCCTCAAAGTGATGGTTATCGACGATAGCAAAACCATCCGGCGCACGGCTGAAACACTGCTCAAAAAAGCGGGCTGCATGGTCATCACCGCCACCGATGGTTTTGATGCTCTGGCAAAAATTGCCGATACCCGCCCTGATATTATTTTTGTGGACATCATGATGCCGCGCCTCGACGGCTATCAAACCTGTGCCCTGATCAAAAATAACAGCGAATTCAAGACCACTCCGGTCATCATGCTATCCAGTAAAGATGGTCTGTTTGACAAAGCCAAAGGGCGCATTGTTGGCTCCGATCAGTACCTCACCAAACCGTTTAGCAAAAGCGAGTTACTCGGCGCTATCGAAGCGCACGTCAAGCATTTAAAAGCCTCTTGAATATAGGCGTATCCCAGATACGCTTAGTGGGGGTTTTGACTGTTACTAACGCGCTACACGCTCCCGGTGTCACCTGAGTAATAGTCTGGATCGACATCCAAAGGACTGTTTAACACTCACCGCATCGCCTGCGGAACAATTATTCGTTTTTTTGGAGCATTTATGGCCAGAGTATTGATTATTGACGATTCGCCAACCGAGACTTACACGCTCACTAGCATGCTGGAAAAAAATGGCCATGTGGTCATGACCGCCGACAACGGCGAAGCAGGTATTGTGATGGCGCAAAAAGAGCTGCCCGATGTTGTCCTGATGGATGTTGTTATGCCTGGCCTCAACGGCTTTCAGGCAACCCGTCAATTGTCAAAAACCCCTGAAACTGCGCACATTCCCGTTATTATTGTGACCACTAAAGACCAGCAAACCGATCGCGTTTGGGGCATGCGCCAAGGTGCAAAAGCTTATTTGTCTAAACCGATTACGCAAGAAGTGTTGATGGCCGCGATGGCCGAAGTGTTGCGCTAAACAAAGGATAAGTTCACAGGCTACAGGGATGATAGAGAGACAATAACAACAAGTATCATCACCGACCATCAAGTTCATCGACTCTAGGGGTCGAATCCGAGTGATGTTACACGACCGTTACGGATAGATTTATGTCTGAACCCCAGGCCGCCTTTCAGGCCCTGCTCACATTGGCACAGCGCAGCCGCGCCGCTGCACGCGGTCTGCCAGCACAGGCGGATATACGCCCCCATTGGAGCGGCATTGGCTTTGCGCTGATGGGCAGCTACTTTGTAGTGCCTATTGGTGAAATTTCAGAAATGCTGGAAGTACCCAACCACACCCACTTACCCGGTGTGCAACCCTGGGTAAAAGGCGTTGCCAACGTGCGCGGCCGGTTGCTACCACTATTTGATTTGGCGATGTTTTTTGGCGATCGACTAGGTGGTACACGTAAACACCGCCGGGTATTGATATTAGAAACCGAAACACTCTACTCCGGCCTTATCGTCGACCAGGTGTTTGGTATGCAACACTTTCCCATGGATGAATACAGTGAACAGCCCGGTGCTGTAGCAAGCTCTATTTTGCCATTTGTTACCGGTAGTTATCCTCAGGGAGGGGAGCGCTGGTCGCTGTTCCGTCCTGCCCTGCTGGCGGAAGATCCGCGTTTTACCAATGCGGCAAAAACCTAGCTTACAGATAGACCACGACCATTACGCCCAAATGTTAGATTGAGAGTCAATTTGAGTTTTTTTACCTAGTGTAAAAAACGCAGTGGATAGAAAAAATAAAACCGAACGCTGGTTAGGAGTGCTTAGATGAAAACTGATTCAAAGATTGCCGCCTTCAGAGCAAAACCGACGACTGTTATTGCCGCGGTCTTGCTGGTGGTTTCATTTGCCGCCGCAATGATACTGTTGTTCCTGATTAACCAGGGCAAGAGCAACGACCAGCGCTACTTGCAACAGGCGGGTGACTTGCGTGCGCAAGCCTATCGCTTGACCTCGCTCTCACGCGATGCCACCTCGGGCGATGAAAAAGCCTTCGGTGAACTGACCGGCGTGGTGCAGAGCATGGGCGGCACTTGGGATATGCTGCGTAACAGCGACGAGCGCACCCAAAAAACACTGAGCTCTGAGTTCGACAGCTTTGGCGCTATCTGGAACCGGGTAAAAACCAACGCCCAGGCAATTGCGACCAACAAAGACCTGATTGTATCGCTCAACAACGTGGGTAATACCCTGAACGACAACCTGCCGACCCTGCAGACTGAACACAACAATATCGTAGATATCTTGCTCGAATCCGGCGCACCTGCCGACCAAGCGATTCAAGCCCAGCTGCTCTCCTGGCGCGCCGAGCGTATCGGTCGTAACGTAGATAAAATGCTGCGCGGTGACGCCGACTCAGGTGACGCTGCTGATCAGTTCAACCGCGACGCTAACTTCTACGCCCGCGTACTTACTGCAATGAAAGACGGCGACCCTGCCCTGCGTATTACCCGTGTATCTGACACCCAAGCACGCGCCAGTCTCGAGCAAATTACCACCCTGTTTGAAGGGGTGAACAAATCGATCCAAGAGATGGTTGAAGGTTCAACTACCCTGACCCGCGCCCGTCAGGCATCTGATGCATTGCTGAACGATACGCCACAACTGCTGCAAAGTCTGGCAGTTATTGCCGATAAGATTTCAAGTCAGGCCGATAGCCGCCCGCTCATCAATAACACTACAGTTATTATTTTGGCCGCAATCACACTCGGCTCTTTGTTCTTCCTGGGTTTCAACCAGTACATGGGCGCTCGTAAACGCGCTGACGAAACCGCCGATACCAACGAACGTAACCAGACCGCGATTTTGCGTCTGCTCGACGAACTTGCCGACCTCGCGGACGGTGACTTGACCACTACCGCGACCGTAACCGAGGACTTCACCGGTGCGATTGCTGACTCTATTAACTTCACCATCGACCAGCTGCGGATTCTGGTAGCGCGAATCAACGAAACCGCGGTAAACGTATCGGCCGCTGCGCAAGAGACCCAGCAAACTGCATTGCATCTCGCTGAAGCATCTGAACACCAGGCGCAAGAAATTGCCGGTGCATCGGCGGCGGTAAATGAAATGGCCGTGACCATTGACCAGGTATCTGCCAACGCCGCCGAATCGGCAGCGGTAGCAGAGCGTGCGGTATCAATCGCGGGCAACGGCGCTAAAGTGGTACAAAACACCATCCACGGGATGGATACCATTCGTGAACAGATTCAAGACACCTCCAAACGTATTAAGCGCCTCGGTGAATCGTCACAAGAGATTGGTGATATCGTAAGTTTGATTAACGACATTGCCGACCAAACCAACATCCTCGCACTTAACGCAGCAATTCAGGCATCTATGGCCGGTGACGCAGGCCGCGGGTTCGCGGTGGTAGCGGACGAAGTTCAACGCCTTGCGGAACGTTCCGCAGCCGCAACCAAGCAGATTGAAGCGCTGGTAAAAACCATTCAGAACGATACCAACGAAGCGGTAATTTCGATGGAACAAACCACTTCTGAAGTGGTACGCGGTGCACGCCTCGCACAGGATGCGGGTGTGGCACTGGAAGAAATTGAAAACGTATCCTCAAGCTTGGCGGAATTGATCCAGAACATTTCCAACGCTGCGCGTCAGCAAGCATCGTCTGCGGGTCACATCTCCAACACGATGAACGTTATTCAAGAGATTACCACCCAAACCTCTGCCGGTACTTCGGCTACCGCTCAATCGATTGGTAACCTCGCGGAAATGGCCCTCGACCTGCGTGAGTCGGTAGCCGGTTTCAAACTGCCAGAAGAGGTTATGTCGGAAGGTCGCGCCAATGCCGCGCGCCAAGCCATGGCCACCACTCCGGCAATGGAGTTCGAAAGCAATACCGAAGTGATCGATCTGGACGACGAATTGTTGCCTGACGACGACATTTTCGCCCAAACCTCAAAAGCCTGATAAACAAGTGATGCCAGCCCCGCTGGCATCGCAGCCAGTAACTTACAGATATTGCCTATGGCTTGGTCACTGCGCACACTACCTACACTCACCGAAGATCAGTTTCTCCAATGGGGCAAGCTGCTGGAAGAGCGCACCGGTATCCAGCTTGTTTTTCAGCAGAAAGCCTGGCTTGAATCGCAAATGAGTTCGCGCATGCGCGACCATGGCGATGAAAATTACGATAGTTATTTTCAGTTTATCGCCCAAGAAACAATTGAAGCCAAAGTGGAGTGGTCGCGCTTGATCGACCGCATTGCGGTAAAAGAAACCAGTTTTTTCCGCCATCGCGAATCGATTGAATATGTGCGCAATTACCTGCAGCAAAAAATCAATAATAAAGCCCTGAACAACAGTTTCGATATCTGGAGCATGGGCTGCGCAACCGGTGAAGAAGCCTACTCACTGGCAATGGTAGTCAACGATTGTTTTGAATTGGCGGCGATTAACCCTTATTACGGTATTACCGCCATGGATATCAGCTCGTCGGCCTTAGCTGCCGGTCGTAAAGGCCGCTATAGCAAACGCCGTGTGGAGCAGGTAAAACCCGATGAAGTTAAACGCTACCTGCAGGTCTGTACTGATGGTAGTTATGAGGTAGTGAATAAATTGCGCGACCGCGTATGTTTTACTCACACCAATATAGTTCACGCGCGCCAACTCCCCATGGTGCAAGTGGATGTGATTTTTTGCCAAAACTTGTTGGTGTATTTTCGCCGCTGGCTGCGCCGTGATGTTTTGAATGCGTTAGTCGACCGTTTGAAACCAGGCGGCCTACTGATTGTTGGTCTTGGTGAAGTAGTGGACTGGGAACACCCCGAAATGCAACGCACTGGCGATGACCAAGTGCAGGCTTACGTTCGTGAAGAACGATAAAAACGAGAACAACGAGAGGAACGTTCTGCATGGCAGATAATCGCAATTTTGCCGCGTTGGATTGGTTGATCCATGAGATCAGTGAGACGCTGAAGGAAGCGCGCCAAGCCCTCGAAAGCTATGTTGAAAATCCTAAAGACGCGGCGCGTATCCGCTTCTGCCTTACCCATATCCATCAGGTGCATGGCAGCCTGCAGATGGTGGAGTTCTATGGCGCGGCCATGCTGGCCAGCGAAATGGAACAACTGACTCAGGCAATGATCGCCGAGAAAGTCGCCAACAGCGGTGAAGCGCAAGAAGTACTGATGCGCGCAATTCTGCAATTCCCGCTGTATCTCGACCAAGTCAAAAATACGCGCAAAGATAATCCACTGGTGGTTCTACCACTGCTCAACGATTTGCGCGCGGTGCGCGGCGAAAGCCTGCTAACCGATACCAAACTCTTTGTACCCAACCTGACCCCAGCTAAAAAAGCCTCCGGCGCGCGCCTACCCGTTACCAACGACAATGTGCAATTTCAGGCGATGGTGCTCAAACTGCGCCAGATGTATCAATATGCGGCGTCGGGTTTTATCCGCAATGTGAATCCGGAAGAAAATCTCGCTTACTTGCACAAGGCTTTTTCCCGTCTGCAAAAACTCACCCACGGTACAGCGCGTTTTGCGCTCTGGGATATATCGCTGGCACTGGTTGAAGCGATTGAAATCGACGCGATTGAAATCAGCGTCGCAGTAAAAAATCTGCTCCGCCAGCTCGATAAAGAAATCAAAGTGCTCGCCGTTCACGGCATCAAAGCACTCAATAGTTTTACCAATGACGAGCTGATTAAAAACCTGCTCTACTATGTTGCGCGCGCGGGCAAACACGCTCCCGGCTTTCCGCCCAACTCCCAGTTACAGCGTATCTACGAAACCTACCATCTTGAAGAGGCGCTGCTCGAAGGCAAAGAGACCAGCGAAGATAGTCAAAACATGCTCTCGGTACCCGATGCCGAAGCAATGCGCTCAGTAGTGGGTGCACTGAAAGAAGAGTTAAACCTGATCAAAGATAGTTTGGACACTTGTCTTGCAGGCGGTGATACCCAGTCCGCACTCAGCAATGCCCTACCAATTGTCAAACGCGTTGCCGATACCATGGCGGTGCTCGGCTTGGGCGACCTGCGCAAGAGTATCCTCGAGCAGGGCGCAGTATTGGATTTGGTGGTCGAATCCCATAGCCAGCTGTCCGATGAGCAATTAATTGCTGTCGCCAGTCAATTGATTGCGATTGAGAACTCACTCGATAGTTTGACCGAAATGAGCAATCAGGACGGCGACAGCGGTGAAGATTCCGACATCACCCTCAGCCGCGCCAAAGAGTCGGTGCTGCGTGAATCGCGCAACGGACTTGAACACGCTAAAGACGCAATTATTGAATACATAGCGTCGCAGTGGAATCGCCAACATCTGCAATCTGTACCTACCACTTTGCGCGAAATTCGCGGCGGATTAGACATAATGCCGCTGCCGCGCCCGGCGCGAATTCTCGGCGCCTGCGCACGCTTTATTGAAGAGCAATTGCTGCAGCAAGATGCAACCCCCCAATGGTCCACACTCGATACCCTCGCCGATGCAATTACCAGTGTTGAGTACTATTTAGAGCGCTTAAGTAGTGGCGGCCGCAAAGAGGAAAATGACCTGCTGCTCAGCGTGGCGGAAGAAAGTGTCGCCAGCCTTGGCTATGCAGTTGCCAAAATTACCAAACCCGCCGATACACGGGTGGACAACACCAGCGTTAATGATGACACATCAACACCTGACGTAATTGACGACGCAACTGCTGCAGAACAGTTAAGCGCAGCCTACCAAGACGCTACAGACCCAATTACAGACTCAATTAACGACGAGTTTGCACAGTTATCGGCCAGCTACGCCTCAGCCCAGTTACCAGCTGAAGACACTGCGCCTGAAGATCAAACCGAGTCAGCGCAAGCTACTGAAATTTCAGCCGCTGAAATCGATTTGGCTGACACTGCTGAAGTAGAATCCGCTGAAACAGATGCGTTCGCGATAGAGGCCACAGACGCGCCAGAAGAAAGCGATTTAGTCGCCACCTCCGACGCGCCTGTTATTCAGCGTGATGATGACGACATTGATGATGAAATCATCGAAATCTTCATCGAAGAAGCAACAGAAGTTACCGAAACTATCGCCGAGTATTTCCCCCGCTGGGCGCAAAACTTTGACGACAAAGAAGCACTGACCGAATTCCGTCGCGCGTTCCATACCCTCAAGGGTAGTGGCCGCATGGTTGGCGCCAACGAAATTGGCGAGCTAGCCTGGTCAATCGAAAACATGCTTAACCGCGTGATCGACCGCACCATAGTTGCTGGCGCTGTGCACGTGCAGATTATCGAAAAAGTGCGCTCCCTACTGCCGGATATGATCGCCGCTTTCCGCGACAATCTGCCCAACCCTCATGCAGAACTGGCTGAAACCTATCGCCAGCAGGCAGTATCGCTTGCACAAGGCGTCATCCCTGATGGGTTGTCGGATGAATTAGACGATAACCAAGCACCAATCGCTGCAGCAGAAGCGGACGACAGCGAAGAGAACCTGCTGCTAGCGGACGAAGACGATGAGCAAGATAGCGACCTTGGTCTTCAGCTGGAAGAAACGGATATTGAAGAGCCTCACCTGGAAGATGAAGCCGCCTATGGCGAAGCCATAGCGGAGCTATCCGATGAGCTTAACTTCACCAGCGAACAAGACGATGCTCAAGTTAGTGCTGATGAAGAGATAACACTGGAGATAGCCGAGCTACCTCTGGTTGAACTGGATGAGCAAGATGAAGTCCTCGACTTCAGCGCTGAAGAGGAAACACCGCCCTTAATTACGCTGGAAGATGAAGTCGAAATAGTTGACGAAGACGAAGTCGCACAACTGGCTCAGGCTTATAGCGAACAACAAACCAGCGCGTTTAACTTCAGTAGCGCCGCCGCTGACGATATTGATATAGATGACCCAGACGCCCAACTCTGGGAAATCTTTGGCGCGGAAGCGCTCACCCATCTGCAAGTGGTTGAAGACTATATTGCGCGTATGGAAGCAGAGGCGCCCATTTACGAGCCACCCAGCGAAGGCATGCAGCGCGCCCTGCATACCCTCAAAGGCAGCGCACATATGGCCGAAGTCACGCAAGTGGCCGAGTTGGCAACGCCGCTGGAGCGCTTCGTTAAAGAATTGCGCTCCTATCACGTCAATATCAACGACGATATCCTCCAACTGCTGCGCGATGCCGTCAGTTACACCCAAATTGCGCTGCATCAAATCGAGGCGGGCGAGTCAGTTGATATTCCGCGTCTCCATCAGTTTATCGCGCGCGTCAATGAACTACGTGACATACATGTCACCCCGCTAGTCAGCCTGCAAGAGCTGGATGAAACCGGCAAACGCCCGGTAGACCCCGAATTGCTCGCCATTTTTATGGCCGAGGAAATGAATCTGCTGCTGGATGCAGACAAGATTATCGCCCAGTGGGCGGCTAATCCATCCGATGCCATTCAGCTGATTCCGGTAATGGAAGAGCTGGGCAAGCTGACCAAAGCCGCCGCCCATGCTTATCTGCCCGCCATGGCTGAGCTAAGCGAGAAAATTCACAGCGTGTATGAGACTGTGATCGCCAAACAATTGGCCTGTTCGCCCGCAGTCTGCACCACTCTCAACAATGCCCATATCGCCCTGTTGGACATGGTCGACTCCATTGCCGCAGGTCAAAACCTGAACGGCATTCCCGAAGCCGTTAACGATGAGCTGGATGAATTACTCAGCACCGAAGCAGTCACGCTCAGCACCTTGATCAACGAAGAAATCCCCGTAATCGAGGATGATATTCCCCTGATCGAAGACCTGGCGTCAGCCGACGAAGATACAGCGAACGAAACCGCGATAAGCGATGAAGTCGCCCTGATTGAAGCAGATGACGCATCATTCGCCGAAGAAATCCCTCTTGCCGAGCTGGATGAAGAGATTGAATTCGACGAACCGGCCCCCTACGACACGCTGGCTCAAGCTGACGATGAAACCATCGAGCTTATTGATGAGGAAGTAGATAACACAGCCTACACCCTGCTGCCCGAAATCAGTTTGGTTGAGGAAGACAGCCTCGAAACAGACAGCAGCGAAGACGAAATCGCTATAGAGCTAGAGGTAAATCCAGATCCAGTAGCAAGCGAACTCCCAGAAGCAATAGAGGAAGAAGCCGACGAACCTGTCGCCGAGTTACCCGTTACTGAGAGCATTGAACCCCAGGCTGAGGTTCAATTGGTGGCGCCACAACCACCGGCAGAGCAAACAGTAGATGAAGACTTTGATCCAGAAATCGTCGAGATCTTCCTCGAAGAAGCGGGCGAACTGCTAGAAGAAATCGACACTTCGCTCAATGAGTGGCAGGACGATTGGAATAACACCGATTGCGTCGAAGAACTGAAACGTTCACTGCACACATTCAAAGGCGGTGCGCGGTTAGCGGGCTTGAGCGACTTGGGCGACCTGTCGCATGACTTTGAAACCATCCTGATCGAAATGGATGACGATGCCGAGCTGGATCAGTCTTTCTTCAATCGCCTGCACGATTACCAAGACCGCATGCACGCTGGCGTTAGCCAGGCGCAAGCCCGTATGAATAGTGGTGCAACAAGCCATGATGAGCTGCAAGCAACCGATATTCCGGTACTGGATAACTATGTCGCGGTTGACGATCAGTTAACAACTGAGGATAAGTACGTCAGCGTTGATGAGGTAGTTGAAGGTATTCAATTCAGCGAAGATCCTCCGGTATTACACGACGAGCAACCTGCTTACAGCACACCTACTGTTATTATCGACAATACCCGCGATCTAGCTGACAACAGCGCTGATAATGATAGCTATACACGCAATGATGGCCCCAGTCAGAAACCTAACGTACTGACCTTCGCCCCCAAAGCCAAACCGGTTGCACCGGTTCCAGGCGCTATTCCCGGCACTGAATACGGCAGCGGCCTGCGCTCTGGCAACAGCGGCCCGGCGCAAGTACAGCATTTGGCGGCGCGCCGCACTGGCCCGCAAGAAGTGGTTAAGGTCTCGGCCGAATTACTCGAAGAACTGGTAAACCTTGCCGGTGAAACCTCCATCAGCCGTGGCCGTATGGAACAACAAGTCATCGACTTGAGTGGATCTATCGAGGAGATGGACTCCACCATCCAGCGTTTGCAAGAACAGTTGCGCCGCCTCGATATCGAAACCGAAGCACAGGTCTTGTTCCGCCAAGAACAAATGATGCAACACGAAGAATTCGACCCACTGGAGATGGACCGTTACTCGCAGTTGCAGCAGCTGTCGCGCTCGCTGATCGAATCCGCATCGGACTTGATGGACTTGAAATACACCCTCGCGGATAAAACCCGCGACACCGAAACCCTGCTGCTGCAACAGTCGCGGATTAATACCGACCTGCAGGAAGGCCTGATGCGTTCGCGCATGGTGCCCTTCTCCCGCTTGGTACCGCGCCTGCGCCGGATCGTGCGCCAAGCCGCGACCGAACTGGGCAAAGAAGTAGATTTCGAGCTGGATAACGTCGAAGGCGAACTGGATCGTAGCGTCTTGGAGCGCATGGTTGCGCCCCTTGAACACATGCTGCGCAACGCGGTTGACCACGGGATTGAAACACCCGATGAGCGTATCGCCGCCGGTAAAAACCCCAATGGCCGCATCCTGCTAACCCTCGGCCGCGAAGGTGGCGATGTGATCCTGCGCCTGATCGACGACGGGCGCGGTATCAACCTCAAGCGTGTGCGTGAAAAAGCGGTTGAACGCGGCCTGATGTCGGCTGATGCACAACTCGCCGATCAAGACATCATCCAATTTATTCTGCATGCCGGTTTCAGTACGGCAGAGAAAGTAACGCAAATTTCCGGCCGCGGTGTGGGCATGGACGTAGTGCATTCCGAGATCAAACAACTCGGCGGCGCCATGTTTATCGATTCCAACTGGGGCAATGGCACCGAGTTTACAATTCGCCTGCCGTTTACTGTATCGGTGAACCGCGCGCTCATGGTGCAAATTGGCGACGACCTTTACGCCATCCCGCTAAACTCGATCGAAGGTATTGTGCGCGTCAGCCCGTTTGAGCTGGAGCACTACTATCAAGATGACACCGCCCGCTTTGATTACGCCGGCGAAAACTATCTGGTGCGCTACCTCGGCAACCTGCTCGACTCCAGCGCCCAACCGAAACTCGATGGTCAAACCCTGCCTTTGCCGGTGGTGTTAGTACGCAGTACCGAACACACGGTCGCGCTGCAAGTGGATCGCCTGCTCGGTTCACGCGAGATTGTGGTGAAAACCCTCGGTGCCCAGTTCAGTGCGGTGCGCGGTGTATCGGGCGCCACGGTAATGGGCGACGGTAGCGTAGTGGTGATTCTGGATCTGCACGCCATGATCCGTGAACAACTGGCGCTCGGTCTGCAGAGCACCGTATTGCTGGAGCCTGCCAAAGCGGGCGCCGTACCAGAGGAAGATCTGTCGGAAAAGACCGTCATGGTAGTGGACGACTCGGTAACCGTACGCAAGGTAACCAGCCGCTTCCTGGAACGCGAAGGCTTCCGTGTCATCACCGCGAAAGACGGGGTAGAAGCACTGCAAGTGCTGCAAGACCATATCCCCGATGTGATGCTGCTGGATATCGAAATGCCGCGTATGGACGGCTTTGAAGTCGCCAAAAATATTCGCACCAGTTCGCGCCTGAAAGATCTGCCGATCATCATGATCACCTCGCGCACGGGCGAAAAACACCGTGAGCGCGCCTTTAGCCTCGGCGTGAACAAGTACATGGGCAAGCCCTATCAGGAAGATCTGCTGCTCAACAACATCAACGAATTGCTCGGCAAAACCGTGAAATAAGGCGCCGCTATGCTGCAGCTGGGAATACTGGTCGATAGTGCCCACAAGCAGCAGGCGCTAACCCAGTTGATTGCTCACTCGGGTCACAAGGTGGGCTGCCATCTACTGCTATCAGCGCGCGAAGCGGCAGCTCAACAATTACTTGAACAACCGCTGGATGCCTGGGTAGTCGATGTCGCCGAGGATTATTGCGACGACCAACAACTGCTGGAGCAGTTATTCGCACAGAGCCGGGTGCCGATTATCCTCAGCGACAGCAGCGAATTTGCGCCGGGCAGCGACGAACACAGCGCCTGGTTGCGGCGCACGGGCCTACGTTTGCAACGGTTGCGCGGCGACATCAACCTGCAACAGGCCAATCCCGCCAGTGAACTCTGGGTACTGGCCGCGTCTACCGGCGGCCCGGCAGCAGTAAAACGGTTTCTGGCGCAACTGCCCGCCAATCTGGGCATCGCCTTTTTGTACGTGCAACATATAGATGCAAACCAGGCGGTAACACTGAACCGCATGATGACCAATGCAGGTAGCTACCCAGCGATGGTGGCAACACAAGGTGTGGTACTAGAAGCCAATAGTCTGACCCTGGTAACCGCCCGCGACCCGGTTGAAATTTTGGCAAACGGCACCCTAGTAGTGAATTATGGCCAGTCATGGAAAGGCAGTTATGCCCCCTCGATTGACCAGTTAGCCGCCAATGCCGCGCGCATTTACCGCGAGCGCTGCGGCTTGATTATTTTTACCGGCATGGGTGATGATGGCGCGGCCAGTTGCCGCTTGATTAAACAAGTTGGCGGCAAGGCCTGGGCGCAATCGCCCGCGGATTGCACCAGCGATTCAATGCCCGTTTCCGCCCTCGCCACTGGTTGTGTCAGCCTCAATGGCACACCCGAATATTTGGCGCGCGCACTGGCACAGTTAAAGCGCTAACGAATCTGATCAGGGCATTCGCTAGCGACAATTAATAAGCACAACAAGAACCAACAGGATCAGATCTTCATGAGAGCTCCCCAGCGCATCGAGAAAAAGATACAAGAAGTCGCCAGCCTGCTCATTCCGCTTCAGGGGCGCCTGCTGCTTGCCCCCAACGTGACCGTGGCCGAAATTGTTCCTGTGTCCCAAGTGATTCCTGTCGCCGATGCGCCTGCTTGGTATCTCGGCAACTGCAACTGGCGCGAACAGACCATTCCGCTCTTCTCCTTTGAAGTGATGAACGGCGAAGACAAACCCGGCGTCGCCAGCCGCTCGCGTTTTGCCGTACTTAACACCACTGGCGCACACGAATCCCTGCCATTTATCGCCATCCTCACCCAGGGCTTGCCCCGTTTGGCGCGTGTTACGGAAGAAGAAATTTCTGAACGCGAAGACAGCGACAACAAACCCTTCGAACTTATGCACGTCTCCTGGGCGGGCGAAGAAGCGGTAATACCCAATGTAGAAGCCATGGAGCGCGCGTTTCTGGATTATCTGCACTTAGATAATTAATCCCCCGCACAACCCCCTCAGCTATGAACGACCTCATCATTGAAGACCTGCAACTTGGCGACGGTAAAACCGTCGTCAAAGGCGCCCTCATCACCACCCACTACACCGGCTGGCTCGAAGACGGCACCGAATTCGATTCCTCCCACCGCCACAACAAACCCTTCCAATGTGTTATCGGCACCGGCCGCGTGATAAAAGGCTGGGATCAAGGCCTAATGGGCATGCAAGTAGGCGGCAAACGCAAACTGCAAGTTCCCGCCCACTTAGCCTACGGCGAACGCCAAATCGGCGCGCTGATAAAACCCAATTCGAATTTGGTGTTTGAGATTGAGTTGTTGGAAGTGCTGACGAGGGATGACTGATTCACTATGCCGCAGTTATTAACTACAACAAACTAAAATCAATACTAAGGTAAAAACCTACACAAATATCCAATTTTTTATAAGGAGCAATTAATGCGTTCAGGAATCACATCTCTTCTCACGGCAGTATCTTTCACTGCTTTTTCATCCTTTTGCCTTGCTGATCAAAAAATACCATTTGAACTTGTCGATTTTCAGCAATATCACACCTATCAACAATATTTAAAAAAGAGTGCAAAACATAAAGCATTTGCTGTTCCTCAATTTATGGAACCCGGGTCAGCTTATGGCGAGGGGAGTTCGCCAGAAGAAGCGATAAAAAGTGCAAAGAAAAATTGCAAAGAAAAATATCAGTGGGATTGCAACATTATTTCAATCGACGGAAAAATCACTAGTGAAAAAACGCGTAATATCCCGAAAGAAATTAGCGAACCGGCAGACATAAAATCATTAAACATCGACAGTCAATCAGATGAAGTTAAAAAATTATTTAAAAACTACTATTTTAAGAAAGCCTACCAGAACGCCAAAGCAAATAAAGCTTATGCCACCAACAATTTTGGGATCAATGCACAAGGCCACTTGAATGCCTATATCACCGAAGAAATTGCTATAGAAAGAGCTTTGTTTCATTGCAATCGCCTCGCAAAGAAACACAAAGATCCTACACGACGCCAAGCTTGCTATGTTGTAGCTGTGAATGATCGCCTTCTTTCTGACAATATCGAAAAAGTTTTAGCTCAAAAGTAGTTGTTTATTGCCACGTACTGTTTTGTCTGGAGCAATTTTATTAGGCTACTTTTGATCGAAAGCGGCCTATAAATGCTCCCACAGGAAACCCCAATGTCAGAAACCAAAAATATTGCTTTGCTTATTGACTGCGATAACATACCAAATTCCATTATTGACCGAACACAGCAAAAATTTAATTATGAATAAATTTGTGTTGTGGCTTTATGTGATCGGTACAGTAATATCATTAAAGGCGTCTTTCGTCGTGGACTGATAGACGGATTTCCGGTAATCCTAATTGGCGTAGGATGCATAGTTGCAGCCTACTATATTGGTAAGCACACTAAGCGTTTTTAATTGAACCAAGCTGCCCCTCTTCTATTCTTGTTTTAATTCCTGCTGCACCCCAAGCAGTCGCTATTTTTGCCTGCTCTTCCGCGCTCATTACTCCGAAATTTGCGACTGCCGATTTATCAAAGGTTAATTCATCGTTATGAATTTCCGTACCGGATTCGGTAACGATGCGCTTAACGCTATTTGTTGCTGGATTGTAAATCACGCTGACCTCCATGCCTTCATATTCAAATTTCAACTCATTAGACATATAAACCACCGCGTTATTAAAAGGCATGTATCTCAAGTTAATCAACTTAGTCACTGTAGACTTTGTACAGAAGGTTGGCGTTCATCAGCTCAATTTAACTGGAACACATTTATCCTATTAGGCTTTTGCTACGTCTGTCTGTGTGGTTGGATACATAGTTAGTGATAGTTCAGCATCAGGAATGCGTAGGGACAGCGCTATGGCTGCGAATTAAAAATTGTAAATGCAGCATCCAAACGCCCAGCAACATAAATCTGATTTTTTGCAATGAGTATTTCCACCACACACTCAGCCGTACACAATCCTCCCTCCGGCTGATTGCGCCTTAGCTGATATTGGGATGCTTGCCGGGGTTTGATCTGCGCTCTGGGTAGGTTTTTTAAATAAGGGCTTTTATTAAACATTTTGCGTGCTTCCTGCCAGGTGGCATCCAGCAAAATGATATTTTCAAACGATTCGATTGGTGCAAAATCGGAATCGTCTGTTGGGTACAGCAATACCGTATTTCCGTGGTTGATTGCATCCAGCAACGACGGATCAGGTATGTTTCTCGCCCAGACGATTCGCTCTACGATTTCAGGCGCAACCTTTGTTGCCAACGCGCCGGTATTGGTTAAGCGCTGCAGTTCGCGTTCATGAGTGAGTAAAAATATTTTCATTCGTTTTTTATTAAACCCCTTCCCCCCACAAATACTACGCCATACAAATAATCATTAAGGATGAAATTAATGGCGCCTTTAGGTAGTAGTACAAGGCACTCATCTTCCCATTGAATGGGCAGGAAGACGGTTAGACTTGCGTCCAATTGCCTATTACAGTTCCGTCCAATTGCCTATTGGAGGCGAGAAGGTTGCTTTATCACAGTAGTTAAACTCAAAAATCCCCCCATAAATACTGCACTAAACTAATTGCCGCGACTGGTGCTGTCTCAGTTCTTAATACTCTTGGCCCTAAGGTTAACGCATTAAAATCTTGCTCAAGGGCATGGGCGATTTCGCGCTCGCTGAGGCCGCCTTCGGGGCCGATAAGCAGGGTGACGCTTTCGGGTTTTTGTTCGGCAGGCAGACGTTTGCTGTCGCGGTGATGCAGGACAAAACGCAGGTCGGATTTTACTTGCGGTAACCAATCCGAAATTTGCACCGGTGCACTCAGCACGGGTAATAAATTGCGCTGGCACTGCTCGCAGGCGCTGATCAGAATGTGCTGCCAGCGGTCGTGCATTTTTTCTTGTCGGTCACCACCTACTTTCACTTCGGTGCGCTCGGTAATCAGCGGCGTAATTTTAGTAACGCCGAGTTCAGTGGCTTTTTGCAGTACCCATTCAAAGCGCTCTCCGCGGGATATGCCAATGGCTAATTCCAATTCCAGCGGCGATTCACGGTCGTCTACTGTGTGTTCGGCAATGCTGACGGTCACATACTTTTTGGTGACTTCGTGAATGGTTGCAGCAAATTCACCTCCGGCGCCGTTAAACAGAATTAGCTCGCGCCCCGGCTGCATGCGCAGCACTTTACTTAAGTGGTGCGAGGCCGCTTCTTCCAATGCTATCTGTTCGCCGCTTAATAAATTTTGCTCGGTGTAAATTCGTGGGATTCGCATAGTCGCTAGCTTCGCTAAAGATCAAATGAGTTTGGCTAAAAAATCTAATCGGATGAACATCAATCAGTGTTCCGTTTTGCTGTGCATTGGTTAGTTTTAACCCGTGCGGAATCTAAACTCAGTGCAGATTGAATAAATAATTGGGCGGCACCTGTATGCTCGGTGAGGGCATCGGCGGCCAATAAAATCGCGCCCGCGGTCCAGGTGGTTTTTTCCTGCGGCCAAATTACCTCATCGCGAAAATTGTAACCCGTCCAATAACCGCCATCCTGATCTTTGAATTGAAATAACCAGCTAAATAAAGTCACTGCTTTTGCGTGTTCGCCTGCAGCTAAAAGTGCGAGGGTTAATTCACAGGATTCTGCCACTGTGACCCAGGGTTCATCGCTCACGCAGCGGCAGCCGATATTGGGTTCAACAAAGGTATTCCATTTAGCGTCGATGCGCTGTTGTGCATTTTTGCCTTGGGCTATGCCGGTGAGGATCGGGTAAAACCAATCCATAGAGAAACGAGTTTTCGGCTCCCAGGTGCGGTCAAAACATTCGGGGTGATGGCGCAGTGTATTGCCTAATTGTTGATAAGCCTTATACCAACTGGCAGATTCTTCACCGAGTGTCTGTGCGATTAACAGCGCACATTCAAGACTTTTATAAATTGAGCTGGATGCGGTTACTAAGGCATCTTGTTTGGCGCTGCCATCTTCCGCTACTGCCCAATAGATTTCGCCGGTCGGTGCCTGATAGCGCAACACAAAGTCGATGGCTTTTTTTACTGCGGGGAAAAAATCACGCAGAAAGTTTTTATCTTCAGTGACTAAATAATAATGCCAAATACCGGTAGCGATATAGGCGATAAAATTGGTTTCGCGATGATTTTTATCGACCGGTTGATCATCTAAATAATTCGCCCACCAACTACCATCAGCAAGTTGCTCATCCACCAGCCATTGATACGCGCGGCGCGCGGCGGCCAGTTCACCGCCAATGGTTAAACCCATGGCCGCTTCAATATGATCCCAAGGGTCGGCCTTTCCGCCGGTAAACCAGGGAATACAACCATTAGCTAATTGGGTTTGTAAAATGTAGTTAATGGTTGGGCGCAATAAACCCTCAGGGAAAAAGCCTTTAGTGAGTAATAGATTTTTCATAGGCTCAATACTACCTGTTATCTTTTTTTGTAGGATGGGTGGAGTGCAACGATACCCATCTCGGTCGATGGGTATCGCAAGCTCCACCCATCCTACGTAGATTATTTTTTAACAAAATACATCACCACACTTTTGCCCATAATCGGGTTGAGGATTTTTTCCAGGGTTTGGGTAAGCCATGGCTTTTCCATTAAATCCCACACCAAGAGGCGGTGATAAAGTTTGATGAGCGGATTAGTATCTTGCGTTTTCCACCAGAGGCATTTCATCCACCAAAACGGCGAATGAAGCGCGTGCGCCCAGTGGCGCTGGTAAAACATAAATGGTTTCGTTTCAATTTCGCGGCGCAATTTTTTTCCGTTAAAAATGCGAATGTGCCCGCCTTCTACTTGATGGTACTCATCACTCAACCACCAACAAATTTTTTCTGGCCAGGCGCGCGGCACACTAATCGCTAGCAGACCACCCGGTTTTAAAATCCGCTCAATTTCCGCCAGCACTGCTTGGTAATCTGGAATATGTTCCAACACTTCGCTGCAAATAATTTTATCGAAGCTGTTATCGGCAAAGGGCAACTTGGTCGCATCGGCTTGTTGTAAATAAAATTGTTTATTTTTTGATACTTGTGCAAAAGGTAAAAATCGCTCGCGGCTGGTGAGCAGATCGCCTTGATTTAAATCTACACCTACAGCGGTGACATCGGCCTGTAAATACACATTGATCACATGGCGACCTTCGCCGCAACCCAAGTCCAATACTAAATCACCGCTAGCGAGTGGAAAATCGCGAAAATTAATCGTAAGCATTGGGTAGTTGCTCACTGGCTAATTCAGCGGTTGAAACAGATGCACTCGGTACGGATTGGGTCAGCGTTTGATAATAAAAGTGTTCCATTTTTTTTGCCACGCAAACCCAACTGAGTTGCTGCAGTATGTGCGCCCTGCCCTGCGCGCCTAGCTGTTCGCGAGCGCTTGCATTGCTGAGTAATTCTGTTAGCGCTTGTTGTAAATCTTCCACACTTCCGGCGCGAACTAAACGTGCGGCATTGCCGACTACTTCCGGCAGTGCGCCGCCATCGCTACAAATTAATGGCACACCGCAGGCCATAGCTTCTGCGGCGGGCAAACCAAAACCTTCATAGAGTGAAGGAACTATAGCGATGCTCGCTTGCGCATATTCTTCGACGAGTTGTTGATTGCTGATGCCGGATTTAAATTGCACCGCGTCTTGCAGCTGTAACTGTTGTAATTCTTGTTCGGTTTCGCCGTTTTCTTTTAGTTTGCCAATTACGATTAGCTGTAACGCGGGAAACTCTCTGCGTAAATTTGCCAGCGCGCGCAATAAAATGCTCAAACCTTTTAAGGGCTGATCGGAAGAAGCGGTAGTAATTAAACGCAATGGGGTGCGAAGGATAGTATCGAGCGGCTTAAAAATAGTCGCATCGACGCCGTTGGGAATAACCTGAATTTGGTCAGCCGGGCGATGAAAGGCCGCGACTATATCCCGCTGGGATTGCTGCGATACGGTGATCACATGGTTGAGTTGTTGCACCACCTGTTGTTGCATCGCCAAAAAACTGTACCAGCGCTTAATCAACCAGCGCTGGCCTTTGGTTGTTGCGGCAGCGAGGGCGAGGTTGCGGTCTTGGGTGATGGGGTGATGCACGGTGGCGATTACATTCACGCCACGCTTTTGTAAATCGAGCAAGCCGAAGCAAAGGCTTTGGTTGTCGTGAACAATATCATACTGGGGCTTATGTTTTTTGAAGTAGCGATTCAAACGGCGACCAAAACTATAGGGTTCACCAAACGCGCCGCTCAACTTGCTCCACCACTCGTAAAAATCCGCGAGCGATAAACAATGTTTTAATTTCAATGCGCGGGTGGGATTGGGGTGCGCGTATAAATCCAAACTGGGCAAGGTAATTAATCGCACCCGCGGATCAAGTTCAGGATAAGGCGGGCCAGATATTACATCGACACTGTGACCCAACTCCACCAGCGCTTTACTCAGATAATGTAGATAAATCCCCTGCCCGCCTACATGCGGATGACTGCGATAGCCGAGTAAGGCGATACGCAAAGGCGCTGAGGTCTGGCCGCGATGGGCAGCAACTGGCGCTGCTGTATCACTAGGGGAAGCGAGAGGCTGACGATAAGTAACCGGTGTATAAGACATGAAGCGCAATTACCTTATTAAGTCTGCGCATTATAGGCGCAGAGCGGCAACTAGCTCCAAATAAACCCGGTTCTGAACCAGGGTTTTATTTATTCTGCCCGGTCATTTCTAGCAATTGTTCTTTCATTAAGCCATCTGGTGTAGCGCTCGATGGTGAAGCAGGTGTGATGGTTTCTGCCGACGAATCCAGATGGGCATCATTTACTGCCGCAGCGTCCATTGCGGTAACCACATTAAAACGCAACACACCGATCAGCTGATTGGCTTCCGTCATCACATGAATTTGCCAGCGACCAAGCGAGTTTGCAGGAAAATTGACCTTGTGCGACCAGGCGCGATATCCGGCTTGGCGCCCGCCATTAATCTCCAGCGCCACCTTATCAATCGGTTTACCGTTTAACGTCCACACATGATAAATCCGCTCCCGCAATCCTCGTGGCGCATGAATGGCGGTGTACGCATACAAGCCGCTTTGCAGCTGCTGCTCGGTGATGCTTTTAAGCGACGTTTCAGGCGCGCGTTTTTCTCCATCAAACTGCTGGGTAATAGCTACTTCGGTTAACCACAAGGTGGCCGGAGGCACCCAGGGGCGCAATACCAACGCGAGGAGGGTAACTACAGCGGCTAATAGGATGATCGCCAGAGTACGCTGCCACCAACGCCAGGCTAGTTCACTCGCCACATTGGGCAGGGTAATAGCCAAGGCAATCGCCAACGACCAGATATAACTTTTCCAGGTGGGCAACTGAAAGATAATTGGCAGCGCGGTGAGCAAAACAGCAAATAGAGTAACCCCGTGAAAACTGAAATAGAGCCAGCGGCGGGGCGCGAGCCAGCGGAAATACAGGGGATCGATAATGGAGATAAAGGCACTGACCAGTAATAAGCCAGTAAATACCATCTGTCCGCTATTCCACGCAGTGGTGATAAAAAAGAAAGGGATAATAAAAAAGAGGCTTTCCTGATGCACTATTTGCGCAAAATAGTTCAGCACCGGTGGCGGCAATTGCACGCCAAACCAGCGCGCGAAGTAGCGCCGCAAGACTTTTTCCAAGGTCAGCCAGCACCAACTGGCCAGCATCATGACCGCAATAAATTGCGCGATTTCTTCTTTGCGTTCGACCAGAAAAAAACTAGCTAAACCCGAGCCAAAACCAAACAGCGGTATCGCCCAAGGGACGCGCTCGGTAATCGCCACAACACGGGGCACCCAGCCTTTCAGGGTATTAACCATTGCAATCATATGCGGGTATTTCCTACGCCATCCATTATCAGATGCTGCAGGATACCCTTATGACAGGAATGATTATGTTGCTTGGAGCGCATAGCGCCCTATTTTTTTAGCGGCATAGTTATGCCGTTAATGCTCGCGCCCCGCATCGAGATGTTTATCTACCGCGGCCAAGGCCAATCCGCCGACAAACAACAAAATCAACACGGCGACTAAAGATGCAGTACCTACAATACCTGAAACTAACATAGTGATTTCTCCATCGCTGTTATTGCACTGATTGCCAGTGCGGTCAGGAGTAGATTGCGCGTTTAAAAGGGAATGGTGTTTGATCTCGATCAAAGGATTTTTTGCGGGGTTTGATGTAGCGCAAATAGGAGATGATTGAGCGAGCCTCACATCGGGAGACCCGCCCTGCCAAGAGTTTATTCGAGCGCTACATCCAAATAATTGGTCACGCCCACTTTAATCGATAGATCAGCAGAAGCGTAATAATCGCCAGACCCATCGTAGGAGGCAAGAGCGTAATAACGCCCGGCAGCTATGGATTTCCAATCTCCAGTATTCCAGAAGGGAATGTAATCCTGAGCGAGGAAGTTTTTCTCGGTCACTTCACGCAAGCTCAGGTCACATGCCAAGTTGGCTCCTATTCTGGGATGACTACAGCCGCGAAACACTACACGGGTATGGCCATTGGCATTTTCTTCGGTTTTAGCCACGATAATCTTGCCGTAAGGGCGACTGGTTCTAGTTTGTTGTGAGACTCTGATTTTTTCGTTTTTAACAGTGCCCGCCGCCTGATTGCCCGTATTACTTTGACTGTAACTGCCATTGTCTGCCGTTGAAGCTGAGGTATCTGCTGTATTTGCGGTGCCCAATGTTTGGTTCACTGTGTCTCTAACTACAGTTTTAGTAACACTTTCGAGGGTTTCAGAACAACCCACAACCATAAGCAGTGCCGCGATAAGGGATAACTTTTTCATGAATACTCCTAATTCATTAATTATTTGACCAACAAAAAAAATTGCTAAGCAGAAGGTTCGGCTTACACGGCGGCATGATCGAGACTTTTGGCAGGTATTTCAACGCAAAAAATGTGACCTGATGCACAAACGAAGGATCGTTATCCGTAAATAAGGAAGGGATAAAGAGGGGCTATAGCCCCTCGGCGGTGAAGGTTTTCATCGCGTAGTCCACGCGCTGCTCCGCGGTACGGTGCATACGCGCTTTGAGCGATTCCACATGGCGCAGACGCGGCAGCAGGCCACGGCCATTGGCGACTTGAATCGCCAGACCGGGGCGCGCGTTGAGTTCAAGCAGCTGCGCACCACGCACTTTGTCCAATACCAGATCGGTTCCGATATAGCCCAATCCCGTCATTTCGTAGCATTTGGATGCAAGTAGCAGCCAGTTGCGCCAGTCGGCGATCTGGATTTCATTGAGCGCGCGTTTGGTATCCGGGTGATGGGTGACTGGCTTGGAGTGCTGCACCGCTTTGAGTGCGCGGCCGGTGGCTATATCCAAACCCACACCAACGGCGCCCTGGTGCAGGTTGGCCTTGCCGTCGGACTTGTGGGTCGCGAGGCGCAGCATAGCCATCACCGGGTAGCCTTTGAAGATGATGATGCGGATATCGGGCACACCTTCGTAGGAGTAGTCCTTGAAGTAATCATCGAACTGGATCAGGTCTTCCACGATTACCACATCGGGTTTGCCGCCCAACGAATAGAGCCCCGCGAGGGCGTTGGTCATATGGCGTTTGATATCTTCGATGGTGATTTCCGCACCCGAAGATTTGATAAATTTATCGCCCTTGCGCCCGATAATCACCAAAATTCCTTTACCGCCAGAACCCTTGGCGGGCTTCACGGCAAAGGCATCCAGCTCCATTAGCTTGTTTTCGATGGTCGCAATTTCATGTTGCACATGCACCACAAAAAATAACTTTGGGGTGGCGACTTCATATTCTTCCGCCAACAGTTTGGTTTTGAGTTTGTTATCCACCAGAGGAAACAAACTGCGCGGATTGTAAGTGGCGATAAAGTCATGGTTGCGGCAGTTCATGCCGAGAATGCCCATACTTTTCAAACGCCAAGGGCTAACCCAGGAATTCCACCAGCGTTTAATGCCAGTGGGAGCCGAAGTTGCTGCAGCAGTCGAGGGCGCACTCATTAATCGGCTCCCTTGCTGGTGTCGTTCAACTTGCCCACATTGGCGTTATCCACCATGGCGCGGAAACGACGCAACTCGGAAAGTTTGTAGCCGGTGTATTGACCCATCAACATAATCAACGCCAGCGCAACCAGGTTGAGCTCGGGGAAGTTAAACGTCAGGTGACCGACCAGCGAGAACTGCATCAGGGTATAAGCGAGTATCGCTACCAGTAAGCTGCCGCCGCCCTGCACCATGACTTCTTTGGGACCCTCTTCCTCCCAGAGGATGGACATACGCTCAATCGTCCAGGCGATGATAATCATCGGGAAAAAGGTAATGGTCATACCGGTATTAAGGCCCATTTGATAACCGACCAGACTGAGTACCGAGATAATAAAAATCACCAATACCACTAACGTTGCAATCCGCGAGATCAGCAGCAAATTGAGCCGCGAGAGATAGGTGCGCAATACCAACCCTATGGCAACCACCGAGACAAAACTCACCACCCCCAATACCAGCGAGGTTTGCAAAAATGCCATGGCAATCAAAATGGGCATAAAGGTGCCCGAGGTTTTGAGGCCGATAATTATGCGCATAAACACCACCACCAACGCGCCGATTGGCAAAAGTAACAGCAGCTTAAACATGCTCTGCTCTTCAATCGGCAGATGCTGGATACTCAATACACTGAATACACTCTCTTTATACTGGGCTTTGATCAAATCCAGCGCCGGTACGGTTTGGTGGATCATCGAAAAGCTCACCCGCGAGCGATTGCCGCCCGCCACATCCAGTATCGATTCACCGCCGGTATGCCAGAGCAACAGGTTTTCCGGTACGCCCTGCTCGCCGGTATAGGGGTTAAACAACACCCATTGTTCGCCATTAAATACCTGCACCAAACGGGTCAGGCTCTGGTGGCGACGGGCATCTTCCAAATACAAACCCAGCGCCGGGCGCGCAGGTATACCGGCTTGATTGATGAGTTTTTCCAGCAGGATGGATTTTTCAGTTTGTGCCGAGAGCAACAGCGCTGAGTTTTGATCCAGCGTTTCCGAATTAAACAGTTTGATCAACTCGCGCGCCAAACTTTGCGGAGTACTGGATTTGGCATAAGCCGTATCCAATACCTGCTGGGCGGCGGTTTCTTGCGAGGGGCCATCCCAATCGACATGCACAGGTTTGGGTACATCAAAGGGTGCGGGTGCAGCGCCGGTGGAATCCACCTCAATAAATTGGGTTTTGTAGTAAATCGTCTGGGCGCCCACCGCTTCACGTTTGGACCATTCACCGCGGCGCACACCATTCTCACTCACTACCGAATAGCCATAACCGGGCGCAGCAGCCTGTTCGATAAAACTGCGATAACCCGGTGGGTCATCAGGCAAACCCAAACGCGCGGTGACCGGTTCACCGGTGGCATCAAAATCGATGCGCGCCTCAATCAGCCACACGGGTTTTTGCACACCGGGGGTGAAGGGAATTTCCATTTGGTGATGGCGCATCCAGGCAGTGGTCAACCCGACCACCATCAGCAGGCCGATGACGACGTAAAAAGGAGCGCGTGAAGGTTTTTTCATGAAGGTGTTCCTTGAAGGCAGGACAGCTAACACCAGCCGCTACGGCTGGTGTTAATGTTGAACGATATTATTTTTTAGTGGCGGCGGAGCTGGAACTGCTGGCAGCTTCTTCAACCCGCTGTAAAGGCGCAAGGTAATTTTCACTGACATCCACCAACATCACGTCGCGCAGCAAATTGCGGCCAATCAGGATGGGGAACTCGGAGGTGCTGCGATCTTTTAATACAAACTCACCGCGCTGCGACAGCTTGCCAATCGTAAAACGAATTTCCACTACCGGACGGCGATCGGGGGTTGGGTTGGACGTCTGTACGGTTTGGAAGCGCAGGCGTTTGCGCTCCAATACGTGCGGCTCTTTGGTATCCGGGTTGTAAATCGTAAAGCGCACCCACTCTTCACCATTGCGCTCAAACATCTGGATATTGCGCGCATCGATTACTGAATTGGCCACACCGGTACTAATCCGCGCTTGCATCACCACATTTAAACCGGCGATCAAGGCTTGCTCGCGCAGACCGACGACTTGTTTGTCGGTCATCGGCTGAGTTTTAAATTGATTTTTTTTGCTCTTGGTTGAGGGCGTTGGCGGGCATTTCGCCTGGGTAACAACACGTTCTATTACCTGTGGCTTAGCTTCAATCGCCTGTTGCTGCGCGGCTAACTGCTGCTGCACTTGTTGCAGCTGTTGCAGAATATCGGCTTGCTGCTGACTGAGCTGCTGACCTTGCTCTTGATGCTTGGCGATACAGGCATTGGCATCGCTCAATTCAGACTGGGTTTGCAGCAGGGCCTTTTGTTGCGTACAGGCGCTTAGTGATGCCAGCGCCATACTTGTCAAAACCAAAGTACGCAGAGCGCGGCTGGTCATCAAAACAGATTTCTTATTCATCACAACAACCGAAAATATGGGAGAAAGGGTTATAAAAAAACAGTGGTCTAATTGTAGCCGCTGAAGTTTGTTAACACATCCTTGCACACAGATTTAACTGGCGTCCTGATTCAAACCATTATTTAAATTGATAGCGTTTGGGATATTCCGGCGGCAGGCGCCGAAAGCGCTTGTACTCCCATTGATACTGGGCGGGCGCGCGTCGCACACAGGCGGCAACACTCTCGTTCAAACCGGCAACTGCAGTTGCCTGATCTTCGCTGTAAATCGCCGCATCGGCCTCTAACACTACCATTTTAAAACCGCCGCTGACCCGCTCGGCATAACAGGAGCAAACCGCGCACCCGGTGCGCTGCGCCAACCCATGCACCAGCGTCATGGTCAAGGCTGGCTGCCCCATAAAAGGTGCGATTTCAATACCTGCATCGCGCCCCGGAACCTGGTCGGGCAGTATGCCTACAATCGTGCCGCCCTGCAGCGCCTTGAACAGCATCATCACCCCTTTGCGATTGGTGGGCGCCATAGTGATATTTAGTTTACTGCGCCCGGCCAGCACCAGTTCATCCATCTTGGGGTTATCGAGGGGTTGATACATAGCGGTCAGATTGGCGATGCTCGCCAGATAAGGCGCCACTACTTCCCAATTGCCATGATGCGGCGCCAGCACCAACACCCCTTTCCCCTCGGCCAATTTTGCGCGCAGGATTTCATCGCCTTCCAGCGCGACAATTTTTCCTTGCAGCCAAGGCCAGGAGTTACGCCAAATAGCACCGGCTTCCATCGCCGTTTTGCCAGTTTCACGCAGGCTTTGACGGGCGAGACGGGTTTGATCTGCGGCGGAGAGTTCAGGAAAACAGAGCGCGATATTTTCGCGCGTGACCTTGGCGGCGCGGCCATTGAGCAGCCACATCAGTGAACCAATCAGGTTCCCCAACGCGCGCAACAACCCCAGCGGCAAGAGCGCCAGTAGTTTAAAAATAAGCGGTGCCAAGTGGTCTTTCATGAAACCTGCGCCAGTACAACAAAAAGTGCGCGCAGCTTACCGGAAATCGGTTACTAACTGAATGAGTGTGTTGCAATTCACACTCAGTTTTGGCAAGAGAGCAAAATGCTACTGCGGTGAGCGGCGCTGTTAGCGCAGATTCCTATTAACTATCATCGCCACTCCCGCGCGCGGGAGTCCAGCTTTTGATGGTAGTTAAACCTATGAATGGATACCCGCAAGCGGGTATGACCATTCCCATTTCAACTGAATCCCGCCTCTGGGGATGAGGTACATACATAGCCGAAAACTCGGTAGTAACAAATACGGAGCAGTGAATAATATTTTCAGCAGTTTAGTGCGCTGTCACAGCAGTAAAAATATCCACAAAAGTCAGCTCTTTTTCGATCTCTACTGGCGTATGCAACCGGCTGGCAATTTCACGCGCAGAAACAATACCGCGAATATGATGGGCATCCTTATCGACTACCAGCAAATACTCCTGATGGGACTTTTTCATGGTAGAGACCAAATCCGCTACCGTTGCTGATTTAAGTTGGTCGTATTCAATTGCGCGGATACTGGCGCGGGCATGCATTAAATCGCGCACTAACAGCTCATCGCGTTTGATGTGCAGCGCCATTTGTTTGAGCAACATATTGTGATCAGCCAAATCATTGGCACCGATCACGCCGATAAATTCTTTGCGGTCATCAACCACCAGCTTGGTAGTAACATCTTCCGCCAACATCATCTCCAGCGCTTCGGTCGCTTCCAAGTGGCTATCGATCATATGCGGCTTGTGGCTGCGGAAATCGGTGAGAATCGCCAGTGCGGGGGTATTGGCCTGCACATCGCTAAACTCTTCTGGCTGTACCAAATGGTCATTCGCCGCTAACGCAAACACACTTAAATTTTTCATAACAAACCCCATGACGATAGTTGTGATCCAGGGGGGTGGCGACCGGAATATTGGCCGCTTCACTCGCGCTGTAATTACAACATAGGCCTGTGCCCGGTAGATTAAAACCCACCCAAACCGGCTTTTACGCTGGATTTACTCAGTGTTTACGTGGGCTTTACTCGGCACGTAAAACGACCGTAACAACGCACTAATTCGGCGCTCGGCGCAGGTGGTTAGCGCCCCAACATGCGCAAAAGGGTGCGGTCTTTATCGAGCCAGTGATGCTTAAGTGCACCAGCAAGGTGAAGGGTAATTGCGACTACCAACACATATCCCAACCACTCATGGGTAAACTCACCCAGCTCTGCCAAGCCGGCATGGATAGGTTCAGTCTGACCGGTCGCCGGATTCTTATTGCCCGCCACCATCGCCCAGCCAAATACCTTAATGCCCCAACCACCCAAACCGGAATACAGCATGCCCGAGATTGGCATCAACACCGTGCCGACAATCAATACCCAATGAGTAACCTGCGCCACCCGATGCTCCAATGCTGGATAAGCACGCACTGGCACCGGCCAACCGTTTTTCACCCGCCACCAAACTCGCACCAGCACCACAAAAAAAATCAGCACACCAAAGGATTTATGCCAGTCGTACAGCGGGTAGTACTCGTTAATTGACATATAAAAACCTACACCCAACATGGCGATAATGCTGAGCGCTATCACCCAGTGCAGGGCGATGGTGAGAGGACTGAATTTTTGTGGGGTATCCATAGGGTTTCCTTGTTTTATGAAAGATGTAGTTGTTATCGGCTTAATTAAACAGAGTTGATAGCGAGTGGGTATTGGTCTAATCGTGGCAGGAATTGTTCCCCGTCCAGAGGATTTTTTACGGATCTTGACCCAGCCCTGCCATTAGCGGGCGTTGGCAGCTATAATCGCCGCATTTTTCTATCGTCAATTCCTACTGACCACCTTTAACCGATTAGGTCTACCATGTCTGAAAAACGTTATGACGTAAGCACTTTTCAGGGTTTGATTCTCGCCCTGCAAGATTATTGGGCGCGCCAAGGCTGCGTGATTCTGCAACCACTCGACCTCGAAGTCGGCGCCGGTACTTTTCACCCGGCCACTTTCCTGCGCGCTATCGGCCCGGAAACCTGGAATACCGCCTACGTTCAGCCCTGTCGTCGCCCCAAAGACGGTCGTTACGGTGAAAACCCCAACCGCTTGCAACACTACTATCAATTTCAGGTAGCGCTTAAACCATCGCCCGCCAATATTCAGGAACTCTATTTGGGTTCACTGCGCGAGATGGGTATAGATACGCTGGTGCACGACATCCGTTTCGTTGAAGACAACTGGGAATCGCCAACCTTGGGCGCTTGGGGTCTGGGTTGGGAAGTTTGGCTCAACGGTATGGAAGTAACGCAATTTACTTATTTCCAACAAGTCGGCGGGTTGGAGTGTTTCCCTGTAACCGGCGAAATTACCTATGGTATCGAGCGTATTGCTATGTACCTGCAGGGTGTGGATTCGATTTTCGACTTGGTCTGGACGATTAATCCCAACGGCGACAAGGTCACCTACGGCGATGTGTTTCATCAAAACGAAGTGGAGCAATCCACCTACAATTTCGAAGAAGCCGACACCGCATTTTTGTTCAGCAATTTCGATTTCTACGAACAAGAGAGTCAGCGGTTGATGGAAAAAAATCTGCCGCTGCCCGCCTACGAAATGGTGATGAAAGCCTCCCACGCGTTTAACTTGCTCGATGCACGCCACGCAATTTCCGTTACCGAGCGCCAGCGTTTTATTTTGCGCGTGCGCACCTTGTCCCGCGCCGTTGCTCAAGCCTATTACGATAGCCGCAAAAACCTCGGCTTCCCCCTTGCACCTGAAGCACTACGCAACGAATTGCTCGCCGCAATTGCGGAGGAAAAATAATGTCTGCTGATTTTTTAGTTGAATTGGGAACCGAAGAGTTACCACCCAAAGCGTTGAAGAATTTAATGGCCTCGTTTGCCGAGACCATCGAAGCAAGTTTGAAAGCAGCGGAATTATCTTTCACTGCGATTAAACCTTTTGCTGCGCCGCGCCGTTTAGCCGTACTGGTAGAAAATCTCGCCAGCGAAACACCCGCCAAAGAATTGGTTGTGTGGGGCCCACCAGCAGCTATCGCGTTTGATAAAGATGGCCAGCCGACTAAAGCAGCGCTCGCATTCGCCGAAAAAAATGGCATCGCCGCAAGCGAATTAAAAGCTGAAAACGACGGTAAAGCCGACAAGTTAGTCGCGCGTATTACCAACGAAGGTAAAAAAACGGTTTCCTTGTTGGAAGCGATAGTGACTGACGCACTCGCCAAGTTGCCGATTGCCAAGCGCATGAAGTGGGGCGCAAAACGCGAAGAGTTTGTGCGCCCGGTGCATTGGTTGGTGATGCTGTTTGGCAGCGATGTGATTGCAGCAAACATTTTAGGTTTAAGCGCTGGCCGCACCACCCGTGGTCACCGTTTTCATTACAACAACGCGATCGACCTAGCGAAAGCGAGCGACTACGCCAGCGTATTAAAAGACACTGGTTTTGTGGTGGCGGATTTTGCCGCGCGCGGTGCAACCATCAAACAACAAGTAGAAGCCGAAGCGAAAAAAGTGGGCGGTGTGGCAGTGATTGATGCCGACTTACTCGACGAAGTTACCGCCCTTGTTGAATGGCCAGTGGCGCTGACTGGAAAATTTGAAGAGCGTTTCCTCGCTGTTCCTTCTGAGGCACTGATTGCGTCGATGAAAGAACACCAAAAATATTTCCATGTGGTGGATGCCAACGGCAAGTTGAAAAACAACTTTATCACCGTGGCCAATATTCAAAGCAAAGATGCAGCGCAAATTATCGACGGCAACGAGCGGGTAATTCGCCCACGTTTGTCGGACGCCGCGTTCTTTTTTGAAACCGATAAAAAAACCACGCTTGCATCATTGCGCGAGCGGTTAAAAACCATCGTATTCCAAGCGCAACTCGGCACTATCTTTGACAAAACCGAACGTGTTGCTGGCCTTGCAAAACTTATCGCTGGCAAATTAAATGCCGATGCTGCATCCGCTGAGCGCGCTGCGCAGCTTTGTAAATCAGACTTAGTGACCAACATGGTGGGCGAGTTTGACGATATGCAAGGTATCGCTGGTTATTATTATGCAATTAACGATGGCGAAAACGCCGAAGTGGCGGCGGCGATGAACGAGCAATATATGCCGCGCTTTGCCGGTGACCAATTACCGCAGACCATGACCGGCACTATTATCGCACTCGCTGACCGCCTCGATACCATCACCGGTATTTTTGGCATCGGCCAACAGCCAACTGGCTCAAAAGATCCGTTTGCACTGCGCCGCGCCAGCATCGCGGTTCTGCGTTTGTTGGTGGAAAAAAATCTTGCCCTCGATTTGCGCGACTTATTAACTTTTGCAAAAAGCCAACACACCAATCTCACCGTTGGTGATGAATTAGTCGAGCAGGTTTTGGCTTATATGCTTGAACGTTTCCGCGCATTTTTTGAAGATGCAAATATCCCCGCTGAAGTTTTCCAATCGGTAACGGCAAAACAATTGTCACAACCTTTGGATATCAATCAGCGTGTACTTGCGGTAAACGAATTCAGCAAGTTGCCGCAAGCACAGGCATTAGCTGCGGCGAACAAACGTGTATCCAATATTCTCGCCAAACAAAATGCCGCGCCGAGCACCGAGGTCAATACTGCATTGTTGCAAGAAGATGCAGAAAAAACCTTGGCGCAAGCGGTCAGCGCAAAAGCAGCTGTAGTGGCGCCGCTGTTTGCCGCACGTGAATACACCAAGGCACTTGCTGCACTCGCCGACTTACAACAACCGGTCGATGCGTTTTTTGACGGCGTGATGGTGATGTGTGAAGACCCAGCGCTGCAACAAAACCGCTTGGCGTTATTGCAACAACTGCGCGGGTTGTTTTTGGAAGTAGCAGATATTTCTTATCTGGTGCCAGCGAAAAACTAATTCGTAGGGTGGGTGGAGCGTTGCGATACCCACCATTGACCGCGAATTGATTTTTAAAGGGAGTCGTCATCCTCGCGCAGCGGGGATGACGATGACGCTCTAAATACCCACCGAGTAACCCATGAAACTAATTATTCTCGACCGCGATGGTGTGATTAATCACGACCGCGATGACTATGTAAAAAGCGCTGACGAATGCATTCCAATTGCCGGTAGCATCGATGCGATTGTGCGCTTGAACAAAGCCGGGTTTACGGTGGTAATCGCCACCAACCAAGCGGGGCTAGCCAAAGGTAAATTTGAGTTGGAAGACCTGGAAGCCATGCACGAAAAAATTACCCAGCGCGTGGAAGAAACTGGCGGTGAGCTCGGTGGTATTTTTTATTGCCCACATCACCCCGACGACAATTGCAAATGCCGCAAACCCAAACCCGGGTTGCTGGATGCTATTGAAGCAGAATTTAATACCTCAGTAGAAAGCTGTTATTTTATTGGCGACAGCCTGCGTGATTTGCAAGCCGCCGTACAAAAAGGCTGTAAACCTGTGCTGGTAAAAACTGGCAATGGCGTGCGCACTCTGGCGCAATTAACAGTTCCCAGTTTTCAAACCACACCACCCATTATCGATGCCGATCAAGTACAGGTATTTGATAACCTTGCTGCCGCCGCCGATTTTATTCTCGCCACCACTCACTGATTACTCCAGCTAACAGGAATTAACGTGCTCAAACTTCGCAGTCTTGTTTTCAGTATTGGTTACAACATTACCAGCGCCATCGCCGGTTTGGTTGCGGTGATTATCTGGCCTATTTTTCCCTACAGCTGGCGCTGGCGTATAGTGACTTGCTGGAACCGTTTTGTGATGTTCTGGATTTGGCTCTGCTGCGGCGTACGCTTTGAAATTATCGGCAACAAACACGCAGACAAATTTCCCTGTGTGATTATGGCCAAACACCAAAGCACCTGGGAAACTATGTTTCTGCAATATTATTTTGGCCCGGTCAGCACCATCCTTAAAAAGGAATTATTTCGCATCCCATTTTTCGGTTGGGGTTTGGCAAGTTTGCGCCCAATCGCAATAGATCGCAGCAGCCCCATGCAAGCGTTAAAAGAAATTAAAAAAATTGGCCTGCGCCGTTTGCAGCAGGGCAATAATTTGATGATCTTTCCCGAAGGCACCCGCACACCGGTTGGCCAGGTTGGCAACTACGCCCGCAGCGGTGCCGACATCGCCATCAGCGCCGGTGTTCCGGTTATCGCCGTCGCCCACAATGCCGGCGAATGTTGGCCGCACAGACAATTTCTTAAATATCCCGGCACCATTCGCGTAGTGATTAGCGAACCCTTTAACACCGAAGGTAAAGACCGCAAGGAATTAACCGAAGAAATTAAAAACTGGATTGAAGGTGAAATTGCGAAAATGCCACCGGCGCGCAAAGATGGTGTTCGCGTAGTTGCTCAATCTGTCGGAGAAGCAGAATAGGACACGGACGGATATGCTTGCCAAACCTATGCGAATATAAAACCCGGTGCACACCGGGTTTATTTAACCAATGCATTGTTGGTCAATCAATTGTTGCACTACCTTCTTTTAACACCACCACGGTTTTTTGGCTCTCCCAATAATATTTTTTGGTGACTACCAGATCCGTTTTTCCGGTGTTGGTAATTTTCGTGTTGGCGCTATAGGGATATTCCTTACCCGCTTCCATGACATTGCTCACTGAAGAGCTGCTCGCAGCAGCACTACTGGCTGGAGCGCTGCTGGAACTGTTGCTCTTCTTTTTATCGCTGCCGCCGCAGGCCACCAAGCCAACTACCGATAACAGGAGTAATGACTTAACCATTAATTTTTTCATAATCTGCTCCTGTTACTTAGCTGCCGGAAAGGTGAGAGTCATATCCAATGAATTGCCATTCACCACCATCTTGGTCAACGCCGGGCCATTGGCTTCGGGTTTGAAGACTTCTACAAGACCGGATGCCTGAGTAAAGATTTGCACCGATTGCAGCGCATCGCCGGTAATATCCACAAATACCTTGCGCTCATCTTCTGCCGCTGAGGTTTTGCGCATTCCCGGTTTATTGCCGGGACTCCAGGTGCCTGCAAGCTTCAGGTTTACCGAAGCTCCCGTCCCGGCGAGGGTTCCTGTTCCCGTGACGGTCTGCCCTGAACCGAGGGTAACACTGGTAGTTCCGCCACTAAACCCACCGGTTCCCTGACCGAGACCGATGCTAAAACCACCTGTTCCGCCAGCTCCGGCTCCACTAAGCCCACTTATTCCAAGCCCAGCTGTTGAGCCGCCCGAACAAACTATAGACGTGCATTGGGTAGCGGTATAGGAAGCACCGCCCATCAAACCACTGCTAAGTACCGTTCCCGCGCCATAGAAACTGCTAGTCACACCTGAGTTGCCACTCGCTGCCGTACTTACCAAGGTAGAGCCATCCGCAGTCGACGTGGTGGAGGTATTTCCCAAAATAGTGGTGGTGCCAAGCGTAGTTCCTGTCGCGCTGTCCGCCACTTGTATCACGGTGCCTTGGGTCGTTTGATTGATCGACATATTCGACCCTGGCATAGTACCCAGGTTGAAATCAGCGCTATTTGGAGTAGAAGCCGAGATTGTGGTTCCTGATGTGGTTATTACAACTTTTGAGGAATTACCGGTAACCGGGTTGTTGGTTAACAGGGTTGTAGAGCCCTCACCTACAGTGACTAGCGCCTTAAGGTCATTGGTTGATACTGAACCACCGGGCTGAAGTGTGCCGTCCGAGGACTGCGCTCCTACGGTAACGCTGGTAGTCGCAACTCCGGACTGTGTGTTGGTGGTGGTGGCCACATTGGTCTGGGTGCGATTGCCCTGATTATCAGGTGCACTGGTTTTACTCGCTGTATCGGTGGTTGTGGTGTTAGTCACAGTGGTACTGGCATTACAACTCTCACAAGTCACAACTGGCGTATTGCTTTTCTGTTTGAAATTGGCATTAGCCACCGGACAACTCGCGCCGGCACAACGCGCTGGATCGGTGATGGACTCCAATTCGTAGCCGACATTGGGCACGACTTTGCAGTGTTCTTGTACGAGTGGCACATAGCTTTGGTCGATTCCGCTGAAGATCCCTAGCAGATCTTTATCGCACCAAACACTACCCGCTCCTGCCGGTGTAATCACAATTCTGCTGTTGTACAGAATACCCGTGTAAACGGTGAGATGTTTGTCGGTAGACATGTTTTCAATGATACAAGTCTGACCCTCTACCTTGGTGCACTCCCCACCCCAACCTTTGAAGGTAACATCCCTTGAGAGTATGTCTGCCTCAAACCTACAGCTTACCGTCTTCCCTAGTGATACCGGGTTAGCCGAACATCTAAGGTGACTGGCAATCGACACGCCATTCACCAGGATCGGAAGGCTGGTGGAGTTGCCCAATATAGATTGCATGGATGCGGTAATCGTAAAGGTAGATGCCACATCAAACGCTGCACTGACCGTTTTGTTACTGGTTAGTTTTTGCATTGTGCAAGTGCTGGTGGTAGCGGCTGCACAATCTCCACCCCAGGATGCAAAGCGATAGCCATCATTTGCCTTGGCCGTGCAGGTCGCTGTGCCGCCTTCCATTACGTCCTTGGAGCAGGTGACAAAACCGGCACCAGCTGGCGATACGCTAGTGCTGACGCTATAGGTAGGCAGCAACTCAAAAGTGGCAGTCACCGATGAATTCGCCGTCACGCTGGCAATAGCACAGCTGCTCCCAGTACAAGCACCAGCCCACTCTTTCAAGCGATAACCCGCGGCAGGGTTGGCCGTACAACTTGCGCTATTGCCGTGATTGACCGGGCTGGTACAGGTGACAGAACCCGCATCAATTGGGTTGGCGACAGCAGTGAGGCTGTAGCTGTTGATGGTGAAATTCGCCGTCACACTTTGACTTGAAGTGACATTGGTAAAACTACAATTATTGCCACTGGCGCTGGGGCAGCCAGTCCAACCATTGAAGGTGTAGCCGGTATTGGCAGTGGCGATGCAGCTGCCATTGCTGCCGTGGCTGACACTGCCATCGCAACTGACACTACCCCCTGCTGAGGGTGAGGCGCTACCGCTAATGCTGTAGCTGTTCAGGCTGAAATTAGCGGTTACGGTTTTAGCGGATGCAACACTGGTCAGTACACAGCTGCCGCCACTGCAGTCACCGCTCCAACCGGTAAAGCTGTAACCCGTGTTAGCACTCGCGGTACAAGTGCTGTTGCTACCGCCATTTACCGGGTTAGGGGAGCAGGAGGCAGTACCTGAGCCTGAGGTGTTAACGGTGATATTAAACGTTGGACTAGTAAAGTTAGCCGTTACCGACTTGGCGCCGGTTACACCATTTAGATCACAGGTCGCACCGGTGCAGTCGCCGCTCCAGTTGGCAAAGGTGTAACCGGGGTTAGTGGTGTAGGTACAGCTGGTATCGCTACCATGATCAACCGGATTACTAGTGCAGGTCGCGGTACCGGCAGGTGCAGGGCTCACCGCGGTGGTGATCGCATATTGGTTAAGGGTGAAATTAGCTTGCGGGTTCAAACTGCTAGTGACGTTATTCAAAATACAAGTGGCACCTGAACAATCGCCCGTCCAATTATTAAAACTGTAGCCGGGGCTGGCAGTAGGTGTACAGGTAGTATTGCCACCGTGAATCACCGGATCATTGGTGCAACTCACCGAACCGCTACTGTTTGGGCTAATGCTTAAAATCAGGTCGTAGCCCTTATTGGCAGAACAGGCATTAGCGGCTGTGTCGGTGCCGCCGCCCGTACCATTACAACCCCATGTGTAGGTGGTAGGGTTTGATGTAACTGCCGTTGCTGCACCTGCGGCGCACAAATCAGCGGCAGGCGCAGTGGAAAATACGCCACCGACCGCCGAACCACAGGCGCCATTGACTGCACTGGATGTTCCTATAGTCACTGTCTGTTGAGCTGCAACGTCCAATTCGAAAGGGAACATGGGATCCGCCATCTCGGCAGTATAAATCCCGGTGCTTGAGCCTATTCCTCCGCCCGGAGTAAATACATAATCGCCTGGAGTCGCTGGATTGGTTACTCCACCAACCACTACTGTAACTTGGGTACTACCAGGCACACTGACACCACCACCAGTCCCGGTATTCACCGCAAAACCAACCGTTTCGCCACTACCGTAGGATGCACGGCAAATAGCCCCGCCCGGGTCAGGGTTCAATGTAAACGATGTAATGCGATCACATGCTCCGGTGGCAACCGAAAAGCCCGCCGGAAATGTCACGTAAAAAAGTGCAGTATCTGCATTCAAATTCGATTCGGTCGTGTAGGTAA
Source organism: Cellvibrio sp. OA-2007 (assembly GCF_000953825.1). Lineage (GTDB taxonomy): Bacteria > Pseudomonadota > Gammaproteobacteria > Pseudomonadales > Cellvibrionaceae > Cellvibrio. Next base: position 272,764 of record NZ_BBUL01000020.1, on the reverse strand, counting down.
ATGTGTAGCTAGTAGTCGCGCCAGCAGTGTTATCTGCCGGAGTTACGGATACACCCGTTAACGTGCCCGCCAGAGCGGCCTGTGCAGTTAATAACAAACCTGCAAGCACCGGCACTTTAGCTAAAAGCTTCAAAGGGGATGACGCCATAAAAATTACCCTGCGATAAATTAAAGAAATCTGTCGGGTTCGGCGATTGGATGTTCAGGCATTGAAATACGCAAAAAACGAAAAAATCGTTATAACCAAGCCGATTAATAAACCCGATTGCTAGTTACCAGCCTAGCAAGCAACCACGAAATCGCTACTTAATGTGACGCAGTTATCTATATCGATTCTTTATGCATAGAGGGAATTAATGGCAAAGCACTTATAAAAAAGCCCCAGTGCAAAACACCGGGGCTTTTTGTTTGCTCTTGGGTTAAGACTTAGCGTGTCTGGCAGGGCACCTTGCCCAGACCCAACACGTAGTACTTGTCACCCGCGAGTGGTGAGTTGTAGGGGATCTGACCGTGTTTACCGGCGGTTGCGCTCACATAATCCACTAACTCCTGACCGGCGGCAAAACGCCAGCTGTTGATAGTAGCGCGTGAGGCGGCGCTGTAATTATTGGCCAGATTGGCGACTGAACCATTGCTGGCGGTCAGCGCGGTTTGAGTGCTGGAGGTCAGGTTACAAGTTGCGCTGCCGAACCAGAGCAGGTTGCGATCATTGCGGAAGTTGCCGTCGCTAATATCCTTGAACAGGTTGCTGCTGATTTCAGCCAGCGATGCTTCCACTGAACTCTTTTCCTGATGCACTGCATTGACCACAAACACGCTGTCTTCCATCAAGGCACTGGCGCCGACACGCAAACTCAAAATTTGATTGCGATAATTCACAAACACATTGTTGAACATATGAGTGGTACCGCGGCGCAGTAAAGGTACTCGACGCAATGTATTACCCAACAGCATGTAGCTATCGTCAGTAGTGACAAACGCGTTGTTGTGCATAGTGGTGGTGATTTGTGAATTGATGGTGCGGCTGTCGCTGGAGCCGTGCAGCACCGCGCGCTTCACATTCACTAAACGGTTGAATGACATGGTGATGTCATAGGCGCCCACTTTTACATCAAAGGCGGAATCGCCGGTGGTATCGAAGGTGTTTTTGTGAATCCAGATATCGTGTGATGCGCCGGTGGAGCGAATCATATCCGGGTCAACATAGTGGTCTTCGGTGTGGCCTGCGCCCTGGAACTTCAAGTGGGTGAGGATCACGCTCTCGGAGGTTTGGGTTGGTGCGCCGCTGCTGTCTTTACCAATCGCAAAACCGCTGAACAGGAAGTAAGCCTCGCTGCCGCGACCGTCGAGGGTTTTGTTAGAACCAATCGCCGGGATACGGATGGGAATATCTTTATGGTTCATGGCTTTGTTGAAGAACTCGGTGCGGCACGCCGCTTCGCCACTGATACCTTTGCTGCTGCACCAGGATCTGTAATCGTTGCATTGCGCTTCAGTGATGCCCATCAAAGATTGCACAGTGCTGTTGTTACAGTAGGTGCGATACATGCCAATTTCAGACGGCTGCGCGAATTGGATTTTGTCGAACACAATCCAGTTGTGCGCATTGTCGGTCAGTGCGTTCAGCAATTGTTGTTCAACCGAAACGCCACCGGTTTTGGTGATGATAGTGAGTTTGCTGTTGCCATTAGGGTCAAATCCACCCAGCGCTTTTTCACCATAACCCACTGGTTTGCCGAGGGTTTTGGACAGACAGGACACGATTTCTTGATCGGTTTTGAGCGAAGTATCGCGCCAGTTAACCGAGGGGTTAGTCGCCAATTGGATACAGGCGGCGCTAATGGTGCCGTTATCCACAATCACTGACGATGAGCTGCTTGATTGGCTGGATGCAACACTGGAACTGCTCGGTGCAACTGACGCCTGACTGCTAGAGGAGCCCACTACAACCGCGCCGCCGGTGACAGACAGCTGGTCGATATTGGGGCCGCCATCGCCGCTAGTCGATACAGCGCGAATTACATTGCTGCCCGCATTCAGATAAGCGGTGAACGATTGCTCCGCCCAACTTGCCCAGGCACCTGTGCCATTAAAGGCCAAGCCAGAATTCACTACCGTGCCGTTGACGCTGATGGACATAGGGCGATTAGTGGTGGTGCCATTGGCAAAGCGGAATGTCAGGGTCACATTACCTGCGCTGGCCTGATTCACGGTCCATTGCGCAGAGCTGCCGACCAGATTATCGAAGTTCACAAAACCGCTGCCGTTAAAACCGGTGTGGTTGGATTCTACTGCCGCTTGCGACAGGCTGGCGCTCTCCGCTTGGTATACCTGTGTTTGGCTCGCTGGTGTACTGGAAGCTGGCACACTGCCAGGCGCAGTAGACGACTTGCTGCTGGCTAGTACTGAGGATGCCGGCTTGCTGGAAGCGGGAGCAGACGAGTTGCTCACGGCACCGATTTTACCCACGCCCACGTTTGCCATCACAATTGCTGGCACATCGTTGGCTGCATCCATTTGCACGCTGTAAGGCACTGAGACAGAACAGGTCGATTGCAACTGACCGTTCACCACGGCAGGCACTACCAAGGCACCATCGCCCACGGTGCGGCTGTAATAGATTTCCGGTAACACAGTGTTGTCGTTGTTGGTCTGCCAGCAGCCGGGGGTTGATGAATCGTCCGAGGCAATCAGCGGATTATTCGCGTTGTAGAAGTAGTTGCTCTCTACCAACGCCTTTGCGTTCATGCGCGAGTTGATCCCATGGAACATGTAATCGATGGAATCGTTAGACCAATAGTTGTTGTACATATGTACCAGAGCATGGCGAATTAACGGCGTGCGCTGTTCAATGTTTTTGTACCAATTGTGATGGAAGGTGATGTTGGTATTTTTGTTGTCGCTATCACTGGAACCGATCAAACCGGCGCGGCTGGAATCGTTATACAAGTTGTAGGACACAGTCACGTTGGTCACCCCGGCTTTCATATCCAGCAGCGAGTCGTAACCGTCTTTTTCACCGCCCGACGCTTCCAGCCAGTTGTGGTCGATCCAAACGCGATCCACATTGGTTTCCATGCCGATGGCATCGCCGCCGTTAGAGGTCGGTGAACCGCTCTTTTTAACATTACGGATGTGCACGTTTTGAATGATGATATTGGACGCATCGCGCACATGAATGCCTATCTCATCAAACAGTGCGTTAGTACCAACACCGATGATTGATACGTTGCTCATCTGCTTGATTTCAATCACATCTGACTGGGTATTACAGCCCTGCGAAGTGGTGTTGCCGTGGTTAATCGTGCCGTTAACACGAATCACTATAGGTTCGCTCATGGTGCTGCGGCCACAGAGCGCAGCGTTTAGCTGGGTACCGGTTGATACAGTCACTACACTGCCACCGGTACCGCCAGTCACATTGGCGTAGGCCGCAAAACCTTCCATCTTGGCCGGACGAATTGCGCCGTTGTATGACGATGGCGCGCTAGAAGTCGCCAGCGATGATGCCGGAGTGCTTGAAGCAGGCGTACTGCTCGGTGCCACTGAAGAAGCTGGTTTACTGCTGGGCGCTACCGAAGAGGCAGGCGCGCTGGAAGAAGCCACAACCAGCGTGCTGGTTACCGACAGCTCATCCAGATTCGGGCCGCCATCACTCGCAGTCGATACCGCGCGAATCACATTGTTGCCTGCATTCAGGTAGGCGGTCATGGTTTGAGTCGCCCAAGTCGCCCAGGCGCCAGTGCCATTAAACGCCAAGGCTGAATTCACCACCGTGCCATTCACGCTGATCGACATAGGGCGATTTGTAGTAGAGCCATTGGCAAAACGGAAGCTCAGGGTCGCATTGCCTGCGCTGGCTTGATTTACTGTCCACTGGATAGCACTGCCGACCAGATTATCGAAATTCACAAAACCACTGCCGTTGTAACCGGCGTGATTGGACTCCACTGCCGCTTGCGACAAACTACCGCTCTCTGCTTGGTACACCTGTGTTTGCACTATGGGAGCTATACTAGAAGCCGGTTTGCTTGAGGCGGGAGCACTGGATGGAGCGACGCTGGAGGCGCCAGTCGCGTTATAGACTTCAATCTCCGCCATCCGCAAGGGCGAGCTGCCACTGACGATCAGGTTCAGCTTTTTCATCGATACTGAACCCAGGTTCACCGTGCGCGCGGCGCCTATGCCGGTACCGGTGGCCAATACATCGCCCGTATCGTTATTCACTAGCTGCCAGCTGGTGACTTTGCTGCCAGACTCGCGCAACACCACCGTATTAAACGCCACCTCACTGCCCCATTTCACTGAGACACGCTGGTTGGAAGTGCCGCTCGCTTCGGTATAAGTAGCGGTATCGGCATCGCGCACCAATTTGGTATCGCTAAAACCGGAGCCGTCGGCGCCCGCACTGGGGCCGGTCAGGGCAAGGTTGGAACCGAGGGTTTGTGCCTGCACCGCGCAGGCGAGCACACTGGTCGCTGCTGTAAAAGCCATATACTGGCCAATACGACAGGAAAGTTTCATAGATGTCATAGTTTTTACCTTGATCGTAGCTATATCGTTGTTATTCGGATTTTTAAGCCACACGCACAGGCGCGACTACCTTCAGTTCTCCGCTGAAGGGGCTTTGACCGAAAACACCGATAGGCCTACCGCAAAAGGTAAAGGCAATGACTGCTGAATAAATTCGCAGCACTTATGATTGTGGGTATTAAGTAACACTCTGGCGATGCTTAAAGCACCTTGGCTGACCGGGATTATTGTTGTTGGATTCCCGAGTAACCTATAGCTAAGCCCGAAGGCTGTGTTTTTAAAGGGTTTGTACAGTCTTTGTACACTTAAGGGACTTACATAGTGCGCCCTCAAAAAAATCAGGTCAACCATAAAATAGGGGTTTTTCGCCATTTATTGTGATGGAAATTCCAAAATAACCAATGATTACGATTACATTATTTCGTATAAATTCATGTAACCGTTATATTTTTCTTTTGCAATGTTCAGCAACAGCCACAAGTAGTCGGTCAGGGAAAGCGTCACTTCACTTTGCATTCAACTACCCGGATTTGATCTCCGACCAGTAGAAACTATGCTAAAGAAGAGTTTTCCATTTAGCGTCATGACCACCATTAACTACCTATTGGGATAAGGCACTTAGGGTGCAACATATGGATTTTAATATTCCGCTATCCACTATCATTTTGGGCGAGCTGACGCTGGCGCTATCAGTGTTATTGGCGTTTGTAGTCAGGCGCCTGCTGCGCCAGAAAAAAATTATCGAGAAGCTATTAGAGAGAACAAAAGGCGCTGGCGCTAAAGCTGGCGATACGTTTTATGACAAGAATCGCGCACCGACTAGTCAACCGGGCATTGCCGATTATTTTGCATACACGCTCAACGACTCACAGGAACGTTTTACAAAATTTACCAGTAGCAGCCTGCTCAGTCTTGATAAAGAACATCCATTCAGCGGCAAAATCGCCGCCTTGCGCCACCTGTATTTAAGTGCAGAACAAGAAGTATTTGCAGAGCGCGGCATTACTCATGCCGGCTGGGGCACTCTGGAGCGGAGACTGGCCCCCATAGTGCAGTGGACCGATCAAAGCGCCAGCCAACTGGAAAAAGCGATTAGTGATTTACAGCGGCAGTTGCGCGGCCGCGACGATGAAATAAAACGCCACCAAGCCAAAAATGCCCATCTGTTAAAACGCTTGGAAAATCTGCGCAATGAACAACACAGTTTGGAGCACCTCAACGCCAAAAACAGCAGCCTGATTGAACACCTACAAGGTGCGCTGGAAAAATTAAAAAGTGCTCCTGCTACCAGCGCCGAGCCAAACAAGGCCTCATTTTCACTGCCGCTCAACGAGCATTACATTGAAAAATTTGGTGAAGCCCACTCAATAGAAAATCACAATTTGCGTGCACTGCTCCACGAAATCAAAAACACCCCTTCCTCATTGAACAATGCCCAACAAAAACGCATAGAAAGTCAGGTTAACTTGTTAGAAATTGAGTTATTAAAATCTGACCGCCATGTCAGCGATTTAAAACAACAGCTTAAAGAAGCAAAACTGCAAATTACCAACTACGGCTTAATGCGCAGGGACAATGCTCCCACTGGTGACATAAATTCGTTGTACGACAACTTAATGCAAAAAATCGCCCCTGAAAATCAGGATGACCCAGATACGATCATCGCGGAAATTAAACATCTGCAAGAAAGCAACAAACTGCAACACAACACCGTCAATAAAATTGAAAATGAGATTTCAATTATCAAAGACTCTATCAACAGTGAAGACTCTGACACAGTCAATCAAGAAAAGGAAAAAGAAATACAGCGGCTGGAGCGGCTTGTTAAAGAGTGCCAGGGTTGCATAGTAATTCTGGAGGAAGAAGTAGACAGTTTATATTCGCGCCTGCAAGAACAAGCTTCGCAGTTAAATCAAACACCCGCCACCGAAACGCTACCGGACACTGAAGCAGCCCAATCAACCAACTTTGAAGAAGCAGAAATGCTGGTACAGGAACTGCAAAAAACCGCCATGAACTACCAGCATGTATATGCCATCAACATGATTCTGTTAGATTTTCTGCAATGTCAGGATTTTGATAAACTGACCCAGCTGTTACAGGATTTTATTGATCGCTTCAATCTGACTGCTGGTTTTTATATCGATTGCAGCGCAGGTAAAACCGAATATGCTCCCGAGCATTTAGTCAACACCCAAGAACGACATCAATTGATTAACCCCGATACTCAGGAGCCGTTAGTACATCTCGACAATGGCATTCTATTCAATTACACCAATATTCGCGCACTGCGAAATAACACAACTCAAGAACCCGCAGTGGAAATGTTAGATACCAATTTCCAAATGGTCATTGCCGCAGCGAATGAGCGGTTAAATGATTTAACCCACTACTCACACATCTCAGAAAAAGAACAAGACGAACCAGCAATTAATATTCAAATCAAAGAAATGCTCAATAACCTGAACATACGCTATGCATTTCAAATAGATGAAAACCGCAAAACATTCGATCACTTTATTAGCGAGTTGCGCCGCGCCTACGGGTTATTGGAACTGAAAGGCCCAGGTGCCGTCGTACTTGACAATGCCGTAAATGAATTCGAAATGCGCATGTCCCTCCTCCTCGAAAGCGGCGAAGCTATCGATAAAGAAATTTCGCTACTAGTCGAAAAAGCCGAACAGGTTTGATGCCTGGTGTTTTGCCTTGTATTAACTGTTTTTCAGTTCAACACACTCAGCCAGCTAAGAGGCAACAATCACATGGCCAATCATTCAATTGAATTCACAAGAGAGCAGTCCAAAACATACGATAATCACGCTGCACTAAACCAAATCACTGTTTTGGACTGCTTTGCTTGTACGCCTACAATATTAATTTTTTAGCGGCAGGTTATTACTAGTCGCGCTTATACAAGGCTTCAATCGTGCTCGATGCGAGTGAATTTGCATTCACCATATAACCGGTGAGCGCGCCTGAGGCATTGGCGGGCAGTTCCAATTTTTTAGATAAGGCATGTACGGTGAATTGATAGCGATGTACACCGTGGCCTTGTGGTGGGCAGGCGCCACCAAATGCGGCTACACCGTAATCATTTTCAATTTGCACACTGCCTTTAGGTAATGTTTTGCTCTCGGCTTTACCGGCGCCGGTGGCAATGCTAGTGACATCGGCGGGGATGTTCACCACCTGCCAGTGCCACCAACCGCTGCCGGTGGGTGCATCCGGGTCATAGGCGGTGATTGCAAACGCCACTGTGCCTTCAGGTGCACCGCTCCATGAAAGTTGCGGCGAGAGATCATCGCCCGTGCAGCCAAAGCCGTTAAATTCCTGCGCTTTTTTCATCTGTTTGCCAGCGGCTATATCGCTGCTGGTTAGGGTGAATTTTGCTGGTTCCGCCGATACACCCAAGGGCGCCAACAAAGACACGAAAAGTACCAATCCGCTTGTCAGGTTTTTCATAAACACATCTCCTATCAGTAATGTTGTGAAAGAACAGTTTACGACGCTGACGCTTATTGCGCTCACTCCAAAACCGCCAAATGTTCGCCCGATTCGTGCAATTTTGTTTTTCTCAACTCACTGGGGGTTAAACCAAAGCGCTGTTTAAAGCGCTCGCTAAACCGCGATTGCGATTGATAGCCGCAGAGTTCAGCAATGGTGCCAATTGAATCTGCGCTGGTTTGCAGCAAATGCAAACCATAACCTAATTTGGTTTGATCTTTAATGTCTTGCACACTGGTGCCTTCTGCTTGCAGTTTGCGCCGCAGAGTGGATTCACTCATCGCCAGTTGCGCGCAGATTTCGGCGCTGCTGAGATCTTCCGCCAAGTTGGCGCGTACAAGGTCATGCAGCTTTTGACTCAAACGTGTATCGCCCGCCATGCCGCGCACTGGGTGATAACCCAAAAAATCCAAATACTGCAAAATTTCTGCCCGGCGTATCGGCCACAGCGCTGGCGGGGCAAAAGCCGACCATTCGATAAATTGTTGCAACAATGTTTGCAGCGATTTTTCTATTGTCCCCACCAAATATTTCTGCGTTGTTTTAGGTCTGCTGTTAAATACAGCAAAGTCTTGCTGTTCAAATTCAATCAATAAGGCAAAGTATTCCCGTTCGCTGGGGATGTTACGCATATCGAGCATGGGGTTATTAGAGAGAAAAATAAAACTGCCCGCAGAACAGATCACATCTGCGTCTTTACCCAATCTTTTTTCACCATCCAACACCACAATTAATACCGGTTTTATGATCGGCACATTAAAAATACGCTGCTCTTTTAGCGATGAATACACCGCAAACGGCAAATAAGAGTGGGTGTTGACGGTCGTTTTAATTGCATGGATTAAATCGTTCATGATGTAAAAGTAATTGCCAGACACATGATGGCGCGAAGCTGCCGCGCCTCATTAAATTTAAGTGGATGATTTTTTCACAGCGGCCAAACCCAGAGCAGTACCGGCACAGAAGTGATTAATACAAGCAGTTCAAGCGGCAGCCCCAAGCGCCAATAATCGCCGAAGCTAAAACCGCCCGGGCCGAGGATAAGGGTGTTGTTTTGATGCCCTACCGGAGTTAAAAAAGCACAAGAAGAACCTATGGCAACAGCCATTAAAAAGGTATCCGGGTTGGCGTTGAGGGCGCTGGCCAGACCGACCGCGATGGGGCACATCATGGCGGCGGTGGCGGCGTTGTTCATCAGGTCAGATAAAAACATGGTCACGACCAGAATCACAATCAAGCCGAGCACGGCGTGATCCTGTGCGAGATAGTTGAGCAGTATCTGGGCGATGAGCGCGGCGGTGCCAGTACTGGACATGGCTTCAGCGATGGGAATCAGCATCGCCAGTAACACAATCACCGACGAATCGATTGATTTTGGCAAGTCCGAACTGGGCACTACACCCGTAATAAGCGCGACTAATACCCCCAGCGCAAACGCGATTTCGGCAGGCACCAAACCCGTCAACACTAAACCCAGCGTGACGAGCATCAACCCGGTTGCGCGCCAGGCTTTGCGGGGGCTGGGAATATGCAGCTCGCGCTCAGCCAGAGGGACGCAGCTTGTGTCTGTGGCAAATTCGGCCACCGCTTCAGCCGAGCCCTGCAGCAATAACAAATCGCCCGGTTTAATGCGCATGGCTTTCAGGCGCACGGTTGAGCGCCGCCCTTGGCGAGAAATGGCGAGTAAATTAATGCCGTAGTGATAGCGCAGGCGGCTGATCGCAGCGCTGGTGCCGCTGAGGGACGAGTTGGGCAATACCACCAGCTCAATCAATTGGGCGGCATGATCGCTATGATTTTCTTTAGTATCTGCACTGTCTGCAGGCTTCTTATCGCCATTTTCTGTATCTGCAGCGGTTGGCGATGAACTGGCTAGATTCGATTCTTGTTGAGTATCGCTGCTAGCGGTATCACTGGTGGTCGGTTTGGTTTCAGCCAGCACTAATTCGGCGCGGGTTAAAATACTCGCAATCGATTTGGCCTCCACTTCAATCACCAGCGTATCCAGGGCTTGAATACGCCGATGCGCATTGGGCGCAAGCAGGCGTAAGTCATTGCGAATCAGCGCTAAAATCTGCGCACCGCTATCTTCAAGCGACTGCTCCAGTTCATAGAGTGATTTGCCAATGGTGGCGCTTTTTTCCGGCACTTTTACCTCGGTGAGATAAGCGCCCGACTCAAAACCTGCAATGCCCGGTTGCTCGCGTTTGGGCACCAAGCGCCAACCGATAAACACAATAAAAATAATGCCCACCAGCGCGACCGCGACACCAACGGGGGCAAAAGCGAACAGGCCAAATCCCTCGCCCTGGCTATGGGTAGCGCGAAAACCCGACACAATCAGGTTAGGTGGTGTGCCGATCAAGGTAGTCATACCGCCCAAAATGGTGCCAAAGGCCAGCGGCATAAGTACCTGCCCCGGCGGCAGCTCCAGGCGCTGGGCGAGTTTTAGCGCAATCGGCATCAACAGCGCCATAGCACCCACATTATTCATAAAGCTGGAAAGCAGCGCGCCCAAACCAATCAGAGCTAATAGACTCAGGCCGATACCGGAATTGCTGGGCAGTAACCGATGCGCCAGCACATCCACCGCGCCTGAGATTTGCAAGCCGCGGCTGAGCACTAAAATGCAGGCCACGGTTATCACCGCCGGATGCGCAAACCCAAGAAAGGCCTGTTCAACCGGCACCACACCCAATAGCACCGCAGACAAAAGCGCGCCGCTGGCAACCAGATCATGGCGCCAACGACCCCACAAAAACAAACCCATGGTGGCGCATAAGATGATGCTAATCAGCAGCTGTTGTTGGTTCACTCAGTAATTACCCTCGTTTGATTCGCACTACTTTCATCACCTCAAAATTCATCCCCGCTACGGTCTCCTGTTCCGGGTAATAGGTGATATTGACGCGCGCGCCTTTTAAACTCAGATATTTACCCTTGCGCTTGAATTTAAACGGCACCTCACAGCCCTCGATCATAAGTGTATGCAGAATCCAATCACCCTGCTCGCGCTGTATGTGCGATACCACTTTCAGTAATTCCGAGTGATTGAGATTCTGGTTTTTCTCGACAAGCTTTTTCGGGTCGGATTGCATAGCGACGGAGGCCTGATGGTTTTATTTCTATTTAGGATGAGTGAGATTAATAATTCGGGCTGATTGCGGCACGGCTTGATACTGGTGCCACGGTAATCGAATAATGGGTCTACAATAGCATGACGAAGTACAACCGTTTTTTCCTGTCAAATTGGGCATTAATGGTAAAAATATTCGCTCTCGTCAGGCACAATGTGCTCAATATCTTTTATCCGAAGCACTTTCTATATGATGTCACATCGTTTTTTATCAGGGGCTTTTTCTCTGACACCTGTGCTTACCGCTGTGCTCTTTATTGCTCTTGCTGTTTCACAAGCTTGGCCTTTTTGGCAACAAGCATTTCGCTCTGACCACTCGAGTATCTCGTGGCTATCCAGCGCGCAGCTTTGGGCCATCGCCTTTGTCTCGCTTTTATTAATTAAAGAACAAAAGCTCCCCACATTTTGGGGCGGCTGGTTTTTTCTGGCTATGTTGCTGATGGCGATGGATGAGCAATTTCAATTCCATGAACAATGGAAATATGGATGCGATGAATGGGTCAGTTGGTGTGATAGTGCATGGGCTAAAGAACTGCCCATGCTTAGTATTGCTGTTCTGGGCAGTTTGAGTGTGCTTTGGTTATATCACCACTGCGGAAACAACTTCGCTAGACTATTGCTTGTCATTTCGATCGTCTTTGGCGCGGCGGCAATTATTATTGATCTGGCCTCCGTACCCCACTTTATCGGGATTTTTGAGGAAGGCTTTGAGGTTTTGGCGGAAGCTTTTTGGCTGTCATACCTATTCGCATTAACAGCCAAGGGCGATTATAGAGGAGTTATTCAACACGAATCCACTCACCATTAATACCACTAATTAGACCAACTGACTCTCTGCTACCTTGCAGAATTTTAACCAACAATACCGGATAGCCTCCAATCTGCTGAACATGTTTAACAATGTAACTACTTTGTTCTTCTGCAGGCGGTTGCCAGATAATTTTTCGGCCTTCAATCCGATATTCGTAATCCCCAACACTCACAAACGCATGGTCACCAATAAATTGACTTGCAGATCTAAAATTGGGGTACCCCAACCACTTTCCCTCGCGATCTATATATCCCCAATCTTTGCCAGTGTAAGCGCGCGCATAGCGTGCATCTTCCGAAAAGGCATCTATGTATTCAGGAATCGGGTCATTAGGCTGAATAATTTCACCTTTAAAATTCACCAACAGGTCTCTATTTGCCATTGTTGGTAACCAGCTAGCTGTTCTAGCTGAAGCCAAGTCAGATTTAAATGGTTTTACATTACTAAATTGCGGCTCGATTAGCACAGCGCCGTTTTGATCAATCAAACCCCAACTATCGTTTTGTCTGAACCAGGTAACCTTCTGATAGAAGTTTTGTATTTCCTGGTATTGCGGCCTAACGAGTTCGCGACCTTTTTCATCCACCAGCCCCCATATTAAATTTTCCTGCTCATCTAGTTGCGCGACCCTTGCTACGCCACCACTAAAATGTTCAGCTTCAGCATATTTTGGCGCTATTAGCCACTCGCCTGATAATCCCTGGTAACCCCACACGCCGTCAATTGCACTTGGCATTAATCTGTCTTCAACCACTTTAAATCTGTCTGCATTTATTTTTTCCTTTTTTAAATGCTCAACTTTTTGTACGCTGACTTGTTCGAGTTCGCCGGAAAAATTTAATCGATAACAGCCAGATACCGATTTAAACGCGCAAGAGTAGACGCCTTGATCCGTCAAATAACTTTCATCTTCATTCAACATAGGAGGAATCACCCATTGACCTTGCTTGTTGATTACTCCGGTGTTAATTCGACTCGAATCGCGCGCATCCCACTCTTTTACAATGCGATTACGATTTACCGGCTTTTCTGTAATCCACTGCCCTTTTTGATTTATGACACCGTAAATACCCTCCTTACGAATAACCGCCGCTTGCTCCACAAACTCCGAACACCAAGAAAACTCTGGTGGAATTTGCCATTCTCCCTGGGCATTTTGATAACCACACAGATCAGCTTCCGTCTTTACTGGTTTCAATGTAGGTGTAGGGATTTGCTCAGATGCACTCACTATTGATTTTACACCACATATATTTTTCACATCCTCCGCAGCATCGTGCCATTTAGCATGATCATCCAAAACACGAGTTGACTCAACGCCATCCACCGTCGCTCTCCATTTCAAGCAACTATTTCCGAATCCTTCGATACTGTGAACCTCTCCAGTTTTTAGTTTCAAGAGGCCTTGCTCAAGATGGTAATACCCCTCCGTGTACGATGTATGCAGGGAGTGCAAGCCAAACAGATTGTCGGTATAAAATGTAATTCCCTTATTAGCTGGAAATTCGTAAAGTTTACCTTTTGTCTCAGAGTATAAAATTGTTTTGTTTGGCTCGTGCATAACAAATAAGGTAGCGTTTTTATTAGTTCCGCTGTATTCACCAGAGAATTCTAACTCAGTGAAAATATTGGATTTATCATTAAGGTTCAACCGAATGATCTTTGATGAGTTTTCACACGGGAAAATAATGCTACCTTCTAGTTTTACGATTTTACAACGCCACTCGCGCGGGAAGGAAAGAATTACATTATCTTCAAAGTTTCTTATTTCAAGTGCTCCACTCGGTGAATGACCTACGGCGTAACCTAGAGCAACATCGGTAACTGAAAAATCGACAGATTTTATTATCCAATTCCCTTGCGAATCCACTACACCAGAACTCGACCATTTTTCGGTGTCAGTAGATTCTATGTCAACCCTTAAGTAGGGCTGATCACGAAAGAAATCAACATCTTTAATTCGTGATGCTTTACTGTTTGCAAAATTCTCGATCCGATAGTATTTCTGGGTCGATGGATCAAAAATTTTAAAGAAAGATTCAGGGCTATTGCGCTGCAAAATAACGATACCATTGTAATATCTAGCGCTATCCCATTGCCATGCCGCGTCCAACTTCTCTGCTTTTGCATTAAACACTGCCACTAAAATTAAAAACGCTACTAATTTCTTCATTAAGTGCACTCCGGCACGACAAAATTAAATGCAAAATACCATTCCCCGTTGAGATTAATAAAATAAGTCACCCAAGTTTTAGCCTCACTCTCATAGGCGGGAATTGCGCTTTCAGTTACAGCAATATCAGCCACATTGTCTGCGTTTAGATCTACCGTATTGAGATGAACCTTAATGCTATCTTTTTCAGGTGAATCTCCTCGCAACTGGTATGAATGGGTGCGAACATGTACTTTTGGTGGAATATGTTTTTGTGTATAAAATTGCACCAGTGGATATTTAATCGCAGGATAGTTATCTACCGCGACAAGATCATTTGGTAGATAGAGTGGCATTCCAAAGTCACAGTCTCCATACCCAGATTCTGTGTCAAACCTTTTTCCAGTTTGTTTTCCTACCAAGCCATTTTTAGCTACTGAATAGATTGCTAACGGATCCACTAGAGTTACTTCCAACTTACCAATATCCCAATAGCTAAATATGTAAGGCTCACCACGTGCTATTACTCCGTAGGCCGACTTAATCACCTTTGCACTAAGTTTGGAGTTGGCTACCACTGATAGATCATCAACCGAGTTTGTAGCTGCGGGAAATAGTACATCCTGTGCAGATGAAAAAAATGAGGTTTTTATCCGTGGCAATATTTTTCTCTTCAATAGCTCATCAAGGTAGTCACCCACCTCATAAATTTCCTGTGCATCGAATTTTTCGAGCTTTTGAAAGTAATAACCATTTTCATACGGTGATTTACTCAGATCCTCATTCACTTTTACGCCCTTTAATAAAGACGCCTTCATTGCATTAAATTCTTCATTAGCCTGTCGACTTATGGGTATTTCAAAGGTTTCTATCGTGGAATCGTGCTCCTCGACCCACAATGAATATGACTCGCTTACAAAACGATATTCATCTTGGGTTTGTTCATCGGTTAACTGCCGCTCGATATAGCGAGCTACTGTAATTAAACTTTCGACAGAAGGATGATTCCAAAATACTTTCATATTTTTTTGTTTGTCAGTTATAAGTTGGTCACACAATACAAAACCCGCAAGCCTTTCATTGATATCAGTAACCTTACACCACTCACCCCGTTCTTCTAATTTAATAAGCGGAGTGTTTAATGGCCACTGATGCATAATTTCGCTTGTAGAGGATGCATCAACATGCATTTCAAGTAAATCAGCTGAAATCCAATACAGACTCCTCGACTGTGCGAAAGCAATATTGGATAGAAAAATAATAACTGCAAGCGCGATATAGATTGATTTCATGTTTCATCCTTCAACACATTTTTTAATGATTCGTACATTTTTTACACACACAATAGTTATAGAATTTTGTTAGAACTTATATCACGCAAGTTGCTATTACCTGCTAACGATCAGGTAACGCGCTCGAAATATTTTTCACTTGCCCTCACTTCCGACCACATCGCAAACTCATTACCACTAGGCTCTGTGAAATGAAACTGGAAGTCACCGGCGTAATCGGACGTGGCGAGTTCGGCGTAATTTTTCGTTTTGGGTGTTAGTCACAACTATTCATCTTTTGTTTTACGTAGAAAAACTAATTCCACTTCTGGCGATAACTTTTCACTGTGGCTAATCGCATAGCCATGTTTTTGATAAAGGCGGATATTTTCAAAACTTTTGCTGCCCGTAAAAAGTTCGAATATGCGCGCTTGCGGGTGTAGCGTTTCAACCTTACGCAACAACTGCGAACCAATACCTTGACGCTGATATTGCGGGTGCACTATTAAGCGGCCAATATTGCAAACATCTTGCTGCATACTTGCCCTGACTGATCCGATAATCTCTTCGCCCTGTACGGCTTTTAAAATAATCTGCTGGGTAAATTCGGCCTGCAGGGATTCAATTGTTTGTGTGAGCGCTGGCAATGACCAATCGTTGTAGCGCTCAGCTTCCGTTTGGTAAGCAAGGCGTTGTAATTGAATAATCGCCGCCGTATCAACAAGCTCAGCGCGAGAAATGTTAAGCATAATTCGCCATCCGTACGAGTTTTAAATATTTTTAGATGCTTACTTTTTAGCGGTAACAGCTTCCAGCGCACGCTGCTTGGTTTTTTCCAAAAGTGATGCATCGCCAATTTTTCCGTGACCCGGTACTACGATTTTTGCCGTGCCGTAGCGCGCGATAAGTTTTTCAGCGGAGGCTGGCCAGTCGGCGATCACTGCATCGCCAAGATAGCCAAGGCCTTCGGGTTTCACAAAACAGCCACCGAATAGAATTTTCTGCTCCGCTAACCACACAACAACATTGTCCGACGTATGACCAGCACCCGGATAAAACACTTCTATTTTTTTATTGAGCAACCAAAAGGGATTTTCAGAAAATGAATGGGTTGCTTGTGCTTCGCCTTTATTCTTAAGCAATTTATTAGTTAACTTGGAAACATAGGTAGGAATAGACTTTGAGTTGAGAAATGCAATGCCGCGTGTGCTGTCGCTGTGGAAATGTGTGGAAATACTTGCTTTGGCGGTAAAACCCTGCGCGTCAATCCATTGCACTAATTTTTCAGTATCTGTGGCTGAAATGGGTGTATCAATCAGGTAAGCATCTTTATTATCAACAACGACTAAACCGTTAGAGCCAACAAGCCCCCAACCTTTGACATTTTCGTAAGCGGTATACAAATAAACACCGTCTTCGATTTTTTTGATTTCCAGTTCCGGTAGCGGCTCGTCAGCGGAAACAATATTGGCAAGTAACAACAAACAGAAAGATAAAATGGGAGCTATTTTCATTTTTTAATTCCTTCTAGATTTGTAACAATAAAATTTTTTATCGCAGATAAATCACACACGCAGAACTCAACATAATCGAGCCTTTGCGGGTGTAGATTATTAAGATACTTGTATTTGTTTTTGATGGAGTTCTTTCAAAAACTCCGGTGCTAAATCTGCACCATTAGGCCAAACGACTGTTTCTAGCTCAGGATCTACTGCGACTTTTTTAAAAATATCCACATTTTTTAACACCTCAAATACTGGCCCTGTAAGTACCCCATCCAAATCGACTTCGCCCGCAGTGCCATCGTCAAAAACAAGCCAGAGTTTAAATCCTGATAGATATTTAGCTGAGCGAATATGCAACATGATCTACTCCAAGGGTGCAATGTAATTGAGTGATTGTCCTGTTTTTGCTCTATTCCAATTATCTTCGAGTTCAGCCTTGTGAAGTGCGATCCATTCTTGCACAAACACCATCGCCCTCTTGGGCATTTCTCCCTCCAGAACTGTGCCATCGAAAGCAAACATCGCTTCATAGCCAGAATATTTCGCATGAAAATGCGGCGGGTTGTGATCATTAAAATACATGGCAATTAGGATTCCATAAAACCGGCTGATTATCGGCATAACTACTCACTCCTTAAGAAAATAACAGGGTAATCCTATTTCATCGCTAAATTAACAACAAATGTAATCTTCCATTTTTCTACTCCCACGGTTTCCCCCGCGTCCTTTCCACCGCTGCCAACTTCAAATGCAGTGCCGCTTTGGCAACAATATGCGCGCTTACGGGGGCGGTGAGGAAGAGGAAGAGTGCGATGAGTAATTCATGCAGACTCAGGCCATCGCCCCGGGTGGAGAAGAAAATGACTGAGCCGATGATGATGCCGCCCACCCCCAAGGTGGTGGCTTTGGCGGGGCCGTGCAGGCGCATGTAGAAATCGGGTAGGCGCATGAGGCCGATTGAGCCAATCAGCGCAAACGCGGCGCCGGCAAGCAGGCAAAAACTGATTATGTATTCCAACCAAACTGACATCGGATTCCCCTATTCAACTTTTCATTATTCGACTTTCTATTATTCAATAATGTCGCCGCGCAGCAGGTATTTGCTGAGCGCAACGGTGCCTGCACGCTTGCCCAAGCCTATTAACAAGAACATTTCATGTAGTGCATGATTCTGGCAGTCACTTTCTCCGCCTTCCAGTTCAATGTCTAGGCTTTCACGCAGTGCGGCGACATCTTCTAGCGAATCGATTTCTAGCATTAAATTGCTTCTCTTGTTTTTTTACGCCTTCAACACCACAAAATGCTCAATCAAGCGAACCATTAATTCTTTTTGTTCGGGTTTGCTTTCCGCAACTAATAGCGCTAAAGCAACCAAGGTGTTGTCATTAATTAACTGCTCGACAGGCTTGGCTAAAAAGCCTTGGTTTAAACGCAGATACCACAAAAACAAAAATGAACCGCTGCGCTTATTACCATCGGCCAGTGGGTGGTTCTTGATCACAAAATACAGCAAGTGTGCGGCACGGCTAGCGACGTTAGGGTAAAACAATTCATCGCCAAAACCTTGCTCAATCGTGGCGATGGCAGAGGCTAAGCCATTGCCGCGCAATTGGCCAAATAGCACAGTGGCTTCACCTTTGGCGATAAGCTCTTGTTTCAGTTCGCCAATGGCCTGTAATGCCATGTCCAAATCCAGTGCTGCCATGCCCCGTTGTGTGGTGGTGTTATTGCCGAGGGATTGCTCGTCATAACCTTGCAATAGGCTCCAACTGCGGGCGTAATCCTGAATCACACCCACCACGGCAGCACCTTCCGGGTTGACTAGCGATTGATTAGCCAAGGTTTGGGATAGCAGGCTAACCACCTGCTCAAACTCTATACCACGCTCCTGCAATCTTTTTTGATTGAGCGTGTAGCCTTGAACCAAGTGTTGCTTGAGCGTTTGGGTGGCCCATTGGCGGAACTGTACACCGCGTTGCGATTTAACGCGGTAACCGACGGAGATAATCACATCTAAATTGTAATGTTCCATCTGATAGGTTTTACCATCAGCCGCAGTTGTCGCAAAATTTGCGACAACTGTATTCTGGTTAAGCTCGCCCTCCCTGAACACGTTATTTACATGCTTACCAATGGTTTTAATATCCCGATCAAACAATTCTGCCAACTGCTGGCGGTTAAGCCAGACAGTATCACCTTGTAAACGAACCTCAATAGCCGTTTGGCCATCGGTAGAAGTAAAGAGTTGTATTTGGTTTTGGTTCATCGTGTTAATTCTTTTTATGAATTATCAAAATCGGGGGTGGTGATTGAAGATCCGAATGAAAGACACGTCTTTACCGTCACGACCCTGCGCCAATTTGCATTACATGAAATTTTGCGGTGACAGGTTTTCATTATTCAATAATGTCGCCGCGCAGCAGGTATTTGCTGAGCGCAACGGTGCCGACAAAACCCATCACTGCGATTAACAGTGCGGCTTCAAAATACAAATTGTTGCCCTGATGAATGCCGAACAGCACCAGTAGGGCGATGGCGTTGATGTACATGGTGTCCAGCGCGAGGATGCGGTCGGGCAGCGAGGGGCCGATCACCAGCCGCCACAGGTTTAGGGCGATGGCGAGGCCGAGCAGGAACATGGCGATATTTATGGCTGTGGTGAGCATTCAAACACCTCTTTGAGCGGGGCTTCGTAGCGCTGTTTAATGGCGGCGATGGCGGCGTCTATGTCGGTCACATGCAGGCTGTGCACCAGCAAGTAGCGGCCTTCCATATTCAAATCCGCCGACACTGTGCCGGGGGTAAGCGAGATGGTGCTGGCCAGCAGGGTGATGGTGAACTCTTGTTCGATATCGAGCGGCACCTGCATAAATCCCGGCTGCAGGCGTTTGACTGGACCCAGAATACGCGCCGCCAGAATCAGGTTGGCGATCACAATATCCCACATCACCACCAGCAGGAATTTGCACAGTACCCAGGGTTTACGCATGCGCAGTGACTCAGGCCAAAAACCCTGACTAAACCAGGGGATAAACCAGGCGAGAATACTGCCAAGTAAAACCTGACCAACACTGATGCTATTGGCGAGCAGTAGCCACAGCACCAACATAAAACAACTGAGCGCGGCGTGCGGAAACCAGCTGCGCGCTTTGGGCGGTTTAGCCACCTGCGGATTGCCAAGGTTGAGCGCCATAGTTAATTCCTCTCTATCACACGGAAGACCTGCATAGCCTCGCTATAGGCTTGCGGTTCCAACAGTTGCTGCGCCAACGCTTGGGTGTAAGCCAGTATCGGCGCGGCATGGATGCTGATTGCCAGGATGCACAACAGCAGGCCGATCACCGCCAGCAATGCGCCCTTATCGGCGGCAGGTGCCTGTTCGATACGGCTGTCGGTACGCCAGAAAAAGGTGGAACCGCTGCGGCTCAGCGCCATCAGGGTGAACAGGCTACCGGCCAGCACAATCAACCAAAGCAGCGCGGTTTCCAGATGCACACCGGCAGCACTCAGCAGCAGCAACTTGCCGATAAATCCACTCAGCGGCGGCAGGCCAATCACACCGATGGCGGCGATAAAAAACAGCGCGCCCAAGAGTGCAGATTGGCGCAGTTGCGGGCCTTTGGTAATGCGATCCAACAGCTCACCGCGCTGGCGCAGGATAAGATCGGCCAGCAAAAACAACACGCCACAGATCAGCGTGGAGTGGACCAAATAATAGAAACTCGCCGCCAGTGCCGCTGGTGTATTAAGCGCGATGCCCGCCAGTAAAGTACCGACCGAGACAACCACCAAGTAGGCGATTTGAATGCGCAGTTCACGCGCCGCCAGCGCCCCCAACAAACCCAATACCAGCGTAATCAGCGCCAATGGCCAGAGCCACGGCCAAGCAAGATCGGCGACATTGCCCGCATCATTGCCGAAGATTTGCGTATAAACCCGCACTATGGTGTACACACCTACCTTGGTCATAATCGCAAACATGGCCGCGACTGGTGCACTCGCGGCGGCATAGGCGCGCGGCAGCCAAAAGTAGAGTGGTGCTATGGCGGCTTTAAGGCCAAACACGATCAGCAGAAGCACGCCAGCGGTGGCGACCAAAGGGGCATCTTCCGGGCTGATCTGGCGTACTTTGTCGGCCATATCGGCCATATTGAGTGAGCCAGTCACCCCATAGAGCGCGGCCACGGCGATCAAAAACAACGCCGAACCACACAGGTTGAGCACCACATAATGCAGCCCTGCCCGCGCCCGCTCGGCGCCGCGCCCGTGCAATAACAAGCCATAAGAGGAAATTAACAGCACCTCAAAAAACACAAACAGGTTAAACAAATCGCCGGTGAGAAATGCGCCGTTCACCCCCAAGAGCAGGAAGTGCACCATGGCGTGCAGTTTGTCGCCGGGGGCATCGTTACCGCGCACCGCATAGGCGATGCTGAAAAATGCCAGCACTGCAGTGACCATTAACATCAAGGCGCTAAGGCGATCCAACACCAGCAAAATGCCGAACGGCGGCAGCCAGTTGCCCAGCGCATAGAGGCGGATTTCACCGTCATTCGCCTGCCCTAACAGCAGCATACTGGTGGCCAATAAGGCGGTGGCCGAGAGCAAACTTAAGCTGCGGATTAGCGTGCGGCGGCCAGAGAGCAGAATCAGCAGTACGGCGGTAAACAGCGGCAGTAAAACCGGAACAATAATCCAGTGGCTCACACTTCATCCTCCTCTAGCGGGCGCACCGGTTTGACCGGTTTCTCGCCGATGGCGGCGCTGCCGTCCACATGGTCATTGCCCAGTTCGGCGCGGGCGCGCAGGGCGAGCACCAGCAGAAAGGCGGTCATTGCAAAGCCAATCACAATTGCGGTTAGCACCAGCGCTTGCGGTAAAGGGTCGGCGTAGCGATTCAGGTTATCGCCCTGGCCGATCACGGCGGCGGATTCACTGCCCAAACGCCCCATCACAAAAATAAACAGATTGACCGCGTAAGACAGCAGGGTCAGGCCGAGAATGACCGGAAAAGTACGCGCGCGCAGCAGCAGGTAAATCCCGCAGCTCACTAAAACCGCAATCACAGCGGCAATTAAGGCTTCCATTAATTTAGCTCCTTCAAAGCAGGATTGGGCGAA
Source organism: Cellvibrio sp. OA-2007 (assembly GCF_000953825.1). Lineage (GTDB taxonomy): Bacteria > Pseudomonadota > Gammaproteobacteria > Pseudomonadales > Cellvibrionaceae > Cellvibrio. The sequence continues at coordinate 250,732 of NZ_BBUL01000020.1, read as the reverse complement.
AGATCGGGGTGGATGGCAATCGCACCGTGGGTGGTCTGCGCCAAACGCCCCAGCTGTGCCAGCATTAACAGGGTGGCGCCCACTACAGTGAGAAATACACCCGTATCAAAAATCATTGCCGAGGCGAGTTCAAACTCGCCCACCAGCGGCCAGTGCACATGGGTAAAAGTAGTGGTGAGGAAGGGATGGCCAAACGCCCAACTGGCGATACCGGTGAGTGCGGCGACCAGCACACCAAACACACTCAAGCGACCATAATCCACCGGCAAACGCTGTTGCACCCAGGCAGAACCGCTGCATACATACTGCAAAATCAGCGCGATACTGGTAATCAAACCGGCGATAAACCCCCCGCCCGGTTGGTTGTGGCCGCGCAGGAAAATATAGGCCGATACCATCAGCGCCAGCGGCAGCAGAATGCGTGAAAGCACGGTGAGGATTGGCGGATAAGGGTCGCGCGACCAGTTGCGGCCTTCGCCATCGGTGCCCGGCAGCGGCAATTGCAAACCATCCAGCATCAGGTACACACCCAAGCCAGCAATCGCCAATACACTGATTTCACCGAGCGTATCAAAGCCGCGGAAATCGACCAGAATCACATTCACCACATTGGTACCACCGCCGCCGCTGACGCTATTGGCGAGGAAAAATTCGGCGAGACTGGTGTCGTAAGGGCGAGTCAAAATCGCCAAGGTCAGCAGGCCAACACCTATGCCCGCACCGGCAGCCAAGGCGATATCGCGCACCACGGTGCCCGCCGAGGATTCAAACGGCGTCTGCTGCGGCAGGAAATAGAGCGCCAACATCAGCAGGATGATGGTGACCACTTCCACCGAGATTTGGGTGAGCGCCAAGTCCGGCGCGGAGAAACGCACAAAGGCGAGCGAGACCATCAACCCCACCACGCCCAATACCAACAGTGCAGCAAAACGGTTGTGGTGAATGATTACCGTGACCAGCGCGGCGATCATCAATACCACCGCCAATAACAGGCTGACCCAATCGATTGGCGTGAGCGCAACATCGCCCATTAGCCGCACCAGTGGCCAGAACTCTACCGTGCCCACCAGCAATACCATGCCGAGCAGCAGTGCCACCGAGCGCTGCAATGAACCGATTTCCAAGGCGTCCGTCACCCGCTGGGCAAAACGCACAATGACTTGGATGCGCTTTTCAAACTCGACGTTTTCATCCAAACGGTATTTGCGCTCATAAAAGGCAAACAGGCCGCCGCGCTGGCTATAGAGCAAAAGACCGCCCAAAAACGCCAGCAGGCTCATCATCAACGGCAGATTTAACCCGTGCCAAAGCGCGATATGGTGCTCGGGCACCCCATTGCCCAACACCGCCAAACTGGCTGCATCCAAAAAAGGCGCAACAGTCAGGTTGGGCAAAATCCCCACCAGCAAACAGAGTGCACAGAGCAGCGCCATGGGCATAATCATGTAGCGCGGCGGCTCATGGGGCGGGTAGATGGGCAGGTCGATGGGGTAGCCGTTAAAAAACACATCGTGAATAAAACGATAGGAATAGGCCACCGCAAAGATACCGGCGAGGGTGGCAAAAAACGGAATAATCCAATCGAAGCCGCCCATTAACTCCACCTGCAGCGTCTCGGCAAAAAACATCTCCTTACTCAAAAAGCCGTTGAGCAGCGGCACCCCCGCCATGGCCGAAGCCGACACCATGGCCACCGTAGCGGTGATCGGCATGTACTTCCACATACCGTTGATCTGACGCATATCGCGGGTGCCGGTTTCGTGGTCGATGATGCCCGCCGCCATAAATAGCGAGGCCTTAAACGTCGCGTGGTTGATGATATGAAACAGCGCCGCCATAGTCGCCAGCTGGCTGCTAAAACCAAACAACATGGTAATCAGGCCGAGGTGGCTAATCGTCGAATAGGCCAACAGCCCTTTAAGGTCATGTTTAAACAGCGCGGTATAGGCGCCAAAGACGAGGGTTGCAAGGCCGGTAAAGGTGACTAGATAGAACCACAAATCTGAACCCGATAGCGCCGGATACAGACGCGCGAGCAAAAATACCCCCGCCTTCACCATAGTCGCCGAGTGCAAATAGGCCGATACCGGTGTGGGTGCCGCCATCGCATGGGGCAGCCAAAAGTGGAAGGGAAACTGCGCCGATTTGGTAAACGCGCCAATCAAAATCAGAATAAGTGCGACCGGATAAAGCGCGTGAGATTGAATCAACTCCGCCGAGTTAGTGATTACTTGCAAGCTGTAAGAGCCAGTGATTTGGCCGAGCACCAGCGCGCCGGCAAGCAAACACAAACCCCCTGCCCCGGTGATCGCCAGCGCCATACGCGCGCCTTTGCGGGCATCGCTGCGGTGCGACCAGTAGCCAATCAGCAGGAACGAACTCAGGCTGGTCAGCTCCCAAAATACAATCAATAGCAGCAGGTTATCGGCCAGCACTATGCCCAGCATCGCCATCATAAATAGCTGCAATAGCGCATAGAGGCGGCCGAGGGAATCCTTATCGGCCAAGTAATAACGCGCGTAAATAATTACCAGCAGGCCGATGCCAAGAATCAACAAGGCAAACATCAAGCCCAGCCCATCCAGCCGCAAACTCAGGTTTAACCCCAGCTGCGGCAGCCAGCCCCACTCACTAAAAAAGGCCTGCCCAGCAAACAGTGCGGGCACATAACTGAGCAGCAGCGCCAAGGCCAACAAAGGCCCCAAGGCCGCTGCCGCCGCACAGTAGTTGCGCCCCAAGCGCTCAGCCAGTGGCGGTAAAATCGCGCCCAACAAGGGCAGTACAATAATCAGTAACAATTCCATGCCAAATATCCCCGGAATGCTTGGTAACAATGCATAGCCACAGCCAGCGCAACAGGCTGACTATAAGCAAAAAACGCAGACGAGTTTCAGATTAATACGGCGGGTCAGTAAAAAAGGGATCGCGCTGCCACAGCGGCAACCAGCTGCGCAGCCAAAACGCATTGCAGTTCAGGCATAGAAGGCCTGATAGGTAGGAGAGGTTCGTAATAAACATGCTCCCCTTATACCGAGTTTGCCTGACAGATTCCAGCCAATGCGCAATTATTACCTTTGCTAACACACATCAGAAACGCAAAAAGCCTTTGTGCTACAACACAAAGGCTTTTTTGGTAGTTAACTCAGGCATAAAGGGTGCCTGAGTTGATTAACGCGCTGTTACAAACAGCTGGCTTGGCCAGCGCTGATGATGTCGGCGCGCGGTTTGGCCAGTGGTGAGTTGAAGGGCACTTCACCGTATTTACCGGCTGTGGCGTTGGTGTAATCCACCAGGTCCTGACCGGCGCTAAAACCCTGGCCATCAATTTGATCGCGCGAGGCTTGGCTGTATTCGGTTTTCAGATCCCGTGGACTGCCGCCAATGACCGCTGGCAGGTAGCCCTGATAGCTGTTGTCGATGCGGCAGCTGGTGTTGGAGAAAGTTACCAGACCATCGGTACTGCCGAAGTAGCCACCACCAAAATCGTCTTTGGTCAGGTAAGTCAGCCATTCACTAAAACTGGCCGCCAAACTGCTTTTCTCGTTTTGGATAACCGATCCACCGAGGAACACATTGCTCTCCATAAACAAGGTGCCGCCAACACGAACCGAGGCGAAGTTTTTGCGGTAGTTATAGAACACGTTGTTGAACAAATGCGCACTGCCGCGACGCAAAAGCGGCACACGGCGGGCGGTATTGTTCGCAGCGTGAGGGCCGCTGTAGAAGGCATCGCTCGTCACAAAGAAGTTGTTGTGCATGCTGGTGCGAATTTGCGAATTGATGGTGCGGCTATCGCTGGAGCCATGCAGCGATGAGCGCAGTACATCTTCCAAACGGTTGTAAGACATAGTGATGTTGTAAGCGCCAATCTTCACATCAAACGCCGAATCGCCGGTTTCTTTGAAGGTGTTTTTGTGGATCCAGATATCGTGTGACGCGCCGGTAGAGCGAATCATATCCGGATCGACATAGTGGTCTTCCGCATGGCCAGCGCCCTGGAATTTCAGGTGAGTCAGGATCACGCTCTCCGAAGTTTGAGTGGGCACGCCGTCGCTGTCTTTGCCGATCGCAAAGCCACTGAAGATGAAATAGGCTTCAGAACCACGGCCATCAAGGGTTTTGTTAGAGCCAATCGCCGGAATGCGAATGGGGATATTGCTCTTGTTCATCGCCTTGTTGAAAAACTCGGTTTGACAGGTCGCTTCATCGTTAAAGCCTTTGCGCGCACACCATTGGTGATAGTCGCGGCATTCAGCTTCGCTGGCATCCAGAATCGACAGGGTAGCCGGATCCGCACAATACTGGCGATACATACCAATGGCATGGGGCTGGGCGAACTCTGCTTTGTCGAATACCACCCAGTTGTGAGCGTTGTCGGTCAGGGCATTAATCAGCTGCTGCTCGACCGATACGCCACCGGTTTTGGTGATGATGGTGAGTTTGCTGTTGCCATTAGGATCAAAACCACCCTTGGCACTTTCACCATAACCCACGGCCTTGCCCAGTGATTTTGACAGACACTCGACGATTTCCTGATCGGTTTGCAGCGCGGTATCGCGCCAGTTGACCGCTGGATTGGTCGCCAACTGGATACAGTCTGCACTCAGGTTCACTGCCGGCGGGATATAGGCAACGCTTGATCTGCTGCTCGCGCTGGAACTGATTGCACTGGAGCTCACCACACTGGTAGCCACCGAGGAGCTGGTAGCGGCCTGACTGGATTGAGCACCACTGGCCACACTGGAAGACGCTACACCCACACCTAAACCATCGGTATATTCGATGACCAGATCATCAATCGTGACGGTGGCCGAACTTTCGGTACGCAGGGCGATAAACGAGGTGCGGGTGCCTACACTTGGGGTAATCACCACCTGCTGATTTGCACCAAAACTGCTTGCAACAGCTTCGAACACCTTGGAATTGGCGCCGTGAAGTGAGTTGCCGGTACTGGTGGTGTTGTTATCCACATAAACCTGGAACTTGCCTGAACCTGATCCCGCCACCACTTTGAAGCTGATGCGGTAAGGGCGGCTCAGGTCAAAGTCGCCATTGGCACTGACATCGCCAGAGGTGGTGTTGGTGCGCGGTGGGCGATGACCAATGGTGAGACGAGCGCCCGCCAGGGTCAGCTGGTTATTGCTAATGGTGGTGCCACTACCGCCGCCGGTAATGTAGTAGAGCGCAGCGCTGCTATCGGTGGAGATAGAGTGATAGAAAGCGCTGAACAAGGTGTCTTTATCTACGCTAAAGCTCTCGTTGATAAATACACCATTCACCGATGATGCCGATGAACTGATGGCGCTAGATGCAGGCGCACTGGACTGGGCTTCACTTGATTGCACTGAGCTGGATTGCACTGAGCTGGATTGCACTGAACTGGATTGCACCGAGCTGGAAGCTTCCACACTGGCAGCGACAGAACTTGATGCTTCAACCGATGACGCCGGGGCAGAGCTGGCCGCGAGGCTTGAGCTGCTTTCAGCGCTGGATGCTGGAGCACTGGATACAGCCGCTTCACTGCTGGCAGCGGCACTTGAAGATGAAGCACCAACTGCATCTAGATATTCAATTACCAGATTATCGATAGTCACGGTGGCCGAGCTTTCGGCGCGCAGGGCGATAAACGAGGTGCTGGTGCCCACCGCTGGCGTAATCACCACCTGCTGATTAGCACCAAAACTGCTGGCAACAGCTTCGAACACCTTGGAATTGGCGCCGTGAAGCGAGTTGCCGGAACTGGTGGTGTTGTTATCCACATAGACCTGGAACTTGCCTGAACCCGAACCGGCAATCACGTTGAAGCTGATGCGATAAGGGCGGCTCAGATCAAAATCACCGTTGGCGCTCACATCACCTGCGGTGGTGTTGGCGCGCGGTGGACGATGACCAATGGACAAGCGGCCGCCCGCCAAAGTCAGCTCATTATTGGCAATGGCGATACCCGTGCCGCCGCCGGTAATGTAGTAAAGCGCAGCGCTGCTATCGGTTGAAATGGCTTGATAGGCTGCGCTGAACAGGGTGGTTTTATCCACATTAAAGGCTTCGTTGATCGCCAGATTTGCGCCTGCGGCGACCGAGCTGGCCGCTGCCGAACTGGTGGTTAGTGCGCTGCTGGCCACTGAGCTGTTCAGAGCTGAGCTGTTGCTGTTAGCGACAGACGAAGCACCCGCACTGGAATTGCCACCGGTGCCTGAACTGCCATCAATTTTGCCCACACCGACGTTGGCCATAACGATGGCTGGAACATCGGCAGCGGCATCCATAGCCACTGCGTAAGGAACCGATACCACACAGGTGGATTGCAATTGGCCATCAATCACTTCCGGCACTACCAAGGCACCGGCACCCACTGTGCGGCTGTAGTAAATCTCGGGCAGCACAGTGTTGTCGTTGTTGGTTTGCCAGCAGCCAGCGGTGGGTGAATCGTCCGAGGCAAGCAGTGGGTTGTTGACGTTGTACATGTAGTTACTTTCAACCAATACCTTGCCACTGGAGCGCGAGTTGATGCCGTGGAACATGTAATCCAAACGCGGGTTTGACCAGTAGTTGTTGTACATATGTACCAGCGCATGGCGAATCAGCGGGGTGCGCTGTTCGATGTTCTTGTACCAGTTGTGATGGAAGGTGATGTTGGTGTTTTTGTTGTCGCTATCGCTGGAGCCGATCAAACCGGTACGGCTGGAATCGTTAAACAGGTTGTAGGAAACCGTCACATTGGTGACACCGGCTTTCATATCCAACAGGGAATCGTAACCGTCTTTTTCCCCGCCTGAAGCTTCCAACCAGTTGTGGTCGATCCACACGCGGTTGACATTGGTTTCCATGCCGATTGCATCGCCACCATTTGAAATGGGCGAACCGCTCTTTTTCACGTTACGCACATGTACGTTCTGGATGATGATGTTGGAGGCATCGCGCACATGAATGCCGATCTCCTCAAACAGCGCATTGCTGCCCACCCCGATGATGGAGACGTTGCTCATCGCCTTGATTTCGATCACATCGGCCTGGGTGTTACAGCCCTGCGCGGTGGTATTGGCGTGGCTGATGGTGCCGTTCACCTTGATCACAATCGGCGTGGTCATAGAGGCGCGGCTGCACAGGGCGGCGTTCAACTCGGTGCCAGTGGTCACGGTGATTTCTGCACCACCTGCGCCACCAGTCACACCGGCATGGGCCGCAAACCCTTCTATTTTGGCCGGGCGTACAACGGGCGCGGCACTGCTGCTGTCGCTGGAGGCCTGCGCAGAGGAGACACTGCTATCTGCCACGCTGCTGATACTAGAAGCAGTAGCCGCGCTGGATTCTGCCGCAACACTGGAGGCTTCACTGGTGGCACTGCTGTCTGCGGCTGAGCTACTGGCAACAGACGACACCGGCGGCACAACAACCGGCGCACTGCTCGGGCTGGAACTTGACGTTACTGCGGGTTCACTACTGGCCGGTGGCACAGGAGTGGGCGCAGTAGTAATACTGCTCGCCGCTGCACTGGAAGGTGCAAGGCTACTCGCCGATGAACTCGGCGCAAGCGAACTGCTAACCAGCGCGCTGGAGGTCTGACTGGAACTGCTGGATGACGCCGGGCCGTTGATAAATTCCAGTGTGGTGCGGAAGTGCGCCAACGCCTGCTCGGCTGACACTAATTGTTTGTTCACCCCACCCGCTGCCTGCAACAACTCCCGCACGGCGGGCAGTTGGGCAAATACGTCGGGCGGCAAGCTGAAGTCCAAGGTGACACCGGCGGCCAGCGCAGCGGCAGTGATGCCTATGCCATTGGTCAGGTCGCCATCGGCGTCCAAACTTTGCAGCAGGCGCAACATATTAATCAGTTGGTGGTTCGCCAAATCATCGGTATTGGCTAAATCCAGAGGGGTGATAATGTCGCCCGCCATCACCGGCGGGAATTCGAGGTTGCCGATGAAAAAGGTGATCATCTCACCCGGGCGATAATGGAATTCACCGTTGGCGTTGGTAAAACCCCGTTGGCTGGCGGTGCGGTAGCCAATGTTCATTACCGAGGCATCGATAAACACACCGGTCAACAGCGGCGCTGCACTTGAAGTTGCCTGGCTCGCGGGGGTATTGCTGGAGGCGGCCGCACTGGCCACCACAGCCGCCGAACTAGCGGTTGGCGGTGGGTTATTGGCAATTGGTGTAGAAGAATTGTTGGAGGATGATTTGCCGCCTGAACCACCACAGCCAACCATCAACAGGCTGAGTAATACAGGGGTAATTAGGGTTATTTTCATGATTGATTCCTGATAAACCGTTTTCGTTTTTGTTATTGGATAGCCAGCGCTTTGTACCGGGTACAAAGCGCTGGTTATTTATCAAGACCGATTACTAGTGCACGATTTTTGCGCCGGTTGACCGGCTTTTTATTAAACAACCTTTGTGTTGCAACAAAGCCCCTAAAGGTCGGGGCTCTGTGCTAACTACTTACTCATCAACAGAATTACTGCTGGCGAGTCATTGCTAGAATGTTTACACCACCTGTCGCCAGGCCTTCACGCCCGTAGAAAAACTTCACCGAAGTCAACTGATGGCTGGCATCTGCCGTAAAGGTAATACTTGATCCTTCTGCGCCACCGGCAACCCCATAGGCCGCATCAGCAACTGCCAGAACTACATCATTACTGCCCACAAACGCGACTTTGGCCGCTGTTGCACCTGAGCCTGTCTGTCTGAATGTCGCGGTTACCGTAAAGGCTTTACCCGCTTCAACCGGAATCGAAACAAAGGTACGCACATTGGTAACGCTGGCGCCAACCGCTGGCATCATCACGCTGTTGCTGGTGAAGAACGAACCGTTGGTATTCCACAAGGCGTTGGCGGTTGCGTTGTTGGTGGAGCCTGCCGGACGGTAGCGTAAAACACCTGCGGCCGTTGAATTGAACACCAGTTCATCTACCGCTACATCACCGCCAGTAATCTTGATCGAGTTGTCCGCTGTGGCGTTATAAGCGGCTCCGAACAAGTTGGTTCCAGCCACTGCATAGGCAGAAGAATCAAAGCCCCAGGTTTTAGTGACCGCCGCCACACTGGACGAGGAACTGGATGAGCCCTCGCTGACCACTGCAGAACTTACCGATGAACTGCTCTCGCTTGATGCTGCAGCGCTTGTGCTGGATCCGGCCGAGCTGCTACTGGAGGATTCACTTGAGGCGGGCGCGCTGGAACTGGCCAGACTTGCGGAGCTGCTCTCGCCATAGTTCAAACAGTCGGTGCTATCGCTCGGGTGCGGGTTCCAACCAGCGCTGGAGTTATAGGCCGCAAATACCTGGGCGCGATTACAGTAAGTGTTGATCATCTCGCCAAACGACAACTGGTAACTGGCGCTAACACGTTGACTCACATTTAACGTGGTGCCACCCATATCCATGCTGCCGTATTCACGCCAGCCGCTGGTAGCGGTGGGTGTTGCAGGGTTGGGCATGGGGCTGATGTTCCAGCCAGCCGGGTTGATATGTGCGTCCATTTTGGTGTTTACGAACACAATGTTATCGAAGTAGCTGACACTGCCACCTGAGCGCGCCAACCAGGTCACGCCATCTGCCACAGTGTGACCAAGTGGGCCCTGGCCGCGAGTCAGGCTGGAGTTGAGGAACACAAAGCCCTTGTCGGCTGCCGCCACAGTGCGCGCCTGCAGGATGTAGCCGCCACTGCCATTGCCGCGCGAATCGCCCAGGGTGCGAATCTCGCTCTCTTCAAATAGCGCGGCGCGGTTGTTACCCCAGATAAAGTCCACGTTACCGGCGATCAAACTGCGGTAGAACCAGCTATAGCCTTTGACTTGAATGGTGTCCTGCTCCGAGATAAAGGCGGAGTTTGTTGCCACTAAACGGCCAGTGTCATTATTGAAGTAGATAACCTCTGCTTGGCCGCCCGAACCAATCAAGGTGTCATTTTTCAAGGTGAGGTTATCCAACTTCAGCAGGTCTGAGGTTTCTACCAACATCACACTGCGGCCACCCGCCGGTGAGCCAGCGGCTTGGCTAGCGCCAGTTCCGGAGTTAATACCCTCGTTATTGGTGTAGTGAATCACCACGCCGGCGCGGCTTTCGCCCTGAATTGTGAGGTTGTTTTTGCCGCGCAGGAACAGCAGTTCGCGGTAATCGCCATTTTTCACTGTGATAGTTGCCGCCGTGTCTTTGGCGACCGTTTGCACCACATGGTTGATCGCACCCTGTACCGTGCGGAAGTCCGCGCTGCCATTATCATCCACGGTCACATCGCCCGTTGCCGGTGCAGCAGTTTTGGTGGTGAAGCTCCAACCCGCTGCTTTGCCCAGACCTACAAAGCTGGTGCCGTTGAGGCTAGTGCCCGTCACCACACCATCGGCAATCGCCACATAGTAGGCGGTGTTATAGGCCAGTTTGGCGTTATCTACAGCGATGGTCAGCGTATTGCCACTGATACTGAGCGGGTTGGTTTTGACGATACGGTAGATGCCCTGACCGCTGTAACCTATGGCATCGGTGTTATCGCTAAGGGTGATGGTATCTACAATCGAGTCATCGCTGACTTTGAAGATACGGATGCGGCCGCTGCTGCCCAATACCGGCGCCGAGTCAAAGGTGATCGACAGGCGGGTATCCACATGGGCGCTGGCTTCTGCCACTGCCGGGTCAACACGTCCGCTCAAGTTGTAAGTCTGGCTCGGTTGCACAAACTGGGGCGCGATGGTGGCGCTGATACTGTGTGTTTTACTGGAGTCTGAAGCGCTGGTCAGGGTGATAGTTGCCACCCCTGCACCCACCGGGTTCAGGCTCACTTGCGCGCCATTGATACTGACCGCCACTACATTGGTGTCGCTCGATACGGCGGTATAGGTATCGGTTTGGCCGAGTGGGTTTTTCGCGGTCACAGTAACGGATGTCGGCAAATCACCGGCTTCGGCAGTGTAACTGGTCAACGCTGGCGCAACCGTAAACTGCACTGGTTTCACATCGGCATTGCCCACTTTTACATCGTCAATTTCAAACGACTTGTTGGTGGTGTAAAGGCCGATCAACCCTGCGCTGCTGAAGCTGCTATCCGTGCCACTAATCACCGGTTCACCATTGAGGTAAACCACTATCGCACTGCCTTTCATTTCCAACCGGAGGGTATACCAAACGCCATCAGTTCCGCCGGTAGCGCCCTGTTCAATGGCGGTGTTATAGCGCGCAAATATATTGTCGCTGAGCACGCCACCCACCATTTTGCCAATCGCCACACGCGTGCTAGTGGTTGCACTTTGCACGTTAAAACCAGCGCCATACCAGTTATTGGCATCTTGCGCGCGGGCAATAATGTACAGCTGCTTGCTGCCTGTGGTGGAGTTATTGCGCGGACGAATACGCGCTTCTACGTAGTAATCGCCACTGGTTACCCCGGTAAAGGCCGCCGGTTTTACCAGCGCCAAAACGCCACCCGAGCTGGCTGCGGTGTAACGCAGCATCTGGTTGCTGTTTTGCGTGAAAAGGTCAAACACACCATTGGCACCCGCTGCTGGCAGAAGGTTCCAATAGGCGGCAGTCGCTGCCGAGAAGTCATCGCAGAAGTACACATCTGCACCGCAATTCATCGCAATAGGTGCTTCCGATGAGGCGCTGGAAGAGGTTCCGCTGCTCGCCGCTGACGAACCTACCACGACTGAACCTGACGAAGCCGCACCGCTGGCAACCGATGAGGCACTGCTGGAGGACGGCACTGGTTTGGTCAAATTGCTGCAATCACTGCACTGACCTGCGCCCGCCTTGGCGATGATGGCATCGCGCAGGCCACTGGTGTTATCCAACTCATAGCTGTAGTAACTGGCCGGCGACCAGTAAGTCTGCGAGGAGTTAAGCACCAGCGGTGTTGTCTGGTTAGCGGCATTGGCGACCGCGGCGGCCATCATATCCACCGGCGCACCATTTAACAGGCTGCCAGTTTCATAGAACAGACTGGAGCAATCGGCATCGGTATAGCTCGCTGCTTTACAGGCATTGATCACACTGGTGGTGGCCTTGAAGCTGACACTGTAGAGGTTATCCACCGTCGCTTGCACACCATCAGTAGAGGCGCCTATCTCAAATACGTTGTTTTCTGCGTACATTTTGCTGAATTGACCAGTGGCCAAACCAACACTAAAGCCATAGTGACGGTCCACATTGGTTGGCTTTAACTGGCCGTCATACAGGTTGTTGTACACATGCACCATACCCATGCGCACCCGCGGCAAGCGCTGGGTTACATCTTTCAAATAGTTGTGATGCATGGTGATTTTGAGGAACTTAGGCCCATTATCGGCGGCGATAGTGTCAGAGCTACCAATCAGATGGGTCTTGTCGTGGTCGTGCACATAGTTGTACGACAAGGTCACATAGTTGGAGTTTTTAGTGACGTCAATCGCGCCATCATGATGTTGAACCTTCATTTCCGGCTGGTTGTAAGGTGCAGCGTAAACCGGCGGATAAAGCTTGTCGTGATTGTCGCCATCGCTGAAAGTACAGTGATCAATCCACACATGGGTGGCGCCATCCACACTGATATTGTCGTACAGCGAATTCCAGCGGCCGCCGCTGTCGGTTGGATCCCACTGCGGGAACATATCGAAGGCATCTTCAAAATGCACATTGCGGATGATGATGTTGTCGTAAGTCGGGCTCAGGCGCACATGGCCGCGCACAATTTTGGCATTGTTGCCCTTGCCAATGATGCTGGTGTTAGAGCCAACTTTGATCTGCACTACCGCCTTTTGCTTATTGGAAGCACAAATGCGCGCGGTTTCCCAATCGCCTGAAGGTGCGGCCGTGCCCCAGCTGCCGTTGGGATCATAGAAATTTTTATAATCTTCAAAGTTGTAGGCCACTTTGATACTGGCACCATCGATTGGGCAGACATAATCTGCTTCGGTCTGCTCCACCAGTGCCTTGTTCATATTGAGGTTAACCGTGCCCTCGATATAAATAATTTTGGGCGTGTTATCCACCGTACCGGTGAAGCTGCCATCGTTATTGATGACCAGATTGGTGTAGAGCGCCGCCAACAGTTCGTTGCGATTGGTGACGGTGTAAGTGTGCGCAGCATCGGCCGATACCCCGCCGGTAGTGCCCGTCCCGCCCAGATTATTGGTGCCCACAGAAGCCCAACCATTAGCGGCATCAAACGCACTTGGCGCCACACTTGAAGCGGCGCTGGATTGTGTACTGGATGATGTTGCCACCACCAGACTACTGGCAACTGAGGAAGCCGCAGCACTGGACACAGGCGCCGATGAGGCAGGAGCTGACGAGGCAGGAACCACAATCGCACTCGATTGCACCGATGCCTGAATGGATGATTCCACGGACGAAGCCAGACCGATAGCACTGCTGGAAGAGGATGAAACCACCGAAACCGCTACCAAACTGCTTTGACTAGACGCGCCAACACTCGCGGGTGCGCTGGAACCAGGCTGAACGATAATGGCTGAGCTCTGGCTGGAGCTGGAAACTTGCACAGGCACACCGGCGAGTTCAAAGCTATCCAGCAGATGCGCAAGCGCCTGCTGTTCAGACACGAGGGATTTGGTCACTGAACCGGAATTGGCGACCAAATTAGTCACCGCAGGTAAAGCCGCAAACTGCACCGGGCTCAGATTAAAATCTACCGCCACCGCGGCTTGGGCTGCGGCAGGGCTAATGGTAATACCGTTGCTGGGGTTGCCATCGCTGTCCAGCGACTGCAGTAAACGCGCGATGTTCAACACCATCGGCGACGAAGGATCCAAAGATTGCGCCATATCCAGCGGCGTCACCAAGCCTCTGGCCGGAATCGGCGGGAAGACCAGATCGCCGATAAAAAAGGTCACTGTTTCACCGGGCAAATAATTAAACTCGCCGCGCGCGTTAGTCACGCCACTTTGGCTTTGGGTGCGATAGCCAATGCCTGCCACAAAGGCATCCACAAATACCCCAACCTGCATGCTGGCTTTGGATGAAGCGGCAGCCAAACTGCTTGCCGCCGGGGCGGAGCTGGCAGCGATGGGAGTGCTGGATTGTTGATTGCCAACCGGGCTTGAGCTACCGGGCGAGTTTCCTTTTTTGGAATCGCCGCCGCACGCACTGAGCAAAGCAGAAAGTAAAACAACGATTAATACATGGCTTTTCATGATGCTCTCACTATTTGTAGTTATTCTTGGATTTGGCTGCGCCAAATTCAGACAAAGAACTACCGCCAGAGGGCTGACGATAGCCTCTGGTATCAACCATTTAGTGAAAACACACTGCCAACCGTTACTTTCTTATTAGGTCCAGTGCGGATTTATCCGCTACCGGCCACAGCTCATGGCTGTAAAAAAACTTTATGAATCAATAACAAACGTCGAAGCCCATCCCGCGAGAGGATGAATTGAGTCAACTATCTTGAGGAATACACGTTGCCGAGGGATTGAGGCTGAGCCTCTTATTGTGAGTGTGCCAACCAATCAGCATGCGGTGCTTAAACTTATTAGTGCATGCAAGAGAGGTAAATGGCGCCTCTTTTCGCCTTTCTGTGAAGGCTTTCGCATTCTATACCCAAGGATTGAGCAAATGCTAGCCACAAGTATGATTAATCATTCATGCGCCTAAAAATTTCTGTGCTTCTCACCTCCTTAAAACAAATTCGCCCGGCTATTGCTAGCCGGGCGAGCTTGCTAAGCCACAAACCGTTTATTGATATTCGAGTTTGAGGTTATCGATAGTCAGATTGGTAACACTGCTATCCGCCCGGATCTGGAAGAAGGAGGTAGCAGTGCCCACATCCGACTCAATCACCACTTCATGGGGGAAAGTAGTGATCGAATCTGCCGCGGTTTGCAGCAAACGCGATGCGGTGCTGCTGATCGCCGCGTGGATAGATTTACCCGCGCTGGTGGTATTGTTATCCACATAAACCTGGAAATTACCGCTTCCTGCCGCCGCTGTGACGGTAAAGCTCAAGCGATAGGGTTTGGATAAATCCAACACGCCATTTGGCTGAACCTCTGCTGCAGTTTCCCCGCCTTTATCACCAAACGTAAACCGCGCATTGGTCATACTCAACGCGCCATCGGCAAAGGTGATACGAGTGCCGCCTGAAGTCGCAACATAAAATGGCAAGCTTGTATCGCCCGGCATGGTTTTGTAGGCAATAGTGAAGAAGTTGGCGGCATCGGCTAGATCAAACGTTTCACTGAGTAACCCAACCGCTGGGGTGTAGATTTTTCTCACTGGGCCGATATTCACCCCGCCGGAGCTATCGCCTTCACGGGAATAGATCACCTTGATATGGCTCAACTTGTGCCCGACCGGCAAGCTGATGCTGATGGTGTCGCTGCTGCTAGCGGGTGCGGCTTTGCTTGCCAAGACGGTGTTGTCACTGCCGATCAACACAATTTTGCCATTAACCGAACTACCAGTTTGAGTGAAATCCACTTCCAGCGTTACCGCACGACCACTGTCAACCGGGAAGCCAACATAGGCGCGCAAACCTGGTGCTTGTGCACCCACCTCAGGGGTCAAGGTGCTGCTGCCGTCGGACCAAGAGTGGCCGTTGTAATTCCACTTGTTGTCATTGCCACGGAAGCGCAAGGCGGTGCCGTTGTTGAGGAAGACCAACACACCATCCACACTGCGCTCCAGCTCAGAAGTGGCAATATTGTTGTTGCCCGAATCGGAATAAGCCGAACTGAACAGGCCATCAACAGCTTTGTAGGCTTCCGGGTTGAAACCCCAGGTGTAATCGCCATCTACGCCGGTCGGCGCGGCCGGAGTGGCAGTGGCACTGGCGCTGTATTCGCTAGTGCCAATCACATTTTTAGCACGCAAGAAAATGTAATACGGCTGGCCGTTGGTCAATTGCTCGATAGTCGCGCTAGTACCGGTGAGCGGATTACCAGAAAACGCGGTGGCCCCATTGGTGGAGTCGATAGTGTTGTAGAGCAGCTCATAGGTTACATCCAAGCCCACACTCGGCCAGGTCACGGTAATTTGTGCATCGCCAGCCAATACAGTAGGTGCATCGGGTGTTGCTGGTGCCACTTCCGGTGCGGGCGCAATGGAAGTTTCTGCCATACAGGCGGGTAGGTTGAAGTTGTGTGGCTGATCGGCGTATTCCACCACCAGATCATCAATGACTGCATAGCCACCGCTGGAGACGCGGAATTGAAAGAAGGACGTTTTACTACCGATTAAAGCAGCTCCCGGCGCAGGCACAGTTACACTTTTGCGTACGCCCGGCACCAATGTATGGGTTGCAACCTGCAGAATGCGCGAGGCATTGCCCGCACCATAGATGGAGTTGTTCCCGCCCGTAGTATTGTTATCCACGTAGATTTCAAAATTACTGGAACTGGGCGAGCTCACTTCCACCACACAAAACGAAACGGTGTAAGCCTTACTCAAATCAAACTCACCCCAGGTAGGAATGCTGGTATCCGCCGTAGTGGTGTTCACCTCCAACTTGGTTTGACCCAAACTCAAACGACCGTTACCAATACGTAATTTGCGATTGGCATCAGCGGTAATCCAGGAAGTAGCCGTAGGCGATGGGTTACCCAACTCATCCAAAAATCCTCCCGTCGCAAAATAAAACGGCAGAGTCGCATCGCTATTCAAGGCTTTGTAATTGGCCGAAAAAAACAGCCGGGTATTATTCGCCGCATCAAAATTTTCATGATACGGGATTGTTTGATTCACAATCGCTGAAGTCGATGACGATGAACTGCTCGCCGATGAAGGTGGTACATAGCCCTCGGGCAGTAAACTGTCTGGCTTGGATGATGCACTTTTCGGGTCGCCGCCACCGCAAGCAACCAAACCTGCGCTTAAACAAACTGCGCTTAATAACGTTATTTTTTTCATGGTGTAAATCCTCAATCAATTCTGGAAGACAAAGCCTGGTTATTTACCTTTGCGTTACATAAATTTGTAACTGACGCCGACTAAATAGGTGCGGCCATAATCTTCTGAGGTAAACAACATCTTGCCGCCGGAACTTTCATTGCCACGGAAATAAAAGCTATCCACTTCATCTGTCAAGTTGGTCATATCCAAACTGAACTGCAGCGCTTTATTAACTTGATAAGTTGCTTTGAAGTCCAGCGACGGGCTGGCCGATTGAAATACATCGCCCCAAGTGCGGCAGTTTTCGGCATAACCGGCTGCGGCGTCTGCAGCAGCGGCATCCGCATTACAGGAACCGACACGCTTCAACACTTCGCCACGGTAGTTGCCAATCAAACGCGCGCTTAAACCGTCTCGCTCCCAACCGAAAGTAAGGTTGATAGTTTCATCAGCTTGATCGGGTAAATTGATGCTGCCCACACGCAATGTATCGCCGACTTTTGCATCGCTGTTCATCAGGGTCATATTTGTTTGCACAAAAAAACCTGAGTCAAAATATTTGGAGTAAGACAACTCCACACCATACACCTGTGCCGATTCACCGTTGGTGGCAAAATTAACCCGGTCAATTACCAAGTTGTTGGGCACATTAAACTGCGTCAGTTGATCAAAGGGTAATTCAAGCGGTAATTGCGCAGCACTGAGCGAAGCACCGCGTACATCGACAATAAAATTATCTATGTCTTTATAAAAAGCCGCGACTTGCCAGTAATCGCCGTTATCGCCATACCAGGAGATAGACGTATCAAAATTGGTTGCCGTCATAGGCTCCAAATTAGGATTGCCAATACTCAATGTATTACCACTGGCAAGATTGAAGAGCGTGCCGCCAGAGGTAGTAATTTGTTGCTGACCGTTAATCACGCCGCCATTTGCCGGTGGATTGTCGTTACACACATTGGTATCCGGATTACACAACACCACACGCCCTTCAACTTCACCAAAGGCGCGCGCCTGATCAAACGACGGACGGGTAAAACTGGTCCACAACGAAGCGCGCACCAGGGTGTCTTCGGCCAAATCGTAGCGATAGTGAATGCTGGGAAATAAATCATCGTAAGAGTTTTTGGTATCGGCCAAAGGAATTGCGATATCCAAATTGGAGTTGGCCGCATTATCAAACTCTACAAAACGGTCATTGCGAATCGCGAGATAACCATCGGAACTAAAATCGGTTTGTTCATAGCGTGCACCGGCAATCAAGGTCGATTTTTCGCTGGTTTGGAATTCCGCCATTAAATACACCGCTTGCGAATCTTCCGTCAGAAAATAATCTTCTTTGCGGCTCTCCTGCCCGGTCAGATTTGGGTCGGTATATTTCGCAATACGGGCAGTCGCTGCAAGCAGACGCTCGGTTTCACTGCGAGTAATAAAATCGTACTGAATATCCGGGTGGTTCGGGGTGAAAGTTTCAAAATCCGCCAGCGACGAATTGCGCAAATCTTCACAGGTTGCATCGCCTTCACAAGCATTGGGGTAATTGCCCGGCACAATACTCCAGCGGTCTTTATTGCGGTCGCGCTCACGCTCTTTGAGTACAAAACCGGTTTTGATGTAATTGAGTTTTCCGCCGTCAAAATTGCGTTTTAAATTCGCGCTAAGTTGATCGAGCGTATCAGTGCGGAAGCTGTCTTCGATAAAAATATTATCGTAGGTCATGCCGCCTTGTTTACGCTGGGTTTTATCCATCAAGAAGTAACCGCCGGTATTTACCAAGTTGGCGGTAGTAGTACCAGCAAGCTGTGCCATATCGGCCGGAGAAATAATTTGCGCGGCAATATAATCTTCTCCAGCACGGCCAAGCATGGGCAAATCCTGAATGCGGAATTGCACCCGGCGCCCATCCGGTTTGGAGTATTCGCCAACAGAGTGAGACAAGCTGTAATCAAGTTCCCAGGCTTCACCGGCAAAGGTATTTTTTCCGCCGAGATCAAACGCATCGGTACTGGCTTTACCTTTTTGGATAAAAAATTGCTGCTGCAATTCAGCATCGGTTACACCAAAGGTCGATGAGGCAACATCGATGTAAGGCACTTCTTGATCTGCGGTCAGCGCTGTATCAAAACGATAATATTCGCGCAGTGCTATATCCATATCCTCGAGCGAGGTGCGGCTGTAACGCAAATAATATTCACTGTTGTCATCCGGGCGCCAACCTAAATCAAACGAGCCAGCAATACGGGTTCTATCGGCCTGCTCTTCTTTCGCTTCAAATTGCCAAGGTGTTAATAGACGCTCGCCGGTAGGACCACTCAAACCTTTATGATTTTGTTGGCGATAAGTTGGGTCTTGTTCTGCGTGATGCACATTCAAATAGCCATCGGTGCCGCGCTTTTCATAAGAGAGTGAGTAACCAAAACCTATGGTGTTATCGGCAAAAAGATTAGTCCCTTGAACCGACACTTTGGGTGAAGCATCACCATTATAAAGTTGTTCCGCAACTTGCCCGCTCACACGCAGCGTATCTTTTTTGCGATCAAACGCATTCACGGTTTTTACGTTGACGGTACCGCCGATAGAATTTAAATCCATATCCGGCGTAAGCGATTTAAATACTTCAATTGAACTGAGCAAATCCGCAGGAACCGCATCCAATGCAAATGCACGTGTATCAGAACTCGAAGAGGCCAATTCATTGCCGTTCATATTCACGCTGACAAAACCCGGGCCGAGACCGCGCACAGTCACAAACTGGCCTTCGCCCTCAGTTTTTTGCAGGGTAATACCGGGTAAACGCTGCAGCGATTCCGCCACGTTTTGATCGGCAAATTTGCCCGCATCATCTTGCGAAATCACCGAGCTGAAAATATTTTTGGAGCGCTCTTCTTCGCGTGCATTGAGTTCCGCACTACGCACGCCGGTGACTTCAACTTCCTCTATGATTTCTTGTGTGGATGAAGCCGTAGTTTGTGCATGTAAATGACCCGCGGCCGCTAGTGCAATACACAGCGATAACAAACGTTTCTTATGCATGGATTTCCCCTCTTTTGCTACTTAGATTTATTGTGAATAGTTTCGATACTGCGGCTGAGCTACAGTAGAAATTTAGGCGGCGCGTTGCGCTAATGTGAATTGCCAAAATATGGCGAGGCCATATTTGAGTGATGTAATCGGAGAAGGCTTGGACGAGAGAAATAACCAAACACACACGCAATAGCGCGATAAAAACGCCGCAGTGCGGTGGTATCGGTAATGCTAAGAAATGAATTTTATTGCTTGTTGTAGTCATTATCTCGTTGGCTTCCTCGCTAAGTCCTGACTAGAGGACGCGTAGAACCACCACCAAAATCAGTGGCGATTTTGGCCTTGACCGAGATAAAACCTATTGCAGATAGGAACCGTAAAACGCAGAAACTACGTTGATTAAGCGAGCACTTTTAAGTGCTTCTTGCTTGTTTTTATATGCTCGCAACCAAGCGAGATAAAGATAGTACACCGATTAATACGATAATTTCTACCCTAATCACTTGATTAGGTTAATTTGTTACTTTTGGTAGCCAACACCCAAAAAAATTAATCTATTTTGTTACAAGACTTTGATTTTTAACAAATTTATCAATCGCTTCCCAAGCCGCCTGCGGAGAAGATTGGAGTAAGAAATGGTTGGTATTGAAAGTAATAACAGGCATATCTGGCTTAATGTTGAGGATTTTTTCCGAAACATACTTAGTTAATTCTTCGTAAGATTTCACCTTATGTGTCGGGTAGCTAATTACCATTAACTCATATTCTTTGGTGGCAACTGGAAGCAAAGGATCAAACAACCCCACGCTTCCATTAAGACCGAGTAATTGAAGGAGGCCAATCAATTTGGCAAGCAAAAAAGAAACAGGGATTAGCTAGAAGTTTTCGGCCAGCGAATCAGCGCTCTTGCGCCGCCTAATACTTCCGGTTCGACAAACTGGGCGCTGCCGCCGTGCCACTGCATGATGCGTTTGACAATCGCGAGGCCTAAACCAAAACCGCCGGTGGCGGAGCCAGTGGTTTGTTCGCTTTGTTCTTCGTGATAGAGGCGCACAAACGATTCAAATACTCGCTCGCGTTTATCGGCGGGAATTCCGGCGCCATCGTCTTCCACCGCAATCATGTATTCGCTGGCGGTTTGCATCAGCTCGATACGAATGCGGGTTTTGGCATAGCGCGCCGCATTGCCAATAAAATTTTGCAGTACGGTTTCAATCAGTTTCCACTCGCAAATAAATTCGGCGTTATGCGTGGTATCCAACACGTCTAGCTGCAAGTTGCGTTGGTGCAGCAGTGAACCCTGCCGCGCAAAACGCACTTGTAACTCATCTACTAGATCGCGCATAAAACCGCTGGTTTGTTTGAGCTGCTGGGTTTTTTGCTCGAAACCGGCGTAGGCCAAGAGTGCGCTAATAAGTGATTCCATCTCTGCAATATCCTGCTCCACACTGCGCAACTGGCGACGGTCTTTATCGGTTAGCTTTTCTTCTTCAATCATCGCCAAGGCAAATTTCATCCGCGCCAAAGGCGTGCGCAATTCGTGTGAAACGGCGTTGGTCATTTCGCGATGTGAAGCAATTAATTCGCGCAGCCGCTGCGCCATATGATTAAACGCTTGCGCGAGTGGATAGAGAGTAGAAGTGGGAGAAATTTTTAGCGTTTCTGGAACACCGTCTTTGCCCAGATTGCGGGTTTGGCTTTCCAGTTTTTTGCTATCGCGCGAGAGTGGCCAGACCCACAAATAAATTGCCAGTGCAATCGCGAGGTAAAACACAATCAATAACAAGCGATAAAACGGCGATTCACTGTCATCACTCAACGGAATATTGAGCATTACTACTTGATCAGTTTGCGCGAGGCGTTTGTACCAAATAATATCGCCATTACTGCGCGCCGCGAGAATTTTTCCCGCGCGCAACTCCTGCATGGCGGCTGATTGTGCCAAGTCATCGAGTGGTAATAATTCGAGTGAAAGATGTAATTGCTGGCTGAGTTGCTGTGCTGATTGGCTATAACTGGCAATTGGGTGCGGTTGTTGCGCCAGTAAGTTTTGCTCAATCAATTGAAACAGCGCCTGAGTTTCCGCCGTTGGCTCTTGCTCCGGCGCGACTGATTCCCAAAACTGATTCAAGCCCCAGCCGATGAGCACCACTGAGGCGACGATAAAAAAATACAGCGTGATGAAAGCGCGATTCATGGTTGGGTTAAGCGTCCACGATTATTTCCAGGCATCGGCAATAAACAAATAACCCTTACCCCAGATCGTTTTGATCCGCGTGGGGTTATCGGGATTATCATTTAACTTTTTACGCAACTGGGAAATGCGTACATCAATAGTGCGATCCAAACCATCGTATTCGCGATTGTAAATATGGTTAAACAAAAATTCGCGGCTGAGAATTTGCCCGGCCTGTGCCGCCAGTGCCAATAACAAATCATATTCATGGCTGGATAAGACCACCTCTACGCCACCGAGGGAGACTTTGCGCGCGGTCGGTTGAATACACAATTCACCAAACTCCAACGCCTCTTGCTCGCGCGGATCATTCTGGTAATAGCGGCGCATGAGCGCGCGAATGCGGGCCAGCAATACACGCGGCTCAGCGGGTTTAATCACATAATCATCGGCGCCGTATTCCAAGCCCAATACCTGATCCAAATCCGAATCGCGCGCGGTGAGCATCAGAATCGGGCCTTTAAATTGCGGGCGCAATTCTTTGCACAATGTGAGGCCATCTTTACCAGGCAACATCAAGTCGAGCACAATCAATGCCGGGTTTAAATTTTGCACCTGGCGAATAACCCGATTGCCGTTTTCTTCAATAGCAACTTGAAAATCGTTGCTCTCTAGAAAATCTTTTACCAGCTGCGCCAAGCGGCGATCATCCTCAACTAATAAAATCAAATTGTTCTGCGACATAGATTTTTATCTCTGTGTAAAAAATCCTGCATATTTGCTAATAGCCATCCTCTTGCAGCGAGGATCCATAGGTCTAAGATCAATAACTGGATTCCCGCTAGCGGGAATGACGACGGATATATAATTTACGATTATCCAATTCTATTGGGAATCGTCATCCTCGCGTAGCGGGAGCCACAGACCAGCGCAGCTAATCCATAGGTTTTCATATCGATTAAAAAAAACTCCACGGATTGCGCCGCGCTTTGCGGTATTTTTTTTCGTTGTACACCACTTGAAAGCGCTGGTCGCTCAACGAGGTATCGCTGTCTAATTCGCGCAGTTGGAAATCGGTACTCACACTCGCCGTCAGTTCAAATTGATATTCACCTTGAATCGCATTTTCCCAACATCGCAGTGGTTCGGGTTTATCGGTTTGATATAAACACAGCGAGCGCGCCTGCGCCGCTAACCATTTTACTTCCAACTCATCGCGGCACACTTCTTCGCCCGCATTTAATACACACAGGCGCGGCTTAATGGAAAACTGAATCAGCGGCAAAGCGGACGAACTCGCGTTTGATAAATCATCGGCGAACGCATAACTTCCCGGCAGCCATGCTGCAAGAAATAGAAACGCCGCAAACGATGTTAATGCGCGTGCGCTCAGCAGGTTCCCATCAAAAATGGTACACCCCCCCAATGAAAACAGTGATCACTTTATTATCATTTATTAGTGGACTTGCTGAGATTTCATCAGGTAACTGGCGATAGTTGGCCAAGAAACGCAAATCCCAGCGTTCAGTCAGTTGATAATTCCAATCCAAACGCGCAACTGGCGTAAGGGCTGCGTCTGCACTGTAGGTGCCGCGCAGATCGGCTTCGGGCTCGGTGACACCGTAGTAATAATTGACGACTTCACTGCTCTGCCAAATCACGCCGATAGAAGTGGAAACATTATGGCGCCCACTCGCCCAATGTTTAGCGAGCGCGAGGCGCACCTCATCGCCGTCGTGAATGCCGGTAAAATCCGTCACGTATTGCAATTGCACATCCGCCAGCGCAGTGGTCAGGCTGTATTCAAAACCCGCTAACCCCGCCATGCGGCGATTGCGCAACTTGCGCGCTTGCACATCTTTAAAACCTGGCGCGATCAATTCTTTATCGCCACCGGTATTAATCAGCGGGAGATCTTCATCCTCACCACCTCTGCCCGCTGTGGCAAAGCCGTTTGAATCGATAAAAAAATTGCTCGGATTCCAGCGATGAAAAAACACTTGATCGTAGCTGGGTGTGGCAAACAAATTGAATTGTTGCGTGTCGTTTTCCCAGAGGATAAAACCGAAATCCAGATTCTGGATAAAAAAACGTTCGCCGTTGTAGTTAACTTGCGGAATTAACACCAGCGGAATATCCGGCGTGGCTTCCAGCGGATTGGTGCGCACCCCGGCGCCAATACCCAAGCTTAATTCCCATTTACCGATTTCAACACAGTCGTCCGCCTCCGGCTCACAGGCGAGCGCACTGCCAACAAATAGGGCAGAGACAAGTGCGGCAGCAAGTGTGCGAAACGGGTATTGGAACAAGGTCATAGGTATGTATTGAAACAGGTCAATAAACACAATCTTATTTATAAATCACTTTAGTGGTGAGTGCTGTAATGAATTGTAGACCTGGATGACGGAAACTGGCCTATTACAATTTATTACATATTCGTTCACATCCATTACAGATTCCCTCTGCAAGCCGACTTAGGATACCAGCAAGCTTAGGCTCACCACAAAAATCATAAATCTACTGTTAAGGAGTTGCTGTATGAAATCCACGGTCAAAATAGCATTACTCAGTCTGCCCCTGGTTGCCTGCGGCGGCGGTTCCAGCAGCAGTGAACCCAATATTCAACGGGAGCAGGTCAATACTGATTATTCAGCGCTTTCCGCCAGCAAGCTCGAACCCGGCCCATTACGTCAGGCATCGGCCAGTGAGTTGTCGGAGCTGGTGAAAAACGGTCTGCGTGTATCGCTGGCGCAAAATCAAAGTTACGGCATGATGATTCGCGAAACGGCAATCACTAATACGAGTGATAGTAAAACCGGCACCGCTTTTTCAGGAACCAATGTTCAAGTCGCCAATGTCGATGAAGCCGACAGCGTAAAGTATGACGGCCGTTATATTTATCTCGCCACACCCGCTGAATATACCGACACAGGTGCAAGCGCGAGCTTAAAAATTCTCGCTACCAATCCAGCCAACGCCAGCGTTAGCGAAGTCAGCAATACACAACTCGATACAACACACTGGGGCAGTGTGTCGGAAATGTATTTAGTTGATAGCGCGCAGGGCACCACAGGCATCGCCACCATTCGTCGCTCCTGGGATTTTATCGCCTTCAATGAAAAAGTCGTTACCGATGTCAGCAGCGATGGTAAACCCTTGATGGTTGACGAAGCCGATGCAGCGCGCAGCGCTATGATCTGGCCCTATCAAATGGACAACGGCATTGAAATAACCTTGTTCGATGTGCGCACTCCCGCAACGCCAGCAAAAACCTGGTCGCTTGCGATTGATGGCGATTTACTCAGCACCCGTAAAATTGGCAACACGCTGTATGTCATCAGCAGTTTTGTGCCCAACATTCCCACGTTGGATTACGCCGCCGAAACGAAAGATGCAAAAATCGCCAACGAAAAATTAATCGCCACTACCCAAGTTGAAAAATTATTGCCGGAATATTCCATCAACGGCGGCAGCCCACAAGCGCTCAACAGTGCCAATGGTTGCATGATTCCCGCAAGCACCAAAAAGACTGACGGTCACTTAAGCTTGATTAATATCACTGCGATTAATTTAAGCTCGCAACAATTAATTGAATCCGTCTGTGTGAATAGCAATGTGGAAACCGTTTACGCATCCACTGAGAGTATTTATCTTGTCGGTTCCGATTACAGCCGCTGGGAAACCTGGCAAAGTTTTAGCGTAGTGCATCGTTTTGCTTTAGACGCTAATGGTGTCGATTACTCTGCAACGGGTTCTGTAGAAGGTGTATTGGGTTGGGGCTCGCCATCGTTCCGTATGGATGAGCACAAAGGTGTATTGCGCATGGTCACCACCAATTACGGTGAAACCGGTGAGCCAGTACATAAATTAAGTATTTTGCAAAAAGTCACTGGCCGCAGCGAATTGGAAGTGGTTGCGCAATTACCGAATAAAACTCATCCGGAAACCATTGGCAAACCACGCGAAGATATTTTTGGTGTGCGCTTCAATGGCGACAAAGCTTATGTAGTAACTTTCGAGCGCAAAGATCCGCTTTACGTAATTGATCTCGCCAATCCGTTAGATCCAAAAATTGCCGGCCAATTAGAAGTACCCGGCTTCTCTACTTATTTGCATCCGATTGGCGACAATTATTTATTTGCACTCGGCAATGAAACCAACAGCGACGGCTTCGCCACCGGTGTAAAAGTTTCACTCTACGACATTCGCAATCCCGCAGCGCCTAACGAAATTAGCAAACATGTTTTTGGCAGTGCCTACAGCTGGAGCGAAGCCCTCTACGACCACCGCGCCCTCTCCTTCTTAAATGCAGGCGACGATCAACTGCGCATCACCTTGCCAGTGACCTTGTATGAAGAAGTAAAAGGCGAAGAGTTCGTCTCCAGCCGCTGGGTAAACAACAGCCTCTACCAATTTGAAGTAAACGGATTAGCTAATGGGAAATTATCACTCGATCATGTTGGCTCAGTAATTTCTGAAAGCAGCGCCAACCAGGAATACCCTCTCTGGAGCGGCAACGACCGCGGCATACTGCACGGCGATGCGTTGTTTTACGTGCATGGACCGAAGGTGATTGCGGGGCCGTGGAAAAAGTAGATTAGTTTTTAGTAGGCAGATAGCCAAAAGCCCAGCCGGTTTTTGACGGCTGGGCTTTTTTGTGAACCAATTCAGACGAGTGAGCACTCCACAGTCGCTTGTCAGCTCCTATCCCGCAACATCGAACTCATTCGCTCTCTTAGCCTATCTCGCAGCTCTTTTTCTGTACCCCATTTAATAAAGCGGTAATTTGTTAAGTCAAAATGAACATCGCTGTCTTTGTGTATAGTCAATATAATGTCCTTCCCTAATGCGTGTGAAAAACCAGTTTCATAATAGCAATTTGGTCGCTCTCCAGATAAATCTGATATCACCAACCTACTTTTAGCAATGTTTTCTAGAATTTGGTCATTAATTTTGCCTGAGTCTTGTATTTCATCAACACGAACAACGCAAATATCAAATTCTTTACCTAATGGCTTTATTACCCCCTCATAAGCAGAGTCGAGCAATGGATCGCCGAATTTCATAATTACAAATATCTGATTTTCCGGTTTTCTAAAGGCCAGCTCCAACAGTGAACGTGTTGATGGGTTTGTTTGTAGCTCTTTCACTTTCTCAACAAACTCAGAAGTGCAATCAAATTCACCATATTCTCTTTCTATATTTCCATGAGCAAAAGAAAAACTAAATTTGCTATGGTCAATATCCGTTTCGGTTCTATAAATAGACATTGCTACAGCAGACTTCATATTAATCAAAGATTGATGTGTTTCTGAGCCATTTGTGCTTGTTTCAATAACTTGACCATTGATAAATGGAATCAAAAAATTTTTAATTGCATATTCTTCTGATTCGTTAGAAAAACTCAGCATCTTATTTCCAGACAATAACAATGCTCCGTGATATTTCATTCTTGCTCTCCTAAATCAAAGCTTAGCGAATATCGCAATCGAGGCATAGCGCAAACTTACACGCTACAGTTGAATCTTATATTTTGGTTTCATATCTGACATCAGAGAATGGGCTATGGACTGCAGTTTTTAAACTATTTTTAGGATTTAGCGCAGTTTTCCATACGTCAACTAACAGTCCTAACACATCGACACGAGTTACCTTTAAAAGTCAACGCGCCTTTGGGCACGTTGCTGGCTCTAAAAGCAGTTCCAGTTCGAAAACTCACTTTACGCGACCCGAGCTTCCTGTAGGACTATAGCCTTTAATCAAAGCAGCCATCAACAACGAGAAACAATTAAAGACTATCTCACTAAATACGGCCAATCGGAATTACAGTTTATTACGGGGTGAGTCTGCAAAGGCAGTGAATCACTTGTTGATTGTGGGGGAGGTAACGCAGAGTCTAAAAATAAACCCTCCGAACACTGAGGTGTTGGGAGGGTTTAGGTGAGTGAAGGAGGTCTGTTTCTTGTGAGTTTTTAGTTGCTGTACTCTTCTGGATAGAGCTCCATGTCTACTGCCGTTATATATTCGTTTAATTCTAGTTCTTCTGGCGAAGCAAACTCTCTTGAAGCGATTATTCCGTAAGTAAACGTTTTTCCTTCTGGTAGCGAGGTTCGAGGGTTATTTCCTTCTTTTGCACAATTAGCTATGAAATTTAATTGCGCCAGTATCGATTGCATGAATGGCTCATTGATATCCACAACATTTTGGTTAAGGAATTTTTCAATTGCTTTGAGCGCCGATTTTTCAATTCTTGTAAAATTCATCTTAGAAAACCGTATGTGAACTCTTTGGCGATCTAATTGAATTCACCGCTATTAATTCGCTTCAGAATATCCTTAAAAAACTTTCTTCCTACTTGTTGCCAAATATCGACAGTAATTGAGAATTGTTGAGAATATCGCGGCAATATATAACTCGATCTACTTGTATTTTTTATTGTATAGCCACCAACACCTTCACCACCAACACATACGCCATACATGATTCGTAACCTTTCTTCATTCAGTGTGGTGTCAGTATGTAATTTATTCTTTTCAAGCCCACCTTCTGACGGAGGCTTTTCAAAACCCTGCTCTATAGCATTAATCATCCAACTAACCCCTGCCAACGGCATTTCAAATTGTTCTGGCATATCGTCAGAAATTCCGTTTTTTCTGTCTTCTCGTCTATTAATTAAGTACCCGTCACCGACATAAAAGTCGGCAATATTTTCATAATTTTTCTGGGGATTAGAAAATGGGCTTGGCAGCCTACCTAGATATACATAATTTATAGGCACGTTTTTGTAGTCAATAATTCCTAGCTGTTTGCGAGGTGCGATTTTATTCATGAGTAATACTTCTTACAGAATCGCCTTTCGGCGACTCTGTTATATCTTTCCTTGTTCAATTTTTTCAGCCAGCTTTTTGAAATCATCAAACAAACCCTTTTCAAATAGCATTTCGTCAGTGAACATAGCGTCTTGCGGATCAGTTGAGTCATCCCATAAATGGCTATAGCGTGAATGATTGCGAAAACTATAACCCGGCGTACCAAACATTCGAGATATAATTAATCTCTCGCCATTGATAACTTCCTCACAACCATATTGACCTTTCGGAAGCCCGCCCTCCACAGCAGATTTAAGAAATTTTTCTTCAATCATCCGTACAAACCAAGACAATCCTTCTTTGGGGATTTCTAGTTGACTGCCGCCCACCCACTTTCTTGGGCGCCCCTCAAATGACGCGCCTAGTCCGGTAACCGCCCATATTAAATGCTCGCCTTCCTTTAACCAAAAATAGTAGTCATTTTCATTTAGATGATCTTTAAACTCCGCATACTGATAAATGATTCGTGGGTCATTCAGTAAATTTACAGGATCGGTATTATCAAATTTTTTCATATTTTATCCTTGGCAAGGAACGCGTTTTATTGCGTGTTTTTTTCTGAGAGTGCCCAGCTTCAATGGTTTTTTGTCAAGCATGACAACCTCGACTGGCCCAAAGGCTTGAGTGCTAGAAGTTGTATCCAACGTCATTCCATTACCTGTAAACTGCTCCCATGCGGCTACTTGGTCTGCGAGTTTTTGTCTTTTAATGAGTAGCTGTGTTTCCTCTTTTGAAAATCCCATCGCACTTGCTAAATCTTGCATGTCTTCAGGTTTATTTGAGCTTACATTTTGTTTCGATTTTTCTTTAGCAAACTTATTGTACTTAGGCGCAAGTTCGTCGCTTAATACCTGCTCTACTTCCTCAGGTGTTAATGTCGATATATGGGGATTTTCTGCAATTAGATTTTTCAGATTTTGCGTAGTAGGAATAACCGTTTCTACGTCACCAATTTCATTCATCATCTCCAGATCAATAATAACAATGGTGTATTCCTTATCGGGATCGTAACGAGTGCCGAAGGCTTTTAACAGAGCTTCTGCATCTGTATCACCATGCTCCACCATAGTAAAAGGCGCTGTCCAAGATATGGATTGACCGTGTTCCCTAACCTTGCCGATATGCCCCTTGTCACTCGCATAATTTTTTTCGATTACGCGGACTAAAAATCTCTCTTTCAGCCCAGCGTCTACGACTGCTTGTTTATCGGCTAACGAATAGGAGGAAGGTGGCAATGGCTTGTTATTTGCTTTTGCATCACGCACTGCAGGACCGGCATCTTTTAATCGTTGTGCTGCTTCTATTAACGTTTGTGGCGGTGCAATTTTTTTCTTTTCTAATGAAGGTTTCGGCTGCTCCACAGGCGATCTTTCAACCACCCTTCTCACACCAGCAACCAATGCCGCAGGAATTGCACTTGCTTCCGCCTGCTCCGCCATCATTCTGCGTTTTTGTGCGCCTAGTTGCTTTGCATATTCTTCTAATGTTTTTGTGCAATGTTCGCTGTAATTAAACGGGTTGGCGATCCACTCGCCGCCGTCGGGGTGTTCTGCTAACGGGTTCCATTTGAAAATGGGGGCGAAGGGAATTTTGGGGCGGGAGACGGAGAAATATTGGCCTTCAAAAAACAGACGACGCAGATGATTTTCTACATAGTCGTGATTAAAAAGCGGATCGTAGTGCGGGACTTCGGCGCGGCGGAAGTCTTCCAGGTTTTGTATGGGCGGCGCGAACGGGTCGCGTCCCTGAATGGCTTTTATGGCGTGCTCGTGGGCAAATACGGGAGATTCGATATAAGGAAGATCTTCCCAGGTGAGGTCGTAACGGGATTTAATTTCTAAAATAGAAAACATAGGAACAGTCCTTTGTGTTCAATGGAATGAACAAATCTTTGTTATCTGCAAAACAGCGCGTGCACGTTAATGGGTTGCAGGCCACATGGTCAAGCCAAGGTGTGTGATGGATTGCCCAGAAAATAGATTGCTATTACATTTTTTAACGTCTTGCTACATATCCGCCACAGATTCGCCCTGCGCTAGCACCCACAATCGATTCAGTGTGATTCACTCAATTTGAGCGACATTAACTGGAGCCCCAAAATGCAAATCCCTTCTGCGTTGACCAAAAAATTACTTAAAAAATCCCTGTTTATTTTGCCGCTACTCGGGTTACTCAGCGCCTGTGGTAGTGATAACGACGATATAAAACCAGACCCCAATACCAAGGTGTTACATATTGATTTCAACGATAGCATTGCCGGCTGGAAAACCGGTTTTGCCGATTATCCTGCCGGTGAGGAAACATTTTATGAATTGGGCTCCAGCCACAGCAATTTGCCCGCTGCGTTAAATACCCAGCGCAAAGGCTATAAGGTGACTGGTAATAATCACAGCGACGACCTGTTTATGTTTGTCACCAAAAAGGTCGATGGACTTGAGCCTAACACTCGCTACGATTTGCGTTTTAAAGTGACCTTCGGAACTAATGCGCAAAACAACTGCGTCGGCATAGGCGGCTCGCCGGGCAATAGTGTGTGGATTAAAGTGGGGGCGACAAAAGATGAACCCAAAGCCGTTGATGATGGCACAGGGTTTTTATTGTTGAATTGGGACAAAGGCAATCAGGCAGCCGGTGGTAGCGATGCAATTATTGCCGGTGATTTTGCTAATAGCCAGGAATGCAGTACCACCGATGTTGTGACAACTTACTTAAAAAAATCGGTGATGACAGAAAAAGGCGCTTATTCAACCATAACGGACGATCAAGGTAGCCTGTGGTTATTAATGGGCACTGATTCAGGTTTTGAAGGCACTACGACGATTTATTTTATGGATTTGGAAGTGGTTGCAACTAAGAAATAGTTTTAGCTCATTGAATTGGCGATATTCATCGAATGGTTGTGTACTTTTGCATATCGCCAATTCAATTACTTTTTAAAAGTATTACACCTTATTAATCGGACCAGGATACTTGGCTACAGTTACATCCGCCGTCAACAGTACAAATCCCTCTACAGTAGCTTGTGCTACTAGCATGCGATCAAAAGGGTCTTTGTGTATATCAGGTAAGCCGTTTACAGCAACAGCATGGTCACTCAGGATAGGTAGCTCACTGTAACCATTGTCTAATAATCCCCGACGCAATAAATGCGCGTCAGCAGTAAAATCCTCTCTTCCCAACGTTTGTTTTATAGCGATTTCCCAGATACTAGCCGCGCTGAAAAATAATTCATTGTCTTGATTTTCAATATAAGTCCTTGCTTTTTTACTTAACTTTTTGGGTGTAGCCGCCAGCCATAGCAGTAAATGTGTATCCAATAATAGCTTCATTTATCAACACCGAATAAATTGGCTATTTCATTCGCACCCATAACGTCAAAATCGTCGGGAACCTGAAACTGTCCAGTAAGAAACCCGATTCGCTTCATCTGCGCTGGCTCCGGGGAATTTAAGGCAGTCACTTTTACCAAGGGTTTACCCGCCTTGGCGATAATAAAGGAATCACCTTTGGCCGCCAGCTCCACCAAACGCGACAGATGGGTTTTGGCTTCGTGGATATTAATGGTTTGCATAACACCTCCGATAAACTAAGCTTAGTTAGTTTAGTCTGATAGTGTTAGTAAGGGAAGTCAAGATGAAGGAACATTAAAATCTGCGGGTTACACGCCCGTTGGCGCGAACCCGCACTAAGGAATATTGCTACTAACGATGCTTAATCTT
This sequence comes from Cellvibrio sp. OA-2007, assembly GCF_000953825.1. GTDB lineage: Bacteria > Pseudomonadota > Gammaproteobacteria > Pseudomonadales > Cellvibrionaceae > Cellvibrio. Next base: position 218,127 of record NZ_BBUL01000020.1, on the reverse strand, counting down.
ATCGCCTTCTTTCAAACCTTCTACGATTTCAATATTGATGCCGTCGGAAATGCCGGTTTTAACTTCGCGCTTGTCGAATTTTTGTGGGCCAGTTTCGATTTCAACAAATTGCGCTTTTTCTTCGATAATCAAGTTGCCTTCGTTGATAGCGACTACGTTTTCCTTTTTTTCCAGCACTATGTCTGCATTAGCGCTGTAGTTGGAGCGCAGGAATAATTTGTCGCTGAGTTTTACTGCAGCGCGAATCTGGAATTTAATTGTGCCTTGGTCAGTTACACCTTTAGGTGAAATATATTCAAGGATTGCGGTAAAGGGTTCGCCTTCTAACGCGCCTACATCTAACTCCAACTCCATGCCCTCGCGAATTTTGCCGACTTCAGACTCATCCACCATGCCTTCAAAAATCATATCGGTCATATCGGCCAAGGTTGCCACTGTGGTGCCTGAACCAAAGGAGCTGGTTTCGACAATAAATGCACCTTCTTTAAACGGAAGATCCAAAATCATGCCGGTCACTGTGGCCGGAATCATATTGGATACTTTGTCTGATTTTTTGGTAGCGCCGGATTTCATCAACAGCAAATTATTTTCGGCCGAGGCCACTGCTTCTTTTTGCAACTCGTAGTTCAATAAAAATTTATTGTATTCCGATTCGGAGATTAATTTGTCGGCAAACAATTTTTTCTGCCGCTCAAATTCAACCGTGGCATTTTCAAAATTGATTTTCGCCGATTCCAATTGTGACTCTGCTTGGTTGAGCATCACCATATTGGGTGCCAGCGTAATCTTGGCGATAATATCGCCTTTGTTCACATTCTGCCCGGCCATCACATAAAGCTTTTCTACCACACCTGATACTTGCGATTTGATTTCCACTTCGCGGCGTGGAATTACTTTGCCCACTGCCACTGTCTTTTTCACAATGGTGGTTTTAAATACCTCGTCCGAGGTATAGGTCACGGGCTTTTCCTGCGACTTGTTATACAAAAATACTGCTGTACCAATAAATACTACGGCGATCAAACCTAACACTGCGTACCAGATAAACTTTTTCATGGTGTCCTTCTTGTGATTGCTGATATTAATTTAACTTTCTAAAGCACTTATTTTGTTCGTCACTCCCGCTTGCGGGAGTCCAGATATTGTGGATACCCGCCAGGCGAGTATTACAATGGTTTGCTTATTCATCTTGCAGCGCAACGATTGGGTTGACGCCCGCTGCTTTGGCCGCTGGCATAAGTGACGCGAGTAGACCCGAGATCACCAATACCAATAAAGCGGCAAATGCAGTTGCAAAATCCACTTCTGGTTTGCCAAAAAAACCCGCTTTGCCGCCACCGGCTTCCAATAGTTTTCCTACGCCTTCCAAAATTAATACGCCTATTACCAAACCCATATAGCCAGCAACTGTGGTAATAAAAATAGATTCTTGCACAATCATGCCGATAATAGAGTTAGGCGTTGCACCCAACGCTTTGCGCAAACCTATTTCGCGCGTGCGCTCCTTCACCACAATTAACATGATATTGCCCACACCAATTGCACCGGCCATGATGGTGCCAATCGCCACCACCCAACTGAATACTGCAATACCGGTAAATAGACCTTCGACTTTGTCGAACTCGTTTTGCAAATTAAAGCTGCCAAATACGCCCACATCCTCCGGGTTTACTTTTTTCAATTCCTTGAGATATTTTTTGACATCCTCTTCTGCGACTCGGGCATGAATACCAGGCTTGGGTTGAACGACAAAACTGCCAATATTTCCAACCTGGTTAAACGCATAGCGCAGTGTTTCATTGGGCAGATAAATTTTTTCCTCTTCTTGCTGCTGGTTACCGTTTGCAGTGGATTCAAATACTCCAATGACGGTAAAACTGATGCCATTAATAGTGATATTTTTTCCAAGCGGACTTTCATCGGCATCAAATAGTTGGGTCCGTACCCGCGTACCAATGATGACCGTTTTACGTTTTTCCAAATCATCCAACTCATTAAAGTAACGGCCTTCTTTCATACGCAAGGAGTGAATGTTATCCATATGGGCATGAGTTCCCTCGATAAAAAAAGTCCCGTTTTTATCTTTGTGTACTGTGTAGGGAGGTGTTCCACTCCAAATACCGACAGAGTTCTGCCCACGAATAAAACCAACACTGGCAACATTCTTTTCAATTGCCGCAACATCTTCTGGCTTAAGCCCGATTTGGCGACCGATAGGCATACCTTGATAAGGCATTTGGGTACTGCCCTGCACCCATACCCAAACAATATTGGGCACCCGCGGAAATCCTTCGTTGACGCCATTTTCCAAACCCTTACCTGCGCCGAGCAACAGCGTGAGCATAAAAATGCCCCAGAAAACACCGAAGGCAGTTAACGCAGTGCGCAGTTTGTGTTGGCCAAGGGTTTTAAAAATCTCTTGCCACTTTTCTGTATCAATTATCATTAGTGGCTCCTGTTAGTCTGCACGCATGGCTTCAATGGGCATAATTTTCGCTGCGCGCAAAGCTGGCATTAATCCCGCCAATGCGCCAATCGCAATCAATAAAATAATGGCGGTAATCGCTACCTGAAAATTAATTTCCGGATTTTTAAAATAAGGAAGCTGTGCGCCAACAGAATTCAGTGCAAAAGCAATCAATTCAATGAGACCTACACCCATTACCAACCCGGCATAACCTGCAATTCCAGTAACCAGAATTGATTCAAACAATAAGGTGCTGACAATACTGAACGGGGTTGCGCCGAGCGCTTTGCGAATGCCAATCTCACGTGTACGCTCTTTCACGGTAATAATCATGATATTGCTGACACCGATTATGCCCGCCATCAAAGTTCCCAAACCCACAAACCAGATAATGGCGTTGATACCAAAAAATAATCCGTTCACCATTTTGGCTGGCTCAGCCATGTTGAATGAATTTATCGCGCGTTTATCTTCCGGCGAAACCGAATGGCGACGCTGCAGTAAATCAATCACTTTTTTCTCTAGTTCAAAACCATCCATACCCAATTCAGGGCGCAGCCAAATGGAACCTATGCGGTTACTCTCACCAAACATTTTTTGAAAAGTGGGCTGGGGAATATAGATGCGCTCGGAGTCTCGCCCGCGATTGCCTTTGTCGTAAAACACACCGACCACTTTCATCATCACACCGTTTACACGAATATCTTTATTGACGGGATTTACATCCTTGCCAAATAAACGCTCCGCAACTACTGAGCCAATCACAGTGATTTTGCGCAGCTCTCGCTCATCGAGCAGATTCATTTTTCGCCCCAGATTAAACGGAATACTTTCCTTCACATCAAAGTATTCATCCGGCACACCCAGCACGGCGAAATTTGCATTTTTTTGTTCATAAATAAGGGATATACCATTGCGCTGATTTTCCGCGGCAATAAAACGTACACCGGGAATTTGTTGTTTAATCGCGTCTACATCATCCAGTGTTAATTGAATTTGCCGCCCCAACCCCATGCCTTTATAGGCAACAGACGTAGTACCGGTATAGGCCACAATAAAATCCAATACATCTGAACCAAAATCTTCATATACGCCATTTTGCATACCGCGCCCGGCTCCGAGCAGCAGAATCAACATGAAAATACCCCAGAAGACGCCAAAGGCGGTCAAGGCAGTGCGCAATTTATTTTGGCGCAGGGTGTAAAGAATTTCTTGCAGGCTAACGATCATAAAAATTAACCCAGAATTTCTTCTTCATCTTGATCGGCAATTTCATCCACGTGATGCGAATGGTGCTGCTGACCGGAAATAATAAGACCGTCTTTTAAAATAATCTGGCGCTGGGTTTGATCGGCGATATCCTGTTCATGGGTGACTATCACAATGGTATTGCCCAGCTGATGCACTTCTTTGATTAGCGCCATCACTTCTTGAGTGGTTTGGCTATCGAGTGCGCCGGTGGGTTCGTCGGCGAGAATCACTTTGGGTTTAGTCACTAGCGCACGGGCAATGGCCACGCGCTGTTTTTGTCCGCCCGATAATTCGTTGGGCATGTGTTTGGCGCGGCTGCTTAAACCCACCATTTCCAAATATTGATCGGCGCGATAATTGCGCTCTTTGCGGCCAACACCCTGGTAATACAGCGGCAACGCGACATTTTCGGTGGCATTTTTAAACGGTAATAAATTGAATGACTGAAACACAAAACCCAATAATTCATTGCGCATCTTCGCGGCGGTTTTTTCTTTCAGATTTTTGACTTCGCGCCCGGCGAGAAAATAATCGCCTTGGTCGTGGGTATCCAAAATGCCGAGAATATTGAGCAGGGTCGATTTGCCCGAACCGGAAGAACCCATGATCGACACTAATTCGCCTTCACGGATATGCAGGTCAATGCCTTTTAATACATGCAGTGGCTGTTCACCCGAGTGGTAGTACTTGTGAATGTTATGCAGTTTGATCATGGTAGCGTCCTGTTAGCTATGCTGCTGTGGTGCCGGTTTAAACCGTTTACAGCTTAAAGGCTTTGGCATAAATGTCCGGTTTATTTACCTTGGCTTAACAATCTAATGACAAGTGTCAGTACCGCCGATTTATTGCAATTGCCTGTATTGATATATTGGATGTGTATTAGCTGTATTTGGATTCATTTGGGTGAAAAAATTTATTCACCCTGTTCAGTTTCTTGTTATTCATCTTGCAGCGCAGTAATCGGATTAACCGATGCGGCTTTCAGCGCGGGCAAAAGTGCCGCGAGTGCGCCTATCACCACCAAGATTACCAACGCGGAAAATGCAGTCCCTATATCGATGAAGGGTGAAGCAAACATGCCATTGCCCTTACCCATATTGATTAACACGGCTTTGACCACTTCAAGTACGGCAACGCCAGCAACCAAACCGGTGTAACCCGCGACCAGTGTAATTACCAGCGATTCATGCATAATCATCAGGCTGATATTGGTTGGTGTTGCGCCCAGTGCTTTGCGCAAACCAATTTCGCGGGTACGCTCTTTGACTACGATCAGCATGATATTACCCACGCCAATTACCCCGGCGATGATGGTGCCTATGGCCACCATCCAACTAAAACCGATAATGCCGTTAACCAGATTTTTATTTTGCAAATACTCTTGTTCACTGTTGTAGGTATTCAATACACCCTGATCATCGGGGTGGATTTTCTGGCGCTCATAAATTACTTTTTTAATTTGTCTTTCCAGTTCCTGCGTATTTTGGTGTGCGCCCGGTTGGATTAATAACTGATTGAACCTATCCATTTGATTAAAGGTTTTGCGCAGAGTTGCGTTGGGCAGAAACACACTGATGCTTTGATTTTGGTCACCGCTATCGGGTTGGGTAGATTCGTAAATACCCACCACCTTAAAACTGATGCCCTGGATTTTTATAAACTTTCCGATCACTTCAGTTTCATCTTTAAACAGTATTGGACGAACCCGGGTGCCGATAACTGCTACTTTTCTAAATTCATCTTCATCGCGCTGGTTGATATAGCGGCCTTCCACAACACGATTAGTATTTAATCCTGCCCAACCACCATGGGTGCCTATTACCCAAAAGGAACCGCTGTTTTTCTCATTGACCACATATTGCGATCCTCTCAACCAATTGATACCGGCGAGGGTTTGCAAATCGGGAATTTTTTGCTTGATTGCATCTATATCGTCTTGGGTGAAACGAATTTCCCGGCCTTTAGGCAAACCTTTGTAAGCAAATTGGGTAACATTGGAGGGCCGCATAAACACTGCATTTTTAGTATCGCCAAATAATCCGTCTACATTGTTGCTATAGCCTTGGCCAAAGCCCAACATGATTACCAACATAAAAATGCCCCAGAAAACCCCAAAGGCAGTCAACGCAGTGCGCACTTTTTGTTTTTTTAATGCGGCAATAATTTCTTGCCATTTGTCCCAATCAATCCATGTGGCAAACATTATTCAGCTCTCATCGCTTCAATTGGCATAATGCGCGCGGCGCGCAGTGCGGGCATTAAACCGGCTAATACTCCTGCAATAACCAACAACAACAGCGCACCCAAGGCAATGCTTAAATCAATTTCCGGCTGTTGAAAAAAAGGCAATTGCATATCCAGTTTTTCTAAAATCGCTGCAACAGCTTCCAGTAGCGCGACACCGGTAATCAACCCGGTATAACCCGCAACACTGGTCACTAAAATCGATTCACATAAAAGACTACCGACAATTGACAACGGATTTGCACCCAAGGCTTTGCGGATACCAATTTCGCGGGTGCGCTCGCGCACGGTGATAATCATGATATTGCTCACACCGACAATGCCAGCGAGCAAAGTGCCTATGCCGACTAACCAGATAAATAGATTCAAACCTTCAAATGTTTCTTTAATATCTTTGGTAACCCGCGAGTAATTCATCACCCATATTGCGCGGTTGTCGCTAGGTGCAATGTGATGCCGTTCTTTGAGAAAATTTACAATTTCATCTTCCAAAGCAATGCCATCCACACCGGGTTTTGGGCGCACGGCCAGTAAATCAAGACTGGTGCCACCACCAAAGGTTTTTTTAAACGCACTCACCGGCATATACACACGTTCTGACATACGCCCTTGGTTGCCCTTATCGTAAAAAACTCCCACGACTTTAAAGATAACGCCATTGACTTGAATGTCTTTGCCGAGCGGATCCTCGCCCGCCGAAAATAATCGCTCCTGCACACGTGTACCAATCACGCAGACTTTGCGGCTATCTTCTTTATCGAAATGATTTAACCGGCGACCATTGTTAAATTCGACTTTCTCTTTGATATGAAAATATTGATCTGCCACACCCAGCACTTGAAATACGCCGGAACGAGTGCCGTTGTTTACCAAAATATCGGAGTTGATAAAGTTGCCGAGGGGATTTTCACTGGAGAGAAAACGCACACCGGGAATATTCTGGCGAATTGCCAGCATATCTTCCTCGGTAAAGTTGATTCGTCGCCCGACAGAAAAGCCCTTGTAAGGAATAGAGGTGATATAGGGTTGGATCCACATGGAGTCTTCGGTGTCATTGAAATTGCCTTCTAAAAAGGCTTTTTCCATGCCCCGCCCAGCACCGAGCAGCAGGATCAACATCAGAATGCCCCAGAACACACCAAAGGCAGTTAACCCAGTGCGCAATTTGTTCTGGCGCAAAGTAAAGAGGATTTCTTGCAGGCTATCCATAATGATTTCCTAATCATATGTAGCAATAACACCTGATAAGTGCTTTGACCCACTCATCTCCCTATCAGATTCACGTCAAGGAATTATTTTTAGGCACGTAAAATAGCACAGGAAAGCTGCAATGGGAAAAAGTCCCTCCGGCACCAGCACGCACCGGAGGTAAAATAACTGATCAGCCTAAAGGTGCTGCGCTCTGATAAGTTAATTTGCAGAGAGATAAGCAAATTCCCAGGTTGGGGGATATGGGGATTTGCTTTGCTCGAATTGTAAGACGTATAGAAAGAGCAGTTGGATTCAGTCAGTGGCAATCAATTCAAAATCAATAATTGTATCTATACCCAAGATTAAACGAATTAATCGTCTGACCGAGATTATCGAACCATCCTTCACCCAAGCCCAACTCTTCACGTTTTTCCTTTTTCTGATCACCGCCCAAACGCAGGGTAAAGGTTAGATCCAGCCCGTGACGACGCGCTGTACCAAAATTAAAACTTTGCCCCGCTTCAAACATAAGCCCTTTAAATAGATAAGTTTTTTGATAGTAAGTATTGCTAGAGCCGCTTACTGGTAAAGATACATCCAATGAATCGACAATACCGTAATGCAATCCTACACGTGGCTGCCAGAACTTGTGCTGTGGACGTATGTGAAATTGCATCCCCACCGTAGGCGTTGAATTATTAAAACCCATACCAATATTCGCGGTAACCTGCTCTGCTACCCGGTAATCCGCGCGCAACCCCGCATCAAAGCCGTAAAGCATGCCACCACCAATACCGACCGATCCACGAGAGGTGTTTTGTTGATTTTCTTGCGCGTGAAGAGGAAGACTTAAGAGCAATGGAAAAATAACCAGAGGTAATGCTTTCATCAAAATTCCTTTCGAGGTTTATGTATGTATTAGTCAACAATAGTCGTAACTATTTCAACACCTTAACGAGTTGACCGCTTTAATCCAATTGTGGTGTTTGAAAAAAGCGCAGCCGATTTTCACCGACTGCACTTTTCGCGTTTTATAACAGAAATTAATTAGCTAATCGCTCCACTACGGTTAACACCATTAATCAGTGCTTTCACCGCTGAGGTAATGATGTTGCGGTCTTGCCCCACACCGTACACCGGTTTGCCGTTTTTCACTTTGATTTCAACATAAGTTACTGCAGCCACATCCGAGCCTTCGCCCACAGAGTGTTCGTGGTAGTCAATTACACTCACTTCGCCATCGATAAACTGGCTGATCGCGTGAGCCGCAGCATCGATGGGGCCATTGCCGCTGCCACTGATTTGCACGGTTTGATCCTGATGTTGCGCGCGAATCACTATATCCACTTGATGGGTATCATCCTGCTCAGTGAATTTGCTGGACTGATAAGTAATGGGTGAATTTACGGCAAAATATTCATCGTTAAAAATGCGGGCAATGTCATTGGCTTTCACTTCTTTGCCGGTGCTATCACTGACTTTTTGCACTACGCCGCTGAATTCAATTTGCAAACGGCGCGGCAATTGCAAACCGGCTTCCTGCTGCAACAAGAAACTCACACCGCCTTTACCGGATTGGGCATTTACCCGCACCACCGCATCGTAACTGCGATTCAAATCTGCCGGGTCGATAGGCAAATATGGCACTTCCCACAGGGCATCTTTTTTCTGTACTGCAAAACCTTTTTTGATCGCATCCTGATGGGAACCGGAAAACGCGGTAAAAACTAATTCACCGGCATAAGGGTGACGCGGATGCACCGGCAACTGGGTGCACTCTTCATGCAATTTGCGTATGCGGTCGATGTCGGAAAAATCCAAACCCGGGTGAACACCTTGCGAATACAAGTTCATCGCCAGAGTTACCAAGCACACATTGCCGGTGCGCTCGCCATTGCCAAACAAACAACCTTCAATACGATCGGCACCGGCCATTACTGCTAACTCTGCTGCGGCAACGGCAGTGCCGCGATCATTGTGTGGATGCACGCTGATGATAATGGAATCGCGGCGATTGATATTGCGATGAATCCACTCGATTTGATCCGCGTAGGTGTTGGGTGTGTTCATCTCTACCGTAGCGGGCAAATTCAAAATCAATTTCTTTTGTGGCGATGGATTCCAAATATCCACCACTGCATCACACACGTCTTTTACTAATTCAATTTCGGTAGAAGAAAACACTTCCGGCGAGTATTGGAAAGTCCAATCCACTTCTGGCGCTTGTGCGGTTAATTCTTTGCACCATTTGGTGCCTTGGATCGCAATATTTTTTACACCCGCTTCATCGGTGTTGTACACAATTTTGCGGAACGCTGGCGCCAGTGGATTGTACATGTGCAAAATCGCACGCTTGGCACCGCGCAAACTCTGCACGGTTTTTTCAATCAAGTCGTAGCGCGCTTGCACCAAGACTTCGATGGTCACATCGTCGGGAATTAAATTTTCTTCGATCAATTGGCGAGTGAAGTTGTAATCAATTTCACTCGCGGACGGGAAACCGATTTCGATTTCTTTAAAACCAATCGCCACCAACTCTTTGAACATGCGCATTTTGGTCGCAACCGACATAGGGTCGATCAATGCCTGATTGCCATCGCGCAGGTCAGTGCTCATCCAGATGGGCGGTTTTTCAATATGGTTGTTGGGCCATTGACGGTCGGGCAAGGACACGCCGACAAAACGCTGGTATTTACTGGATGGATTGGCAAGCATGATCGACTCCTGGTGAAAGATTTAATCCCCTTTGTAAAAGGAGGCTGGGGAGATTTATCGATAGTATAGGCAGACAAGACTGGCAGATGATTGCGAAGCTTGTGTTAACATCACCAATAGAACAATATTATTGCTGTATTTCGTTAAATATTGATATTTAAAGCTAACTAGTTGAGATTTTATGGAACTGGATAAATATGACCGTTTGATTCTGGAGGCCTTGCAGCACAATGGCCGCATCTCCAATCAGGATCTGGCCGACAGCATCAGCCTCTCGCCCTCCCCCTGTTTGCGGCGGGTACGCGCACTGGAGGAAGCGGGTTTAATCGACGGTTACGTCGCCCTGCTCAACGCGCGCAAACTCGGGCTGACCCTATTGTCGTTTATCCAAATCAGCATGGATAAACACACACCCGATCGCTTTGATATGTTCGAAAAAACCGTGGGCGCCTACCCTGAAGTATTGGAGTGCCACTTAATTACCGGGCAGTCGGCCGATTACTTGTTAAAAGTGATCGTCAAGGACATGGATGCCTATCAACAGTTTTTGCTGCAAAAACTCACCCGTATTGAAGGCGTAAGCGGTGTGCATTCGTCGTTTGTATTGAAATCGCCGGTGGATAAAACGGCGCTGCCGGTGGGATAAAAAATAAACCCCTGAAAAAAATTCAGGGGTCGAAAACCACTTTCCACGCGAAACGAATTAGCCCTTTGATTGCACCGGACGGAAATAATTCGCCCAGGAGACAAAGGCTTGGGCGTTGCGGGTTTGGATCCAGACTTTGCCTTTGCCGCGGAAGCGACAGACAAAACCTTCGCCGGAGAAGAACAGGGATTTATAGCCGCCGACTTTGGTGATCTCGTATTCCATGCCCTCGGTAAAGGCGACTATGTTGCCGGTATCGACGACATAATCATCTTCCACATCGATTTCGATAATCGCGCCGTAGGAGTTAAACCATAAATCGCCTTTGCCGCTGGCGCGAATTAAAAAGAAACTCTCGCCGGAAAAAAATCCTTTCAACATCCCCTGCCATTTGGTTTCCAACTCCACACCCATAGTTGCGGCAACAAACGCAGAGTTTTGTAAAAACAATGTTTGACCGTCAATGTATTGGTGAATCAAATCGCCGGGGGTGCCGGGCGCTATGCCAATTTCACCCGCGCCTTTTGCGGCTTTGAATTCGTTGAGGAATAAATTCTCACCGGTGAGAAAACGACCCAAGCCACCTTTTAATTTGGTTTTCATTTCCAAATGGGTGTCCATAGTGGCCATGGCCGAGGCTTCTACTTTTAAAGTTTCATTGGCCGGAATTTGCACCGTTAAAAAGCCGTAGTCGGGGCGGCCTTCTATTTTGTATTGCCAACCCTTAAAGGTTTCCGGCGTGTCAATAACAGCGGTGGTTTCTGCCAATGCAATGATGTCACACAAGAATCCAGTCTTTTCGATTGCTGTTTTAAATTTTTGTGCAGTAACTTCATCCACATTGTTTTTTACCGTGACCGGAAATGTCGCTAACATCTGTTGCGCTTTGTCAGCGGTGATTTTAAACAACTGGGCAAATTTTTCTGTCGCGCTGGACAAGTCTGCACCGGCCGCTAACTGGCCGTTCAGTTGTACTTTATATTTATTTTCCATAATGATTTCTCCTTAGGCTTTGCGCACACGCAAATTCGGGGTTAATGAACCGCCAAAACTTTTGGCGTTGTGCGATTGACACCAGACAGTGCCCTTACCTTTAAATTTACACACCAGACCTTCACCGCCCAACATAGATTGCAACCAACTTTTGCCCGCCTTGGTGATGGAAAAATCCAGAGTTTCGTTAAACGCAACTATATGGCCTGAATCCACTATGTATTCACCGTCCACTTCAATGGGATAAATAGCGCCGAAACTAGAGAGCACCACCGTGCCACGGCCTTTCAGGTTTAACCAAAAAACACTTTCACCGGATAGCAGCGATTTAAAACCCTGCCAGCCCATATCCATGTCGATATTATCGTCGCAGGCGAGAAACGAACCGCTTTGCACAATCAGATTTTCATTATCCAATTCCAGGCTGAGCATATCGCCCGCTAAATCGCTGCCCAACCAAATTTCACCGGCTTTGCCTTGGGGATCAAAATGGTTGAGAAAAAAAGATTCGCCCGAGAGCATACGTTTGGCCGCTTTTAAAATACCGCCGGCATTTTTTTTGTGGGTAGTGGTGGTGATATTCATATGGCCGCTCATAGCGATCATAGCGCCCGCTTCGGCGGTACAAGTCTCACCCGCTGCCAGGGTAATTTTTGCCGCGGTATTGCCCGGCTGATTTATCAATTCAACTTTCATTGCGGACTCCTTACCAGAATTTGGGATTCAACCAGCCAGTCAGGCCGGTGATGCTGCGCGATTGAATAACAATTTTGCCTCTGCCTTCCACCCGCGTAACCAAACCTTCGCCGCCGAAAAAGCTGGAAAAAATTCCGCCCGCCAATTGCAGTTTTAATTTAATGCTCGGGTCATAGGCCACCAGATGGCTGGTATCGACAATATATTCGCCGTCGATTTCACGCTCTAATAAGGCGCCATAGGCGCCGTAAAATAAATCGCCGCTGCCGCTTATTTTTAAGCGAAACAAACCTTCGCGGGCGATAAAAGATACCAAGCCAGCCCATTCCAAACTCAGTTTTACCCCTTCACTGCAAGCGACAAAAGCGCCAGGTTGCAGATAGATTTCGTCGTTATCCATTTTGCGATGACGAATTTCACCCGGTGTTCCCTGCACCAATGTCATACGACGCGGCTGGCAGGTATTGTTGGTGAAATGGTTGATAAAAAGGGATTCACCGCCAAGATATTTGCGCAGCAATCCTTTAAAAAATCCGCCATTTAATTTTGCGTTTAAATCCAACTCGGCATCCATGCTCGACATGGCATCCGATTCGCTGATAATGGTTTCACCCGGCTGCAGCTCTACCTCAATATAGCTAAAGGCCTGTGAGCCTTTAAGTTCAGTTTTCATTCGATGTTTCTCCCTGTGTATTAGTAACAAATAGTTTTACCGCACTTTGTAGTTCCACAAATGCAGGTTCTAGATTTCGGTAGTGAATGGTTTGCGCATTGTCTTTAAGATTGTCTTGCGCAAGTTGTTCAAGCCGTTTGATGCGATCTTCATTGGCGGGATGGGTGGATAAAAATTTCAACGCTTGTTTGGCCAGTTGCTGATTTTCCTCATCGAGGATTTTATCCATTTGCTTTTTTTCTTCCGCAATCATTTTTTCAAAAAAACTCGCCAAGCCTTTGGGATCAATTTCCGCTGCTTGCAAGAGCGCAAAACCTTTTACATCCGCTTCGGTTTCAAACCCGCGTGAATAGCTTTGATTTAATAACAGTGGCGCAGCGCTGCTAAGCAGTGCCAATAAACCCGAGGTATCGCCAAATACCGCGCTGGCAATTAAATAAATACCACTCGCACCAATCATATTGCGCAGACCGTGTTGCTGTTCAACGTGCTGGATTTCATGGGCTAACACACCGAGTAGTTCTTCGGCAGAATCGGCGCGCAAAATTAATTCCGAGTGAATCACTACCTGACCACCCGGCAGCGCAAATGCATTGAGGCTGCCATCATTAACAATTTTAAAATGGTACTGGTAGCGGCTCTGCGGCAAGGCGGCGGTAAGCGGTTCAACCAGTGGTTTCAGCAATTGCTCCGCTTTTTTGTCATCGAGCATTTGTTTGCCCAGTTGGTATTGCGCTAGCGCCGAGTCGCCCAGTTTTTGCTCCCATTCCACTGGAATATTGTTAGCGATCAAACCAGTGAAAAAATCCATGCGCAAAATAATAATTAGCGGCACGGCCACAATCAGCGTCGCAACGGATGCCAAAATGCCCCAGCCCAGCATGCGTTTGTGGCGCGCACTGTTTAAGAGTTTGGAAACACCGGTAACACTATGTAAATGAGGATCTTTTAATACACTGCGGTCGCTGGTGTAAAAACTCCAACCGCTTAACAGAGGATGCTCAAAATACACCAAGCGATTGCTGGCACCGCCGAGGCTGACTTGTAATCCATGAAGTGGCAAATGTAGTTGCTGATCTCCAATCGTAAAATCAATTCCCGCTGAAGTGATACGCATACTGCCGGAAGCCTTGCCCTTGGGCAGCTGGCTGTGAAAACCCATGCAGTCGTACTGGGTATGAGTGAAATCTTGCACTGTGCTAATTCCTTTCCTTTATTGAACTTATGACCAAATTGGCGAGCAAATTGACCGGCTATGCTCAATGATTTCAGTCAACTACGCAAATAGTAATCGCACTGCCATTGTGCTTTACCCTCGCTTTACCATCGCTTAAAACTTGTTCAATTTGCACATATCACCTATGATAAGTGCATATTGAACATTTTCGATCCATTGGGGGAGCCATGTCAGCCCTTGCACACCTTGATCCAGATCCGGCCGCGGTACTCGCCAAAGCGGTGTTAAACGCCGCTGAGCAACTCGGGTTAAAACAATCCGAGTTAGCCGCGGTATTGGGGATTCATCGCACCGCCGTGAGCCGCCTCAAACAAAATCCGGCGCTTGACCCAAAATCCAAACAGGGTGAGTTGGCCCTACTGCTGATCCGCATTGCACGCGCGCTCTTTACCCTGACCGGTGGCGATAGGGACTGGATCAAACACTTTATGCACAATCCCAATCAAGTCACTGGTGGCGTTCCCGCCCAACAAATCGAAAGCATTCAGGGCTTGATGCAGGTGCTGAACTTTGTCGACGCATTGCGCGGCAAAATCTGATGACTGAGGACAAGGCTTAATGATTTGGGAAACCTGCGAAGGAGCAGCGCAACTGCAAAGCATTTCCGGCACCGCCTGGCGCTTGGTCGAAAGCCAGGAACAAATCGCCACGCTCGGATATGTCGATAGTCTCGAAGAGCAGGCGTTGCTGGAAGAATTGCTCGATTCAGTAAAACCCCCCTATCCCGCCCACAGCGATAGCTATCACTATCTGCTTAAAACGCCTTTTCGTTACCCGCCATTGAAATGGGGTTCGCGTTTTGGCCGCATCCATGAACCGGGGATTTTTTACGCTGGCTGCAATCCTAAAACTACGCTGGCTGAATCCGCTTATTATCGTTTTGTGTTTTGGTATTCGATGGCTGCCAGCCCAATCAAAAACACCATCACCTCGGCGCACACTTTATTTTGTGTGAACTATGCCAGTGACCATGGGGTGCGATTGGATACAGCTCCCTTTGATCAATTCCTTCATCAACTCACTCATCCACAGGATTATTCCGCCACCCAGCAGTTAGGCAGCGACATGCGCGCGGCGAAAGTCGAAGCCTTTGAATACCAATCGGCACGGGACCCGGAAAAAAATCGCTGTGTAGGTTTATTTGTCCCCGCCCCACTCGCGCAGAAGAAACCAGCGGATATGACCCAGTGGTTATGCGAATTGAGCGCCACTGAAGTTGCCTTTAAGCAGTTAGGGCAAAAAGAGATTATCCGCTTCCCCTTGGATAATTTTTTAGTAGATGGCCGTATGCCCATGCCGGCCGCGTGAAACACAACTGACTAAACCCCGTAAAACCCGTATCATAGAAGTTATTGTATTTACTAGACGACTGGTCTACTATCAAGACAACACTACTTATGTCCGACAATACCAAAGACAAATTGATCGATGCCGCGGTGACTTTGTTTGCCGTCAAAGGGTTTAACAGTACCGGCATTGCCGAGATACTCGCTCAGGTTAAGGTGCCGAAAGGCTCCTTTTATCACTACTTCAAAAGTAAAGAAGATCTTGGACTGGCAGTGATTGATCACTATGGGCATATATTGCGCGATGGGTTGGCAGCGTCTTTAGCGACTAACTCAGGTTCGCCGCTGACTCAATTACATCAGTATTTCAGCGATGTGTTGATCTATTTTGGCGAGCATTTTGGCCGCTGTAATTGCCTGTTAGGCAACCTTGGGCAAGAACTGGCGCTGCAATCCGATGCTATGCGTGTGGCTATTTATCGCCACTACCAAGGTGTAGAAGCGCAAATTGCGGCTTGTTTTGAAGAGGCTAAACAGGCAGGAGAACTGGCGCCCACTGCCGATGCCCAGCTGTTGGCGCGCCAACTGTTTGCCGCTTGGGAAGGCTGTTTGATCCGCTCCAAACTGGAACAGACCACTCAACCCTTAGAAGAACTATTAAAGCTTTATTTTGGCCAGCTGTTAAAACCCTGATGGCCTAAATTAAACCCGGAGCCGCAAGGCTCTTTTTTAGCACCACAAACTAGACGACCGGTCTACTTTTTCAACAAACCATGTTCTTAATAGAAGGAGTAATGAAGATGCAATGGCAACAAAAAACAGCTTTAGTCACCGGCGCCAATCGCGGTATAGGTTTGGCATTAGTAAAGGCACTGATCGCGCGCAAGGTAAAACGTATTTATCTGGGCGGTAGGGATTTAGCGGCGCTTGAACAAACTATTCAGGAGTTGGGGGCTTCCAGCAGTGAGTTGGTTGCTATCCAGTTGGATGTGACTTCCGCCGCCGATATCGCTCAAGCGAGCCGTTCGCTGAGCGAGTTGGACATACTGATCAATAACGCTGGTATCGCCAATAGTTCCGGATTTATTCAGGAGACGAGTGGCGACATAGCGCAGCTGGAGATGGCCACCAATTATTTTGGCCCGGTCAATCTCACCCGCGCGCTTTTGCCACAATTGCAGCAGTCTTCGCAGGCGGCGATTATCAATATCAGCTCCATCGCAGGTATTGCCAATATGCCGCTGCTTGGGCCCTACTCTGCGTCCAAAGCCGCACTTCACTCTTTCACTCAAGGGTTGCGCGCAGAACTGGCCAAGAGCGAAATTTTTGTTCAAGGTGTCTACCCTGGCCCGGTGGCGACACGCATGAGTGAAGGCTTTGAATTGTCCAAGGCACTGCCCGCTGAAGTTGCCGACATTATATTGACCGGTGTGGAGCAAAAAGAGGAAGACATATTCCCCGATGCCATGTCGGCGAATTGGTACAACACCTTTAAGACAAATCCGAAACAACTCGAACAGGAATACGCGAGCTGGTTGGGCTAAGGCTTTTGGTTAAAACATAAAAAACGATATTACTAGGGAGTCACGACACGGAGGTTGGCTCCCGTTTTAATCACATCCAATTTGCGATTTTGATTGCTGATTTGCACCGAGTAATAAACCGGCCCACCCAGCGCAGCGCCCGTAATGCTCAATTGATAAGTGCCATTGGCCAGCGGGATTGCGTAGGCGCCGCTATTAAATGCAGGATAGGTTTTGCCATTAATCGTGATGTTGATTCCACTCAAGCCTTCGCCTACATCGTAAAACTCGTTGTTATTTTTATCCTCATAAATCACGCCGGTTAAAAAATAACTGGAACCGGAGCGGGCAAAATTTTGCGTGAGCATGGAGGATAAATAATTGCGTCCATCCTGCATAAAATAACCCTGCAACTGCCCCACACCTAACTCACGAAAATTCGCATTGAGAATATTTACTCTGTGGCCGGGCGATTTAAATAATCCCTCGTGTTGTGAAACGGCATAACTGGTTAAATTAATACTGCTCCCAGTTGTGCCGCCCCAGGCAATATTCTCCCCGCTGGTCCAGCTACCGGTAAAACTGTAACCCACGGCTTGCATTCGCTCGTGCGGGGTGGAATTGTTGTTGCCGGTGTGCGAAAAAATATCGGCATCCAACATCCACTGCGAATGTAATCGCGCTGATTCAATTAATAATAAATTATGCGCAAGTGGTGGTTTGGGTGTGTTGGTGATTGCAGTGCCGGTGATGCCATCATTCAAGCCAATGCCCAAACGCGCGGCTTCAGCATCCGGATTGGCGCGCGCGCGATTAACTAACTCCACTACTAATACTTCTTGTGCATTAGGCTGTTTCGCCAAATCAATTACATTGGGCGTTGCACTGACTTCAGCACTGGCAATGCTCTCCTGATTGCCATTGATTGCCGTCACCACAAAATAATAAGTCTGGCCGTTGCGCAAATTGTTAATCACACGCGGTGAGATTGCGTTATCCACACGGGTGCCATCATCAAAACTGGCAATATTATTAATGAGAATATTCGCTTCAGATGCGTAATAGACACGATAGCCCGAAGCACCCGCCACGCTATTCCAACTGAGTGTGACTGCTGCAGTTCCCGGTTGCGCGGCAATATTTTGTGGCGCAGCCAAGGATGCTAACGAAGAAGATGTTATAGAAGACTGTGCCGAGGATGAGGTTAAAACAACTGAGGAGGAATTACTGCTCGCGATACTGGACACACTACTGCTGGAAGTAGCAAGGTTACTGGCAGAACTGTTGGACGCTGGCGGAGTTGCTGCGCCGCCACCTGAACCGCCGCCGCAAGAAATTAATGCCGTGACAGAGGCAAACAACAGTGCGCTGCGTAATAGTATTAAGCTATTCATGGTGTAGTGAATCCAACTTGCCATTGATGGAGAAATACTAACAAGATTAAACACACCGAACCGAGAGTTCGCCCACAACTCGCCGGTATCTAAACCGCCGCTGATTTACCCTCTTTTTCTATAGGACTTTTTTTACATACGTATTCATTCGCTGCATACGTATGCAGTTGATTGTATTGAACAACTGGCTCGCTCTACTCTTCGTCTGATTTATCGGACTTCCCCCTGTCCGACCTATAACAACAATAATTGTGATTTCCCTGCTTGCAGTTTAAGCCCTTCAATAGACGGCAGTTGCTGTCTGCGTTTACTCATAAGTTACAACAATAATTCACAACCCAATGAGGATTTTATGAATCTATCCCTATCTGGCGCCATTAAACTGGCTGCCACTGGCGCGCTGCTGTTCAGCCAACTGAGTTATGCCGATTGGTTTTTTCGCGGCACACCTAACAATTGGAGCAGCACGGCGATGACTGCTGTGAGTGCTAGCGAATTTACTAGCTGTCAGAGTTTCGGTGCCGCCACTACTAACCCGCGTTTTAAAATTGATCGCACCGGCAATTGGAGCGAGAGTTATCCCGCTAATGATTACCCTGTTGCCGCCAACCAATCTTACAAAATCACTTTTAATTCCATTACCAAAAGCATCGCGCTGCAATCTGTAAGCAGCTGCGACTCTGTTGGTTTTGCTAAAAATTTTTCGGCACTGAATTTTCGCGGTACAGCAAACAATTGGACAACAACACCAATGACCTTGGTGGCCAATAATATTTGGTCAACAGAAATTTTATTGAATGGACAAGCAAATCAGCGCTTTAAATTTGATACTACTACTAACTGGTCGGTGAATTATGGCGATAGCAATAACGATGGAATATTGAATCAAAACGGCAGCGATATTTTCACCAGTCTGGTGGGTACTTATCGCGTGCAAGTAAATGATGCTACGCTGGCTTACACCCTAACTCCCGTCACCACATCCGCCGCTTCAAGTAGTTTTTCTAGTGGCAGTTCCATTTCATCGCCAATATCATCATCTAGTTCATTAGTGAGTTCCAGTCTGGCGAGCAGCGCTACAAGCTCCAGTATTGGTATTGTGAATAGTGACTTCCGCAAGGAGACCATTTACTTTTTGCTGACTGCACGCTTTTACGATGGCGATTCCAGCAATAACTATTACAACCGCGATCGCTATAAAGCGGGCGATCCTCACTGGCGCGGCGATTTTAAAGGCTTGATCCAAAAACTGGATTACATCAAGGATCTGGGTTTCACCGCGATTTGGGTAACGCCGCCGGTGGAGAATCGCTCGGGGCTGGATTATCACGGCTACCATGCCTACGATTTTTATAAGGTAGATCCGCGCCTGGAGTCACCCGATACCAGCTATAAGAATTTTATTGATGCCGCCCACGCCAAGGGTTTGAAGGTTATTCAGGATGTGGTGATCAATCACTCCAGCCAATACGGCCTGCGCAATGCGGTCTGGATAGACCATCTACCGATCAAATACTATGTGCCAGCTGGCGGGGTTCAAGGCAATATAGTCAATGGGCCTTATCTTGGTAATTTAGGCGATTATAAGCGCGCGTTCCGCGATGATAACGACAACTCAGTCGCACCCCAATGGTTTAAGGATCGCCATACTTCCGATGCCAACGGCACTGTGCCTCTGGTAGATCCAAAGACCGGTGTTTCGGTACCCAAAGCAGGTTATGACGCCAATCGCTTCTTCGGCATAGATGCCGCCACTCTCGACCCCAACTGGTATCACCTGGATGGATTTATGTCCGGTGGTGACTGGGAAAACCCACTGGCGCTGCAGCGCAAACATATGGCGGGCGACACTATAGATCTGGCCACTGAACGGCAGAATGTGAAGGACTACCTCAACGGCGCGATGAAGATGTATTTGGACATGGGCGTTGATGCGATCCGCTTGGATACTGTGAAACATATCGAACGCAATGAACTGCTCAGCTACGTCAATACATGGAAGGCGCATAAGCCTGGTTTGTTTGTGTTTGGTGAAAATCTGGTCAAAGGCACGGGTTTTGGTTCAGAGATTGCCAACGATAACGCCAGCGCTGTTATCCGCCCCTGGTGGTACACACGCACTACCAACAATCCTGCCGACCCGCGTGCAGGTGGCGACTCTGGCTTTTCGGTGCTGGATTTCTCGGTCTTTTCCACTTTCCGCGATAACGTCACACGCGGCAATTTCGGTGGTATCGGCGGGGTAATGGCGATGGATTGGGTCTATGGCGATGCCACCAAACTGGTAACCTTTTTCCAAAACCACGATGTGGGCCCGGATAACGATTTTAAATATCGCTATGGCGGCGAAATGGCTAATGCCGCTATGGTCTACAACCTGCTCTGGACCAATCGCGGTATTCCCACCCTCTATTATGGGGAAGAAGTCATGTTCCAAGCCGGGCTACCGCAAGATATCGCTGGCAATAGCGATACCATAGATCAGACCGGTCGCGCCTACTTTGGCGCCTATCTGGATAATCTGGCAACAACCCAGAGCCATCCGCTCTACCAGCACATCAAACGCCTGAATCAGATTCGCAGTGCCATCCCAGCCCTGCAAAAAGCACCAAGTACGCAGGTGAACGAATGGGGCGCAGGAATGAGTTTTGTGCGGGATCTATCCAGCGAAGGCAGCTATGCAGTTGTCGGGCTGGCATCGTCCAGCGCCCAGTCCATCAGTCTCAGCGGTGTGAAAAACGGCACCTATAAGGACGCAGTGACCGGAAATACCCTAACGGTAACTAATGGCACCATCAGTTTTATTGTGGCCAGTTATTCGGCGGGAATATATGTGCTTAATGGACCCGGCAAGATAGGTACTACCGGAACCTATCTGCGTTAATAGAAGACGTAATAAAGGGGCTTGTAGCCCCTTTTATGATTGCGATTTATTTGCTCGCCTTGCGCTCGCGGCGATCATTTTTGCGCCGTTCATGAGGTACGTCCTGCGGGATTCCCTCGTGGTATTGGCGTCGATCTTGGCGCTGACGCTCTTCAAGTGCATCTTCAATTTGGGTTAACAATACCTTGGGTGCTTTTTTTTCAGTGATCATTAAAGTCATCTCGCTACACAGTTAATCTCATCCAAACTACTCACTACGTCCTGAGTATAGACCAGTCAAAATTGGATATTTAGAAATTTAACAAGATTTTTTATTTCATTTCTGAATATAAAAGGCCGAATTCACTTGAATTCGGCCTTTTATTTATAGATATCAAAACTATTAATATATAAAAATTAATAGTTTTTATATATCAAGGTTAGCTACTGCAAGTGCATTAGTCTCGATAAATTCGCGGCGCGGTTCCACGTTATCACCCATCAAACAGGTAAAGATTTGATCGGCGGCAATTGCATCCTGAATAGTCACCCGCAGCATACGGCGAGTTTCCGGATTCATGGTGGTATCCCACAATTGTTCCGGGTTCATCTCACCCAGACCTTTATAGCGCTGGATGTTGTAGCCTTTACGCGACTCTTTCATCAGCCATTCCAAGCCTTCGGCGAACTTGAACAGCGGTTGTTTACGCTCGCCGCGCTGAATATAGGCGCCCTCTTCGATCAGGCTTTCCAGCTTTTCACCCAAGGAAACGATCGAGGCATATTCACCCGAGGCGAAGAAATCGCGAGTGAATGGATAAGGTGTAGCGATACCATGGGCGGTAATCTCTACCTGCGGCATAAACAGATGGCGCTCAGTATCTTCACGCACGGTGATGATATAGCGCTGGCTACCGGCGCGGGCATCGATACTGAAGTGTGCTGCCATCTGGTCACACCACTGTTGCATATGGCCTTGATCGGCCAAGTGCTCAGGGCGAACCGCCGGCAAATAAATCATCTTTTCCAGTACATCAGCCGGATACAAACGCGACAAACGATCAATCGTCGCCATTACCTTGCGGTATTCATACACCAGTTTTTCCAAGGCTTCACCGGCAATCGGCGGGGCGCTAGGGTTAACGTGCAAGCTGGCATCTTCCAAGGCGGCTTGGGTGAGGAACTCGGTCATCGCCGCTTCGTCTTTCAGATACTGTTCTTGTTTGCCTTTGGCGATTTTATACAACGGTGGCTGAGCGATATAAATGTGGCCACGCTCAATCAGCTCGCGCATCTGGCGGAAGAAGAAGGTCAATAACAGGGTACGGATATGCGAACCGTCGACGTCGGCGTCCGTCATAATGATGATGCTGTGATAGCGCAGTTTTTCCGGATTGTAATCCTCTTTGCCGATACCACAGCCGAGTGCGGTAATCAGCGTGCCGACTTCAGCCGATGACAGCATCTTATCGAAACGGGCTTTTTCCACGTTGAGGATCTTACCCTTGAGCGGCAGAATAGCCTGAGTCTTCCGCGCGCGGCCTTGTTTGGCTGAACCACCCGCAGAATCACCCTCCACCAGGTAAAGTTCAGACAGCGCCGGATCTTTTTCCTGACAGTCTGCCAACTTGCCGGGCAAACCAGCAATGTCCAATGCGCCTTTACGGCGAGTCATTTCACGGGCTTTACGCGCGGCTTCACGGGCGCGGGCGGCATCGATCATCTTGCCCACAATCGACTTGGCTTCCTGCGGGTTTTCCAACAGGTAAGCGCCAAAGTGTTCATTCATCTCCTGTTCTACGGCAGTTTTCACTTCCGAAGAGACCAGCTTGTCTTTGGTTTGGCTGGAGAATTTAGGATCGGGCACTTTAACCGAGATAATCGCCGTCAGACCTTCACGGGCATCGTCACCCGTAGTGGCGACTTTGGCGTTTTTGGCGATACCTTCTTTCTCGATATAAGTATTCAAACCCCGGGTGAGCGCAGCACGGAAGCCAGCCAAGTGGGTTCCACCGTCGCGCTGCGGGATATTATTGGTGTAGCAGAACAGGTTTTCCTGAAAGGAATCGTTCCACTGCAAGGCGACTTCTACGCCGATGCCATCGTCACGCTTGAGCGAAACAAAGTGCACCATCTTATTAATGGTGGTTTTGTTTTTATTCAAATGCTCTACAAACGCGCGCAAACCACCTTCGTATTGGTAAACCTCTTCTTTTGCTGAGCGCTCATCTTTCAAAACAATGCGCACGCCAGAGTTCAAGAATGACAGTTCACGCAGGCGTTTAGCCAATAATTCGAAGTGAAATTCAATATTGGTAAAGGTTTCAGCGGAAGGTTTGAAGTGAATTTCAGTACCGGTAGTGGCTGAATCGCCCACCACCGCAAGTGGTGCATCGGGTACACCGTGACGATAAATCTGCTCATGAATCTTGCCACCACGGCGAATAGTCAGTTTCAACCACTCAGACAAAGCGTTTACTACCGATACGCCCACACCATGCAAGCCGCCAGATACCTTGTAAGTATTGTCATCGAACTTACCACCGGCATGGAGAACGGTCATGATAACTTCAGCGGCGGATACACCCTCTTCGTGCATTTCAGTAGGGATACCACGGCCATTGTCAGAGACAGAGACAGTTTCATCTGGATGAATGACTACACGCACTTCATCACAGTGGCCAGCCAGCGCTTCGTCGATAGAGTTATCCACGACTTCAAACACCATATGATGCAAACCTGAGCCATCGTCGGTGTCGCCAATGTACATCCCTGGGCGCTTACGCACCGCATCCAAGCCCTTAAGGACTTTAATACTGGACGAGTCGTAAACATTCTCTTCTGACATAGCATTTCTCCGCTTTTTTGTTCAGTAGCAACCAAGCTGGTTGCGCATAATCTATTGGGCGATAACAGAGGAATTAACCACCTCAGTCACCCTGCCCTGTTCCACGTGGAACATTTTAGGGGTAATTTTGGTCTTATCACGCCAGCTGGATAACAGGGTTTCTGAATCAACCCCGGTAATAAATACCTGAGTATTCATGGTATCCAACCAATGAACTAATAGTGCACGGTGCTTTTCATCTAATTCAGCGGGTAAATCGTCCACTAAATAAATCGATTTTCGCCCGGTAATTCGGGTAAATACATAGCCCTGAGCAATTTTGAGTGCACATACGAGTAGCTTTTGTTGCCCGCGCGAAAGAACTTCTGCGGCATCCAAGCCATTCACTGTTATTTTTAAATCTGCCCTGTGACTACCGGCATGGGTATATCCTTGGCGTTTATCACGTTCAAGGCTGTCAGCAAGAACATCGGTATAGGCTTTGTCTTTATCCCAGCCGCGATAATAACCAAGTGCTATACCGTCAATGTTGATAAATTCTTTCAGCAACACAGCAAAGGTTTCATTGAAATGCGCCATACACTGGGTGCGAAACTCGTGGATTTTATTGGTCAAATCTACTAGTTCTTTATCCCAGGGCGCTAATTCAAAGGGGTCTATTCTATCACGCCGCAGCAGGCTATTGCGGTGTTTCAAGCAGCGTTGAATGGCTTTCCAAGCTGGGAAGAAATTAGGTTCCACGTGAAACACTAACCAATCGATAAACTGCCGCCGAACCTTAGGGCTACCTTCCAACAATAGAAAGGTATCGGAATTAATGACCTGAACTGGCAGATAGGCAGCAAGATCAGCCGCCGATGGCACCAAGACTCCATTCGCTTTAAAACTCGCTTCACCATCCATATGGCGACTAATACCAATCGGCACATCAGATTCATCATCTGTATGCACACGGCCAAACACCGTAAACGAGGATTGTTGGTGATTGATAAGCGGTTTGTGTTTATGACTGCGAAAGGAACGACCAAGGGCAAGTAGATTGATAGCTTCCAGTACACTGGTTTTACCAGAGCCATTTTCACCGTAGATAAGATTCACCTGCAGCGAAGGTGTGATATCCACCCCTTCCAGATTGCGCAGGTTTTGAATAAATAGACGTTTTAAGGTCATACGACCAACAAGACTGTTCTACCAATGCACCCTTACAGGCGCATCGGCATTACTACATAGAGGGAATCGCTGTTTTCCGGTTCTTCTAACAGAGCACTGGAGTTAGCATCTGACAGGGTAATCTTCACATTATCATTGCTGATAACGTTGGTAACATCCTGCAAATAGCTCACGTTAAAACCTACTTCCAGAGATTCACCTGTGTAATCCACGGTGACCTGTTCTTCAGCTTCTTCTTGCTCTGGGTTGTTAGCCACTATGGTCAAGCTACCATCGGACAGCAACAAACGTACACCGCGATACTTTTCATTGGATAAGATTGCCGTGCGGCCAAAGGCTTGTTTCAATTCAAGGCGCGAACCAATCACCACCTTATTACCACCGCGAGGCAACACACGCTCGTATTCGGGGAATTTGCCATCGACCAACTTGGAGGTGAAGGTGTAATCCATTGAGGTGACACGAATATGATTAGAACTCAGTACTACTTCAACCTGGGCGGTAGAATCATCCAGCAGACGCGATAATTCCAATACACCTTTACGTGGCAAAATAGCCTGAATAACGTCTGCGGTATTTACCGCAACTGCGCGTGTACACATCGCCATACGGTGACCATCGGTAGCCACTACACGCAATTGATCCTGGCGTACTTCCCACAACATACCATTCAAGTAGTAGCGAACATCCTGCTGTGCCATAGCAAACGCTGTGCGTTCAATCAGGCGTTTAACTTCTTGTTGCGCGCAGCTAAAACGTAAATTGCCCGGTGTATCTTCAACATTAGGAAAATCGGCAGCAGGTAAAGTAGAAAGAGTAAACCGGCTGCGGCCAGATTTGACCATAATGCGGTTTTCTTCGAGAAAAAACTCAATATTGCTGCCATCAGGCAGGGATCTGCAGATATCTACCAACTTACGTGCCGGAACTGTAATTTCGCCCGATACTCCGGCTTGCTCCAGTGTGATGCGCCCGACAATCTCTACCTCAAGATCCGTACCGGTGAGCGAGAGTTGATCATCATTCAATTGAATCAATACATTGGACAACACCGGCAGCGTTTGACGACGCTCCACCACACCAGCTACCAGTTGTAAGGGTTTGAGCAAGGCTTCGCGGGATACGACAAATTTCATGTGATGGTCTCTTAGGTAATCTTCCGGGACTTATTGCGTTTTTATCTCTACTGGATCAAGCACAAAACAACAGTGTTTATAAATCAAGTTGTCAGCGAACGCAGCAAGTTTTTCATATCCTCGCGGATATCTGCGGTCTCTTCCTGTAATTCCTTAATTTTGCGGCAAGCGTGCAGCACCGTAGTGTGGTCGCGGCCGCCAAATGCTTCACCAATTTCCGGCAGACTGTGATTGGTCAATTCTTTGGCCAAGGCCATAGCCACCTGGCGCGGGCGCGCCACTGAACGACTGCGACGCTTGGAAATCATGTCGTTCATTTTGATTTTGTAATATTCACAGACTACCCGCTGGATATTATCAATACCGACCTGTTTATCCTGCAGCGCCAACAAGTCTTTTAAGGCTTCACGCACCAGTTCGACATCGATGGGCCGACCGGTAAAATTAGCGCTGGCGATTACCCGCTTCAAAGCGCCTTCAAGGTCGCGCACGTTAGCGCGAATACGCTGGGCGATAAAAAATGCGGCGTCGTGTGGTAAATCGATATTCACCTGCTCCGCCTTTTTCATCAAAATCGCCACCCGCGTTTCCAGCTCTGGCGGCTCCACTGCTACCGTTAAGCCCCAGCCAAAACGGGATTTCAACCGCTCTTCTAAGCCATTGATTTCTTTAGGAAAACGGTCACAGGTCAGGATAATTTGGCGGCCGCCTTCCAGCAGTGAATTAAAGGTGTGAAAAAACTCTTCTTGCGAGCGCTCTTTACCGGCAAAAAATTGAATATCGTCGATAAGCAACGCATCCATCGACCGGTAATAGCGTTTGAAATCATTGATTGCGTTCAACTGCAGCGCTTTTACCATATCTGCCACAAACCGCTCGGAGTGCAGATAGACAACTTTGGCATTGGGGTTGCGTGCCACCATGGCATTGCCCACCGCCTGCATCAAGTGGGTTTTACCCAAACCTACCCCACCGTAGATAAAGAGGGGGTTATAAGCGCCACCCGGATTTTCCGCTACCTGACGCGCTGCAGCCAGACCTAATTGGTTCGACTTACCTTCCACAAAAGTAGCGAAGGTCGATGAGACATTTAAATAATTACTGTGTTTGAGGCCACCCTCCACTTCCAACTCGGGCGTTACACGAGTGCTATCAAAACTGCTGCTTTCTACAATAATATCCCGTGATTTAGCATCATATTCGACGATTTTAGCTGGTTTATTAGCTCTATTAGGAGAATTTATATAGCCATCACTAGCCTGTTCAGGCTCTGTATTTTTACTGCCAAACGCCAGATTATCCTCGCGCACATGCTGTTCTGGCTGGGCTGAACTTCCCTCTGCAGCAGCAGGCTCATATTTTGGCGCAAATTGTTTGGGTGCTATTGATTGGGAGTTGACTGATGCCGCTTGAAAACCAGTTGCCGGGCGCGGTGCAACCCCCACAGCCACTTGCAGACTATTATCTTGATGATAGTGACTGGCCAGCTCGCGGATGCGATTGAGAAACTTTTCTGCCACCCAATCGCAAATAAACCGGTTCGGCGCCAACAAACGCAATTCCTGAGGTGAGGCTGACTCATCGATTTGCAATGGCCGAATCCAGGTATTGAACTGCTGCGAAGGCAATTCATCCTGCAAACTGGCGGCACATAATTTCCAAATCGATTGCAGCAAAACCAAAACTCCCGAAACGCAGATTGCGATTATTGTTTATTGATGTATTGATAAACAGAAATAAAAACCAAAACCTGCCGCTGTTAATCGACTCTAACAAGAATAACCAACACAGGTTTATGCAGGGGGAGCCAAGTCTACTCTCGCCCCCCAGAGTTATCCACAACAAAAACCAAATTTAATTTAATGGACTAAAACTTAGCCATTAAGATTCAATTAGTTACGCTATGGTGAGGAGCTTAACTGAGCACCTTAAAAACCGATAAACATAAGGAATAAAACGCTAAATCTGTGGATAACACTGTTGATAACATCTTAATTAACTGGGGGAAAGCTGGTAGAAGATGTGTGCAGTCAAATTTCCCCGGTTTTGTAGATTATTTGCTCAAATAAATTTGCTTTAGGCGGCCGCATTCTTTAGAATCCCGCCTCTTTTCGCACGCCGTGTGAATTAACTCAGGATTTTTAACAGGTTTATCATGAAAAGAACATTCCAACCCAGCAATCTGAAACGCGTTCGCAACCACGGTTTCCGTGCTCGTATGGCTACTAAAGGTGGTCGTTTGGTATTGGCTCGTCGTCGCGCCAAAGGCCGTGCCGAGTTGACTCGCGTTTAATTGATCTCGATTCTTGGTTCACTAGCAGTTTGTTGAAATTTGTTATTGGCAAACGTGAGACGAAAGTAGTCGATAACGGTCATTCCTAGACTATTTTTAGCGCACATATGCCAGCCAAAATAGAATTTCAACAGTCTGCTAGTTCGAATCAACCCCAGAGCGATTCCCGCTTTGGTCCAGGTTCTAACACCGCATCCTTCCGTTTTACCAAATCCCTGCGTTTACTTTGTGCCGCTGATTTCAAACCTGTGTTTGATAATGCGCCGTTTCGCGCCTCGCACCAGTATTTTTTAATCCTCGCCCGCCTCAACCAGCAAACACAACCACGCTTGGGTTTGGTGATGGCCAAAAAACACATGAAACTGGCCGTTGAACGCAACCGCATGAAACGCTTGATCCGCGAGAGTTTCCGTCTGCAGCAACAAGAATTAGCCGGGCTGGATATTGTGGTCTTATCGCGCAAAGGCATGGATAGTTTGTCCAGCAGCGAGTTTACCCAGCAATTAAATCAACAATGGCAGCGAATTTTCAAAAAAGTGCGCCATCATCGGTTAACATCGCAGGCGCAAACTCAAGGGGTGGAATCAAAGGCGGATACAGATGCTAAAGCGACTGATCAATAGCGCGCATTCCGGCTTGATCTGGCTGGCAGTGAAATTGCTGCACGGCTATCGCTACTTATTGAGCCCCTGGATCGGCAACCAATGCCGCTTCTATCCCAGCTGCTCACATTATTCGGAAGAGGCAATTGTGCGGCACGGATTTTTTATAGGGTCTTATCTAACCCTGCGGCGCTTATTAAAATGCCACCCTTGGCATGAAGGCGGCTTGGATCCGGTACCGGAATTGAAAAAAAGTTGTTGTTCTTCTATTCATTCACACACTACTGATGGCAGTCATTAAGATGGATTGGCAAAAAAACCTATTAATTGCAGCAATTCTCGCTACCTTGTTGATGTTAGTTATTCGCTGGCATGAATTTCAGGAAAAACTTCCCACATCAACTACGGTGGCTACACAAACAGCGCCAACCAATAATGGGGCTATTCCAGCGACAACCTCTGTTGCTAACAGCGAAATTCCCGTCGCGGCCAACAGTTTGTCGGAAGCGGAAAAAACAACTATCGCTTCAAACCAGTTGATTTCGGTAAAAACTGACAGTTTTGATCTCACTATCAATCCTTTGGGTGGCGATATAGTGCAATTGGCACTGCCGCGTCATTTCCTCAAGTTAAATACACCAGATCAACCCTTTGTTCTGCTCGATAACCGCGACCACCACACTTATCTCGCACAAAGCGGGTTAATCGGCGCCAATGGCACAGATACCACCCAAGGTCGCCCTTTATTTAGCAGCGAAAAAACGACTTACACTCTCGCAGAAAGTGAAAACCAATTAGTAGTTGATCTGACTATGGCACAGGGTGATGTCAAAATTACCAAGCGTTTCACCTTTACCCGCGGCGATTACCTGATCAATATCGAATACCTGATCGATAACCAAAGTGCTAATAATTGGTCTGCTCAACTCTATGGCCAAATCAAACGCGATAGCCAAAACTTCGTCAAAGTCAGCGCCTTGGAAATGAACCCGTTCCTGGGTGCAGCGATTACTACACCAGATGACAAATACAAAAAAATCACCTTTGCTCATCTGGCCGAAAAAGAGGAAAAAATTGGTGTGCAGGGCGGTTGGGTCGCGATGGTGCAACATTACTTTATCAGCGCCTGGATTCCAGATGCAGACAGTCAGAACACCTATCACTTGCGCAAGTTAGGCGACAATGACCTGTATTTGCTGGGTTTTACCGGCAAAGTTAATGAAGTCGCTGCCGGTACCCAAGGCACTATTTCGGCCAGTTTTTACGCCGGTCCAAAAGATACCGAGCGCTTGGAACAGATCTCTCCCTACCTCGACCTGACCGTAGACTACGGCTGGCTCTGGTGGGTGGCTAAACCACTGTTTTGGGTGCTGAAATTTATCCACAATCTGGTGGGCAACTGGGGCTTGGCGATTATCGGCCTGACCCTCTGCGTAAAACTGCTGTTCTTCAAATTGTCAGCAACTAGCTATAAATCCATGGCGAAAATGCGTAAGTTAGCGCCGAAGATGGCTGAGTTGAAAGAGCGTTTGGGCGATGATCGCCAAAAGCTCTCACAAGAAATGATGAAGATGTACAAAACTGAAAAGGTGAATCCGTTTGGTGGTTGTTTACCGCTGCTGATCCAAATGCCGGTATTCCTCGCACTTTATTATGTATTGATGGAATCGGTGGAACTGCGCCATTCACCTTTCTTTGGCTGGATTATGGATCTGTCGGTAAAAGACCCCTACTTTGTATTGCCGGTCATCTACGGTATTACTATGTTTTTTATGCAGAAGTTAAACCCGCAACCGACTGACCCAATGCAGGCGCGCATTATGCAAATGCTGCCCTTGGTCTTCACCTTTATGTTCCTCTGGTTCCCCGCCGGTCTGGTACTTTACTGGGTTACCAACAACAGCTTGTCGATTTTGCAGCAGTACATTATTACCAAACAAATCGACGCCGAACCTGCCGCTAAATAAGTTACGACTATGATCATTACCGACACCATCGCCGCCATCGCCACCGCCACTGGCCGCGGTGGGGTCGGCATAGTCCGCGTCTCTGGTGCCAAAGCCAGACTTGTGGCTGAAAGTCTTCTTTCTATTAATCTCCAACCGCGCCACGCCCATTATTGCGATTTCAACAATCGCGCTGGTGAGGTGCTGGATCAGGGTATCGCCCTGTTCTTTCCCGGCCCCAATTCCTTTACCGGTGAAGATGTCCTTGAACTGCAAGGCCATGGCGGCCCGGTTATTCTCGATCTACTCCTGCGCGAAATTACCCAGTTGGGGATTCGCCTCGCCCGCCCGGGTGAGTTTTCTGAGCGCGCCTTTCTCAATGACAAACTCGATCTCACCCAAGCCGAAGCCATTGCCGATTTAATCGATGCCACCAGCGAACAAGCGGCGCGCAATGCCCTGCACTCGCTGCAAGGTGCCTTTTCCAAGCGCATCCATGAACTGGTAGAAGCACTGATCCATTTGCGTATTTATGTTGAAGCCTCCATCGACTTCCCTGAAGAGGAGATCGATTTTCTCAGCGACGGCAAGGTAGCGCGGGACTTGGATGGCATCACCAGCAAATTGCAGCAAGTATTTAAAGAAGCGCGTCAGGGTGTGTTGATGCGCGACGGTATGCGAGTTGTTATCGCCGGCCGCCCGAATGCGGGAAAATCCAGTCTGCTCAATGCCTTAAGTGGGCGCGAATCCGCCATCGTCACCAGTATTGAAGGCACCACGCGCGATGTATTGCGTGAACATATTCATATCGATGGCATGCCACTACACATTATCGATACCGCCGGATTACGTGAGAGCCCGGATGAAGTTGAGCAAATCGGCATCCAACGCGCCTGGCAAGAAATCCAACAAGCAGACCGCGTATTGCTCTTGGTTGATAGTCGCCAAAACCAACTCACCGATCCTCGTCAAATATGGCCAGAATTTGTTGATAAGCAGGATGATGCCAGCAAAATCACCCTGGTACGCAACAAGATTGATTTAAGTGGCGAAGCGGCAGGATTGTTTCAATCAAATTCAGATGATCTATATATAGGTATCAGTGCCGCAACCGGTGCCGGTATCGACGACTTAAAACACCATCTCAAAACCATCATGGGTTTTAGCGAAAGCGGAGAAAGCGGTTTTACTGCCCGCCGCCGCCATCTGGATGCACTTGAGCGCGCCCAAACCTTTCTCGCTTCAGGCAAAGCCCAGCTGCAAGGTTATGCCGCCGGTGAATTGCTCGCCGAAGACCTGCGCCACGCACAGAATGCGCTGAGCGAAATTACCGGTGAATTTACCCCGGACGACTTGCTAGGCCGTATCTTTAGCAGTTTTTGTATCGGCAAATAATCGGCTTAACACGTCGTCGCACTCCACATATATCCCATTTATGTGAGTTTTCACCAAAAATTTGCACCATTGTGTGTCTATACTGTTTATAAATTAAACAGTATAGACACAGCCAATGAGCATCCCGCCACAGATCAATTCCAGCAAACCCCACGCAGAACCTCTGGTCGCTATTCAATTGCTATCGGCGTGCCGGATTTTGGTTATCAATGGCAAAGGTGGATCAGGCAAAACCACTGTTAGCACCAATCTCGCCGCATGGTTACAACAACGCGGTGAAACAACCGTATTAGTCGATGCCGATCCACAGGGTTCCGCCAGTTATTGGCTCAGTTCGCGCGCGCCCGAGTTGCCTAATATTTTTGGCGTGAAAATCGAACTCAATAGCCGGATAACCCGCAGCTTCCAATGGCGCGCCCCTAAATCAACCCGCTGGCTGATTACCGATGCCGCCCCCGGCCTGACAGGCCCGGCATTGGACGATCTCATCCAGAACCACGATCTGATCATAGTGCCGGTGCTGCCCTCCGATATAGATATCCGCGCGAGTGCCCGTTTTATCGGTGAACTCTTGCTGACCCGCTCTATGCGTCGCCAACGTCGCCCCATTGCGGTAGTAGCCAATCGCGTAAAACAGCAAACCACCGCTTGGGAACGATTACAAAAATTTTTACTGAGCCTGAATATTCCTTTTCCCGCCAGGTTGCGCGATACCCAACACTATGTGCGCGCTTATAGCGAAGGTCGCGGCATTGCCGATTACCCCCAACAGAGCCATGAACGGGACCGCAACGATTGGGAATTACTCTTATGTTGGTTGGATGCACAAGCTTCGCCCAGCCAATGGTTGGATGATCCTGCAGCTGAAGATGTGGATTCAGATGCTACAAACGCCTCTTAATCACCAAGATTATTGCGTTGCTATTTCCCTTCCTTAAATACCCTCTATTTTACAAACCTTCCACTAAAAAGAACCTTAATACAGACTTATCTCCAATGTTTTCCACACAGTTACACAGGTTATCCACAGTTAAATCGAGTTTTATGCTGTAAATAACTGTTTTAACAAGAATTTTTATTATTAACCTATGCTGATGTGCACAATCCTGTGGGTCTTAGTGACAAAAGCTGGGCAGGCTTTTGGGGATAAGTCAGCTTTTACCAACTCCGTGTATAACAAAGGCTTTTATATCCAGCTTCCCAGCAGCTTTAGCCCAGCTTGCGCGATGCTTTTGCAATGCCTTATCCTTATATTAACTTATTGAAAAACCTATATTTTTTTGGCTTATCCACAGAGATATCGCTCTATATATATAACAACATCTTTTAAATACCTAAATAACAACACATATATTCATTACTTAAAATATTTTCCTTTGTTGTAACGCGAATACTTTTTTTGGATAAATATTTAGTTTTCAGAGAGATGGAATCCGAAATCAATTCTGAGACCCGCCGTGAACCCATCCCTTCGCGCTCCCGGCGCTTCAGGAAACTTCCCACATCCCTGTGGGTCGTCCATGGGGGCTTATCTTCGACATCCATGTCTCAGACAGTCTCAGAATCAATTTCGGATTCCATTGGCCAGAAAGTCTTAGGTGCTCAGAGCATAAAAAATATACTGATTAATCCCTGTACAAGTTTTGTGCAAATCGTTGACAAGCCCTATAATGTCGCCCCTTTTGTCTCCAGCCTGTTCAAGGTATTTGTATGCAGCCCTGCTGCAAGGTAGTAAGCGATGATTTTCCCGGATCGTTTTGATGTGATTGTGATCGGCGGCGGCCATGCCGGTACCGAGGCCTGTTTGGCTGCGGCGCGTATGGGCTGCAAGACCTTATTACTCTCCCACAACATTGAAACCCTTGGCCAAATGTCTTGTAATCCCGCAATTGGCGGGATTGGCAAAAGCCATCTGGTAAAAGAAATCGATGCCATGGGTGGTGCTATGGCACTGGCAACCGATAAAAGCGGAATTCAATTTCGGGTGCTGAATGCGCGCAAAGGTCCAGCGGTGCGTGCAACTCGCGCGCAGGCCGACCGGATTCTCTACAAAGCGGCGATTCGTGAAACGCTGGAAAATCAGGAAAATTTGTGGATTTTCCAACAAGCCGCTGACGACTTGATTGTGGAAAATGATCAAGTGCGCGGTGTGGTCACTCAAATGGGCCTGAAATTTATGGCCAACCAAGTGGTGTTGACTGCCGGTACTTTCCTCGGTGGTCTTATCCACATAGGTATGCAAAATTATTCCGGCGGTCGCGCCGGTGATCCACCGTCGATCGCTTTATCAAAACGTTTGCGTGAATTACCGCTGCGGGTTGATCGCTTAAAAACCGGAACGCCGCCGCGTATTGATGCGCGCACGGTGAATTTTGATGTGCTGGAAAAACAATACGGCGATGATCCGCGTCCGGTGATGTCGGTGATGGGCAATCGCGCTATGCAGCCGCAACAAATTTGTTGTTACATCACCCACACCAATGAAAAAACCCACGATGTGATTCGCCGCAATCTGGATCGTTCACCGATGTACTCGGGTGTGATCGAAGGAATTGGTCCGCGCTACTGTCCGTCGATCGAAGATAAAATTCACCGCTTCGCGGATAAAGATTCACATCAGGTATTTATCGAGCCGGAAGGTTTGACTACCCACGAGCTTTATCCCAACGGAATTTCTACTAGCCTTCCATTTGATGTGCAGTTGGAAATCGTGCGCTCAATGAAAGGTTTTGAAAACGCTCACATCCTTCGCCCTGGTTATGCGATTGAGTACGATTATTTTAATCCACAAGATTTGCAACACAGCTTGGAAACCAAAGTAATTGGCGGCTTATTTTTTGCCGGTCAAATCAACGGCACTACTGGTTACGAAGAAGCGGGTGCGCAAGGTATGCTCGCCGGAATTAATGCGGCGCTGCGCGCGCAAGAAAAACCGGCTTGGTGCCCAACTCGCGATCAAGCTTATGTGGGCGTACTGGTAGATGATTTAATTACGCTTGGCACTAAAGAACCCTACCGCATGTTTACCAGCCGCGCGGAATACCGTTTGTTATTGCGCGAAGACAATGCCGATTTGCGTTTAACTGAGCAAGCGCGCGAATTTGGTTTGATTGGTGAAGCGCAGTGGCAAGTGTTCTGCGATAAACGCGAACAAATTGCCTTGGAAAAAGAGCGCTTGCGCTCCACCTGGATTCAAGCCGGTTCTACTGAAGCGGAAAAAGTGGAAGCGATTATCCAAACCAAACTGACCCGCGAATACAGTTTGATGGATTTGTTGCGTCGCCCGGAATTATCTTACGGCGATATCGCATCACTCAAAGGTGAACCCATTGCTAATGAAGCGGCTGCTGAACAAGTTGAGATAGAAGCAAAATATTCCGGCTATATCGAGCGGCAACAAGAAGATGTAGATCGTTTGCGTGCGTATGAAAATACGATTATTCCGGATGACTTTGACTATTCGGTTGTGGATGGTTTATCCAACGAGGTCAAACAAAAATTGACCGCTGCGCGGCCACAAACCTTGGCACGCGCCTCGCGCATTTCTGGAATTACCCCAGCGGCAATATCCTTGGTGTTGGTTTATTTGAAAAAACGTGGTGTGTTAAAACGTTTGCAGGAAGATGCACCTGAACAGCAGGCATCGTAATTTTGAAAAATCGATGGGTATCGCTTAGGCTCCACTCATCCTACAAAAAACACATACCGAATTTATTGACGAGTGACGAGTGACGAGTGACTGATTTAAACACTGAATTACGCAATCAATTAGTACGCGGCGCCACTGAAATGTCGGTGGTATTAAGCGAGAGCCAAATTGAAAACTTATTGGCCTATGTGCGCGAATTCGAAAAATGGAATAAAGCCTATAATCTTTCTGCGGTGCGCGATATTCGCCAAATGGTGGCGCGTCACCTGCTAGATAGTTTAAGTGTGGTGCCTTGGTTTACCGGCAATAAAAATTTTTCCGCTACGCGGGTAATTGATGTCGGCACCGGTGGTGGTTTACCCGGAATTCCATTAGCGATTATGTTTCCAGAAAAACAATTTACCCTGCTCGATAGCAACGGTAAAAAAACGCGGTTTTTATTTCACGTTAAAACCTTGCTGGGTTTAACTAACATAAGTGTTGAAAACCGTCGGGTTGAAGAGTTTCAACCTGAGCAAAAATTTGATGCGGTTATCAGCCGGGCATTTGCCAGTTTGCAAGATATGACGGAAGGTTGTGCACACATGTTGGCCGCCGGAGGTATTTTTCTCGCGATGAAAGGCTTGTTCCCGCAAGATGAACTTGCACCTATCGCCGATAAAGTTGCACTGCTTGAAACTGTAAAACTGTTGGTTGCAGAGACAGAGGGCGAGCGCCACCTGTTAGTTTTGCAGCCGAAACAATAAAAATTTTCAACCACTGGGTGGTTATAGGATTTTCACTTGACCAAGATATACGCTATTGCCAATCAAAAAGGTGGCGTTGGTAAAACCACCACCTGTGTGAATTTAGCTGCTTCATTGGTAGCAACCAAAAAGCGTGTCTTGTTGGTGGATCTTGATCCGCAAGGTAATGCCACTATGGGCAGTGGTGTTAACAAAAATGAAATTGAAAATTCAATTTACGATGTGCTTACCGAACGCGAGTCCATTCACGATTGTTTAGTATTATCAGAAAGCGGCAAATACCAGGTACTACCGGCAAACGGCGACTTAACCGCAGCGGAAGTTGAAATGCTGGCGCTGGATAACAAAGAGCGCCGTTTACAAAATGCACTCAACCAGGTGCGCGACCAATTTGACTATATTCTTATTGACTGCCCACCGTCGCTTAACATGCTCACCTTGAATGCACTGGCCGCGTGCGACGGCGTCATCATTGCAATGCAATGTGAATACTATGCGCTAGAAGGTTTATCGGCGTTGGTCGGCACCATTAATCAAATTCAAAAAGTATTAAATCCCACTTTAAAAATCGAGGGTTTGTTGCGCACTATGTATGATCCGCGCAACAGCTTGACCAACGATGTATCGGCGCAGTTGCAACAGCATTTTGGCGATCGTTTGTATCGCACTTGTATTCCGCGTAATGTGCGGCTGGCGGAAGCGCCCAGTTTTGGTATGCCAGTATTGGCGTTTGATCGTCAGTCCAAAGGTGCAATTGCCTATCTTGCACTGGCCGGTGAAATTTTGCGCCGCAATGAAACAAGCAATAAACCCGCTGCTGCTTCAACAGAAACTCTTTAACAAAAAATTATATAAGGCTGATTCAGATGTCGACAAAACGCAAAGGATTAGGAAAAGGCTTGGATGCACTCTTGAGTGCTGGTCTGGGTGTCACTGCACCTGCGCCCGAAATGCCGATTAATCCTGCGGAAGTAGATAACAAACTCGATTATCGTGATGGCAAGCTCGCGCATTTACCAGTTGAATTAATTCAGCGCGGAAAATACCAACCGCGCCGTGATATGCACACTGAAGCGCTGGAAGAATTAGCCGAATCGATTAAAGCCCAAGGTGTGATGCAGCCAATTGTGGTGCGTCCGATTGGCGAAGGCCGCTATGAAATTATCGCCGGTGAACGCCGCTGGCGCGCCACCCAAATTGCCGGGCTGGATAAAATCCCTGCGGTAATTCGCGATGTGCCTGACGAGGCAGCAATTGCAATGGCGTTGATTGAAAACATTCAGCGCGAAAACTTAAATCCAATTGAAGAAGCAGTTGCACTCAAACGTTTACAAGACGAATTTGAGTTGACCCACGCCGAAGTGGCGCAGGCGGTTGGAAAATCGCGCACCACTATCACTAACTTGCTGCGCCTGATTGCGCTGAGTGACGAAGTAAAGACCCTGCTGGAGCATGGCGATCTGGAAATGGGTCATGCGCGGGCACTGCTGACCCTTGATGCGGAAACCCAATGTGCGATTGCGCGGCAAATTGTCGCCAAGGGTTTATCGGTACGTCAGACGGAAGCCTTGGTGCGTTTGCATCAGGAAGGGCGTAACAGCGAAAAAGTAAAACCCGATGTTGTTGTTTCTGCCGATATCCGTCGTTTACAAGATCAGCTTTCAGATACTTTAGGTGCCGGAGTTGAAATCCAACACGGCGCCAAAGGCAAGGGCAAGCTTGTGATTAGTTATAACTCCTTGGACGAACTTGATGGCATTCTGGGCCATATCAAATAAATTTTTTATTTAATCCATTTCATCGGCACCGATTGCAAAAGTGCCGTTCCCCTATATCTAGTTGTAGATTTCATATTTAAACACTAATTACAGTGATCGATAGATCGGCGACTAAATTTACAACAAATTTACTAGTCAGTTTTTGTCTTTAGTGTTAATGCGACGGTTGCTGCTGGGGGGCTTAATCTCTATAATGCGCCACGTTTGGGCGTCTGAAGCATAAGTTTGTTACCAATGGTAATAAGTAATTCTTTGTGACAGAATGCCGCCGCAAAAAAAGAGGGCGGAATCCGGAATGTCGCGTTATCTCAAAGGGCGTGGCTTTGCTCTCCGAACAGTGGCAGCTCAATTGCTGGCAACCTTGGCGTTCAGCGTCTTGGCTCTTGCGATCGATCAGCAGATCGCAATCTCATTGTTTGCAGGTGGAATTATTTGTGTGGCAGCTAATTTGTGGCTGGCACTAGTGGCGTTTCGTCCCCCATTGGGCGCGCCTCCCCAAAAACTGCTGGCGGCTTTTTACGCTGGTGAGTTGGGAAAGTTTGTTATCACGGCCTTGTTATTTTTGTTGGCGTTTAAGCAGATTGCGTTGTTTCAACACGCCACTTACGCAGCAACTATGATCCTGGCTTATGTGGTGGTTCAGGCAATTGCCTGGCTATATCCGCTAGTCCGCAGCCCCGCTGGGCGCCGCTAGCGTGAACCGATTTCAACTTTGGTCATTTGGAACTTAACGATGTCATCCGCTGAACACGCAGAAGCTCTAACATCTTCAGAATATATTAAACACCACCTTACCAACCTCACCTATGGCAAATTGCCAGACGGTACTTGGGGTTTTGCGCATAATGGCGATGAAGCTGCACAAATGGGCTTTTGGGCTGTTAACGTAGATACCATGGGTTGGTCTTTGTTTTTAGGTGCACTGTTTTTCTTCATTTTCCGCAGCGTTGCTAAAAAAGTAACTAGCGATGTACCTACCGGTGCACAAAACGTCGTTGAGTTTGCTATTGAGTTTGTTGATAGCAATGTTAAGGGTATGTTTCCCTACAAAAATAAAATGATTGGGCCTATGGCGCTAACAATTTTTGTGTGGGTATTCTTCATGAATGCGATGGACCTCATCGCTATTGATCTTCTGCCGGAAATAGCTAAATTAATTGGCGTATCTTTAGGTGCTGATCCTCATGCAGTTTTCTTCAAGGTAGTTCCTTCAACTGACCCTAATATTACTTTGGGAATGGCCGCTTGCGTTTTTATCCTCATCCTGTGGTACAGCATTACGCAAAAAGGTGTTGTCGGATTCCTTAAAGAATTTACGTTGCACCCATTCAGCAGCAGTA
Organism: Cellvibrio sp. OA-2007; assembly: GCF_000953825.1. Taxonomy (GTDB): domain Bacteria; phylum Pseudomonadota; class Gammaproteobacteria; order Pseudomonadales; family Cellvibrionaceae; genus Cellvibrio. The sequence goes on along the minus strand of NZ_BBUL01000020.1, from coordinate 178,045 downwards.
ATCCAATTATTCAAACCTTATTTATTCCAGTAAACCTTGTTCTTGAGTTGCCAGGTCTGTTTGCCAAACCTGTATCACTTGGATTGCGTCTATTCGGCAACCTCTACGCGGGTGAAATTATTTTTATCCTGATTGCGATTTTGTACGGTGCTGGAATTTTGTTTGCGGGTGTTGCTGGTTTGATCCAGATAGTGTGGGCACTATTCCACATATTGATCATTTACCTGCAAGCGTTAATTTTTATGGTGTTGACCATTGTTTATATGAGTTTGTCTTACCAAACCGATGAGCAGCATTAAGGTTTTTAGTTTGTTTTTTTAAGTTTTGTTTTTTGTTTTTTAATTTATCAACTTAGTAGGAGAAAATACTGTGACTGAAGCTCAAGCTTTGATTTATTTGGCAGGTGCACTGGTAATTGGTTTAGGTGCTGTAGGTGCTGCAATTGGCGTAGGTATTCTTGGTGGTAAGTTTTTGGAAGGCGGTGCTCGTCAACCAGAATTGATTCCAATGTTGCGTACTCAGTTCTTCGTTGTTATGGGTCTGGTAGACGCGGTTCCAATGATTGGTGTTGGTATCGGCATGTATATCCTGTTTGCTACAGGCGCCTAATTTTAAGTAGTCGCGTTAGCGATTAATCCCTCTAACAAAGGCATCTAAACGTGAACCTGAACGCAACTTTTATTGGTCAGATGGTGGCATTTGTCATCTTTATTTATCTGACACATCGTTTTGTATGGCCACCCATTGTTGCGGCAATGGCTGAGCGTACCAAGCGTATCGCCGACGGTCTCCAGGCTGCAGATAAAGCTGAAAAAGATCTCGAATTGGCTAAACAGAAAGTGGTTGAGCAGCTGACTTCTGCTAAGAAAGAAGCGGCGACCATTATTGATCAAGCGAACAAGCGCGCTATCGAAATTGTTGAAGAAGCAAAAGAGAAAGCCCGTTTGGAAGGTGATCGTCTGAAAGCCTCTGCGCAAGCGGAAATTGAACAGGCTACCAGCCGAGCGCGCGAAGAATTGCGCAGCAAAGTGGTAACTCTGGCATTAGCTGGTGCAGAAAAGATTCTCGAATCTTCTATCGATCAAAATGCTCACAACGAGTTGGTAAATAAACTCGCTGCCGAGCTCTAAGAGAGGTAGTTATGGCTGAACTGACCACCTTGGCTAGACCTTATGCCAAAGCAGCATTTGAATTCGCCTTGGCTGCAAACAAATTGCAGTCTTGGTTTGAAGCTCTGGAAGTTTCAGCCGCGGTAGCAGAACAAGATCAGGTGAAAAAAGCCTTGGGCGTATCTGGTTTGTCTGCTGCGCAGAAAGCTTCCATCTTTGTACAAGTTTGTGGTGAAGCGATGGATGAAAATCAACAGAATTTCATCCACACCCTTGCAAGCAATAAACGTCTGGCGCTGCTTCCGTTTGTGAAAGAGCTGTTCGCCAGAATGAAAGCCCAGCAAGAAAAAACCATCGATGTTGAGGTAACCGCAGCTTATGAGTTGCCGGTTGACTTGATAAACAAATTGGCTCAAGCACTGAGCGCCAAATTGGATCGTAACGTTAGTGTTCAAGGCTCGGTTGATAAGAGCCTGCTAGGTGGTGCAATTATCCACACTGGCGACATGGTAATTGACGGTTCAGTACGTGGTCGCTTGGCGAAGCTCGCCGAAGCAATGAAATCCTAATCTTAGGGTCGAGGAACAGAGCATGCAGCAACTGAATCCTTCTGAAATCAGTGAAATCATCAAGCAGCGTATTGCTGGTCTTGAGTTTTCAACAGAAGCACAAAACGAAGGTACTGTCGTTTCAGTAACTGACGGTATTATTCGTATTCACGGTCTCGCCGATGTTATGTACGGTGAGATGATTGAATTTGAAGGCGGCATCTACGGTATGGCACTGAACCTGGAGCGCGACTCCGTTGGTGCTGTAATTCTGGGTGATTACCGCGGTGTGGCCGAAGGCCAAAAATGTAAGTGCACTGGCCGTATTCTGGAAGTACCTGTTGGTCCAGAAGTATTGGGTCGTGTACTGGATGCCTTGGGTAATCCAATCGATGGTAAGGGTCCACTGAATACCAAAATGACCGATGCGATTGAAAAAATTGCACCTGGCGTAATTTGGCGTAAGTCGGTAGATCAACCAGTACAAATTGGTTTGAAAGCTATCGATGCAATGGTACCTATTGGCCGCGGCCAGCGTGAGCTGATCATCGGCGACCGTCAAATCGGTAAAACTGCTATTGCTGTTGATGCGATCATCAACCAAAAAGGCTCTGGCATTAAATGTATTTATGTAGCGATCGGTCAAAAAGCCTCTTCTGTTGCAAGCGTTGTACGCAAGTTGGAAGAACACGGCGCGATGGAGCACACCGTAGTTATTGCAGCGACTGCTTCTGACCCGGCTGCTATGCAATTTCTCGCGGCTTTCACCGGTTGTACTATGGGTGAATATTTCCGCGATCGCGGCCAAGACGCATTGATCATTTATGATGATTTGACTAAACAAGCTTGGGCTTACCGTCAGATTTCATTGTTGTTGCGTCGTCCACCAGGCCGTGAAGCCTATCCTGGCGATGTATTCTATCTCCACTCCCGTTTGCTTGAGCGTGCTTCTCGCGTAAGCGAAGCTTATGTTGAGCAATTCACCAAAGGTGAAGTGAAAGGCAAAACCGGTTCTTTGACCGCGTTACCTATCATTGAAACCCAAGCGGGTGACGTTTCTGCATTCGTTCCAACTAACGTTATTTCGATTACCGATGGACAGATCTTCCTTGAGTCGTCCATGTTCAACTCGGGTGTTCGCCCTGCGATGAACGCCGGTATTTCGGTATCGCGTGTAGGTGGTGCAGCTCAAACTAAAGTAGTTAAAAAGCTCTCTGGTGGTATCCGTACCGCATTGGCCCAATACCGTGAATTGGCTGCGTTCTCGCAGTTCGCTTCTGATTTGGACGAAGCGACCAAAGCGCAATTGGAGCACGGTCAACGTGTTACCGAACTGATGAAGCAAAAACAATTTGCACCATTCAGTGTTGCCCAAATGGCATTGGTCTTGTTCGCTGCTAACGAAGGTCATTTGAAAGATATCGCCGTTAACAAAGTACTGGATTTTGAAGCTGCCCTGCTCTCTTTCGCAAAATCTGAAATCGCTGACACTATGGCTCACATAGATGCAACCGGTGATTGGAATGGCGAATTGGAAGGCAAGTTCAAAGAACTGATCACCAAGCTGAAGGCAAGCCGCACCTGGTAATTTGGTGGTCGTATAAGCCGATGTATGATCGGCTTATACGACCTCAAGCGTCTTAGGCCGTTAACCTGAGTTCGAGAGTATGGCAAGCACTAAAGAAATTCGGACGCAAATTTCGAGCGTCAAAAGCACGCAGAAAATTACCAGCGCGATGGAAATGGTCGCAGCAAGTAAAATGCGTCGTGCGCAAGACCGTATGCAATTGGGCAAACCTTACGCCAATCGCATTCGTGAGGTAGTCGGGCATCTGGCAAATTCCAGCCCCGAATACAAACACCGTTTTATGAAAGAGCGCGAAGTAAAGCGCGTTGGTTATGTTCTGGTGTCCAGTGATCGCGGTCTCTGCGGTGGTTTAAACACTAACTTGTTTAAAGCTGCAATTAGAGACATGAAATCCTGGAACGACAAGGGCATCGCCATTGATCTGTGTTTGGTGGGTGCAAAAGCGGCCCAGTTTTTCAGAAGTTTTGGTGGCAATGTTGTTGCTTCCACGCGCGATATCGGCGAAGCCCCTGCGGTTGCTGATTTGATCGGCAGTGTGAAAGTTATGCTCGATGCTTTTGAAGAAGGCAAGATCGATAAGCTGTTTATGGTGAGTAATGATTTTGTTAACACCATGACGCAAACGCCGAAAGTTCGCCAATTGTTGCCTCTGGTGGCTGAAGAAAATTCCAAGTTGAAACATCATTGGGATTATATCTACGAACCAGATGCCGAGTTCCTGTTGAAAGGGTTGTTGACTCGTTTTATTGAATCGCAAGTCTATCAAGCGGTAGTTGAAAACGCGGCCTGTGAGCAAGCAGCGCGGATGATTGCAATGAAAAGCGCAACCGACAACGCCGGCGAATTAATTGATAGTTTGAAACTGATTTACAACAAAGCGCGTCAGTCAGCCATTACGCAAGAGCTGTCGGAAATCGTAGGTGGTGCTGCAGCGGTATCTTAATACCCTGTTCACCCAGCGCGCAGCAAGCCAAACTGTTTTTGTGTTTAATCTTTCAGCCCCTTGAGTTTTATTAAAAGGGATCTGAGATTTCTGGAACAAAGAGGAACCGGAAATGAGTAGCGGACGTATCGTTCAGATTATCGGCGCCGTTATCGATGTGGAATTCCCACGCGATGCAGTGCCTAAAGTTTATGATGCTTTGGTAATTACCGACGGCAACCTGACGCTTGAAGTTCAACAGCAATTAGGTGACGGCGTTGTGCGCACTATTGCTCTGGGCTCATCCGAAGGTTTGCGTCGCGGCTTGGTCGTGACCAACACTAACGAACCTATCAAAGTACCCGTAGGTAAAGAAACACTCGGTCGTATTATGGATGTTTTAGGTAATCCAATCGACGAGTGTGGCCCTATCGGCGAACAAGAGCGTATGCAGATTCACCGTGCAGCGCCTAAATATGAAGAGCTGTCAGCGTCAGACGATTTGCTCGAAACCGGTATCAAAGTAATCGACTTGGTTTGCCCCTTTGCTAAAGGCGGTAAAGTAGGTTTGTTCGGTGGTGCGGGTGTAGGTAAAACCGTAAACATGATGGAACTCATCAACAACATCGCAAAAGAGCACAGTGGTCTGTCTGTATTTGCCGGTGTAGGTGAGCGTACCCGTGAAGGGAACGACTTCTACCACGAAATGAAAGACTCTAACGTTGTCGATAAAGTGGCAATGGTTTACGGTCAGATGAACGAGCCGCCGGGCAACCGTTTGCGCGTAGCCTTGACTGGTTTGACCATGGCGGAGAAATTCCGTGACGAAGGTAAAGACGTACTCTTCTTCGTTGACAACATTTACCGTTACACCTTGGCCGGTACTGAAGTATCAGCTTTGTTGGGCCGTATGCCTTCAGCGGTAGGTTATCAGCCAACCTTGGCGGAAGAGATGGGCGTTCTGCAGGAGCGTATTACCTCTACCAAAATTGGTTCGATCACTTCTGTTCAAGCGGTATACGTACCAGCGGATGACTTGACCGACCCATCGCCAGCAACCACCTTTGCGCACTTGGACTCAACTGTAGTACTGAGCCGTGATATTGCTGCAAAAGGTATTTACCCGGCGATTGATCCACTGGATTCAACTTCACGTCAGTTGGACCCAATAATCATTGGTAACGATCACTACGAAGTAGCGCGCGGTGTGCAAACCGTATTGCAACGCTACAAAGAGTTGAAAGATATCATCGCGATTTTGGGTATGGATGAACTGTCTGAAGAAGACAAACAAACTGTATCACGCGCACGTAAAATCGAACGCTTCTTGTCACAGCCTTTCCACGTTGCAGAAGTATTTACTGGTTCGCCAGGTAAGTACGTTCCTCTGAAAGAAACCATTCGTGGTTTCAAAGGTTTGTTAGCCGGTGATTACGATCACTTGCCAGAACAAGCTTTCTACATGGTAGGTACTATCGACGAAGCAGTCGAAAAAGCTGCCAAACTCAAGTAATCGCCAACCCCTGTGTTAAACCGCAGGGGTTGTCTGTTGTTCTGTTCGGGAACAGCGTTATTTCAGTGAAGAGACACAAGTATGGCCATGACTATTCAATGCGATATCGTCAGTGCTGAGCGTGAAATTTTCTCCGGCTTGGTGGAGATGGTAATTACCACCGGTAGTCTGGGTGAAGTAGGTATTGCCTATGGTCACGCACCTTTACTGACGGGTATCAAACCAGGCCCTGTGCGTCTTATCAAACAAGGTGGAAGCGAGGAAATCTTTTTTGTTTCCGGTGGCTACCTTGAGGTTCAGCCTTATCACATCACTGTATTGGCAGACACTGCTTTACGTGCGGATGATATGGATGAAGCTGCGGCATTAGAAGCACAGCAATTGGCACAACAACAATTGGCTGAACAATCCAATGAGATTGATTTCCAGCGCGCTGCGGCGCAATTGGCTGAAGCTGCTGCCCAATTGCGTACCTTGCAAGCAATCAAGAAAAAAGCGGGCAAGTAAGCGTTTATTGTTGAACTCTAAAAAAGGCGACTTTCGAGTCGCCTTTTTTATTGGTCAATTTTTCGGATCTTGGCTCCTTGTCATTTCAATCGTAAAACAACGGGTTAAAATACGCCAAGCGTAAAAATAACAAGTTGTACACTACTCATCGAAACTCCAAAGGACTTAATCATGCTCGACATCCTCGTTCTCGCTGCCGGTAAAGGCACACGTATGCGTTCCGATCTACCTAAAGTGTTACATCCAATTGGTGGTAAAGCGCTGGTACAACATGTAGTCGATACCGCACGCAATGTGGGTGGTGAGCAGATTCTAATTATCGTTGGCCATGGTGCTGAAAAAGTTGAGCAGCGTATGGCGGCGCCCGACGTGAAGTTTGTGTTGCAAGCGCAGCAACTTGGTACTGGCCACGCAGTGCAACAAGCCCTACCGCAATTGCGAAATGACGCCACGGTATTAATTCTTTACGGCGATGTTCCCCTGACTCGCGCGGAAACCCTGCAAAAATTAATCGGCGGGGTGAACGATCAGCAAATGGGTTTACTCACCGTTAATATGCAAGATCCCACCGGCTACGGTCGCATAGTGCGCGATGATTCTGGCGCGGTCGTCGCCATTGTTGAACACAAAGATGCGAGTGATGAGCAGAAAAAAATCACTGAAATTAATACCGGCATCATGGCGGTTAAAGCAGTGCACTTACAAAAATGGTTGCCACATTTAAGTAACCAGAATGCGCAAGGTGAATATTATCTCACTGATATTATCGCCATGGCCAAGGCCGATGGTATCGCCATTCATGTAGAACAACCCGATGCTGTTGAAGAAGTTGAAGGGATTAACAATCGCCAACAACAAGCGGCACTGGAACGCTTTTATCAAAAACAAAAAGCCAATGAGTTGATGGTAGCGGGTGTTACTTTACTCGATCCAACACGCCTTGATATTCGCGGCAACTTAACTGCTGGTCGCGATGTAGTGATTGATATCAACTGTGTGATTGAAGGTGATGTTGTATTGGGCGATGGGGTTGTCATTGAACCTAACTGCGTGATTATCAACAGCAAAATTGGCAACAATACGCACATCAAAGCCTTTAGCCATATTGAAGATTCAGTGCTCGCCGAGCATTGTGATATTGGCCCCTACGCGCGCTTGCGCCCTGGCACCAACCTCGCGGACGAGGTGAAAATCGGCAACTTCGTTGAAACGAAAAAAGCGGTGATCGCTAAAGGCAGCAAGGTAAATCACTTGAGTTATATCGGCGATGCAACCATCGGTAGCAAAGTAAATGTTGGTGCAGGCACTATTACCTGTAACTATGACGGTGTGAATAAATTCAAAACTGAAATTGGCGATAACGCGTTTATAGGTTCCAATTCCGCACTGGTTGCGCCAGTCAAAATTGGCGCCGGTAGCACTGTGGGTGCCGGTTCGATTATCACCAAAGACGTTGAAGCAGCAGAATTGGCAATAGCACGCAGCAAGCAGCGCAATATTCAGGGTTGGGAGCGGCCGGTTAAAAAATAAAGTGGTTTACAAGTAACGAGGCCTGGCGCCTCGTTTTTTATGAGTGAAATTTGCTGAAAATTCCCTATCGCAAGAGTAAAGATCTAATAAGGACAGATGAAATAATGTAACTCGTCAAATGAAACCGTTATCATTGGGTGATTAAATCAGATAATTAATAAGAGCGATTTATGAACCGATCCAAATTACTCCTGACATTCACCCTTAGTGGATTAATAACAGCGTGCGGTGGTGGCGGTGGCGGTGGCGGATCAACATCTGCCCCCAAGCCTGCCTCATCTATAATACCTACCAGCAGTGTTGCACCCTCTTCGGTGGCAGCTTCATCCACAGTTCCGTCGTCTATTCCAGTATCGAATGTTTCGTCCTCCACTTCATCGATCCAAGCAGCGGCGATCAGTGCCTTTATCGTGGTGGATCAATTTGGCTATCTACCAGATACCAAAAAAATCGCAGTAATCCGTGATCCACAAACTGGCTACGATGCCGCATTGAGTTTTACCCCCGGCGCGACTTACCAACTGATTAATCTGGATACCAACGCCGTGGTACTAAGTGGTGCGGCGGTGAGTTGGAAATCCGGCGCGACCTTTGCGGCGGCGGGCGATAAAGCCTGGCAGTTCGATTTTTCCAGCGTCACTACACCGGGCAATTATGCCGTGTTGGATAAAGACAAAAACGTCCGCTCACCCGGTTTTAAGATAGGTGCAGACATTTACAAACCTGTTCTTAAACATGCAATGCGCACCTTCTTCTACCAGCGCGCCGGTTTTGCAAAACAACTGCCTTTTGCGGAGGCCGGTTGGACCGACAGCGCCAGCCATATAGGTGCCGGGCAAGATAAAAACGCGCGTCTCTATAACGACAAAAACAATGCCGCGACTGAAAAAGATTTGTCCGGTGGTTGGTACGATGCCGGCGATTACAACAAATACACCAACTGGCATGCCTATTATCTGGTCGCCTTGCTCCACGCCTACGCCGAAAACCCCGGTGTTTGGGGCGATGACTACAATATTCCCGAATCCGGCAATGGCGTTCCCGACATAATCGATGAGATCAAATGGGGTTTTGATTGGCTGAAGAAAATGCAAAACAGCGATGGCTCAGTGCTGTCGATTGTCGGTCTGTCGCACTCCAATGCCAGTAATCAACACGCCAGCCCGCCATCGACAGCGGCAGGCGCCAGTTACTACGGCCCCGCTAATACCTCGGCAACCCTGACCAGCGCCGGTGCTTTTGCACTGGGCAGTAAAATTCTGGCGGGATTAGGTAATGCGGAGTTGAACAGCTACGCCGCTGATCTAAAAACCCGCGCGGAAAATGCCTGGACTTGGGCGATGGCTAACCCCAATGTCAGCTTCCGCAATAACGAAGGTGCATCGGCGGGCTTGGGTGCCGGTCAGCAAGAGGTAGATGACGCGGGTCGCGCCACTAAAAAACTCACCGCGGCTATCTACCTGTTTGCCGCCACTGGCTCAACCACTTACCGTGACTTTGTAGAATCCAAAGCTGCAAATGCCACCAGCTGGGTGGATGTCTGGAACGAGCCGGAAGTCTCCGCGTGGCTCTACTACGCCAGTCTGCCGGATGCGCCCAGCGCCAGCACGCTCAAAAGCCAATACAAATCCGCGCTGGATACCGGCAACAATAATTGGCCAGCGGTGCGCAATGGCGACGACCCCTACCGGGCTTACATAGGCACCAGCAATTTTACCTGGGGCAGCAACCGCACCATGGCGCGTAAAGGTCAAACCTTTTACAACCTGATCGATTACAGCATCAGCGGTACCGATAACAGCGAAGTGCGCAATACAGCAATCGGCTATCTGAACTATCTCCATGGGGTTAACCCACAGGGCATGGTGTATCTATCCAATATGTACAGCCTCGGTGTGCACAGTTCAGTCAACGAGTTCTACCACTCCTGGTTTACCAACGGCAGCGCTCTGTGGGACAGGGTGGGCACTTCAACTTATGGCCCTGCCCCTGGTTTTTTGGTCGGTGGCCCCAATCCGTCTTACGACTGGGATGGCAACTGCACATCGGGAAGTCCAAATGCTGGTTGTGGTGCTGCCGCGCCCAATCCGCCTAAGGGTCAACCGGCGATGAAAGCCTATCTGGACTTCAATACCAGTTGGCCGCTCAATTCATGGCAGATCACGGAAAACCACAACGACTATCAAGTCGCCTATATACGGTTGTTGTCCAAGTTTGCCAACTAACCAAGTACCGGTGATAAAAAAGGGGCGATAACGAAAGTTATCGCCTTTTATTTTGGTTGAAATAAAACAAAAACTTGCTAATAAGTTTCGAAAGACTAAAATATCTTTCAAGTCGAAACTTATTGGCAAGTTAAAATGACCAAACGCAACACCCAACAGCGCCGGCGGGCGATTATTGATTTGCTCAATGCCAGCGGCGAAGTGAGTGTTGAATCGCTCGCAGAGCAGTTTTCTACCTCAGAAGTCACTATTCGCAAGGATTTGGCCGCGCTGGAGTCTAACGGTTTACTGCTGCGCCGCTATGGTGGCGCAATCCCTGTGCCCAAGGAATTGATGACTGATCCAGTGGAAAAAGTTTCACTTCGTAAGCAAGCCATTGCTAAAGCCGCCGCCGAACTGATCCGCGACCACAACCGAATTATTCTCGACAGCGGTAGCTCCACCACCTCTGCCCTTTTACCGGAACTGTCCCATAAGCAGGGGCTAGTGGTGATGACCAATTCCCTCAGCATCGCCAACGCCCTACGCGAGCTGGAAAACGAACCCACTATTTTGATGACCGGCGGTACCTGGGACCCAAAATCCGAAGGCTTTCAAGGCCAGCTCGCCGAGCAGATTCTGCGTTCCTACAACTTCGATCAGTTTTTTATCGGCGCCGATGGGCTGGACTTGGAGCGCGGCACTACCACATTTAATGAACTCTACAGCCTCAGCCGGGTGATGGCTGAAGTCGCCCGCGAAGTGATTGTGATGGCCGAGTCAGAAAAAATCGGGCGCAAAATTCACAACCTCGAACTGCCCTGGTCGGCGATTAAAGTACTCGTCACTGATGATGGTATTGCTGCAAAAGACAAACAGAAAATTGAACAACAGGGTGTGCAAGTGATAATCGGTTAAACCCCTAATCTTCCCCTAACCCCTCTTTTTCAAAGGGAGGTTAGGAGGGATTGCTCTCGTTCTTAAACAAACAATATTTTTACTACTACTAAACAGCTTAAGGAGAAAAATTATGTGTGGAATTGTCGGCGCTGTAGCGCAACGTGATGTGGTGGATATTCTGGTGGAAGGATTGCGTCGCCTTGAATATCGCGGTTATGACTCTGCCGGTGTTGCAGTGGTCAATAGCAATGGTGAGTTACAACGCTTGCGCCGTTTGGGCAAAGTGAAAGAGTTGTCCGATGCAGTACACAGCAGCCCAACACCCGGCGGCACCGGCATTGCGCACACTCGCTGGGCGACACACGGTGAGCCGAGCGAGCGCAATGCGCATCCACATGTATCGCAAGAACATATCGCGGTGGTACACAACGGTATTATCGAAAACCATGCAAATTTACGTCGCCTGTTACAAGAAGAAGGTTATGTATTTACGTCCGATACCGATACCGAAGTCATCGCCCACTTGGTACAAAAAGAATTAAAAAATAGCGACAGTTTATTAACGGCAGTACAAAAAACCGTTAAACAATTGCACGGCGCTTACGGCACAGTGTTGATGGATAAAAACGACGCATCGCGTTTAGTGGTTGCACGTTCCGGCAGCCCCTTAGTAATCGGTTTGGGCATTGGCGAAAATTTTATCGCTTCCGATCAGCTTGCACTTTTGCCTGTTACGCGCCGCTTTATCTTTTTAGAAGAAGGCGACGTTGCTGAAATTACTCGCACTAGCATTCATATTTTTGATAAAGATGGCGTCGCCGTTGAGCGTCAAATTCACGAATCTACCGCCAGTTACGATGCCGGCGATAAGGGCCAATATCGCCACTTTATGCTCAAGGAAATTTACGAACAACCTAATGCGGTGATGAATACACTTGAAGGCCGCTTGAGTAATGAATCCGTTATGGATGAAACTTTCGGCAACGGCGCCGCCGAATTATTTAAACAAGTAAAACATATTCAAATCGTCGCCTGCGGCACAAGCTATCACTCGGCCATGGTGGCGCGCTATTGGTTGGAAACCTTTTCCGGTATTTCCTGCAACGTCGAAATCGCCAGCGAATTTCGCTACCGCAAATCGTTTGTGCAGCCTAACAGTATGGTCGTCACCATCAGTCAATCCGGTGAAACTGCAGATACACTCGCCGCATTGCGTTTGGCCAAAGAGCTCGGCTATTTAGGCAGCTTGAGTATTTGCAACGTCGCTGGTTCATCGCTGGTGCGCGAATCTGATCTTGCGTTTATGACCCGCGCCGGAGCAGAAATTGGTGTGGCTTCTACTAAAGCCTTTACCACGCAACTGGTTGGTTTGGCGATGTTGGTATTAGCCATCGGCAAATACAACGGCCTCTCTGCTGCACAACAACAAGAAATGGTTGCCGCGTTAAAAAATCTGCCAGCCAAATTGGAAGAGTCCTTAGCTCTTGCACCAAAAATTGAAGCGCTTGCGGAAGAATTTGCCGATAAACACCACGCACTCTTTTTAGGTCGCGGCGATCAGTACCCCATCGCGATGGAAGGTGCACTGAAATTAAAAGAAATTTCTTACATTCACGCAGAGGCCTATGCCGCCGGTGAATTGAAACACGGCCCGCTCGCACTGATCGATGCACACATGCCGATCATCGTTGTCGCACCGAATAATGATTTGTTGGAAAAATTAAAATCCAACGTCGAAGAAGTGCGCGCGCGCGGTGGCATCTTGTATGTCTTCGCCGACGAAGATGCAAAATTTGAATCCGATGCAACCATGCGTGTAATCAATGTGCCGCATATTCACCCTTGGCTCGCACCCATTCTCTACACATTGCCACTGCAATTATTGAGTTATTACGTAGCGATTATTAAGGGCACAGATGTGGATCAACCACGTAATTTGGCGAAGAGTGTGACGGTGGAATAAAAACTTCCCTTTTTGGGAAGTATCCTGTCGGTTTAAAATAAAGTAGCATACTCAGAATAAAGTATCATACTCGAAAAAATAGTTTCATACTGGAGCTGCCTAGGTCTACGCTTATCTAATCTAGGTAAGCAAGGCAGCCGGTATGAACACACCCACGGGTGGAAATAAGTATGTCGAATTGGCCGAAGCGGCCATCGCCAGACGCTTTAAGGAGGGGCGTGGTTCCGGTTCAGGCCAGAATTACCAGCCGTTCCTTACTGTCAGAGACGTCCCTTCCAAAGGACGGATCCACCGTCTTCCCAGTATTACAGTAGGTCGCGTCCATCATCTCTTATCTGATTTGGAACACCAAATCTTCTGTCTCCTCGACTGGCATGATGATGTCGAAGACATTCGTGAACAGTTCCCTATTCCCCGTGAAGACTCCCGTCGATTAGCTGAAACTCTCGGCATTGCTCATCCAAGTCATAGTGGCGTTGATCAGGTCATGACAACTGATTTTATTGTGGATGTGAATTGGAACGGGCGAACCCACCGGAAAGCCATTTGTGCCAAGTACGCAAGCGATTTGGAAGACCCCAGGATCTTGGAAAAGCTTGAACTCGAACGTAGTTATTGGTTAGAGAAGGATATTCCCTTTGCCATCATCACCGAAAAAGAGATCCCTCAGGTATTAACGGAAAATATTAAATGGTTTCGGCCTTACCTGAATCATCATGAGCTGACTGAACAGGAGCAGAAAGAATACTTTGCCATTTTCCTTGATACATCCAGCCATTACGGAAATCAGAAAGTCGCTGCTTTAACCAACCGGTTAGATTCTGATTACAACATCGAGTCCGGTACACATTTGTCAGTACTCAGGCATTTGCTCGCGCAGCGTGCATTTACTTTTGATATGGAAAACGTTTCTGTAAAAAACCTCAAATTCCAAGACTTAGTGCCCTCTGAATTCTGGCTAACGGAGCGATATCAATATGTTGTTGGTGAATGAGGTTTACCGTTATGGCAGACGGAGTTTTCGGATCTTATGGTTGAACTCCGAGATAGCTTATTGGATCGACATAGAGTCCAAACGCGCATTGCCTGAACTGGTAAAAATTGATGAACTCAATTCTTTAATCAAAGCCCAATCAATCCAAACTATTCCTGACCCTGATGAAGAGTTTGTAATTTCCCCACCGTCAAAAAAGACCAAATGGGGTGACAAAATCCAGGCGACGGGTTGGGCCTTAGTTTCTTCTTATGTTGATCAAGAACCTGATATCTATGAACCTGTCGCGCGTGGGAAGATGGTTCAATTGATACTTCAGTCTCACGATACAACCAAACAAACTATTTATACCAAATTACGTTATTACTGGCAGAAAGGAAAAAGCCCTTCATGTTTGTATCCAGACACTCGAAAAATTGGAGGAGCCGGAAAGACGAAAACAGCAGGTGATAAAAAACGCGGACGGCCGAGAACTATCATGATGGGTGTAGGTGTAAATATCACGGAAGAAATAGCTGCCGTTTTTCGTACAATGATCACAACGTTTTATTCCACTACAAAAAATAATACGTTGCAATTTGCTTACGACAAAGCACTAAAAGCGCTTGGTGTTAAACCTAAAGAGATGACTATCGAAGAACTGGCAGAATTTCCCACGTACGAACAGTTTTACTATTTTATGAGAAAGCAAACTGGCGCAGTCGAGAGAGCAAGAAAACGCGCCGGAGAAATCCAATATAACAAAGACATGCGCCCAGTTCTGGGAACATCAGCTGCTGAAGTAATGGGTCCCGGCAGTCTCTACCAGATAGACGCCACCATAGCTGACATCTACCTATTGGCCGAGAATGACCGAACCAAAATCGTTGGTCGCCCTACACTTTATATTGTTATCGATGTTTTTAGTCGGCTTGTCACTGGTATTTATGTTGGTTTCGAAAATCCATCTTGGGTTACTGCTATGAGCGCACTGGCAAACGCAATGATAGATAAAGTGGAATATTGTGCTTCTCATGGAATCGAAATTTCCCATGATGATTGGCCGGTGAAAGGAAAGCCTGAAGCAATTCTTGGTGACAAAGGTGAAATGTTGGGACGCACGGTGGAGGTGCTTAGTCACGCTCTCCATATTGATATTCAAAATACACCATCTTATCGCGCTGATTGGAAAGGTATCGTTGAGCGGCACTTCGGAACACTCCAAGCAAAATTTCAACCCTATGTTGAAGGGTATGTGACTGGTGAAATCGGCAAAAAACGCGGCGGCCATGATTATCGATTGGATGCTGAACTAACATTAAGCGAATTCACCAGATTAATAATTGCTTGCGTCGTTGAATACAACACAACACACGCTATGAAAAACTATGATGCCGACAAAGATATGCCACCTGAGTTACCTCACAATCCACTGGCGCTATGGAATTGGGGTATTAGTCATCGCACGGGAAAATTACGTGGGGTGAAACAAGACTTGGCGATGGTAAACCTTCTCCCACATACAGAAGCTACTGTAACCGAAGAAGGGATAGGTCTTTTCAAGTGCAGGTATAGTACCGCAACGGCGATCAAGGAAGGTTGGTTTCATCGTATCGATACCGACAAACCCAAAAAAGTAGTGGTGGCTTATCACCCTTATTCTGCGAACAAAATTTATCTGCGGCCTGACGGAAAATTCGATAGCTATATTGTTTGCGAATTAACGGAGCGAAGCCGGGAATTCCGTGATTTAACATTTTGGGATGTCTGGCGTATCAAAAATATCAAAGCCAAAACCGCAAGCAAGGCAAAATTAAATAAACAAAAAGGTCGTCAGAGCCTTGATGAAACGATTGAAGAAATTACCAGTAAAGCCAGGGAAAAAAATCCTGATATGTCAGATGTGAGTAAAGCCTCACGCCTTAAAGGCATTCGTGAAAATCGCACAGAAGAAGTTGCGCGACACCGCAAGAGTGCTCCCGACTTAATTTCAGGCAAATCGAAAAAGTCGAATGAGGATAATGTGGTTTACATAAACTCAAAGAAACCAACGAACTATGACATACCTGATATGGTTGATGACCTTTTTGGCGAGGACGATTAGGTTATGGATAATTTAATTCGAATACCAGAGGCTGTTTATAAAAAGCAGGGCTTACCTGAATACGATAGCAACCCCTTTATCGCGGCATTGCCATTAATCAATGATCGCAAAACGGCAATTGCATCGTTGGTTTCCACTCCTGATTTCTCAGAAGAAGAGTTAGACTATGGTCCTGATATCCGCGTACACGCGATGCAACGGCTGATCACCGATTTTTTTCAACCACAAGCACAACATATCAATCTTGAAACTAGAATTAGCATTTTGATACGGCAAGGATATATCGGAAGAAATCCTGCAACGTCAGATTTCATTAAACACCTAAATAACGGTTATGACCGCATCGTTAACAAAGATATTTCTTTGACAACCAGAACCGATGTCAACATCACTGCAAACTCCTTCAGTGTCATTGGGCCGTCAGGCTGCGGTAAGACAAAAGCACTCGAAAAAATTTTAAAGTGTTATGACAAGGTAATTTATCATCCGGGTCTCAAACTTACTCAAATTCCCTGGTTAAAACTAGAATGCCCGAGCAATGGCTCGTTAAAACAATTATGCAAAAGCTTCTTCGTTGCACTGGATAAACGCTTAGGTTCTAAATATAAAAGTAAGTACGGCAAAGCCCGTGCTGGTGTCGATGAGATGATCGCCGAGATGGCGCATTTGGCAAATCTGCATGCTATCGGCGTTCTTATCATCGACGAAATACAAAACTTAAGTGTACATCGATCTGGTGGTGAAGCTCCGATGATGAATTTCTTTGTGACACTGGTGAATGATATCGGTGTCCCCGTTATTTTAGTCGGAACTCCAAAGGCACGCCGGTTACTAGCCAAAGATTTCAGCCAAGCGCGTCGCGGCTCGGGATTGGGCAGTGTCATGTGGCAAAGGCTCAATCAAGATACGCATTGGGAAAAACTGACAGACCTGATGTGGACGTATCAGTGGCTGCATCGCAAAGCTGAACTCAGCGACGAAATACGCAATGTACTTTATGACTGCTCTCAGGGAATTATTGATATTCTCGTTAAATTATTTGTGCTTTCGCAGTGGCGAGCGATGTTAATCAAGACGGAGGAGCTCTCAGCGGGTTTGATACAGAAAACCTACCAAGATGAATTCAAGGCTGTGCACCCCATGTTAGCGGCGCTACGGTCAAACAACCCGGATGCACTTGAGAGATTTGGTGATCTAAAAATGCCGGATATTGATAACAAAATGATCCAGGCTTTCGAGGGTGAAATTCCTATAGAACAAAACGAAGCGCAAGAATTAGAAGCGGTTGATGAACAACGTGAAAAAGTTAAAAAATTATTGAAAGTCGCGATGGAGCTTGGACTGGAGCATGACATTGCTGTACCGCTGATAGAGGGAGAGGTCGCAAAAAATCCTGACTTAAATGTTGTGCACTTGATGAGCCGTATCTCCACACTCATGATCGGCACCACCGTGCCGGAAAAGAAAAAAGGCGCCTCTAAAAAGCCCAAGATAAATGATTGGCAACAGCATGCCGATACTGACATGCGAAAAATGTATTTCAGCAAAGGAGAAACAACGATGCATGAAACATTACTTGAGAAAGGCATTATCTGCAGCATTGCCGATTATCTTAAAGCTGGCTGATATTGCTTCCCTATTTTCCAAACCCCTATCAGGATGAGCTTCTTTATAGCGTGATTGCGCGTTACGGCGTGCATTGTGGAATAACCTCCTCCAAAGAATTATTACGCGACCTATTCCATCAAACTGATATCACGGCCGTAGTTGACTTTCCTGGGCACTTGAAAACATTTTGTGCATGTGTGGGGAATGCTTGCTCGTTATCTATCGAAGAGTGGATCCAGCACCACACGTTATACCCCGCGTTCCTTGCATTCGCTCCAGCAGATCGGCAAAAACAAATTCTTAAGTCTGCGTATGGTAGGAATGCTGGAAATATTCACACGCGCTTAGGGGTTTGCGCCTCTTTTATTAAACCACCAGAATATTTGAGAGTATGCAAGCAATGTCAGCTGGAACAGCGCGACCGTTTCGGTGAGGTTTATTGGCAACGCAGTTTGCAAATGCCAGGCGTAATATTTTGCCCGCATCACGAATTGCCGTTGCATGTAAGCAACACGCGTTATCATCCGATTGGAAAATTTGATTTCGAGGCCGCAGAACATACGCAAATAGTTGCGCCACTGAATTGCGCTGCTACGCGGGAAAATCAAAAATTATTTATATTGCTTGCACAGAACATGCATTTGTTAATGCATGCTTCTTGCGACAATAAAATGAGTTTCAAAAAGCTGAGTCAATTCTATTCCGAACTGGCGCAGCGACACGACCTCAGAAAGGGTACACGTGTGGATCACATCGGTGTAGCCAACAAATTTCATGCATACTGGAAAGAACCCTGCGATCAGATCTTGCCCAACCTGTTTAAGTTTAAGCCCGAATGGCTAAAATCTCTCTTTAGAAAACACCGAAAATCGTTCCATCCGTTATGTCATCTCTTAGTCTGGCAGGCATTCAATATGCCAGACTCGTTATCAACACTACATTCTATCAAGAGCTTGCCTGCTCCAAAGAAAACGCAAATAGTACAAACCTACTTACCACCCTCACACCAAGTAAAAAAGCATCGAAAGGAGTGGGCTTCAATATGTAAGAAAAATCCAACCAAGGGGATAAAGTGGTTACGTCATGAAGGAAATGCCGCAGGGATCTATGCCTGGCTTTACCGAAATGACCGGGAGTGGTTACAAAGCAACTCCCCTGAGAGAATTAAAGCGACATTTTTCTGCAATAGAGTAAATTGGGAACAGAGGGATAAATCATTATTAAAAAATCTTTTGATATTGGAAGCAAGAGCACACGTCGAGAGCGTAAATTTTCGAAAATCTAAAGCGTGGTACATAAAAAACTCAAGCACCCCGTCAATACTTGAAAAGCATCGCGATAAGCTACCTTTATGCAAAAAGTTTATTGACAGTCATGCTGAAAGCGTTGAAGAATTCCAGCGGCGCCGGATTGAAAGCGCCATTTGTAATCTTCGAGCCGAGAATGAAGAGTTACAAACATGGAAAATTATAAGACGCGCGGGCATACGAAAGGAATTTCTTTCTGAAACCTTACTAAAATTTATCGATAAAAGCCAAGGAATCCTAGGGAATGGATCATCTTCACCCAACCTTCCTCCCCATTCGTAAAAATTCTACATTAATCGCTTTTGGTGATTGCTTTTTGGACGACAAGAAAATATGGAGAATCACCTGCATTTTCAGATCGCCCAATGACATTTATGCAACGGTTACACCTGCTGTGGAGATACTACCCGCACTTGCATTGCGACGAGTATATTCAGTCGGGAAAATAACAGTTAACAAAGAAGATTTAGGTTATTTCCAACTTCCATCAGTTTCAACATGGAAGAAACTGCGAGTTGCGAACGTCCCACCAGACATATACAAGGCCTACTACGTTGATGAGTGCAAACTTCAGTGGGTATACCAGATCGAGGTCGGATCCAAAGTTGTCTGGATTCCCGTGCTGGAGCTGGCCCGCATATTGTTTTTAAAAACCGCTGAGAATGCACGCTATGCGTTTTACGAGACAAATTTGTTAGGCATGGCAAGTCTGGATTTTGAAAGTGATCAATCGATAATCCGTCTATCGAAACAATATCCTCGTCGATTGCTTGACACCAAACTGCACCAGCAATATTTAGCCTGGTTGCTACTCAATCGTGACGTTACAGAAAGCTTTTGCTCCATGTTCGAAATGCGAAATGCACAATCGGTTAATCTAGCGAATCAAACACAGTGGACCTTCGATTTCGCACCGCCTGAGTTGGAAGGTGCCGTTGTCACTGTCTATGGTAAAGAAATTGATTCGCATTTTTTCGTCAACGAGATCATATCCGTGGGTCGAGTGCCTACCAATCCCCGATACAAGAAAGTGATCATTGAGCATCCGGAAGATATCAAATATAAATGGAAAGCCGCTGATGGGGAGCCAGACAAAAAACCAAGGTCACCTAAGGCCGATATTACTATAGATCCGAATGTTGACGATTCCAGCGATCCCTCCGCAGACTCTAAGCAGAGGATTCTTGCAATACCAAGGGGTAGATTATTTTTCTCAGTCCTCATGGAGCCAAAGCGTCATTATACGGAGGTCGAAGTCGAAGAAAAGAAAAAGGGTGGAAAGAAAGGTTCGAACAATAAGGATAAAGAGAATGTTAATACCGGCGTTACTGAAGGCGATACAAAAAGCAAAAACCGTAAAGTTGACTTCCAAACACTGAAAGACCCTGACGCGATACCGACAGATTTTTTTAAACATATTCGGAAGGCATTAAAGAAAATTCAAGATAAAGAACAATGGCAAATTCGTGAAAGCGTTGGAGAGTTAACTGATGAGAATGATCGCTTTTTTAGTAAGGTACTAGGCATTCGACGGCGTTATTTTTGTGGCGAAATACGAGCAAAAGGCGATAACGTTATTACATTGATTGAAATAGATCTGTCTGATAAACACGGCCTGGCAACATTGCTTATTCGGCTGCCACCGGAGAATTACGATCTGATAGAGGTTATCTTAGATAGTTTAGTGGAGCACGCGGGCCGTTGGAACAAAGAACAAATAGATCAACTCAGCGATATAGCGACTTACATTGCTCATCCTAAAAATCTGGTGGAAGGAACTGAAAAGATCGATTATGACAGTTGGGCACATCGATTACTGCGAGAGCTGTGGTAATTAAGATTCATTAGCTCAAATCTAAAGTGACAGATTAGGTCTGGAGTATTTAGAAATAAAAATTTGCCACTAGATGGGTCAACGTTAACGCAACTTAATCCGAAATTCATAGAGTATTAATGGTTATTATGTTCAACGGCAATTCAACACTAAATGACGAATTCGAATCGTGTGGTGTGTTGCCGTTCTCTGATGCTCGGAAATAAACATTTGCGATCCATCGAAAGATGTAGAAAAAATTGCTATGCGATTTATATCTGTAGCGTCTCGCAAATTTCTAATGATATCGTCTAGTCTATTATTTTCATCGTTGAGCGCAAATGCAATCATTCCCCCCACGTTATGGCCGCTACGGTCATATTTATTGCTCGTGAATCGCTCAACGCCCTCTGAACGATACTGCTTAGCAGAGTGCAGGTCGTTTTTAGACTTTTTACACTCGATGTCCAGTTTTACGGATACCTTCGACGTTCGAACACCCAAAACTATATCGGGCTCAGCTCCTGTAAGCTGCTCTTCAGCTGATACAGAATAGCTTCGACCCTCAAGTGAATCTTCAAATTTCTGGCAAATATTCAAAACTATTTTTCGCTTAAGGTCATCTTCAGATAATTCCGATAAAGGCGGTTGCTTAATTTTATGAGAAATTTTCTGTGGGTTTTCATATCTGAGAATGAGCTTCCAAGCCTTATGAATTGCTGCAAGAACATATTCCATATGCTCTTCGGTAGTAAAGTTTTCATTGATGGGCGTTAAAGTATTAGACGATCCAATGTCAACAAATTTCATATTTACGCACTCTGTTTTATGTTGATAGCAAGCCATTTAAGATTTATTTGTTCGCCGTCAGCTAGCGCATAAGCTGAGCTCCACAAGTGGCTTATATTTGCTTTATAAACTGTCACGTTACGAAATTGTGGATCCCAAGCGAAATATGGCTCTCCTGCCAAGACGGATGCTACAGCATAGTCAGGTAGAGGCTGGAGATTGTCGCCATGAACTAGCCTCGTTACCATTCCTCCGAATAATAAACCCCACTTCCAGGCTGAAAAATCGGTTTCCGTTATTTCCGATAAAAGTTTTTGGTAGGGAATTTTTTGTTCTTCAATATTAGGCTTGATAACTGTACGGTCAAAAAAGCTTTCGACAATTTCTATATCCCAATACGATAAGTCATAAAGCTTATAAACTAATTGGTCAATCTCAATCAACAATGACTCAGAGTCTAGATCAACGGCTAGAAAGTTGGATGTATTGCGCCGTAGCTGTTCTACTTCACGTCCTAAAACGGATAATGCTTCTATTAATTTATCTTGTTTACCCATATTATTTTTTGGGAGCGGGAACAGTTGAATAGATGTGTCATCCAAATAACTATGTGATCGCTGTCCAAATTGACGTGCAATAAATCTAATAACGAAGGAAGAAAATTTCGATGAAAAAACACTAGCAAGTGCATACTTATCAAAATGCTTACTACCTAATGCGATTACATCATCTAGGATGGTAAAATTTTCTGACTTAACAGCAATATGTAATCTACTTTTTACTTCATGACGACGCAATAATAATGGTAATGACTGAGCTTTTTCAGCAGTTCGCCTCATGTCAGTCTTTTTAATTACGGAAAAAGTACCGCTACTGTGAGACATCAAGCCAATATTTTTTGCCTTAAATGGCATTTTAATGGTAGCACCTCTTAAGATTTGACCGCCCTTCTGTGCTTCAATTAGACCTTGTCGACTCGTCGAGAATATTCGCTCAATTAGTTTTGCTTCAGCTATTGACGCGCTCATCAATGAGAGTGGATTCAAACCATATTGGCTTTCAAAGCTATTCAGTTCAGTTAAATTAAAAGATTTGTAATGAGCATCATGAATCATGATGAAATTCATCATTTTTGAAAATGGCGTATGGGTTGGCGTTAGTAAATCAATCTTACTATTTTTCCCCGGGGCACCAAAAAATAATGCAGAGGTATGCTCACTTGATGTAGA
Organism: Cellvibrio sp. OA-2007; assembly: GCF_000953825.1. Lineage (GTDB taxonomy): Bacteria > Pseudomonadota > Gammaproteobacteria > Pseudomonadales > Cellvibrionaceae > Cellvibrio. The sequence continues at coordinate 155,438 of NZ_BBUL01000020.1, read as the reverse complement.
ATAACCCAAAATTTCATGCACCCCACTAAAATCAATTACAGAATCCAATCGCTGAGTTTTTTCAAGCTCTATTCGGAATTTTGAGGTTCTATTTGTCCAGACGGTACTATTTAAAAGAATACCTACTCGTCCGTCCTGTTTAGCTAATTCTAAAAATTTGAATGCAAATGCCTCTGAACTGCTGCCTTTATTAGGTTGTGGATATTTTAATTTAAGAATTTCTTTATAATTAGTCGAAAAAGACTTAAATCCCCAAGGAGGATTTCCAACTACGACATCAAATTGTTTTGGTTCAACATACGGAGACAACGGAGGAAATAGTAACGAAGGGCTATAAGCATCTTCGTCTTTGTTTTTAACGATTCCGTTCAATAAACCGTCACGAACAAAAAGTACCGAATTAATCAGGTATGGAAATTTGAAGGTGGAAGGAATGCGCTTTACGCCATCCAAAATAGCCAAGGTTAAACTAAATGCTGCAATTCGAATTGCAGTCGGTTCTATATCCCAACCTGTTATTGTGCAACTCACAAGATCTGCGCTTTCTTGAGCAGAAAGTATAGGCTTATTTGAATTTATACGAAGATTGTTAATTGATTTTTTAATGGTTAAAAAAGCTTGCACTAAAAAGATACCCGAACCGCAGCAAGGGTCAAGAATAGTAAGCTTTCGCAACTCACGTTCATTTTTGTTAATTAGCAGGGGAGTTAATGTTTTCTCTACAACCCGTAGGGCAATCTGCGGTGGTGTGTAGTGCGTACCAGAATCATTATTTGACCAACGTGCGGTTGCTTCAATAAAGCGCTCGAAAATAGAACTTATTAAATCGGTATTTATTAAATCAAATCTATAAGGAAAAAGGCGTTGCTGCCCTTCATTAAATGGTGTGGAGCCAAACACATTTGTAAGTGCAGTTAAAATATTTCGGCTAAGTGATTGTCTTGGCGCTCGCGATAGCTCCCCATTAAATTGAGTAGCAAGATCATTAAAAATAGTATTGACTGCTGAAACATTTCGGCTATCAAGGGCTTCGGCTAGCGATAACTGACGATCCCAAAGTCCCCTATGATCTAGAAATGATGCAAATAGACATCGATCAATAAGCCCATGCGCCAAGTCATTATTTAATCCGAGCTCCGATAGCAATCTTAATAGACCTTCCAGAGCTTCGACAAGATGAACGTCTACTGTTTTGCGTTTTTGCCTATTAAATAGTGAGGCATTATCAGCATAAAAACGCCCACTTACCAACGCGTCACGCGTCGGAAAAATTATCGGCTTATCAAATTGCTTTGCACTAAAGGGTGGTTGTTTTGCATCGTAGACTTGAATGTTGTGTCCATCTCCAATAATAAACACGACCTCGGCTTCATTTTCATTCCAAATTTTTATTCGTGTTTCACATGTGTCGCTTCCATCAGGAACGCAATAAATAGGCGCCATGGAACCTACGGGATTTACTTTGACCGCAGCTGGAATTTCTTTCAGGTGCTGTAAGTCACTCGCTAAAAAACCGTGCTCATGAAGCAATGAACTAATTCCATTATGCTCTTTTTTCATTGCTTCTCACCGCTTGAAGAGGAAAAGGAATTTCTAAATTAACTGGTCGAACCACATCTCCTGTCAAGAAGCAGAAAATTCGATCAACCATTGCCTTCAGTGGCACAATCACAACAGCATCCTCATATGTGTTAATGGTTTGATTTGTCGATGCAACTAATTGGGTGCTCTGTGTCAATGGAAATATAACGAGAGTGTCATTACAAAGCTCACCAAGGGGTTTATGCATACAGATACTTAATAGCCCAGACGAGTAGGCAGCTATAGAGCTAACTTGAATACCCAAGTCGCGGCTAAGAAACTTCACAATTAAAAAAAATAACGCATCTTGTGCACTGTATGTTCTTGCTTTTCTAGATCCAACATTACGTAATGAAAATGGGGGCAAAGTATTTGTCCAAACCCTTAACGTCTGAGAATTGATCTCAAGCAATTCATTAACTTGGCTTGTTCGCAACGTTTTCATGCAGTGCACTCCCTAATTTAGCTGATTAAGTATACTGTTTATGTAAAGCATTATCAATTTTAGGTTGTTAACAACCTAAAATTGATAATTAACTCTTTATTTCTTAACTAGGTAGATATGGAGGATTAGTTGATACAACGACTGGACAAGAAGCTTTCTGTATAAATGAACACCGGATTGAAATTTTAAGCGACTCATTTGAGGCTATGAATTGGTACGATTATTAGCAAATTACCATAGAGCAAAAGCGAAAAAACGCCTGTAAATTAGGCTGTTTTCGAACAAGCCTCCCAACCCGTACAGCCTTTCGGTCTAGCGCAATTACTAAGTCAAACAGGTGGCGAGCATATAGTTGGCGAATCAGCGAAGGGCCTATTTCGTTTTTTACGACAATTAGTCGTCAAATCAATAATTCAATCGCTGCATCAAGGCTACTCAATGTGTGATTTGTCGGTGGGTGATCTCGGGCAAGATGGCGCGCCTGCATTCCATTTTTGATTGGACCTTCGTAATCAGCGATAAATGTGTCCCCTATGAAAAGACAATGGGCGCTTTTCACGCGTAATTCCGTCACAATTTGGTTATACATCGGCGGTTCCGGTTTAATAAAGCCAACCTCATAACTCAAAAATCGATGTAACTCCATTCGGGAAAGTAGTTGATCAATAACGGCTCCGTAGGGTTGAGCCAGATTTGAACAAATGGCGATGGGAATACGCAGTGATTGCAGTGTTTCCAAGGTGGGAACTACATCTTCAAATAATGTAAGGCTTGCTAACTCCTCATCAATTTGTGATTGTAGTTGAGCCAAAATTTGCTTAGGGGCGTTAATGCCAAGATGCTTTGCAAGTTGAAATAGATCCGCATCGACGGTCATCAATTGTCGCGCATCATCGCCACGAGCAGCCCGCCCTTGCTCGCGAGCCCACTTAAGGAGTACGCGAAACGGATGATGCATGACTCCGAATTTAACCAAGGTGCCATACAGGTCGAAAATTACCACTTTGGGTTTTTCAGTGTTACTCACTGCTTTGGCCCTCGCATCGTTTCTTTCCGTTAACTTACTGATATTTAAAGCGAATATATTTAAATCCTACCCTTTCATAGAAATGTATAGCCAAGTATAAGCATGTATAGCCAATTTCCCCTATACATGGCTATACATGCTTATACTTTGCTATACATTCCTCCAATTGAGACGCAAGTTTTCAACCGGAGCGGGCTCCAATCCATGCTCAATCGTGCCATCGCAAAGAGATGCTTATCAGTACTGAAGTTGAACGCCTCTCGCTTTGCTGTCCTGATTATTTACGTTATTAGATAATTCTGAATGCCCGATGCAAAACACCGGGAATTTTGTTTGGTGGTATTTTTTTGGATAAGTCTTATGATGCTCTTAACGAGATGATTTGTATTGGAACCTACCCATTTTCCATCACGTCAACTCAATTTCAACCTTGCGCACCAAAAATGCAAATAATCCAAAACAGACGACTATCATAATTTATAACGGCTGCTAAAATTGCCACGCCCATTAAAGAAAATTGTCGGAAAGTGGAGAGCCGATGACCATTAATGCAAATGGTGAGTATTAGAAGCACTAGGAACGATGCGAGAGGTCACGTGCGATTCTTCCCAGGCAGACATTCCACCAAAAAGAAAAAATACATTTTCAAAGCCCAAAGCTTTAAATTGGCTTACCAAGAGAGCCGATTGATCCCCAAACCTACAAACTATTACGACATTCAGACTACGATCCACATCTTCAAGATGCGTTACGAGGCGCTTAGTCGAGGGCATGTTAGTAGCATTAGAAATATGGTTGTGCATATATTCCCCAATCGAGCGCAGGTCAATGATCATTAATCTTTTATCTTGTGCAATTAAACGTTCAAGCTCTAGGGGCTGAATACAAAGTGTTTGGTGCGTGGTAGCCATAAACTGTAACTCAATTAGGAATCTTTGATACTTTTTAAAACCCTTTCATTCAAATCCTATACAACCAGTATTTCTCAAATAATATCTTGCCAAAATGTAACAATCGACCAGGCGGTTTCATCTTGATATCGGGATTAGGTTCGGCATAGAAATTACCTTTACCCATGCCTGCCATACCATCACCGATTTCCAGAAAGCATTCACCGTGGCCGTTGAAAGATTCTGTATCACCTGAGCCGTTTATAGCGACTGCAATATTATTGGCAACTACTTCGGCTTGACCGTGGGCTAATACGCCCGCCTTAGGCAAAGGCTTTCCATTTTTGAGCGGAATACCTGCCACGTCACCAATGGCGTAAACATCTTGATACTTTGTTGCCAGATTAAAGCGATCAACAGGAACCCAACCATTCTCACCTAGCAGACCTGCCTCACGAACAACGGTGGGCGCGCGATGGGGAGGAATGTAAACCAATAAATCGAATGGTGTTTTGTCACCATTGGCAAAATATATTTCACGCATTACAGGGTCGATTTCTTTTACCGCATGTTGCGGAAAATAAGTCACGCCCTTGCTTTCAACCATAGTGCGAACTTGTTGTGACACCTCCGGCCCGGTAACCGGCATTGGGCCAGGTTCGGGTGAATAGATCTCAACGCTCACATTTTTAGCCAAGCCCCTTTTGCGGAAATCCGATTCAAGCAACATGGCCGCTTCGTAGGGCGCAGCGGGACATTTAAAGGGCATCGAGCACACGAGAACCACAACCTTGCCTTTGTTGAGTTGCAAACTGGCATTCCTGATCGCTTGTGCACCCTCTAGTGAATAAAGATTATGTCCTGCTGCCATTAATCCAGGTACGGTTTCGGGGGCAAGCTCTGCGCCTGTAGCAATAATGAGATAGTCACCATTGAGGTGCTGACCGTTAACAATCACCGCTTTCTTTTCAGCATCAATTTGTTCAATTGTGCCCTGGATAACCTCGATACCTTTCCGTGCAAGACTACTAAGGGGTTTTGATATTTGTTTTGCGTCTCTAGCCCCAGATGCAACCCACAATAACGATGGTGGAAATACATGGTCGGCGAGTCGTTCGATTACCACGATGCGATGTTGGCTGGATAATTTTTTTCGTAATTCAGTAGCGGCGACAATGCCGCCGATTCCACCACCGAGTATCAGAATGGTTTTTCCTGAAGTCATATACTTACCTTTTACGCTGAGTTGGTGATGGGGTTAAACGTCGGTAAAACTTAATTTCTTTTCGTAGTACACCGCCCGGCCTGATTCTGTTTCTATAATCGGGTCAGTGAAGAAATTGACGGGATCATCAATTTTTCTTCCTGGCAACAACAAATCGCGGCCATAACTTAATAAAAAGCGGTTTTCATCGATGGCTCCAAAGTAGTAGTCACGAAGATCTGTTTTTTGTGCCGCTTCAGAACAATCCACTGGCACCCAGCCAATGCCATGGGCGTAAAAGCTTGTCCAACAGTGGTAGCCGCATTTAAATGCCGTGATATCACCTTCGGACATACCCGTTGGAAATGCCATGCCAATTTCAAACTGGCCGGGTACTCCACACGCGCGAATAATGGCGAGAAATAATGAGTGAAAATCGGTGCAGTTCCCTTTGCCGATGGAACAGGCAAAGTCCGCATCACCACTGCCCCAACCATCTCCAGATTTATCATATTGCATGTGTTCGAGCACATGATCATAAGCTGCTTTGGCGATATCTATTGCGGTTACATGTTGCTCTTTGATGCTTCTGGCGATACCCAAAATATCGGCGGTGAATTGAATCAGGCGATTGGGTAACAATTGCGGTTGATGGTGCAATTGCCAACTGGAATTGGGAACTTCAGCAAAGCGCTGGAAATCCGTAGTGTGTTCATGGCGAGTTGCCGTAGTGGTAATAACCAGATCGATCAAACTGGTTTTGCTGGTATCCAGTGTTGCGCACAACACGGCATTACCATAAGTTGATTCGTACTCGATTTTATAATCGATATTAGATTGGATATCGATTGCATGTATTTCCTGATCGATAGTTGAACGGGGAAAGGGGATCCACACATTAATTTCTTTCGCCGACTTTGGAAAATCGGGCACTTTTACATCATAGTTGGTTTGAAACCGGCGACTTCTGTTCATGGACTTTCTCCGTTAAATCAACCTGAAGCGAACAGTGAAACATTCGCCTCAGGTTGTATTCTGCTAAACGCTGCTGCTATTTATTTCAACAGACCTGTATCGCGTGCGACTTTTTCAATCGAGTCAAAATCGCTTTGATTCGCGGCAACGAATACTTTTGCACCTTGTAATTCAAGCACTGCTTTTTGCTCGGGAACACTTGGGTCAAGATTCAAAAATGCATCTTTAAATTTGGCAACCAATTCTGGCGATAAACCTTTACGGGCAGCCCATACATAATCTACGTACTCGGGTGAAGTCCATACCAGTTTGACTTTTTTAGCGTCGAATTTTTTCTCCGCCAACATTCTGTCCCACACTTCAATATTGAGCGCACCACCTTGGATCTTGCCGGATTCAACTAACTTTACGGTTGCATCGTGAGCGCCGCTGTAAACAGGCAAACTTGCAAAATCTTTTTCAGGATTTATCGCCAAGAGGCTGAGCAAATAATGACGTGGCATTAGATGGCCTGAGGTTGAGCTTTTTGAGCCAAACGCAAAGGTTTTGCCTTTAAAATCTTCAGGCTTTTCAATACCGGAAGTTGTATTAGCGATGAACACACTTTTGAATTTACGATCAATGTCGCGCATGGCCAGTGGTTCGGCTCCTGCCAGATGACGTGCTTGAACAAATGTAAATCCACCTAGCCAGGCAAAATCAATTTTGCCAGCTGAAAGGGCGGAAACAGCTGCGCCATAGTCAGTGACGGCAACATAAGTCACTTTTTTACCGAGTTTCTTTTCAAGATAATCCACCAATGGTTGATTCTTGCGTGCGAGTTCAGTCGGGTTTTCATCAGGTATACCTGTCACGCGGATAACGTCGTCAGCCGCATAGGAAACAGCAGATGTCAGCAAGCTACCGCCGACAACCAAAGCCGCGATCAAACGCTGCCAGGGTTTACACATTGAAGAAAAAGTTTTCATAAAGATTCCTTTTGTTAAGGGTTAGTGTTGAGGGTTGGGGTTAATCCTTTCATGCGATAGTGCTATCCAGTTGGCTAGAGATAGATGCATTACCGCGTGCATTTTTTTCGTGAGTAGAGCACTCGCTATCGTCAATAAAATACGCGGCATCTCGCTGCGCAATAACAATCATCGCCGAGAGAAAATCCGGTGCTGGTTCAATAAAGCTGAGATAATTTTTTATAGTTTTACTGTCAATGCTGTGTGCAGGTGAAACAGCAGGGCATGCTCGGGCACTTATCACAGACGATAATTTTCCATCGGGATACACCACGACAAGCTGCACCATCAATCCAGTGGGTAGAAACTTGTCGGAAATAAATGTTAATCCTTGGGATGAGAGTGAGACCGGGCGAATAACACTGAAAGCAGGCGCAGCACCACAACGACAACAAAGCTGGGCTACTTCCAGTTTTGGAATATCGCTTGTCATTGGTGATGTCAGCGGCGCGCCGCTCGTGCGTGAAAACAAGTTCGCCAACCGCTGCGCTAAAGGCGGCTCGCATGAAGGGCCATTGAGAATGCGTTTGCGCATGCGGTCGCCTACCTGATCCACTAGCGTGACAACCGCCACCATTACCACAAGTAGCACTACCAGATCACTGATATGGAACAAGCTGATAGAGGTATAGAGCGAGTCACCAATACCACCCGCGCCCACGAACCCGACCGTCGCTGTTGCCCTTACATTGACCTCAAACCGGTAGAGCGTAAACGCCAGTACACGCGGACTGACCTGAGGTAGTACGGCGTACAACCAGGTCGATAAACCACTGGCACCGCTCGCTTGCATCGCCTTGGCGGGGCCGGGTTCTACCTCCTCATAAACATCGGTGTAGAGGCGACCCAATACGCCAATATTGTGTACCGCAATCGCAAGAATCCCGGCCAAGGCACCCGGCCCAACCCAGACAACAAAAACCAGCGCCAGTGTCAGCTCCGGCATTGCGCGCGTAACTTGCAAGAAAAATTGCGAACCGCTTTGCAGCAAACGCGACATCCACAGCGAAAGCCCACGTTTACCGTAGGTTTGACTCAGGTAGCTACCCGTTACTAACGATCTAGTGGATAGCGGAGCAAGGAAGAATGCGAAGACGGCGGCAAGCAGCGTGGCGATCCATGCCATCAATAAGGTTTGCCATACCAACGTGGCGGTTTTACCGAGAAATTCAGCGCTGAGATCGAACTCGGTAGTGCCGGGCAAATTGCTCCAGTTTCCTGTTAGCAAATCCATCCAGGGAATATCGAGATACGCAAAACTGGCTATCCCGCCAACAGCGGCGAACAGCAATGACCATTTAACCGGGTGACGCCGCAGATAAGCGCTGACCCATTCGAGTGCAATTACAAACATGAGCACCGCGATGAGTGTGGTAGCTAATTTATCGAATTCGAGATAGCGAATACTCAGGGCAATTTCACTACCCAAACCACCAGCACCGACCACACCCAGAATCGTGCCCGTGCGGATGTTGCACTCCATCCGGAAGAGCGCATAAGCGACCCATTGGCGCTTTACCTGCGGCAAAATACCGTGCATTAAAATGCCCCAGCGCCCCACGCCAGCAGCTCGCAGGCCACCGATAATTTGTCGATCTACTGCTTCAGCCAGCTCAGCGTAGAGCTTGCCGATAGAACCACCCACGGTTAAGCCAATAGCCAGTACCGCCGCGCCCGGCCCGAGACCGAGGATCTGCACAAATAGGTAAGCCCACACAATCTCGGGAATTGACCGGAAAAAGCCCAGCGTAAAACGGGACACTGTTCTGGCAGTGGCAACCACAAAAGATTGACGACGCCCCTGGCGCCCTGGAGGATCGGGTAATTCAGGTATGCGGATGGCAAACATCGCCAAACCAATACCAATAACAACGGCAAACACTGTCCCCAGAATCCCGACAAACAAGCTCTCGAAAGACAGCAGGAAAATACGGTGGAGAAAATCCGGCGATAGATTTGGGCTAAGCAAGCCGCTTAGCAATTCACCGGCGTTGCGTATCCCATCGCGATCAAAAAGTGCACCCGGATTAACATGGGTTCCTTCCATCGCCAGAACAAAGGTGAGCCCAACGACGAACCAAACCAGGTAACGCTTAAGCTCCTGCTTACGGTTAAATTCGCTCATTGTTTCCCTCATGCAGTTCTTCACTCCCCTGATAAAGCAAGTTGAGTGCATCCTGAGTAACTTCTGAGGGTTTTGCATCCAGCACTAATGTGCCTTCACGCAATCCGATGACGCGGTCGCAGCGGTGCATAATTGCGTCGAGCCAATGGGTGCAAAAAACCAAGGTGACGCCACGCTCTTTGGCTTGATTGAGGATAATTTCGGTTACCGCGCGGGCGGTGGCTGGATCAAGCGAAGCTGTTGGCTCATCGGCCAGCAATGTGGTGGGCGCAGAAATAAGTGCCCGTGCAATGGCGACGCGCTGCATTTGACCACCACTAAGGTCACTTGCCGGGCGCCATTGGTGCTCACCAATGGAAAGGGATTCCAATAGGGCATGTACCGGTTTCTTTTCTACGGGCCAAAGCGCTGAGGCCATGACCTTGTGCCATGGCCACAAAGGCAATTTTCCCGCGACCACATTCTGGTGAACCGACAATTGCGGCACCAGCAAATGGGTTTGTTCAATAATGCGTGAATGGGCGCGGTGATAACGCAGCTCGGTGGCTGACATTTTGGCCAAGTCTTTTCCCGCGACCAGTACCCGCCCTTGAGTGGGTTTAAGTACACCTGCCAACAGGCGGATAAGCGTGGATTTTCCGCCACCGCTTGGCCCAATAAGGGCGACCGTTTCGCCAGGTTTAATGGTCAGATTGAGATTGTTGATGGCTGCCCGTTTACCCCAATACCGCGATACCGCTTTGAGTTCGAGGACGGGAGCTTGGCCACTCACAGGTTGTGAACTTGGCAAAATATGTGGATTCATAACTTGACTCCTTTCCCCCGAGTGTCAGGTTTCACGGGGTTTACTGGCTGCTCATAAACGTCTACAACACTCACGACAGCCGCATCCTGGACGCTGGGTAGTGTTGAAGTAATGCATCTGAGTCAGTGGTTTTGCCAAGCAATCAATTATTTAATTGATTGCTTGACTATTTATTATTAAAAAACGCCAGTAGGCGTATCACATTCTCAGTACTACTTAGAAAACCAGGACTTTGTCAGCCCAAAGTGTCCAATCAGTGAGTTCTTCCAGCGTTCCGCGATGGGTACCCTCTGCTAACTCTTCTTCGGTCATACCGCGCGCGTCCATACAAGTGCCGCAAACACCAATCTTGCCTTCACGGCGAATAACCGGCCCAAACATCAGTTCAAGGTTGTAATAACCTTGAGGAACTTTCTGGCCGCGCTTGGCGCAGACAGCGGCGTCTCCCATCAAAAATATGCGCACATCGTCAGACGCGCGCTTGGCGATAGCGCCTGCAAGGCGTACACCGTTGTAGCTACGTTCGGTTCCGTATGGTCCATCATTCAATATGAATAAAATATTGCTCACGTCTGTTTCCTCTTGATTTCCTGTGGTGTTGGTAGGCACTGGATCAAGAGGGACGTTCGTAACTTCCTACTAATCTCCCGTCAAACAGCACCCGTTTGTATTGCAAATCCTCTCGCTACCCAATCCGCCACGCCTTCTTCCCAACGTGTTGCCTGGTAGCCTTTTTCGTTTAACCGATTCACGGCCTCAATCGACATGACGCACAATGGCCCACGACAGTAGGCAACAATTTCACGATCCGGGGGCAGACCAGCCATTTTCTGTTCCAGCTCAGACAGGGGAACAGAGATTGCGCCCGGAATATGGCCTGCTAAAAATTCATCCGATGGACGTACATCCAATACGGTGACTTCTCCGCGCCTTACCCGCTCAAGCAACGTTTCATTGTCGGTTCGCTCAAGCGCGCCGCGTTCGCGTAAGAATGCTTCGGTCACCTGGCGAACTTCCAACAATCGCGCTTCACCCACGCGACGAAGTACTCCACATAACCCAAGTACTTCCTGATCAGCGAGCCGGTAGATGATGTTGACTCCATTGCGTTCGGACTCAATCACCCGCGCAGATCGGAGAATCTGCAAGTGCTGCGACGTGTTCGCCACACTCTGGTTTACTTCATTGGCAATCGATTCAACGGTGCGCGGCCCTTGGCTCAATACATCAAGCAGTTCTAATCGAATGGGACTAGCCAAGGCTTTTCCGATACGCGCCAATTGCTCGTAAAGTGAATCTTTGAACTGTCTGTTTGAGGAGGTCATGGATTTTCCATTTTCAATTGATTGCTTGAATTATAGATTCCAAACGCCATTCATCAAACAGCTATGTGCTCCCCAGACTCTAATTCACTGAATAAAACGGTATTGCCTGCAAAAAAACTCTTATTGGCGGCTGCTACTGATCAACCCCTGAATCCTCATTGCCTTGACAATCTATTTGAAGCAGATATTCTAGTCAAGCATTCAATTAAATAATTGAATATAAGATAATGACGCTTCAGGTGTCAGGTATTGATATAAGCACCCGTAGCTAAAAGGATTCCTTAACCCTATGCGCAAACACACATTAGTGGAATTCGCGACCCATCATCCCCGCTGGGTTGCAGCCATAACACTCATCATTACCGCGTTATTCTGCACCCAGTTCCCGCGCATCACTCTGGATACCAATCCGAAAAATATGCTGCCGCCTGAATCGGCGGTACGGGTATGGAATGATGAGATCGAACAAACCTTCAGGCTATATGAAGACACCATCGTTGTGGCTGTGCACAACGATGCTGGCGTCCTCAACCTCAAGACGTTGGGCAAAATACATCAGGTCACTGAACAGATATTAGCGATAGAGGGTGTCGCCGCGCGCGATTTGGTCAGCTTCAACACGATTGACCATATCAGTGCGGACAGCGAGGGACTGGATGTCGCTCCGCTGATGGCGGAAGCACCAACGACTACTGCCGCACTTGAAACCCTGCGCGCCAAACTAATTGGAAATCCGCTCTTCACCGACCGGATTATCTCCGAAGACGAAACCATGGCCGCTCTCTATGTGCCCTTGGAAGAAGGTGCTAACGGCAAACAGGTAGCCGATAACATCCGCGCCATTATCGCTGCGCAAGAGGGCAGTGATGATTTTTATGTTGCCGGTGATCCGGTTGTCAGGGATACCTTTGGTGCGGATATGTTCACCATGATGGGACTGTTTGCACCCATCGCCGGGATGATCATGTTTATCGCTATCCTCTGGATGTTCAGCAGTTTGCCTCTGGCCATGTCCATGATGGCCGTCGCTATGGTCAGTATTTTATGCAGCATGGGATTATTAATCGGATTGGGTTTTCCGGTGCATATTATGAGTTCCATGGCACCCGTCTTCCTGATGGCGATTGCCACAGACAGTATTCATATTTTCAATGAGTTTTATCATCGCTATCGCATTGGCGGCAACAAACAACAGGCCATTCATGAAACTCTGGATGCGGTAAGTCGTCCGGTACGCTATACGGCCTTCGCAACAGCCGCCGGATTTGCAGTGCTGTTATTTATGGAAATCATTCCCGTACAAGTCTTCGGCGGTGTGATTGTTTTCGGTACCTTGTTGCTTCGCCTGTTGAGCTTTACCTTAATCCCCGCGTTATTGATGATGATGGATGAGAAAAAAATTCTCGCCGCCGTCGCTCGTGAAAACAGCAAAGAGCAAGCTTCCACACATTGGCTAACAAGACTTGCCGGTACCGGCGTCAACCACCCGAAAAAGATAATCGCAATTGGCGCTGTGTTGATGGGAGTTTCCGTTATCGGTATTACCCAAATAAACATCAATAATAATTTGGTCGAATGGTTTACCAAAAGCAGTGAAGTGCGAATTGCAGATGAAAAAATCAACCAATCTCTCGGTGGTACAGCATCAGGCTATATTGTTGCCATTGCACCACAAGCCGAAGGGATAAAAACACCAGAAGCTATGCAATATCTCGATGGTTTGCAGCGCCATTTGGAGTCTCTACCAGAGGTCGGTAAAACCTTTTCGATTGTCGATTATGTCAAACGCATCAATCGCGTATTGCACGAAGACGACGCCGATTTTTATGTGATTCCAACCGATGCCGATACGATTGCCCAATATCTGTTTTTATTCGGTATGTCTGCTAAACAGTCCGACCTCGATAACGTGGTTGACTACCCATTCCAGCAAGCCAACATTTGGCTGCAATTGAAGACATGGGATGCGGAGGCGATGCGAACTGTTATTCGCGCTGTTGAGGACTACCAACTGCAAAACCCCATCGAGCTGGAATTCAAGCCAGCGGGCACAGCCTATTTCAACGTAGTGTGGAATGACGAAGTTCTCTGGGACATGCTCAAAGGATTTATTCTGGCACTGCTCGTTGTTTTTATATTACTCGCCTTTAATTTCCGCTCAATCCGGTGGGCATTGATTGGGTACATCCCACTATTGTTTACCATCATGATGATTTATGCCGTGATCGGATTTACTGGCAAAGATTTTGATATGCCCATCTCCGTACTCTCATGTCTATCACTCGGCATGGCGGTCGATTTTTCCATTCATTTCATTAGCCGTTTGCGCCAGCGAATGGATGAGACAGCAACAACCGGCGAAACCCTTGCCGATAATTTACTCTGGACAGCTGCGCGCCCCGGCAAAGGCATCATGCGTAATGCCATTTTATTTGCTGCTGCGTTTTCAGTAATGATGTTTGCACCGCTGACCCCTTACATTACGGTAGGCGCATTCATCCTGAGCATGATGTTAGTGAGCGCATTAACCACATTAATTTATCTCCCGGCGTTAATCCTACTATTTCAACGTTGGTTATTCGTCAAAAAAGCACTGTCTGATACCCGCTCTTCAGCATCCGCAGTCACTTCTATTGGAGAAGGCGCATGATTTTCTTGATTAAAAAACTCATCAATCCCGGACTTTTTTTGGCGGGTCTGGCCGTTGTGCCCTCAATGAGTTTAGCAATGGACGCGACTGAGATTGTGCAGCGTTCACTGGATGCGACCTACTATGCCGGTACTGATATGCGTACCAAAGTTACCATGCAGTTAGTGAATCCAAAAGGTGATATACGCGAGCGGGAGATGACTATGCTCCGTTTAAATGGAGCTGAAGGTGAGCAACGTTACTACACCTATTTCCATCGCCCCACTGATGTGAAAGGGACTGCATTTCTAGTGCAGAAATTCACCGGAAAAGAAGATGATCGCTGGATCTTTGTGCCCGCGATTAAATTAGTGAAGCGTATTGCGTCTGATGATAAACGCTCTTCGTTTGTGGGATCAGATTTTACCTACGAAGATGTTTCTGGCAGAGAGGTTGCCGACGAAACACATGCACTGCTCGGTGAAGAAACATTTGAAGGCAGACCGGTCTATCGCATTGAAAGCAAGCCGGTAAAACCGATTGATTATAGTCGCCGGGTCTCATTGATCGACAAAGAGCGCTGGTTGCCCTTGAGTGAAGAATATTTTGATTTGCGCAACCGTCCATCCCGTGTGTTCAGTGCCGTTAAAGTGGAGAGCATCGCTGACATATGGACGATCACCGCCAGAACAATGAAAAACTTACAAACCGGATATCGCACAGATGTCACTTATCAAGACATCAATTATAACTCCGGGCTTGAGGTCGATATCTTTACGGAACGCTATCTGCGCAACCCACCGCAGCAATGGGTTAAATGACGCGCATGGATTTTGTATACAGTAAATCGTTACCGATTTTGGCAATGAGTCTCTTGATACTTATTAACCCGGAAGTCAGCGCCGAGGTGAATGGGATTTTACAGTCTCACACCACCGCCAGGGCGCACACTGAATCGTGTGACAGCAGTGATTGTGAGATTCCATTTTCAGAACTGCGTGCACAACTAAAAGCAGATTATACAACCAATGAGAATGCGCATTCGTTTACTGCAAATCTGGAGCTGGTTCAGGATTTCGTCTTTGACGAAACCAGTGCACGGGCGCGTGAACTCTATTGGGATTGGACAAAAGGCGCCATCCATTTAAGATCCGGGCGGCAAATGATCACTTGGGGCACAGGTGATATGCTGTTTATCAACGATGTGTTCGCCAAAGATTGGAATGCTTTTTTTGGTGGAATGCCAATGGACTTCCTCAAACGTCCAACCGATGCGATCAAGTTTGATTTCTATCCTGGCAATACAACGATTGAAACAGTTATCGCGCGCTTCGATGAGGATCATTTGCCGGAGATGCGACGCTTTGAAATGCAATTCCCCTTATTAGCGCCTCCGATTACAAGTGAATCGAATGATGATGATTTGGAATACGCCGGAAAACTTTCTCGTTCCTTTTCAGGGTGGGATGTCAGCGGTTATGTATCAAGAGGTTATTGGCGCAGAGCAGCGTATCAACCGGCCATTGCAGCGCCGGGAACCAACGTTTTCTACCCACGCATGAACACCTACGGTGCAAGTGTTACAGGGCAAATTAAAAACGGTGTATTGAATCTTGAAGCGGGTTACTACGATTCACGTGATGATGTATCTGGTTCAAATCCCTTCATTCAAAATAGCCAGATCCGCCTATTGAGCGGTTACAATCGGCAGCTTTGGAAAGACTCCACACTGGGTGTGCAATTTTATATTGAGCACATGGAAAACTATTCCGCATACCGAGCCGCCGCGTCATCGGCTTCGGCAATATCGGCGGAGTTGAACAGGGTTGCTACGCTACGATTCACACAATTCCTCATGCACCAAACGTTAACGGTTAATGTATTTAGTTATTGGGGGCTGAGCGAATCTGACCGATTTTTACAATCCACACTCAGATATGCGTTTAACGATAATCTTTGGGGCGAAATCGGAACAAATGTTTTTTCAGGAAATTCGCAAGGCATGTTCGGTGCGTTTGATCGTAACGACAACCTCTATTTAACACTGCGCCTTGCCTACTGATTACCAATAGGGTTTTATTCTATGACCACACCCATTTATCTCGACTACAACGCAACAACACCTATTGCGCCAGAGGTGATCAGCCTGATCACTCAGTGCCTGGCTGAATTTGGAAACCCGTCCTCCAGTCACGCCTACGGTCGTCGCGCCAATGAATTGGTTCAGCTTGCACGTGCGCAGGTTGCGCAACTAATTACTGCCAATCCAGCAGAACTTATTTTTACTGGCTGCGCCACCGAGTCCAATAATCTTGCGATCCTCGGAATGGCGCGCGCCAACGTAAATAAAAAACATATCATCACCAGCGCAATTGAACATCCAGCCGTTATGCAGCCCTGTTTGCAATTACAACGGGAAGGTTGGGATCTTACGGTATTGCCAGTTGATGCCAATGGATTAATCAATCTTGAAGTACTTGCGAGCCACATCCGCCCGGATACCGCGCTGATCAGCATCATGCATTCCAATAATGAAATTGGAACCATCCAGCCCATTTCCGATATCGCTCGGATCGCGCGGGCGCGGGACGTACTGCTGCATGTAGATGCTGCTCAATCCATTGGCAAAGTGAAAGTCGATGTGAACGAATTGGGGGTTGATGCATTAACCATTGCAGGCCATAAATTTTATGCCCCAAAAGGTGTGGGAGCGTTGTATGTGCGTGAAGGCACACCTATTAACCCGATCATGTATGGCGCAGGTCACGAGCGCAGTCTTCGACCGGGAACAGAAAATGTTATTGCAGTTGCAGCACTGGGCGAAGCTGCGCGTTTAGCTGCCGCACGGCTACCGGAGGCTGAACCTTATTTAAAACAATTACGCGACGAATTACTCAGCCGATTACAAGCAGGTATTCCCGGAATCATTTTGAATGGCCATCCAGAGCATAGACTTCCTAACACACTAAATATTTCGTTTCCCGGTGTTAGTGGCCGGGCACTTCTTGAAAGTGCAGCGGACCAGATCGCTGCGTCAGTAGGATCAGCCTGCCATTCACATGGCGATGCAATCAGCGGAGTATTGGCGGCGATAGGTGCATCTGCTGACCGCGCGCGCGGTTCAGTAAGATTGTCAGTAGGGATATCAACAACGGAGGACGAAATTAAACAGGTCGGCCGAATTTTAACGGACAATTGGAAGGAAATAGTTGGCTAACACGTAGCAACGTGGTGTCTATCATACACTACAGAAATGAGTAGAATTTAATTGGTACGGACACATGCGTGCGACCTGTGCAGCGAACTACTAGTTGGTCGCTGCCAATTAATTTTCCGAAGCTAAAGTCTAGAAACCGCTATTGCTCGCGCAATCTTTATAATGTTTAGTTGGCCAAAGTTATTTTCAACATCATTAATTAATAATTGTGTGAATTTGACGTAGTTATTCCACTTCTCTTTCGAGAAATGCGAAGCATCTAATAAGTTGGAAGTTTTATCGTAAAGCTTCAGCAGCCTAACCTCTTTTGATTTTTCCCACACTAAATTTACTTCGACGGCAAAATTTGCAGAGGACATATCATGAATAAGTTGCCGAACCTCGTCGCTCGTATCAATTGGCAGTTCCGCACAGGTATCTTCCAGCACATCGTGCCACATCAGCGCTTGGCATCCTTTCAGTCGCAATCCCTCATCCAGAATCGTTTCAGTCATGATAGTCATGGCGCACCAGATAGGATGCACGATATAGGGAGTGGTGCGATCATGAAAACGGATTGCGTCATCGGGAGAATTTGGTAAGTCGATGTGGGCACGCTTGGCAAAGCTCACGCTATCCACAATCATTTGCGCCATTCCATTTGTATCCATAACATCCAGCTCACGTTAAAGTTATATGGTAACTATAGGTTTTGCAGATCATGAACTGAGAGGGATAGTGCTAACGCATCATGATGCAGAATTGGCGGTATTGCTTTGAGGTGATCAATTGGGATCATGCATGTAACACCAGACCGAAGTCGAAGAGGTATTTACCGGAACTCGCTATGGGGTCTGAAGTTTTGAGTCAGACAGAAAACCTAACAGTTCTTCCTGTTTGGGAAGTTCGGTCTTTTCAGGTCTAAATGTTCGAGCTAACTCTTCGGTCGTCGCAGAACGCAAGAGCTTGAAGCGTCTGGCCGTCTGAGGTGACTGAATGCGAGCGAAAAGCGCTTCAATTTCTTGATCCATATTAGAACCCATAAGAAGTCACCTCATGATCAACAACAAATAAAATATACCCCATGCTAGCAACACACCCGCTTAGCTTGGTAGCTGTTTAGGGGAGCTAGCTACAATTACTCTATCGGAAAATGGGGAAATGAATAGGCAGCTACTGCGGCAAGTTCGAAATGCATAGTAGAAGCATAGATGTCGATGTATTTTTTGAAACGGTTGATACGAGTACAACACAGGTTCGGTTCTGGTTACCTACATATAATTAATTAAGCTCGCATCAATTTGTCACTACCATTGCCCCAACCATATCCTGATTGTTTTGACACAGCCCAACCCCGCAGACAATGTATTCGCGGTGATGAAGCTAGTGGTCGCATTACAAACAATGTCGTTTATGAAGAAAGAAGCTAGCTTGCTAACTAGGGCCCGGAGCCTTACCGCTAAATGTTGCATGAGTTGCCTTAATGGATTGGCCTTAAAGGCCTTAGGAGCGAGAACGTTGCCCAGCTTACCCGCTCTAATTATTAAACTAAAATTAGGTGCGCAAATCGATTCTTTTCATGCCGCATGAACAACGGAAAATATTGAACACCAGAAATTGATGAAGGGCAACTTTAGCTAACTTCGGCTTGATTTAACTGACTTATAGTAAATGCTGGCGAATCGTAGTCTGCTCCTATCTCCATATTTCAATTTTCAGCAGTTGACCCACACACCATTTCAAAAGCTTGTCCTTCAGAGAGTCATCGTCACAGGCGATTAAACAATTCATTTTACCGAGAACACCAACACGTAAGATTGTCGCCCTGAAGAAGCTCAAGGTCGGCAGCAAGAGCAAAAGGATTAGCAGGGCTCAATATCGTTACGTTGACTCCAGGCCCCAAACAAGCACTAGCTCTTCCTGATCAAGCCGATCAACTCAATGCTCATCTCGCTGAGCCTTGCTAATAACGCCCAATGCAATAAACCACGACCGCCAACGGACTACGATCCAAGGCTTCCCCCAGAAAATACCAATTTTGTCACTTCCTCATCGGCAACGCTCTTATTCCCAGTTTTAGAGGGCTCCATTGAGTCGTATTTACGCCTTTACAACTATCGAACGATTAATTAGTATTCAAAATATATGTATTTATGTATTTTGATTGTGAGGTGGTCAATGTACCGTAAAATCGATGATATACGCAGCGATATTAAGCTAGCATTGAAAAAAAAGCATATAAAACAAGAAGATATGGAAACATACGCCGGTCTAAGTCAGGGTCAAATCTCACGCGTAATTAACGGCAAGAGAATCAGCCCTGCATTTATAAAAATATGCAATTATGTATTAGTAAGCCCATATTTAATTGACGATGCGGGCTACGACCCTTTAAAGGATGAGTCGTTTATAGCGGCGATAAATCTTGCAGTTCAAAGAAGCCCGTCAAGGGCAAGAAAAATTCAGGAAATACTTAAGGCAACGGCAGGGATTTAAATGAGAAGGTTAGAGGCTATTCAAACAACAATTCCAGAGCTACCGTCTTACAGGTCTTTGGAAAAAAGTGCTTATATAAAGGGTGTCCCAGGGGCGACGTCGGTTATACGTTGGGCGGGTAGCAAGCGACGCCTATTACCGGCCTTGCTGGAAGCGAAACCGAATACTTATAAAACATACTTTGAGCCGTTTGCAGGTTCGGCCGCATATTTTTTGTCGCTGTCGCCTAAAGGAGCAATTCTGTCAGATATAAACACTGACCTAATACATCTTTATAAGGCAATAAAAAATCATCCCAAAAAATTATGGGATGCGGTCTGTCAAATGCCAAGCGCAGAAAGCTTCTATTATGAGTTGCGTTCCCTAAACCCTGATACATTGAGCTCATTAGAAAAAGCGGCCCGCTTTTGGTATCTGAATCGATATTGTTTCAATGGGGTATTTCGTACAAATTTAGAAGGACAGTTCAACGTTTCACGAGGACTTGGAAATTTAGGTATTCCAGAGTTTGAACTTATTAAAGCTTTTTCAAATCGGTTGAAAGGTGTAGAGGTGCTATGCTCTAATTTTGAACCGATCATTGACGTAGCCACAAAAGATGACTTTATATATCTTGATCCCCCTTATTTAGATCGTAATAAGCGTGACAGAGGTGAATACGGATCCGGAAATTTCGATGACTCTCATCTTGATCGGCTGTTGGAGTCCATGCAAAGAGCTACTAGACGTGGAGTAAAGATTTTACTTTCATATCGATGCGACGAGCATGTGATTGGTAAGCTGCCCGGCTGGAATGTTAAAAATGTGTCTGTTGTAAGAAGTGTTTCAAGCGATACAACGCAAAGGACAAAAGTTGGTGAACTTTTGATAAAGAACTATTAATTTAAAAGTTGTGAAATGGACTCAAAAATAACTCATATAAAAATCGCCGTTTGTAGTGACTTACACTTTATTGACGAAGCCAAAGCAGGGACAACAAAGCCGTCTTGGTTGACGTTAAAACCTTGTGGAGGTTTCTCATCATCCTTATGGGATGACTTATTACGGCTAATAGAAAAAGAACAAATTTCGGCTGATCTCCTTCTTTGTCCCGGAGATATCACTACATACGCCGATAAGACAGGTTTAGTTAAGGCATGGAACTGTCTTACGGAGCTTGGCCAGAAATTAGAAGCTCAAGTTGTGGCCTGCGCTACGGGTAATCATGATGTATGCTCCAGAGAGGTCAAATATAAAACCTCTCTGGAGGCGTTAAATAATCCCACTGATTACTTTGAAAATCTAAAGCAACTTTCGCCACCTTACCCCGTTTTCTATCCGCGCAATAAAAAAATTCCTCACTCCGAACGAGTGCATTATTTTGGTGCAGATTATTTATTTATTGATGAATTTGAGCATTTCCGATTAGTCGTTTTTAATAGTTGCGCTCGCCACACATCCAACTCAGATGATTACCAGCGTGGCAGAGCTGCGGAATCAGCAATTAATTGGCTCAAAGAAGAATTAAAAAATTGTTCTTCTGACCCCAAAATAAATATTTTCCTATGCCATCACCACCCTATATTACACACTCAAAATCAAGGAAATGATTTTGACTTCATGGCCAAAGGCGATCAACTATTGGCTGCATTAAATGAACATGGAGCCTGGTTAATAATTCATGGTCATAAACATGAAGGACGGATTGTTTATGCACAAAGTAATCGCGGGACCCGATGCCCCATCGTCTTTTCTGCCGGAACATTGTCTGCCCACATAAAACTTGGGAAAGGTTTCAGAAATCAATTTTATATCCTTGATGTTGAATTACATCAAAGACCATTTTCACTCAAGGGAAAAATAAATGTTTGGAATTGGACAGAAATGAATTCCTTTAAAAAAGCAGACAGTAGATTGGATGGGCTATTCAGTGATACAGGATTTGGTGAAAAAGATACATATAAAGTAGCACAAGAAATTACAGAAATAATTAAAGAAGAATATTTTTGCAATTGGGAAAGTATAAAAACTAAAGTCCCTCGCGTCTGTAATATTACACCTCAAGATCTCGATGAATTATGTGATTACCTAAGTGATTTGGGGGTTGCTATGGAATACGATGAAAATGAAAAAATAACTATGCTATCACTTAAAAGTGAGGCCTATGATGAATGAAGAAGTAATACTAAAAGAGTTCAACGCAAAACATCAAAAGACTGCAGATTTGATTAAGGAATTTGTTCCTTCGGAACCGTTTAAGGCATCTCTAGTAAATGGTCACAGCGTTATTCTTGGGCCACGAGGAAGTGGGAAGACAACCATTCTGCGCATGTTGGCTAATGATGCACTTCCATACTGGAATGGGGAAAATGCTTCACTCTTTCGAGAGTCTTTTCCTTATGAGGGGATTTACGTTGGTGGAGATAAAGTTTGGGCGGAAATCATTAGCTCTCTATCAAAATTAAATATTTCAACCAACGCGGCTGAAACATTAGCAATATCAGCATTTAATACATGTATATTTGTTTCAGCGACAGAAGCATTTATCAATTCCTATCAATTAAAATCAAGTTCTTTAGGAAGTGATGCATTAAAATCATTAAAAATATCTTTAATCAAAAGTATAAAAGAAATAGCAAATATTTTGCTAATTCAGATGAATGGTATATCGCTAGAATCACTAAAATTTTCATTAGAAAAAAGGCAGCAAGAAATTGGATCTCTTGCCTATAAGCTATCTCATGGATATCAAATGACAGAAAATGAGATTTTTGATCAATATCCTTATCTCACCATAAAGTTTAAAAATACATTTGACATGATGTTAGGGCTTTTTGATTCGGCCCTTGATAGGCCCGCTAACCACAAGTGGGCCCTTCTTCTTGATGAGTTTGAGATAGCACCTGAAGCCCTGCAAAATGACGTACTTAGCGACTTGCGATCAAGTAGTAAAAAATTTATTTATAAAATTGCACTGATTCCGTGCCGAGGATATTTAAAGCATGTACGAAGCGGTAGCGAGCGAAATATAAAAAGCTCAAAAAATAATGATTACAATATCATTGAACTTTGGCACAAATCGAAAAATGAGATTCAAGAATTTTTCTCTCATTTTATTAAAGCGAAATATAAAAATACCCCGCTTGCGCTTTTTGGTGAAACTCCCTTTTTAGAAAATTCGACACTCGAATGGGGTGAAAAGTGGGGTGACGTTTTTGAGGAACTCGGCGACAAGGATGCGACATTCCGTGAATATATGGAAAAGAAAGGAATGGACTATAAGGATGTAAAAAATCTTAAAAGAAAACCGGATGATTGGTTACGAAAGGTAGCTCCTATCGTGGCCTACAGAAATGAATTTCGCAATGAACAAGGAAATACTCGTACCAGAAAATCATTGGAAACATTATATGCTGGCTGGCAGGCGATTGCGGCTATTAGTGAGGGAAATCCACGCTGGCTGATATTGACGTTAAATACATTGGTGAATAATCCAAAAGAACTTCCAATAAGCCGGGCCGCTCAGGCACAACAAGTTACAGAATCCAGCAAAACTTACTGGGCAATGCTAAAAACCGCCGCACTTAAAGATAATTTGGGCATTTCAACGAGTCGATCTCCGAGTCAGCTAATACAATCCATCGGTGAATGCCTAAAAGAAAATGTTGTCAACGAAGCCTTTAATGAAGATCCATATCTTTCTTTTGAGGTCGATAAAAACGAGCTTCCAGATGTGATTAATGCTCTTAAAATTGCTTTAAATTATGGTGCCTTGATATCCATGACTCAAGGAGGTGACATTGAAGACTATGATGATTTAAAGGATAAAAGATTTAGAGTTTCTTATCTTTTGGCACCCAAGCTAGGGTTACCGTTAAGGGCTTCTAAAGCCAGAAAGCTGTCAACTATTTTAGGTAAAGACAAAACTATTAAAAATACAGAACAAGGGAAGTTATTTTAATGAGCCTTGCTAAAGCCGTAGAGAATTTAGAAAATCTAAATACTACAGAACTAACAGAATTAGTTAGTAATAGTGACATTTGTATCTATGCTGACAATGGCAATGATAGGTCAAAAAATCTTTTTAATATTTTGCAATCTTTGGATAACAAATCCTATCCTATCCGTATGGATATTAATGCCTCAAACTACTCTGGTGGGTCTGAACTTAGAGATATTATTGACAGAAAAATATCGTCAAAAAAAATCACTATTTGCGTTGATATAACCTATATAGAAAGGAATGAAATGGCTACAATTTTTTCCATCATAGCAGATTCAATTGAAGGAGATTTTTGTATTGATGTTGTTATAATCTATGCTTTAGCTGTTTACAATCCACCCACAAATAATTTTACACCCAATGATAGAGTATCGCCTGCACATCCGCGTTTTTCGGGATGGTATGCTAAGCCACAATTTCCGGTAACTGCAATTGTTGGCCTGGGATATGAAAAAGATAAGGCTATCGGTGCTATCGAATATATAGAAGCAGATAATAGTTACATATTTGTTCCATCTTCGTCCGAAGAAAAATATATTGAAAGTGTTTACGAGCAAAATGCCGTACTACTAAAAGGAATTAGTGAGAAAAATATCATCCAATACAATGTACATGACCCCGTTGAATCAATATATATGTTGAATTCTATTATTGCTGAAACGAAAAAAGTTAGTAAACCTGCACTATTTCCATTTGGGCCTAAAGTATTTTTTTCCACTTCTCTGATTGTTGCATTAATCCATCCAGAGGCTTCGGTCTGGTATGTTAGTGGCGAATATTACGACAATAAATACGAAAATCAAAAAACCGCAAGCTTAATTAGTTATAAGCTAACGCTATCCAATTGCGAATAATTTAATGGCTGATTAAAATTCAGCTGACATGCGAAGCCCAATTCTCGAAAGTCACATCGCGCTTATCAACACCCAACTCTTCAGTGTTAGAAATGGATGCAAGCATGTGACATCCGGCCGCTAACTTTAAAAGCTCGCAAGTAGCGATATCAACTCAATCAGAAAAGTATCGATTCTCTACATATTCCATGAAATCTTCCAAGCAACTATCAATAATTTGAAATCTTTCAGTGAGGTATTCAGTTGTCACCACTAATTGGCCAAAAGATATTGATAATGTCGCATTTGAACTATCAACTATTTGTTTCAGCCTACTCTCCGATTCATGCGAAAAAAATGCATAGTCAACTATTAGCGCGCCACCGTGAGCAATAATATTTCGCAGATGAATCATATTTCGAATTTGCTGCATGTTCTGTTCATCAAATCTGTAATCAAATTTTAGTTCTTCGGAAAGATAACTTATAAATTTATCTGCTACTGAATAATTCCTAAGTTTTACATTATTCTTTTTCAAATAAGATTTTAATGTGGTAGCGTTTTCCTGAGTGCAGCAAAAAGTTAGGATTTTTTCGAGCGATGCTTCGAATAACGCTATTATTGACACTACGAACGATGCATTCACAATTCTAGGAATTTCTTGTTCAGCTATATCGTATGCATGACTGTACTCTGAATAATCTGCGTCTGGACCGAACCTACTTAATTCACTTTTCATGTATCTTTCGGCTGCAAAATTAACACCATGTAGCATATTTTCCAGCCATGACTCCATTACGATGAATTCTACATTGATAGATATACCGGGATAATGGCTACCTAATTTCTTTGCTAACAAACTTGGGAGCTGTGCCATTATCGACCTATCTGTAGGCTGAGTGAATTTTTTACCATGTTGTAAATTAGTTGTATAATCAAAGTGGCTCAGCATGTATTCAAGCCACTTTGATTGCGCACCACGCCCCTTTGCAGTCCTGCTACCAACATTATTGCAATTGGGGCTTCATCTCGGCGTTCTCCGGGTGAACAGCAGAAAACACCGTCGCTCTTCTTTTCATTTTTCGTGCTCCTCTTTAAGTCTTTTTCACCGAAATCTTTTTTGCTTTTGGAGGTGCCTTACCTTCATTAGCAGTCCGCTTCAACAATTCCGCTTGGTATTTTTTCCAACTTTCAATTTCCCCCATCGCCCCAACATCTGCGACGCGATCAATAAAGCGTCCGTACAATTCGTCTTGAACAAGCCCTTTGGCTCGCAATTGCTCTACTCCAACATTAGGATTGAGTAACAATACATAGTGAAAATCCCCAGATGGTCCGGATTTGGAATCAATAAAACTCAGCTCTTTTAATAGCTTCATTCTTCGGCGCCAGGTGTCTGTAGCGCGTATGCCGGAGAAACCTGCTTCTGCAGCATAAGTTGTGGGATTCTCGATAGTAATCATTGGATGATCAGGCATGCGGGCCCATAAGCAAAATAATGTGTGGCCAGCGGCGTGCCCTTTGGTTTGATGATCAATGACCTGCATTACAATAGGCAAAGTTCGGGGAATGGTGCTAAACCCATCATGTTGCTTACGATCCCATACTAGAGGAGCCGGAAAATCAGGAAAATGAAGATTCTTTAATTGCTCTGCACGCTCAGCCATTTTTAGCCGCCGTGTCTTACTCTGCTTGACCGTTGCCACTTTTGAACTCCAATGTTTCTCCATCCGATGAAGCCAGCGTAACCGATCACAAGTAATAATCAACGTTTAACCACGCGCATCATATAGCGCGATTCATATCTCTAAAATGAAGTTTAGATTCATCGACCCGATTCAATTTCGCGAGGAGTAACTAACTGTAACGTGCAAAATCGCACAAAAATTTTGAGAAAGTTGTGCCAATTCAATGAGTTAAAGAAGAAAATCGGTGCTCGCCGTGATCCTGTGATCCGCTGCTCCATGTGCTCGCGTGATCCTGGGGTTATAAAGGGGGCTGGGGGAGGAGCTAATTGTGCCTTTTTAGTACGCATCAGTGGCCGAATGTATTACTCGATGGTTCCAACATGAAGTTCGTATTTGATTTACATCACCTCTTTCACAAATAATTTTTTTCATTTAGTATCAAGACAAGGTTTTGGTAGAAGCCTGACGTCCGTCTTTGCAAAGCTGTTAGCAGCACTACAAGCCCTTTCTAATCACATGTATTAATCACATGTCTGGTTATGGGTTATTGATCGGTAGACGGGCGACGAATCTGCGTGACCCAGGAGACTACCATGTTGAGTACTACTGTTCGTCCGTCTACATTAGATGGGATTAAGCGTTTAGCAAAAACGATTAAACGTGACCAAAACTGCAATCATTCCACAGCGCTTAATTTAGCGGCGCAACAAGCCGGGTTCTCAAATTTCAAACATGCTCAGAATGCAATTAAGCCAATAGCGCAAAAAGCGTCTGCGCAACCTTTGTATTTTGTGTTTATTTCAATGAGCTGGTGGGACAAGCAATCAAACACTAGCGGTTTTGAATTATTAAAAGTACCTGTTAGCCAACCTTTCCCTTCTTTGCTTTCTCAGTCGCATCTTGGCTTACATAAAGACTTGTATCATTTTCGTCAGACTGAGATTGACCATTTAGACAGCACAAAGGAAGCAACAGAACAAACCGCCGCACGAGAATACATTTGTAAAGCTGCGCGGGTTATTCAATTCATTGCGGCAACAAATTTGCGACCATCTAAAAGCCACTCGCGTGTTTATCCGGGCAGTAGCTCAAAAAATCGAATACCAGGACAAGATCACTATAGCTCTTGGTATCACCCGGAAACAAAGACGTACATATTGGCGGACGAACCATATGGTCCAGCTGTTCAATCTCAATCCAATGTAGAAGCCCGAACGGCCTGGGCTACGAAACATGAGTTCGTCTTGATTAAATCTCGTTGGCAGGGAATGTATAACCCTGCTGGAAATTCAGAGCTGTATTTGGCTGCCCCCAAATCTAAAACTGACCTGATTAATGAAATCATGAGCGCCCTTAGTACACTTCCCAGTCCATATGTGCTTGAGGATTGGCAAGGTGAGTCACTGGGTTCTAATGTTCATTTCAACAGTCCAGGAAAAATGGAGCGAATGGCCATGTTACAAACTCAGCCAACTTTACCGCCAAAAGATAAAAAGCCAAGCGCTAGTAAAATTAAAACTGGGATGAACCCGCACCGAAAATTATTTGTACTTGCGCTAAATGAGCTATTAAAGAAAAAGCTCCTAACAATCAATTGGGATGGGTCATCAAGGGATAACGATGGATTCCTTGAAACAACAATTGCCGAAAAAATTACAGTGATTACCTGGCGAGATCATGGGTCAGGTGAAATTTTAATAACGGTATGGTGGAATTATGATGAATCACGAGATCCCAGAGCCAGCGAAAAAAGCCGTTCACAGACCCCTTTAGCACACAGGTCTCGTTATCAAGACTTTGTTGGAGTTGTAGCTTCAGTGTGGTTAGAGCGTGAACGAGGACAATATCTCCAAGGTAAGGGCACCGAGCATATAACCAATAAGTATGCCCGTAAGGGAGAATTAGAGATTTTAAAAGATCTTCCGAACCCCGAACCCATTGGATATCTAGCTGAAGGAAAATTTATTTTATAGAGATTTGATCGCACCCTCTATCGAGGGTGCTTTTAACATTCGAGGACTAAAAGAAAATTATTTTCAACTATCACTTCTGATCAAAAGCGGAACGTAGTTTAAGGCCTGACCTAACCCTGCTTCTTTGTAAGAAGACCGCGGTTTACTTCGCTTATAAATAGTTCAGCCCATTTATCAGGTGAAAAGCCTTTTTGCGTCCAATGAATCCATAACCCTTTAGCTTGCGGCTGAACTATTTGACTGAAGGGTCTCGGCTCTTTTCCAATTTCGGTATCCGTCACAATATAATCATCGAATAATACTTGTCCCGATGGTGAGCTAATCACAAGGTGATCTCCTTCCTCTAGAATGAATAGACCGTCGTAGCCAGCAACCCCGTCTTGCTCAAGAGCCCAGACTACTCCCTCAAGACCAGTTTCAAACCAGCCGAATAATTTACCTTCAACTTGCATACTGAGTCTCCTAAACGGATCAGAACCATATATTTTGATCCTACACTTTTTTGACAGGCTAGTGGTCAGTTGTCCTATCATCGCGGGAAGTATTTAACCCGTATTCGTGGAAAACTCCATAATTTTTATGGTGATCATGTGAGCATGTATCAAATCAGCTGAAACAGGATAATTTCGATAAGAAAGGTTTCTGTCTGCGAAATCAGGAACTGGTAACGACGACACCAAGCTTTTCAATTATCCTCAGCTGTGAATTCTATAAATAATTGCAAATGAACAAATTTATGTGGTGATCAATAGCGCAAATTGGCAACGAGTTATTCAATGTGGCTGGATTTATCTGTGGGAGACTAGCGCGGCATCCAGAATTGTGGCGCGTAGATGGAATAGAAAATATTCGGCCATCCAGAGACTTAGGGGCTAGAATGACCTTTCATTTTTCGGAAATTAAACGGAAATTTTCCAAATTTCCATATGACAAAGAAGCCCCAACGGGTGAAACGCTCCCTTTAAATGGACACTGTTGATTTGCGCTCAAAACTGACCCACTTTTGTGTCGAATATTGACTCATGTAAAACATCTAAAATCCATTTAGGACTGTGCCTCATATCTATTATTCCGGATCATTATTAGATGCAAATGCGGGTCAAATTTAGGCGAAATTCAACATATATACAAAGCGGCGTCGGGCTAGTAATCCTCTTGTGAGATTTTCTCGCCCCCATGACTAGACTAAAGCGTAAATCCACTTTGAATGCAGATCACCACAAACATAAAGCGGCTGGCGGGATACTACTATCGCCCTATCTGGCGATTAAGATAGTTTTGCACGATATAAAGTCCCATCATCCCTTGCTCATCAATTAGCTTTGTAGGGGTACGTTCATTGAAGGCACGATTGGGAGTCGTCATCCAGGAATATACCAAATTACGATTATGGGGAAATAGCAGACGCAGGGATTTATGGATGCTCAGCAATATCGCTACGCGGTCTAACTTATCTCGGTCATTGGTTAAGGGACCTCCCCGCCGATAGCGCTGCAGCGGTGATCTATTATTCTTCGATACTCCGAGTAGGCCGAGCTGATCCTTTGCTGACAGGTTCCAATGCTCGAAGAGCATTATTAACATTTTGCTAATGCGGCTTCGATTGTGCTTAGAGATGGTTTTAACGGAATCCATAAGCATCACCATTTAGATAGCTACCATGGCACAGTCACCAGTCAGCTTGGATTGTTGTCTCGCAGGAGACCCCAGTCGTCAATAAAACACCCTACTAGTAATTGCGGATATTGAGAAAAATCTCAATTTATAGAATGTCGTAAAATTACCAAACCGATTGCTATAAAAAATAGCATGCTGATTAATGCTTGGCTATTTGTATGTGAGACGCTTTATAGCCTTCCTGAATATGTTCTTTAGGGTGTTGATTATGAGTAGTGCAACTCAGCATGTTTGATAATTATTAGTTTACTTGCATGCAATTCTATTGTTCTCTTCCACGCTTGCATTAGGGAGTAGAACTGCATTTCTGAATCGCTTGGCATCAACCAATTTCTGTTCCAGATCCTGTATAAGTTCGTCAATCGAATCGCTGAATTCGGTAAGTGGCTCTTCTGTCCAGTTTTCTATCAAACCGGTCTCGTTGTTATAAAATGTTTCGTGAAGGGCGAAGCACTCCTTGCCTTTGATGAGATGCTTATAAATGCGGTTATTCCAAGTCACTCTTTTTCCTCCTTTCAAAAGAACAATTGATGCCGATGGGAAATTTGGCTGCAACTTCGGTTTTTTCTGAATCAGCGGCGCTAGGTTTAAATGTGCTGGCTAAGCCCTCAGTTGTAGCTAGGCGCAATGCTTTAAAACGCTCACTTGTTTGGGGAGAGCTGATTCTGCGAAACAGCTCCTCAAAATCAATCTCATTCGCAGTCATCGTAAATTCCTTAGTTAAAATCAGAAGTTATTTAATTATCAATAGGAAAAATAAACTTTGCTTTCTCTACATGAAAAATATGCCCGTTCATTTTGTCGCATTGAAGCCGAGAGATGAAATTATAAAATAAACTGCATTAATCACAGTTGGTTGGCCGGAACCGCCTGCGGGACTAAGCTCCAAACCAAGCGGGCGACCATCTTTCTAGTAGGCTACGAAGAAACTAATCGACTTCGAGCAAGTCATCTTCAACCTGTTAGATCTAATTTAACCGATCTATTAGAAATAAATAGGTAGCTACTCCGGGAAGTAACAAAAATAAATGAAGAAGACATATTTTTAATATGTTGCGCTCATACGATTAGCTATATTCATTTGAGTACGCTATTTTTTCTGCGGCTCTACTGCATTCAGAAAGACTATTTGGCTGGGGTTATCTATTTATCAGAAGCGCTATTGAGATAGACCGCACCCTGTTATCGTGCAGAATATTCAATCAGTATTAATAAAAGGTTATATAAGTTTTACCGCATTGTTGTGAGATAATTTAATGCTGAAATACAGTCCAATTTACATATATGATGACGCCAGTTGCATTAAGCACTCAGCTAAAGCCTGTTTTTTTATAAGTCTTTGATTTTAAAGGAAAGGTAACTTCTTTATTTTAGGTAAATAAGAGTGTTTTTGTCATTTCGACAAAACAGTATGATTGTTTATTTTAAAATGTGATTTTTGCAAGCCTAGCAAAATCAATGAGTTAGCAGCTTCGGGGAGTATGAAGGTTTATTTTAAACCGACATATCCCTCTATACTTCCCAAAAAGGAGCTATCAGCAATAGCGTTGTCGAAAAGTTATTTCTTAGGGGGGAAGCATGAATCATATAAAACTAATAAAAAATAAATATGATCACGCTAAAGCTCTGGCGCGAATCAAAACACTAATGAACAAAAATTTAGTGCCCAATAGTAAAGAAGCCGACGAGTTAGAAGTGTTGTCTTTATTAATTGAGCACTACGAGCAAACGAATTTTCCGATAGAGAAACCTGATCCTATAGACGCTATCAAGTTTCGAATGGAGCAGCTTGGGTTATTGAAAAAAGATTTAATCCCTTTTATTGGTTCAGCATCTAAAGTTACTGAAGTTCTCAATGGTACACGTCAGCTTAGTTTGAATATGATTCGCAAATTGAGTGATGGATTAGATATCTCGGTAGAAATTTTGATCTGCATGTCAAAATCTAAAGTTGCCAAGAGTGCCGCTTTACAAAAAGCGTCTGAACACAAGCGGTCAAAGGCTGCTTAAAAAAGCTGAATTTATATAGAAATCAATAATCGAAATCGAAGAAAATTAAAGTTTTTTAGCCAAGGGGGCTAAAATGGCGAACGGAAAAATACTGAGACAACTCATTAAGGCAGGCGCTAGCGGTGACTCCGATGCTTTTCGTCGTGCATCCGAAGCTATTATTCAAGATGAGCGGCAGAAACAGCATCACCTGTTAGCTAATGACCTGGAGCAAATGTTGTATGGCGAATATTTGAAGCCAGTGAAACCGAATGGTCGAGGTGTACTGCCTGTTCCGCCTGTTGATAAAGAACGGGGGCTTCCCCTGCTGGATATATGTCAGGCCCAAAGACCACTGGAAGAAATGGTTTTGCCAGAGTCCAGCCAATTAGCGATTGAAGAATTGCTAGAAGAGCATCGTAGGGCAGATGTATTGCGCAGTTTTGGTATGAAGCCTTCTGGAAAAGTTATTTTTCATGGACCGCCAGGTTGCGGTAAAACTTTGGCGGCTGAAGTAATAGCGTTTGAGCTTGATTTACCACTGGCTATCGTTCGCCTTGATGCACTGGTTTCGTCGTTTCTGGGTGAGACAGCCGCTAATCTTCGGAAGGTGTTTGACTTCATCGCTGAATTCCCAATGGTTGCGCTGTTTGATGAGTTTGATGCAATTGGTAAAGAGCGTTCAGACTCCGGTGAGCACGGCGAATTACGCAGAGTAGTGAACGCAGTACTCCAAATGATGGATGCCTATCAAGGTAAGAGCCTTATTCTCGCAGCTACCAATCATGAGCAAATTTTGGATAGCGCCATTTGGCGTCGCTTTGACGAAACAATTGATTTTCCATTGCCTAATAGCGAACAGATTCAACAAATTCTTTCACTCAAGCTGCGCGGTGTTCGCAGACAATTTGAACTTGATGAAAAACCATTGCTTGATCTATTCAGCAAACGCAGCGGCGCAGATATTGAAAGAATAGTGCGCAGAGCGGTTAAGCGAATAATTTTGCGGAGTCAGGAATTTTTAACTGTTAAAGATTTGAAACAGGCTGCATCACGGGAAGATTAATTAAGATTTAATAAGGACAGACTATGGCTGATTTTGAACATCTCAGGATCGAGAGAGAGCCACTCGAAAATGATCGCCGCACAAGAAAAATAAATATGCCTCGCCACCCAAGGGGTGACCTTAGTGGACATGGTCAGAAGCTAACAACTGATTTAACCAAAGCCTTCCGGTTTGCTCGGCAGCAGCAAACCTCTCGCCCTGGTAATTTTGTACTGAAGTTACGTTACGTCGGGCATCTCGATATTAGCCATTTGCACAGACATGGTATTGAGTTTGTAAGCCAAGAGGACAATCAAATTTGCGTAGTATTTGCGGACGAAACCGGACTTGCCATGTTCGCAGATCATTTGCAACGTTTGGGACTAGACAATGCTGAACTGACATACAGGCAAATTCTTGAAGCGATAGATGGCATCGATAACTGGACAAGTGAAGATCGTAAAAGCTGGGCCATCAAGAAAAAGGGCTTGCCGGAGAGTGAGCAATATTTATTAGATGTTGAGCTCTGGCCTGTTGAAGTTACTCATCACCCAAAACGATTGAGTGTTTGCGAGGCCTTCGAGCGTTGGTTAACTCAGAACAATATCAGCCGCAAGGATAAAGTAAATCTTGATAGTTTAATTATGTATCGAGTGTCGGTTAACTCTGCACAGGCTGACGCACTTTTAAATCACACAGACGTAAGACTGGTAGATATACCGCCTGAAAGTGGTATCCGCTATAGCCAATTAAATTGCGATATTGAAAATTTACCGGAAGGTATTTCATCTCCTTCGCCGGAAGCGGCTAGGGTTTGTGTTCTTGATAGTGGAGTTGCAACTAACCACCCATTGTTAGCGCCAGCGATCGCTGAAAGTGTTAATTTCATAGGAGGTGAAGATGGCGGTGATTTAAACGGCCATGGAACTGCCGTTGCAGGAATTGTACTTTACGGTGATCTTGAAGCTTGTAATACAACCAATTTTTGGAGGCCAGAGCTTTTAATCTTCAATGGCAAAATTATGGACGATAATGCCGAGTTTGATGAAGCATCCATCGAAAAAACATTGGTGGACGCGGTAACTTATTTTGTTGAAGAGCACCAATGTCGAATTTTCAATTTATCTATAGGTAATGCAAATGCTCCTTATGACAACCGTCATATTCGAGGTATCGCTTATGTATTGGATAAATTGGCGAGAGATTTAAATATTTTATTTGTTGTATCGGCAGGAAATTTTTCTGGCTCTACAGACCCTAATGTGCCAACGAATAGTTGGAGAGATGAATACCCGGAATATTTGTTGGCCGATGCAAGCGTTATAATAGACCCTGCTCCCGCACTCAATGTACTGACAGTAGGTAGCTTGGCTCGTCACAATGCTACCTTTGATGCACAAAGATATCCTGAAATCGGGCAGTTAGCGCCAGCTACCGAAAATCAACCATCTCCATTTAGTCGCCATGGTCCTTCCATCAAAGGTGCAATCAAACCTGAGTTGGTTGCTGTCGGCGGTAATCTCGCTGTTGCAATGAGAACGGGTGATGGGCATCGTGCTGTGATGCGTGGGTTGGGTGTGCTTACCTGCAATAATAAATTTATTGGCAATACATTATTCAGTGAAATCAGCGGCACTAGCTTTGCCGCACCTTATATTACCCATCTTGCTGGTCGCGTTCTTAATAATTACCCTAAAGCATCGGCTAATTTACTTCGAGCATTGTTAGTCAATCATGCAAATATGCTTCCTGAAATTGAAAATAGCTTTCCTTATGAAATGAAGGAAATATATAAATCTGAGACTGATCGTGAAGCGAGTAGAGATGTTGCAGGTTACGGTGTTATTGATGAAGGAGAGTTATTTCGGTCATCACAGAATGCCGTTGTCCTCATGGCTGAAGAAAAAATTGAAAATAATTCACATCACTTCTTCGAACTACCATTGCCCGTAGAATTTTTGAGATCACAGCGCGCAGCTCGGGAGATCAGGGTAACGTTGGCTTATTGTCCGGCGGTAAGAACTACAAGAATTGATTACATTGCAACAAAAATTCACTTCAAATTAATCAAGGATAGTTCTCTTGAAGCCGTTGAGCGCCATTTCAATCATGATACTCAAGCTGAAACTTCGACCAGAAAAGAAAGCGCAATAAGCAACAGAGATATCAGTGAAGAGTTGAGAGGTAAAGGTACTGTTCAATCTTCAACTTGGCGTATTCGACAGCCAAATCCTACAGAAAAATGGTTTGTGGTAGTTACTCGCCAAGACAAAGAGTGGGGACAGTCGATGAGCTTCGAGCAAGAAGATTATGCCCTTGTTGTTACGGTAACTGATCGTGAAAATGAAAATGCACAGTTGTATACCCAAATATCACAACGTATAGAGCAGCAAATTAGAGCTCGGGCTAGAGTGCAATGACAACTGGTCGGTTCAAAATCATCTTTTAAATGGCGAATAAACTCCTGTGGTTACAGATCTTGAAAGGCTTAGTATTGAAAATGCGCGGCTAATAGAACTGCTAGAGCATCACGGTGATGTAGTGCGAGTCAGCCGCGAAGGCATTGTTACCTCGGCGGTGGACTTGTTGGTGGATCAGGGGTTTAACCGGCGCGATCTGGATTGGATCATTCCGCTGCGTAGGCTCACCCATTGCCGTGAAAAAGGCCAAAAACAGACTACCGATGAAACAGAGCGCTGGTTACGTGCGGCAAAACGATCTCGAATTCACCCGCGCCATAGGTGATGAATGGTTAATCAGCGGCAGCTCACTCTTCATGCGTGTACCCAGTGCGGTAGTGCCGCACAGCTTCAACTATTTGTTTAACCCACGTCATGTCGCTGCTGCCAATGCAGAAATTATTAGTGTCAGGCAGTATCCGTTTGATACGCGGTTTTTGCTGTAGACCTTTTTCAGTCTTACCCCCATCAATCTCGGCGGCATTAAAAAACCATTGTTGTTAATCCCCAGTAGCGGCCGCTCTAATCCATGGCAATTGTGCGAAGCGGAAACCGAGATGGGTTGGATATCTGAGGTGGCGTTGGAAGTGATAGATGCCAGTGGTAATAATCACAGGACGCACTTCTCATCGACGATGCTATAGTGAGCACTAAATTTATCTAGCAATTGTGGGTGTTTTCGCTGTTATGCCTGAGGTCATTCCTTTTTTACTGCGCAGACCTAAAGCCATGGCGTTGGCAGTATTCTTAGTCTGCCTCAGTCTTTCGGCGCTTATAATTTGGCAGTTTGAGCAAAATCAGCGCCATGCAACCCGTGCGGATGTGGAAAATATTGCGCAGAATCATGCTTTTTTGGTGCGCGATAGCCTCAATCAGGCGCTTACACTCAATTATTCTTTTGCCGCCATGATCCGCTTGGGGCATGGTTCAACAAGCCGTTTTGATGACGCAGCGCGCGAGCTACTACCCTACTTCGATAGCGTCTCTCATATCAGCTTGTCGCCAAATGGCATCATCACTCAGGTTTATCCTCTAGCCGGTAACGAAAAATCCCTCGGTTTTAATCAGCTTGCGGATACCATACAAAATAAAGAAGCGATTCGTGCCCGCGACTCCGGCAAGTTAACTCTCGCTGGGCCGGTGCAATTGGTGCAAGGTGGTGTAGGTGCCATTGCGCGCTTGCCGATTTATTTGGTTGATCAAAGTGAAACGAAGTTCTGGGGCTTCAGCAATGTCACCATTCGCATAGATCGATTATTGAAGGCGGCTAATCTCTCTCAGTTGGATACGCAGGGTATGGCTTATAAGCTCTGGCGAATAAATCCAGAAACTGGTGAGCAAGATATTATTGCAGTGAACTCGCCTGAGTATTTGATCGACCCGGTTGATAAATCCTTCGAAGTGCCCAACGGCAGTTGGACGCTCAGTGTTACACCCATCGCAGGTTGGACTAAACGCTGGCAATTAATTGGCGAAATACTTATTGCCTTGGTATTGAGTTTTTTGTTGGCTTATCAGAGCTGGTTGATGGTGATGTTGCAGCGGCGGCGATTACATCTACAAGAAGCAGTTGCCGAACAGACTCGCGAACTGCTGCATGCGCGCGCGCATTTGCAGGCAACACTAGATGCGATTCCCGACTTGTTATTTGAAATTGATATCAACGGCATTATTCACAATTACCACACTAATCAACCTGAACTACTCACCGTAGCGCCGATAAAATTTTTGGGCAAAAGTTTTCATTTATTTTTACCAGAAGACGCCTGCACTATCGTTCATGCCGCGCTCGATGAAGCTGCTGAAAAAGGCATGTCTTCTGGTAAATGTTATTCGCTGATGTTACCGCGCGGTTTTGCCACCTTTGAATTATCGGTTTCGCGCAAAGCTGATGAGCAAGATGGAATTGCACGTTTTGTAGTGCTGAGCCGCGATATCACCCAGCGCAAAGAAAGTGAAGAGCGGATCAATAAACTGGCATTTTTTGATCCCCTCACACAACTACCGAATCGTCGCCTGCTGCAAGACCGGCTGGAACATGCGATTGCGACAAGCTTGCGGCAAGGAAAACTCGGTGCACTCTTGTTTATCGACCTCGATGATTTTAAAACGCTCAATGATAATCGTGGCCATCATATAGGCGATCTTTTACTAATTGCCGTTGCTGAACGGTTGCGGCTTGCGGTGCGCACGCAGGATACCGTCGCGCGTCTGGGCGGCGACGAGTTTCTAGTGGTATTTGAAGGGCTTGATGAAGATCACGATAAAGCGGCATTGCATGTACAACAAATTGCAGAAAAAATTCTGGCCAGTCTAAATTGTGCTTATCAATTAGAGGGACAGGAATATTTTAATTCACCTAGTATTGGTATTTGTTTGTTTGGTGATAAACCGGTACAGATAGAAGAATTATTAAAACAAGCTGATCAAGCCATGTATCACGCCAAAGCGGCAGGGCGTAATACCTTGCGCTTTTTTGATCCGGAAATGCAAACTTTAACGGCACAGCGATTTGCGTTGCAAAATGAAATTCGTGATGCATTGCAACAGCATCAATTCCAACTCTATTATCAACCGCAAATTAATCACACCGGCACACTAGTGGGTGCAGAAGCGTTGATTCGTTGGATACACCCACAGCGCGGAATGATCCCGCCGTTGGATTTTATTCCCATCGCCGAAGAATCCGGTTTGATCCTGCCCATGGGCAATTGGATTTTTGCCACCGCTTGCGCGCAATTAGTGGAATGGAGTAAATCAGCACAAACAGCCGATATTATTCTTTCGATCAATGTCAGCGCACGCCAATTCCAGCACCCGGATTTTGTTGCGCAATTGCTGGGCATCATTGAACAGAGCGGTGCGGCGCCCTATAAATTAAAACTCGAACTCACTGAGAGTATGTTGGTTGCTAACCAGCAGGAAATTATCACTAAAATGGATGCCCTAAAAAGCCACGGGATTAAATTTTCCCTCGACGATTTCGGCACAGGTTATTCATCACTCTCCTATTTAAAACGCCTGCCAATCAGCGAATTAAAAATCGATAAATCTTTTGTTAAGGATATCCTCATCGACCCCAATGACGCCGCCATCGCGCGCATGATTATTCGCCTCGCGCAGAGCATGGAACTCACGGTAATTGCCGAAGGTGTAGAGACTAAAGAGCAGCGCGATTGGTTAGAAAAAGAAGGCTGTTTAAAATACCAAGGCTATTATTTTGGCCGCCCGGTGCCGGTAGATAAATTTAATATGTCGGCTTGAATGCCTAACTATTATCAACCTTAACGCAGGTTATTTTAAAAACATAACGATAAGAATGAAGTATTCAAATACATCCGCGAAAAGAATAAAGTGATTTGCGTGCCATTTTGTTTGATTTTTATACTTAAACAGGGAGGCCAATATTTATTGGCGCATCAATCATCAAATTTGATTTGTGAACTGGTCGGTATTTAAAAAAGAACAAGACGCAAAAATATTTTGTGCTACCATCCCCAAAATCATAAATTTAGAAATCGTCATTAGGGGTGTGGATTGATCCAGGCTGCCATGAATCATTTAGCGACGCAGCTGAATGCTTATCTCAAGCGCACCAATAATCTCACTGAAGATATCGTCGTGGTATCCAGTTTGGTGGAGAGCGATGGCAGCGCGGCACCACACACCAACAATAAATTAATTTTACTGCTGACCAATATTGAAAAAGATACTGTGCCGCAATCTGGCGCAGCGCGCACTGCCGGTTTTGATGGTCGCGCTCTAGTTGGCAGTCGCTCGGTCTATTTAAATTTGTATGTGATGTTGGCGGCGAATTTCAGTGGTAGCAACTATGCCGAAGCGCTGAAATTTATTTCCAAAGCTATCGCATTTTTTCAGATGCAGCCGGTATTTGATAAACATTCAACACCGGATCTGGACTCTCGCATCGATAAACTCGTATTGGATATCGAGAACCTGAACATTCAGGATTTAAGTAATCTTTGGGGTTTGTTGGGCGGGAAATACCTTCCCTCCGTGTATTACCGTGTGCGCATGGTAACCATCAATCCTGATAACGTAATTGCTCAGTTGCCTCTGGTTAGCAAACCGCAAGGCGATTTGCGTGGTTAATGCGGGTCAATCTTCATGGCACATTTCAAACCCATATTGACTCTGACGGTTGAGCACCTTTTTTTTGCCGATGGTCGTTGCACTAATTTAATTTTTTCACCCACGCCCGCAACGCGGCGAGTAATGCAGCAATATCAATTATTAATGCGCATTGAAGCGACAGGATTTTCATTGATCGCGGATCAAGAATGTTTGCTTGCATTTGATGAAGAAGCAGTACTGCGGTTTGAAGTGTTTGCGCAAGATCCTTATTTTGGTTTCTATACACTGGAAACACAAAATAGAAAATTGCCTTTGTATTACCACAGTAAAAATATTACAGCAGATAACACCAGCCTTGTATTACTTGATACGCAACCGGCAGAATCGCAAGACACGCGACCTGTACGCGCAAAACCTGGCGATAAAACACCGCTGTTAATTGTGGATATAGATTTAAGTAGCACTGAATTTGCGCAAGTACGCGAATCGATCGCACCGGTTTTGCGCAATATTAAATTCAACACACGCGATATCTATTGGAAGTACTATTTTTTTGGTGAACTTGCGAAATTGGAATTGGAGATCCATGATTTAAGTTCGCAATTGGCGGTGGCATTTGATCCTAGTGATGAAGTTGTCGTCAAAAATGGCAAAGCGTTTATTTCGCAAACTCCCATTGCAATGAACAGTGCGCCAAAACAGCGGTTTCAACTGAAAGATAAAAGCAACGCAGGCAAAATTCTGATCAAGCGTTTACCCAACGCAGGAGTTAACTTGATCAGCAGGAGCATGGATCTCAGGGGGCAGCAAATCCTTGTTGCAGAAATTTATGTAAATCAATAGCACTTAAAGGAACGAATATGGCTGGCGCGTATAAAACTCCCGGCGTCTACATCCTCGAGAAAGACGCATTTCCCAACTCAGTTGTTGAAGTAGCTACCGCTGTTCCGGCGTTTGTCGGCTACACAGAGTTTGCCGATAACAAAGGCAAAAGCCTGCTCAACAAACCCTGGCGCATTACCTCAATGGCTGAATTTATCAGCTACTTCGGCGGCCCGCCGCCAGCCACATTTAGCCTTGCGCGCAAGGGCAGTGCTGCACCAACTCCTGCGGTGTTTGCCGCCGCACCTGGCGCCTCGGACGATGAAAAAACAATCGCTACCGAAATTAATAACGCCCGTCAGGCAGTTGCTGCTATCTCCGGTGTGGATAAAAATCCCGATCCGTTTAGCAGCGCCGATGAAGATTTTTCACTTGGTAAAGATGACAAGTTTTTCCTGTCACTTGAAGGCTCTTATTATCTGCTGTATCGCAGCATGATGTTGTTTTTCCAAAACGGTGGCGGTGCTTGTTACGTTGTCTCCGTGGGTAATTACAGCAATGGTATTGAAGAGGGTGATCTAGCTACCGGTATTCAATTGCTGAAAAAAGAGCAAGAGCCAACCATGTTGGTGATTCCCGATGCTGTGTCATTAGAGCAAGCCGATTGTTACAAACTGCAGCAATCTATGGTGGCACACTGCGGTTATGAAATGAAAAACCGCTTCGCGATTCTCGATATCTACGGCGGTTTTATGGATAACCGCGATAACGAATGTATCGATAATTTCCGCAATAAAATGGCCACTAACTTCCCCGCCTTTAGTGCCGTCTATTACCCATGGGTCAATAGTTCGATTGTGCCTGTGTCTGAGTTGTCATTCCGCAATATTCACGCTGACAGCTTGCCTGCGCTGGAAAGTTTGTTGACCAAAGAGGTGCGCGAAACGATTCCATCGCTGAAAAAGCAGGAAAGCATCATTGCTGAAATTGCCAAACTGTCGGATACCCCGAATAAAAGCAGTGCGGAAAACAATGAATTGCATAAAACTCTCAGCGCAGTTTGCCCGCTGTACAACAAAGTGCTCGCCGGTATTCAACACAAATTAAATTTACTGCCGCCAAGCGCCGCTATGGCCGGTATCTACACCATGGTGGATAACACCCGCGGTGTGTGGAAAGCGCCAGCAAACGTTAGCTTGAGCGCAGTTGCATCACCCACGGTGAATATTAATCATGAAGAGCAAGAAGACCTCAACGTGAATACCGCCGGTAAATCCGTCAATGCAATTCGCACCTTTATCGGTGAAGGTACGCTGGTATGGGGCGCACGCACACTCGATGGCAACAGTCTGGATTGGCGCTACGTGAATGTGCGCCGCACCATGATCATGTTGGAAGAGTCGGTAAAATTGGCGAGCAAGGCTTATGTGTTTGAGCCAAACGTTGCCAATACCTGGGTCACCATCAAAAGTATGATTGGCAATTTCCTCACCGGTGTATGGAAGCGTGGCGGCCTTGCTGGTTCAAGCCCGGAAGATGCATTTAGTGTGCACGTAGGCTTGGGCGAAACCATGACTGCCGAAGATATTCTCGAAGGTATTTTGCGTGTGACGGTATTGGTTGCATTGAGTCGCCCAGCAGAATTCATTGAGATTACCTTCCAGCAACAAATGCAAAAATCCTAAGGCGCTCGCCTCGGATTTTTACAAACGTTGTTAAGCGAATACATTTGACGCGAGGTTGTTGCATTTCATTTGCTGATTTTATTTGCGGATAAATGCCCAGTGAATTCACTGCAAGGACTTTGCACATTTTTCAATCCATAGATAAATTAAGGTAGAGATTACTATGGCAGAAGACGGCTCAACACAATCAGCCAATATTTGGCCCCTGCCCAAGTTTCACTTTGAAGTGAAGTGGGATTCCAATGTAATGTCCTTTCAGGAAGTCAGCGGATTGGATATTCAATCGGAAGAAATTAAATATCGCTCAGGTGACAGCAAGCAATTTTCTGTGATCAAAATGCCGGGCATGAAAAAGTTTGGCAATGTGACCATGAAAAAAGGCGTGTTCAAGGGCGATAACAAATTTTGGGATTGGCTCAATCAAATTAAATTGAACACCATCAAGCGTGTTCCTATCACCATTAGTTTGCTCGATGAGAGCAGCGCACCCACTATGGTGTGGACTTTGGCAAATGCCTGGCCGACTAAAATTTCGTCTACTGATTTAAAAGCAGAAGGCAATGAAGTCGCGATCGAGAGCATTGAAATTGTTCACGAAGGTTTGACCATTGCAAATGGTTAAGGGTGCACATAGCTAAATGTCCGCAGCAGCTTCCCGAGTCAGCACAGAAGGCGGTTTATACCCGCCTTCTGCGTTTTATTTCAAAGTAGTTTTTGAAGGCAGCAGTGATGGTGTTGATTCTTCCTTTCAGGATGTGTCGGGCATCAGCAGTGAAATGTCGACGGAAGACGTGTCGGAAGGTGGCGAAAATCGCTTTGTGCATAAATTGCCTACCGCGATCAAACAGAGCAATCTGGAGTTGAAGCGTGGCATTGCCTCTAGCGCTTCACCGCTAGTGGTCTGGTGCAGGGAGATTATGGAAGGCGATTTCATTAATGCGATTGTACCGCGCACCATCAATGTGTATCTGTTGAATGAAAACGCTGAACCGATTCGCGGTTGGACTTTCGCCAATGCATTCCCCATCAAGTGGGAAGTAGAAGCCTTTAACGCAACTAAAAATGAAGTTGCCATTGAAAAAATTGTATTCAGTTACACCTACTCGAAACGAATTGTGTAACACCTGTCAACGATACAGCGGCGATTAATCCATCATGGCCATAGAAATTAAACAATTGTTAATTAAATCCAATGTGGTGGATGAAGAAGAGTCTGCGCCAGTTGCCGAGCGAGAAATCGCCAGTGCCAGCATCAAGCAGGAAGTGATGAGTGAATGTCGCCGGTTGATATTGGAAATGCTTCAGGATAAAGGGCAGCGCTAATCATGTCGGTGGCTACAGGTACAAAAATAAAATTAAAAATTTCGCCATGTGATGTCAACGACGGCGTTGCCACAGTTAATGGTGATACACCATTCGAAGCCTTAATAAACCCTGCGGGTTATACCCACAGCTCTGCTATTGTCTATGCCGAAAATGAGGCACAGGGACCGGGCAGCGAAAAAAAATACAGTAAATCCAAACCCGACAAATATGAATTTAAAGAATTGGTGTTGGATGGCACAGGGGTAGTAGAAGGCACTACTCAAAGTGTGCGTGAGCAAGTCGCACTGCTGCGTAAAGTAGCCTATGACTACGATGGCTCCGAACATGAACCGCCAGTGGTAGAAGTTTCCTGGGGGCCATTGTTATTTAAAGCGCGAATGGAAGCCTTAAAAGTAAATTACACCCTGTTTAAACCCAGCGGTGAACCTTTACGCGCAAAAATAGATTTATCGTTTACTGCCTATAAAAGTATCGAAGAAACGTTTCGCGGGGCGAGTCTGGAATCACCGGATTTAACCCATTTAGTGGAAGTCAAAGCGGGCGATACACTGCCCCTGCTCTGCTATCAAATTTATAAAGATAGCTCTTATTATCTCGCGATTGCACGCCTTAACCAGCTGCAGAACTTCCGTCAATTGCAGCCTGGCCAATTGCTGCGTTTTCCTCCACTGGTGTAATACATGGCCAATTCTCCTTTACTCAATAGTGATGGTGTTGTCAGTTGCATTGTGCTGTGCGATGGCACTGCGATTGCAACTACTATTGAAGTGGTATCGATTGAAATTCAACTTGCTGCAAATCGGATCAATACCGCAACCCTGATTGTTAACGATGGCGATATGCCTAATGGTGAGTTTCCAGTCAGCGATACCGAGAC
Source organism: Cellvibrio sp. OA-2007 (assembly GCF_000953825.1). GTDB lineage: Bacteria > Pseudomonadota > Gammaproteobacteria > Pseudomonadales > Cellvibrionaceae > Cellvibrio. Next base: position 111,282 of record NZ_BBUL01000020.1, on the reverse strand, counting down.
TTTTAAACCAGGTAGTGAAATCAAAATCCAATTAGGTTACGACCAGACGGTGGTAGATGTTTTCAGCGGTGTGATTATCAAGCACTCGATCAGAATCAGCGGCAATAACGCGTCACATTTAATTATCGAATGCAAAGACAAAGCCCTGGCAATGACCGCCGGGCGCAAAAACGCGAATTATATTGATAAAAAAGACAGCGATATTATCGCGCAGTTAATCGGCAACTATGCGGGGCTTAGCGCCGATGTCAGTGTGACAACAACACAACACAAAGAGTTGGTGCAGTTTTATTGCAGCGATTGGGATTTTATGCTCGCGCGCGCCGAAGCCAATGGCATGTTAGTGACACTCGATGCAGGCAAAGTGAGTGTCAAAGCGCCCGAGGTGAGCGGTGCAGCAGTGTTATCACTAACCTACGGGATAGATATTATCGATTTCAGTGCAGATTTGGATGCGCGCCATCAATTTCAAAAAGTAACCGGCAATGCTTGGGATCTCGCCACCCTAGCTCTGCAGCAGGGTGAAGCTGCCGCAGAAGAACTGAATCAACAAGGCAATATAAACTCCGCCACTCTGGCAAGTGTGTTGGGGCTGAGTGATTATCGTCTGCAAAGCACAGTGCCGTTGGAGTCGGCATTTTTATCCACTTGGGCCAAAGCCCAGCAGCTCAAATCTGGGTTGGCGCGCATTCGCGGCCATGTGAGTTTTCAAGGTAGCGGCTTGGCCAAGCCGGGCACGCTGATCGAATTGGCTGGAGTGGGCGAGCGTTTTAATGGCAATATTTTTGTCAGCGGCGTCAATCATTCCGTGCGCGATGGTAACTGGATTACGCGAGTTGAATTTGGTATGTCGCCCAACTGGTTTACCGAAACCCATGAAACTATGGCGCGGCCAGCGGCAGGTTTAACCTCCGGAGTCAGTGGTTTGCATATCGGCATAGTAAAAAAATTGGATGCCGATCCAGACGGTCAGCACCGCGTGCAGGTTTCCATTCCGGAAATGAGCGCTGCCACCGATGGCTTCTGGGCACGGCTTGCCAATTTTTATAGTTCAAATAGTTTTGGTGCGTTTTTTATTCCGGAAATTGGCGATGAAGTGGTGTTGGGCTTTTTTAACAATGACCCATCCTACCCCGTCATTCTCGGCAGCCTCTACAGCAGCAAAAATGTTCCGCCCTATAGTTTGGCAGCAGAAAATAATACCAAAGCAATTGTTACCCGTACCAAAATGAAACTGGAGTTTGATGAAGAGAAAAAAATCATCACGCTTATCACCCCTGGCGCGAACAAAATTGTTATCAGTGACGATGGCAAATCCATTCTGTTGCAAGATCAAAATAACAATAAGGTAACTCTCGATTCGGCGGGTATTACACTCGACAGCCCCAAAGATATTACGCTAAAAGCACAAGGCAAAATTGTGCTGCAGGCAACGCAAAATATCGAAGCTACGGCGCAAATGGATATCAAACAAACCGGATTAAATATCACCAGCACTGCCAACGTTGGCTTCACTGCCAAAGGCAGTGCAACGGCGGAAGTTTCCGCATCGGGTACCACCACCATCAAAGGCGCGATGGTGATGATTAATTAGTTTTTTATTTGCATTAAAGGCTAGCAAAATCGTTATTGCCCAAAAAGGAAATTAAACCATGCCACCTGCAGCACGAATTACCGATATGCATGCCTGCCCTATGGTGACAGGCATAGTGCCCCATGTGGGCGGGCCCATTAGTGGCCCCTGTGTGCCCACCGTATTAATTGGCAGTTTGCCCGCCGCAGTAGTGGGTGATATGTGCGTGTGTGTCGGCCCACCCGACTCAATTGTAAAAGGTTCCGCAACAGTGATGATTGGCGGTAAACCCGCAGCGCGCATGGGCGATACCACCGCCCATGGCGGCAATATAGTTTTGGGTCTGCCCACGGTAATGATTGGCGGCTAGTTCGATTAACACACACAGATGTTGGCTATGAGTAATAAATCGTTTTTAGGAACCGGTTGGAGTTTTCCTCCGCAGTTCACCAGCAAAGGATTGGCAATGGTCAGTGCAGAACAGGATATTCACGAAAGCTTATTGATTCTGTTATCAACCACACCGGGTGAACGCGTGATGCAGCCTATTTATGGCTGCGGTTTAAAGGCGCACGTATTCGATACACTCGATGAAAGTAGTTTTGCGGTAATGCGCGATACGGTAGAACAAGCGATTTTATTTTTTGAACCGCGAGTCATTGTCGAGCGCATTGATGTGAGCGGTGACGACTATCGCGAAGGCAAAGTGGAAATTCATGTTCACTACCGGGTGCGAGCGACTAACAATCGCTACAACCTGGTATATCCGTTTTATTTTAATGAAGGCAGTAATGTCTCAGCTTAACTTGCTATTACCCATGCGCGCGAGTGAGCGCCACCTGCGAGTTCGCCAATGAGCGACACGCATACGGCGCCAACAGGCTTGCCACTACAGCTGCATGTCCGCGATGGCATGAGTCGGCAGCGTCGCTATTTACCTGCGCTTGAGCAAAATTATTTTAATGTTGATGAGATGAGCTTCGCGCAGTTGCTCACGCAGTTGCAAGACTATGCGCGTCTGGTGAAATTGCCCGGTGTCAATTTTTCGCCGGAAGACATTGAGCAACTCTTATTTGCGCGCGATGAAATTGTCGTCATGGCTCAGATACTCGCGTTGAATATCGATGATCTGGAGCGACGGTTTAACGCGCGTTTGCAACAGGAAATTGGCAGTGAGGAATGGGCGCTGAGCGAAGCGCAAAATCCTGCTTCGGTATTGGGTTTAGCGCGTCTATTGGATCATTGGCTGTGCCTGTTAAAACACCCGCAGAGCAGCGCCGGCGAAAATCTCTACGGCTTGATTGAGAGTGTGATTCTCGGTCTGGCTAAAGAATTGTATCGCGTGCACGGAGTGATGCCGGAGCGTGTTAAACAATCCCAGTATTTTTCTGCACATTTTATGAGTTTGATCACGGCGGGTGATCAACAGGATCGAATACGCGAACAACACAACATACATCAGCATAGTGAATTAAATATTCGCTCGCTCTATTCCTCGCTGCTTAAGGCGGCCGATATGATTCAGGCCAGTGCCCGTGAACTATTACCGGGATCCATGCAGAGTAAAAATCACGACCCGGCGCTGGCACTGCGTGTTGCGTTCGCAACGCTTTATCAAAAATTGCAGCTGCGTTTAAATCGCTTTACCCTGGATTTTATCGATTTCTATTTTACTCAGGTATTGCAAGCCAGGCCGCGCCCGATTCAACCCGATAGCGTCTATCTGGTATTTCAGCCCGGCGCTAAAGAGCGCGATATTCGCCTGCCCAAGGGCACCGAATTTTTTGCCGGTATAGATAGCGCCAGCCGCGATATTGTTTACGCCTCTGACGATGAGGTGATTATCAATGACGCTCAGGTAGAACAGCTGTACAGTTTGTTTTTCCCGCGTATTAATCTTGATTTGCGCACACAAACAGCACCGCACAAGACTGCAGAAAAAAGCAAAAAAATATCCGCGCGCGCCAGCGTATCACTGGCCGATGGCTGCTGGTTAAACGCAATTAATGCCGCACCAAAAGCCGATAAAAAAACCCGGGATAGATTCAGCGCTCATCCCTTTTTTGGCGCCGCGCGCAATCTCACCAATAGCGATGGCCGTGCCAGCGACGCAGCACAGAGTGCGCGTCTCGGTTTTGCAGTGGCGAGTAATGTGTTGTTATTGCGCGAAGGCCAACGCCATATCACGGTGGAACTGGTATTTGAAGATATCACTCGGCAGCCTTGGAGCAAGCTTAATAATATCCTGCGCTACTTGCCCAATATCAAAGACAATATTGCCGATGACAAAGCAAAGTTTTTTGCTTACTTCAGCAAAATGTTTCAACTCAGCCTGACCACGGCAGACAGTTGGTTAGATATTGCCGAATACAAACCTGCTTACAGCGCGACCGATGTCAGTATTAACCCCAATACTGTGCGCTTGAGTTTTTTATTGCCGGAAAATAGCCCGGCTATTAGCGCTTATAAAACAGACGTACATGGCGACCCCTTAACCACCGCACTGCCGGTATTGCGCTTTAGCTTAAAAGAAAATTATCTGCAGTATCCCTACGACATTCTGAAACAATTGGTGTTGAAAGAGGTGCGTATCCAGGTGGATGTAAAAGGCTGTCACGATTTGTTGTTGCACAATAATATCGGTCAGCTTTCACCACTCGCGCCGTTTGCACCGTTTGGCCCCATGCCGGATGTGGGTTCCTATTTTATTGTTGGCCATGAAGAGACACGCACCAAACAACTCACATCTTTAAGTGTGGATGTGGAATGGAGCAGTTTGCCCGTTGTTGCAGGCGGGTTCGATAGCTGGTATCGCGATTATCTGCAGCCGAAAAAAAATCAACTGTTTGTTGCCGGTGTGAGTGTTTTGGCCGATGGTCGCTGGCAGCCCAATGGGGTAGATAATAACAGTGAACAACCCCTGTTTAATTTTCCGCTAAAAAATGGCACAGCTCATTTAACTGCGCCGCAAACCCTATCGGCCGCGAGCGCAATTCCGTTTTACAAAGCGCAAGATCAACATCAGGCCAAGCGCCCTTTTAGCTATTCGCCGCAAACTCGCTCCGGTTTATTTAAATTTACTTTGCAGGGGCCAGCGGGGGCATTTGGTCACCGCGAATATCCCAATTTGCTTGCCGAAGTGTTAACGCACAATACCCGAATTAAACATCCGCGTTTTGCACGGCCCATTCCCAATCCGCCCTATACACCAGAAATCAGTGCGATTAGGTTGAATTATTCGGCGGTATCGATTTTGACGCTTGCGGATACCGGTCGCGAAGATGACCCCTGTTATAAAGATCAATTTTTTCATCTGCACCCTTTGGGCTGGGAAGCTATATCGCCGCTACGTCATCCACGTTTGTATTTATTGCCGCAATATTCTGATGATGGGTCGCTTTTTATCGGCATAGCAGCAAGTGAAATTCAACAGTTAAGTTTATATTTTCATTTACAAAATAATTCATTGCCTTTGAGCAATGAAATACTCGCGCAAGCGCGCCGCGAAGGCCGCACCGGTTCGCTCACCCCTGCCGCCTTGGTGAACTGGTCTTACTTGAGTGACAACCAATGGCGGCCGCTGAATCCGCGCTATATTCTGAGCGACTCTACCGAAGGTTTTATGACCTCCGGTATTGTTACGCTCACCATGCCGGAAAAAATAACCACCGGCAACAGCATTATGCCCGGCGATTTGTATTGGTTGAAAGTCAGCGCCAATCAAGCGCTCACCCATTTTAGCGACTTATTTTCTGTCTATGCCCAAGCAGTAAAAGTGAGCTGGCGCTCGGGTGCCCATCCCGCAGCGGAGCATCCTATGCAGTTGCCGCCCGATACGATTAAACGCACACGGAGCACGATTCCCGGAATCACCGGCATCAGCCAAATTACTCACTCGTTTGGTGGTGTGCCTGCCGAAAATATCGCCCATCTGCGCACTCGTATCAGCGAACGCTTGCGTCATAAAAATCGCGCGCTCACGCCGCTCGATTACGAAATGCTTATTCTAGAAAAGTTTCCGCAAGTTTATAAAGTGAAGTGTTTTGCCAATTTGTGCACTGATCCCCACGCTCCTGTCTGCCCGGGGCATTTGCTGATAATTCCCATCGCCCATCGCGATTTAACTGATGGCCAGGGTTACAAGCCCTATTTCGATGGACACTTAATGTTATCCATTAAAGAATTTATTGCACCATTAACGCCGTCACTGGTGAAGATTTCGGTAGAAAATCCAGTCTATGAAGAAATTCAGGTGCGCTGTGCGGTGCAATTTAAAAAAGGTCTGCATAGCGGTCGCCACCAAAATCTATTAAATCAGGCGCTCTGTGATTATTTATCGCCCTGGACTGCGCAGGGCAACAGTGTGCATTTTGGCTGGAGTGTGAGCGAGCAGGAAGTGAAATCCTTTATTCACAATTTGGAATACATAGAACACGTTACTGATTTTTCGCTACTGCGCATTGCACCCCAAGGTGATGGGTTATTTATTCTCGACGATACCGGCAGTGTGGAAGGCCCAGAAAAATATCGCCAAACACTGAAGCCCAACTATGCCTGGAGTACCGCTGTACCCCTGCAGCATCACTATTTAGACACACTGGATCAACATCGCCAGATACACGCCCAGCGCACGGGTGTGGATGAACTGGAAGTGGGTAGTACTTTCATCATTCCCTAACAGGCAAGCACGAATAGGCAAGCACGATGGAAAAATTAGATAGAAACGCGCTAAAAAATAAATTCAAAAAAGGAAAAATGCCTTCGGAGCAAGATTTTTCCAATTTAATTGATTCGATGGTCAATATCCTCGAAGAGGGTTTTGATAAAACCAGTCGCGATGGTTTAAAAATTTCCCAATTGATGGGTTCTGGCAGGTTGCTCAGCTTTTATAAAAATATCGCGGTGGAAAGCCCGCAGTGGTTTCTTGAATTGAGCACCAGTGAAAATAAATTGCACTTTGGTACACCCAACTGCCCGCGTGTATTAAGCCTTTATAGTCACAGCGATGACAGTCAGGGCAACTTACGCGTGGCGGTGGGTATTAACAAAGAAAATCCGCAGACCACACTCGATGTTGAAGGCACTATTGCCTCTACCGGGCGCATGGGTAAAAACGGTGAGATGGCGGTAGCAGCCGATGGCAACTGGTACGACATCACCAGCGCCTTAACCGGTTGTGAAGCGTTTGAGATTGTCGCTGGCGTGGGTGGGCAGGATGCCGATGGCAAATACGCGCTGCTGCATGCAACCGCGTTAAATACTTTTAATGGCAAGGGCAGTATCAACGCGCAGGACGCCCATTTTGGCAACAAATGTAATCGCATTGAATTGCGCTGGCAGCCCGTGCCGGAGCAGGGCCAATTTCATTTTAAATTGCAAATGCGCACGCAATGTTCCTACGGAAAAAGTATCTGGATTAAATATCATCTGACGCGCCTGTGGTTTGATCCGCTGATGTTAGAAAGTAATCAAGCGCCCAATAAATAAATGGTCTTGATCGTGTTTTTAACCAATTAACGCAATCAATGAGATGAGCAAAAAAAATGACTGAAGCTGCTGCGCGTGAACTGCATTTTTATCTGACGTTGGAACAGAGCAGCCTGATTTTGGAGGCGCTGGTTGAGCAGCCGTTTAAACAGGTGTTTGAAATTATCGGCCAATTAAATCATCAGGCGCAGCAATTTTATCAAACCGACGCTGCCCGCAGCGCCCCTGCACTGTTTGTTATCAGCGCCGCAGATTTTAGTGTTTGCATCAAAGCGCTGGGTGAGCTGCCTTACAACCGCGTATGCACACTGGTTAATTATCTGCATCAACAATTGCAAACCCAGCAGATAGGTGCGATTCATTCGCGCACAGATAATATAACAACGCAGGAAGCTGACCAATGAGTTCGTCGGAAGTCATCGCGCGTCTGCAACAAGATCCAGATGGGCTAGACTTTGCCAGTTTGCGCAGCGAGGGTATTGCCCGCGCGCAAGAACTTGCCGGCAATATCTGGACGGATTACAACCTGCATGATCCGGGTGTGACTATTTTGGAGCAGTTGTGCTTTGGGTTAACGGAGTTGGCCTATCAAGCCAATGTACCGGTAGCAGATTATCTTGCCAATGAGCGCGGCCTGATCGATTTTAATCAATACGCTTTGTATAAACCGCAGGATATTTTCCCCACTCGGCCAGTTACTGCAGAAGATTATTGCAAGCGTTTATTGGATGAAGTGCCCGAGATAGATGCAGTTACTATTACCACGTTGGATGCGCAGGTTAGTTATGGCGCGTGTCTTTATCAAATCGCGATTAAATTATTAGAGCCACTGACCGGCCCTGCCTATAGCGACGCACAAAAAAAACACATAGTGCAAAAAGTACAGCGTGTTTTTCTGCAAAATCGCAATCTGGGGGAAGATCTCGCCAGTGTCAACATCGAACAGAGTGAAGCCTGTTTTTTAAAAGGTGTGATTGAGACAACGGGTAAACGCAATACGGCGGCCATTTATGCCGATGTATTTTTTCAGGTCGCTCGCAAAATCTCCTCCAACATTCGCATCGAGCGCTATGAAACGCTAGTGCAACAGGAAATGGATCTGGCGGATATTTTCACCGGTCCGCTAACTCGCCACGGCTATATCTACAGCGATGAACTCAATGCGCACAACAGTACCAAATCATTAGAAGAACTTAATGGTTTGGTGGCAAAAATCGAGGGCGTGAAAAAAGTCTATCGTTTAGAGCTGGTCGATAGCACCGGTAAAGCCCTAGATACTCAGGCGATTGACCAGCAATCATTTTTTCTTAAATTTCCGGAAGATCTCGAACAACAGCAGTGGCTAAAAATCGATTTTAATCCAGGTAAAACAACCGATCCGGCCGGTGTTGTAAAAGCCCGTGGCGAAACCATTGAAGTGCTTATGGAAGAGGCGCGGCGCGCGTTGCAAAAATTGGAATTTGAATACCGTGCATTTCGCACCAATAAAACCAATGCAACAAATTTCTATCCGCTACCGCAAGGGCGAGCGCATAGCGAAATTGCCTATTATTCTGTGCAACACCATTTCCCTAATGTTTACGGCATTAATGCGGCGGGTGTGCCCCACAGTGAATTGGCTGAACGCAAAATACAGGCGCAGCAACTTAAATCCTATCTCTATCCCTGTGAACAGCTGCTGGCCAATATGCTTGCCCATATCCAGAATTTGCAGCAGTTGTTTAGTTTAAATGAACAACCGAATCACAGCTATTTTGCGCAATATTTAGATAATCACCATATCCCCAATTTTGTCGAGCTGTACGCAAATGATCGGATTGATTTGGCGGCAATTCAAGCTGTGCAGGCGAAGCATGATCAGGCATGGGATCGCAAAAGTCGCGCGCTGGATACACTGCTCGCACTCTATGGCGAAGAATTTTCACAAGAAGCGCTGCTGCATTTTAATTATTATCATGAAGAACAGCCGGATTATTGGGCAATAGATAATAAAATTCGTTATCTATTGCACTTGGTTGAAATCAGCAATAGCCGCTCGGGTGCGTTTAATACCAGCGAAGCACATTGGCAATCCAGTAACCTGAGTAGCCTGCATAAAAAAATCAATATTCTGCTCGGTATTCAACAACTGGATAGCATCACTCCTTTGTCGCAGTGTTTTGCCGCCAATCAAATCAATTTGGTGGATGATAAAACCATGGGCCAGCGTTTGAATGCGGGCGACAGTGAAAGTGCTGCGCAGCAACCCGTACCCAAACTCAAAACAAAACAGCAGCAAAAATTGTTGCAGTGGAATTACACTCCAAGTAAAGCGCTCACGCTTAGCCCGGCGATGATTTGTGAAGGTACCAGTATTGATGCCTATCGTCTGCGCCCGCAGAGCCAAGGTGACCTAGTTGATGTGTATTTTTATTCCCAGGCTCAAGACCGCTGGACAGCGCTAAAAAAATCGATGGAGCGGGAGCAGGCCATAGCCTATGTGCATAAATTCAAAAAAATCATCACCGATATAAATGCCGGTTCAGAAGGATTCTATTTGCTCGAACATATTTTGTTGCGGCCGCGCACAGAGGCAAACACAACAGACGCTAAAGATGAAAGCCAAACGTCGCTGAGCGATGATTTCTATCACTGCCGCTTAAGTTTTATTTTCCCCAAATGGACCGCAAGGTTTGCCAATCCCGCGTTTCGCCAATTTGCCGAAAAAACCATTGCCAATCATTTGCCCGCGCATTTATTTCCTCAAGTCTATTGGCTGAGTTTACGAGAGATGGAAGCATTCGAACGCAGCTATCAACCCTGGTTAGACGCGTTGCATCAGTACGAGCAACAACATTTGGCAGCTGAAGTGAATGGCACGATTACAAAAACGCTTGACCGAGCGGCGCAGCGTGTGCGCGCTTGGCTTGAGCAACACACGCCCTCTGCGGCCTATTGGATCTAAGCCATGCAAACCGAGCATCGCATTGATGAGTTGATTGTCGATCTGTCGTTCAACACGACCAGACTCGCTCGTCATGAAACTGCGCAGCTCAATGAATGGTTAACTGAGGATTTGTTACCCGCGTTGGACAGAGTGTTTTCGCACTACTCGCCGGGAACGCAAATTTTACGCTTTGAAACCCTGGAGTTTGATTGCGGTAGTCTGACTAGCCGCCATTATCAACAAGCAATTCGCGAGCAATTATTAAAACAGTTTGCGCAGTTATTAGCGTCGCAATTATTAGCCGTAGCGCCAGAAAATACGCATCTGCAAATATCAACTGCACAGCGCGACACGCCAAATGCCGAGCTGGCCCTGAAGCAATTATTTAGCTATTTAGCTACCGGACAATTGTCGGCGCATCGCCCTGTTGTGCAACAGCAGACTTCGGCTAGCAAAAATAAACAGACTCAATCGCCTGGGCTTCATGCGCAATTGTTGGATGCGGTAATTGCGCAACATAATATTGCCGACTTACTGCGTGAGCTGCCGCAGCGCGATCTGTTGATTCAGCGTTTGTTAACCCAATTTACGCTTCTGCAGCGCATGGAATTATTGCGTCAACTTGCACCGCAACAAGTGCAAAATGCCATCGCCCTGTTTGATCTATTGCAATTATTAGGGAGCAACTACCGAATTTATTCATCCCACGCAAAAGACCAATCGATAATTGCTGGTTCAACGATTGAGCCTACAGAAATTAAAGGCTCAACAACTGAGCGTTTAATGGCTGGTGATCAACTTATTAATTATGACTCGCTGGGTTCCGACGCAGTACAACAGACGGTATGGGAAGCCTTATTGGAGTTGGCGTTAGCACAGCCGCAGGCAACAACACAATTTTGGATTAATCAGATTCTGCATAAACTGGCGAGCAAATTTGCATTCAGCGAAAATCAATTACGACAAGATTTAGTCGCCATTAAACGTCCCTCTGGTGCTGCCGCCAAGGCGCTGGAGGATCTACAAGCAGTTATTGCAAACTCAGTAGCTGACACGAGTTTTTCAGGCGATGCCCAAAATTTTGCTGCAAATCAGATAGATAATCCTGTGTATCCAGCAAGTGCTAGCCAATCTGCATTAAATAAGACTGCGCAGCCATCAGCCAGCGGTGAATTACCCATTGACCATGAACAACAATCTACTGGGCAATTACAGCAATTAGTTGCAGCTGCACTGATTCGCGCGGATGTCAGTCAATTACAGCAACTCTGGCCACAGTTACTGGCGAATGATCAATTATTCATAACAGCATTACAGCATTACCTACCGCAACCCGAAATTCGGCAACAATTAATGTTGCGCCTACCCGTTGATTTGCAGGCGGGGATCATTGCTTTGTTGGCGCCAGCCTTAACCGATATTTTTTATCGCTTACAACAATGCGCTACACAATTAAATTATCACATTGTTGCACAGTTAAAATCATTCACATCTTTAACTGCCCGCAGTGAAGACAATAGCCAAAACGAAAATAAAGTTGTCCAGCAATCCGCTGAATTAGTTGCTCGGCAACTATGGGAAATAACGCTGGGTCTCTTATTTAACGGCTCTTCAATCAATTCGCATTATCAGGGCCAGAGTAAAGTATTTATAAATGCGGTGGCGCAGCGTTATGCTGAACTGCATAATTTGGACGAGCAGCGTCTGCAACAATTATTGCAGACGCTGGTATTTGGCCAGCAACAGGACGAAGCGAGCAGTAGTGATGATATATCTAGTGAAAAGACCGAAAGCATTAACGCTGGACCAGATGGCATTAATCCCACAGCAGAGTTGCAACAAAACCAACAAATACTACAGAAAAATGAAGAACTACAAAAAAACCAACTACTACTAAAAAATCAAGAACAACAATCAAGTTACCCTGTATCGAACGCGACATTAGCGAGTGCAAGTGTTGCGCCTGATACTTCTGATTTTGCTGCCGATACATATCATTTTACTGCAGATGCTTCTGGTCTCATTGCAGACTCTGTTCGTTTAAATTCCGATACTACTCGTTTCACTGCCAATAGTTTGGTCAGTGTTAGCGATCATCAGTTATTTGATTTGTGCCTGCGTTTAAAAAGTGGCGCGCTGGCTTGGTCGTCACTGGCTGCTGATGTGGTTTTATTGCAGCGTTTGATTAGCAGTTATATTCGCCTTGGCCACAGTGCCACCGCCGAAAACTGCGCTGAATTTGTTGCGGCTATAGATGCGCAAGCAGAATCCAGCTATGCCCCCGCTACTTTTTACCTAACCGTATTAAAAACACTGATAGCCGATAAACTAATAGATCTAGAGTTGATTGCACAAACTGTGCAACGCAATAACAACAGCCCACAGGTTAATGCTGAAATTCCGGAAGCTGTTACATCGGTAGTTAAACATGATATTGAAGCGATTACACAAGAACTGCTGAGAGATACGCAGCCTCTATCGCGCTTGCAACAGTTACAACTCAATACCATACAGTGGCAGGAATTAACGTTTGAATTGCTTAAGCGCAGCTCAGTGACTGATGCACATGCGGACTTGATTGCGGCGATTGAAATACAAACACGATGGCTATTAAATCCAACACTCTGTTATCGTCGGATTATTCAAGCGATTTTGCAACACCAGTCTATAGATCTTGAAGCCTTTGGGAACGAATCAACAGAAAATCCGGTAAATGCAATTACACAAACGGGTGGACGTGACTTGCCACAACAGGCTCAGGTAGTTGAAAAAATTCCGCAAAACTCTAGTGTTCATTCACAAGATCAAAACGGCATTGCTTCAACTTATACGACAGCGGCAACAGATCCTATTGCATCTATAGTAAAAACATTAACTATCGATACATGGCCGCTGTCGCATTTACAGCAATTGCAACTAGACGCAACACAATGGCAAGAATTGGCCTGTGAGCTGATTAAGCATAATGCGGTTGCTAATGTAACTGATGTCGCTGATATAACTGATGTTGCTAGCAACACAGAGTTGATCGCGGCTATTAAATCTCAGGCGCGTTCTGCGCTTAATCCAATTATCTATTATCGCCAGATTATTCAAGCAGTCTTGCAACAGCAGCCGATTGACCTTGAAGCGTTCTCAGCAACAAATGCGGATCAGCAATACACCAGTGCAAACAGTAGCGTTAATAATCTAACGCAAGAAGTAACAATTGCCACTCATGCTGATCATCCTGAGTATTTCAACTCGGAATCTCCTGGCTCAAAAAGCCTTTACCTAGAACAAGCGATAGATTATTCGCTATCAACAGGAGCTGATACTTCTGTGCGCAAACCTGCACTCTCTCTGGCGCAATTGTTCGCGGCTAACCAGCCTTTAACGCAAGAACAATTATTGATGCTACAACAGCATGTTAATTTGCTGCTCAATCATCCCAATCCAACCCTGGTTGCTGAATGGAGTGAATTGTTAACTCTGGCAAATAATGCGCAACTGTTAATTCAGTTAGTGCCTTCACATTTGCTGCATCAAATAATGCTGCGCTTACAACCTGCGCGCTATGCCGCGCTGGATGCCGTGGTGAAAGTGGTACTAGAAGCCATGGCGCTGTTGGTCAATGATCTGAATAACCCGGCAATTAAACAGGCCAGATGGGAATTTATTATTCGCTATCTATTAACAGTTAATGACAATCAGATAGTAACGGCGAGTAGTGAATTGGCGCAGACCCTATCCATTGACTTATGTGAACATCTGGCGACTGCTGCAGGGATTAATGATCTGCAGCGGCTAGTGAATTTGACACAACGTCGTATTGCGTTATTAAAACCTGTGGCACAACAAAAGCCGGCGATGCGCTTGCAAGAAATCAATACCAATCCCGCAACCCAAAGCGATGAGAGTACGCCGCAATGGGAATCCGGCCTGCATATTAATAATGCCGGTCAGGTATTAGCGGGCGCTTTTTTACCGCGTTTATTTTCTATGTTGAATCTAATTCAGGATGGAAAATTTATTCACCCAGGTGCAGCGGATCGCGCGGTGCATTTAGTGCAATTTATGGTGACCGGTGAAGCCTGCACACCGGAATACGATTTAATCCTCAATAAAATTTTGTGCGGTATAAGCACCAGCATTCCAGTTAGTGCGGGCATTGAAATTACCGAGCAGGAGCAGACGCTAATTGAACAAATGCTTACCAGTATGATCCAGCATTGGAAAGTATTGGGCTCGACGTCTATCGCCGGATTGCGCGAAACCTTTTTCCAGCGACAGGGTTGGTTGGTTTTGGAAGAAGATTGTTGGCGGCTGAAAGTAAAAGAGCAGACCTTTGATTTACTGCTCGACCGATTACCCTGGAGTATCAGCCTGATTAAACATGGATGGATGGATAAACCGCTGCGCGTTTCCTGGCGCAATCACTCCTGATTATTGATTGAGATAAATAAGCTATGCAGATTAGCCAAGCCAATGCCAAAACACTTGAACAGGAACTTGCCTGGTTCGATGCTGTGTTGAATTTGCGCTTTACCCATTATTTTGGTTCGCCTGAAACACAACAGGCGACTGCCGATGTGCGCAGTTTGAATCCGCCAGATCTGAGTGATGATAAATCCCCCTATGCGCAGATCGTGCGCGATTACAAAATGGGCTTTGATGAGCGGTTGATATTTATTTTATGTTTGATCCCGCATTTGCGGCCACAGGCGTTGGATATCTTTTTTACCCAGAGCCAGGTGACCGGTCGCACCTATACCGAATTTGGTGGCTGGCGTGGCAAAGCGCACAGCGGCTTTTTACCTACCGCAGAAACTGCCGTGTTTATTTTGGCCGGGCAGGAGTTAAATCGCCGTTTTGATGCGTTGCAGTTATTTGACGAGCAGCATTATTTTTTAAAACAGCGGTTGATTAAACTAGAGCATCAAGCCAGTGGTGAGCCTTTTTTAAATGCAACTATTTCAGTCACCGCCGAATTTTTACATCGCTGCACCCATGGTCATGTACATAAACCGGATTACAGCATCGAGTTCCCGGCAAAATTAATCACCAGCAAACTTACGTGGGATGATTTGGTTTTATCAGCGGATGTAATAGATGAAATTGATCATCTGCATACCTGGTTGCGTCAAGGTAAAGAGTTAGTCAATCGCTGGGGTTTGGAAAAATCCATTAAAGCAGGTTATCGCAGTTTATTTTTTGGGCCACCGGGAACAGGTAAAACTCTCACTGCTACCTTATTGGGTGCCAGTGTGGGTGTGGATGTTTACCGCATTGATTTATCTATGGTGGTTTCCAAATACATAGGTGAAACAGAAAAAAATCTCGCCGGTGTATTTGATCAAGCCGAAAATAAAAATTGGATTCTATTTTTCGATGAGGCCGATGCCTTGTTTGGCAAACGCACCCAAACCAGCAGCTCCAATGATCGCCATGCCAATCAGGAAATTTCCTATTTACTCCAACGGGTAGAAGACTTTCCCGGCGTGGTCATTCTGGCCAGTAATATCAAAGCGAATATCGATGAAGCTTTTGCACGCCGCTTTCAATCGATCATTTATTTTCCGCTGCCCGATGAAACCGAGCGCTTGCGTCTGTGGAAAAATCTTTTGCCCGATACATCCTTGTTATCCAGCGATGTAGATCTGGCAGCACTGGCAGAAAAATATGAGCTCTCTGGCGGCTCCTTAACTAATGTGGTGCGCTATGCGGCAATTCGTGCAACACGTATGCAGCGCAATACCCTTGAACAAGCTGATTTAGTACAAGGCATCAATAAAGAACTTCTCAAGGAGGGGCGTACGCTCTAACTGATATGATTATTGCCTTAACCAAAAAATCATCGCTATTGCTGCTGGCTCTATTCTGCGCAATCGCATTGAATTTAATAATGCCGGCGGCGCAAGCAGCACCTGCAGGTGCAATACTTAATAAAGATAAATGCCTCGGATATGAGTTGGAATATAAAAAATATCCCAAGCCGATCATTGCCCAAGTACAGGCTGATATGTACCAGCTATACCATCTGGAACCAGATTGGAAAAAAGATGCAAGCCGCACTGGTAAGCCGTTAAACGATGGTATTTTAGGGCCAATTACCTGGTCGTGGATGCAGCGCTTTTGTCATAGCTTTGCACTGGATAGTACAGGTGATGCAGTAGCACATTTGCCAACACGGGCAACTGCTATCGCAAGTTTTTCGCAACAGTATCGCACCTATGTAGATACGCTGATTAGTAAACCCTTTGCGGTTTGGGCGGCGACCCATTTCACTGCATGTGAGTTGGATGTCAAACAAACATTGGCGCAAGGCAGCGATAAACAACTGCAAGCACTGGTGCGTTGTTATCTACAGCCGCCAGCAGTTGCTGAGCCTGACATAACACCAGCGCAACCGATTGAGCCGTTTCAACTCTATGTATTGCGTGAAGATGACTTTGAAGCTATGGCCGGTGCGGTAACAAAAATAAGTACCGCAGAGGCCGTGTTGGATGCAATTAAAGGGCAACAATTTCCCGACAAATTATCGGCAACCACAAAAATAGCTTCGCTACTAACTAAATTGCCCGCCGAAGAAAGTCAGAAAATTACTGAGAAAATCAGCGCCGGTGTCAGCCAACATACTGTTTATCTTATTGATGAACAAGCGTTAAATACATTGGCGCAACAGGGTATTAGCGATGCGCTGTTCGGCGAGCTATCGACCCTGCGCGATAAAGCATTTGCCGATCAATCCGAGTTTGCCAAGGTTATTAGTGCCGCAATTAAAAAGGCCTATCCAACGCAAAGCGCAAATCCAACCTCCGGCGAAAATAACACGAGTGCTGCAGCCAGTTCAGTGGCAGCGGACACTGTGGCAGTAAAAGATATAGCGCCCAATAGCGAAAAACTTTTGATTCAAATCCAAATTGCCAGTCAGAAATCCTATTTTATGCTCACTGAGGCAGCGGCAAATTCAATGCGCACCGGTAAAAAACCGCTTGCCAGTGTGGTGATCAAATTAATGCAAACACTGAAAGATGTTGAATATCCCAGTGCTGAGCTATTGCAATTGGCAATTAAAAATAAAATATTTAAAGCATCGGGCATTTGTAAGTTGGATAAATCCAACACAGTGGATACCCAACTGGGCAATTTAGAGCCGGCCGAAAAAACCATTCTGTTTAATGAACTAAAGGTTTATTTTGAGGCCAGTGCTCAGGGTCCGGTCAAATACTGCAACGAAGATCACGTGCAGCATTTGGGTAACTACTTTAATAAAGAGTTATTGCCAATATTAGAACAATTTTACAGTGAACCTATGCCGCCCTATAGCGGTAAACCTATTCTCTGGGATGGCTCCCATAAAAATTGCGGTTGTGTTCCCAAAGAAATACAGACTATGGCCTATGGTATTTTTCCTTATTGGAAAACCACCGATGAAGCGCAGGTATTTGATTTCAGCACTTTTAATCGGGTGGCCTATTTTGGGCTAACCGCGACTGACACTGGCCAGCTTAATCAAATTAATAATCGACCGGGCGCGCCCAATTTGTTAAGTGATAATAGTGACAATGCCAAGGCATTCATTCATGAGGCGCGCCGTTATGGCAGCAAAGTAGATTGGATTATCGAAAAAGAATTTTCCCTATCGCCGGAATTATCTGATGAAAAGAATTTGAAGATATTCTTTGATAATTTGAAAATTCAATTAAAGGCACTCTTAGCCCTGCCGCTTACCGATGCCGAAGCACGCTTGCGCCCTTGGTTAACCCTGGGTTTAGCTGCACAGCCTAGCAATGGCGATGGTGTAACTTTTTATTTTAAAAACTATCCTCGCTCGCAAATGGCGAAGGACAGGTTTGATGTTTTCTATAAAGAATTAAAAGCAGAGTTGGCCACACAAGATAAAACCCGCGACCGTTTTCATAGCATAAAAAATAAAACCTACATCAATATAATGGTTAGGCAAAATGAATTTCTGGAATCGGACTTTGTATTTGGCAGTAATCATATTGATTTGCTGACTGGCATTAATAATTACGCGAGTGAAAACCTTTCTATACCGGAAGTGCAGGAAATAGTGGGCAGCATGGTAGTGTTAATTCTGGAAGACCCCTATTACACCGCACTCGATGAAATCTATGCGATAACTAATAGTATTAACCGCGATATAGTCGCGCCGTTAATGTTTATCGATTATTCCGCAATGGAGAATAAATCACTGAGCAATGGTGCAGAGCAAATCGATGAACGCCAAAAACGCTTGGAATATATCCATGAAAGTTTTGGCGGCGGCGGATTTTGGCCAATGTTGGAATACACTGGCGCCAGTGACGGCAAAGACTATAAAGCGGTGAATAGTTATATAGGCACACATTTTTCGCCCGGTTATTCCGAGTCGCTGTGGAATGAAACTCTGTGTGGTTACCGCTGGTCGATTATTGCGCTAATGAATATCGGATTAATATTGGCCCTGATCTATATATTGGTTGTGTTTTACATCTACCCTCATCGCTGCAAAAAACTCCCCGTCTATATTCAGTGGGTCTCGCATCCGTTAACTGTGATCTGCGCGCTTTTACCTCCAATTATTATTTGGGTTTATTTAATTGTGGTAGATCCGCTATTTAATATTATGAATTTATCCAGCGTGTTAGGTGTGGTGTTAGTGGCGCTTGCGATTAGAGCTGGAATTAATGCGATAAAGGCGCTTAAGGAAGATAAGCCGAACCGCAATTTATTGCAGCATCAAAAATCTTCTGCTCTGCCCCAGCGGCAAACACAGGTTAGCCAAAACGAGCAACTGATTGATGATAGCGATTTTAATGGCGATAAAAATAATGACAGCAACTAAACTAAAAATGCCGAACATAATGCGGGGTTATGCGGAGCGCTATTTGTGGTTGGCGATAATGTTTAATACTAGTCTCTGGGCGATTAACACCAGTGCAGACGTTGCGTGTAGCGAACAATTTCCAGCAGCCAGCAGAACGATTAAATTAGGTATGAGTACGGCATTGAGCGGCCCTATTCAATATCTGGGTGTGTCAATGTCACAAGGAGTGCAGCAGCGAATTGCAGAGGCGAATTGCGATGCGTTTTGGCGCCGCCAAGGTATTCAATTTGAACTGATTGTATTAGATGATAGTTACGATCCTGAAGCTGCAGCACAAAATACCCGTGAGCTTATTGATAGGTATAAGGTGATCGCTATTGTGGGTAATGTCGGCACTCCCACGGCCGATAAAACCTGGAAAATTGCCAACGAAAAACAAGTGGTATTTTACGGTGCGTACACTGGCGCAAACATATTACGGCTGAGCCCTCCCGCTGCTTATGTCTTTAATTATCGCCCTAGTTATGATCAGGAAATGGATGCGATAGTTGCGGATATTGTTAAACAAGGTATCTCAATTAAATCCATCGGTTTATTTTTGCAAAATGATTCTTTTGGCAATGCTGGTTTAGCCTCATTGCAAAAAGCCTTAGCCAAAGTATGCAATGACTGCCAGGAAAATGTGTTGCAAATGCGCTACGAGCGCAACAGCTTAAAAACCAATGCGGCACTGCAAGAATTTATTAGGGCAAGCGTAAAACCAAAAGTTGTTATTTTGGTGGGCGCGGTTGAGCCAACCGCTGAATTTATTCGTTTTGCACAGCGCTTATCGCCTGCCACCCGGTTTTATAGTTTGTCTTTTACCAGTGCAACCGCGTTAACAGAAAAATTGGCAACGAGTGATTTTAATCTCACTCTCTCGCAAGTGGTGCCTAACCCCAATGGTGGAAGCGCGAGGGTTTATGATTATGGATCAATACCGAATGAGGTGTATCACGAAGGCTATTTAGAAACAGAATTGTTGTTAGGGGCAATACGCAATATTAAAAATGCAGTAAATAGTCAGACTTTACGCGCGAGCTTGGTGCAATTGGAGAGTCAATTACCCGGTAATGCAGGCGATCATCAAATGATGGATAAAGTGTGGTTGACACAATTACATAATAAAAATGTAATGCAAAAGCAAGGTGAAGCTGCCAATGTTAAATAATAAACCGCGACTATTGTTACTTGGCTTAAGCTTCATTACCGCAGCGCTTATATTGTTTGCTGTTGTTCAAGCTATCTATGTCTTTAATAAGTATCAGCATAATCAACAGCAATCAAAATTATGGGCTGAGCAACAAACACAATTTTTGGCAGCGGATTTATCTAATAAAATTCAGGCGATTGCGGTTGTTGCCGATGAGCTCGCTGCGCTGCTAAGCACAGCGGTTTGTAGCCCATGTAATATTGAAGAGAATCTTCGTGCTACCTATTTACAGCACACAGAATTTGTCGCGCTGGGTGTAGCGTTTGATGCAGAAGCATCCGCGACTCATTTTCGCCTTTATGCCCCCTTTATTCGGCAGCACTCCAAAGGCGCCAGAATTGAACGGCTAGATAGCTATTACGATTACTTTGTCAGTAATAAACAACCGCAGGATTTACTGCATAACCCTGAAGCTTGGTACCACATTGCTAAAACTCATGAGCGCCAATGGCTGACACCTTTTTATGAAGCGGCACTGGATCAGCATATTATTCGTTATACAGCACCGGTCTATAATGCACAGCAACAAAAAATTGGTTTGGTTTTTGTCGATATTAATTTTGAATGGTTACATGATCAAATCGAAAAATATGACATCAAAGATAATAACTATTTAAATCTTATCACCGCGCAAGGTAGTGAGTTGTATCATAGCTTGAGTGGTATCGCTCAGACCACGCAACAACTTTCTCAAATTACCTCAGTTAACACCGCAGCGAATAACACAGTTAATCTGTTAACGGGGGAAGATGCATGGCAACACAGCGTAACTATTTCCGCAACTCAATGGCAGTTGACTAGTGTAATTTCTAAAACGACTATCGCAGAAATGGTAGAAGAATCTACTGCGAGTAATGGCAATAGAGATACTGGCATTTTGCATAAGCTCACTAAAAATGATCGAGTCGATTGGGTTACCCTATTAGTTATCATAGGAATTTTATTTTATAGCTGTATGCGGTTACGGCGTAAAAGAACCAGTAGATTGCAATTGTGGATTGATACCGGAATATATACGGTAATTTTTTTCTCCGGCGTTATTAGTATTTGGGTTCTTGAATATGGCGCTATCAATCCACCAAAAAGTCAATCGGTAGTATTGGCTAATAAAGCAATTATCGAAAAATTTGAACGCGAAAATGCATTGCGCTCACTCAATGCATATGACGATGCGCCTATTTATGTGCCGGTCGGATTATTTATTCAGTCCATAGAGTTTCTCAGCGCCAGCAATGTCAATATCACCGGTTATATTTGGCACCGCTACCAGGAAGGGCAAGATTCTAACTACGAGATTGGTACGGTTTTTCCCGAAGCAATTACAACAAATATCAAATTAGCTTATGAGCAGGAAAAAAATGGCGAGACCTTAAAAGGCTGGTATTTTGAAACAACTTTGCGCGAAAATTTTTCCCCCGATCTTTTTCCGCTAGACCGGCAATCAGTATGGATCAGGCTCTGGCATGAAAAAATTGGCGATAACATAGTGCTAGTGCCAGATCTAAAATCTTACAACAGCCTGAATACCCGTTCATTGCCAGGCATAGAAAGAGATTTTGTTTTATCCGGTTGGTCCTTGTTTCGCTCCTATTTTGAGATGCGTGAAAACCAATACAACACCCGTCTCGGTATTGCCAGCAAAACACCTGGCGGGGTCGTGCCGGAGCTGTATTTCAATATTGAAATTATGCGCAACTTTATCAATCCCTTTCTTGCGCACCTATTCCCACTATTTGTGGTGGTATTGATGCTTTTTGCCATTGTCGTCACCATGTCTACCGATGATGAGAAAAAAGACTTTCTGGGCTTTAACGCTGCTGGAGTAGTTGCATCTTGCTCGGCACTGTTTTTTGTTGCGCTTATCTCCCATGTGCAGATGCGCAATGAGTTAGCCGCCAACTCAGTGGTCTATTTAGAATATTTCTATTTAATAACCTATGTAATTATTCTATTAATCACGGCAAATGCGGTTTTATTATCCTTAAAGGTGCAGTTGTCATTTATTCAGTTCCATGACAATTTATTGCCTAAACTGTTTTATTGGCCGGCCATTTCCGGCGCTCTGTTTATGTGCACTGTCTGGGCGTTTCGCCACTAGGCAGTAGAAGGAATTAGCGGTACGCACCAACGTTGATGTTTAAATCATTGATCTATTACCAGGGAAACCCCGGGAGAACACCATGGCCTTCACTACCCGCCAAGCTGCCAGCGAAGACAGATCCGCGCAAGAAGCCGCTGCCAAACCCAGCGTACAATTATTTAACGACCAACGCGCCTCCACCGCTGCACAACTCAAGCAGCAGCAGATGATGACCTCCTCGCAAAGCGCACCTCTGCAGCGCGCTGAAGATGAAGAGTTATTACAAGGGAAATTCGAGACAGCACAATTAATGGAGGAAGAAGAGCCGCTGCAAGGTAAGTTCGTGGCGCAGCGAGTCGAAGAAGAGGAGCCACTGCAAGGTAAATTTGCGACCGCACAATTAATGGAAGAAGAGGAACCCATTCAGGGAAAGTTTGAACCTCTTCAACGCGCCGCTGAAGAGGAAGAACCACTACAAGGAAAATTTTCTTCCGACGCAACCGCGCAACGTGAACAAAAACCCAATAACACCGGTATGCCGGATAACTTGAAATCCGGCATTGAAAATTTATCCGGCTATTCCATGGACGATGTAAAAGTCCATTACAACTCTGCCAAGCCCGCACAATTAAATGCCCATGCCTACGCACAAGGAACTGATATCCATGTCGCTCCTGGTCAAGAGCAACATCTACCCCACGAGGCCTGGCATGTTGTGCAGCAGAAACAAGGGCGTGTACAACCGACTATGCAAATGAAAGCGGGTGTGCCGGTAAATGATGATGCGGGTTTGGAAAATGAAGCGGATGTGATGGGGGCTAAGGCGATCCAACAGAGTAGCTTGCCAGTGGAGAGTGGTCTTGTCGCATTGAAGACGAATTTACCTGCTTTAAATGTAAATCAATTAATGTCTGTAAGAACGACGCCAAAGGTGCCAACTGTAGAGCTTGCTAAACACTTGGTGCCGTTAGCAAATCAAGAGGCGTGGGCAACGAGCAAAGAAAAACCAAAAACAACTTTTATTTCTGATAGTGCTGAAGTTATTGCAGCAGTTAATAATGACGCGCATGATTTTGTCGAAACAACACCTGTTCTAGGATATAAGGAAATCAGGCCAACGATTACTACGACACAGTACGACAAAACTATAGCCGGTAATGGTGCGGGCAAACCGGTTACTCGCACTTTAGAGGCTGCTGCCAGAGAATGTGCTGTTGGTGTAACCAAGAAAGCAGGAGTGGACGATATTGTGATTAATCATTTGGCAAATATATAAAGTAATATTTCAGGCCGGTTATAAACGTTGAACAGAATTAAGGACCAAGTTATGACCTATACAAGCAAGCAACTCAGGAAAAATATAGATCCGACGCAAAAAAAGGCTCTCACATCACCTATTTCTATGTTGTCTGATCAGCGCGCCTCAACCGCAGTGCAACTCAAACAGCAACAGATAATGCAAGCAGCACACTCCCCGAACGTGATTCAACAAATAAGCGCCGAGGATGAGCCACTGCAAGGAAAATTTGAAAGCGAAACTCCAACACAATTGCAAGAATCTGCTGCTGCAAAACCCAACAACACTGGTCTGCCCGACAATTTAAAATCCGGTATCGAAAATTTATCCGGCTATTCCATGGATGATGTAAAAGTCCATTACAACTCAGCTCAACCCGCACAACTAAATGCCCACGCTTATGCACAGGGAACTGACATCCACGTCGCTCCCGGTCAAGAACAACATCTACCGCACGAAGCCTGGCATGTTGTGCAGCAGAAGCAGGGGCGTGTACAACCCACTATGCAAATGAAAGCCGGTGTGCCGGTGAATGATGATGCGGGGCTGGAACATGAAGCGGATGTGATGGGCGCAAAAGCACTGCAGTTAAAAAGTATTGATATTCAAACTAATAAAACTTCAACAATAAATTCCCCGACTGCGCAGCTGGTTGACGATGACGAAGGTGAAGAAATCGAGGGCGGCATTGGTGCACAAGGCTTTCGTTTTGGAACCAAGGACTTTGGTAAATTTTCCGCTAACGAAGAAATCGATCCCGATCAGATAGGAGAAGAAAATAACGGCATAAGGGAATTACAAGAAGATCAGATGCGACCGGATGATGTGCCCCAGCATCAAGAATATCGTCTTGCAATGCATATGCTACACGATGTGATTATGGTACTGGAGGATAGAGGCCCAGATCCGGAGGTAGACACTGCTGTGTTGCGCCAAATGATGGTTGATCTGCAATCGGAAGCGAAGGGTCATGCCAAGACCTACAAATCAGCAATGCGCAATGTGACAAGCAATGAAACCCAAGACAATCTCCAGCAAAACTATTTGGGCGATATGGATGATTTGGCAAGAGATCTGCTACTTCTTGCTACTCATGGTAAAAAAATTATTGAAGATAGGGGATATCTGGAAGAGGGAGAATCCTTAAAAGAGACAGGCACCGAGTTATGGCGGGAGCGATGGTTGCAAACCAAAGGCGCCGTTGATAGAGCCATCACCAGGTTGTGGCGATGGTGGCGAAACACTCTAAAAGCAGTCGCAAAAAACCATAAGGGTGATGCATCACCAAACACGCCAGGAAACCAACGGAACTGGGAGCAACGAATTGACAATGAAAACTGGGAAATTTTCTACGGTGGCTCCCTCATGAAAGGCTATAAAGGACCGCCAAAACAAAACACTCGCTTCCTTGCGTCCAACTTTGATGTAGACGCGAATATGGATGCACCCGCAATAGCCGAATTTTTAATAAATGAGCGTGGAAAAAAGGTCGATCGCGGTCAACTAGACCCAGCAGGCGCTGGAACTCGCATCGAAGATATGAATAAAGCTATGGATACTGAAGTGAAAAGGGAGTTGGTGGAATCAGAAATAGTGGAAAACGAGCAGGAGGCAAATGAAATTGTCTCTGAAGAATTTGAAACCCGTGTGAATGCACCTGATACTTTAGGTAATGCAGCAAGAGTTGAAGTTATTCGCAGTAGTGAAGAGCAACGTGTGCGAGATAAATTAACAGGCGTGCGCAAACAGCATCCGGAAAGAATGATATATATTGGCTATCGATTAGGAGCCTTGCTTCAAGATGAAGCTCTGGTTATGCGACCGCTCACCGCTCGCGAAATTGAGGACGTCGAAGACGCCATTGATAGGGCACTAGCATAGTGTCAGGAGAGGGAAATGAGCTACATCAGCAAACAATCACAACAAGAACCAGCTCAAAGTCCTGCACGCTCAATAACGACACCCACATTTTCGGATCAACGTGCATCGACTGCTGTGCAATTAAAACAGCAAGGGATGATGCATTCATCACATGTATCTCAAAAAAAGCCATCGGAAGAAAATGTCAGGGAAGTGCATCTAACTCAACTACCGGAAGATCAAGCCAGGCAGCACTTAGTAGATTCTTTTAAAAAAGGAAAAATGGAAAACCCTTTGGTTGATAGTGCAGGCAATGTTGTTCAGCGTTTGCCTACAAAAACCAGTCACTTGGGTGGTGATCTTTTCACTGTATTAGATTCTGATCTAGATACGGGAACGGGTACATCACAGGGGACTCGCGATTATGTCAATAATCCATCGACTTTTAAGCCCGATGCAGTTCGATTTGATTACGCCTCGGCAAAGTCGACAAAAATATCAACACACACTGTGACTGGCAACAAATATGCCTATGAAGTTGAGAACCCAGAGGCAGATAGATCCTATAAATCTGGACGTTATTGGGATGCAGGCCATAAGCTTGGTCGTCAAAATGGTGGGCTTGGTAATGACGACGATTGGGTATTTCCTCAAAATCCTGCGTTTAACCAAGGTAATAGCAGAAATATGGACAATGTTGAAGAAACATATCCACTGTGGCGATCCCACGAAAATACATTTCGGGAGGGAGTAGAAAATGATGGCGGTGGTACTTGGTGGATTAAGCTGATCTAATGTGTAATTCCGAGACTGCAAGTAAATCTGTGTAACTGTTTATCCTGCCTAGAGGAGATTAATCATAAACAGCTACAGAGAATTTATACAGACTCAATGCATATGATCAAGTAAAACCACCCAAGCGATAATCTCAAACGGACGGGCACGGGCGTCGTCCATCCCAAGCTGTGATAGTGCAATAAATGGGATTTACTATCTAATCTTCTGGTATCAAATTCCCCAAAGGATTTAACTAATATGCAAACCCAGATACCTTCAAAGGCTGAAAGAACCAAGCAAGCAGATCAGGCGATGCAACAGCCAACACAACTTCATACCGGGACCAATCTGCCGTTTGCGGATTCGCGTTCGGTGACTACGCAACTAAAATCTGTGCAAGCTCTTTTGGCGCAAAGCCCACAAAATAAAGGTTTGCATGCGTTGCAAGCCAAAATGAATAACCATCAGGTAACGCCGTTAAATATTGCAGCGAGCTTGTCTGCTGGCGTAGTACAGGCAAAAACAGATGTAAAAGAGAATAAAAATGATGCTACATCCACTGAGACTGCCAGTAAAAAAATTGCTACGCCCACGCAGGGCACAAAATGGTTCCGGTTTAATATTAATGGCAATGTGATTGATTCATTTTCAAATAATATTTATCCACACAGTACCGACAAAGGTAGCAACCCAGTTCAGACATCCGTTGAAATTGGTGCTCAAGCAACAAAAGAGAATATAGACCCATCATTGTTAGGTAGTATGTCCAGACCGCGCCATTTTGGATTAGGGGATCGTGCAATAGGTAAAAGTACGTCGGATCGAAAAGGAAAACTGACCTGGCATCATCAAATGGGAAAATACAATATGGAATTGGTTGACATGTATGTTCATGGTGGTTTTGGCCATCATGGCGGTTACGCAAACTGGAGTGAGGACGACGATGACGCCGATGGCGAGTAACATTATTGGCTTGGGGTAACAGGTCGTCGTTGGTTGCGTAAAAATGATAAGCGTCGCGGAAAATGTCAGCGGCTTGTATGCCTTGCAAGTTGGCAGTCATGCGATGATTCTTTATTTATGATCACACAGTAGGAATAGCAATCGCTCTGCTGGTAAGCATTAACTGTTGCGCAAGCTTATCTGGTGTTGTGGCATAGACACCGGTTAGCCAGTCGCTTAATAAAGAGAGTTGCGTTGCGGCTAGCGCCTGAGCAATAGCGGATACAGGGACATAGCGATTTTGTGAAGGCGAAGACATGTTGTGTAATTGCTCGACAAGTATCTGGCTAAGGCAGCGATTAACATGCTTACGTGTACTTCCCGTCAATATAGGGCGAGCAAAACTTCTGTTCTGCCAAAAATGCTCCAGTATCCCCTGTACATCCAACACTTTACTCGGCGGTAACATAGCAGAGGCCAAAACAGTCATAGGCCAATGCAAACTCGCATAGAGCAGATCGTCTTTATTTTTATAATGTTCATAAAACGTCGAGCGCCCCACATCAGCTTTGGCGATGATGTCGGCAATTTTTATCCTACTGTAAGGCTGCGATAACACCAATTCAAAAAACGCGTTGCGTAACGCTAACCGTGTACGCTCGGTGCGCTTGTCTCCTTCAAATTCTTCTGTCACACCATTTACCCAAAGTTTTGTTTTAGATGCCGGACATTCTAATAGCATTGTCCGCCAACTATCTATAAGCGCTTGTTAGGCTGGCACTCCATTTAAATGATTTTCTTTGGAGGCATTGTGTTAAATGAAAATGAACAAAAAATAAATTCCTATTACCGCCTTATTGGTTGGAGCTTAATTGTCCTGTCCATACTGGCGAATGCGGGCATGGCTCATCACCCAACTATCAACGCTTCACAACCTCACGCACAAATTGAACAAATGGCTCAAATTGCCGGGCTCACTATGCATGTGCACGGCTTATTAATTCTGGTGGTACTCATCTACGTTTGGTTATTTACGCTCTATGGTGCCGCAAAAAATACCCCCATCGTTTGGCTTGGAAGTGGTTTATTTACAGTGGGCGGATTAGCAATAGCTGGAGCGGCATTGATTAGTGGTTTTCTCGCACCCGCTATGCTGCTAGGTGCAGAGACCAGCACCGCTGAGCAGTTGGCAATTTTCGAATTTCAATCACGCCTATTAATGCAATCGAATCAAGTGCTAGCGAATGCCGGAGCCTTTGCATGGTTATGCTCGCTGATCTGTTGGAGCAGCAATCTGGTTCGAGATAAAAGTTTCTTTCGCTGGGTGGGAGTAGCAGGTTTATTATTCGGCGGTGCCAGCTTGCTCGTATTGGCTACCGGTAAGTGGCCTTTAAATGTGAAAGGAATGAGCCTATTTGTATTAATGATTACCCTATGGTTTAGTGCACTTGGGTGTTGTTTGTTGTGGAGTACGCGCAGAAAGAAGAGTTAGGAAACTATTTTTTTGAAGGGAAACCTACCCAAAGTAAAATAGAATTTCACTTTGGGTGGGTTTCCGGTTTCGGCCAATTGCGGACATTGATCAATTAGACAAGAACCAATCAAATTTAAATTATTTCGTGCTGCTTTTGTGTATTCTTTTCTTGGAATTATTGCTCGTAAGGGAATCGCTGGGCATACATTTTCGCCACTAACTCAACCTGTGCCCGAACAAGATCCTTTTTCATTAGGTTTTGTAATTCCTCCTTAATGTGAGCGGGAATCGTCCAAATGTCATATGTTGAGAATTTATGTACTTGGTCATTAATTGTAATACTTGCGATATCCTCGACTATTTCTTCTCGACTAGTGGCATCACCCGCAAGAATGGCAGGAAGTTCATCTGCAAAGCTGAAGAGCGTTCCTTTGGGAAAAGTGAATGTATTCCTTGGAGTTAGCCGCTTTGATGGAGTTTCTCTCGGATCTCCCTTCGATACTGATTCAAAAATATTGATAAATTCCTTTGCAGCTCTACGTTGTTTACGGTTCATATTCTCATCAAATACATGATATGACGAGAATCTGGTGGCTGTAGTGGGTGGCTGAAGAATTAACGAGGGGATATGTATCTGAAACCAATAGCTGGAGACATTACGACAGTCTTCAAAAAGCTGACGCTCTTGAAACCGACCCACAATTTCTAAGAGCTTTTCTTGGATAACATCTCTAGAGTGCTCATTGGTTGCGCCTAGAGTCAATCCATTGTGCGAAAAAGCCAATTTTGTAATATCGGCGGCAATACATCCGTATATATCGCGTTTACCATTCTTCTTAGGCATCCTTAATCGCAACTGTTTTTTTGCTTCGGCTAATCTTTTTGACAGCTGGTTATAACCACTAACTCTTTTACACTCCACGTAAAAAGCTTGGTTATCCGATAGCGCGATTACATCGGTATCAGTCGAAAGATCTACATCGCAGCCTGCCTGACAGAAATAGCTCGCTATTCTTAATTCGAACTGAGTGTTTCTAGAACTTGTATCGGAATCCAGTGCAGCAAAATCTCTGCCACTCACAATGATATTCAGCTTCTCATTAATGCCTGGAGGGATATGCACTTTGAGACCTTTCAATATCCACATCAATTCATGGATCTCGCGCAACACATAGAGCATCCAATCTAAATTACTATTAAATGGAGCACCCATAGAATTCTTGAAAATACTCTCCGCATTAAACGAGTTTTGTTCAATTATTTTTTTCAGGTAAGAAATGTATCGCTCTATTCTAGTATTCTTGGTGCTGATTCCTCGCATTTCAAGAAACCCGCGCAATTCAATCAGATCTTCCAAATGGTGTGAAAAATCAAGCGCAGGCAAAGTCTCAAGTGATAGAGCATAAGATTTAGATTCTGTCATAAGGTAATAGCATTCGAAGGTTTGCTTGCGTTTGGACGGCAACCAAATAACTTGAGGGTTAGATAACTCAATTTTTACCGCTTAATTATCGGCCAAGAACGGACACTAAGATCACAAACGAGTGTTTATCAACTCTGCATCTTACGTGGGCTGAGGCTCAACACATTTTTTAGGCTAGCTCCAAGCACTTCTGGGTTGTAGTAGTCACAATTGTATAGTGATTCTATTTCGCATGCGCTAAGTGGTACATTAAAATCTATGTCTAACTGACCGCCAGCTCTTGGGTCAAGCGCATATGAATCCTTGAATGCTTTCCCTAGGTAATTTCTAGATAAACAAACAACAATACGAAAAAAACTGAAATACTCTATGTAAGAAAGCAAAAGTTTTTCTTTTGGGTTTCCTTCCAATGTGACAATATGTAAAAATTCTGGCCGATTGATTAACACTTCTTTTGCATAATAGTATCCAAAGCATGGATAACCATCATTTACTAAAAAATCTTTAGCGCATTCACACTCATCAATACTAATTCCATTCTTTGATGCCAACGCCATTGCGGTTTTTACATATGATTTTCCTGAACCTTTATCACCAAATGAAAATTCGAATTCAACATCTTCTGAAATTTCTTCAGCTATATATTTCTTAGAATATTCAATGTTATTGATGCCTTGCTTATTATATTTTTTTGAAAATCCTTCAGCAATTTTATCAGCTTCCTTGTCTGTCCCCGCACGTATGTTAGTAGTAATGCCGGAGGAGCCAACGGACTCAGTAACGACGGCTTTTCCTGTAAGTTTCATTTGACCATCAGCACTCAAAGCGATTGTTTTTCCATCTTTATCTTCAAATTTGATCGGAGGGACATCTCCGTGTTGTCGTTTTATCCCAGTTATCAATGCGATACTCGTAAACTGCTTTGCCACAGCATTATCCCAATGATCACCACGATTGTTATTACAAGGATTACAGATAAATCCTCGCACAGTCCTTCTGCCACCAATTGAATTTGGAATAATATGTTCCTCAGTATCATTAGTTTCGCTCAATGGGACATTGCATAAAGCACAGCGATGAGGACTGCTAGAAAGATTGTGCAAACTTTAATACCTCTTCA
Organism: Cellvibrio sp. OA-2007; assembly: GCF_000953825.1. Lineage (GTDB taxonomy): Bacteria > Pseudomonadota > Gammaproteobacteria > Pseudomonadales > Cellvibrionaceae > Cellvibrio. Next base: position 80,259 of record NZ_BBUL01000020.1, on the reverse strand, counting down.
GATCGAATATTTTTATAACGCTATTAAAAACTGATATTCAAGCGGGTTATATTTAACGAGATTGGTATCCAAGGATAAACCAACTTCCGCTTCGGGCACTTCTACGACCTTCAGCGGCTCGCACAACCTGAATTGTGCCATAGTGCAAAATAACCGCATTTAACACGAGCATAAATTACACCCTATTACACTGCTGACTAGGTGCTAATTTCTATCGCTTGTTGAAGCGTTTTTTTACCGCGCTGATAACGTTTAAGCACATTTGCATCAGCAAATACTTCTAGCAGCGCGGTCGTAAAGTCATAAACCCGCGCATCTTTTCCTGTCTGTTCTGCTGCTGCTTCAAAACCTTGTGTGTGGGCATCGGCAAACATCGCGACATCTTCAATCATGCCGGTGGCGATTTCCATATTGCTTGGGTCGCCGTGGGATTGTTCGCAGGCATTGGCATCGGTTGAGTGGAAATTGCGGCAGCGGAATGGGCGCACGGGATAAATGCTGCATTGATTATCTTGCAGCATTGGGCATTTTATGTTGGTGGTGAGATGTTGCTCGGGAGTGAGAGTGCGGATAATCGCTGCGTTCGTTTCGGCTTCTGCAAGTACAGCTGCAATTTTTTCGGCGCTAAACGTTTTGCTGAGGTAATCCTTGATTAACAACATTTCATGGGCGCGCACTTCTACTTTGTAATGACAACAAAATGCGCAGCCTGCTTTGCACGCTGGTTTGATGGAAGATGCCTCGATCGTTTTAGCGATTAAATTATCGTAGCGCTCATAGGATTTTGTTAATGCGGCGTTTGCGTCTTTACCTTTTGCAAGTTGGCTGGCAGATTTTTGAAATTCGTTGAGTGCGGCTTGTTGAAAATCGTTTGTCATGGGGGCATCGCAAAATGAAAGTAGTTAATGGCGATAATGTTTTTTTAGTATCACAGCCAGTTATAAATGTGATTATTGAATACGTATGCAGCAGGCTGGTTAAATTGCAGCAAATGGATTTAACTATAGCTAGCTGGAATTGCGCCACATCAGTGATGCTTTTACTGCACTCTGTTAATGAAATAACAATAACTCTGGATAGAGCTAGGTTCACAACCATTTTTGTCAACTGGCCAGGTGTGCGATCCACGCCGCGCAGTCCGACATGTCGGGATAAATGTATCCGTTTCCAACGCTATTTTTTCGGGCTGAGGCTCGAGGGCACCTTGCTGCCTGCCAAAACACAATAAGCATAATTTACCACTATCAGCCGAGGTTTGTGCTGCAAAATACTCCGATTGCAGCGGCGAGCTTTTGCGAGGGAATCCTGAATGAAAACCAATGCATTATCACAATTTTTTTCCAAAACAACACTCACACTTACGTTGGCCTTTGCCAGTATTGTCAGTGTGCAACAGGCCAGTGCCGACGCTATTTTACACGCGTTTGATTGGAACTATAGCGATGTTTCGGCCAAAGCAACGGAGATAAAAAATCTCGGTTACAAAGCGGTATTGGTTGCACCGCCGTTAAAATCCAACGCCGCCAATTCCCAGTGGTGGCAGCGTTACCAACCGCAGGATATTCGTGTTATCGACCATGCGCGCGGCAATAAACAAAGTTTTCAAACTATGGTCAATGCGTTAAACGCGCAGGGCGTAGAAGTGTATGCCGATATTGTATTGAATCACATGGCCAATGAGCGCAATGGCGCGACCGATTTTCCCGGTGCTGCGGCCTTGAGCACTTATGCTTCCAACACAACTTACTGGAACAATCAGAAATTATTTGGCGATTTAACCCAGGGCTTATTTGGCGGCTCCGATTTTAATCCGGCCAATTGTATTAGCGATTACAACGATGTTTGGCAGGTGCAAAATTGGCGCTTGTGTGGTGGCAGTGGCGATACAGGTTTGCCAGATTTGAATCCTAATTCCTGGGTGGTAACACAGCAGCGCAATTATTTAAGCGCGTTAAAAACCATGGGTGTTAAAGGTTTCCGCGTCGATGCCGCCAAACATATGACCGCCTATCACATCAATCAAATTTTTACGTCCACTATTAAAACTAACATGTATGTGTTTGGCGAAATTATTACTGGTGGTGGTGCAGGCAATACAGACAACGATCGCTTTCTTACGCCTTACTTGCGCGATACCGACCACAAAGCCTATGACTTTCCGTTGTTTCAAAGTATCCGCAATGCGTTCAGTGTCGGCGGCAGTATGAGTTCATTGGTTGACCCACAAGCAGTTGGTCAGGCGATTGATAAATTCCGCGCAGTGACCTTTACCGTCAATCACGATATTCCACTCAATGGAGGTTTTCGCAGCTGGATAATGGATGCCACCGATGAGAAATTAGCCTATGCCTACATCATGGGGCGCGATGGTGGTAAACCCTTGATTTTTAGCGATACTACAGGCACTGATAGCAATCGTTGGGTTAATGCTTACAAAGCAGCACACATTACCGCCATGATAAAATTCCACAACAAAGTACAAGGCCAAGGTATGGAAGTGTTGGCACACAACAGTTGTGCAATTTTATTCCGTCGCGGTGAAGAAGGCGTGGTGGGCATTAACAAGTGTGGCAGCCAACAAAACTTTAGTGTGAATACCAACAATCGCTTTAAGTGGTACCGCAACTATCGCGATGTATTAACCAATGGAAACCTGGTGTACATCAACAGCAGCAGTTACACATTTGCGTTGCCATCACGTACCGCACGTATGTGGCTACCTGAATAATTTTTATCACTCATTGTTATGCATAATTAAAAACCGGCATCAGGATGGTGCCGGTTTTTTTACAGGCACACTTCCACGCCATAAATAAGAAGATTAAGATGCCGCACTTTTAATTTTTACTAAGGAGTAGCCATGCTTAACTATTTACGTATTACATTGATATTTGCGATGTGCGTCACACTGCTTTCAGCTTGTGGCGGTGGCGGTGGCGGTGGCGGTGGCGGTGGCGGCTCAGGCACTAAGAATAATAACTTTGCAGTGACATTTTCAAAAACGGAAATTATTGAAAATCTACCCAAACCGGAAGACACCATCATTCTTGATGCACAAGCGACTGGCGACCCTGGGGTCAGCGTGGTTTATGTGAGCGCCAGTTATTCTGGCGATGGCATAGAAAATGTGACTATGTCGCTAGGTGCAGATTATGGCAGCCTATTCATTCACCAAAAACGCAACCTATGGAATGGCATCTACCAAGGAAACATTACAGTAAATATTTGCAGTAACTCAAGCTGCACTAAACATCTGGCTAAATCCCCTTATAAAATTCCCTACACCTTTTATGTGAAGTCGGCTGGAATACGCCTTGAGCCAGTGGTAACAGCATCAAGCAGTGTTAAGGAATTTACCAATGAAATTGGCAGTGAGGTTGTCACACTTTACACACAAGCGAATAAACCATCGGAAGTGATCCACATGCGCATGGATGTGCCTGATTCAATTACACAGGTTAGTTTTGATGCAGAAACAGTGGCGCGGCTTTCTATTACCAACCTCAGTAAAACCGGATTTGATTTCATTGCGCCAGCCCAAACAACAACCGGCTACCATCGGATAAACAATATTTTAAATACCCTTGATAGCTCATCAAAAGCAGGTGTATTTGGCTTTCATATCGTACAGATAGTAAGCCCTGAAAATATTAAAAGTGATGAATTCGCTTTTTTAAAGCGCGATATTATTTTAAATATCCCAGTCAATTCAGAGCGTATTGCCAGCCAGGCACTTGCCTACTTTTTTCCCTATTCGGTGTGCGGAAAATCGCTTCAGCTGCCAACCATAGAACTTAATTATACGACAGGGGCTAATTGGCTGAGGGTAGATTACGCGGGCAGCAATTCATTAAGTGTTACAGCCAACTCAGCTGGCCTGACGGCCGGAAGCTACACTGCTGCTGTCAAAGCCACTACTTGCGACAACAAGTCAGATACCGCCAAAATAACGCTTAACATTACCAAAGGGTTTATTGCTGACCAGCAGTTTAATGGCCAACTATTTTTCGCGGCTCAAACCGCTGATTTTGGCAATTTGCCCATTGCGCTGCACGCCACAGAAAACAATCAAGGTTTTAGCTGGCAAGCCGTTTCATTAGATGCCGGAACTATTGTTGATGCAAAAACAAAAAGCGGGATTGGTGAAAGTATTATCAATGTTAGTTTCGATAAAAACTATATTGCCGCAATGGCCAACAACAGTACCAAAACCAACCGTATTCAAATTAGTGACCCCAGCAAAAAATTTGATCCAGTCACGGTAAATATTCTCTACAGTAAAATTTTGCCGGAAATTACCAGTGTTACTCCTACTATTATTGAAAGTGGCAAGCCTTTCACGCTGACTCTGAACGGACTTAACTTTCTCACACCACCTTACTACTTTGATCTGGCTATTGCCCCTATCAACAACAAACTTGGTTATCAGGGCTTTTTGCCCATCACCTATAAAGTCAAAGATCAAACCGAGACTAGTGTTAAACTGGAGGTTAATGCGGTGGTTGCCGAAGGTGACTATGAATTAATTATCCCCAATGACACAGAGGCTAAATTTAATTACACCATGCCTTTTATTCCCCATAAAAAAATCAAGTTTATTAAACCGGTCACGCAGAAAAAGGCCGTGCAATTTCATCTGCAAGCAATTGAGTAAATAAATGAAGGAATAGATATACCAAGGCGCTGCACACAGCAGGATTCTTCATGCAACTACAGAGGAATCCTGCCGGTTAACTTCTTCCGCGTCACATGGCTTGTACCTGTTATCTAGCACCAATCAGTTAATTGCTTTCTCGACCTCTGCCAAAAATCCGCCCCAAACGCATTGGCGCAGCTACTGCTGCCTTAGTCTGTCAATAAGCTGGCAGGTGCAAATGTTTATTAATGTTATTTTTCTCATCTGCGCTAATCACTGCCTATACTCAAGCCTAATGCAAATTGTGTAATTAACAGAACCACTAAAAACATAAGACCTCTCTATGGAACGTTATTTACTTCGCACCCTCGGCGACCACATGCTCGACCTTATTTATGCCAAGGATGAAAACGGCCGTTTTATTTATGCCAATTTGGCTTTGGTAAATATGACCGGTGCGGAGTCTATAGAGAATATATTGGGGAAAACCGATTTTGATCTTAATCCCCCGGCTGCCGCGCAAGCCTATGTTGACGATGATCAATGGGTAATCCGTACTGGCCAGCCCCTAGTAGGGCGAGAAGAGCTGCTCAGAGACGCGAAGACGGGGGAATCGCACTGGTACTCTACCACTAAGGTGCCGCTGCGAGATAACAACGGCAAGATCATTGGCATTATGGGTATTAGCCGCGATATCACCCAAACCAAACAAACCGAAATCGATGTGCGCGATGAAAATACGGAATTGGAACTGCGGGTGGCGCAGCGCACTGCCGAACTGCAAGCCATAAGTGCGACTCTTGAGCAGGAGCGCAATTTGATGCGCACCTTGGTTGATGCTGTGCCTGACAATATTTTTGTCAAAGATATTAATAGCAAATTTTTGTTGGCGAACGAAGCCGTTGCCCGAGGCATGGGCACTAGGCCAGAGAATTTAATTGGCAAGGATGATTTTGATTTTTTCCCGCAAGAGATGGCGCAGAATTTTTTTGAAGATGAACAAACCATAGTGCGCACCGGTGAAGGCTTGGTAAACCGGGAGGAGCTGGCGGTGAATAAAGAGACTGGCAATATGCGCTGGTTTCTAACGACTAAACTCCCCGTGCGCAATGACAAAGATGAAACTGTTGCGCTGGTGGGTATTGGTCGCGATATTACCTTACGTCGCCGCGCCGAGCGCGCCTTGCGTGAAAGTGAAGCGCGCTTTCGCAGTTTGATTGAATTGTCGTCCGACTGGTATTGGGAGCAAGATGCGGATTTACAATTTATTGAATTTGAAGACCCCAATAACAAATCCAGTTATCAACGCGATGAAGTATTGGGCAAGGGTTTAAAGGCGCTGCCCGGCACTGAACTTTTATTAGAATCCTGGATTGAATACGACGATCTAGTGGCTGAGCGCAGCCCCTTTCGCGATTTGGAATTGCGTCGCGTCGCTGATAACGGCAATACCTATTTTATTAGTTTAACGGGCTTGCCCGCGTTTGATGAAAACGGCAAATTTCGCGGCTATCGTGGCATTGGTCGCGATATTACCGAGCGCAAACGCTCTGAGGAGCATATTCATTATCTCGCCACACATGACAGTTTAACCTCACTGCCCAATCGTTTTATGTTTAGCCAAATTTTGAATTTGGCAATTGAATCGTCTCATCGCTATCAGCGCAAGCTCGCCGTTTTTTTTATCGATTTGGATAGATTTAAAAATATTAATGACACATTGGGTCATGAGGCCGGCGATTGTCTGTTGCGCCAAATGGCCACACGCCTGAAACAATGTTTGCGTGCCAGCGATGTTGTGGGGCGTTTGGGTGGCGATGAGTTTGTGATTTTGTTGCCCGAGATGGAAAACACAGAGCAAATAGCCACAGTAGCAAAGAAAATTTTGGCGGCATCGCTCAACCCTATCGACATCAATGGACAGGAGTGTCGCGTCACCGCCAGTATTGGTATTAGCGTATACCCGGATGATGGAATTGGTGAGCAGGCCTTGATGAAAAATGCTGACATCGCCATGTACCGCGCGAAAGAAGAAGGTAAAAATAATTACCAATTCTATTCGCCCCATATTGAAGCTCGCTCACTCGAGCGGTTAGTGCTGGAAAATAATTTGCGCATGGCACTAGAGCGCAATGAATTTTTTTTGCACTATCAGGCAAAACGCAATTTACAAACTGGGGAAATTGCCGGTGTTGAAGCCTTGGTGCGCTGGCAACACCCTGAACTGGGAATTATTTCGCCTGCACAATTTATCCCCCTCGCAGAAGAAACTGGCTTAATTGTATTAATTGGCCGCTGGGTATTAAAAACTGCCTGTGCGCAAAATGTAGCTTGGTTGCAACAAGGCTTGCCGCCACTGTGTATGGCAGTAAATTTATCGGTGCGGCAATTTTTTGATGAAAATTTAATTAACGATGTTGCCGACGCCTTAACAGAATCGGGCATGCAACCGCAGTTGCTGGAAATGGAAATTACTGAAGGTATGGTAATGCAGGATGCCGAGCGCGCCATTCGCATTCTCACCGCCATTAAAGCCCTGGGTGTGCGCTTGGCCATTGATGATTTTGGTGTGGGTTATTCATCGCTCGCGCAAATAAAACGCTTTCCTATAGATACGTTAAAAGTAGACAGTTCGTTTATCCGCGATATTCCACAAAATCGCGAAGACCGAGCCATTACCGAAGCGATTATCGCTATGGGCAGAACCTTGAGTTTGACGGTGATCGCCGAAGGCGTAGAAACACAAGAACAAGAAGCGTTTTTACGCGATCATGCTTGTGATCAATCTCAAGGTTATTATTTTAGTAAACCTATTTCGCCGGAAGATTTTGTTAGTTTTATGAAAGCGCAAGCGGCAAGCACAAATGTTTATCCGCTTGTTGACAGCAAAAAATAATTAATCTGTTTATGTTTGTTGATGCAATTCCTGCCGTGCCTGTTTTACCACTTGCCAAGCTGCGGTTAGTGCCAGGGATGCCATAATGCTGGCGACAATTAAATCCGGCCAGGCGGTTCCAGTGCCAAATACACCAATGGCCGCAATAATTACCGCGATATTGCCCAGCGCATCATTGCGGGTACACAACCAGACGCTGCGCATATTGCTGTCGCCATTGCGATAGGCGTAGAGCAAAATGGCTACACTCACATTGGCCACTAGCGCAAGAAATCCAATTAGCGTCATAGTCTGTGCATCCGGCACCACACCAGCAACCGCATTCCAAATCGCGTGACCTAATACTGCAATTCCAAAAATTCCCATGGACGCCGCTTTAACAAGCGATGCTTTTGCACGGGTCTGCACACTCATCGCCAGCACCCAAATGCTAAGCCCATAATTGGCCGCATCGCCAAGGAAGTCGATAGAGTCCGCCAGCAGCGACACAGAATCAGCGCGCTGACTAAAAATAATTTCAACCACAAACATCAGCGCATTAATGATTAACGCTATCCATAAAATACGGCGGTATTTTGGATCGGGTTGAGGTGGTGATTGGTGATCGTGGTTACAGCAATGGGCGCCCATAGTTTGCTCCGCGTGAAATAAATTCTGTTGGAGTGCGCAACTCCATAAGCGGCGCGCTCCAACTTTTTCCATATTAAACCTTAACTTGTTTTTTTCTTACCATGCACCATTCCATACAACACCGGCAATACCAACAGTGTTAATAAGGTGGATGAAATAATCCCGCCAATTACCACAGTCGCTAATGGCCGTTGCACTTCTGCACCAATTCCTACATTAAAGGCCATAGGTACAAAACCTAAACTGGCTACGAGTGCAGTCATTAAAACCGGACGCAAACGGGTTAAGGCACCTTGAATTATGGCTTCCATTAAATCACCATTTTCCAAATAAAGCTGGCGAATAAACGCGAGCATAACCAAGCCATTTAAGACGGCTATGCCAGAGAGTGCAATAAACCCTACACCGGCAGACATGGACATGGGCATGTCGCGCAGCCAGAGCGCGAGTACGCCGCCGGTTAAGGCGAGTGGTACGCCGGTGAAAATAATTAGCGCGTCTTTAAGCGAGCCAAACGCCATCACCAGTAATGCAATCACCATTAAGAGTGTGAGTGGTACTACGAGGGTTAAGCGTTTGCTGGCCGATTCCAATTGCTCAAAAGTGCCGCCGTAATCTAACCAATAACCGGCAGGTAATTTTACTTCGCGGTTGATGGTTGCTTGCACTTCGCTGACAAAAGAACCTAAATCGCGGCCGCGCACATTGGCGGTGACCACCACTAAACGTTTACCATTTTCGCGGCTGATTTGATTGGGTGCGGGCGCAAGTTCGATGCTGGCGATTTCATTGAGCGGTACAAAAAATGGTTCGCTGGCAATGGGCACCGGCAAGCGCTCCAGCGCGAGCACATCATTGCGCAGGTTTTCCGGCAGGCGCACCACAATATCAAAACGGCGATCACCTTCATAAATTAAACCAGCGGTTTCACCGGCCAGTGCAGTGGCGACAAAATCTTGCAGGCTAGTCACTGTTAAACCATAGGCAGCCAGTTGCATGCGTTTAGGGGTGATGGTTAATACCGGCAAACCTGTAACCTGCTCCATGCGCGCATCGGCGGCGCCGGGAATTTTTTCTACTACTGCCAAAATGTCTGCGGCCGATGTTTGCAATTGCTCCAAGTCATCGCCAATCACTTTTATGCCTAGATCCGAGCGCACGCCGGAAATCAATTCGTTAAAACGCATTTGAATCGGTTGAGTGAATTCGTAATTGTTACCGGGCAATGCGCGCACGGCGGTTTCAATCGCCTCTACTAAATCGGCTTTCTCGCGGCTGGGGTTGGGCCATTCGCTGCGCGGTTTAAAAATGACAAAGTTGTCGGCAACAGAAGGTGGCATGGGGTCGGTGGCAACATCGGCGGTGCCGAGTTTGGCAAATACTTTATCCACTTCCGGAAATTGTTTAATACGCGCTTCAAGCACAGTTTGCATCGCCACTGCCTGCTCCAAACCTGTGCCGGGAATGCGCAATGCGTGCAGCGCTATATCGCCTTCATCCAATTGCGGAATAAATTCCGAACCCAAACGCGTGGCGAGCCAAACACTGAACAGCACCAACACCAGTGAACCGCCCAATACCAAACTGCGCCATTGAAATGCACGCATTAATAAAGGTTGATAAAGTTTTTTCGCTGTTTGCATAAAACGGTTTTCATGTTCGGCGACTTTGCCGTTCATGATGAGTGCAATTGCAGCCGGCACAAAGGTGAGTGACAAAATTAATGCCGAGGTTAAGGCGATCACCACGGTAATGGCCATAGGGTGAAACATTTTTCCCTCCACGCCGGTGAGGGTAAAAATTGGCAAGTACACGAGAGTGATAATACCCACCCCAAATAAACTCGGGCGAATCACTTCGCTGGTGGCTTCATAGGCGAGTTGCAATCGGTCTTTTAATGCCAGCTGTCCGCCTTTTTGCGCCTCGCTTAAACGGCGAATACAGTTTTCGACAATAATTACCGCACCATCGACAATCAAACCAAAATCCAATGCGCCGAGGCTCATTAAGTTTGCCGACACACCGGCTTCAACCATGCCGGTAATGGTCATCAACATGGCGATGGGAATAACCGCGGCGGTGATGAGTGCAGCGCGCAGATTACCGAGCAATAAAAATAAAACCGCGATCACCAGGAGCGCGCCTTCGAGCAGATTTTTTTGTACGGTGGCGATGGTTTTATCCACCAATTGGGTGCGGTCATAGACAGCAACCGCTTGAACCCCTTCGGGTAGTGAGCGATTAATCTCTTCCAGTTTTTCTGCCAGCGCGCGCGCTACTGTGCGCGAGTTTTCGCCCATCAACATCATCGCCGTACCCAGCACGGTTTCGCGGCCATTTTGAGTGGCGGCGCCGGTGCGCAATTCTTTGCCAATGGCCACCTGGGCGATATCGCCAATGCGCACCATCACCCCCTTGGCATTAGTCACGGCCACATTTTCAATATCGGCAATGCTGGCGAGTTGCCCCGGCGTGCGCACCAACAATTGTTGTCCGTCGCGTTCTAAATAACCGGCACCGCGATTGTCGTTATTGCTGTTAAGTGCGTGGATGACATCCTCAAAACTGAGCTGCCACTGCAATAATTTCACCGGGTCGGGCGTGATGTGATACTGCCGGGTGTAGCCGCCAATCGCATTGATTTCCACCACGCCTTTGACTTGCATTAGCTGCGGGCGGATGACCCAATCTTGCAATTCGCGCAGTGCCATAGCATCAAACTGTTTAGGATCCTGCGCCTCCACCGTATACATAAAAATTTCACCGAGACCGGTGGCGATGGGCCCCATAGTCGGCTCGATATTGTCTGGCAGGCTCGATTTAATTTGACCGAGACGCTGGTTAATAAGATTGCGCGCAAAATAAATATCCGTGCCCTCTTCAAACACCACGGTCACTTGCGATAAACCATAGCGCGACAGCGAGCGGGTATAGGCGAGTTTGGGCATTCCGGCGAGCGCAGTTTCCACCGGATAGGTGATGCGCTGCTCCGCCTCTAAGGGCGAGTAACCGGGCGCTTCGGTATTGATTTGCACCTGCACATTGGTGATGTCGGGCACTGCATCAATCGGCAGCCGCTGGTAATTCCACAGGCCGAGCGCGATGAGCGCAAACACGGCGACAAGCACCAGCCAACGGCGGGCGATGGCCGTGTGTAAAATCGATTCAATCATCTTGTTTGCTCCCTAGTGATCGTGCGTCGCGCCGGATTTCTCCAGGTCGGACTTGAGCAAAAAAGCGTTATCCACCACATAGGCATCACCCGCGTTCAGGCCGCTGAGCACCTCGGTAAATTGGCCGTCGCTGCGACCTAGTTCGAGTGGGCGTATCTCATAGGTATCGCCGATGTGGATAAATACTACCTGCCAATCGCGAAACGACTGCAGCGCGCGGTTATCGACCAGCAGCGGCACTGGAGTTCGGGCTATATCAACCCAAGCTTCTACGGCCTGATTGGGCACCCAGTTGCCGGCGCTGTTATCCACCGGCGCGTGTACTTCGAGTGTGGGCGTGTCGCCGTGGCGGGGGGTGATGTACTCGCTGCGGGTGCTGGCTTGAGTGCCGTTGGCGCTGAAAGTAATGGTTTGACCATTAGTGATCTTGCTGGCATCGGCAGGGAACGCCTGCAAATGCAGCTCTAATACGCGCTCATCGAGCAGGGTAAACAAGACTTTGTCGGCGCTGAACTCACCCGGGTTGGCATGGCGCTCCACCACCACCCCATCAATCGGCGCCAGCAATGGGTATTCGCGCAGGCTTTCGTTGGATTCCACGGTTGCCAATACATCGCCCGCTTTGACGCGCGCGCCAATGGTGGGTTTTACCGAGCGGATCAGCCCCGGGTAGCGCGCCTGAATATGGCTGACCCGCAGCGGGTCGGCGACGATTACGCCGTAGAGTTTAATGCGCTCCTGCAGCTCACCCGCCCTCGCAATAGCGGTGCTAATGCCTGAGGCGGCGGCCAGTTGCTCGCTCAGGGTGATGCTGGTGCGCTCCTCATGCTCATGGTGTTCGTCGTGGCCGTGATCGTCATGGTGGTCGTGATCGCCGGAGGCTAGCAGTTGGGCAGACAAACCCAGGCTGGCGGTTAAGATCAGGGTTTTAATAAATAGATTCATGGTGCAGTCTCAGCTAATGAGGTTGATGCCAGCGGAGCGGACGCGGTCAAACGCTCCAGTTCAATACGGGTTTCATGGGCGCGCAGGGCGGTGGCGATCAGCGCAGCGCGTGTGTCCAGCAATTCGCGCTGGGCGAAGGCCAGTTCGAGCGAGCTGTAGCGACCCTGTTCGAACGCAGCGGCAGTGGCGCTATAGGCCTCTTGCAGCAACGGCAGGATTTGATCGCGCAGGCTGTGCAAGGCGCTGAGGGCTTGGGTGTGTTCGCTATAGACTTGGTTTAAACGGGCTTCTAGCTGGATTTTGGCGCTATCTTCCGCAAATGCGGCGGCATCCTGCTCGGCGCGTGCCTTGCTGATCGCCCCGCTGGCGCGTTTGCCACTGGCGAGCGGAATATTCACGCCCAGTACCAGCGCCTGTTCATCGCTCGCCTGTAGCTGGCGCACACCGGCATTCCAGCCCAGCGTCATCTGGCCTTGGGCTTCGGCCTTGCGCAGCTCCGCCGCCTGCAGCCGGGTAGTGTCGGCGAGCAGTCGCAAGTCGGGGTTATTGGCCAGGCGTTTTTGCCAATCGGCAAGGGCTGCGGGGTTAGTAAGCGATAATAAATCGCCGCTGGCACGAGTGAAATCCGGCGAGCTATCGGCCCAGTAGGCACTCAGTTTTAGCATCTCCAGCTGCACTTGTTGGCGGGTTTTGCCTAGCTGCAAGTTGGCGCTGGCCTCGGCGGCGCGGGCGCGCAATAACTCCTCTTTTGGCGCCCGCCCCGCCTCTACCCGCCGGTTCAAACTGGCGACCAGGCTGTGCGCCAGTTGCTGCGCCTGCTCTTGAACCTGCAGTTGTTCCTGGGCGGCAAGCAGGGCGATAAAGCGATAATTCACGGCGGCGACCAAATCCAACACCGCCACTCGCTGTTCCGTCGCCAAGTGTTGCTGGCGGGCAGTGACTGCCTGGATGCGGGCATCGCGCTGGTCACCTAGCTCGATAATGGAGGCAAACGAAAGCGTCAGTTCAGCACCATCGACCCCGGAAAAATCACCTGAACCGGCGATATTTTCCAGCTCTGAATGCAGACGCAGCTCCGGCCGCAGGGCGGCACTAGTCTGTTCACCGGCCAGCGCGGCGCGGCGAAATTGGTATCCTCCTAGCAGGGGGTTGTGCTGCAAACTGGCGCTGAGCGCCTGTTGCAGGCTGATGCTCTCGGCCGCAACGGGCCAGGCTAAAGCGCCCACCAACAAGGGCAGCGCAAATAACAATTTGTTCATGGTCAATCCTGTCGTGAGCCAGTCACGTAAAACCGAACAGGGAGTCGTCATCCTCGCGTAGCGGGGATCCATAAAAACGAAAGCTGGGCTTTCAATCAGAGCTGGACTCCCGCGAGCGGGAGTGACGGACGAGTTGTAGGTTAAAAACTCAGACAGAAAGCGGCGGCGCGCGCAGTAAAGGCCGCCAATGGAGGGAAATAGGAGGGTAAAAGGCGCGATAAGCGCAGATAAAAGCAGCGCGAGGCAGGATTAGCAGCACCAGCGACAAAGCGGCGATCAGCCCCAGCGCCCAATCGATTTTGCTTAGCTTGGCACTGGATTGCGCCAGTATCGATTGCGCCAAATCCACATCGACATCCTGATGCAGCTCATCGGCATGGTGCTCAAGGTGCCCATTCATCACACTCATCTGCACCGACACCGGCGGCTCCTGGCCATCAAAACACAAATGCCCATGAGCGCCCGCCCAGTTGCTGAGCAACCAGAACGCGAGTGCGATAAAAGCAAATTGATGGGAGCGTGTAAGCATGGGGTTCGGCGCCGATAAAGATGAGCAGAGCATACTCAACTCGCTGGCCGCTGCCTAGCCTTAATCTGGCGGGGCAAACTGGCATCTGCCATGTTTTGGGGCTAGGGTTAAGCTCACATCATTGTGGTTATTGGTTATTAATCTTCAATTTCTAGCAGGAACGGAGTCATCCTTATGTTAGTCAATATCTCGGTTTCCAAACGCCTGGGTGGCGGTTTTGCGCTGGTGACATTAACGTTTGTGGCGCTGCTGGTTTTTGTGGCGCTGGCGTTTCAGGCAGAACACTCGACGACCAAATTAATTCTGAGCAACTTTATCCCTGGCACCAGCACGCTCTATTCGTCAGACCGGGATTTACAACAAGCATTGGTGGCCGAGCGCACGCTGATCGCAACGGATTCTGCCAGTGAAAAATTTGAGTCACTGCTGGCAGATCATGCAGAAAACAAACAGCAAGCACGCGATAGGGTCGATAAGTTTTTCGGCCTTATGTCCGACGACAAGCTGAGTGAGTTGATGCATAACTACACCGGTTTGCGCGATACCTGGGAGGCATCTACCGATCAGGTTATTGCCTTGGTTAAACAGGGTGATCAGGCGGCAGCATTGCAATTGAGTACCGGCAAAGCGGCGGAAGATTTTGAAGCTATGCGCAATGAACTGGATTTAATGCAGGACCGGTTGGAGCAAATTCTCGCTGATAAACACGAGTCGGCGGTGGCAAATTTCCGCAGTACCTCGCTGGCGATGGTGATCACCGCTTTGATTGGTGTGTTGTTAGCGGTGGTATTGTCGGTTGCCTTGTTTCGCAGCATTACTGCGCCGCTACAAACGGTGGTGCATGCAGTGCGTCAATTGGCCGAGGGCAATCTTACTTTTCGCAACAACGATATGCGCAAGGATGAATTTGGTGAGCTATTGAATGCAATGAATGAATCGATGGAGCGCCTATCGCAAACCGTGACCGATATATTGCAAACCTCGGATGCTCTTTCCAGTGCCTCTGCGCAGGTATCTGCCACCACCCAAAGCCTGAGCCAATCCACCACCGAGCAAGCTAGTAGTGTGGAGCAAATATCGGCCACGCTAGAGCAAATTTCCGGCTCGGTGGCGCAGAATTCTGACAACGCCAAAATCACCGATGGCATAGCGGCAAAAGCGGCGCAGCAAGCCAAAGAAGGCGGCGAGACAGTGACAAAAACGGTAGATGCCATGCGCTTGGTGGCCGAAAAAGTCGCTATTATCGACGACATTGCCTACCAGACTAATTTGCTCGCGCTCAACGCAGCAATTGAAGCCGGGCGCGCGGGCGAACATGGGCGCGGTTTTGCGGTAGTGGCCAGCGAAGTGCGCAAACTCGCAGAGCGCAGCCGCGTAGCCGCACAGGAAATCGATGCGCTGACCAACAGCAACGTACAGTTGGTTGAACGCGCCGGTCAATTATTGGATGACATGGTGCCCGCCATCACCAAAACCTCAGACTTGGTACAGGAAATTTCAGCCAGCTCAGTGGAGCAATCCGGTGGCTTGTCCGAAGTCAATGTCGCCATGAGCCAAATCAACAGCGCCACCCAACAAAACGCCGCCGCCGCCGAAGAGCTGGCAGCAACGGCAGAGCAGACCAATGATCAATCACACCACCTGCAACAGCTGATGTCGTTCTTCAAACTGGCGAGTTAATCGCCAGCCTCTGTTTTCCCCCAAGTTGAAAATTCTCCTTATCACCAGTGGCTCGTGCAGCGACTGGTGATGGGGTTTTTGTATAACTCAGTGCGTTATGTGGGCGGTGAATGCATCGCTGCACTGCGCCCAAAAGCATTAACGCCACCGGCTATCCAAGCGGGGCATTACCAGTTTTATTGGGATGGGAATTCAATAGCACATGTGTTGGCTATTCTGGAATTAAGATTAACTTGAACTTTCGCCGTTCCTGACAAGAAATAGTATTTATATAAAAATTTATGTCCGATGACGATGAATCAAATATTTCTGAATTTAATAGCTTTCGTATACAAGCTTCTTTTTTTATTAAGAGTATCAATGTTTACTGGTAAATCTAAGAATTCGTTAGCTTGATCGATAGAGTCAAAGGAAAATTTATTTTTTATGTGAAAAAGTATAGACGTTCTGAAATACTCCTGGACTTGATAACAACATTTTTTGGAGTCATCTGCCTTTTCTCCAACATGCACATACTCATTTCTTCTGACTCGCAAATGTTCTAGAAGCTCCCTGTGATAACAATACTCAGTATACAAAAACGCACATCTTGAGACTATTTTTCCATAATCGTTACCTGATTTTGGCGTAATTATTTTCTCCAAAGCCCCCCAAACCTTAAATAATGCATCACTTTGATCTTGAGAGTCGAAAGCTCTGACGTAACTTATCATTGAATTTTTTATCAATTCTTTGTATTTAACTTTATTTGCCTTTTTAATAAAATATTTTACATTTTTTGTGTAAATATCTACTGCTTTTGATTGATATAGATTTATTTTAAGATAGTTCATCTCGAACCAAAATTCTCTTGTTGCCAGGCTGCCATCAGTATGATGAAGAGTGTGAAGCGGACCAAACATTACCTTATTAATTGGTATGTATGGATCTCCTATAATTTCAGATTGATTATTTGCAAAAAAACAAAAAATTGACCTCAAAAAATCAAGCGACTTTAAAGCCTTAGAAAAAGCATTCTTTATGTTTTTTGATTTCATTTTTACAATGACTTTCGAGTACCCCGAGTCATCGCCTGATCCATATTTTTCTACCTTTATAGAGTTTATAGATGTAAATTTTTTATTGAAATTAGTAACAAAATTTATTTCACAATCATCAATGTTTATTTTTTTGAAAGGCAACGAATCGTAATCTATTGATATTGATGACAATAAAAAAAATACACATTCCGCTTTTGATTTTTGAGTCACTGCTAATTCATTTATCTTTTTTAAATAACTATCTTTTGTTACTTTTCCTGCAATAGCCGTTTTGTTTATGGCGCTTGAAATAAGTTGATGAATGTCTAGTTCTGACTTAACGCCATCTGGAAATTCAAGCATGGATAGCAAAGCTGCCTGCGAATTAAAATAACCATCTGTAACTGCAAAAGAAAGGCGGCCATCTTCTGATATTCTTTTCGCCTTTTCTATTTCGTCGAGAATGGCTTGAGGATTAAAGTTTGCTTTGAATTTTATAGCCATTTATTGATCCATTATAATTAGCAATTGTCTCTTGGTAATACTACCCCGCCACAAACACCGGCGCAAATCCACCACCTTGAGTGCGGAAGTTGGTGGTTTGGCCTTGGTATAAACGCGCGGCGAGTAGCTGGATTTTTCCAGCGTAGACATAGGCGCGGATATCCATTTTTAATTGCTGTTTTTCATCATCGACTAAAATGCCGCGTTCGCTGGGTGGTACTTGTTGTTGCGCGATGTAATCGCCCTGCAGGATTTCATCCCACACCCGTTTGGTAATTTTGTCGCCGCGATAGGCGGCTTTGCTGCCGTAGCCGGTGGCGGGTTTAAAAAATAATTGTTTGCGCGCTTGCCATAATTCATCGGCGCGCTCAGCTGTGACTAATTGTGTGCGCGGTATTCCCGCCAGCAGGGTTTTAATATCCTCAGTGTTTGCACCCAAGTCGCTGAGTTGCTGTGCATCACTTAATACAACCAGATTGCGTTTGTCGGCGTAAAGTGCGTGATGGAATGGATTGGGTGTCAGCACTACCGCATCCAGTTCATAAGCGCTGCGTAAGGTTTGGTTGATGGGTTGCGCCAGCGAAAAATCGGTTAAACGGTTGTAGACCAAATCGATAACTTGATCCTGATAAAATAACTCTCCTGAATTTAATTCCAGTTTGCGCGGATCGACAATCAGCGTTTTAATGCCTGTTCGTTCAAAGAGTGATTGCGCCAATAAAAATTCCGGATAGAGAAATTGTCTGGTTGGATCTTCATCCACTATTGCAATAGTCCGCAGTGGTTGATCGCCACGCGCCAACTGCCATTCGCGCAAAAACATGGTGATAAATTCATTTTCTATTTGCGGTTGTAACAGTGCGGGAAAACTTCCGCTTGCATTGCAGCAGGCAGTTTGCGCGCTGAGCAACACCGCATTTAAAAAGCCACCGCCGGCGTTGGTATTAATTTCAATAATTTGCGGGCCGAGATCGCTTAAATGAAAATCAAATCCCATAAACACACCGGCATGTAAACTGGGCTTTTGGGCGATAGCGGGAGCATTATTTAACACTCGCGTGCGATAGGTTGGCAATTCAGTAACCCGCGTTACCGCTGCCACCAATTGCTGCAACTGCTGCCACTGCGCGGGCGAGATAAATACAGCGGTGTGGGAAAATAATTGCTGATGATTGTGTAAAATTTCTGTTGGCAGGGATTGGGCTTGCAAATGCGCGAGCAACTGGTCGCGCTCCAGGGTTTTGCAATAGCAGCCGCGATTCAATATTTCGGCGGCGGAGCTGCAATCTATTTCACATTTGCTCACAGTGAATACCTATGGGGGTTATTTAACTCGCCAATGTTTTTGCATTTCCAAATACATAAATGACGCCGTCCAGGCGATTAACAGCAAACCAGTTAATGCCTCCACGCCCGCCAAAAAGCGAAGCCAACCGGTGGGCACTAAATCGCCAAAACCGAGTGAGGTATAACAAGTGAGAGAGAAATAAATACAATCAATAAAATTAGAGTGAAAACTGCTCGTCAAATGCTGAGCATCCAAATTGCTGGGCACTAACTGACCGAAACCGCCAACTTGCATATAACCGTAATAAGCGAATGCAAAAATTATTACTTCAATAATATGCGCAAAAAAGCAGGCTAACAGGCTGAATAAAATACTAATGCGCGGTGTTCGTTTAGCATTGAAGAGCGTGTTGCTTAATAGGTTAATGGCTTCAAAATGAATCAACACACAGACTGCGACCACCACAAAATTAATCAGTAGAGAAATAAGCATTTTCAATCTGCCTGTTGTGTGTTTGTGAGACTGTGCGTTGGAGTGTTAGAGCCGGGCAAGCCAATAGAGATAATCGCCACCAGCAGCAGAAAAATAACACTGCCCCAGAGGCACAGTGACAAGCCACCCTGCTGATAAAGATAACCGGATAATAGGGTTCCTACCAAGCGCCCGCAGGCATTGGCCATATAATAAAAACCCACATCGAGTGATACACCATCGCCTTTGGCGTAACTGACTATTAAATAGGAGTGCAGCGAGGAGTTGATGGCAAAGGCGATGCCGAACAAAATCAAACCGGTGATTAATACCAGCGCGACGGATAAATTGGTGCTGAGCGCCAAGGCCAAACTTGCTGTGACCAGTGTTAATATAACGGCCCACAAAAGTGCTGCCCTACCGGTAGGTGCAGCTTGAGTTTTACTGCGCAGAATTAGCGGCGCGATAGATTGCACCAAACCATAACCTATCACCCAGCTGGCGAGAAAACCGCCCACCCACCAAAAACTCCAGCCGAGTTGGCTGCTTAAAAAAACCGGCAGTGCGATTACAAACCAAATATCCCGCGCGCCAAATAAAAATAGCCGCGCGGCAGATAAAATATTAATCGCGCGGCTTTTGGAAAATAATTCCTTAAATTTGGGTTTGTTTTTTGCCTTGCCTAAATCGTGTTTGAGTGTGATCACACTGGCAAGCCATACCAATGCCAGCGCAGCGGCCATGGCCAACACTGCGCCCTTAAAACTTAATAGCGCGAGTAATGCACCACCGAGAAAAAATCCCACGCCTTTTAAGGCGTTTTTTGAGCCGGTTAGCAGCGCGATCCATTTAAATAGAGTGCCCTGCTGGTCGCCCGGCACCAATAATTTAATCGCACTTTTGGCACTCATTTTATTTAAATCTTTGGCGATGCCCGACAGCGCCTGCGCGCCCATCACCAGCGGCACACTGAGCCAGTGGTTGGGCACCGCGAGTAGTGCCAGCGCAGCTACTTGCAGTGCCAAGCCGATATTCATGGTGCGATTCAAACCAATCCGCGCACCCAAATAACCGCCAAACAAATTGGTGACAATGCCAAAAATTTCATAAAACAAAAACAGCGCGGCAATTTGCAGTGGGCTGTAACCCAGCTGATGAAAGTGCAACACCACCAACATGCGTAGCGCACCGTCGGTGAGTGTAAACGCCCAATAATTGCCGGTGACAATTGCGTATTGACGGATGGCGGGTGATTTTTTCATGATTTTCGGGATAACTTATTGGGTGATGTTTGGGTGTGATTTTGGGCGCGATTTTGGGCGCGATAAATCACGCCCCTACAACAATCAAATTATCCGTAGGGGTGCAATTCATTGCGCCCAAATTATTGGGCCTATCCCACCATTCTCGCCAACTCCACCGTGCGATTGGCATAGCCCCACTCGTTGTCGTACCAAGCGTAAATTTTTACCAATGAATTGTTTACCACCATAGTGGACAGTGCATCGACAATTGATGACAGCGGATTGCCACAAAAATCGCTCGATACTAGCGGGCGCGTTTCATAACCGAGAATATCTTTCAAATAAGTTTCGCTCGCTGTTTTTAACAGCGCGTTGACTTCATCCACACTGGTGGCGCGCTCCACTTCAAACACGCAGTCAGTCAGCGAACCGGTCGCCAGGGGTACACGCACCGCATGACCATTTAAACGGCCGCGCAATTCGGGAAAAATTTCGGCAATCGCCGTGGCCGAACCGGTACTGGTGGGAATTAAATTGGAATGGGATGCGCGCGCGCGGCGCAGATCTTTATGCGGCTGATCCAGTATTGATTGGGTATTGGTTAAATCGTGGATGGTGGTAATAGCGCCGTGTTTAATGCCGAGCTGTTCGTGAATTACTTTTACTACGGGCGCGAGGCAGTTAGTGGTGCAAGAAGCGGCGGTGACAATGCGATGGCTCGCTGGATCAAATAAATGCTGATTAACACCCATCACCACATTTAATACACTCGGCTCTTTTACCGGCGCACTCACCACCACACGTTTTACGCCTTGATCCAAATAGGCTTGCAGTAATTTTACCTCGCGCATTTTACCGCTGGCTTCAATCACCAAATCGCAGTTGCTCCAATCGGTTTCGCCAATACTTTTATTGCGGCTAAAGGCAATTTTTTTGCCATCAATAATAATGGAGTGTTCATCTGCGCTGGTTTCCGGCGTCCACTGGCCTTGCACTGAATCAAATTTCAGCAGATGGGCAAAAGTCGCGGCATCACCCGCTGGGTCATTAATTTGTACAAATTCAAATTCCGGCCAGTGCCAGCTGGCGCGCAGTGCTAAACGGCCAATGCGACCAAAACCATTAATACCAATTTTGATTTTTTTCATCTTTATGTCTCAGTGAATATTGGAGTTTTTATCAACAGCAGCGGGCTGGTCGATCGGCCATAGCGCACAAGCGTTGACAATTCTCTGCCAGCCAATCGCTATTGGCATTGAGCATGGTGTGTAAAATTTCGGATACCCAGGTTGGCAGCTCAGGATGCAAACGGTAATACACCCACTGCCCCTGGCGGCGATCGGCAAGCAGACCGCTTTCGCGTAACAGTGCCAAATGGCGGGAAATTTTCGGTTGGATTTCATCGAGCGCGCAGGTGAGTTCACACACACACAGCTCTTTTTCGCGCGCCACTAACAGCGCAATGCGGGCGCGGGTTTCGTCGGCGAGGGTTTTGCTTAACTCGGCTGGATTCATGGGCTACATCTTTTTAATTACATATGAAAAAACGTATATATTAAAAAGTGTATGTTCATTTTTGCAGAAGAGCAAGCCTGCTCATTAAGTGGCGTGTGTGGATGAGGCTTAACAGAGGGAGGGAATGCGCCAGA
This sequence comes from Cellvibrio sp. OA-2007, assembly GCF_000953825.1. Classification (GTDB taxonomy): domain Bacteria; phylum Pseudomonadota; class Gammaproteobacteria; order Pseudomonadales; family Cellvibrionaceae; genus Cellvibrio. The sequence goes on along the minus strand of NZ_BBUL01000020.1, from coordinate 58,336 downwards.
GCAATGGCTCTGGCGCATGGATGACTAGCTGAGCAGCGCGCCCTTCACGGTTTTACCGGCGGGGATGCGGAAGTTGATACGGGATTCCGGAATACCGACCGAGGCCATCAGGGTGCGGGCATAGGCGGTGAGGGTTTCGCTACCGGCGATATCGGCGCTGGCCGATAAACCCGTGGTGGAGTTGATGCCGGTCGCGCGCATCAAACGATGGCCGGAATTGCTCCAGGCCTCTAAGCCGCCGATCACTCCGGGTTTGATATTGGCGCCGATCATCATATTTACGCAGGAGCTATTGTGGTGATCGCGCCCGCCGTTGGTATTGCGCCCCAGGGTGCGGCCAAAAATATCGTAAGTGGCGAAGTTAATACTGTTTTGCAACCCCTCTGCTTTCACCAAGTTCCAATAGGTCACCAGATTATTTAGCTGGGCGATGGTGAGGCGCGTTTCTTGACTGAGATCATCATCGTTGTGATTGTCGCCTGAGTAAGCGTGACGCACCACAATCACCGGTGCGAGGTTGACCTTGGCCATGGCAACGGCCGCTTTGATTTGATCGCCAAAACTTGAACCGGTGACCTCGGTCAGCAAGCCGCCCAGCTGGTTGCCCAGCGTAGTGGCCTGAGTGCGCGATGAGGCGTGGGCATCCAAATAGCGCAGCTGGGCGGCGGTGCCATTGGTTTTTACATTTTTATAGATAGTGTCGATGGTGCTGGCATAGAGCTTCGCCATGTTGTCCACGGTTGCGGCAGGCTGTGTGCCGACAAACAGGTTTTTGACATCGAGCGGCGAATAGCGGGTGATTGCCACATTCTCCGATGTCAGTGTGCCCAAGCCCCCGCCACTGTTTAACACCATGGGAGTGCTGAGCACACTGGGCATCGCCGGGTCTTGCAAGAGGATTTCCTGCATTAACGCCGATTGGATTTCTTCGGTGCCGCGCCCGGTTTTGCTCACCAATACGCTGTTGACTGTGTGTACGCGGGTGCCTTCCGGGTGCCCGTTGGCTGCCGTGCGCAAATGGAACATCGCCAAGTGGTCGAGCAAATCTTGCGGCAGGTAAGAGAAAAACTTAGCCGCCGTCACCTGAGTGCTGCCCATTTTAATTTGCGCGGAGCTGCTGAAGTCGCTGGCGGTGACATTGTTGCCATTGACCTGCCCCAGTACGCCGGTACCCAATTGCGCGACGCTCGGGCGACCTATGGCAAAACGCGGGTCGTTGCTATCGCTTGAGTAAGTGCCGCCGGCGTAGCTGTTGATGGATTCGCCATCATCCGACATCGCCAGAATCAAGGATTTGCCTGCGGTACCTACGGCGTAAGCAGGCATAGCCCCGCTCATTAAGAAGCTCACCGGCAGGCCAGTTGCGGCTGCTCGCAGGCACAGGGCAACGGCGCTGCTGCCGCGCAGAAAGTCGCGTCTACTGATGCTGTTAGTTGTTTTCATGTTAAAACCCCATAGCCATAACAGAGGGCGCCGAGCAGGCGAAAGTCCAGACTTCTTTGAGCGCAACCGCAGCATTGGCGGCCTGCATGCCACATTGAATGGTGGTTTGGTTCGCTGTAATGATATCGAGACCTGCAGTGGTGCAATTGGTTTGGTGCATTTGTATGTCGTACATTTTCTTGAGCGCGGCGCGGGTTGTGCTCCATTCGGCCGACTCAGGTGGAATGCCCATAATGTAGGTGGTCATTTCATCCAGACTGCGGGTGGGGTTGCTGGCGTTAAATATTTTCTGGTAATTCGCGCCGGTCGCTCCTGCATTGAATGACACTAGCGAGTTGCCCGCCGTTTCACACAGTTGGCGGTAGCCCATGGTGAGGAATGGGTCGATATTGACCGATTGAATTAAATCTATACTCCCGCGTGAGAATTCATCCTCTGGCAACAGACCCGCTTTTGCACGTGCAGTGCCCGAGAGATTGCACACATTGGTGGTAGTTGATGGTGGCAGCCCTTGGGAGGCGCGCACTTGATCGAGGCGCGCTTTAATACTGGCGCAGAAATGGTTGGTGCGATTGATAACAACCGAGGGGCCAGCCTCTGCAAACGCATCGGTATAACTCACACCGGTAATCATTGGCGAGGCAAACAGTTCAACGGCAAGGGTTTTGAGCTTGTAGCCACTGTTCTTGAACACTTCAACCAAGCGCAAATATTCCGCGCTGTTGCTATCGCATGGCGCCGAGTTGGCCCAGTTACACATCTTGCCGACCCAGGCATTGGCAAAGTTAGGGTGGTTAAAGATGGCCTTGCCCAAATCGTCGAGCGAATTCAGCGGGGCGCTGCTGCCGTGAAACGCAAAGGCGGCGGTAACCTTGGTGGGTGTGGTCAGCGCGCGGCTGCGGAACACGTGATACGAATTTTTAAACACCTGACGCATCGGATCCATCATACGGTGGCAGGCATAACATTCCGCGTTGTTGGGGCCGGCGTGAGCGTTATCGATTGCACTCTGGTCGCCAGACGGTGTGATATCACCCGCTTCAAAGGTTAAACCCAAGCCGGCAATCATGGTTTGGTTTGCCGTTACGCGGAAGCTGTTACCGGTATTACTTTCCCAGCTTTGGAAAAAGGTGGGCGTAGTAAAAAAGCCTACGCGCGGTGCATATAAGCTATAGCTGCCACCCGCAGGGATGGCTCTCAAACCGCTCACCATATCTTGCGTATCGGAGAACGCAGCGCGACTGGTGCCCTGCGCCAAACGCACGGTACGCCAGTCACTGTAGTCATCGATACCGCTACAAATAGCAGTTTCATCCACGCCGCCACCGTCGTTGTCACCACATAAATTAGCAAAGGATCTGAGATCGGTTCCAAAAGGGAGACGCGCCTCATAATCTGCATAACTTAACGCCGTCAGGATGGCGGTGGTCACCTCCCACTCGCGGGTAGTGGCAACGGTGCGGAAATCTTTATTGCTGGTGAAGATTTTATAGGCGGTGCGCACAAAACTCTCTTCCAGGGTGGAGATCAGTTTCACTCCATCCATCACTTTGGCGTTGTTGAGCACATCAAACTGGTTGCGCCATTGAGTGTCTGGATTGACATTTTTTTGCTGCAAGGCGAGCTGCAAAAACGATTTGAATTTCACTTCAAATTCGGGTGTCGCCATCCAATCAACAATCTGCTTTTTCAGCGCAGTCTGATCAAGGCCGGTGCCAGCGGGGCTCACTTTATTCAATTCGGCGCCGGTAACTGCACCGCCGTGCAGCAGCAATTTCACTTTATTGAGCGCGTTAAAAGGCCGTGTCGGCTCAAACGGTTTGGTCGCTGGTGGCTCGGGAATATTGGCGGCCGCGGCTATGTCGCCCACCCATTTTTGGAAGCACTGGAAGTGCGCCGGTGATACACCCGTGGTTGTGCCAAATGGCATCTTTTGAGCGCATTGTGTACCGGAATTAGGGTCGATTAATTTCAGCAACAGCGAGTTGCTTGGGTTATCCAGATCGATAACTTTCTCGCCACCGCACTTACTGTTAACCGAATTCACATTGCCCAAACGATGGGCAATTTCTTCCAGTGTACCGGTCAGCGCAAACTTGGCGGCCTGACTGGGGCTGGCAGCATGGCAGGAGGCGTTGGTGCAATTCAGCTCCGCACTTTGCATCAAGGTTTGCATGTTGGAACAGTCTACCGATGCCACAGGGGTAGAACTGGCGGCACTGCTAGAACTTTTGGCCACTGAACTGGAACTTTTGGCGCCAAACTGATTTGCTACATAAGCCGCTACATCTGCTGCACACTGGCCGACACAGTTAGCTGGGTTACCCTGCGGCATGGTCAGGTCAATTTTTGATACCAGCGTATTGTTGCTGACACGTGCGGGAATATTGCTAAACAGTGCCCCGCCAGCGTGACACCCTGCACACTGGGCTGCAAACAGGGTTGCGCCGGTGGCGGCATTGCCTGGCTGTACGGCGGTAGAGCTTTTGGCACTGCTGGAACTTTTAGCAACTGAACTGTTGATTACTGAATTGGTACTGGATGCACTGCTCGCTTTGGTGTAAGTCAATGCGACAGCGGTGGTCGGTGCCGAGGGAATGCTATCGATCAGGCTGATAACTTTGTATTCATAGGCACCGGGATTAGCTGCCAAGCTATCGTCATAGGTCACTGTATTGGGTGCGGTTTTAGTCAAGCTGATCCAGCGCGCATCGCTGCCTTTGCGACGCACGATAAATCCAGTCTCGTTGGCATTCACATCGGCCCAGGTCAAGCTCGCCAATCCGGTGACCTGGCTGATGGTGCCTTTAAGACTTTGTGGTGCTACCGGCGGGGCGGTTAGGGCGATGGCAGGTACATTAGTCGGATTACTTTTGGTCAGCGACATTTTGAAATAAACCGGCACTCGCTCGGCAATATTGATCGCGCCGGCTACGGAACGCAGCGCTTCAATACCGGCATTGAGGTCGAAATCGGCGCTATTAATTAAAATCGGTTTGCGCGGTGTGAGGCTGACATTGGTGGCGCTGAGTTTGAGCAGAGTCGCATCAAACGTGATCGCCTGGGTAACACCGTGCAGAGTCAAATTGCCGTTGAAAGTTTGAGTGCTCACACTGCCCACTGCTAGTGCATCAATGGCGGTTAAATTCAGCTGGGTAGTGAAATGTAAATTGGGCAGCATGCTGGTTTCAAACAGCAGGTTTTGCATACGGGTATTGCGCAGGTCGATGCCGGTCAGCACGCTGGTTAAAGGAATTGTCAAAGTGGCGGTACCATTGCTCGCCACTGTGCCTTGTAGTTGGCTGAAAGTGAAATTCTCCGCCACGCTGGTATTTTTGATCGCAACAAAATGCAGTGATGATTTACTGGTATCAACTAGCCAGCTCGCGCTGCCTAAAGTCTGGCTGTAGGCCGATGCACAGGTCATCAGCAATCCTGTCGTTAGCAGTGCGATTTTCAGAAATGTTTTCATGATGTTATTTTCTCTCTGCACATCTGATTAACGAGCGTCGAAGATAAGGGTGAAATCCACCGGCGCCGTAGCGCTGATAGAGGCAATGCCCACCGCTGCTCGCAGTGCTTCAATACCATTGGTCAGGGCGTAATCAGCCGGGTTGACCAGCACCGGGGCGATGGTTTGCACAGCAACACGTGTAGCACTCAATTTATGCACCGAAAGCTTGGTAGTCAGCGTTGTTTTTACACCGTGTAAATCCAGTTCAGCGCTAATGTTTTGTTGGGTTTCTGCACCAATCGCCAAACTGCTGAGTAGATTGCTTGGCAAGTTAACGGTGGCCGTTGCGGTGGGGAATTGCGTGGTTTGAAAGAGTAAATCGCGCAGGCGTTGATCGCGCAGGGTGATGCCGCTGTTCACGCTATTCAGGTCAATAACCAGCTTGGCAACGTTTTGGGTGATATCGCCGGACAAGCTGGCGAAATGACTCACTTCAAGCGTATGGGTGTTTTTTGCGCTGACAAAGTTGAGGTAAGAATTGGCCGAGTCCAGCTGCCAGGTGCTGGTTGCAGCGGCGCTACTCTTGGATGAACTGCTTACCGCTGCCAATGAACTCTTGCTACTGCTTGATAATTTGCTACTAAGTGTACTGCTGGCAGATGAACTGGATAGGCCAATGCTGCTCGACACCACTCGGCTATAAGAAGATACGCTGGAAAAATGTGCGCTACTGTTAAGTACACTGCTGGCAGAGGAGCTAGACAGGCCAAGGCTTGAGCTAGAAGGTGAAGGTGCGACACTGGATGCCACTGAGCTGCTACTGGCTTCTACTGAAACGGCCGAGCTTGAGTCAACCGCAGGTGCACTACTGGATCCCGGCGCAGGTGAGGCATCGCTAGATTCGATAGGGCTACCGCCGCAGGCGTATAACAATGCAATCGAACTACAGAGTGCAATTCCTTTGAGCAAGGTAGTGGCAAATGATTGAGTTAGCATGACGATTGCTCTTTAAATTAAGAATAAAAATTCTGGGGGAACTCGCATGAATCTTTGCGGTGCAGGTTATACAAAACACTGCCAGCAACAAGAAAGGCGATAAATAAAAATGCGCCGTACACTGTCATTACAAATTCATAGCTGACATTGTGATTCCAGTTGCGCGCAATACCGAGGTAGCACGCAAACAACCAAGAGACCGATGAAATAGCACCGGTAACCACTACCAAAATTTGTTCGTGGGCAGAAAATGTCAACAGGCCGCTGGGTGAGGTAATGCGCGCGAAACTGAAAAAGTGCAGCAGCAATCCATTGAGTGTCAGAATTGATACCACGGTGTATTTCGCCCAGAGTTTTTCATTAAAAAGATATTGTTGAGGGTCATCTAAATAACCGATTACAACCAGTGTCAAGCCTGAAACCCAGAGTGCAACCAGTGCGACAAACATCACATCTGCCGACTTTGAAAGCTCTTGAATGGCGGTTTTGGATAAGGGTTTACCGAGCGATTTTGCCAGCGCTAAATCCTGAATTAGTAGAATTCCAATTGCGATACAGGCGGCAATTAAATGGATGTAAACGATCAATGTTTTCATAAATCCTCTGCATTTAGACAAAGCTTCGCCATAGCCAGTGCATGTCAATGGCTAAAGTGATGGGTGCGTCTCTTGTCTCAACTCGTTAAATAATTAAACCAAGCAGTTAAACCAATCTTATTTATGTAACCAATGCCTGAACAACACGCAGCAGTGGAGTGAGTCATACCATTTCATGGAAGTGATCCTAGTGAAATGCTGACTGCGTTTGGGTTAACTGGGAAAACGGAACGGCGGAATTATGTCCTTTGTGCTGAGTGGGGCATCAGCATAAATGGGTCTAAAGCACTACTGCTATTAGGCCTTCTCCTTATTGATACTGTACTTTACAAAGCTTTTCACTCGGATTCTATTTGGTAGTTCTCATAATCATATTGACGCCTCACACAACGCTAGAAAAGACAGCGTCTCTCATATCGATCTGCACATTTTTTAACCTTGCCAAATTTTGCCTCGGCTGCTAAGGTGCGCGCACTTTTTTATGTGAAGTCGTTAACAGTTATGATTCGGTTACCCTCGGCGTTAACACCGCCTTAGATTTATCCCTCCGTTGGTTTTAGCGCATGGCGTGCTCTGCTGCGCGATGTTTTTTTATTCTTTTAATTTGCTAACGAATTTGTATCTACGCCGCCATGTTTAATATGGCAGCGCAGTGGTATTTGTTATAACCGCAAATTGTGTGCGATTTTTAATAGGTATTTTTTATGTTAACGACCCTGAAAGAACAATGGTTTTCCAACATTCGCGGCGATTTTTTATCGGGCTTGGTAGTGGCGCTCGCATTAATTCCGGAAGCGATTGCCTTTTCAATTATCGCAGGGGTCGATCCTAAAATCGGCTTGTATGCCTCCTTCTCTATGGCGGTAGTGATTGCCTTTGCCGGTGGCCGCCCCGCGATGATCTCTGCCGCAACCGGTGCCATGGCACTGCTGATGGTGACCTTAGTAAAAGAACACGGGCTGCAGTATTTGTTGGCGGCGACACTATTAACTGGCGCGATTCAAATCGTCGCGGGTTATTTGCGCTTGGGCGATTTGATGGGTTTTGTCTCCCGCTCAGTCGTTACCGGTTTTGTAAATGCACTGGCAATTTTAATTTTTATGGCGCAGTTGCCCGAGCTTACCGATGTCACTTGGCATGTGTACGCCATGACCGCTGCGGGGCTCGGCATTATCTATTTGTTTCCCTACATTCCTAAAATCGGAAAAATAATTCCCTCACCACTCGTTTGCATTCTGGTGCTCACTGCGATTGCATTAATTTTCAAAATTGATATTCGCACCGTAGGCGATATGGGTGACCTACCCGATACCTTGCCAATTTTCTTGTGGCCAGAAGTACCGCTCAACCTTGAAACGCTAATGATTATTCTGCCCTACTCGATTCCGCTCGCAGCAGTTGGTCTATTGGAGTCCATGATGACGGCGACAATTGTGGATGATATGACCGATACCACTAGCGATAAAAATCGCGAGTGTAAAGGCCAAGGTGTTGCCAACGTCGCCACCGGTTTGCTCGGCGGTATGGCAGGCTGTGCGATGATTGGACAGTCAGTGATTAACGTAAAATCCGGTGGCCGCACGCGTTTATCAACATTTCTCGCCGGCGCGCTCCTATTAATCATGGTGGTGTTTTTAAGCGATTGGATTTCCGTAATTCCTATGGCGGCATTAGTAGCGGTAATGATTATGGTATCTATTGGCACCTTTAGTTGGGCTTCCATTCGCAATCTAAAAACCCACCCGCTCTCATCTAATATCGTTATGCTCACCACGGTGAGTGTGGTAGTTGCCACTCATAATTTGGCTTATGGTGTATTTATCGGTGTGCTTATGGCCGCTATGTTTTTCGCCAACAAAATTGGCCACTACATGGCAGTCACCTCGGAGCTTAACGAAGAAAAAACCCAGCGCACTTATCAAGTCTACGGCGAAGTATTTTTCCGCTCTGCCGATATGCTTGTGCGCGGTTTTGATATGAAAGAAAAACTGCAAAAAGTAACTATCGATTTAACTCACGCACATTTTTGGGATATCACCTCGGTCGCCGCACTCGATAAAGTCGTACTCAAATTCCGCAAAGAAGGCGTGGAAGTGGATGTAATCAATATGAACAAAGCCACCACCACCATTGTGGATGATTTTGGCGTACACCATAAGCCGGAAGAGATTACTCAGGTGATGGGGCATTAATCTGTAACACTTGTGCTGTCTGTGGGTGAATTTGCTGCTTTGGCAATTTCACCTGCTACACTTTGCAATACCATAATAATCAAGCTTCAGCTTTGCTATGAAAACACCCATCTTCAATATCCACGATTTAATCCTTGTGCTTACCCTCGCTGTTTGCGTACTGCTGGTGATTTTTCAGTGGGTGCTGTCCAAACAAAAAGCGATTGCCTCGCAATTGTTATCGGGCTTTTTCGTTTGCGTAGGAGCGAGTGCGCTGGGTAATTTGTTGTTATGGAATAACTATATTGGCTTGCACAGTGATGTGGCGAAAATGACGTTGTCACTGGGTTTGGTGATAGCAGTTGTGGCGAAAAGTGTGTGTCTGTATTTGTATGTAGTGGCGATTACACGGGCGAATTTTTCATTGCGTGCAAAAGACGGATTGCATATTCTAAATTTATTGGCCGTTATTGGTTGGGTGCTCTGGGGCGATTTGGATAGTGACCGGTTGCGCTTTCAATCTGCGACCCATACTGAAAACTCAGTAATGCTCACCAATTATCTATGGCACTACTTGAAGTTTGTACCGGTAATTTATGCATTTGCGGCAGCGTTAGAAATCTATCGTTATAAACAACAATTAAAACAATTTTATTCGAGTTTGAGTTTGCAGGGGCCTTATTGGCTGTTGTTGTTAACCCTTGGGTTTGCACTCAATTGGTTGTGGTCTCTGGTTGTACATCTACTTGGGCAGACGGTCAGTTTTTCTATCGCTGATAGTTTCGGTATTTTTGATAATTACATTACCTTTTTGTTGGTAAATGCGCTCTTTATTTACAGCTTGTTGTATGCCCATCAACTGCTGGAAACCAAAGACAAACCAAAAGAAAAAGAAGTCGCTGTTGCGGCGGAAATATCGCCCGATGTAATTGCGCGTATCCGCAATACTATGGAAAAGCAGCAGTTGTATTTAACCCAAAATTTGAATATTGAAGATTTTGCGCGGCAGGTGGGGATTCACTATCGCGAAGTATCGAGCATTATTAACAAAGAATTTAATACGAATTTTTTTGAATTTGTGAATGAGTATCGGGTCAATCGCGCCAAACAAATGCTGCTTGACCCGCAGTATGCACAGATGACAATTCTGGATATTTTGCTGGAGTCTGGCTTTAACAGTAAGTCGTCGTTCCACCGTTTTTTTAAGCGCTATACGGGGATGTCGGCGGCGGAGTTTAGAAAACAGAATCAGGTTTAATCCCCCTAGCCCCTTTTTTTAAAGAAAGGAGTAGGAGGATTTATGCCAAAGTTTATTTGTCGCGGCGCTGGAAAAACGAAAGCCCCGCTAATAATACTAACCACACAAAATTCATTGCACCGCCACCACCTGACCCACCGCTTGTCACTTTGGATGTTGCGCTTGATGAAGTCGCTACTGCAGCAGAACTTGCCGCTTCGCTCGCTGCAATACTGCTCGCCGCAACTGAACTTGCTGCAGAACTTGAAACGGTTATTGAACTTGCGCTTGAGCTACTGGTGGGTTCATCGGTAGGAGGTGTACCGCTAAAACCGGTGGCGTTTTCTTTGGTGAGCGCAAGCACCAAAATGCCGTTTTTTACCACTACATTTTCCGGTGCAAAATCCACGCGGTTCATGTCAAAGGTCCAATTGGCTTTGCCCCAGCGCGCGCTATCAAAACTGTTGAAATCATCGCGCCAACCGCTTTCAAATGTTTTGGTGGTGGCGTTGTAAGGTTTGTATTCGATGTAATTTATAAATTGATAAACCGGCAATACAGCATCATCCCATGCACCTACCCACGCCACTGACTCATGGGACCAAAGATTAAAACGCAAACTTTGTGGATTAGTGAGGCTAGTGACTGTGCTGGTGCCAGTAATGCGGCGCACTTCTACGCCGTCCAAATACCAGGCGACATAATCCGGCGTCCATTCCAATACATAAGTGTGATACGCGTCGGCGAGTGATGTATTGGCGGTATGAACCTGTTCCGTGTGAATAGTGGGGCGCGAGCTGCCGAGAATAATATTGCTCTGCCATTGCGTTGCATTATTTTTACCGAATACTTCTATATCGATTTCTTCCCAAAACGTATTGCCCACTTCGGAACCATTTTTGTAAGTGAAGAAAGTGGATAACACTCCGCTGGCCTTGGCGACGCGCATGCGCATTTCAAAGCGGCCGTATAAGTAGCTATCGCTGGAATAAATTTCTGCGCCTTTGTAAGGCTTGGCAATAGCAAGATGGCTCAGCAATCCCATACTGATCGCTAACAACATACCTAAAATTCGACGCATCAGATTTACCTCATTTACAAAAAACATTGTTAAAAAACAACAGCAAAAAATAAAAACGGGGGTGCAGGCATTGGGCCCGCAACCCCCAAAGGCTGAAACCCTATTAGATTTTAGTCAGCTTAAGCCAATCAATATTAAAGCCGCCGCTGTTGGCATAAATCGCCAAACTCTGCACCCCGGCGTTCAGATAAATATTGTGGCTGATCGTTTGGTAGTTACCCCAGCCGCCGGTATTGGGTACGCTGATAGTGCCTAGACCTACGCCGTTGCGATCCAAGGTGAACTGCGCGGTGGTAAGCGCCGAGGCAACGCGATACTCCACTTTGTAAGTGCCCGTTTGCGGGATATTCACGTTGTTATATTTGAACCACTCACCGGCATCGATATAACCCACGGTGCCGCCGGAGACAGTCACGTTGCCGCCTACTTCGTTAAAACTTTCGGCCTGAATGGTGATAGATGCGGCGGGCGCACTGCTACTGCTGCCACCGCTGGTACCGCCATCGACGGGTGGTGTACCGCTATAACCGGTTTGACCTTCGCGGGTAAGCGCCAGCACCAGAGTGCCGTTTTTTACCACTACATTATTCGGATCAAAGTCGGCGAGGTTTTCGCCAAAAGTCCAATTGGCTTTGCTCCAGCGGTTGGTATCAAAACTGTTGAAATCATCGCGCCAGCCAGTGCCGAAACTATTGGTTGCGGCGACATAAGGCTTGTACTCAATGTAGTTCACAAATTGGTATACCGGCAGGATGTTGTCATTCCAGGGGCCGACCCATTCGGCGATATTCGCCGCCCAGAGGTTAAAACGCAGATCTTGCGCACTGGTCAGGCTGGTGACAAATTGCCCCCCGGTAATCCGGCGCGTCTGGGTGCCATCCACATACCAAGCGATGTAATTTGGGGTCCATTCCAGCACATAGGTGTGGTAGCCATCGCCCATAGAAAATGGCGTTGTGTGCACACCTTCGGTTTTGGTGGTGGGGCGATTGGTGCCGATAATCACATTACTCTGCCATTGAGTGGCGTTGTTTTTACCAAAAATCTCTATGTCGATCTCCTCCCAAAAAGTGCCCGGTTGCTCGGAGCCATTTTTGTAAGTGAAGAAAGTGGATAACACCCCGCTACCTTTGGCGACCCGCATACGGATTTCATAGCGGCCATATTTATAGGTTTGTTTGGAGTAGATTTCTGCGGCCTTATAAGGCTTGGCAGTGGCGGGGCTGGTGGCGGTAAAACCGACCAGAGCGGCGAGCGTAAAGAGCACGCCGGTACAGCGATTGAGCTTAAACATAGCGAATACCTTTATCGTTATTAGAGGCAATTAAAAACGCTTTATGTCTGTAGTAGACGTTTAGGGTGTGACGACTACGGCCTGCCACAAAACTATATTCCGCCAATTGCCAAATCCGGTCGCACCAGTTTGCGCAGCAAACCTGAAGTGGTGCGCAACAAACCTGAAATGGTGCGCAACAAACCTGAAATGGTGCCCAGTAAACCTGAAGTGGTGCGCACGCAGCACAAACTGGTGTTTCCAGATGCCTAATCTGGCGCACTTGCCCCGAGCGAAAAAGCAGTTGCGCATCTGTTGGATCAAGCTCAAAATACTGTTTTTATATACAGCATTTAAGGGTGCGAGACTATGACCATTGATGATGACTTTATCGACCCCGCCCCTTGGATCAATGCCGTACCCCAAGCCCATAAAGGGCGCGGAGCGATCAGTAATATCGCCGGTCGCTACGAAACCCAGCTTATTGAAACTGTGGACGATGGTTGGACTCCCTTTGTCGATGACACCGACATCAATCCGGCACTCAAAACTCACGTCACGCCGGAGTTAGCCAAGACCATACTCAGCCGCAACCAATCGCCAGATTTGCCGTTTAGCGTGTCGCTCAACCCTTATCGCGGCTGCGAACACGGCTGTATTTACTGTTTTGCCCGCCCCACCCACGCCTATTTGGGGTTATCGCCCGGGTTGGATTTTGAAACCCGGCTTTACGCGAAAACCAACGCAGCAGAATTATTGCGCCGTGAGCTGGCTCATAAGAACTACCAGCCCAGCCCTATCGCCTTTGGTATGAATACCGATGCCTATCAACCCTGCGAGCGCGACTTGAACATCACCCGCCAGTGTTTGGCAGTGCTACACGAGTGCGACCATCCGCTCGGCATGATTACCAAGTCGGCCTTAATCGAGCGGGACATAGATTTGTTACGAGACATGACCGCGAAAAATTTGGTCACTGTGGCGATCACCATTACCACTCTCGATCACAGTATTGCGCGGACGCTGGAGCCGCGCGCCGCATCGCCTACCCGCCGTTTACAGACGATTGAAAAACTCGCGCAGGCGGGTATTCCAGTGCTGGTAAGTGTGGCGCCAGTGATTCCGTTTGTGACGGAACAGGAGTTGGAAAATGTGATGCGCGTCGCCGCCGATGCCGGTGCAACCGCCGCGGGTTACACAGTATTGCGTCTACCCTGGGAGGTGAATCCGCTATTTCAACAGTGGCTGCAGACCCATTTCCCCGAGCGCGCCGAGCGGGTGATGAACCGTATCCGCGATATGCGCGGTGGCAAAGATTACGATGCAAATTTCGCCACCCGCATGCGCGGTGAAGGCCTCTGGGCCGATATGATCCGCCAGCGTTTTGCCAAGGCATTAAAACGCTACGGGCTGGATAAAAGTGGGCGCTTTGCCCAGTTGGATTGCAGTTTATTCCGCAAGCCGCTGAGTATCCCAGCGGCACAACAACGCGACGGGCAGTTGGATATTTTTTTCAGGTAATATTGGGTTTCTCCTATGAAAATAGCCGCTTCAAAAACTCGGCAAAAAGAACACAAATGTGCGGTAGTTATTCATTTCCCTGAATAAAGTCTTGGGCGATGACGCCTTAGCCGCTTGTGTGTTTGATCATACAAATGTGAGAATTTACCAACTGATGGGAGTTTCACTCCAGTATCAGCCCAGCTTGAAGGTGTTTGGATTGGGGCATGATGTAGCGCTAATCTGAGGTGGTCACTTCTGGCAATATAAAAAATAAATGTGCGTTATCGGACAATGTTTTATCCCCCCTTGTTTCCTACCTGGGGCCGGTCAATCCATCACACTAATAATTTAATAATTTTGATGGGATTGTCGCTATGTTTACTACAAACTCAACTGGCGCTCGGAAATCCGTGCGTTTTTCTCCTGCTATGTTGGCTGCAGCAGTGGCTATGTGTACAAGCAGCTCAGTATTTGCTGCTACAACAGGTGGTTTTGCAACAACCGACGGCGGCAATGTCAGCGGTGCAAAGTCCTTTACTGCATCAACCTACGAGCAAATCAACACCATCATCGCCAACGCCAGGCTCGATGCCAACGGCAACAAAGTGACTGGCGGTGCTTATCCTCTCATCATCACCTATACCGGCAATGAAGACTCTTTGATTGCCCAGATAGTAAAAGATCATACAGTTGATTCATCGGGCAACTGCCCTAAAGCGCACTGGAACGATGCCTACCGCGAAGTGCAAATCAAAGAGTTCACCAAGGGTATTACTATCATCGGTGCCAATGGTTCATCGGCAAACTTTGGTATTACGCTGATCAAAAGTGAAAATGTGATCATTCGCAACATGAAAATTGGTGCGCTGGGCGGTGCGAATAACGACGCGGATATGTTGCGTGTGGACAACACTTCCAACGTATGGATTGATCACAACGAATTGTTTGCAGTGAACAATGAGTGTAATGGTTCACCCGATGGCGACCTGACTTTTGAAAGTGCGCTGGATATCAAAAAAGATTCCAAAAATGTGACGGTTTCTTACAACTATATCCACGACAGCAAAAAAGTCGGTCTGGATGGTCATACCTCTGTTGATTTCCAGCGCAACATTACTTTCCATCACAACATCTACAAAAATGTAAATGCGCGTTTGCCACTGCAACGCGGCGGTTGGACGCATATGTACAACAACCACTATAACGGCATTACCGGTTCCGGTATCAATGTGCGTCAGGGTGGATATGCGCTGATCGAAAACAACTATTTTGAAAATGCACTTAACCCGGTAACTTGCCGTTACGACAGCAGCAATTGCGGTTTCTGGGATTTGCGCAACAACAACATCAAAACTCCGGGCGATTTTGCTACCTATAACATCACCTGGTCTAGCGGTGGCACCATCGATGCGACCAATTGGACAACCACGGCTCCTTTCCCAATCAGCCTGCCCTACAGCTATTCACCCGTGTCTGCTGACTGTGTAAAAAACAAATTGGCTAGCTATGCAGGTGTAGGTAAAAACAATGCGCAGTTAACCGCTTCTGCCTGTGGTACAGCGAGCAGTTCGGTAGCGAGTTCAGTCGCAGTGTCTTCTTCCAGCAAATCATCCAGTTCTGTTGCGGTTTCATCCAGCTCGGTCGTTTCATCGAGTAAATCATCCAGCTCAGCAGCTGTTGTGTCTTCCAGTAAATCATCAAGTTCTGCTGCTGCGGCCGGAAACATTGCGTTATCGGCAACTGCTGCCAGCAATACAATTGTGCTGAGCTGGTCACCGACAAATCTGACCACCGGTACGCAAGAGGTTTATCGCGATACTGATTCGGATGTGAGCGGGCGTGTACGCATTGCTTCATTGGCGGCCAGTGCGCGTATGTATACCGATGCAACCGCAGTAGCCGGTACTACCTATTACTACTGGATCAAAAACACCACCTCAGGTGTAGTGACCAACTCGAATGCAGCATCCGCGACAATCAGTAGCGGTCCAACCTTGACCGGCACTGGCGACTATCCCGATGGCTTCTCCAAGTGCGCTGATTTAGGTGGTACCTGTTCAGTTGACTCTGGCGATGGCTGGGTAGCTTTCGGTCGCAAAGGCAGTTGGGTTACCAAGAAAGTAGCGGTCGGTGGTTCAATCGCCTGTACTGTTGCCGCTTTCGGCTCAGATCCTCAGGGCAACCCAAACAAGTGCTCTTATAAAAAATAAGCGCATTTTTCTGTGATAAAAAAACCCGGCATATTTTTGTCGGGTTTTTTTATGCTAGCAAAATCAAAATGGGCAGGCACTTGTTGCGCAGATTCTTTCATTCGTTATCGGATGACTAAATTCAATGCTCGTAGCATGTAATAACAAGCGCGCTGCCATCGCTCGGGACTCACTATTGCTATACAAATCACAACCCAAAATCGGGTGGCCAAATTCGCGGCTGTGAATGCGCAATTGATGGGTGCGACCAGAAGCGGGTGTGAATAAAACTCGCGTACTTGGGGGTGATGCAATGTGTTCGATCACCCTGTATTGCGTCAGTGACTTTTTTCCCGCTACAAAACAAATTTTTTGCAGTGGAAAATTCGGCGGGTCTTTGGCTATAGGTAGTTCAATCTCTCCGCTGTCGTGCGCCACATGGCCGTGCAAAATTGCGCTGTAGGTTTTGTTAATCCTTCCCGTCTGAAATTGTTTGGTCAGTTCTGCGTTAACCGGTTTACTCAGCGCCACCAGCATAATTCCCGAGGTGCCAAAATCGAGCCGATGCACCAGTGTGGCCGTGGGAAAATCCCGCACCAAACGAAAATGCACCGAATCTTTATTGAGCGGATTTTTACCCGATAAACTCAGCAAGCCGCTGGGTTTGTCGATCAATAAAATATGCTCGTCCTGAAATAAAATGCGTATCTCGTCGCTACAGAGTGGGGCGATAAAATCGTCGGGTTTGGTTTGTGCAATCACAACACATGCTCGTACAAAAATCCGGCCACCCCATCCTGGTGATTGGCTGTTGCGCGCAGGGCACCGGGAAATAACTGCTTGAGCTTTTCGCTGGCGTTGTCCATCACCACTGGGTGAGTCACAGCGTTGAACAGTTCCACATCGTTAAAGCCATCGCCAAAGGCCATGCTGTTGGCGAGTGGAATGTCTAAATTTTCTGCCAGCGTTTTTAATGCATCGCCTTTGGAAATATTGTTTGGCATAGCTTCCAGATAATATTCATCGGAAAAGGTTAGATGAATCGGCACGCGCAGGCTTGCCAGTATCTGCGTCTTTAACTGTTGTAATTTTGCGTTTTCACCGTAAAACAAAATCTTTAACGCGGGTGTTGTTAGCATTTCCTGCAATGCAATTTGGCGATAAAAAAATTGCGATTGCGCATGGGCATCCAGCATGGATTCACAGGGCGCATTCACCAACCACTCGGAATCTGTGTACATATTCAAATGCACACCGCACTGCTCGCCCAGCGGCAGCAAGTTCTCATTCACGGCGAGCGGCAAACAGACGCGTTGGATTAACTCACCCGCTGTGTTGTGAATCATCGCGCCGTTGCAAGTAATCGCGGGAATACCGCCGCCCAATTGTTCGAGATAAGCGCGAATATCCATAAAGTGCCGCCCGGTGGCGACGACCAGATGATTCCCCCTCTCACGCAATTCGTTTAACGCGCGAATCGTCAGCGGCGACAGCTCGTGGTGTTCATTGAGCAGGGTGCCATCCATATCAAACACAAAAGTGCTTGGGGTTTGTGATTTTTTAAACATTCATTATTCCGAGGTAAAAGGTGATTCGTGGCCTGTATGGAGTCTAACGGAATACGGGCGCTTTTGATGGTTGAGTCGGCTTATCAAAGGGCGCAACCCCATATCCCGCAAGCTTTCTCAGGGGCCACCAACACCTTTATGCGCACAAAAGTGTTGTTTTTTACATTTTAATGCGCATAATAATGTAAATAAATACATTTTTATGCGCATATAAGTGTAAAAATGCCATTGTGTATCCACCTTACAAGGAAGCCGCTGTATGAAACGCCTGCTGCTTGAAAAGTTGCTCGACTGGAAAGCCCAGGCAAGCCGCAAGCCTTTGCTGATCGACGGTGCGCGACAAACCGGTAAAACCTACCTATTACAGGAGCTATTGGGGCGTGAGTTCGACCGGGTTTTGCGCGTGGATTTTCTGGAAACGCCACAGCTGGCCGACGCTTTTGCCAGCTCGTTAAGCCCGCAAGACATAATTGCCAACATTGAATTACTCACCGGGCAAATCTTTTACCCTGAATCAGATTTGTTGATTCTGGACGAAATCGGCGAGTGTCCGCAGGCAGTCACGTCGCTCAAGTATTTTGCAGAAAAAGCACCGACCTGGTTTGTCGCTGCGAGCGGTTCCAACATTGGATTACTTAATTCATTTCCGGTTGGCAAAGTGGAGCAGCACAACTTGCGACCGCTCACCTTCAGGGAATTTTTATGGGCTGCAAACGAACCCATGCTGGTTAGGGCTTATGAATCCCAAGCCAATTCAGCAGCAGCCCATAGCAAACTGTTCGATAAACTAACAGATTATTACTTCACCGGTGGTATGCCAGAAGCCGTAACCAGCTGGTTTGAAAATGCCAATAAAAGCATTATTGAACGTGTGAGCAATATACAAAAAATTCATGCCGATTTAATAGCGGGCTATCAACGGGATTTTGAAAAATATGCAGGGCGAGCCGATGCGCAATTAATTGCGGCGGTCTTTAGCAATATTCCCTCACAACTATCGGCAGTCGTGGATGAGTCTGTTAAACGTTTTAAATTTAAAGATGTTGCCGAGCGAAAATCCCGCTACGCTGAATTTGAAAGTGCAATTAGCTGGTTGCATCAGTGTCGTTTAGCACTTAAAAATTATCCCATTGAAGGCATAGCCAAAACACCGCTAGCCGCCTATCAAAAAGAAAATAAAGTGAAGCTATTTTTGTTCGATGTGGGTTTGCTCAACCATATGCTCAATACCAGCTACAAAGAAATAAAACAGCAAGGCTATGAATACAAAGGTTACATTGCCGAAAATTTTGTGCAGCAAGAGTTTGCCGCAATCGGTATTGAACCCAGTTATTCCTGGGGTGATGCGCGCGCTGAAATTGAATTTGTTATCGCCACAGACGAAGGTTTGGTGGTGCCAGTGGAAGTGAAAAGCGGTGTGCGTACCCGCGCAAAATCCTTGCAGTCCTACATTACCAAATGCGCTCCCCACAAAACCCTGAAACTTACCGGCACCCAGGGCTCCGCACCGGAGGAGCAAACCCATATAGTGCTGCCGCTTTACTACGCGGAATATGTGTTGGCGATGCTGTAAACCTACCGTTTCTTCTCCGGCGCAGCGACAAACGCGCACAGAATAATAAAAACCAATAACGCACCCATTTGCACCCATTTTGATCAAGCGAGACGCTATATCTCCTACAAAGCACTACAAAATGGGTGTTATTGGGTGTAGGATTGGGTGCATGTTTACAGCTGACACACTTCAAATTACCCCCGAGATCCTGAGCATCATCGCCCGGATCGACGAATTCAAAGGCGCTTGGCGCTCTTTGGGTACGCTTGCACCGGATAGATTAGCGGCCTTGCGCCGTGTAGCCACCATAGAGAGTATCGGGTCGTCTACACGTATAGAAGGCAGCAAGCTTTCAGACAGAGACGTAGAAAAGCTCTTATCTAATCTCGCCATCCAATCCTTTGAAACGCGGGATGAGCAGGAAGTAGCCGGTTATGCAGAGCTGATGGATCTGGTATTCAGCTCCTGGCAGGACATTCCATTTAGCGAAAATTACCTCCAGCAATTGCACCAAATTTTGCTGCGGCACAGCGAGAAAGATCTCTGGAATAGAGGCAGGTACAAAACCAATTCCAACAGCGTGGCGGCCTTTGATGAAAATGGCGTGCAGCTAGGGATAGTATTTGAAACGGCATCCCCCTTTGATACACCACGGCTAATGGCGGAGTTGTTGGAATGGACGAATACCGAGTTTAAAAAAGCGTTATTGCATCCGCTGCTTATCATCGCGATTTTTACCGTCGTGTTTCTTGAAATTCATCCCTTTCAAGACGGCAATGGGCGCTTAAGCCGGGTGCTGACAACCTTACTGCTGATTAAATCAGGCTATGTTTATGTGCCCTACAGTTCACTGGAAAGTGTCATTGAGATAAATAAGGAGGCATATTATTTAGCTTTGCGAAAAACCCAGGGAACAATCCGCACCAACGCCCCCAATTGGCAACCTTGGCTGGAATTTTTTCTACGCTCACTGGCCGAGCAGGTTCGGCGATTAGAAAAGAAAGTCGAAAGAGAAAAACTGGTTCTCGCTACTTTGCCCGACCTATCGCTACAAATAATCGAATTTGCACGCGAGCATGGCCGCATCACCATTGGCGATGCAATTAAACTCACCGGCAGCAACCGCAACACCTTAAAACAACATTTTCGCAATTTGGTTGCTCGCAATCACTTGCAACAACAAGGTAGTGGGCGTGGCGTTTGGTACGAACTTAAATAGAACGAAATCCTCGTCTATTTCAGGGTAATGTATTAGCTGTCCATCATCCATTTTTCCGTAAGCAAATTATTCGGCAGAGTCCATGTGTCGTTAAACATTAAACGCAGCAGCGAGAAGTTGCTGCTCTCCGCGACTGATGCCAATAGTGGTAGCTATTGCTCGCCATTGGCTCACGCTCGTTAATACGTCAGCTTTAATTTTTTCTGCGGTACTTTTCTTTAATTGAAAAAAATCGATAACACTCATTGCCAATTCATAATCCAGACGATTGTCGTCGTCGGTGATATTTAAATGTAATCCGTTAGCGGGAGTTGTTGGGTTTACATCATATGCCGGTGAGAGAATCCAGCCACCTTGGTGATAAATAAACCCATGGTTGCGCAAATGATCATCGGTGTTTGAAATGGCGATATTAAAAATAATGCGGCGCCACAATTGCTCCAAATCTGGTTTGGTATTGGAGCCTTGCTCGGTGAGGAACTGGGCCAATTCCAAATAACTTGCATTGTATTCTCCATCGTAATAACCAAGTTGGGTCATGGCGGAGGTGAAATGCAAACGGCTCTTTTCTGTGCGATCAAAACGCTTTGTTAAAAATGTATGGTGATGGTTATTAAATTTTTCTATGCGACAGGGAGCCATGTGAATGCCAGCATTCAGTGCGAGTTGATGAGCGAGATATTCCCAGGCACCTATGTCGTAGTCATCATAACGGCTGGGAAATTTTGCTATCCATAAATGTTTTGCGCTATCAACAACCGAGGCCTTGGGTCTCGCGCCGCCAAGGGATGAGCCGGGGGACATCAACATGTACAGCCATTTCAAATAATCAGGGTCTTCACTATTGCTGTCCTCCACTTGCTGCGCAGCAAATTCGAGTTCTTTAAGGGAAGACATGGGCGGCGCCGCCAAACGTTGGTCGCTATCAAGAAATTCGCCGGTTAATTCGAGCTTGAAACGCAAAGCGCCCTGACGATAGAGATCATGCACGCCAAGCAGATAATCTATTTCATTGAGCACCTGCGGGCGGCGGGCTTCTTGTCGGGCGATATAATTTTCGCGCCGCTTCATCAGCAACCGACCCCAGCGATCTGGGCATGAATCTAAAAAAATTCTGAAATTATTGGAGTCAGCGCTGTGTTGTTCACCCGCATAAAGATGCAAATCAGGATCAATTTTTTGCGCGAATGCGGAGCGCAGCCAAGCCTCATCATAAGTAAAACTGAAATGCTCTTTGTTTTTATTTACACTCGAACGCAAGCTGCCGACTAAAGTCGGCTCGGCAAATTCATCCCAATCGGCAAATACATAAACTTCCGTATTCATTTTGATTTTCCAATGAGTTTTATATCCTGCAATTTTCGCCCAAGCACATCATCACTCGCCACTTTGAGCAAATCATCCACCAAACCGAGCACACCCAGCACCGCCACATAGTGACCGAGGGAAACAGTTGAATCCCCGTTTTCGATTTTGCGAATAGTTAAACGGCTTAACCCGGTACGCTCGGAAATCAGTACCTGGGTGTAGTTGCGCCGCTTGCGCGCAAGCTTGATGTTCTCCCCAAGCTGGGCCAAGACCTTCTGGTTGCGGGGAAAAACAATGGCAGTATGTGAGCGGTCTGCGCCTTCTTTGGACATAATAGTTACCAAATTAAACCAATGTGGTAACTATAGTGTCCATTATTTGGTAAGTAAAGCAGGGTATTGGCTTTTAATAAGCCCGCATTCCGTTACACTTCAAGCGGGCTACCGTTTCTTCTCCGGCGCAGCGGCTGATGAAACCCAACCTTTGACAAACAACCCCAAGCCCAAACCACCCAGAAATACCAACCAAAATAAAAATAGCGGTTTGTTTTCCAATCCACTTGGCAAGTTCATACCAAATACCGCAGACACACTCATCAATGGAAATGCGATAGCGGCAAGAATATTGAGTTTGTGTTGCGCGCGGTTGCCAACTTCAGCCGCGCGCGCCTGTGCCTCAGCGCTGCGCGCCAGACGAAATTCCAGCGACAAACGCGCATCGGCCAATAGCAATTCAAAGCCGCGCGCAATATCCACACTGCGGTCGCGCATGTCGATAATAAACGCATCATTGCCAAGCGCTTCACGCGCGGTTTGCAGTGCCTGTTTCATATTGTTTGAAGAACGCGCAAGCGGAATCAATCTATCGATAATGGCAAACAGTGAATCAATACTGCTCACTTTTTCAAACCGATCTTCAAGTTCGTTGTACAGCAAGCGATAGTCTTCCATAAACTTGGCCAGCGCATGGTCGCCATGATCAATCCCCTTGTGCAACCACTTGCCTTGCGGCAAGCGTAAAAAAATCTCATGCTCCCGCTCATTGCTATCCGCCTTCGGCGGCGCATGCAAAACCAACAACAAATGATCCGCCTCAAAAATCGCCCGCTGCGCCCCCCAGCTTTCGCTACCCAAACGAGCAGTAATTTCGCTGGGTAAAGTCCATTTGTAATTGCTGCGTTTCATGAATGTTCTCCGAACTTGATGATTGGGAAGTTACAGCTTGCCTTGGATTTCTGCAGATTGCGAATCATACATAATCCAATTCGCAGCGGTGTGAATTACCTCATTAAGATTGGGGCGAATTTTGCCTTTTAATGCGCATCCCCAAATCACTAATACCTTCCAATCCATCGCGATACAAGCTTGAATATTGCGTTCGATGCGGTAATTTTTCATTGCGGAATCCTTGAATGATATTTAATTATTATCGGATTCTGCATGGGATTGGTCTATAGACTTTAAGTTACATATAGAAAAGTTTTAGACTGCGATCTTTAATTGTTTTACAGGAATTTTTGACTTTGGTTTTACTATGGATGATTTTTTTGATGTTGCATTCAACATTTCAATATCATTTAGTAACGCGACTAATGAGCGGCCAACTGCATAGGCAAGGTTAACGGGAACCGCATTACCTATTTGTTTATATTGCGCTGTGAGCGGCCCAGAAAATTCCCAGCTGTCGGGAAATGTTTGGATTCGCGCATACTCGCGCACAGTAAGAGGTCTATTTTCTTCTGGATGACATCTTTCAGTTTGTTTTTGCGCCGGGGCACAAGTTAATGTGAGGCTAGGCTCTTCCCAAGACAAACGTCTCGCCATGCCTGTTTTTCCGCCACCTAAAAAATAGCTTGCTTTCATATATTCGCGTTGCAATTTATCTGGAAGGTCACGCCAATATCCTCCTTGCGGCACTTTTGCCAATATTTCTGCCTTTCTCTTGGGATATTTTTGTCCTTCAGACTCGGGAACATCAGTAGGATAAAGCTCTCCCGCTTTCAATGCGTCACGCATAGTCATTATACGGTTATAGGGTGACGGCCAACTAAAATCCACTAAAGGCGCGAGGTCTTTACGAATACCAATTAAAAATAATCGCTCACGTTTTTGCGGAACCTGGTAAAACACTGCTTTTAGAACACGCGGATCAACAAGTTCATAACCAATGTCATCTATTACATCAGTAATTGCTTGAAGCGTTGCGCCATCCTCATGCTTAAGAAGACCACGTACATTTTCTGCAATAATTACTTTTGGATTCGTTTCCTTTACTGCACGTGCAAATTCATAAAAGAGTGTCCCACGTGTATCGTTAAACCCAAGCTTTTTACCCGCGTAAGAAAACGCCTGACAGGGGAATCCACCAGATAAAATATCAATTTTATTTTTGTAATCAGTGAAATCAACTTTTGACACATCGCCTTCAACGACATTCCAATGCGGGCGATTTAATTTGAGTGTGTTGCAAGCGTGTTTATCAATTTCATTAAGCAAAACTGATTCAAAACCCGCCTTTTCCATTCCAATTGCTAACCCACCAGCACCAGCAAACAACTCTAATAATTTATATGGGCGCAAAGGCTTAGTTTTCATTTCTTTTGCCCAAGTACTTTTAAATAGAACTTGAGCTTGCTCAAAGGTTTCGAGCTGAGATCGGTGGTAAACACGGTAGTTGTTATCTGGATGGCGCTGGGGTACCAACGTACCGTTGGCATCCCAGCGACGAAGAGTTTCTTTAGAAAGTGAGAGGATATCTGCTACTTGGGCGATCGAATAATATTCAGGAACCATGGCGTACACCTTGTAACATTGGACATGGTTACAACTGTATACGCATACATATATTTTGTCAAACCTTAGTCATGGTTATCACCATAAGCCATGGCAAAGTACTTGCTAAATAATTCCTTTCCTTCAAGTGTAAAGCTCTCTTCTGGATAATATGTTTTGTACGTATCCTCAATTACTTGTGGCAATACATTGTAAAGAGCTTTTAGTGAGTCTTTTTGATTTGTGACTAAGTCATAGAAACTGGCTCCATCGATAACTCTAATTTTTTCATTGGCTGCGCATTTAGTACCTTTATCTTTATCTGAAGGCGTAAATTCCTTATCCACACGTGTAGGTTTGTTTGGAATTATGTTTACGAAATAAGCAGTGTAACCCCAATAAATACTTGCTTTCGGCATAATTAATCTTTCTAACGACAGGTATTCGTTCACAAGTTTTGCGCCAGTAACGGTGGAGTATTTATTTTTAATTTCAGCAATTATTTTTCGATTTTCACATCTCAAATCGACATTTCCACCTACAGATAAATCTTCCCATCCTTTGACACTTCCAAGTATCTTTTGATGGAATGCTCCTACGTGATTTTGTACAGTTTTTTGCGCTTGTCGCGCCTCTTCGTTATTCCTCCATGCCTCGTGCGAGAGCTTAAACCCCCCAGCCTCAAAAAATGCACCAAATGGATCAATCACATTTGAATGAAATTTAGTTGCCGCAGAACTCTTTGCCTTTCGAGCTATATCGAGCACATGTTTAACAGCACCGATTAAGTTTTCATCATCAATAAAATTAAGGTATGGCATGTAATCCTCTAATTTGAAATCAAGAAACTATTTGGATATAGGTTGGTTACGTCCGGGATTGGTCTGATGCAATTTGCCAAACGGCGTGCGGCAGTAAAGGTGCAGCGTTAGCAACAGTTCGTCTTCTTGCCAGTTATTCGCCACGCGCTAACCCTCGGTGGCTGGTGCTGCTGTATTTATTGTTCATCGCTGTATTCCATAGCTATTCCCTGATGCGGATTCTGTACCAAATCGGGTCAGATGTGAAATACATCGCATTACATCCTCGGGTTTTGTAAGCGATTGTCGACCATTTTCGTGACCTCACGAAGATGGTCACTACAGGTGGCTAACTCCCGATCACCTGTCCAAGCTTCTCAAGCAGCGCTTCCTTAGTTCCTTCCCCCGACCTATCCAAGCTCATCTCCCGCCAGCGAACTGCTGGCAGGTGTTGCACTCCTGCTATACCCAGCAAATCCCACTCAGGATTGCGACTGTAGAATGAGCGCAGGAATTGTTTATGGTGTTCCGGCATTTGGCTGGTGATGTTGGTAATCAGTTTTTCTCGTGCGTTAAGCAAAGTTGATAACTCCATGGGGGCGTCAGTCATCCCCATAAAATTCTGCTCAAAGTCCTGGGTTATATCCTGTAGTACCGGGTTTAGCAGTGAATGTGGCGAGTGATCATGGCTAATCAGATAGACGATGATGGCGTTGCGCAGTTCATCGCTAATGCCCTCATTTTCCAACAGATGATGCACATCAAATAAATCGCGCGGGTGTTGGCGATCCAGCGCGGCCATTATTTTTCCTGCATATAAATCGGCAAAGGAAAGAACATTAATTTCGGCAAACCCGAACTGCTCTTCCACAGTTGCACAGACGGGCATCAAAACGGGTTCATAGACACATCCGCGTAGTACAGGAGTGACCTCAATTTTTATTTGGACTCGCTCGCGTGTACGAATAACGAGCTTGGTAATTTCTTTTTGGGTTGCCGGTGCGGATTCTGCGATGTGAACATCGGGTTGTCTGCCGCGAATGCGTTGCGCGATACGTTTTAAGGCGGCATCTATTTCTTGCAGCGCTTGTGTCCGGTTATTAACGGGTAATTAGGTGAGGTCAATATCCACCGAAAGGCGCGGCATATTGCGGATAAACAAATTAATTGCCGTTCCACCTTTCAACGCAAAACATTTTTCTTCTGCAACATTAGGAATGGTACGCACAAGCAATTCCACTTGTTTGCGATATATATCAGTAAATGCCATTAACAGACTCCGCTGCAAATTCCTTGGGAATAGTGATTTGATATTTGGTGTGAAATTTTCCGCCCTTTACCAACGTGCGCTTGCCTTTGCCTAAATCGATTTTGTTTATATCAAGACGTTTAAGCCATGCATGGTTGTGTCGCTCAGCGAAGACAAAAAACAAGCGTTTTACTTTGATGCTGTTGGTTGCTTCCAATAATGATTGCAGCCGGAGTGGGCTTAAATTTGTTAAACCCTCCATGACCATATCGGCCATATGAAAACTTTCATGTTGCGGTAATTCGTCCAGTAATTCCAGATACGCCCGCTCGGGTGTAGAAATTATTAGTGGTAAATTCCAATGACTGGACGGCATCACCATTAAACCGGCAGGCATCACCGCTTTTTCAAGAGATATTGAATCATCTATGGAGAGTGACTCTAATGCAATTTTTGATTGAGGCAGAAAGTGAGTGCGGTTATGGATTACGAAGGTTTCTGCTAAAGGCAGTTTGAGCAGCCATGTGGGACATTTGTTATCTGAATAAAGATGGATGTGTTGTTGGGTTTGCTGCAAATAGTGAGCGTATCCACCGAGTTCAAGTGCAGTGCGACCGCCAACTGAAATGGGATATTTAAGAAGCATTTGGAGCGAGATGACTACCTGTTCCCAACTTAATTGACCACGTGGACGACGAAATACGCTGCGCGCAGGCTGCTCAAGCCAATTCGCTGCTACGTATTGATGACGCAATGCACGTGAATAGCCCTCTTTTTCCAACCAAGCAGCATCTACTAGCAAGCCCTCTGGGAGCTGGTGTGTGAGCGAGTTTAATTTATTGCTAATTTGTATAGTCATGCTATACAAATTAGCTTGTTTTTAAACCTATGGCAAGTTTACAAATATATTGATTTGTATAGTTTGCCTATACAAATCCAACAAAAGTTAAACCAGTCAGGCTTTTGCCAGTCTAAAACCCCGACCCCGGTTCCTTCAAAAACTCAATCTCCTCAGGCGTGGAATTCCTGCCAAGAATTTCATTGCGATGCGGATAGCGGCCAAAGCGGGTGATGATGGCTTGGTGCTTTAGTTCAAAATCGAGATTATTTTCCATGCCCGGTGCGCTAAATAAAGTCACCGCAATCTGGTGGATTGCGGCGGATTCGCTGTGCATAAAGGGCATATAAAGAAAACTGTGTTCGGTGGGGGGATAAGCCTTCCAGGAAAATGGCAGATTACTTAAATGGAGCCTAGTGAAGATGCTGTTTGCTAATGCACATCAAGTTGACGATTATCACTTTCCCCCTGTAGCTGCTCCTTCTATGCTTGTCTACACCACAAAAAACACAGTGACAGTAATCCACAGCGAAAGAGAGGTTTTTATGCGTTGCCCCATCAACTTATTCATCGCCCTGCTATTTGGTTTATGCGCGTTGTCCGCGCAGGCTGATGATGCGGATGCAGAAGTCACAGTCTACAAGGCAATCCAGTTTGCCAAGCCCGACAATTTCCCGCTCACACTGGATATTTATGTGCCGAAGACCGGTAAAAAAACCTATCCAGTACTGGTGGTTTACCACGGCGGCGGCTGGTTAATTAATAACAATTCGATCATGAATGATTTTGCGACCAAAATCGCGCGCGATGGCGATATGGTGGTGGCGAACATGAATTACCGGCTGCTGGTTGATCAAAATAATAGCGTCACTATGAATCAAATTGTGGAGGATGCATTCGGCGGTCTGCTGTGGGTGAAAGACCATATCGCGCAATACGGTGGCGATCCAGCGCGTGTCGCCATAACGGGTGATAGTGCCGGTGGGCACCTTACGGCGATGATTCTGTTGCGCGGGCGCCAGTTAGAGAGCGATGGTTTTGCGGGTGATAGTTTAGGATTTAATCCGAGTTATTTGCCGGCAGGCAAAACCGCCGAGCAGGTGGCACAAGAGGACGGTTTAAAGGTACAGGCGGCAGTGCTGAGTTACGCGGGGTTTGATCTTTATACACGTGCGGCTTTAGGTAATTTTGAGACAGATAAAAATAGCTTTTGGAAGTTTGCCAACGCCGAGGCGCGCGGTTTGTTCGGCAATCATATTAATGTGAAAGACAATGGCGATTACTACAGAGCGGTATCGCCGATTTATTTTGTACCCAAGGCGAGTGAATACAAATTGCCCCCGCAATTTGTACACGTGGGCAGTCTGGATACCGCCACGCCACCCGCAGCGGCGCAACGTTATGTTGATTTACTAAAAGCGGCCAGACAACCGGTGGAGTACAAGGTCTACCCCAATAAAAATCATGCCTATTTGGATAACGGCTGTAATTGGGCGGGCAGCTGCTTTGAACGAGACGCGCTCTGGCCGGTGGGCGACATTATCAAATTCCTCAACAAGACCTTAGAAAACTAGGCCCTGCGTATTAGGGGGATCTTTCGCATAAAATGATGGCTATATTCATCAATTTACTTAAAAATTGTGCTTTTGATGAATCTACACATCATTTGCTTAAAGGTTTGTAATCCCCCTGTGATTAATACTCCGCTTGCTATTTTAAATTCCACTTTTGGTTATCACGAATTTCGCGGCCCGCAGGCGGCGGTGATTGATGCCTTGGTGGCCGGTGACGATGTTCTGGTGCTGATGCCGACCGGCGGTGGTAAATCCCTGTGTTACCAAATTCCTGCGCTGGTGCGCGAGGGTGTGGGCGTGGTGATTTCACCGCTGATTGCTCTGATGCAAGATCAGGTCAGTGCACTGCGCGAATTAGGTGTGCGCGCCGGGTTTTTAAATTCATCGCTCAGTGCGCAGGAAATGCGTGCCACCGAGTTGGCCTTGCAGCGTGGCGAATTGGATATGCTTTATGTCGCGCCTGAGCGTTTGATTCAGCCGCGCACGCTGGAATTATTTCACCAGATAAAAATTTCCCTGTTTGCGATTGATGAAGCGCACTGCGTATCCCAATGGGGGCACGATTTCCGCTCGGATTATTTAAAACTGGAATTGCTGCACCGCGAATTCCCGCAGGTGCCGCGTATCGCATTAACGGCAACGGCGGATGTGCGAACTCGCGATGAAATTATCGCGCGCTTGCAATTGGAGAATGCGCAGCAATTTATCAACGGATTTGATCGCCCGAATATTCAATATCGCATCGCGCAAAAAAATAATCCCAAAATTCAGCTGATGCGTTTTTTGCGGGAGGAACAAGCGGGCAACTCGGGCATTATCTATTGTTTGTCGCGCAATAAAGTCGAGCAAATTGCCGCCTGGCTAAGCAGTGAAAATTTTACTGCGCTGCCCTATCACGCAGGTTTGCCGGCCAATGTGCGGCAAAAAAATCAGGAGCGATTTTTACGCGAAGACAACATCATTATGGTGGCGACTATCGCCTTCGGCATGGGTATAGATAAACCCGATGTGCGGTTTGTCGCGCATTTGGATCTGCCCAAAAGTATTGAAGCCTATTATCAGGAAACGGGTCGCGCCGGGCGCGATGGTGAACCGGCTACCACTTTATTGCTCTACGGTTTGGAAGATGTAGTGAAGCTGCGGCAGATGATGGCGCAGAGCGAAGGCAGTGAAGAATTCAAACGCAATGAACAACAGCGTTTAAATGCAATGTTGGGCTTGTGTGAAATTACCAGTTGTCGCCGCCAAAGTTTACTGCGTTATTTCGGCGATACGCTCGCGCAGCCCTGCGGCAATTGCGATTGCTGCATTACGCCGCCGCAAACCTGGGATGCAACCGAAGCGGTGCAAATGGCGCTCTCCTGTGTCTATCGCACCGGCCAGCGTTTTGGTGCAGGCCATGTGATCGATGTGTTGCGCGGCAGCAACAATGAAAAAATTCTGTCGTTTGATCATCACAAATTAACTACTTACGGCATTGGTAAACACCTAAGTGCGGATGAATGGAAAGCGGTGTTTCGCCAGCTAGTCGCGCGCGGTTTGCTCGATGTAAATGCCGATGGTTTTGGTGGTTTGATCTTAAATGAAAGCTGTCGACCCTATTTACGCGGCGAAGAAAAAATTGCCCTGCGCCGCGATATTAAAATGGTGACCAGTTCACCGCGCCGCGCCAACCTCGGCCAGAATATTGAAGCGGAAGATCAGGGTCTGTGGAATGCACTGCGCAGCTGCCGCAAACGTTTGGCAGAAGAACAAGGTGTACCGCCCTACGTTATTTTTCACGATGCAACATTGCGCGAAATGTTGGAGTTCCGCCCACTCACTACCGAGCAGTTGCGCAGTATTACCGGTGTGGGTGAAAGTAAATTAAAACGTTTTGGCGATGATTTTTTAGCGGTGATTCGCGCAGCAGAATACGGGGAATAAAAATGCGCCCTGTATTAATCGATGCGCATCAGTAAATTTTTCTGTTGTGTTTTAAGAATCAATCCGCCCCATAACAGCGCTGCGATAATCAGCAGCGCGCCAATGCCAAAACTGCAATTGGCAATCGCTTGGGTGCTATCCAGCGCATTCATCATGGTCAATAAATTTCCCCAGTCGTGTGACTCTTCGCCGCCGCCACCGATTAATGGCAGCGCGCGATATTCAGCATCGGCTATGTAAGGTGAAACATCGATAAAACTTTGTCCACACCACCAGAGCATAATGCTGCCAGCAAAGGTGTCGCGCTGTTTAAACACAAAGACGCACATTAACGCTAAGGGTAATAACACCTGAAATAAACTGCCGCCGAGTATCATCATAAAATCGCCAAACGGCATAAAGAAAATATGGCCAAATTCATGAAAAGGCAGATTGATGTTGTGCATGAATGAGCTGCCAATTTTTTCCCAATTGACTCCCGCCGTAATAAAATAACCACCCCAAACTACAAAGGCGACAAGGCAGGCGACTCGCGCCCAGAATGCACCTTCATCGACCCGCTCCGGCACATAAAAAAAGGCGGCAACTAATTGCTGGCGCCTCGTTGGAGTGGATTCAATTTTAATTTGTGCGTCGGGTTCGGTTGCTTGCGGTAAATCTGCCTGTGTTTGTTTTGCAATAAACTTGCTGTACACAATGCCGCAATTAGGGCAGATATCTGCATGGATAGTCTGATCAATCGCTTGCCGTTGATAGCGACATTTGGGGCAGATAGTTGTCATATTGCGTCTTATTTAAGTTGATCTTTTTATTTTGTTTCTGGCGCTGCCACTTCTGCTGCGCGCAATTCTACTGGCGAAATAGATGCGTGATGCAGGGTTTGGGTTGGGAAGGCAATCTCGGCGCCGTGTTTGCTGATGATCTCGTGGATCTTTAGCAATACATTTTGTTTCACTTCGTGGTAGTGAATCCAATTAATCGTTTTGGTAAAACAGTAAATAAAAAAATCTAACGATGACGCATTAAACTGATTGAAATTGACGATGGTAGTTTGGCTGGTATCGATTTCATCGTCATCAATTAACATTTGTTTAACGTCTGCAACAATCTTGCTCATCAGGTGTGCATCGTCATAGCGAATGCCAATCACTTCGTGAATACGGCGATGGCTCATGCGCGATGGATTTTCTAACGAAATAGTGGCAAAGGTACCATTGGGTACATAGAGCGGGCGTTTATCAAAGGTGCGAATAGTAGTAAGGCGCCAGCCGATTTTTTCTACTGTGCCTTCAATGTCCTGATCGGGTGAACGCACCCAATCGCCAACACTAAACGGGCGGTCCATATAAATCATCAAGCCGCCAAAAAAATTCGCGAGCAAATCTTTTGCGGCAAAACCAATCGCAATACCGCCAATACCACCAAAGGCTAACACACCGGAAATGCTGTAGCCCATGGATTGTAAAATCACCAATACCGCAGTGATGATGACCGAGCCGCGCAGCAATTTACTCATTGCTGATACAGTGGTTGGGTCCATCGGGTCGGCCATTTTTTCCGGCGATACCACGATGCGCTCTGCGCCACTGATTAGACGCACAATAAACCAGGCGATCATCGCAATTAAACCGAGCCGCGCAACCGGTTCGGCAAACGCGTAAAATGTAGTGCCGGCGACGTGATCGGCCATGGCCGCAGAGAGCGATAAACCGACAATCCAGATCATGGTGCTAATCGGTTTGCGCGCCGCCCACAGAATAGTGTCATCCCACAGGTTGTTGGTTTTATCAAAATGTTTTTGCAGTTGTTTAAATATTTTCCCCACAACAAAACTGACGATAAAGGTGAGTAAGACCAACGAAAATATTTTTATACTGCCGCCCCAACTGGTGTCGGCCATACCAAAACCTTTAAATATTTCGTCGAAAAAATCCAGCTTCATACTTACCTCTCTTTCTAGTAACAAAAAAATTCACTTCATCGTCTTGGATATATTCAAAATCGGCCGATTTTTCACCGAGTGTTGGAACATAGTGAATCAATTGGTGCAGGGATAAATCTTCCTTGTACCAGATTCACGCGCCGGTCGGTACTGCTTATCAACTTGATCTATCAATTAACCGGGATAAACGAGGCCTGTGTGAGTACCTGACATTGGAGAAAATTGCACTGGTCACCGGTGGCAGCCGTGACTTGGAGAAAAGTACTGTATTGACAATAGATACACAAAGAATAGACTGTATATCTATTGTCCATACAGGAGGGGTTGTTATGCGTGCTGCTGCGATTAATTTACGCGCTTTACCTGAGCAGCGTGATCTGATTGATCAGGCTGCCAGTTTGCTGGGCAAAAATAGGTCTGACTTTATGTTGGAGGCTGCCTGTGAGCGCGCTCAAGCGGTGTTGTTGGATCAGGTGTTTTTCAGCCTTGATGCTAGCAAATTCCAGCATTTTGTGGCGTTACTGGATGCTCCTTTGTCTGCGAACCAAGGTTTGGAACGATTAATGGCGGTGAAAGCTCCGTGGGATGAGAGCAAGGTATGAGTTTGCGTTTATCTGCGCCGCAACCTTTGTTGGAGTCCCACATTATTGGTGATTTTGATTGTGGTGAGGTGAGCCTGAACGACTGGCTCAAACGCCGGGCTCTGGTTAATCAAGCCAGTGGCGCCAGCAGGACGTTTGTTGTTGCTGATCAGGATAACCGTGTGTGTGGTTATTACGCATTAGCTGCCGGTGCGGTTGCACACCAATTGGCGACGGGATCGGTTAAACGCAATATGCCTGATCCTATCCCCGTTTTGGTACTCGCACGTTTGGCGGTTGACCTGCGCGCGCAGGGAATAAAACTGGGTGCTGGCTTATTGCGCGATGCGGTTAATCGCGCGGGATCGGTTGCGCAAAATGCCGGTGTTAGAGCCTTGGTCGTACATGCATTGCATGAACAAGCGAAAGCATTTTATGAATATTATGGATTTGGTGTTTCGCCGATTCATCCACTGACATTGATGTTGCGCTTGAACTGAGTTCTAAAAAAATCCGCGCAACAGGTAGTCATTTTTGCATTGATATTTTGGTTTCCCTTCTTCTAAAACTCTCCATCCCGCGCCATGCGTTCGCGTTCTTTGCGGTCTTCCTCTTCTGCTTTAGCGTCTTCAATAATGCGCATCATGGTGGCCAGATCAGCCTCCACATTGCTCTGCGCAAATTCGCCGGTGAGTTTGCTGTTCGGGTGCAAATTGCCGTGTTCAAACAAATCCCACATTTCATCGGCATAGTGCGTGACTAACAAATCGGGTGCGTACTGGCCAAAATAATCGCGCATATTATTTACATCGCGGGTCAGCATCATTTTCGCGCTGTTGTTACCGGCGGCATTGACCGCTTGGGGTAAATCGATGACCACCGGGCCGGAGTGATCGACCAATACGTTAAATTCAGATAAATCGCCATGCACGAGACCTGCACAGAGCATGCGCACAATTTCGGTAATCATTTGGGCGTGATAGGCGCGTGCGGTTTCCGGGTCAAAGGCGACGTCATCCAAGCGTGGTGCCGGGTCGCCCTCTTCATCGACCACCAGCTCCATCACCAATACACCATCCACAAACCAATAGGGTGTAGGTACACGCACACCGGCTTCGGCGAGGCGATACAGCGCCTCTACTTCGGCGTTGAGCCAAGCCTCTTCCGCCTCTTTTTGGCCGTAGCGAGTGCCCTTTGCCATAGCGCGAGCGCGGCGCGAGTTGCGCACAGTGCGCCCCTCTTGGTATTGCACAGCTTGTTTAAAGCTGCGTTTTTTGGCTTCTTTATAGACTTTGGCACAGCGGACTTCATTATTGGCGCGCACTACAAAAACCTGCGCTTCTTTGCCGCTCATGAGGGGGTAATAGACTTCGTCAATCAGGCCATCATTGACCAGAGCCGCTAAGCGATTGGGTATTTTCATTGATATTGGGGTTCAGCTGTTCGGGGTCTAAAGGATATTCCCCCGCATAATAACACCCTGAACTTGTTACCGGAAAAACGATTGCCTGAACCTGCAGGATAAAAAAACAGCGCATCGGTTCAGGATGCGCTGTTATAAAGGGATTATGTTACGGATTAAATGGGTAAGTATTTCTTCAGAAAGTTTTCCATCGCCTCAAAAGTTTGTTTGCGATCAGGATAATAATCCAGGTAGTGGGTACCATTTTCCAGTTCTACATATTCGTACACCTTGCCGTGGTCTTTTAATTCGTCGGCCATGATGCGGCTTTGCACAACGGGTACAGTGGTGTCGTCTTTTCCGTGAATTAACAGGATAGGAATTTTCACGCGTTCAGCCATGCGCACTGGTGAGGTCTCTTTAAGCTGTGTTTTATCCTCTCCGAATTGTTTGCGTGCGGTATTTTTGTTGGTGAAATTGCGGAAACTGTCACGCATCTTGATCAAATCCGACATGCCGGCAAAACTGATCGCACATTGAAATAAATCCGGTGTCTTGGTCGCGCCCATGAGTGCAGCGTAGCCACCATAACTGGCGCCGACAATACATACTTTTTTGGGGTCAGCGATTTTTTCGTCAACCAAATATTTCACCGCATCTTCCAGATCATCCTGCATTTCCAAACCATAACCGCCTACTGCTTGCATCATAAAATCATGGCCATAGCCTGATGAACCACGAAAGTTGGGTTGAAAAACGACATAGCCGCGATTAGCCATAAAGGTGGAAAACAGATCGAAACTTTTTCCGTCTTCACTCATAGGGCCGCCATGGGGCAGGATAATAGTGGCAGTAGGCTTGTTGGAGAATGTTTTGGGGAGAGATAAAAATCCTTCCAGCTCCAAACCATCGCGCGCTTTGTAAGTGCGTGATTGTTTTTCGACTAACACATCTTCGGTCAAATCCGGATAGCTAGTTGCGACATGAGAAATAGATTTTTCGTCGCGATCGCCGAATAAATAATTGCCGGGATTGGTGTTATTGGTGGTGAATAAGATGTACTTGCGACCATCGCTACTCATGCTGCTGATGTAGTTGCGGGTGTCGGGTAAGGCTTTATCCAATCCCGCTTGAAACGCTTTAAATTCCTGATTCCAAAATACACTTTTGGACGAGCCGTCGTTGTAATACAACCCGACTACCTCTTTCAGTGCGCTGGAGTAAATCAAGCGGCCACTGACATCATAGTCTGGGCTGCTTAATACTAATTCTCTGGGGTATCCCGGTTTGGACAAATCGGTTTTAAACAGCGCTTGGCGGCCTTCATGGTCAGCAAAAATATACAATTCATTGGGGTTGTGACCAAAACCAGCGATGTTGATTTCTGGCTCATCAAATACAATATATTCCCAAGCCACTACCCATTTATTAGTGGCGCTGTCTAAAACTTTGTAACTGACTTTGCGTTTTTTATCGTCATAGTGTTGGCCAACGCGCACATTGCCCGCGCGGTCTGCATACCATGAGCGTACTGTACTGGAATGTTTTTTTATTTTTTTTAATTTTCCGGTATACACATTCGCTTTATATACCGTTTGATGTAGCGGCATTTCGCGATCCACACTCAATAAAATATGATCGGGATCATCGGGTAAATAACTGATGATATTGTCCTGAAATTGGCTTACCCAGCCATTTGCATCATCATCCGGTTTTACTAACGTAATCATTTTGCCCGGTTTTTTAGCATCGGTTGCAAGCAGGCGTGTTTGCATATATTTCACGCCGTTTCGCAAGCGGCTATCAAAGCGCAAGCTCATCAGGATGCGGTCATTGTTTGCCCAGGCTACCCAATTGAATTTAAATTGTTTGTTATCGGTTTTGGTCGGGTAAAAAACCTTGCCGGTTGCGATTTCCAATACCATCAATACTGTATCGCCACCAACATTTTTAAGTGCGAGTAAATGTGTACCATCGGGCGAGAGCTCGATGTCTTCTACCAATTCACCCTTATAAAAAACTTCCAGTGGTAGTTGAGTGTGTTTTTTAGCGGATTCAGTAGCGCTGAGAGATTGGACTGCACAGGTCAAAACCAGTAGTAAAAGAGTTGCCACCTGGCGGTGAGCTAAAGCGAGCCGAAACATGTTGTTGTCCTTAGTTTTGTGGGTAGATACCGCAGTCTCATTCCTGATCTTCCGGTTCCATGAGCTAATCGCCCTTATCCAGGTTCCTATTTCAAGCATGGATCACTGCTGTGCAAAGTATCCACAAGTGCAAATCAGGCGTCAACTTTGTGTTAGCCTGCATCTATTTAACGACCTATTGAGTTTATAGCGAGCATCTATGCGCGGCATGCATTCATCGGGGTTATCGGTTCACCCTAACAATGAAACACGAACTAACACGGCCAAGGTAAATTTGCGCCAGAGCATGGCCTATTTGCTGCCTTATTTGTGGGATTTTAAGGGCAGGGTGATGTTGGCGGTGGTGGCGTTGCTTGCCGCTAAAGGTGCGACGCTAGTGATGCCTTGGGCACTCAAACATATCATTGATGGTGTGGATCGTAATATCGCACCAGAATTGGCATTGCCTGCCTTTTTTATTTTGTTCTATGGCGCCTTGCGTTTTGGCAGTGTGTTTTTTGGCGAAGTACGCGATGCATTGTTTAGCCGTGTAACCGAACATGCGATGCGCAAAATTGGTTTGCGAGTATTCCAACATTTGCATTCATTGGAGATGGCATTTCACCTTGATCGCGCGACCGGCGGTATTAGCCGCGATATAGAGCGCGGCACCAATGGCATCAGTTTTTTGATGCGTTTTTTAATGTTCAATATTGTTCCCACCCTGTTTGAAATTCTAATGGTGGCGATTATTTTTGCCGCTGCGTTTTCTATTTGGTACGCGGTAATCACTTTGGTCGCGGTGGCAATCTATGTGGTGTTTACTATTTACACCACTGAGTGGCGCAATAAATTTGTACGCGAGGCGAATCAGGCCGACTCATCCACCAGCACCCGTGCGATTGATTCGCTGCTCAATTATGAAACCGTAAAATATTTTAATAACGAAAGCTACGAAGCCGAAACCTACGATAAATTTCTCGCCAATTGGGAGCAGGCTAAATTAAAAAACCGTATGTCTCTGCTTGCGCTCAACTCAGGGCAAGCATTGATTATTGCCGTGGCAATGACCGCGATGATGTGGATGGCGGCGCAAAGTGTGATTGATAAGGAAATGACATTGGGCGATTTGGCGATGATCAACGCTTACATGATTCAATTATTTATTCCGCTCAACTTTCTCGGTTTTGTCTACCGCGAAATACGTCGCTCGCTAACCGATCTGGAAAATATGCTCGCGCTACTAAAGCGCAGCCCCGCAATTTGTGACAGCGCCGATGCACAACCGCTGCAAGTCGACAAAGGCGCAATCCATTTGCAGCAAGTGGATTTTGGTTACCACCCTGAGCGCCCTATTCTGAAACAATTTAATTTGCAGATTCCGGCAGGTACCAAGGTGGCGATTGTCGGCTCCTCCGGTGCGGGTAAAAGCACTCTCTCGCGTTTGCTCTACCGCTTTTACGATATTCAGTCCGGCAGCATTGAAATTGATGGGCAGGATATTCGCAGGGTTACGCTGGATAGTTTACGCCGCGCTATCGCCATAGTGCCGCAGGATACGGTGTTATTTAATACCAGCATTCGCGAGAACATTGCTTACGGTAATCCCCAGGCGAGCGATGAACAAATCGACCGCGCGATTAAGATGGCGCATCTTGAACAATT
Organism: Cellvibrio sp. OA-2007; assembly: GCF_000953825.1. Lineage (GTDB taxonomy): Bacteria > Pseudomonadota > Gammaproteobacteria > Pseudomonadales > Cellvibrionaceae > Cellvibrio. The sequence continues at coordinate 19,872 of NZ_BBUL01000020.1, read as the reverse complement.
TATTAATAGCCTGCCGCAGGGCGATAAAACCCTGGTTGGCGAGCGCGGTTTAAAAGTATCGGGCGGCGAAAAACAGCGCATCGCCATTGCACGAGTTTTATTAAAAGGCTCGCCAATTCTAATTTTCGACGAGGCCACCAGTGCGCTGGATTCCAATTCCGAAGCGGCGATTCTCGCGGCCATGCAGGAAGTGGCCAGTGGCCATACCACGCTGGTGATTGCACACCGTTTATCAACTGTGGTGGATGCGGATCAGATTATCGTCTTGGATGCGGGGGCGGTTATTGAACAAGGCACACACGTTGAATTATTAGCCCGGCAAGGAAAATATGCGCAAATGTGGGCGATGCAATTGCAGGAACGCGAATAAAAAATGGGCGGGTCAATCGCTTGACCCGCTCACTTCCAATTACTCTCTAGTCAGCCAATAGGCTGAATTAGTTAGCCATTTCTTTTGCGGCTTCTTTGGTTTCTTCCGCTGCATCTTTCATTGCGTCAGCGGCATCGGCTGCGCCTTCGCTGATCGCTTCACCGGTTTCTTCCATCGCTTCAGCGGCGTCGTCTTTCATTTCTGCGGCCGCATCGGCCATATCATCAGCCGCTTCCTTCATTGAATCGCCCGCGGCTTCCATAGTTTCAGTAACCGCTTCTTTTACTTGTTCAGTAGTGGTTTTTGGCTCTTCTTTTGCGCAAGCAGTGAGCAAACCGGCGGAAATTAAGAGAGTGGCAAGGGTATGAATTGGTTTCATCGTTCGATCCTTATGGTGGTATTGAGGTGGTAGATGCGGCCAATACAAAGCTGCGATGCAGTCGCAATGACCGCTGCGGGCAGTCTATACCTATGAGTGCAATCATAAAAGGATAAAAATCTTTACGCCGAAGAACCAAACAGGTGCGAAGTAAAAATTTCATGCATCTTTTTAGACTTGAGTGCTGCAAACAAAACGGTGCATAGCGGGTTTTATTGCAAAAAAACATTTGTAATGCGCCCCAATAATTGACATACGCGCCAATTTTTTAACTTGGCATAGCTTTCGCTAATGCACCAACACCAATACGTAAAACGAATGTGGTTGAGGAGTTATTAAAGGGCAGACTTGGATCGCCCGGCAGTGACAGATAACTGCAACTATTGATTGATGTCAGGTGCTTAGCATGTCAGGAACTACCCATACCGAATCCAGATGGCAGTTTGATTACGGAAAATATCGCGGCATTATTATTTCCATTGCCCTATTTCTATTGCTAGATGCCTCTGTGTTACTGTTTAATTTTTACGTATCGTTTGAAATTGCCGACGATGCGGTTGGGGTCAACCTTGCCGGGCGTCAGCGTATGCTGTCGCAACGCATGGCAAAAACCCTTTTTGTATTAGATGCATCGCGCGATGACCCGCAGGGGTTCAAAACCGCATTTGATGAGTTGCAGCTCAGTAAGCATTTATTTGATGAAACACTCGCTGCATTTAACACTGGTGGTGTAGTACGCGGTGCAGGGAAGGAAGTAGTAACACTGGAACCTGTCACTAATCGTTTGGGGCGCGATTCACTGCTTAACACCCTAGCGCTGTGGCAGCCCTATAAAAATGCGATAGAAAACTTTTCTAATGATGTAGAACAAAATACTGCGTTTGACGGCTCTCTTGCCACTGCAGTTGCTATGGCAAGGTTACACAATTTGCCGATCCTTACCTCCATGAACGATCTAACGCTCAGCTTGGAGCAAGTCGCCGCTTCCAAGGCCACCCGTCTCCGCATTATTCAAACGGTTGGCATTAGCCTCGCAATTATCAACTTCCTTTTTATTATGCTGCACTTTGTGCGGCAATTGCGCGATAGCGATAAGGTGATTGAAAAAGCCCGGCGTGAAACCACGGAAATTCTTGAAACAGTAAACGAAGGTCTGTTTCTGATTGATAAGGATTTAATTATCGGCGAACAGCACTCTGCGCGGCTGCTTGAGGTGCTCGGTCAGCAGGGATTCGCGGGTAAATCCTTGCAGGTATTATTGGAAAATATTGTCAGTGCAAAAGATGCAGAAACCGCCCGTGGTTTTATCGAATTGTTATTTGACGCCAATGTAAAAGAAAAATTAATTGGCGATTTAAATCCGCTAAATTTGGTTGAGGTTAATATAGCGCAGGACAATGGCGGGTTTCTTACCAAACATTTGCAATTTAGTTTTGCGCGCGCCTATCAAAAAAATGATGACGATGTACAAATTATTTCCCATGTATTAGTGACGGTGTTGGATATCACTGCGCAGGTCAAATTGGAGCGTGCGCTCAATGAGAGCCGCAAGCACAATGAATCGCAACTGGAAATGTTGACCGGACTGCTGCATACCCATCCGGGGTTACTGAGAGAATTTATCGCCAATAGTTTTAATTGTTTTAATCGCGTCAACAATATTTTACGCCAACCGGCTAAAACCACTCAGGCCGTGCGCGACAAAGCTACTAGCATTTTTCGGGAAATCCATAATTTCAAAGGTGAGGCGGCATCACTTAAGTTGGAGTTTTTTGAAAATGCAGCCCATAAAATGGAAGATACTTTGGCGCTTTTGTGCGAAAAGCGCGACTTGAGCGGCAATGATTACCTTGGTCTTACCGTGCAATTGGAAAACCTGATTAGTTACACGCAGCAGATTGAGCATCTCACCGAAAAGCTGGGGCAGTTTGCGGTGGTGAGCAATCATATTCAGCGCCCCGCGACTAATCACTATAGTGCCGGTAGTCGCCGCAGTGATGGTTGGGATCATCTGCATGACTTTGTACAAAATATTGCACTGCGCAATGGCAAGCAGGTCAAGTTAGTTGCCAGTGGTTTAAGCGAAATTAATTTGGCAACTGCTGCGCAACAGCAATTAAAAGAAATTTGTATTCAACTCTTGCGCAATGCGGTAGTGCATGGCATTGAATCGCCACGGGATAGAGAGTTGAGTGAAAAACCTATCACTGGCCGTATTGATTTACGGCTCGCAAAAATATCTGACACTGAAATGGAATTGACGGTAATGGACGATGGCCAGGGCCTGGATTACGAAGCCATTCGCACTAAAGCGTTTAAATCCGGTAAATGGCCGGAAGCAGAAATTGAAACCTGGACAAATAAACAATTGCTCGGATTAATTTTTCATGAGGGCTTTAGCACCGCAAAAGACATTAATAAAGATGCAGGTCGCGGCGTGGGTATGGAGGCAGTGATGAACCATGTGTTAACCCAGCGCGGCAAAATTAGTGTTTCCAGTCGTACCGGTCGCCATTGCCGCTTTGTGATCACCTTGCCAATCGCTCACGCCACCAGCGGCGAAGAAATAGCAGCCTGAATTTGAAAGGAAAATAATATGCTGTCACTGATGATTGTGGATGACTCGAATATTATCCGCCGTAAAATTGAACGCTGTAATGATTCAGATAGGTTTCGCGTAGTTGCGGCAGCTGCCAATGGAATAGAGGCGCTTGAATTATTTAAACAGACCCGCCCGCAAGTGGTCACCATGGATTTAACTATGCCGGAAATGGATGGCATTGCCTGCATTGAGCAACTGATGGCGTTGGATTCAAAGCTGCGCATTTTAGTGATTTCTGCGCTATCGGATAAAGCCACTGGCATCTCTGCACTAAAAAAAGGTGCGCGTGGATTTTTATGCAAACCCTTTACGGATGATCAACTGCTGGAAGCGCTTACCGAGCTAACTGAAGATTAGGACCTGGCGAATGTCACAAGAAACCTTGCAAGTATTTATCGATGGCGTGGTGCGCTATTTTCATCACACCAATGACAAGAATGTAAAAGTGGGTACACCTTATTTAGTCGAAAATAATAAACCAGCGGCTTATGATGTAACTGGCATAATCGGAATCTCTGGTCCTTATCGCGGCTGTGTCTATTTCACCGCGCCGCGTATTTTGCTCAAACATTTATTGTTGAGTATTGGCGAGTCGGATACTAGCAACGAACATATTTTTGATTTGGTGGGAGAGGTTGCCAATACCATTTCTGGCAATGCACGTAGCCGTTTTGGGCACGAATTTATGATTTCAGTACCAGTGATGATTGAAGGTGCACCCAATCATATTCATTTACCGGCACAGATGCGCTCCTATGTTATTCCCGTTTACTGGAAGGCCTATCACGCAGCGGTAGTGATTTGTTTGGAGCAGTAGCCTGATCGCTGCTCAGCGAGTGAAATGGGTACTCAAATAAAGTTGTTCGACTTTTTCACGCGCCCATGGTGTTTTGCGTAAAAATTTCAAACTGGATTTCACACTGGGGTCGGCTTGAAAACAGCGAATACTGATCAAGCTGCCCAACTCTTGCCAGCCATAGTGTTCGGCCAGCCGCGTCACTATGGTTTCCAATGTCAGGCCGTGCAGTGGATTATTTTTTTGCTCGGTCATGTTTTTTCTCACAGAAAAAGAAGCCGTTATTCTACACTATTTTTATGTTGCAACTTGTTTGCTGTTATAGGCGAACCAAAGTTGGCAAACAGTCACACCTAACACGCCCATTAGCATCAGCAGCGAAAAAGGCATGGCGCTGCCGGTGTAAAAAAAGGCGAGCAGTGGCCCGGCCAAAGCACCAGTGCTAAAACGCAGCGTGCCCATTACGGCGGTTGCAGTGCCTGAGTTGTGGGGGAATTGCATCAATACCAGCGCGTCGGTATTGGTTGAGACCAAGGTGAGGCCAGCCATAAGCGGCGCAATACTAAAGACGGTAAACCAGAGGTTTAATTTAAACAGGTTAAACACACAGAGTAAAAGTGCACTCACTAACGCTAACACCACACCTGCACGCAACATTCGCACTGAACCGAGGCGAGTCACCAGGCGACTATTTACAAAGTTGGCCAATATCAAACACAGCACATTTGCACCAAACAACATGCTGAACGCTTGTTCGTTGACACCAAAATAATTGATATAGATAAACGAGACGGCGGTGATAAAACAAAAAAAGGAAAATGCACCAAACATCATGCTCATGATGAGTGGGCGCGCCTGTGTATTGGAAAATACGATTTTGTAACCGCTAAAAAAATTTCCGGCAATCCCGCTACGAGTGTTAATGGGTTTACTGATTTCAGGCAACCACTTCCACACCAAGGAAAAGATCAGTACACCATAGAGTGCCAATATATAAAAAATACTGCGCCAATCACTTATCCATAAAATGGCGCTGCCGATGCCAGGTGCAAGCAGTGGTGCCAGCATCATAATCATGGACATATAAGACATACCTTTAGCGGTATGCTCTTGATACATATGCCGCACTAATCCCGGTACAACTACTGTTGCTGCGGCGCCACAAAATGCTTGCAGTGCGCGCAAAAATAAAAACTGCTGCACATTATCGACCAGCGCGAGGGCGATACTGCAGAGAGTAAAACCCGTGAGGCCAAAAATCGCCAGAGGCCTGCGCCCGAGTAAATCCGCCAGTGGGCCAAACAGCAACATGCCTACCCCGTAGGCAGCGAGAAAAATGCTGAGCGATTGCTGCACACTACTGATGTGGGTATTTAAATCTTGGGCGATAACTGGCATCGCCGGCAAATACATATCCACTGCCAGCGGGGTGGTGGCAATTACGGCAGCGAGCAGAACAATTAAAAAAGGGTGGGATTGTTTGGTCATAACCAGATCGCATATCAGAGAAGCGTTTATGCTACGCCTCTGCTGATAATTAAACGATGGGATAGTGCATCAGTAATTGCACTAAAAATTCGATCATTGCGCAGCAGTGCTTGTTGCCGCGCAATTATTTTTGAGTTTATTTATGGCATCACCATAAACAGGTTGTAACAGAGCTAATTGTTTTTCACCCAAATAATTTTGAGCGAACTCCCAATGTGGAATACCGTTATTCCAATCGCAGTTCACCACAGCAATTGTTGCCAAATTTTGCGCGACGGATGTTTTTAAATAAGGAAGGTAACTGTTTGCGCGGGCGAATTCGGCAAACCTATCCAATTCCGCAGCATAAAATTCTGCCGTTCGGGTAAAGCTCACACTGTGCACGCCGGCTTGTTCCATGATGGCTTTGACATACATGGGCTTGAGCGCAGCTTGTGTTTGCGGCCAGTCTTCTAAATTAAAACTGCCGGTTTGTGCAGCGCAATTCACTGCGAGATGTAATAACAATAAACTGAGGATTAACCGGCTTTGGCGCATGAATCGCATGAATGATTTCCACTGGGATAAGGTGAGGGAGTAATTATACTTGCAGGCTCTGGCGCTTTAGCAAACCCAATTGATTGACATTGATCTAAAGGCGTGTAAACTGAGCCTCAGCTTGAAAGTACGTCTAATATTTATGCACCACATTTCGAAGTTCCATAGTATTTCGTCCTGTTTACATAAGTAATTCCCACATTTCCAGCACAAGCGCCCTTCGGGGTAAACTTACTTTTGTATTAATAGGTAATACTATGTCTAAAACTACTACTGGCACTGTTAAATGGTTCAACGAAGCTAAAGGTTTCGGTTTCATCGAGCAAGAATCTGGTCCAGACGTTTTCGCTCACTTCAGCGCTATCTCTGGTTCAGGCTTCAAAACTTTGGCTGAAGGCCAAAAAGTTAGCTTCACCGTTACTCAAGGCCAAAAAGGCCCACAAGCTGAAAACATTCAAGCTATCTAATTATTAGATGCTTATCAGCGACCAAGGTCGCTGATGTTACAGCTAAAAAGGCGAAATCTTCGGGTTTCGCCTTTTTTATTGCTTGAAATTGGGTGATTTTGCCGCTGAAGCCTGACAAAGGTCATCAACCATCCACCGCAGCCTTGCATTTGATCACTGCTCCCCAATTGTTCCCTGAGCTTATCGACTCCTGCGGAACTATTATGTCTTTATCACGCTCCTCTCCTATAGCCGAATCCCTATCGCGCCGCCAAATTTTGCTGGATCTGCTGCGCCCTTATCGTTTGCGCATACTACTGGCGCTGGTTGCTTTGGTCGTCGCCGCTGCCTGCGTCTTATTAATCGGCCAAGGTTTGAAACAGGTGATCGATAAAGGATTTGTGGCCGGTAGCCCGGAGCTGCTCAACTATGCGCTGTTGGGATTACTGGGCGTTATTCTGGTGACGTCAGTGGCAACGTACAGCCGGTTTTATCTTGTCTCATGGCTGGGCGAGCGCATTACCGCAGATTTGCGCCGCCGGGTATTTTCTCATCTGCTAACGCTCTCGCCGGTATTCTTTGAGCAAAATCGCACCGGCGATGTGCTTTCCCGTTTAACTAACGATACCACCCAACTGGAAACGGTAATTGGCTCCAGTGTTTCTATGGCATTGCGCAATGCCTTGTTATTGCTGGGCGGTTTAGTGATGTTGGCGGTCACCAGTGTGAAGTTGATGGCACTGGTATTGGTGGCGATTCCTTTTGTCTTGGTGCCGATTATTGTGTTCGGCCGCCGCCTGCGCAAACTGGCGCGCGCAAGTCAGGACAGTGTGGCCGATGTGGGTGCATACACCGATGAAGTGATCCATGAAATTCGCACCGTGCAGGCATACGGCCACGAGCCAGCAGCGGCCAGCGAGTTTAATCAGCGGGTGGAGATGACCTTTGGTGCTGGTATCAAGCGCGTGCGTCAGCGTGCACTCTTGGTTGCAGCGGTGATCACCTTGGTATTTAGCGCAGTGGCGATGATTTTATGGGTCGGCGGCCACGATGTGTTAGCGGGCAATATCACTGGCGGTGAGTTGTCGGCATTTATTTTTTACGCCGTGATAGTCGCTAGTGCGATGGGAACTATATCGGAAGTCATCGGGGAATTGCAGCGCGCCGCCGGTGCCACTGAGCGATTAGTTGAACTACTGGCGACCCCCTCGGCCTTGCCTATGCGCGAGGAGCCGGAATTATTGCCGGTACCAGCACAGGGTTTAGTGGAGATGCGCACAGTAAAGTTTGCCTATCCCACACGGTTGGATGCACCGGTGTTTGATGGGTTTGATCTACGGGTAAATCCCGGCGAAAAAGTGGCGTTGGTAGGTCCATCGGGTGCGGGTAAAACTACGCTGTTTCAATTGCTGCAACGGTTTTACGATCCGCTCGCGGGTGAAATTCTATTGGATGGTGTCGATTTAACCCACGCCGATATTCGACAGGTGCGCGAGCGCATCGCACTGGTGCCGCAAGATCCGGTCATTTTTGCCGCGAGTGTGCGCGACAATGTGCGCTATGCGCGCCCCAATGCAACTGATGCTGAGGTGATCGCTGCCTGCACTGCGGCGTTTGCCATGGAATTTATCGAGCAATTGCCGGAAGGCTTGGATGCCTATCTCGGTGAACGCGGGGTGCGTTTATCGGGCGGGCAAAAACAGCGTATTGCGATTGCGCGGGCAATTCTCGCTGATCGCCCAATTTTATTGTTGGATGAAGCCACCAGCGCGCTCGATTCGAATAGCGAACAAGCGGTGCAACAGGCGTTAGAAGTACTGATGAAAAACCGCACCACCATTATGATTGCGCATCGTCTCTCAACGGTGGTCAATGCAGATCGCATTCTGGTATTGCAGCAGGGCAAGATTGTGGCGAGCGGCACGCATACAGAATTATTGGCGAACAGTGATTTGTATCAGCAACTGGCGCGCTTGCAATTTCAATTGGATAACTAAGCAGGTTTGCTAGCCTACTGCGCAGACAAATTATTTTGTTCTTGTAGGAGGTGAATAAATCACATAGGCAGTGTGATTTTGTAATTCTGTCTGTGCGATAGCTCAAGCTAGACTGGATACGAAAGTCAGGGATGAGCAATGTTGTATGGTGTTTGATAGGAATTGCTCATCTTAATTGGCTTTTACATTAGCAGTGCATCTATTGCCTGCAAAAAAATCCACTTAAGGAGTAAGAAATGGAACTGAATATTGGTGTTACCAATCCCTATGCTATTGCTGAACAGGTTGCAGGAAAACAAATACGCTGGAGTACGTTTGCAAATCCGGTGGCGGAGTTGTCATCGATTCTACAAATTCCTGAAGCAAAAATATTTGCTAAAGATAGCCCACTGTTAAGACCCGGTGTTGTGACAGACGCACAGGGCAAAATGAAGGTTTTATCGCTTGCTGAAGCGAATAATCGTCTAGCTACATTTTTAAGTAGCAATCTTCTTACCCAACCTGCGATCCGACGTACTAACTTGACTGCGCTGACAGAGAGCCGCACTAAAGTTTTGGCTGATTCCTTGATTCAACCAGTGGTTGGCGCCGCCAATACTCCTTGGCAACCGGCTAATACAGCATGGGTTGATAAAGGGGATTTCTTTGAAGACTTAGGTGAAATTAATGATCCGATCCAAGGCAGTATTGCTAACTGTTATTTTATTGCTGCGATGAGTTCGGTCGCTTGGTCGCGCCCCTATGCTATTGCAAATGTAGTGCGACCATCTGCCTGGGGTGATGATGAAAGCCCTATTCACCGCGTAACTTTTTTTAAAAATGGTACAGGTAGCGGTGAGTCAGTAGAGGTGGGTGAGCGAGTGCCGGTAGTTCAGGGTAGCAACAGTTGGCGCTATGCGCGTTCCCGTGACGTGGGCGAGACCTGGCCGGCAATATTGGAAAAGGCCTTTGCTAAATGGAAGACGGGCAACACAACGGATTTTCCTGACTATGGCCCTATGGCTTATGGCAACGCAGTTTTAGCTTGCGCTGAAATTGTACGCGGGGCGCAGAACTACCGTAACAACAGCGAACATTCTGCCGATGCATTGATTCAATCTGTGCGCGCTAATTCTCTCGGCGGCCGCACATTTAATCCGATGGTGGCTTGGACTCACGGTGAATCACCTGCAGGTACGGATTATGGTTCAGCCCGTGTGGTAGGTAATCATGCTTACTCTATTCTGGGGTGGGCTTGGAGCAACAATACCTACTACATAGTGTTGCGTAATCCATGGGGAACCCATGAGGCGACATTGGATGTACTGCCTGGCAACTGGAGCAGTACTAATGTTTACTCTGCGCAGATGCCATTAAATACCGATGGTGTTTTTGCAATGAAGATAGGCACGTTCAAACAATATTTCGCTGGCTTGGGCTGGGTTGCCTAACACACTACTGAGCGTTTGATTCGTAATATAGATTGGAAAACGGCGCAAAATACGCGCCGTTTTTTCATTCCAGCAGGAATGAAAATTGAATTTATTGTTCTTGTTAAATCGATGGCAAGCCAAAAATGAAGCCTGCGAACTATTCAAACTATGCCTAAATTGATAGCTTTTAACACGGCTTGGGTGCGGTCGCGGCAATCTAATTTAGATAGCAAATTGGAAACATGATTGCGCACTGTGCCTTCGGCGAGAAAAATTGCGCGCGCAATTTCTTTATTGGAAAAACCGCCTGCCAATAACCGTAAAATTTGCAGCTCGCGTTCTGATAAGTCGATTTTTTGTTCTGTTTTTTTCAGCCCTGATAATTCTTGTAACATATTGCCTTCTGCGAGAAAGCCAGCGCCTTGCGCGAGGGTTTCAAGGCTGCTGACTAACTTTTCCAGTGATACATCTTTTAATAAAAAACCATTGGCTCCGGCCTTTATGCTCTGCACAAATAATTCACTGTCACCGAAGGTAGTTAACATTAATACCGGTGTCAGGTTGTTTTCGGCGCGCAATTTTTTAACCAGTTCAATGCCATCCATCACTGGCATGCGAATATCAGCGAGTATCACATCAACTGGGTTATTCAGCAGTGCGGCGAGCGCGTTTACGCCATTATTCGCCTCCCAGCTAATCACTGTTTTGCCTGAGAGTGCGAGTAAACCCGCGATACCTTTGCGCACTAATTCCTGATCATCTACCAAGCCAATTTTAAGCATGCTGTTGCTCCAGTGAAATCTGCAGGCGCGCGCCTTGCGCCAGTGGCGTTAAACGACTGCTACCGTTAAATAGTTGTAAGCGTTCATTGATGCCGAGCAGGCCGCTGCCGGGGTTGATTGTGTTTGGGCAACCGCGACCGTTATCGTCGACGAAAATGCATATTTTATGTTGTTGCTGTTGTAGCAAAATATGTATTTTTGTCGCGCGGCCATGGCGCAACGCGTTGCTAATTCCCTCTTGAATGCAAAGCAACAGTTGCTCTGCACACTCTGCGGATTCCAGTTGTAGCTCCCCTTCCAGCGTCAATTGTAGTTGCGGTAAACGCAGTGCAAGCGCTTGCACCGCTTGGCGTATATCGACAGTTAATGGTGTGCGCTGGTTGCGCACTACAGCGCGAATATTGTCGAGTAATTGTTTGGCGAGATTTTTAGTGTCGGCGAGGGATATTTGCAACTCAGGTGCAACCTTGTGCTGCAAAATCTCCAATTGTAAATTCAGGGCGGTGAGTTGATGACCGAGTATGTCGTGCAAGTCGCGCGCAATGCGCAAACGTTCATCTTGTTTGCTCGATTGCGCCAAAATAATCCGCGTGGTGAGCAATTGCTGGTTTACCTGTTCAAGTTGTTCACGGGCACGTCGCTCGCTAACGCGGGCAAAAGAAGTGGATAGGGCGAATAGCTGAAAACCAAGATAAATAAGCGCAGTAATTATCGCGTTGTCAAAGTGCCAGAAATCTATTTGAATGTAATAGAACAGCAGATTGCTAATGAGCACTTGTAGAACTGCTGCGCGGCGCGAAAAATAATCCGGTAATTGCGCCGCCCAGACCACTAATAATACCGGTGATATTTGCCCTACGTGGACCAGCATTAATAAGAGCGCAATGCACAGTTGCACCAATAAAATGATCCGGGTTTTGCGCAACGAAATATTAATGGCATAACCGCTGCCAACCATTAAAAACAGGAGTAAAAAGACACCGTAGCCCAGTACGCTCGGCCACAAAAATGAGGAGCCAGCGAGCCGCCCAAACTCAACATAGGCCACTCCGCTCCAGGTGATAAATCCAGCCAGTGTCAGTAGATAATTATCTTTATTCATGGTGTTTGTTCATTTTGGGAGTGAACTGCCGCGCTACATCGATCCGATCATAGTACGGTTTAACTCCAACAGGCTAAATAGGACATAAGTCATGCCGTCACTGTGAATGTGTACGATGGACAATTGTCATCGCCAAATGATGAATTTGTTCGCAGGTAGCTATGGCCCCCCGTCATTTGATGAAGCAAAAGTCATTGTCGATAAGGCGACCGAAATAGAAATCCAACTCCGATAAATAAAAAGTTGCGGCCAATAAAAAACGGCAGTCCCTGGGGACTGCCGTTTTTTATGTTTCAACCATTTTTACATCTGGCTAACTTGCAGGTAGAGCCAGACGCAAATCTGTTGAATTAGTTACACGCGCGAACCAAAGACCAGGCGTTAGTCCAAGCCCAGCCAGTGCCAGGTGCGTATGCGCCACCTTGTGAACACCAACCCGCCACAGTACAACGGTACTCACTGCCTGCATTGTTAACTACTGCGCCCGCAGCATAAGCTGCACCATTTACGTAGGCAGGTGAGGTGCAGTTACCGCTTGCAACAGACGAGGGTGCGCTTGAGCTGCTAACCACAGCAACACTTGATTTGCTGGATGAGCTAGGCGCTACGCTTGATGGAGTTGATGATGCGCCGCCAGAAGTACAAGCACCCAAGTCAAGCCAATGGCTGTATTGACCTGATACCAGTGCTGGATCATTGCCTTGAGTCCAGTAGTTGGCAGAGTAGCGTCTGTTGTTGCGCTCTACCTGTTGCGGAGCTTGGTACACAGTGCTGGCATTCCAGGCTGGCAGACCAGCACAGGTATTGTCGGAAACGCTTGAAGAAGTCGAAACTGAAGATACGCTCGATTTCACCGACGATGAGGATACAGAAGATGGTGCAGCGGAAGAGGAGCTGCTTGATGGATTGCCGTAAACAACGTCAATACATTGATAGAAGCCTTCTGGCGCATCTCTCAGCGGGTCACGTTGCCAAATACTGTAAACAATGTGGCGACCAGTACGGGGTGGCAGGTTAACCATGTGAGTAGACACTGCTTCTTGGCCTTCAGGTGCTGTCTGGGCGATCTGTTCCAGATCAGACCACTTCAGTGGAGCTGCACCTGGGTTAAAACCTTCTTTGGTAATGTAGTAACGGAAGTAAGACGTTTTGTGTGGTGCAGTGTTAGTCCAGGTGAACGCCAGAGGGCCAGCAGTAACAGTGGTTGCCTTCCAGTCGTTGCGAGCCAAATTAAGACCATTGTTGCTGGCCATGTTAGCGCTACACAGTTTGCCATCGGGAATCAGCGCTTGGTGATTGTCGTTCGCGCCACCAATACCAATTGATTGTGGTTCATATTGGCTGGCATTGCCGCCAGCAGACGCAGCGATACACGCGGCTGAGCTGCCACCGCCTTGTGAGGTGGTACAGAAAAAAGCGCGGCTTTTCGGTGAAGATACATAACCGTGGGAAAATGCCTGGCTGGTAAGCAAGAGCGAACCTAGTACTACAGCGGAAATTCCGCAGGCTTTTATTGTCTTTTTCACTTTTCATCTCCAAGGGATTTTTTAGTTTATTAACTAACAAGATCGGGACTGAGCAGTTCAGTGCGCCGATCTGGAATGATGTTTGTTCTCCATACATCAAGCCGATCTCATGTGAGCGACAATCGGTTCCATTGCCGTGGAGTTTAAAATGACAACGTTGTACATTGCGAGTACGAGTTTAGGGTTTAGGGGTAGTATTTTGCGAAGGAAGTTTGATTTTCGGAATTTTTCAGATGGAAAAGCAATACAGAAGCCGATTATTGCCCGATTTTGCTGGGGCTAATCGTTCTTTTTGAAAAGACAACGTTGCTTGGTTGCTGCTTAACTGAGTGGAAATACACAGATAAACATACTGCCTTTGCCCACTTCACTGGTGATTTTTAGCTCTGCTTCATGGCGCATCAAGACGTGTTTTACAATCGCCAAGCCCAGACCTGTGCCGCCGGTGCCGCTGTTGCGGCTGGCATCAACGCGGTAAAAACGCTCGGTCAAACGCGGGATATGTTGCGCTTCAATGCCGGGGCCGTTATCGCTTACGGATACATAAAAGTGTTTTTGATCCTGCCAGAGCAGCACGCTCACCCTGCCGTCATTGGGGGTGTATTTGATCGCATTGGTGACCAGATTGGAAAACGCGCTGTGCAGTTCCTTTTCATTGCCGGAGACCAGCAGTGGTTTGGTCGTATTGTTACAAATGAGCGTCAGGTGCTGACGTTTCTCTTTGCTCAACACCTCTGCTTCACTTTTCACAATGGTTAGGAGCTGCTCAATATTGATCGGTTTGTGGTTGTGCCCTGCCTCTGTGGTTTCCAGTTTGGAGAGCACCAGCAGATCGTTAATCAACAGCGACATGCGTTTTGCCTGCTGCAGCATTTGCTGTAAGGGCTTATCCCAGCTGGGGGTGCTGTTGTTATCTGCCAGTGTTTCTACATAACCGTTGATAACGGTCAGTGGGGTGCGCAGTTCATGGGAGACGTTGGCGACAAAGTCCTGCCGCATTTTTTCCAAATTGTGCAGCTGGGTGATGTCGCGCACCACGATCAAACGTTCGCTTTTGCCAAACGGGGTGATTTGAAATTGCAGTTGTTTGGATTGAAAGCGCGGTGAGGGTAGCTCCAGTGGCTCTTCGTATTTGCCCTCTTCAAAATAGCTGACAAATTTGGGGTGACGGATAAAGTTGATAACCGATTGGCCTTGGTCTTTGGTGTTAAGCGCCAGCATCCGGTGCGCGGCGGGGTTCCAAAAATCCAAGTGGCCGCGGGCATCGAGAATGATCAAACCGTCTTTCAGTGCCGAGCTGATTTCCTGAATACGCTTAATCACTGCCTGCAGATTTTCTTTTTCAACTCGTTGGCTGCGCTGTAACTGGTAGATGTTGTCAAACACCTGACCCCAGATGCCAGTGGCTTCGGGTGCTTCTTCCGTTTCCTGGCACAGCAGCCACTGGTTGAGGCGGCGCATTTGCCAGAGCATCCAGATAATGTAAGCGGCGCAGCCAATTAGCATCCAAACGGCGTACAGGCCGCTAAAAAAACCAATCAGGCTGCACAAGGCGAGAATAATGAGAATGCGCTGGAGCTCAGCGCTAAAACCTTTTAACAAGGGGGGAGCCTCTCCGGTTTAAATCCGCAGCCGCAACCGATGAGCACTGCAAGACACGCCGTAAATCCATCCCTGGAGGCTCATCTTCGACATCCATGTCTCAGACGGTCTTGCAGCACGCATCGCTTCCGGCTGCTACAGCTGATTATTATCAGGCTTCAATACGAGTAGAAAATCTATAGCCCGTACCGCGCACTGTTTGGATCAAATCTTCGTGGCCATCAACGGTGAGGGCTTTGCGCAAGCGGCGGATATGAACATCCACGGTGCGCTCTTCCACATACACATTGCCGCCCCAAACGTGATCCAGCAATTGGCTGCGAGTATAAGCTCTTTCCTGATGGGTGAGGAAAAACTCCAGCAGGCGATATTCAGTCGGGCCCATATCAACCGATTGATCGTGGATGGTAACGCGGTGGCTGGCGGGATCGAGGCACAGACCTTGTACCGTAATGGGTGCTGAGTTGATTTGCGGATCGGCGCGGCGCAATACGGCTTTCAAGCGAGCAACCAATTCACGCGGTGAAAAAGGTTTGGTGATGTAATCATCGGCGCCCACTTCCAGCCCCTGAATCTTATTGTCTTCTTCGCCTTTGGCGGTGAGCATGATGATGGGGGTGTTGGCGGTGACTTCATCGCGCTTCAAACGGCGCGCTAATTCGATGCCGCTGGTGCCGGGCATCATCCAATCGAGCAGGATCAGGTCGGGCTTTTCATCGATAATAATGCCGTGTGCATCCTGTGCATTGCTCGCTTCCAACACGTTGTATTCAGCCATTTCCAGCGCTACCCGCAGCATATCGCGGATTGCGGATTCATCGTCAACGATTAGAATTTTGCGACCAGTCATAAGTGTTCTGCCTGAAAAAACCACGGTTTGCCTCACAGGTTTGTGAAGCTATTGTTGCAGTGTATTAAATAAGCTCAGTGTTACACATTTATGACAGGGTGAAAAATTAGCCGCTAGTGAAATTGATAATCCATAACGATCCCGACAAATACCGCGACACCGACCCAGTTGTTATTGAGGAATGCCTTAAAACAGGCGGCGCGGGCGCGAAAGCGAATCAGCCATTGTTGATAGATAAATAAACCGGCGGCAACTGCCAGCCCCAGATAGTAAAAACTGCCCAACTCAAAGCGATTGCCGACCAGTATCAAAGCGTAAATTGTCATGGCTTGGAGTGCGCCGGTGATGACGCGATCCTGCTCACCAAACAATATCGCGGTGGATTTGACGCCGATTTTCAGATCGTCATCCCTATCCACCATCGCATAAAACGTATCGTAGACCACTGTCCAGAGCACCACTGCCAGATAGATCAGCCAAATACCTTGGGTGAGTTCCCCCGCTTCGGCGGCGTAAGCCATAGGTATGCCCCAGGCGAATGCCGCGCCCAGTACCACTTGCGGCAAATGGGTGTGGCGTTTCATAAAGGGATAGCAAAACGCGAGGATCAGGCCGCCAACTGACAATTTGATGGTGAAGGGATCGGTGAATAGCACCAGCCCAAAGGCGATCAAACATAGAGTGATAAACAGGCCGATGGCCTCGCGGCTGGTGAGGGCGCCGGTGGCGAGTGGGCGATGTTGGGTGCGCTCCACCCTGCCATCGATTTTGCGGTCGGCAAAGTCATTGATCACACAGCCAGCGGCGCGCATCACTATCACCCCCAGCACAAAAATCACCAGATTCTTGAGGCTGGGCACGCCCTTGGCCGCAATCCATAAGCTCCAGAGCGTGGGCCACAGGAGCAGCAGGGTGCCAATCGGGCGATCCATACGCATCAAACGCCAGTAAAGTGGGGCTTTTTGCCGTAGTTTGGCGACAAAGCTGCTTTTTAAGCTATTTTTCGCCACAGGATTAACAATGGTTTTTGCTTTCTGTTTGCTGCGTTCAGGTTTGGTTGTCGCGGCTGATTTGGTCTTGGGTGCCGCCATGTTTTTTGCCGCTGCCTGTTTGGCTGCGGGCGCTGAATCGCCGGGTTTTACATCTTTTGGGGTTGTCATAGCCAAACGCCGTTTTATTAGGGTTATCGAGTCGGTGGCAGCGCGAGTTGGTCGGCAAAGGCCGGTAAAAATACTTCGCTCACCAGCAGGGGTTTCTGCTGCAGATAAAATACTGAGCGCCGCCCCCAGAGTGGCTGTTTGCCAACCAGATCAGCGGGAACATAAGCATGATCGCGGCTAATTCGCGCCACTGCAATGGCGCTGCGCTGCAACTGTGGCTGACTGAACAAAAACGCCCCCAAGGGGCGGTTGCCCTGTTTGCGCAGGTGGCGCAGTGATCCGGTCAGGCTGGACAGTGGCAAGAGGCTGCGGGCAAATACCCAGGGTTCGCCCTTGCCTTGCAGAATAACTTCGCGAATCAACGCCAGGGTGGGCCGCCGCATTCCCAGCACCTGGCGCTCGTTTAGCCGTGGCACCCCGATTATTTGGCGCACCACCTGCACCTTGAATTGGCCTTGGCTCTTGGCGATGAGCCGCGCAGTCAAGGAGCTGCTGTCGCTCAGCCAATCTTGCATCGCTGCAGATGGATGTTGGTGCCGGGCAATGCGTTGCAGTGGCTGCCATAACAATGAAGAGGGTAAATAACACGCAGCCTTGGGCAAAATGTGGCTCCTGTTTTGATGCTGCCATGAGGTGTAAAGGGGTAAAAACGCTCCGCAGTTTATCAGCTTGTGTTCGCTTGGGCATGGCGCGGGAGGCGGAAAAAGCCAGATCAAGTCTGCCGTAAACAAATTAATGCGGGTAAACTCCTAAGCCTATCGATAGTTACTACCAAGGAGAGCATCATGCATAAGACCGATATAGTTGTCGCGCTGGCGAACAATACAGATTTGGGTGTAAACAAGGCCGACCTAGTGGTTTCTGCTTTTATTGAGCAGGTCACTAATGCCTTGAGCCGCGGCGAATCAGTCGCCTTACTGGGTTTTGGCACCTTTAATGTGAGCGCGCGCGCTGCACGTGAAGGGCGCAATCCACAAACTGGCGCAACGATTCAAATCGCCGCCAGCAAAACCGTAACCTTTAAACCGGGTAAAGCGCTAAAAGACGCGGTCAACGAATAATCGCTGCGCCAAACGGCTCTGTTGGCGGCACCCATAGCCGCCAACACCAACTTCCCCCGTCCTCCTCATTTAACAAGTCACAATAATTCTGCGAGGCTACATGTCACTGACTAATAAAATTTTGCTGGGCATGTTGCTTGGCCTGCTGCTCGGGGTGATTTTTAATCTGCTACTGGGGCTGGATGAAACGCAAACGACGGCGACTACCGTCTATGGCCAGTGGATTCAGAATGTGGTGATCAATGGCATTTTTGATGCTGTTGGCCAAGTGTTTGTAGCCTCGCTGAAATTGTTGGTAGTGCCCCTGGTGTTTGTATCGCTGGTGTGCGGCGCTGCTTCGCTCGGCGGCCACAACCGTATGGGTGCACTGGCAACTAAAACTGTGGCGCTCTATTTGTTGACGACTGCAATTGCGATTTCACTGGCGATGGGAGTGGCGATTTTTATACAGCCAGGTGCCGGGGTGGATATGGCTGTCTCTAGCACTTACGCGGCACCACCAGCGCCATCCATCAAAGAAACGTTTATTAATATCTTCCCCAGCAACCCAGTGCAGGCCATGGCAGAAGGGAACATGTTGCAGGTGATTGTGTTCTCGATTTTGCTTGGCATCGCCATCTCGCGCACCGGCGGTGAAGTTGGCAGCAGCATGAAAACCTTGTTTGAGCACCTCAACGAAGTGGTGCTGAAAATGATGATGTTGTTGATGCAGTTGGCGCCCTATGGCGTGTTTTGCCTGCTGGCCAAGTTATTTGCCACGATTGGTTTTGCTGCCATTGCCGATCTGGCCAAGTACTTTTTCACCGTGCTGTTTGTATTGCTGCTACACGGCTTGGTGGTGTACGGCTCGCTATTAAAAATCCTGACCGGCTTAAACCCGATTATCTTTTTCCGCAAAATGTGGAAAGTAGCGGTATTTGGTTTTAGTACCGCTTCAAGCAATGCCACCCTGCCCGTCACTATGCGCACCGTGGAGCACGACTTGGGGGTGGACAATAAAGTCGCCAGCTTCTCGGTGCCGTTGGGCGCCACCATTAATATGGACGGCACCGCAATTATGCAGGGTGTGGCCACCATTTTTATCGCTCAGGTTTACAACATCGACATACCTGCGTCTGGTTATTTAATGGTGATTCTCACCGCCACCCTCGCCTCAATCGGCACCGCCGGTGTGCCCAGTGTAGGTTTGGTCATGTTGGCGATGGTATTGCAATCGGTCGGTTTGCCGGTGGAGGGCATTGCGCTGATTATCGGTGTGGATCGCCTGTTGGACATGGTGCGCACGGCGGTGAATATCACCGGTGATGCCACGGTATCGACCATAGTCGCCAAGAGCGAAAACATGCTGGATAAATCCCGGTTTGACGATATGAGCTTAAATGCCGAAGTTGATCCGGTGTGACGTGACCGGCGGTTTGTAGCCAACAAAAAGGCGAATTGCGCAGCGCAATTCGCCTTTTTTAATGATTAAGTCTAGTAAGTAATTATCAGTGACGCGTTTCAGAATCAGTTTCAAACTCGACTCGAATCGAAAGGTCTTCTACCAAACAGGGCCAGCGTTCCAGTTCTTCAGTCCAGCCTTTATCGCGGTGCAAATTGACATAGCGGTTGATATTGGCGCCTTCAAAATCGTGCTCGTTTAACAGGAGTTCGGCGGAAAATAACACCGCCTGATCCAACTCATTTGCAAACGGTTCACCAATCAATTCGTGGGCGATCACATTGGCAACGGTCATATCCATCGGCGCGAGTGGAATACCGC
>NZ_BBUL01000021.1 GCF_000953825.1 Cellvibrio sp. OA-2007 | reverse complement strand
GGCCACAATTGCGGCGATGCCCAGTGACATCAAACTCGCCATATCCATCGTGAGCATCCATGCATAAATCGGCTGAATAAAATCGCGCACTGAAAACTGGCTCATCACCAAGAGCGCAATCAATGTAACCGGCACAACCACAATAAATAGTTCCAGCCAACGACTTAGACGCCGAGGTTTTGGTAGCCCAGCCATCACCTTGGCACTGAAATTAGCATTATCCAGATAAGGGCTGGCGTTCTGCAGTTGCTGCCGTAAAAAATCATCGAAATTTGTATCGTTCATACCGCGACCTCGCTTGCACACTTTTTCACTGAGGTAGAGCATCCTGCCAGGATACCAAAAGAGTTTGCAGTTTTTGTTTGCCACGCGCTATGTGGGTTTTCACAGTACCGAGCGGAATACCCATAATGGTTGCCGCCTCTTCGTGGGAAAAGCCATCTTCATAGCATAGTCGAATCGCCATTTGCTGCCCTGCACTTAGGGTTTGCATCGCCGCTTCTACATCTTTTTGTGCATGATATTGTTTTACGCTGCACTGCTCTGCTTCGATCTCTTCGTTTTCATCGAGTTCACACCACTCGACTTTTTTCGCGCGCCAGCGGTTGGCGGCTATGTTGAAAGCAATGCGATACAGCCAGGTAGAGAACTTGGCTTCTGCACGAAACGCACCCAGCGCGGCATAGGCCTTCATAAAAGCTTCCTGCGCCAGATCGTCGGCGAGGTGGGTGTCGCCGTTGCACAGGCGTCTGGCCCAAATGCGCAACGGCGACTGGTAGCGCAAGACCAGCTGCGCAAACGCGTGCTGATCCTTGCGGTTAACCACCCGCGCAATCAATTCCTGATCAGACAGGGACATGCAGATTAGTCCTGCTGCCCAGCCTGTTCAGTCACTTTCGGCCGGTTCAGATACCAGATAAGCACTTGCGATGCACCCAGTGCAATCCAGATAAATCCGGCTGAACCTATATCGAACCCCACCATAATGGTGAGAAACACCAGCCAACCAGTGCCGAGAAAAAT
>NZ_BBUL01000022.1 GCF_000953825.1 Cellvibrio sp. OA-2007 | reverse complement strand
GCAACTTGTTAACTGTCGAGTCCCGTTTGATCATAAACGCGTTTAACAAATAATTCTGGTCGTTTCTGCTGCCATTCCTTGAGCGCCAAGATGGGCGTTTTCGCGTCGAGTGCGCGCTGCGGAATGTGGTGGTTGTACAGCTTCAAATAGTTCATCAATGTAGCCTGCAAATCGGCTCTGCTGTCGAAGCGGGTCTGCTGCAGCAATTCGTTGATGCGGCCGTTGAAGCGCTCGACCATGCCGTTCGTTTGCGGGTGCCGCGGCGGCGCCAGGCGGTGCTCGGCAGGTAGCGCGGCGCAAGCGACGTCGAACGCGTGCTGGCCGCTTGGTTTTTTGTCTTTGGTCGCGAAACGATCGGTAAATTGCGAGCCGTTGTCGGTCAGGATCTTGCTGATCTTGATGGGCGAGGCCAGCTTTAGGCGGCGCAGAAAATCGACGCTGCTCTCGTCGGTCATGTCGCCGTAGATGTGCATGAAGACCCAGCGCGTGGCGCGGTCGATGGCGACGAACAGGTAGCGGCGCGAGGTCTCGTCCGGCATCTGAGGCAGGTACTTGATGTCGATGTGGATGAAGCCCGGCTCGTAGTCCTTGAAGGTCTTCTTGGGCGTGATGGTTTCGCCTTCGGCCTTTGGGATCACGTCTTCAAGACGCGACATGCCCTCGCGCTTGAGCAGACGTGCGATGCCTGATCGGGAGACGTCTGGATTGATGTGCTGCCGTGTGACGAACAGCAGGTCGTCGAGCGGCAGATAGAGCGACTGGCGCAGTGCCAGGACGATGGCTTCCTGGGCTGCGCTCAGGGTCGTGTGCAGCGTATGGGCACGGTGCGAGCGGTCCTGCACATCGTCCCGCTTGAGCCACTTGGCAGCGGTGGCTCGCGTGATGCCGAAGACCTTTGCAGCCTCACGATCGGACAGGCCCGAATCCTTGATCTCCTGCCGGATTTTTGGAGTGGTACGGGCTTGGGGGTGAATGCGTGAACTCATGCTGCCAACTGCTCCTGGTGCGATTGAATGCCGGGACTGCTGAACCCAGCAATCAAGTCGCCCAGCATAGCCTTTGCACGGAACAAAGGCCAGCTACGACGAGGAATATGATCGCACGAAACTAAACAGGTAGGGCC
>NZ_BBUL01000023.1 GCF_000953825.1 Cellvibrio sp. OA-2007 | reverse complement strand
TTTACGAAGTAAAACCACAAAAAAGCTACTTAAATTCTGTCCAGTGGAGCGAAGCGGAACGATGTTTGACCGCCTTGTTATACGCTTTTACCATTTGTGCTGCCTTGCAGCAGCCTTAAATGATGTATAGACGTACCATGAATACAATATTGAAAATATTAGCCCGCCAATAAAAGCAATACCAAAGTCAAATTCGGATAAAATTCCTAACGGAATTCCAAATACACCGGTAATTAATAGCAATAAAAATCGATAACTAGTGAATGAAATTGCACAAGGTATTTCTAATAGCTTTAAGTCTATTAGATAAGCTACAAAAAAAGTTGTAACTGCTAAGCATATGAAAAGCGAACTCACCAAAATGGAGCCATTCAGAAATAACGTTCTGATACAAAGTATTACGGAAAATAGCGCAGTCGCTACAAATAATAGCGATAAGGTTCCGTAAATTGATACTTTCGTTTCTGGGTTCATATTTTGTATAACGTTGCGTTCACCTGCGGATTGTAAGTAGCGCGTTGCAATATACTTCGCGCAGCGATATTGCATAAGCGCTACTTACAATGCGTCAGGTGCAATGCCTTGTTAAATTATTCGGGGTACGTGAACTTACCGCTTGGTTTAACTTCTAGTAAAAGATAGAGCATACCAAGAGCTAATGATATAGCGCCAGCTGACGTAATTGGGCTTAGAAACATTCTTACCGTGAAGGATGCACCACCGCCAGGTATTGAAGCGGTTACTATTTGGGTTAATGGTGCAAGCAACACAGCTATGCTGCCAAATAAAATTAGCTTTTTCCCAGCAAGAGGAGCTGGAAGCCTACTTTCGATTTTTGAGAACTTCACTAGTGCAAGAGCGATTAGATAAGCTAATGCATAGGTTAAAAAAAGAGAAATTGCTACAGCTAGCGATTTATGCAAGCCGCCAAGTAAACCGGTATGAATAGAACCAAGCCCGGTTAATTTTAGAAAAAGGGAAGGTATTTTAATAAAAATAACGAAAACAGTGGTCATTCCAAATATAAAAGTATTCATGGGTAATTTTCCTTTTTTAATTTAACGCCAAGGTAAACGGCGCACGGTACGTGCGTCCAGTGGAGCGAAGCGGAACGATGTTTGACCGCCTTGTTATGACAGCTAACAGAGTGAAGA
>NZ_BBUL01000024.1 GCF_000953825.1 Cellvibrio sp. OA-2007 | reverse complement strand
GGAAACACAGTTCCGCGCACCGCTGATCAAGGTAACTTGAAAACCACTTTAACGCTTGCATCCACTGCTGCTGCATCAACATAACCAATCATATTGGGATTGGCCGCTATCAATGTTTTAACAGCCGCATCATCGCCTGCATCTTTAGGTGGGGTGCCCTTGCCAGTGAAAACTAACTGCGACCAATAAGCTTTGTATTGACTCGAGTTTTTCTTGCACACACCTTCATTGAATTTATCGCGTGCTGCTGCGCCTTCATTTTGATTTATCGGAATGGCTTGTGCCCCCCCGGGAAAATTTTTACTTTTCCCCAAAAAGATACGAGAGACATCGTCTTCCGTGAGCGAATCAAAAGCTGCTGATGGATGCACAATAACCGCAACTTCAGCCCAAGAAAAACTTGTCATACCTATTGCTACAATTGCCGCCAGTAAACGAAGAGTTTTTTTCATGATGGCAGCTCCTAAAACACAGTTTGCAAAGCAACGGAGAATACCTTTTGGTCACCGTCGAACTGATCGTCAACATCATCCACTTGGAACTTCAATGCCGTACTTGATGCAACATCCCAACGAGCACCTAAAGTAATAACATCTCGCTCATCAGACAACCCATCGGTAATACCTACCAGAGTATTGTAAATAACAACGGTATCAGGAATTTGTGCGATATAAGGCAAACCAGCTTCAGGGTGCGCCTGCTCATCTTTAGATTTGGATGCTGTGACATGAAACAACCAATCACCAGCACGCACACCCGCCATCACAAATTCGCGAATGTTCTTACCCAATAATGAGTCCGAAGCATCCATCTCAATATGTTCCGCTGCCGCCACAAAACGACCTGTATCTATAGTTAAGCCAATCTCCACAAATGTCGCTTTATCATCATCTGCTAAAAACTGGTCAACATTGCGACTGAAATCTTGATTAAACGCAGCTCCCAATTGATTTATACCTGCAGCCAATTGGTTAAACCCACTACTCGCCAAGGTCAAATCAGCCTGATGATAAGCAGTGCGCAAGGTCCACCAATCTTTACCTAATGTAGCGGCAATACCAATTTGGTTGCGTGTGCTGGCAGCAGCCGTGCTGCCTGAAAGACTTAATGAATCATCAAAGCTGCCAAAATAAGCTTGTACGCTAGTATCAAAACT
>NZ_BBUL01000025.1 GCF_000953825.1 Cellvibrio sp. OA-2007 | reverse complement strand
GAATTCAAAAGCCCCGCTTGCGGGTAATGCCGTTCAGTTAAGGTCCTTCTTCAGGACACGAACGGTATAACGCTGAGGCAAGGCCTTCACGGCCCGGTCGAGTTTTCGGCCGGGCCGTTCTTCATTCAAGAGCATCACCAGGCGCTGACGCAGGCGCTGCATCAAAGCGGGCAATTTGCCGTATGACCGTGTCACAGCTGCCCAATGCAGTTCGTATTGGATGACGTGGAAGGCGCGTATAAAACTGATCTCGGTCGGCTCGCACTTGACCTCCAGTGCCGCCTTGGCCATCTCCAGGCGTATCAGGTTGTAGGCCGTAAGTAGCCCCCAGATTTCTTGGTAGACGCCTTCGATAGTGCGGCTACGCAGGGTCAGCGCCATGCCCATCATCGTCTGCTTCAGTTCACGATAGCTTGTCTCGATCTGCCAACGCTGCGTGTAGCAGGCAGCGACATCCTTGGCCGTGTAGCGTTTGGCATCAAATAGTGAGGTCAGCAGTACGTGCTTGCGTGCACTTTGGTCGATAATCGTGATAGCTCGGACACGCCAGGTTTCAGGCAAGTCAGGGCACTTCTTGCGTGCCTGGGGCGATACGCGCATCTCGATGACGGCATCGTCAGGTGTGCCGCCGACTACTTTCCATTTGGTGTTGGCCTTGGCTGGAATGATGAAGTGGCGGTTAGTCCCACCGTTGGTCAAGCCACATAGAATCTCTGCCGATAGAAACCCTTTGTCGAATGCAGTCAGAGAGTCATCCGGAATCGATGAGAGCAGCTCCTTTGCGTAGAGCATCTCGTTGATCCCATAAGGGCCGAACTTCGCATCGCGGATCAAGTGGGTCGGCACCGCGGTCAAGGTCACGCCACGCACTTGCGGATAGCTGGAAATTCGGCCGCTGGGATAAACCTGCTCACCGAAATGCTCGCGATGCTTTGGCGTATCGGCGGTCTTCAAGGTCGTGCCGTCCAGTGCAAACAGACTCAGGCCTTTGAATAGGTACTGCTTGCGATCCTGCTCCGACCACGCCTTTGCCGATATCTCGAACAATGCCCGCAAAGGCTCGGCGCCGAGGCGCTGGCGAGCTTGGGCGACCGCGCTTTTGCTGACGAAAGGCGTTTGCGCATCCGGTAACGCCAGATCCAGGTCATCCACCACTTCGCTGATGGA
>NZ_BBUL01000026.1 GCF_000953825.1 Cellvibrio sp. OA-2007 | reverse complement strand
GATGCACTAAGGGCACTCTCACCAGAGCTGGCTCAACTTGCAGCGGATAACCCAAGCGCAGCATTTGACCGGATTCACGGATCCGAGTCATAACGCCAATATAACTGGTGCGCTTCTCACAAGTGATTAGTGCGCCCAACTAAACCGCATCCAGTTCATATTCTTGTTATGTGGATGCTTGCGAGGATTTAGAAATGCAACCTTATATGGATTACAACAACCCAACACTATCTGGGCAAAAGGCATTTTTATTGGGCATCAGCAGGGGCGACAACCCATGCGGGCCATATAACATGAACGCACACGCTGAATGGGATCAGGGATGGGAACAGCAAAGCAAAATCAAGTGCCGTGGGATAGAGCTAATTCCAGGGCGTGACTGGAGCGGATGCACCCAATCTCATGGTGACTGCCCAACTTGCGGTAAGTGACACATAACGCCGAGTTCAGCGGCAGTTTTTAAGTTGTGGTTTTGTGGAAAACATTTGCGCAGCAAAACCACAAAACTGCGACTTAAAAACTGTCCAGCCACGTAGTGGCGATGCTGGAGCGACTTGTTATAACTTTACTTTTAAATTTGGCCACAGATCAAGCCACTTTTTTTCTTCAATGCGATTTAGAAATACAGATTTTTCACGTTTTTTGTTGTGTGTTATATGGCCATTAAATATAGAGGCAATACTGAAAGGTGATTCTACAACTATTTGCTTATTAGCCTCTAGCTTCACGCCTATTGCCGTTTCAATTTCCGGCCAATGTTCCATTGCATGAACACTACTTCTATATGGCGAATCAAAATTTCTTTCATGCATTAAGGCTTGATTTTTCAACTGCCATTTAATATATGGATGTGCAGAATATAAAATATCTAAATTTTTTTCTTCGTCTATGGTTTCTGTGGAGAAATATATAACGTCAACGTCATTAAGAGGCGTTGGTGGAAACTTATGCAAGTGATCCCAAACTAAGTTTCTTACAAAGCCTGCTGCGATATACCAATCAGGAAGATTTAGAGATGAAACAAGCGATAATAAATCCATCCTAAATCTATCTTCATGAATCAAGTTAATTAATTTATTCATGGTTTCGTAGTTATAACGTTTAGCACAACGGCAGTTTGTAAGTTGCGTGTTGTGGAATACTTTTGCGAAGCAAAACCACAAAAGCGCGACTTACAAACTGTCCAGCCA
>NZ_BBUL01000027.1 GCF_000953825.1 Cellvibrio sp. OA-2007 | reverse complement strand
ATTACTGAATGATTTTGGCAACAACACCAGCACCAACAGTACGACCACCTTCACGGATAGCAAAACGTAAACCGTCTTCCATCGCGATTGGGTGAATCAAGGTAACAACCATCTTAATGTTGTCACCTGGCATTACCATCTCTACGCCTTCTGGCAATTCAACAGCACCAGTTACGTCAGTAGTACGGAAGTAGAACTGTGGACGATAGCCTTTGAAGAATGGAGTGTGACGACCACCTTCTTCTTTGGACAGTACGTACACTTCAGATTCAAACTTGGTGTGCGGAGTTACTGAGTTTGGCTTACACAATACTTGGCCACGCTCAACATCATCACGCTTGGTACCACGAAGCAGAACACCTACGTTCTCACCAGCACGACCTTCGTCGAGCAACTTGCGGAACATTTCAACACCAGTACAGGTGGTTTTAACGGTGTCTTTCAGACCAACGATCGCGATCTCTTCACCAACTTTAACAATACCACGCTCTACACGGCCAGTTACTACAGTACCACGACCAGAAATAGAGAATACGTCTTCTACTGGCATCAAGAATGGCTGATCGATAGCACGCACTGGCTCTGGAATGTAACTATCCAGAGACTCAACCAGCTTACGTACAGCGGTAGTGCCCAATTCGTTATCGTCTTGACCGTTAAGCGCCATCAACGCAGAACCAGCGATAATTGGAGTGTCGTCGCCTGGGAAGTCATAGGTAGACAGCAGCTCACGCAGCTCCATTTCTACCAATTCCAACATTTCGTTGTATTCTTCGGTACCCACACCACCACAGTCTTCTGCCAACAAGTCAGCCTTGTTCAGGAATACTACGATGAAAGGAACACCTACTTGACGAGACAACAGGATGTGCTCACGAGTTTGCGGCATTGGACCATCGGTCGCACCACATACCAGAATTGCACCGTCCATTTGCGCAGCACCGGTGATCATGTTTTTCACATAGTCGGCGTGGCCTGGGCAGTCAACGTGCGCATAGTGACGCACTGGTGAATCATATTCTACGTGCGAGGTATTAATGGTAATACCACGCGCCTTCTCTTCTGGTGCCTTATCGATACCATCAAATGCTACCGCTTCACCACCCCAAGTCTCCGAGCACACGCGAGTCAAGGCTGCAGTCAATGTGGTTTTACCATGGTCAACGTGACCAATGGTGCCCACGTTGACGTGGGGCTTGTTACGTTCAAACTT
>NZ_BBUL01000028.1 GCF_000953825.1 Cellvibrio sp. OA-2007 | reverse complement strand
CTCATGGATCACCTCTGGAGTAAGTTTACTCAGTTTCTAAGGTGTCCGATATTCGCGGTAGGGATCATTCTTTATTTTGATTCAATTTTCAGTTGTTATATCCAAACTTGCCGAAGGCAATAAAAATCTTATTCAGGAAGTAGGCATACTCAAAGCAGAGCTCAAAAAACTTCAGTTAAGCATTAAGGAAAAACAATAAAATGAAAGCCCTGATATATAAAACCTTAAGTTCAAAAACTCTTTATCTACTTATTATCACACTCGGGCTCATTGCCTATAACCTGAAATCTATTCAGCCGACGTTTTCTGATTTCACTTTAACCACCCCATCTGGCAATACCCAAATCATCGGCACACCGGGTTTTATACAATCACCCGAAAGCGGCGTTTACCGTTTGGTCGGCACGGTAGAAATGACTAAGAACGCCAGCTCCACCCTGCGAATTATTCCCGATGACGAAATCTTATCGCTCTCAATTAATCAGCGCCCGGTAGACCTCAGTCATATTCCCTACGAACAACGCAGGGACTACAACAAAGGTTTTACCTATGATCTCAGTGAATACCTACACGACGGAAAAAACCAGATACAGATTCTTTACTCTGATCAGGGTGGTTTGATGGGTATAGTGATTAGTGCAGAGGGTGGCGAAGGCTTTACCAAATTAATTTATTTGTTGTTAACTATTTTTGCTGTACTGATTTCGCTCAAACTAGTCAACACATTTAAGTTTTCGACTCCGATTAAAGTATTGTTTATCGGAGCGTTATTAATTCGCCTGGTTTATTTTATGGTAACACCGGGCGATGTTCGCGACCACGACCTGGGCGATCATATTGGATATAGCGAATACCTCACCCAACACTGGATGCCACCACCAGTCGATTACGCCACCGGCGGTGCCTTTTTCCATCCACCACTTTATTACTACACCGGCGCTATAGTTTATAAAGCGACGCAGTTAATTGAACCTAATAATAAAGTTGCCATCTATCGCGTACAGCAGTTGTTAAGCCTTGTTTACTCCATGGGCTTTGTTTTATTTGGTTTAATGATTCTCAATGAATTGCTAAACCTTTATCGCAAACCAAAAACAGAAACAATTATTTCAGGAGAGGAAGCACAAGAAGCACAAGAAGCACAAGAAGCACAAGAAGCACAAGAAGCACAAGAAGCACAAGAAGCACAAGAAGCACAAGAACAGCCTGGCTTTAT
>NZ_BBUL01000029.1 GCF_000953825.1 Cellvibrio sp. OA-2007 | reverse complement strand
TGATCCTGCATTGAAGCGGGGTCAAGCCGCCCAGGGCGGTACTGATGCGTTTGGTATTGTAATACCCGATGTATTCATCGATCGTGGCTCGTAACGCCTTCGCGTCAGGAAAGCTCTGCCTGTGGAAGCACTCGGTCTTGAGCACGGCAAAGAAGCTTTCCATCGAGGCGTTATCCAGACAGTTTCCCTTGCGTGACATGCTTTGCACCACGTTATGGTCGCTTAGCAGATTACGGTACTCAGACATCTGATAGTGCCAACCTTGGTCGGAATGCATTGTAGGCGTCTCGCCTTGCCTGAGCGTGGCTAAGGCTTTTTTGAGCATCGAAACCACCAGCTGCATCGTTGGGCGTAAGCTCATTTCATGCGCAACGATCTCCCGCGTACACAGGTCTTTCACGGTCGAGAGATAGAGTTTCTCACTGCCTACCTTGAACTCGGTGACGTCGGTTGCCCATTTCTGGTTCGGTGCCTCGGCATCGAAGTTGCGCTCCAGGAGGTTAGGAGCGACTACACCAACTTTGCCTCGGAATGTCTTGAATTGCCTGACCCGCTGAATCGACTTCAGGCTCAGCATACCCATCAGGCGCAGTATCGTGTTTGCGTGTAATTCGACGCCGTGCTCACGCAGGGCATCGGCAATGCGACGATACCCATAGCGCCCCTTATGCTCGTCGTAGACCTGCTTGATGAGCTCTTTGGTTTGCGCGTATTTATCCGGCACCTTGCGTGCCACATCCCAGGCATAGAACGTACTGCGGGCCAGGCCAACAACCTTCAGCAATCCCACAACCGGAAACGACTGCCTTAGCTCATGCACTATTTGCGCTTTTTGGGCACAGCTGCTTTCGCAGCTGCCTTCTTTGCTTGAGCCAAGGCTTCCAGCTTTTTTAGGACGGCGACCTCCATCTGCAGGTACTGCACACGCTTGAGCAGTTCTTCGCGCGTCAGTTCTTCTACTGGCCTGTCGTCGGGTGGGGTTATGCGTGCTGGCATCTCTGATACGGCTGGCTTAATGCGGCCGAGTGCTTCGCTACCACCCTCGTCGTAACGTTTCGCCCAGGTGCGAACACTGTCGGGATGGGGAATGTTAAAGACTGCGGCCGTCTGATTGATCGTGGTCGCATTGTCCCACATGTACCGCAGTACCGACAGCTTGAACTCAGCGGAGTAATGAACCTGCTGCCTTGCAAATGACCCATCACCATGTA
Organism: Cellvibrio sp. OA-2007; assembly: GCF_000953825.1. Lineage (GTDB taxonomy): Bacteria > Pseudomonadota > Gammaproteobacteria > Pseudomonadales > Cellvibrionaceae > Cellvibrio. The sequence goes on along the minus strand of NZ_BBUL01000029.1, from coordinate 20 downwards.
GCAGATAGGCGCTTACCCAG
>NZ_BBUL01000030.1 GCF_000953825.1 Cellvibrio sp. OA-2007 | reverse complement strand
CTACGCTCCTTGGACAGTTTTTAAGTCGCAGTTTTGTGGTTTTGCTGCGCAAAAGTATTCCACAAAACCGCAACTTAAAAACTGCCGCTTAGCTCGGCGTTAGCCATCACATGGTGCAAGAATGGACTTTGAAACAAAATTCTTTAATCGTATATCCGTGTTACTTAAAGATCAAAATTCCAATTTTGAACGGGAACTACAGACGGTTTTAAGAAATGCGAGTGCTAAACATGAACTTGGCGGTGGAAATACCGTTAGGAGAATAATGGAATGCTGTACAGCAGAATTAAAACGTAGCATAGATTTACTCGTTACTACTTCCATTGAAATGATTGAACTCAGTCAGAAAAGCATATCATCTGAAAAATTAGTGGGAATTCTACAGCCCCATTTTGCTAGCCAACTTGAACTTATAAATGAAGCAAAATTAAAAGCTTTGAAAACTAATCAGCCTCGTGACCTATCGCAAAATGTAATTGAAGCTTCCTCTATCATGGAGAAATATAATCTGTTCGAAAGTGAAGCAAAATATAGAATTGAAAAAGAGCTTCTTGTTTTAAAAGAAAATAGAGGTAAAACGCTAAAAGACAGAATAATAAATAGGTTAAATAATAGTTGGTTATACTTGATACTTTTAACGGTATTTGGAGTATTTGCTTGGTTGTATAAGGGCTAACAAATCGCTCAAGCACCGCGCACTTCGTGCGCTGGACAGTTTTTAAGTCGCAGTTTTGTGGTTTTGCTGCGCAAAAGTATTCCACAAAACCGCAACTTAAAAACTGCCGCTTAGCTCGGCGTTACGTGGTCAAAGCGTTTTAGGCTTGTGCAATCCTGAAAGTTCGCAAAAGCAAAACCGGTATTTTTGAAGAGTGAATGTTTTTGGGTTTTCTGCTTCGGCTAGTTTGTGCGCTGTAGCGGTTTGAAGAATGTGAAGGTTTTTTCTGGTTTGTGTTCTTGCAGGTTTTGCTTTAAAAGCTGAAATACAAGTTTGGCTTTGGTTAATTTCTGCTTTTGTTATTTCCCAATTTTGGGTAAAGTTCCATCAAGTTTTTAGGCGTGTTGGTTTGCACGGAAAGGCAACGGCAAAAGCTCCCTTTCCGCTTCGGCAAATTCTTCACAAAACATTTATCACGTAACAAGGCGCTCCAGCACCGCGCACTTCGTGCGCTCGACAGTTTGTAAGTCGCTTTTTTGTGGTTTTGCTTCGCAAAAGTTTTCCACAAAAAACCAACTTACAACCT
>NZ_BBUL01000031.1 GCF_000953825.1 Cellvibrio sp. OA-2007 | reverse complement strand
GTATAGGTTAAACCCGAATTGAGGTAAACCGTAGATACCGTCTTGCCCGTCAAGCCCTAAGCCGCAAATTTTGGGTCGTAGGGCTTGCCGGTGTGGATGACGCCATAGCACAGGTGCGCCAGCTTGCGCATGGCAGCGCCGATAGCAGCCATCTTGGATTTGCCCTTGGCAAGCAAACGCTCATTGAGCGCCTTGATATGCGGATTGCAACGTCGTGCGACGACGGCGGGCATGTACAGCACCTTGCGCAGATGGGCAGGGCCTGCCTTGGACATGTGAGGGCGGCCGCGCACTGAGGTGCCGGATTGCCGTTCCACAGGCACCAGGCCGAGGTAGGCTGCCAACTGTTCGGCACTATCAAACGTTCGCCCTGCAAACAGCGTGGTCATGTGGATTGCTACCCTTGGCCCCACACCTGGAATGGTCTCCAGGAGGTCCTTTTTGTCGCGAAGGTCTGGGTCGTTGTCGATGTGCGACGCAATCATCTTCTCGAGCCGATTGAGTTCAGTTTCGAGGAAGGCTATCGATTGTGCAATCGACTCGCTCACCGCTTCAGGAGTAAGACTGAAGTTATTGGCTTCTTGGCGGTTACGCTCGCGCTGTAAGTCGTCAGCGACGGCATCACGGCGTGTCAGCAGCGCCTTGAGACGACGGGCTGATTGCGATGGGGGCTGCCAGGCGTCAGGCTTTTGGGTGGCGCCAAATTTAGCCAGCACCGTGCTGTCTTGCTTGTCGGTCTTGGTCTTGACACCCAGGCCTTGCGCGAACGCGCGCACCTGCGCGGGGTTCACGAATGACACCACCAAGCCAGCGTCGGCCAAGGCCAGCGCGGCGGCCTCATGGTAAGTCCCGGTCGGTTCCATCACAACATGCGGATTGCCAGCCTTCTGCTTATCTAGCCATTCCAGCAGCTGGACAAAGCCGGCAGGGGTATTCGTAATCGACTTCGACTTCAATTTGCCATTCGATGAATCGAGCAGCATGCAATCAAGCTTGGCTTTGGCAACATCCACGCCTAGGTAAAACATAGACTCTCCTTGTGTTCTCGATCATCACACCCACTCTCCTTGTGCATACAGGGTCAGAGCCCTTGGCTACCGTCCAGTGTTTGGTATGGTGTGGAACGAGGTGAAGGGCTTGATCTACCTTCCAAGGTCGAGCCTTAAGGGTGGGCACAAGCTGGTCTTCACCTCAATTGGTGGTAGCTAACCACCAATGAGAACAAGATACAAGGGTGGGCGGGGGA
>NZ_BBUL01000032.1 GCF_000953825.1 Cellvibrio sp. OA-2007 | reverse complement strand
TGATCCCTACCGCGAATATCGGACACCTTAGAAACTGAGTAAACTTACTCCAGAGGTGATCCATGAGCAAGAAACAATCCACGCAAACGAACAAAAGATATACAGCTGAGTTTAAGAGTGAAGCACTAAAGCTGGCAGAGCGCCTTAGCGTAGCAGAAGCAGCAGAAAAGCTGGGCATCTATCCCAGTCAAATCTACAGCTGGCGCAGTGCGCTGAATAACAGCAGAACCAGTGTCGAAAGAGAGTCACTCCTTGCGACCGAAAACGCTCGCCTAAAGCGCCAATTGTTGGAGCAGGCAGAGGAGCTAGAAATCCTAAAAAAGGCGGCCACCTACTTCGCGAAGCATCAAAAATAAAACGCTACGAATTTATGCTGATGTATTGCACGCTGTTTTCAATCTCGATAATGGCGCGCGCACTGTCAGTGTCGCGAAGTGGGTATTACGCTTGGTTAAGAAATCGTGAACTAATGAGTTTGCGCTCACAGCAAAGAGAGGCGATTGATAGTCTTGTCAGAGAGGCATTCATTCAGGGAAAAGGTCGCTATGGGGCTGAGCGAATTTTTTATGATTTGGCGGAGCAAGATAATCCACTGGACATAAAAACCATTCGAAAAAGCCTTAAAAGACAGGGTTTAATTGCAAAAGCAGCCAAGTTGTTTAAGGTAACTACCGATAGCAATCATGCTCTGCCTGTTGCGCCCAATTTGTTGGCTAGAGATTTTTCTGCGCAGCACCCCAATGAAAAATGGGTGACGGATATTACCTACATCCAAACCACGGAAGGTTGGTTGTATTTAGCGGTGATGATTGATTTGTATTCGCGAAAAATTATCGGTTGGTCAATGAGTAAAAATATTGATGCACAGTTGGTGTGTGATGCGTTGATGATGGCATTGTGGCGACGAAAATTTCCACAAGGCGTTATTGTTCACAGCGACCGAGGCAGTCAGTATGCATCATATGCGTTCAGGCAGTTATTGGGGAAATATTCACTCAAGCAGAGCATGAGTCGCAAGGGCGATTGCTGGGATAATGCGTGTGCGGAAAGTTTTTTTCATTCATTAAAAGTTGAGCTGATACACGGTGAGCCATTGCAGAATGGAAAACAAACTCGCGAATCTATTTTTGAATATATCGAAGTAGACTACAATCGTTACCGCCGTCACAGCGCTATTGGCTTTATTAGCCCAGAGCGCTTTGAGGCAAGAAATGTATGTTAGTGAACTGTCCGAAGTTGGCGGAGGGGATCA
>NZ_BBUL01000033.1 GCF_000953825.1 Cellvibrio sp. OA-2007 | reverse complement strand
GTGACGGTACCACCGTTGCCGTCATCGGCAATCACATCAATTGAAATTGAACCCACATCGGCATTCGCAGGTGTGCCACTAAAGGTACGCGTCACCGCATCAAAACTTAACCACGCCGGTAATGCACCGCCACCGGCTAATTGCGCGCTGTAAGTGAGCGTATCGCCAACATCAACATCGTTAAACGTATTCAAAGCAAATTGAAAATTAAATGCAGTATCTTCGATAGCGTTTTGATCGGGAATTGCATTGGCAACGGTGGGCGCATCGTTGGTATTGGAAACGGTAATGACGAAAGTATCTGTGACAGTACCTCCACGACCATCATCGGCAGTCACTTCTAGTGAAAAAGTTCCAACATCGTTATTCAACGGAATTCCGCTAAATGTGCGAGTCGCAGCATCAAAACTGAGCCATGCCGGTAATAAGCCTCCTCCGGCCGATTGCGCGCTATAGGTCAAGGTATCGCCAACATCCACATCTGCAAAAGTATTAGACGCAAATTGGAAATTGAAAACAGAATCTTCAATCACATTCTGATCGGGAATAGCGTTAGCAACCGTTGGTAAATTATTGATGCCCGCATAAACAGTCAAATCAAATGTGTCTGTAACAATACCGCCATTACCATCGTTGGCAATCACGTCAATTGAGATTGAACCAAGATCGCCGTTTGTAGGTGTTCCACTAAAGGTGCGAGTCACTGCATCAAAACTCAACCAGGCAGGTAATGCACCACCACCCGCTAATTGCGCGCTGTATGTCAGCGTATCGCCGACATCCACATCACCAAAGGTATTTGCAGCAAACTGGAAATTAAATGGTGAGTTTTCAGTTGCGTCCCTGTCTGGAATTGCATTGGTGACCGTTGGTGCATCATTGATATTGGCAACGGAAATGACAAACGTATCGGTCACTGTGCTGCCGTTGCCATCGTTGGCAATCACATCAATCGATACAGTGCCGACATCGGCATTCGCAGGTGTGCCACTAAATGTGCGAGTTACAGCATCGAAACTTAACCACGCGGGTAAAGCACCACCACCCGCTAATTGCGCGCTATAAGTCAGCGTATCGCCGACATCAACATCGCTAAACGTATTCGAAGCAAATTGAAAATTAAACGCAGCATCTTCGGTGGCGTTTTGATCGGGAATCGCATTGGCAACGGTGGGTGCATCGTTGGTATTGGCGATAACAATATCGAAACTATCGGTAACCGTACCGCCGTTGCCGTCACTCGCAATCACATCAATCGATACAGTGCCGACATCGGCATTGGCTGGCGTTCCGCTAAACGTGCGAGTTACCGCATCGAAACTTAACCA
>NZ_BBUL01000034.1 GCF_000953825.1 Cellvibrio sp. OA-2007 | reverse complement strand
GTGAACTGTCCGAAGTTGGCGGAGGGGATCACATTGCCGAAAGAACCAGAGCGCGCCCAACCTATCGTTATTGCGAATTTCTCCACAATGAAATAAAACGCGGAAATATAAAAACAAGAACTGCCAAGCGGAGAATGAATAGCATACAAAACTTTTATCGCTGGTTAGCTGAGGACGGCCATCAATTCAGTCATGCTTTATGGCTAGAGAATGAAGCGGTAATAAAATATAAAAATTCTTATGGGTTTATGAAAAATAAACACATTCAACTCACTGACCTTTCTCAATCATTTAAAGTTTCAAGAAGCACCGATGACTACAGCGAGTACATTGATGATGGCGGGAAATTAAGGCCACTCAATGAGCAGGAGCAAACCCTATTAATTCAAGCCCTAAAAAATATTGGCAACATAGAAATGTTATTGGCATTTTTGCTCTCACTCACTACCGGAGCACGCTTACAAACAGTTTTTACAACAAGAAAAGAAAACTTCAGCACCCCACCAAATGAAACATCGCCATCTTTAAGGCTGAAAATTGGCTCTGGCACGCTAATCAATACCAAATATCAAAAGCAGATGGTACTCGTCATTCCTAAATGGCTGCATAAAAAGCTCTATATTTACCTGAAATCAAAACGCTATATATCCCGCGCAACAAGATCAAGCCATGTGTATGAAGATGAAGGAAAGCAATACGCATTCTTAACCAAAGCCGGACAACCTTACTACATGGCGCAAAACGACGAGTTTGCGCAACTTTATCGTAACCCTCCTCGCGGGAATGCTGTAACTCAATTTATACGGCAGCAATTGATGCCAGAGATAACTCAACTAGGCAATAAATTTAAACTCAGGTTTCACGATCTGCGTGCCACCTTTGGAATGAATCTTCTACAGCAGCAATTGCAAAAATACAAGCTAGGTGGAAGCGCGATCGAAAATCAGCCCGAATTTTTCAAATTATTGATGTATGTAAAAGAACGCATGGGGCATAGCCATTTGAAAACAACAGAGGCCTATCTCAATTATCGGCAAAAATACAAATTAGCAATTAACGTGCAAGCTGAATACGAGGCTTATATTGAGAGCTTAACTAATACTTTCTTCGGTGAAAATAATGAGCTGGATTGAGAATAAAACAATAGCATATGACATAGATGACCTGCCTTTTGATAATGCTGGCAACCTAACAATAGAGGACATATCCAAGGTTGCATTAAAAATGGATGGATCAACCTACCCAATTGACATTGGATCTTTTTGCTATGTAGAAAGAGATAAGCCATATAGAAACACAACAAACTCAAGTTGCGCCATGATCCCCTCCGCCAACTTCGGACAGTTCA
>NZ_BBUL01000035.1 GCF_000953825.1 Cellvibrio sp. OA-2007 | reverse complement strand
GCGCTCGTAACGATTACCCACTTTAGTCGCTGTACGGCAATCGCCATTCACACACAGGTACACAAAGCCCGCAGTTTGGCCGCCATCTAAATGATACACAGTACCGCTGCTGGTCATGCCAAACACACCGCTAGTGCCAGTGCTGCCAGTTGAACTTGCGGCTACCGAGGTTGTTGCAGTAGAGCTTGCAGGCGCGGAGCTGGCTGCGGCTGAAGATGGCGTGCTACCAAAACCCAATTTGCTAAACAAATCGCTCGAAGTTTTATAGATAAATGTTTCACCCGTCAGCGCATTATTGTTCAGTTCATTCAGCCAATTGGTTTTGATTGTTGCATTAGCTTCTACACGGCTATCGCCCCAATAACCTTCATTGCCCGATGCCCAGCGCGATTGCGCATTCCAGTTGGCGTCAATGTAAGTCACCGCTTTTAAGTGCGATGAATAGCTATCCATAAATTCAAAATAACCCACAAACCACTCGTTCCAGATTTGGTTGGCTGTTTTATTTATCCGACCGGTGCCGCGTGCTGCATCAGCGGAATAACTTAATTCGCCAATCGCAAAACGCTGCGGAGTGGATTCATTAATCATCAGCGGTTTATTGTGCGCAACCGCAAAGTTTGCGGTTTTATTTACTTCGCGGAAATTACAATCTTGTGGTGCGAAGTAGGACAGGCCGATCCAGTCAACATATTGGTCACCCGGATACCATTGCTCGATATTGGAATCGATAGGGCAGTAGGACATGGTTTGCCACACCATCGCAATGCGGTTGGAATAACCCAGCTGCTTAACGCGATCGGCAACATAACGGAACGATTGAATCACGCCACTGGGGCTGTGACCATTCCAAGGGCCATCTACTTCGTAAGCCCAGCGTAAAAATATTGGGCGGTTATAACTGGCGAGTTTATGTAAGAGCGTATCGATATTCGCGTTGTAGCTGCCTGAGGCAACAGCATCGACTTGGCCATTCATCGACACCCCAACCACTAATGCGCTGTTCGGATAAGTATTTGCCAGCTCATTAATATTGTTGCGGCCAGCACCGGCATCGGCGTTGTTATTTAATCCATCCAGATTGGCGATACCCACATAATTGGTGACACCCGCCGGCACATGGCCAATGGCGTTTTTATAATTGTTAATACTGTCCACATCCTGCCCGACAGTCATGAGAATGCCGCTTTGGGGAACAAATTTACCGGTGACGGCATAGGTTGTTGGTGCAGCCAGTGTTATTCCGGTTGATAAAGCGGCGAGCGCCGCCCACCGACCAAGCTGCCATCTGGTTGATTTTATATAAGACATACGTCTTTCCTCATTAATTATTAAGAGTATTTATTGCTTT
>NZ_BBUL01000036.1 GCF_000953825.1 Cellvibrio sp. OA-2007 | reverse complement strand
GCCCATGACTCCCGGCGCAGGCCCACTGCTGTCCGGAATAATTCGATATCTCTTCATTGGAGTGCTCCCTGCTGTGGCGCCACCTGCGTCTGCGTTCGTTTCGGACGCGTTCGGGGAGGTTGCATATCGGTGACCGGAGACTCGAACAGGGTAGCGCTGATCAGGCTGAGGCAGTGCCACAACGTTTGGGTAAGGCCATGGGCCTGCTTGTATAGCGCTATCAAGAGATATGCAATCAAGGCGGTCACGATCTGGATACGTACGGCATTGGGGCTTCGGCCCAGAAATGCTTTGATCTTCAAGTGCTGCTTGATCCACTTGAAGAACAGTTCGATCTCCCAGCGCTCCTTGTAGCGCTGGGCTATTTCTAGTGCGCTACTGTCGAGGTCATTGGTCGCTAAAACGAGCGGCGTTCCCTTGTCCGGACGGTGGATCGTGACGCGGCGCAGTTCCTTATCGTAGTGATTCAGACGCTGCTTACCTAGATGTGTGTACTTCAAGCGCACCAGTTCATCGCACAAGACAATGCCTTGGGCCTCGTCGCAGACAGGCAAATCGCCCACTGATTCAATCCCGGCGTTGCTCTTGAATCGGGTTACGAAGCGTGAGCCGGCCGCATCAATCTGTGCCCACCAGTTGTAATCGCAGTAACCCTTGTCGAACACGTAGAGCGTGTCGCTTTGAAGCGGCACCTGCCAGGCTTGGGTGACATCATTGACATTGGGTGCACTGAAGTCATACCAAAGCGGTGCGTGCGATGCAGTGTCCAGCAATACATGCAGCTTAATGCCCTGCGTGTTGCGGTTTCGATTCTCCAGCGTCCAGCTGTCGAACTCGCGTCCCTTGAGCGTGATCGAGGTCGAGTCGAGCAAGAACATCAACGGGGCCATTTCCTGCCGCAGCTTGCGCGAGACCTGCCCCATCAGCCACGTGGCAGTGTCGATGAAGACGGCGGCAGAGCGCCGCTCACTCGCGTCCGACAAGGTACTACGGTGAACGGCACTGGTATGTAGACGGCGGTGATGCATGCTGTGACTATTAAAACCCAACTCAAGTGCGCGCAGGCTGGGCGAACCACTCAGTTGCGCATACATCATTGCAACCAAGTGATCCCAGGGATGAAAGCGCTTGCATCCTTTGTCGGCATGGTGTCGCTCGACGCACCGATCAAACACGGTACGTGGCAACCCCTTTAAAACCGCATGAAAAGTGGTTATCGTGGACATGGTTGCGGGTTTCGGTTTTGAGTGTGAGAGCTCGGGGTTTTACAACCCCAAACCCCTACTCGCAACCCTTTCCCGTACCTTCCAGCAACTTCCCCTCAAATTATCCCGGACAGCAGTGGGCGCAGGCCGGGATC
>NZ_BBUL01000037.1 GCF_000953825.1 Cellvibrio sp. OA-2007 | reverse complement strand
GCTCTGATATGGGGCTGCACCGGCGAAAAAAAAGGTTCATCGCACTTTGCCGGGGAACGCATTCTTGATTTTTAGGAAGAAGTAGGATGCGTCTCGAAATCCATAGGCCATGCGCTTGATGACTTTGATGCGATTGTTGACGCCCTCCAAGACAGATGAGTTCATCGGAAAAATGGCCGAAGCCAGAATTCCGCGCCGGTACTTCGCCAGGCGTTTGGCAAACTGGATCAGCGGTGGGATCTGGCTTTCCAAGGCCAGTCTGAGCCAGGTCTTCCAGCGGCGAGCACCTTCGCGGACCGAGGGCGCATACCAGATTTCCTTTAGCTCGGTCTTGAGCAAATAAACCGTCGCTAACGGCTGGTTGGCAGCCAGCAGTTCTTCGAGCTTGATGGCCTGTTCAGCCTTCAGATTGTCGCGGTTGCGCAGCAAAAGCCAGCGGCTGCGCTTGATGACCTGGCGGGCCTTGGGCTCGGCGCGTAACGTGTTGGCTTGATCGACGCGCACACGATCGACGACTTCACGGCCAAAGCGGGCCACCACGTGGAACAAGTCGTAGACCACCTCGGCATTTGGACATTGCTGACGAACTTCGAGGTCCATCGCCGTGTTCATGTCCATCGCGACGGCTTCAATGCGCTGGCAGCCTTCCTCTCCTAATATCTCGAAGAACGGTCGGATCGTCTCCCGGCTGTTGCCTTCTCCAACCCACAGCACGCGCATTCGCTCGGCATCCAGGGCGACGGTGGCATACCGGTGGCCCTTATGCAGAGCAAATTCGTCCATGACCAGGCGCCGCACGCCCTCAGCGGAGAAGTCGCCATGCAACTGCTTTAAGCGCTGGTGATCGATGTCTTTAATGGTATGCCAGTGCAGCCCGGTTAGTCTGGCCACATGGGCTATCGGAAGAAGCTGCGCCAGCGCCTCGACCCACAAACGTACACGGTGTGTGATGCGTGCTCGGCGATCAAGCCAGACGATGTGTTCGGCAACGCGGGCATTGCAATGATGGCAGTCCAGCCGCCGGATCGGCACATCGAGCCAGACACGTTTGTCCAGAATGTCGCGATCTCGCACCTTGCGCCGTCGACGCTCATGCACCAGAACGCAAGGTTGTCGGCACGCTCCGCACAAGGCATCGCTAACCGGGCAGGTGTCGAGGGCGATTAATAGGGAGCCGTCTTCTTGTTCATGGACGGCATCGACAATATGGCCTTCCCAAAACGGGACAGACGACATAGCATTGAGCATGGCGGTGGTTTGATAGACTGATTTGTTTGGCGACTATCAATCTACCAACATCAGACCTCCGCCACCACTTCCTGTTCAGTTCGTCAATCCCGTCCTCCCCCATTCCCCGCGAAGAACCTTTTTTTTGC
>NZ_BBUL01000038.1 GCF_000953825.1 Cellvibrio sp. OA-2007 | reverse complement strand
GCGTTATTGGTTTGCTTGCAAAATTGGGTTCCGGCCTTCGCCCACTGCTGTCCGGAATAATCTTCTTGACGTCCCCCATCAAATCAGCCTTAGCTGTCGAGAGGCTATTTCGGCCTCTCGTCGTCGCTTTCGCTTGTAGTACGATTCGCTCTGCTGGCGCTGGAAGAGCGTTGCCCTAACCAGGGCCAGACACTCCCACATGGTCACTTCCAGTGCATGACGCATGCGATACAAGGCCAGAAGTAGATAGGCGATCAAGGCTGTGAGCACCTGAATGCGCACCGCGTTCTCGCTGCGGCCTAGGAATTTCTTGATCTTCAAGTGCTGCTTGACCCATTTGAAGAACAGCTCGATGCCCCAACGCTCTTTGTAGCGCTGGGCGATCTCAAGGGCCGGGCTATGCAGATCGTTGGTGGCAAAGACGAGCGGAGTTTGCTTGTCGGGCCGCGCAATGGTCACACAACGCAAGCTGCGGCTGTAGGGGTTCTTACGTCCGCCTCCAGGGTGACGATTCTTGAACTGAACGATTTCGTCACTGAGCACAACCTGCGTAGCCTCTTCAGGGATGCCGCGAATCTCGACAGTTCTCAAACTGGCATTGCGTTTGAAACGCGTAACGAAGTACGCACCGGCCTGATCGATGTCGTGCCACCAACGGTAGTCGCAATAGCCCTTGTCGAAGACATACAGCGCCCCCTTCTGTAACGGAACTGAGCGGGCCAACTCGACATCGTTGACGTTGGCAGCACTGAAACTATGCCATTGCGGCGTCTGCGACGCTGCCTCGAATAGCACATGCACCTTGATGCCTTGGGTATTCTGGGTACGGCTATCTCGGGTCCAACGGTCGAATTCCCGTCCCTTGAGTGTGAGTGAGGTCGAATCGAGCAGGTACATCAGCTCAACACTTTCCCTGCGCAGCTTGCCCGACAACTGTCCCATCAGCCAGGCAGCGGTAGCGTGGAAGACAGAATCGGAACGTTTGGCGTTTGCATCGGACAGCGTCGTGCGCTTGATCGGCCCGGTGCCGAGATGATAGTGGTGCGAGACCTGGGCGTTGAATCCAGCCTCTAATGGTCGCAGGCCTGGTGCTTCACTGAGCTGGCCGTAGAGCATTGCCACCAGATGATTCCAGTGGCCGAAGCCCTTGGAGAACTTGTCAGCTTTTCGCTTGTCGACCAGCTGATCGAAGGTTGAGCGCGGCAGGCCCTTTAATAATTCGTGAAAGGTAGTTATGCTGAACATGTTGCAGGGTCTAGGTTTTAAGTTTGGCGACTTCGGGTATACGCCCGTAACCCAGTCCCTGCAACCCTTTCAGCGATTTCCCCTCAAATTATTCCGGACAGCAGTGGGCCTGCGCCGGGATGACGGATCTACCGTTGTC
>NZ_BBUL01000039.1 GCF_000953825.1 Cellvibrio sp. OA-2007 | reverse complement strand
GCCTTCCTCGACACCGCCCGTTTCACCTCGCCTTTCGGGCCCATCCACAGCTCGTAGCCCAGAAATTTGCGGCCGAACGCTCGGCTCACCGCACTTTTCGATTCGTTGATCTTCAAGTGCAGCTTGTCGTACCGGCGCTTGAGCAGAGCCATCACCCGCTCACCTGCCTTCCGGCTGCGCACGTACACGTTGCAGTCATCGGCATAGCGGGCAAAGCGGTGCCCCTGTCGTTCCAGCATCCGATCCACCTCGTCGAGAAGCACATTGGCCAAGAGCGGCGAGAGCGGTCCGCCTTGCGGCGTCCCTTCACCTCGCTCGACCACCACGCCGTCATCCATGATGCCCGCGTTCAGGTAGGCGCGCACCAGCCGGATGACTCCAGCGTCGTTCACGCGTTTCCTTAGACGGTCGATCAAGATGTCGTGGTTGACCCGATCAAAGAACTTCGACAGATCGACGTCGACCACGGTTCGGTAGCCTTGTTGCACGTACTGCTGTGCTGCGAGCACGGCATCGCGCGCACGCCGGCCGGGCCGAAACCCGTGGCTGTGTTCACTAAAGGTAGGATCGATCAGCGGTTGCAGCACCTGCAATAGTGCCTGCTGAATCAGACGGTCGGTCACGGTGGGTATCCCCAGTTCACGTTCGCTTCCATCCGGCTTCGGAATGCCGACGCGCCGCACCGGCATGGGCCGGTACGTGCCTTCCACCAGCTGCTTCCTGATAGTCGGCCAAGCGTGCTTCAAGCGTTGTCCGGTCTGGGCAATATCCAGACCATCGACGCCAGCGGCTCCCTTGTTCGCCTTCACGCGTTTCCACGCGCGTTGCATGTTCTCCCTCGCGAGCGCTTGCGTGAGCAAGTCTCGCCCTGTGTCTGCCAGGTCTTGTCGCGGGAGCCGTGTTTCATCGCTGATCACTTTGGACGAGGCTTTACCCCGCCTTACCGCGACCCGCCCCGCTGATGCGGGCATCTGATGCCGTACACGATTCATCGACAAGTTGTTCGACACTCCTACTCGTTCGGCCCTTCGCTGAAAAAAAACTCAGCTACTACGGCCTCTGCTGACTTCTCGCTCCGATTTTTTTTTCGTCGCCCTTTCAGGCACAAGGCGAGATCTCCCCAGGTAAGAACGCACTCCTTCACTGCACAACCGCCGGATCTACGCCACTTCGCCTTGACCACAAGAGCTTCGCGGTTTTTGGCCCGCTCGCCCTGCTCGGCAGCGCCTTATATCCGATTCTTGTCCATCGGCTCGCAGTTTCGCTCCACACTTCCTCCCCACACTCGGTCGCCCTCATGCAGTTGTGCTTCGCTTCGCTCACTGTGGTCAGCTCGCGGCGGGACTTCCACCCGCAAGAGTGCGCCCATGCTGGGCGCACCAAATAAAAA
>NZ_BBUL01000040.1 GCF_000953825.1 Cellvibrio sp. OA-2007 | reverse complement strand
GCATTTCTGGGCCGAAGCCGGACCTGTCAGAAATTCTGTGTGCGGGGCCAGAATTCGTAGTTAGATAATTGCGTTCGTGAAGCGCTCGCCGAACATGATGGCGAACTGGTTGGCTGCCTGCTTCCAGGTACGCTGCGGCATCTTCCAATCTTTCTCGATGTTGCGCAAGGCCAGGAACAATAATTTGGTCGCGGCTTCATCGCTCGGGAAGTGGCCGCGATTCTTAACGATCTTTCGCAGGCGCATATGCAGGCTTTCGATGGCATTGGTCGTGTAGATAATCGTGCGCACTTCCGGCGGGTAGGCGAAGAACGGAATCACCTGCTGCCACTGCCGGCGCCACATTGCGGTCACGGTCGGGAACTTCGTGCCCCATGGCCCGGCTGCAAACGCATCCAGCGCCGCTTCAGCGAGGTCGGCGTTGGCGGCGTGGTAGATCGGCTTGAGCGCCGCTGCCAGCTCCTTACGGTCCTTCCAGGCTGCAAGCGTGGTCGAGTTGCGGATCAGGTGCACGATGCAAGTCTGGATCTGCGCCTGCGGATACACGGCCTCAATGGCCTCCGGGAAGCCGCGCAGGCCATCGACGACGGCGATCAGGATATCGTCCAGCCCACGGTTCTTGAGTTCGTTGAAAACCTTCAGCCAGAACTTGGCGCCTTCGGTCTGTTCGATCCACAGTCCCAGCACTTCCTTGCGGCCATCGGCACGAATGCCCAGGGCCAGATACACGGCCTTGTTCTTGACCGTGCCTTCGTCCCGAATCTTCAGGCGCAGCGCGTCGAAATACACGATCGGATACATCGCTTCAAGCGGCCTTTGTTGCCACTGCGCGACCTCTTCAAGGACCTCGTCGGTGATCGTCGAGATCAGGTCCGGCGATACTTCGGTACCGTACAACTCCAGCAGGTGCGCTTGAATTTCACGCACGCTCATGCCGCGCGCGTACATGCTGATGACGTGGTCGTCAAAGCCGGACATCCGGCGCTGATGCTTGGCGACCAGCTTCGGCTCGAAACTCGACAGGCGATCACGCGGGATGTCCAAGTTGAGCTCTCCGCCTGGCGTCAGCACCTTCTTCGGGCTGCTACCGTTGCGATGGTTTTTGCTGCCTTCTTCCTCGTTGGCCAGATGATGGTTCAGCTCGGCCGACAGCATGCGCTCGGCCAGCATCTTCTTGAGTTGCCCGGCCAGGCCGGATTCGCCGAGGATCGACTCGGCGTCCTTGTTCTCAACTTGGGCAAGTAGCTGATCGATCAGCTCGACTGGGAACGGGTAAGCGGCTTTCTGTTTTTTGGGCTTCTTGGTGGTCATTACGTCGGTCATGGAACAGTCCTCTCGGCATTATTTCATGACCCCGTTCCCACACAGAAAATCTGACAGGCTCCCGAAC
>NZ_BBUL01000041.1 GCF_000953825.1 Cellvibrio sp. OA-2007 | reverse complement strand
TGGCTGCGGTGCCAACTTGGGTCCCGGCCTTCGCCCTAACCTAGCCCCACATCTTTGCAAGTCTCCAGCCCTGCATCATTCCGTCGAACCGCTGGAGACCATGCAGCATGGTGATAGGGCCAGCCTTGGCCTCGCTGGGGCTGCCCGTCCAGCCACCTAGTCGAGCAATGGTCCACGCTACCCAAGCCATGCTGAGAGGGGCAAATGGGTTCCTCATTTTGGCGGTCTTGCCCTGGAATTTCTCTTGCAGCTTGCCCAGCACGTCGAGTTCTTCGTCGTCAAACGCATCGCTGGCTGGTTGGCTGGTGTCGTTGTCGCGCGCATTGACTAGTTGAAGCGTGCGCACGGCCGCCAGTGTAGCGATGCTGGCGAGTTTCAGTAGTTCACTAGCCTCTTCCAGCTGGCTCGATTCCAGCCCAAGGCCCTGTCGTTTGAGCGTCCGAAACAGCTGTTCGATTTGCCAGCGTTGCTTGTACCAAGCCACTATTTGAAGCGCCTGTTGCACGTCTTGCACATCGTGAGAGGTGAGAAGGATCCAATGCACCGCCTCCTCGCCTGGCGGCACCGTGTCAGGCCTTTCCCTTACCTCCACTACCGATAGCGCGACGCTGGCTTGCTGTGCATGGCATCCCACCGGTCGCTTGATTTTCACTTGGCCAAAGCGAAGATCTATGTGCGCCTGGTGAGCCGTACGTGCTTTGCTGCGCGCGCCGCCAGCGCTGCGGTAGGCCTTGGATGCGGCACGTGCTGGAACGTCGAAGGTCCTGCTGGACTTGACCGGCTGCTCGTCTAGCCATTGGCATAAAGTGCCGCCGTCCTCGAGCTGACGGTCGTAGTGGGCACGCGTGAGCAGATGGACGCGTCCATCTGGAATACGGTCCCATTCTTCGTAGATGTCGCTCTCGCGATCTGCCACGACCGTCACCAGCCTGGCCTGCTGCAGGCATTGCGCGGATCCAAGGGCGCCATCGAGCCAATGCATCGATTCCTTTTCCTCAATGGGCCGCCGCGATCGCTTAGGTTGGGCCGTAGCTTCACGCACCCATGTCGACAGATGGGCTATGCCCAGGCAATCGTTGTTTGCAGCATCGACAGCTAGCGCCGGGTGGAGAAACAGCCCATATCCTTTGCCGCCACTGGTAGGGCCTAGTCCGGCTGTGCGCTGCTGGTGAGCACTGAAGTCGAACTCGCTGGTGTCCTGAATGGCCAGAACATGACGGCCCGCCGCCGCCTTTGCGGTGCGCTCGGTGCCATGCCGAATGATCTCCTGCCACGTCACGTTGAAGTGCTCCAGAAAACGATGAATTCGCTTCTGTTCGGCGCGGTTATCGCACAATTCTCGCAGACACACCGTCTCGCGTTCGATTACACGCTTGAAGAGCAGGATACCATTCTTGGAAAGCCGCTCATCACCGAACAGGCCAATGCAGTGTTCATCCGCCAACAGCTCTTCCGTACTCATGGCAGCCTCCATAACCCGAAACCATCGCGTTAGCTTACGCCGAATCGATGTTTCGGGAATGTGGGCGCACGTTAGGGCCTGGCCGGGATCCAAG
>NZ_BBUL01000042.1 GCF_000953825.1 Cellvibrio sp. OA-2007 | reverse complement strand
GCCGCGAGTTCATCGCGGCGCGCTTTTTTAATTAGGAGATAGTCAAATAATCCAGGCCACGCCATAAGTGACATCACTATGGATCTTCACTGAACCGGAGATCAGTCCCTGAATGCCCCCTCGTAGGTAAATTTGTATAAATTATCATAGTAATTGCTAACTTCAGAAGGAACGGTGTTATCAAACTCATCCAATCCCAACGCAAAGCGTTTCTGCTGAATTTCATCGTAAAGCTCTTTGCCGCGTTGCTTTATCGCTTTTTTATCTTCTTCCGTGAGCTGTATATTGTGTTTTTTAATGAAGTCATTCTGAAGCACTATTTGACTGTATCGATCCCCTCTTTGTGCACCCATTTCATAAACTGCAAAAATCTCATTAACCAACGCATTACTTTCATCGCCTGCTTCCACCTTTTCTTCATAAGCTCCTTCAAGTTCGAGCCCCAAGCTCATAACCGCTTCAGTCGAACCCATTGCTAACGCCTTGTATATTTCACCAGTTCGCGCATCACCATAAGAGCGCCGAATTAGCTCTGATTGCGCCAAGAGATCACCGCTATCGATCATAATTTTGAGAGATGGAATATCTAAGCTTTTATATTCCCCCAGTTTTTGCCTATCCTTAGACAAGTAACCCCGGTCCTGTTCCCATTTACGAACAACCTCTTCTTCTGCAGGTGTTCCTGCAACACCTCCACTATCCCAACGTGGTTTTTCCTCGCTAGCCTGTGCGTGATCTTGAGTTTTATTATCTTGTAAATGGGAAGAAGCACTGCTTGCACTTAAATTAGAAAAACTATTCATCGAGCCTTCTTTTTGATGCAGTACTTTTTGATCCACCGGCAGATCACTTTGAAAAGTGACATAAATCGAGACTGATACTGCCAAAACTATAAACCCAATCAATGAAAATTTTTTCATCCAAAACTCCCTAATAAAAAATGCACCTAATACAAGGTGCATTCTAAAATTCGCCTACTAATAACAAAAACCTGACTGTACTTTTTTGTTAGAAAAAATGGCATCGCAACTTGCAAGTGCAGCGTCCTTATAGGCATCTGTAACACGATAACAATCATCCTTGTTATCAAACGTATAGGTTACCGCCACATTGCCATTGATGATTTTTCCGTCAGCGCCGATTTGACCGGTAGTTGTATAGCTTTTCGCTGTTGTACATTGACTAACAGCACCTGCATTTATGGAAAGAACATCCAACCTGCAAGTATCTCTATCTGCCTTTAATTGCGCACAATATTTCTTTTTAGCAAGATCCGCCCTGTAATTACTATACTCCGAACCTGCTGTTTGCGACGCCGCCCCTGCGGAAATGCCATTTACCATGTAGTTCCAATCACCAAAGCTTAACGGTTCATAATTAATGGGGGTACCGTAAGTCGTCGTCTCTTCGATTTGAGCAAAACTTGCACATGATAAAAAACAACTGACGACTAGCACAACAAAACCAAATACTTTTTCCATAAAATAGACTCCAAAAATAGCAAAAAATTACTGTTAAATAATTATGCGGCTGAAAGAAAGAAGAAACCTGCCGACCTGACTTAGAATTTACATTCACTCCCTTGCCAAAATCGCAGCAGTACGTTACCCCCCCCCGGAAGGAGTAAAGCTACACATTTAAGCGTCACAGGGTTCTTTAATTTGAAAATATTTTTATTTTTATTTGCAATAAATATTTATTTTTTATATCCACCCACAAGAAATTCACCTATAAAAAAGCGCGCCGCGAGTTCATCGCGG
>NZ_BBUL01000043.1 GCF_000953825.1 Cellvibrio sp. OA-2007 | reverse complement strand
TACGCTACCGACATGAATATGATGGTGTCCGGTTTCCGCGCCGGTGTGCTCGGCGATTACCGCGAAAGTTCTGCGCTCAACTCTAACGTAGAATTGAAATACGATAACGGTGGTGCATTTACCGGTAGCGCGCGCTGGGTATCGGGCAATGCCGATAACGACAACAACAATCTCACCCTCGCCCAAGTCAGCAATGCGATGATGGTGAAGCGTTCGCCAACAACAGCTCCAGTTAACATCAACCCCGGCGCTATTGATGACGGCTTGATTTACCCCATGCATGTTCAAGTCAACAACGAAAATGTTTTGGCAGAACTTGACCCGGCAATGATTAGCAAAATGGCCAATCCGGAAGCCTGGTATTTGCACTCTGGTTGGATTGAAAGTACTTACGCCGAATCCGATTTTGATGTACTGCGTTTTGACGGCAATTTTAAATTTGCCGATGAAGGTTTGACTTCGGTAGATTTTGGTTACCGGTTTGCCGATCGCAATACCAGCTTCAAAAACATGTCATTCTTCTCACCTTCTGGTGTCGTAAAAGACGGCGTGGAACTGCTCAATAAATATCACGAAGTGGGTTACGCCACCGGCCAAGCAGGCAGCACCGGCACCGCCGCTGGTTTAACTTACGATCCGCTGCCCGTGGTTGAAATTACCGATGCAAAACTCAATGGTTACATCGGCAATGTGAGTAATTTCGGCGAAGCCTTAAAAGGTTTTAACGTAACGATTCCCATGATCGATACACGCAAAATTGATGACCCGATTGCGTTTAACGATATGATTTACGGCAAAGGCCAACGCATAGTCAACCCGGATCGCTCTTACGCGATTACCGACAGCAAACAAAGTTTCCACTTCCAAGCTAACTTTGATAAAGCGCTAAACGATACGTTCACCATCAGTGGTAACACTGGTGTGCGCTACGTAAAAACCGATTTAACCGTCACACAAAATATTACTGATCCGAAAAAACTGAATCCGTTAATTTTGGCGGGCACAGATCCGAACCACACCACCTATACGGATCTTGGCGATAAGATTACCAACGTCTCTTACAATCACTTTTTGCCCAGTTTAAATTTAAACATTGGCATTGCCGATGATTTCAAAGTGCGCTTAGCGTTTGATAAACGCATGACATTGCAAGATTTGGATCGCTTGGGTCAAGGCTCTATCACTTATTTGAGTTCAGAAGAAACCGTTACAGATCCAGTCACCGGCGAATCGGTTAAAGAGCCATTCCAACGGGTTAGTTCACGCCAGAACAACGGCAACCCTTATCTCAAACCTTGGTCTGCAAATGTATTTAACATTGCCGGTGAATGGTATCCAACCGACAACGCCATTGTGTCACTGGGTTATTTCAACATTGAAGTAGATAGTTTTACTTACACCAAAGTTGAAAAAAATCCCACACTGGCAGATAGCGATGGTGTAGTACGTCGCGGTGGTGAAGAGCAAACCGTATCCAATGGTTCCGGTGGAACCGTCAAAGGCTGGGAATTTTCTTACCAACAAAGTTTTGATTTCTTGCCAGGGTTTTTAACTAACACAGGTATGACACTCAACTATACCTACTCACCCACCAAGAGCCCTTCCAGCGAATTGTTACCCAATGGCAGTGTTGCGCCATTTAACAATACCGCTGAAGATCAAGCGAACCTGGTGCTCTGGTATCAAGACGAGAAATTTGAAGCGCGTATTGCCGCCAATTATTTGGGCGATCAATACCAAGGCAAAACTTCTGGCTGGATGTGGAACCCAACCAATGAAGACAAGGG
>NZ_BBUL01000044.1 GCF_000953825.1 Cellvibrio sp. OA-2007 | reverse complement strand
TCTCCCTCATTTCGGCGCAAATGGCATAAAAAGCCTGACGAAGTTTGCGGTTTTAGTGCTCGGCTGCTATACCCAAATGACTATTAAAGTGCATATTGATAATTCATTTTTATCTGTGCGAACGACCCAATATGGGGCGTAAAGAATAGATCCCCTCCATTTGAGGCTAGGCTAATGTTTCGCTTGACCATCGCAAAAAAATTAATGTTGTTAGTGGCAATTGCCCTTTTGGGTTTTGTGATTAGTCAGGGCTATTCGCTCGGAGTTGAGCGCGCCAATAGTGGGCGCTTGGCTGAAGTTGAACAGCGTATTTACCCTACGCTGGAGTTAACTACGATTAACCTTGGCTCACTGTTATTAATGGAGCAACAGATCAATAGTTCAGTGACAACGGGTGATGAGCAAGCCTTAGTGGATGCAGATAAGCACTACCAGGAAATTCGCGGCAATCTTCAAAAGTTATCCGCATTAAGTGGCGACTTATCGGTACAAGTGAAAGATATAGATACGCAATTACAAAGTTGGTATAGCACTGCCATTCGCATCGCAAAAAGTTTTATAGCAGGCACTGTCGATTTTGAAAAAGTGGGCGCAGAAGCCGCCGCTAATGCTGACCGATTAACTGCCTTGAGAAAATCTTTATCAAGCATGAAAAGTGAAACAGCCAAGCACTTCAATGAATCTATCAGTGAAACAATTTCGGCCTCAAAAAATGCAATCAGAATAGCGTTGATGATTGCCGTATGCGTAGTGATCGCACTTTTGGTAATCAGTGTAGTGACGAGCCGATCAATTACTTCAAGTATTAATGAAGTCACTGCATCGCTAAAAGAAATGTCTTCCGGTGAAGGTGATTTAACCAAACGAATTCATTATGCCGGAAAAGATGAAATTCTCTACCTGGTGAAATATTTCAATGCTTTTGTCGAAAAACTGCACGGCTCTTTCGCGCACGTTAGTCAAGATGTAGGTGGGCTATCGCAGGTGGCAGCACGTTTAACCAACTCCAGCGCCAGCAATAAAGAACGTATTAATGAACAGGCACATGCTATTTCAAATATGCGTACTTCTATTGAAGATTTAATGAAAATGGTTAATGAAATTTCCGAGTTTGCCAATAATGCATCGCATCAAGCGCAAGACGCTAGCAGCGCAGCGGCGCGCGGCAAAGAAACCTTGGCGACCAATGTATCCACCATTAGTACCTTGGCAGAAGAGGTGCGCAGTGCGGCCGGTGTGGTGAATCGCTTCGAGGAGTTTTCATCGGATGTGGGGCAACTGCTCAATACAATTCAAAATGTTGCCGAGCAAACAAATTTGCTTGCGCTAAATGCAGCAATTGAAGCTGCCCGCGCGGGTGAGCATGGGCGTGGCTTTGCGGTAGTGGCCGACGAGGTGCGTGGCCTTGCAGTGCGCACACGACAGGCAACCGAAGAGATTCATAAAGTGATCAGTGAATTGCGGCAGGTGTCGGCGAGTGCTGTCACCGCAATGCAAGGTAGTGTGGAGCGCGCCAATCGCGGTGTGGAGGCCACTATGGCATCGGGCGAAGTGCTGAATTCTATTTTAAATAATGTTGAAACTATTAGCAGTATTAATGAGCGTATCGCCGCAGCAACTCACGAGCAAACGGTTACTTTTTCTCATGTGTCAGAACATGTGAACGGTATTTATCACAGCACCCAGCAGGTCACTACAAGTACCAACGAACTGAATGAGATTAGTCAGGATATAGGCCATATCAGTCAAGAGTTGCGCAAAGTGGCAAGTCAATTTCGCGTTTGATTTTT
>NZ_BBUL01000045.1 GCF_000953825.1 Cellvibrio sp. OA-2007 | reverse complement strand
GTGCCCAAAGCGGAAGTTTGTGATTAGATGTGGAGCGGGCGCCATGTTGGATAACTCTGTTAAATGCCTATCCTTCAGAGGCTAATATTGACAAACTAATTTTAAAAACATATTCAAGCCCCTTGTTCTATCCACTAGTAATTTCAATAATTTTTTCTCAAAAAAACCAACACATTGGATGTCCAATGAGTCAGGCCAAAGATAACCATTGCGTACCACAATGGCCTCTATACGACGCTGACACTTGGTGGTGCCAATGAAACTAAGTGCCTCATTAAATTTACGAGCAGAAGGAAGATGGCGATGCGTTTGATAAGTCTATGTTTAGCAGTTTTTGTTGCTTTATCGGGTTGCAGTGAAAATCAAGTGAAAAAGGATGTTGTGTTTACCAAAGCAAGCCCTGATTCAGTCTTAGTGTTTGGGCTCTTGTTAAATACACCTTTTCCAAATCCTGAATTTACTTTTAGGAAGTACGATCCATTGACAGGGAAGCCATCGTTAACTGAAACATTCAAAGCTCAACCGCCGGGAAGTAATTGGTTGGCTAGTGGGGGGATTGGGCAGTACAACGTGCAGAGCTACTTTGTGCTCAATATGCCTGCTGGGCACTGGTTTTTAGAATGTATTAGGGTTGGCAAAATAGATAGTGTGAGCAGCTACAACCATATACTTTGCCCAAGCAATGATTCGCTAGCATTCAAACTTATCCCCGGCGAGGCCACCTATATTGGTGAGTATTATTTTTATTCCGAGACAATGGGAATTGTACAGTTTGATCTAATTGGAGGTGACGTTGGACGAGCGAATCAAAAAATTGCGGAATATAAAAACATCACATCACCTTTGGTGACCCAAGAGCCTAATTCAGCTACATATAACTGCGTAAAAAAGCGCGTTGGGCTTATTGGTTATGAATGCAATATGAAAACGGCTATTTTGAAAATAAAAAGCCCTAAAGCTGTTAGAAAGCCTACTGATATAAAGATGAAAATTTCCTATTGATATAGAGGATTTTTTATGATGACGCTAATAGTGATGAGGCTAAATTTATGGCTGTGCGACTAAAAAGTAAATATATATTGGGTTTTACCGCGCTTTTTGCATTCGGCATATTTTTCCTTGGCGATGTGGGTGCTCGAAGTTTTTCTCATCCATCCGGTACAAGTGAGTCGCAGTTTTCTAAAGACAAGATCGTTGCTGATCTGGGTGGAATGCATGTAGAAATCCCCCATTATTTCGCTAAGAATGTTGAATATGATGGTGACCCTGGTTGGGGAGAAAAGAAAAAGAGCCCACTTTTAGAAAATACTGGATTGCCAAAACTTAGAAGTTTCGGTTTTGATGTTCGGTTTCCTGATATGGTAGGGCTTTCTAGCCCAGAAATGTATCAGGATAAAAGAAAAACTACTATTTTTAAAACGATGTGGATTCGAGTGGGGATTAATGCTGGGGAAAATTATCCGGGTGATGAATTTTTAGAGCGTCGCGCTGATCATCTGTTAGTAGTAGATAATACTACACCACCTTTTATGATTTATAAAAAACTCGATCAGAGTGTTTATGGTTTATCTGTTTACACGCCTGCTGGAGTTAATCCAAAAAATAATAAACCATATAGGCAACACGAGTTTGCAGAAGATGTATTTGTTTTTCGCAATGAGGCGGGAATAGTCAAAGCGCACATAACTTGCAGTAACACGCCTGGCCAATCTGCACCCTGCCGACATTTTTTTAAGTTGCAGGCTCCTGTAAGGGCGCAAGTATATTTGTCTTATCGCAGAGGGTTGCTTCCTGAATGGCAAAAAATTCAAGAGTCAGTCAATAACCTAATTTTAAGCTTTGAGAAGAATTAATTTTAAATTTCAACAAGGGAATAGCTATGCACAGAATCTAACCATTCAAGCGGCTGCGGCGAAAACTAGGAATGATTGGCACTAAAACAATCATTAAATCCAGTGAAACTTCCTGTTACCAAGGTCCGCTTTTGGCCG
>NZ_BBUL01000046.1 GCF_000953825.1 Cellvibrio sp. OA-2007 | reverse complement strand
GGTAGAGTCGAAGACTGGCGCGCCGAGTTTAGGTAGTGGCTTCCTACTCCTGCTCTTTCGATTAATGCAGGTGACACTCCTTCTACCTTGCTCACGTTTCCAGCCCCCGCTCATCGAACCGGACGTGCAGATTTCCCGCATCCGGCTCTCGGACAAAACATCACGTTTTCACCCACGACTCACCGCGACCTAATTGCGTTAAACGTACGAGCCCAAAATGCCCGTAGAGATGGGATTGAGGAAATGCCCCACCTCGACGTCCTCTAACTTTATATTTGTGTCGCAGCCACTTACGCAACCGCATAGCGATATAACTATCAATTGCACGATAAGCTTGCAGATGAGTTCCTACTGAAAAGTAATTCGCCCATCCAACCAGTGTGCGATTTAATTGTTTTACCATTTCTGTGGTGTCCATGCACGAATAAGAGTTTGTCGTCATTCCATGAAGCTTTTGCACCATGTTCTTGATGCTCTTCTTCGACGGTCGCATACCCAATCTAGCTTTGCCCGTTTTCTGTGAGTAAAGCCTGCCAAAGGTATAACCCAGAAAATCAAAAGACTCTTCTGGTATTCGACAAATTCGCGTCTTTTCTTCGTTCACTGTCAGCTTGAGTTTCTCCATGATTTTCCTCATCCATGAAGACGCTTCGTCTGCTTTTCCACGCCGACATAAAATCACCAGATCATCTGCATAGGTAACAATAAAACTTCCAAGACGTTCATTCAGGCCGAATTGCTTCCACGCCACCACAAAACGCCGCATATATAAATTGGCGAGCAGTGGTGACACAGGCGAACCTTGAGGTATTCCTCGCCGCTGGTCTTTAGCTTCCGTTGTTTTCGTTGTGCGGCCTTTCGAATCCTTTTCTTCGACAGGAGATTCCAACCATCGTTTTAGTAAACTCAATACACGGCGATCAACAACACGACGCGCAAGTGATTTCAACATTTCAACGTGGGGAATACTGCCAAAATAATCCGAGAGGTCGGCATCGATAACATCGGGGCGCCCTCGATACATTTGCTCTTGCACCTCGACTATCGCCTGTTGCGCATTGCGCCTCGGACGATAGGCATACATCTGCGGTGGAAGATCTGCTTCAAAAATCGGTTCCAGCACCAGCATTGCTGCTGTCATGCAGACTCGATCTCTTAGTGTCGAGATACCCAACGGTCTGAGTTTGCCATTGGCTTTGGGGATATACACTCGCCTGATTGCATCAGGTCGATAACTCTCATCTTGTAGTGCTTGCGCAAGTTCCGATAACCATCGCTGAACACCGTATGCGTCTATATCAGAGAAATCTTGTCGGTCTACACCCGGTGCACCGCGATTAGCGCGGCACTTGGCGTAGGCATGAGCCAAAATATCTTGTCGATACAATTTGTCATAGAGGGCGTAGAAACGGTAGCTATCTTCAGTCTTCGCTTTTACGTGTAATGCTCTCTGTAGTTTCCGAACACTAATTGGAGTTGCTAGGTTGCCCAATCTCCTGATCCTTTCCTACTTTAAACATTGGTTTTGAACTGAGGCCCCTTTCCTCCACCGACATTACTCGGCTTCCTCGGTACTACGAGCCTCTCCGCCACCCCAATGCGCCCGAACGCTCCCTCGCGGGTGTTCGGTTGATCTCCCCAGATCACGCAGAGGGGCTTCCCGTGTTGCGCGCGCCTCCCTTGTGTACATGCTGTCGCCACTACCCCGACACAGCAACTGGGATCAACCCTGCTCAAGTCCCCCAGTTGTATCAGCCTTCCCCGATATGGCGGTCAGGTCGGCCTGTGTAACGTCCTTTTCGAGGATTGCTCGGCGTTCACTCGCGTTACGGCCTGCACACTCGCGCTGCCACCGTATTTTGTGGCACGCTTCACCGGAGGCTTCAACTATTTCGTTGCCTCCATAATTGCTCCGGTTGCTTTCGGCTGGAGCGATAGCCGAGTGGGATTTTCACCCACGGGGAAAGCGCCGCCTTATCACGGCGCACGCCA
>NZ_BBUL01000047.1 GCF_000953825.1 Cellvibrio sp. OA-2007 | reverse complement strand
GCTGCTTCCGCTGCTGGCGAGTGTGATCAAACGTCGCGCGATTATTTGCAATGTATTTCGTCTGGTAATTCGTCTCGTTCTGCTGTTAGTTCTAGTAGCTCATCATCTAATTCATCTTCTGGATCTTCTCGTTCTGGTGCTTATAGTTCGCTTGGTGAAAAAGGCGAATTTGATGATGAAATAACAGAGAAAAAATTGGAGGACATTACCAAGGAGCTCGAGGATAAAATTGCCGATATTAAAGACGATATACAAGGCGAGTTTGGCGGTACTATTTCAGGCAGGGGGGGCATACAGGATTTTTGTAAAAATATTCGTGATACACAGGTCTGTTTTGGTATGGAAAAATTTGAGCCTTATCTAGACCCTATCGCCGCTGCTATATTTTTGGTTGCGTGTGTCATTTCCTTTTCAATCGTTCTCAGGGGTTAATTATGGAATTTATTCAAACTATTATTGACGGCATTACTTGGATCATTGACTTTATTTATGTTGGTATTTATGAATTTATTCAAGAAGTAATGCAGGAGCTTGTAGCGTGGCTTGTTATTGCCAAGCTTCAAACAATGCTCTTTTTGATGGAGTTTTCTTGGGGCGTTGCCAAGCAAATTTTAATTAATTTAAATATTGGTGATTACATACAACAGGGTTTTAGTGATTTAGATCCTGTGCTTATGGGTTATTTAAATTTCTTTCGTGTTCCAGAGTCTCTTAACTTGATTGTTCAAGCGATTGCAACCCGCGTTACTCTCAAGGTTATGGGGTGGCAATAAATGAGTACCGCAATTATCCATGGCGATCCCGGCTCCTATAAAACATCTGCATTGGTTAGCGATTATTTGGTTCCTGCGGTTAAGTCGGGCAGGGTGGTTGTCACTAACATCCGTGGAGTTAAAACACCTGAAGAAATTGCTGAAATTTATTCTTTCGTTTTGCCCGATACTGCCGAAATTATTTTGGTTGAATTTACTGAGGCTGGATTTGAAAAAATGGCTCGGTTTTTTCATTGGGTTCCTGAAGGTGCACTAATTTTAATGGATGAGGGGCAGCGCGTTTATCCTACGCGTTTACGTGATTTTAAATGTTATGACTTACATAACCCTCAAGATGAAAAGCGCCCTCGAACTGTTGAGGATGCTTTTGACTCTCACCGTCATATGAATTGGGATATCTACATCAGTACACCTAACATTGGGAAAATCCATAAAGAAATTCGTAGCGTTGCTGAGTTTGGTTACCGCCATAAAAATATGGCTACTGTTTTTAGTTTTATGAGAGGCCGTTATAAGCGTGTTACTCACATTGCTGATAATTCTGGCACCGCAATGGGTCACGCCATATCTGCCAGTCTGAAAAAAATTGATAAGAGAGCATTCGATGTTTACCAATCAACAGCTACAGGAAAAACAAAAGACTCGTCCGCGTCTTTTAGTTTTTTTAAACAGCCTAAAGTCTTACTTGTGCTTTGCATTATCGGTTATAGCGTTTGGAATATGGGATCTACTGTGTACAGTGCGGGAGGTTTGCCGACCATGTTTGGCGGCTCTGTTAAGCCATCCGATTACAATCCTAATAAAGCGCCTGCTGCTGCACCTGTTCAAGCGTCTGCTGGTCTTTCTTCTAGTCCTGTATCTAATGGGGTCAGTTCTCCAAACCCTTTTGGGGGCTTAGTTATTTATATGGTTGGTGATGTCGCTCCTGTTGGCATGTTGTTTCAGGTTGAGTTCCCTGACAAAAGCTATATTTCCATGACACAACTTGAGCTAGAGCAACTTGGCTTTAACATTGCAAAGATCAACACTAGGATGGCCAAGGTTACATTTGATAATGAAGTGTTCTATGCTTTGCCCAAACCCGTTGCACATTATGTAGCTGATAGTCCCAATACAGTGCAGCCAGATTTAAACTTAATAAATTAACTTTTGGATTTTTGGTGTTTGTTTGAAAGGATTTGATAACTGGGTTTTTTGGTAAAAACGCTAATTGCGCATAAT
>NZ_BBUL01000048.1 GCF_000953825.1 Cellvibrio sp. OA-2007 | reverse complement strand
TTGCTCGGGCTGCGACAGGGGCTACCGCCCCAGACCTTTGTTATGTGGGGCTGCGCCCCACGCCTGCATAGTTAATCAGTAAATGATTGGGTGCCATCGAAGCAGGATTTTCGCGGACGCGAAAAAAACAGTGCCGAAACACGAAAATTTTACGTTATATCACTTGTAATCAGTTGACAAAAGACGCGAATTTTTAGATAATTCAGATTAAGGAAGTACGACAACCTTCAATCGGAGCGGAATTATGTCAGCAGCAATTGATTACAGTTATCACGCGGTTGGTGAAACATCGAAAGGTCATCGCATTTGGATTGAAAACCTGATGCTTGAGCGCAATGGTTTTACCGCAGGGGCAATCTACACCCGGCGCATATCGAGTGATCGCAAAATTATCGTTCTTGAGTTGATCGATAACCCAGAGCAAACCGCCGCGCAAGAAACCTTCACTGTAAGTAAAACGGCGTCAGGCACCCCAATTGTCTACATTCGCAATAAAACCATTAGCGCTATTTTTGGTGGTCATGAGCGCGTAGTGGTTGAATATAAGCAGGGTGTAATTGAGATTAGTTTGCACAACGTCTGCAAGCTGTCAGCAGAGCGCGTGAAGCGTTTTCGCGAAAATTTGAGTAAGGGCGAACTTACCGAGGGAACGTTTTGCGCCGGTGTAGGTATGTCAACCTTGGGTATTCATGAAGGATTTAAAAAGCATGGAATATCCATAAAGACCAGTTGGGTACTTGATCGGGAGCAGCGTTTTTTAGATGCGGCAATAAAAAACAATCCCGCCGTAACGCGCGAAACCAGTGTCATCAATGGAAAGATGGAAGAGCTGGACACTCGCAAGCTGACGCCGGTTGATATTTTCCAATTCTCGATGAGCTGCCGAGTTTACACAAAGGCATCACTGGCCAAGAAAAAAAGGGCTGTTGCCGAAAATCATGAAGACGCGGCAGGTGTATACGGCATTTTCAAATCACTTGAGCCAATCAATCCCGCTGTGATTGTTAGCGAAAATGTGCGTGAAGCCAAAGGATCAGCGACTTACATTATTTTGAAGGCGGTACTGCAAGAGCTTGGCTATAACGTTTACGAATTTACTTTAGACAACGAGCAATCAGGATCTTTTGAAAACAGACCCCGTTACTGGTTTGTCGCCATTGATAAGAATCTGCCAGAAATTATTCCCGAAGCGATCCCAGCTTATACCCGTCAGTACTCAACATTTGCCGATGTAATGAGCGCGGCACCCGCAAACGATTCAGCGTATGAGTGGCGCACACCAACCCAAGCGCGAGTTGAAAAAATTGTGAGAGATAAAGAAAAGGGCAATGGTTTTTCAAATCAGCCAATGCTTTATCCGCATAGCACAAGTGCTCCCACTGTTCGCCGCGAATACCTCAAAAATGGTTCAACTGACGTGCAGATCGCCGGGGACGGTGGCACCTATCGCATGCTAACCCCGGAAGAACATTGCGTTATGAAATCTGCGCCGCTATCGCTAATTGCTGGGCTTACAAAAACGCTAGCACACGAAGTTTTGGGGCAGGGCGTGGATATGGGCCAGTCAATTGGATTGGCCGAGCTGGTTTGTCTGTGTGTTACAGGTCAAGTGAAACGCACAGCGGCAGACCTAAAGCCTGAGCAGCAAAACCTGTTTTAACGAACAACGGTGGTTAATCGAGAAAGTAAAGATGTAGGGCTTGAGTGCTAGTAACACCCAAACCCTACTAACCAAAACCTTGGACTGATTAGGAGTAAGGCAATGGCTACAAACAATTATACAAAACGCGCGCAAGATTCGTTGGATTTATTAGTGATTGCAGATTTGCACCTCGCCAACATCACAAGAACCTGCAAGGCCGCAGTGGCGTATTCAGTTAGTCAGCGTATGGGTAGATTTAAGCAGACGAAAGAAGCGCTGGAGCAAGAGTTAAAGCGCTTGAGCAGAGCAGGGGGAGGATTGTTTTCCAGGTTAAAGAATTATTTAGCTATCCAGAAATTGAAGGCGAAAATTTTAGAAGTAAATCGCCAAATAGTTGAATGGATTGATATCACGTATCGCCATGTTTTTTCTGCATCCGTAAGAGGTGCAGCATGATGATATTTTTAATTAAATGCCTTATGCCACATGGCAATACCTTCTTTGCTATGTTGGTTTAACAACCGTAGAAGATACAAAAAAGGTTTTAGAAAAATACCACTCAGTTGTATTGAAATAGAAAATAAGGAATAGACTATGATCCCAATGATTGATTTAACCGCAATTACGATTAACCCTTTGCAATCCCTTGTAATGTTTTTATCAGTTGCGTTGTACATATACATATTTATTGCTTTGAATCGAAGAATTAAAAAGACAGAGTTTAGTGATGTTGCCAAAACTAGAGCGCGGTTTGTTCGAAGTATTGCTTTTGTGATACTGGTTTTTTCGTGGATTTGGGTTTTTTACATTCCATTTAAACCGGAAGGTTTTAGTTATGCTTGGGGATTGGCTACTTTCTTAAGTTTCATATCGGCACCGGTGATAATACTAGCTACTGCCGCTATGAATTCAGTAAAGGAAAATGTTTAATACAGCCCCCATTCACTGATTAACTATGCAGGCGTGGGGCGCAGCCCCACATAACAAAGGTCTGGGGCGGTAGCCCCTGTCGCAGCCCGAGCAACGAAAGCGCGAAGCG
>NZ_BBUL01000049.1 GCF_000953825.1 Cellvibrio sp. OA-2007 | reverse complement strand
TTGTCGGGCAAGCTGCGCAGGGAAAGTGGTAAGCGTCAGCTGAGTACCGTCTTGCGCTGACTGCAGTTATGTGGGAGCTAGAATGGAGGCTTCTCCACACGCGGCCTTGCCATGCACAACTATCCTCGCTTTACGATCAATCGCCATTTGATCATTCTGATGCCCAAGCAGCCGGTCCTTGACTGGATCAAGCGCGTCGATCCGAATCCACCAGACATTACGCTCGAAGAATTGCGCCTTGAGCAAAACGCTTTCCTGGTCCCCGATGCGCTCGATGGTCAGCAGGATGCCGAAAAGTGGGTGCAGCGCCGATGGCAAATGTTCTTTGAGGGCTTCCTTGAGGAGTGGTACACGGTCGAATCTTGGTGGCCGCAGAAGCGTACCTACAAAATGTTCAAGGATTGGTTTGATGTCCAGTATCACTCCATGGTTTGGGATTTGGCCACGAGCGAGCCCATAAGTTACGAGGACTGGGATTCTCCCAACGACGAAGTGCCGCTTAGCTGAGCGGCATAGTTCCAGGGCAGGAAGTCGTGCACCTGGTTGACAGGGTGCTCGGCGATGCGCTCCAGCACGTGGCGCAGCCAAGCCTCAGGGTCGATGCCATTGAGCTTGGCAGTGCCAATCAAGCCGTACACGGCGGCCGCGCGCTCGCCGCCGCTGTCGGCGCCGGCAAACAAGAAATTGCGCCGGCCCAGCGCAACGCCGCGCAGTGCCCGCTCGGCGGCCGAGTTGTCGATCTCGATGCGTCCGTCGTCGGCGTAACGAGTCAGGGCCGGCCACAGCTTGAGCGCGTACAGGATGGCCGCTGCCGAATCGGACTTACGCGACAGTGTGGCAAGCGTGGCATGCAGCCAGCGCTCCAGGTCGTTGAGCAATGGCCTGGCTCGTGCCTGCCGTTCGGCGAGGCGCTCGTCTGGTGGCTTGCCGCGGATGGTCTCTTCGATTGCATAAAGTTCGCCGATGCGGCGTAATGCCTCGGCGGTCAAGGCCGACGGACGGGCGGCGTGCAGGTCATAAAACTTGCGGCGTGCATGCGCCCAGCACGCCGCTTCGACGACGCGCCCGCTATCGTAGATGGCATTGAAGCCGGCATACGCGTCTGCCTGCAGCACGCCAGTAAAGCCGGCCAGATGGGTTTGCGGATGTTCTCCCTTGCGGTCTGGCGAGTAGGCAAACCACACTGCGGGAGGCTCACTGGCGCCGCTGGCGCAGTCGTCGCGCACATAGGTCCACAGGCGCGCGGTGCGCGTCTTGCCGTTGCCCGGTGCCAGTACAGGCAACGGTGTGTCGTCGGCGTGCAGCTTGGCGGCGGCGAAGACGTGGCGACGCAACGCCTCGGCCAAGGGGCGCAGCAGCGTGCTGGCCGCGCCCACCCAGCTGGCCAGCAGGGAGCGCTCCAGTTCCACGCCCTCGCGCGCGTAGATCACGCTCTGGCGATACAGGGGCACATGGTCGGCGTACTTCGCTACCAGCACGTGTGCCAGCAGGCCCGGGCCAGGCAGGCCACGTTCGATAGGACGGCTGGCTGCCGGCGCCTGCACGATTCGGTCACAGCAGGCGCAGGCCAGCTTGGGACGCACGTGACGGATGACATGGAAGCTGGCCGGCACATACTCCAGCTGTTCCGACACGTCTTCTCCCAAGTCTTTCAGTTTGCCGCCGCAGTCCGGACAGGCGTCCAAGGCCGGGCGCAGTACGCGCTCCTCGCGCGGCAGGTGGGCAGGCAGCGGCCTGCGTTCGGCCTTCCTGCGCGGTGCCATCTCCACAGGCGCCTGAGCTTCGGCCACCGCCGCTTCGGCCTCCAGGTCTTCAAGCTTGAGTTCCAGCTGTTCGATTTGCAGGTCGAGTTTTTCGGAGCGGCGGCCAAACTGCATGCGTCGCAGCTTGGCCAGCACCAGCTTCAAGTGCTCGATCTCGGCGGTGCGAGTCGATAGTTCAGCGGACAGGTGCGCTACGCGCGCTTCGCTGGCCTGCAACGCCGCTTCGCGTGCCAGCAGCATGGCTTTCAAAGCGGCGATATCGTCGGGCAGGTGGGCGGCGTCAAACATGCGGCCCAGTTTACGCGGGTCCTGCCACGTTTACAAGGCTGACTGCGGGCGCCAGGTGCGCTCGGGCCGGCGCCAGTCGATTCCTTCCAAGAGCATCGAGAGCTGGGCCTGCGTCAGTGTCACCGTGCCCTCGCTGGCCTGGGGCCAGACGAAGCGGCCGCGCTCAAGTCGTTTGCACAACAGGCACAGGCCATCGCCAGTCCACCACAGCACCTTTATCAGGTCGCCGCGCCGGCCGCGGAACACAAACACGTGGCCGCTGTATGGGTCTTCCTTCAGCGCCGTCTCCACCTTCGCGGCCAAGCCATTGAAGCCGGAGCGCATGTCGGTCACGCCGGCCGCCAGCCAGATGCGGGTGCCGGCGGGCAGGCCGATCACGGACGCAACCCCTGGAGCACGAGCGCCAGCGTGGCTGGATCGGGCACCCCATGGATACAGACTTTGGTTTGCCCCAACTGGATCTCGATCCTGCCACCGTCCGCCTCGACGCTGGCCTGTTCTTTCGGCCCGACTTCCAGTGCTACCGGCAGAAACTGCGTCGCCGTGTCGAGCAAGCCGGCACGCAGTTGGCGTCGCCAGCGAAACAGCATGTTCGTGTTCAGCCCGTGGTGCAGCGCCAGCTGCGCTACCGACACTGACTCATCACACGCTTGCTGCGCCAGCTGCCGCTTGAACTCCAGCGGATAGTTCGTGCTGCGCCGGCGCTTCTTTTGTTCTGCTTCACCTACCAAGATAGTCCCCACTAAAAATAGTGGGGACTACTTTGCGTCTGAAACTGTCGAGTGTCTACACGGTGCTGAGACGACGCTTACCTTTGG
>NZ_BBUL01000050.1 GCF_000953825.1 Cellvibrio sp. OA-2007 | reverse complement strand
TTATTGCTTTTATCCTGAGTGAAGCGGATAGCCATATCTGGTGAATTGCTGAGAAACTGTTTTGCTTGAAGCACTTTTATTGTTATTTTCTACCATGAGTGTTAACGTTACCAGTAATGATCCCTATATTCAATTGCCATCTGTCGGTTTTTTAGAGAAAAATAAGAATAAAAATGTATAAGTAGAATGCTTATAGCAAATATGAACTTTACTAACTTAACTATAAATTCTATGCAAAATACAATTCAGTTGCGTTTGAAGCCCTTGGCTGCTGTGATTGTGATGGCAATGTTAGGCGCTTGCGATAAAACAGTGAATGTATTGCCATCCCATCAACAGCAAATTCAGGCGCAATTAATTCATACCGGCGGCAGCGCAACGCGGGCGGGTATTTGCCCTGCATCTGCCCTGGATACTGTTGTGCCAATTAGTGCTTTAAATCCATCACCTTTGGTTGATCAGCCGGACATGACGGTGGAAGGCATTTATGCATTTATTCAGAAAAAAGACATTCGCTCGATTGATGAGTTAGTGAATTACTTTCCAGCGCACTATCAAAATAACTTTTCATTAGTTGAGCATACCCGTGCAACAGGACAATCGAATTTGGAATACCCCCGCATTGTGTTGTTTGGTTCTGATGGCCGATTTTTACTAAACATCGGCACCAAGCTGGATGATCCTAAATACAATCTATTAGATGTTGCGCAATTGGATGAGAATACTGGACGGTGGGAATTTTCAGTGTTTGATTTTGATGGGGATAAACCGCGCTTGATTCGCAATGATCCAAGTTGTGCGCAATGTCACGGCACTGAGAATGCGCGCCCGGTGTGGGGCACTAATTTGGATTGGCCTGGGGTATTTGGCGATAATATTGCTCCGGGGCCACAGGGTGAAGCACTGGACGGAAAGCACGCAAAGAAAATGAATGCACTGATGCACGGTGAATATAACTCACCGCGTTTTTCTTTTTTGCAGTGGTCACCGCAGACATTGACGCGCGGCGCTAAACGTAAAATTGCCAAGCATGCGTTTGGAGCGGAATTAATTATGTCCAATATCGCTATGGGCACAGCCACTGCTCGCGGCGCTTTTGTTCGTTTGCAGAATATCCATCCGCAACAGTATAAATCCCAGCGCGCGGAACTTTTGTTGGCTTATTTCGCCAAACGTTTAGCGGCTGCTCAGGGTGAATCAGCGCAACAGCTCTATAAGCAGTTAATTCAATCACCTCGTTTTCCCACCGCCAATATTGAACAGTTACTCCGTGATTTGGGGGTTGACCCCGATGAAGCTTTTTCACTGGCAACATTGGCTCATTTAGAGGCGCCACAGCCTGATTGGAGCATGGGGGAGGGGGATTTGTTGGATATGGTTATGCTGCAAGTATTAAATGATTTACGTCAAGAGGATGCACAGCTTGCCGATTTGTTAGCCGTTGTTCCGGCAGAGATGGGAGTAATTGATTGCCCTGATACCGTGGCGACTATTGCACAATTAATTGATTTTAAAATGCTACATTTGTTTTATCTGCGCGGGGCTGCACGCTATCAGGTGAATTGGATTTATTATCCGCTTGATGCCGAAGATATTTATGAGCGGGTATTTGATCCTATCGTAAAGCCGGTTGTTAAATATTTTCAATAAGCAGGTGGTTTTTATAAGTCACTCAATATGTAGGTATTGGTTTCGCTATTGTAGTCGCAGCGATAAACGTGTTGTGTTTGTTTTGCATTGCTCTTTGTGATTAATACAATGTGATGGCTTAATTCTATGTAATAGCCACCTAGTACACATCCTTTTACGCCATAATTTAAGTCTGTTTCAGTAGGGTAATAAATAGGTGAGGTCGACTGAATAAGGCTTTCTTCTTTGCTATCAGTTGCAATGGTTACAACGTAATTTCCCTGCTCGTCCCTGCCTATGTTATTTATTTTTCGATCAAAAAAATCAGATTTTATTTTATAAGTTTCGGTGCTCTCCATGTTTTTTGATGGCGTGGTTATTTCCGTTGGTGCGAAGATTAATTCTGGTTTGTGGTTATAGACTGATGTGGATATGACGTTGTTATCAAGCTTTCCATCGTCGTCGCGGGCGGTTGTTTTTTCTGCCTCGCTAAGAGGCGAATCATGGGTAAATGCAGGTGATGAGTAGAGCACTGAATCGCCCGGTTGCACGCCGATTAATAACATCATGCTGTAAATAAACACGCTTCCGATTGTAAAAGCGAGAAAAAGCCGATTGTTTTTCATGTTGTTATCACGCAAATTAAATTGCCTGCCTGAATACATCAAGCAGGCAAGCAAAGCAATTACTTAATGACAAGACGCCGATGCAGCTTGGCTGGCATCGACAAAACAGCGTTGGCAAGAGGCTGCCCAGAACGGGTGGCTAACTGGGCAGTTATTGCTGGGCGCCGCACTGCTCGCTGCTGCAGAGCTGATTGCTGCTTTGGATGAGTTTAGGTTGCTAGATGAAGCCGCTGAGCTTTTGGCGCTGCTTTGAGTATTGCCGCAACCGCCGCGATATTCACAGGCTTGTGCGCTAACGCCTGGCTGCCAGCTGCGAGTAAATGTAAGCATGGATGCTTTTACTGAAGCGTCCAAATCGCCCGCGTATTTATCAATGGCACCATCGCCCATGTACAAACCGAGGTATGCCATTATGTCATCGGTTGATAAGCCACAACCAAAACCGGTGGTGAGTAATTGACGTGGGTCAGAGCCTTTTGCTTGACTGGCCTCATTGCGATCAATCCAGGCATCACCATTGGTATTCAAGGCATCTGTTAATGAAGAGCCTCTGTCTTGCCCAAGTAGTGCGACAAAATATTTACGTACATCTTCGGTTTTCATCCGTGGATTGAGTGAAGGAACGGCACCTTGGTAGCCTGAAGCAGCAACAAATGCATCGTCAATATCGATCCCCAAGTTGTATTCAATATCCAGCATGGCTTCTTTGGCGTTTGCTGGGTCACTACAAATGCTAGCGTTGCTGACAAAAATACCGTCTTTATTTAAGCAGCCCGTATCATTTCCAATCATGGTCACACAGACTGTATCGCACCAACTTTGAGTGAATTCTCCACGGCGACCAGAAACTACATGGGATGGATTTGTATCGCTTTGACAAGTGAGTGCGGTACTGGTTGTTGCACTGCTCGCTTTTGAACTGGCCGCTTTACTGGCGGGCATGGAGCTGGTGGCAGTGGAGCTCATGGCGGTTGAGCTGGGTGCAGTGCTGCTGGTGGTCGCCACTGAGCCTAAATAGCAAGGTGTTGAAACGGCCTGACCGGGTTTGACATTGGCTGATGTCAAGCATTGACCCATGGTATTGTCCTGCACTTTGAATTCAATCGCATAACTCATGCTGACATTTACTGGTGCATAGCTGCGCTCGTAACGATTACCCACTTTAGTCGCTGTACGGCAATCGCCATTCACACACAGGTACACAAAGCCCGCAGTTTGGCCGCCATCTAAATGAT
>NZ_BBUL01000051.1 GCF_000953825.1 Cellvibrio sp. OA-2007 | reverse complement strand
TGGTAGTGTGGGGTCTCCCCATGTGAGAGTAGGTCATCGTCAAGCTTCTAATACTAAAAACGCCCTGTAGAATTATCTGCAGGGCGTTTTTTTATTTTCGCTTTTCGAAAATTTATTGCTTTTAACTTGGGTTTATTTTTTAACTCTTTATTTCGGCGACTAAAAAGATGGATTTTGTGGTGCCGCTCTGCTTATATGGCTCCCTTTTTCGCCATTAATTCACTGGATTTAGTGCTGTGCTGACTATTGATCTTGCTGCCATACAGTCTAATTGGCTCAAATTAAAAGCTATTGGCGCTAATGCTGCTGTAGCGGGTGTTATTAAAGCTAATGCCTATGGCTTGGGTGCAAGCAAGGTTGGTAATGCTCTTTATGCTGTTGGGTGCCGCGAGTTTTTTTTGGCTTCTCTAGATGAGGCGCTTGCTGCCCGATCCTTTCTGCCTGCAGATGCAGTTATTTATGTATTGGGTGGCATTCACTCGGGTGATGAACTTCTATACATTGACTCTAACCTAATTCCTGTTCTTTGCTCATCTTCGTCAGTAACTGCTTGGGCGAAGGCCAATATCAGGCTCGGAACCAGTGCGATTTCGGCGATTAAAGTGAATACGGGGATGACGCGTTTTGGGCTTGATATATACGAGTTCGAGTCACTATGTGCCGATATGGATTTACTGCGCGCAATCAACCCTGTTTTATTGATGAGCCATCTTGCCTGCGCTGATGCTCACGAACACCCTCTCAATCAACAGCAACTTAATCGTTTCATAAATTGCGTTAATTTGATCCATCCCTTGCTGCCCGGTCTTCGATTTAGTCTCGCAAATTCTTCCGGTGTTTTTTTAGGAGATAAATGGCACTTTGATTTATTGCGTCCAGGTGCTGCGCTCTATGGGATTAACCCTACCCCGCATATAGGTAATCCTATGGAGCCAGTGGTGCGCTTATCGTTACCGATAACGCAGGTGCGTGAGCTTGATGCTGCTGCTGTAATTGGTTACAGCAGCACTGCGGTTTTATCAGCGGGGGCTCGTGTTGCTGTTGTTTCAGGGGGGTATGCTGATGGCTTGCATCGTACTTTAGGGGCTCAGCCTGCAGGTTACTTAAGTGGTCAATTAGTGAAAGCAATTGGTCGTATGTCAATGGACTCCACAATTTTTGATGTGTCAGGTCTTGACGTGCGAATCGAATCCTTGCTTGAGCAAGAAATTGAGGTTATCAATTCTTCTCTATCGTTAGATTATCTGAGTAAAAAAAATAGCTCCTTGGGATATGAGGTGCTCACCAGTCTGGGGCCGCGTTTTCCTCGATCCTACCTGAGAGGGCTTCATAATGACTGAGATGATTGGTTCTGACGTGACGCCACAGCGGCAGATTCTTGATCTGCTTTCCGATGGTCAATTTCATTCAGGAGAGGAGCTTGGGGTCTTATTAGGTGTTAGCCGAGCTGCTGTTTGGAAACATTTGCAAAAACTGGAAGTGCTGGGGATTAAGCTGGTTTCAATTAAAGGGCGAGGTTACTGCATAGAGGGAGGGTTGGACTTATTTGACATTAAAAAAATAAATGCTTTTTTACACACAGCTCTACCGCTTAATTTCCATCTGTTTTTTGAGATTGACTCAACAAATGCTTTTCTCATGCGCCATGCAAATCCCGCTCAGCAAGTGTGTCTGGCTGAAGCGCAAAGTTCCGGGCGCGGACGTCGTGGGCGCACTTGGGTTAGCCCATTCGCGCAAAATATTTATTGCTCTGTTGGATGGGGTTTTGAGGGAGGAGTCGCGGTTCTTGAAGGGCTCAGCTTGGCGGTTGGATTGGTGATCGTACGTGTTTTGCAGGGTTATGGTATTGTCGGGTTGAAATTGAAATGGCCCAACGATGTGCTCTATGAAGATAGAAAGCTTGCGGGTGTGTTAATTGAAATAACGGGTGATCCTGCTGGTTATTGTCAGGTAGTTGTAGGTGTGGGAATCAATGTCAACATGGGCATTGGTGAGGGGAAGGAGATTGCACAGCCCTGGATAGATTTACACAGTATTCTGGCACAGCAAGAGCTTCCGCTGGTGTCACGCAATCAGTTGGTGGCCGCATTGGTTGATGAATTGGTAGAAGTGCTTGGTGAGTATGAGCGTAAGGGGTTTGCAGCTTATTGTGCGGAATGGCAATCATTTAATATGCATGCCGGACAGGTGGTTGAACTGAGTAATGGCAATCTTATTTGCTCGGGTGTGTGTGTTGGTGTCAGTCAAGCGGGAGCGCTGATATTGGATACTGAGCAGGGTAGAGAGCTGTTTCATGGGGGCGAGATATCTCTGAGGCGTGCTGATGATTCTTGAAATCGACATGGGCAATACCAGGTTGAAATGGCGGGTTCGAAGCCAGTCTGCGGTCGTTGCTCGTGGAGCTTTGGGTATAGAGGAGCCGCTAGATTTATTACTCGATGAAATAAACCTCTATCGCAGCGTGATAAACACAGCATGTGTGGCCAGTGTGGTTGGGGAGATCTTGGAGCAGAGGATTGCAAATTGGTGTGTTGAGCATTTTGGGCTTCAGCCAATGTTCGCACGCAGCAGTATTGCATGTGGTGCTGTGCGCAATGGCTATCGTCAGCCGCAGATGCTGGGTGTCGATCGCTGGTTGGGAATTGTGGCTGCTTATCGTGCGATAGGCGGCGCATGCCTAGTGGTGTCCTGCGGTACTGCTGTGACTGTCGATTTGATTGCTTCGGATGGCGTGCATCAAGGAGGATTTATAGCGCCCGGTTTGAGTCTGATGCTTAATTCTCTTGAACATGGTGCGCGCCAGATAAAATTAGATCCTATGCCTTCCATGCTAGGCTTAACGCCAGCAGCATCGACATCCGGTGCTGTATATTCAGCGTGTGCAGCCATGCTGAAAGGCCTGATTGATAATGGGGTGCAGCACCTAAGCAAGATCAATCGGGAGAGTAAATGTGAGCTTATATTTACAGGTGGCGACGCTAGTAAATTGCTACCTTTTTATCCGCAGGCCCGGCTGATTCCTGATCTTGTGTTAGATGGCTTGGCTGGAGTCTTGGATTTGACCCAATAGTTGGAGTGACGAATGCGGGCAATTTTTATATTGTTGATTGTGGGTAATATTGCATTTTTTGGGTATCACTATTTTTTTATGGTCGAAAAAGAGGTTGTGGCCGGTGTTCAAGTGGGGGCGGCCAGGGGTTCTGCTGGGGAAGGATTGCAGCTTTTGAGTGAGGTTGTGGATCCCAAGGGCGCGCGAGCAAGAGTAAAGGAAACGAGGGTGATTGAGGGGGCGGTTGCTAGTGATTCGTCGTCGGGAGCTGAGCTTTGCACCATGATCGGTCCTTACGGACAATTGCTCCAGGCGGAATATGCTGTAGAGCGCTTGGTTGCCTTAGGGGCTCCCGCACATATTATCCCTATCGAAATTAAGGAGGGGGAAATATATTGGGTGTTTTTAAAGCCGGAGGTTTCTGAAAAAGAAGCGTTGCGTCGCCTTTATGAGCTGCAGAAAAAAAATATTGAGAGCTATGTTATTACCAAGGGCGAGTTGACCAACGGTATTTCCTTCGGACGGTTTGCGGATTATGGCGAGGCGGAGGCGCGCTCTGCGGAAATTAAGCAGCAGGGATATGAGGTTTATATAAAGATGCTGCCCAAAATGATCCAAGAAACATGGGTTGTAATTGATGCTGGTTTTGCTGAAAAAATAGACGAAACGGTGTGGTCAGGATTGTTGATGCAAGAATCTAACTTAGAAAAGCGACAAAATTTCTGTTTAGGTGTTGCTTCCCAGTAAATGTTTCACTAAAATTCTGCCTCCACAAACAGCAGTGGTCAAAAAGCTGGCGTAGCTCAGTAGGTAGAGCAGCTGACTTGTAATCAGCCGGTCGGGGGTTCGATTCCTCTCGCCAGCTCCAACTTTGATTGTTGTTGTGTTGTAACTCTGTGAATTTGTTAAAAAAATAGATTGACAGTCAGCAACGTGGGCCGGAAAATGCCGGCGGTTTTCGGCAGGGGTTCCCGAGCGGCCAAAGGGATCAGACTGTAAATCTGACGCGTAAGCTTCGATGGTTCGAATCCATCCCCCTGCACCATTTTATATAGGCGAATGCCTGTGAGCTAATAGCCAATATCTGATTTAAGCGGGTATGGTTCAATGGTAGAACCTCAGCCTTCCAAGCTGATGGCGCGGGTTCGATTCCCGCTACCCGCTCCAAACTTTATGATGTTTTGGCTCATATAGCTCAGTTGGTAGAGCACACCCTTGGTAAGGGTGAGGTCAGCAGTTCGAATCTGCTTATGAGCTCCATATCTGCTGCGAGGGGTGGTCTCTCGCAGCTTTTTTATCTGTGTGATTGTATTTACGTCTGAGGAGGCGCTCGCAATGGCGAAGGAAAAGTTTGAACGTAACAAGCCCCACGTCAACGTGGGCACCATTGGTCACGTTGACCATGGTAAAACCACATTGACTGCAGCCTTGACTCGCGTGTG
>NZ_BBUL01000052.1 GCF_000953825.1 Cellvibrio sp. OA-2007 | reverse complement strand
GCTTGGCTTGGCTTGGCTTGGCTTGGCTTGGCTTGGCTTGGCTTGGCTTGGCTTGGCTTGGCTTGGCTTGGTAGTCATCATATTTCCATTATTAATTTGTCAAGTTTTTGTTTTTTAGTTGGATTTTCTACAAGCGAAAATCATTTGCGCCAACCGCTTTTAAACACTGCAACACAAACACAAAATTAAAAGTGCCTCGATTAATTTTGTTATTAACACTGTGATAAGTTTCGTCTATACCCATCGCATTTAACTTATCAACAAGCGTTTCATAACTCACACCATGACGGGTGAGCTCAGCTTTTAATAAGTTTTTTGCGTAGACCTTCCATTCTTCATCATTCATACACGCCCCTAAAGATGCAATTTAGTTGCGCCAGTATATGTTTACTGATTTATTTGTGTCAAATATGATATATAAATCTTGATTTTGTTGTTTTATTTGCTATAATTATCTCATAAATGACACATTTGGTGATATTTCATGAGCAACAAACAACACTTCCTCCTTTCTGCCAAAGCCCGTACCTTGTCAGTGCGCCAAGTATTTGAGCTAACCGAACAACAAGCCTTTGAAACCTTCAAGGAAGTACGCTGGGGCAAAGGCGATAACGTGGCTTGCCCCTTGTGTGGCGTGTTGAATAAGCATTACTTCATTCGTGTTCGCCGCCAATGGCGCTGTAAAGATTGCAACCATACGTTTTCAGTCACCAGCGGCACCGTGTTTGCGTTTCACAAATTACCCTTGCGCATTTATCTTGCGGCTATTGCGATTTACACCAACGCCGTTAAAGGCATTTCTGCATTACAACTTGGCCGCGATTTAGGTGTGCAGTACAAAACCGCATTTGTTCTTGCGCATAAAATCCGTGAGTCATTGATGGAACAGCGCGACATGGCGCAATTGTCGGGCGAAGTTCATATTGATGGTGCTTATGTAAACGGCCACATTCGCCCCAAGAATAAAAAAGCAGATCGTATTGATAGACGTTTAGCAATACACCAAAAACCTACCAAGCGTTGCGTATTGGTGTTTCGTCAACGTGCGCTACCTGCGGCACTGCAAAGCCAAAACAATTCCAACGATGCCACCATAGGCGCAACCAAAACCATTACGTTTGTGGTGAAATCTGAGAATCAAGCGGATGTGATTAAGTTGGCTGATCGTGTTGTAGTGCAAGGCTCAACTATTTGTGCGGATGAAAGCCCTGCGTATGATCCACTCCATGCAAAATACGATACCAAGCGCGTTAACCATCAAACCGAATATTCAACCGATGATGGGGTGAGCAACAACATGGCTGAAAGTTATTTTGCGCGTTTTCGCAGAATGCAGTATGGCCAAACGCATAAATTCGGCATTGAATATTTAGCCAATTATGCGAATGAAGCAGCTTATCGTGAAGATACTCGCCGCTGGCCGAATGGTAAAATATTTACCGATATCTTAACCAAGTGCGTACAAACAAAAACGCACCATGACTGGTGCGGATATTGGCAGGGTAATAAGCGTCAAGCTGAGCGTTTGGCGGCTTAAGCAATTTTCCATTTTAACGAACCACCTACGTTATCCACTTGAATAACGATATTTCGTTTTTTCAAACTGTGTAAGATCGTCAAAATATTTTTTTGTAGATTAACAATATTCGCCGTGGTCGATTCAATATTTTTACGTTCAAGCAACTCATCAACAATTTCACGGCTGCACAATGGCTTTTTTAATTCCCGCAATACATTCAGCGTCATGCGCTGAGCCTCACCTCGCTCAAAATTCTTACTTTTCGTGTAGGTTCGCTTGCCTTTGATGGTTCGTAAATCATACTGCGGCGAAAACAGCTTAATGGTATTATCCAAATGCGTTAGCGCACCTTGCAGTCGTCCAATTTCAGCTTGAATTGTGGTGATTTGCCCTGCAATTTCTTCGCGCTTTGACAGCAAACCTGATACTACGTGTGACTCGGCCATCTTAATTTCCTCGTGTGGTTAGTGAGGAAACAATAGGGGTTAGGCTAGGAAAAAACTTGTGCGGCTGCTACATAATTCCGGTTAAATGCCATTATTTCTTGCTTTTCATTATTGGTTACTGCGGTAACCTGAAAGCGCTCGGGTAATGTTCCCGGTTCTACCACGAGAGAGTGATAGCGCATCACAATGGGGGATTCGATTTCATTAAAGAGCGGGCAGTTACCTATCAGTTTTATTTCGGATGTGCGTCCGTGCATAATTTCCTGCGCAGTGGTGATGTTTGCACCGTAATATGCGGCAATGCCTTGATGCCCGAGGCAAATGCCTAGAATCGGCCGGCGTCCAACATAATAATCAATGACATCAAGGCATCGGCCGAAGTCATCTGAATTGGTCGGGTTGCCTGGGCCGGGGGACAAAATGACATGAGTGAAATTGTCCAGTGAAAAATGTTTCTCCGCGAGTAGGTCATTACGGATTACGGTAAATTTCGCTTTTTCGTATCGGCTAATCACTTGGGGTACGTTGTAAACAAACGAGTCATAATTATCGATAATTAAAATATTTTTCATGCTATCTCCTTGCCACATGAGTACATTTTTCGCAAACATTCTTCATATTCATCTTCTGCAACTGAATCGAGTACAATACCTGCACCCGCTCTAAGGTGTACCCGGTTGTCCGCAAAAGTGACGCTTCGGATGATGATGGAGAAATCTGCGCTGCCGTCAAAGTTCACAAAACCTATATTCCCGCTGTAAAACCCCCGTGCGCCATCCTCAACTTCCTGGATGATATTAATGCTGCGAATTTTTGGCGCGCCGGACATAGTGCCCGCAGGAGAGGCAGCGCGCATGAGATCCAGTGCCGTTTTATCCCTGGCGAGCTTTCCAGTGATGTCTGTTGCTAGGTGCATTACATCTTTGCAGTATTCAATATAGCGATAACGTTCCACTACAACGCTGCCATCTTCACATGCCATGCCCAAATCATTTCTGGCCAGGTCGACCAGCATAGTATGCTCAGCGTTTTCTTTTTCGCAGCTTAACAAGTCTTCCTCATAGGCCTTGTTGGCGACGGGATCATCCGTAAGCGCACGGGTCCCAGCCAAGGGAGTCATGCGCACCACGCCCTGCTGATCCAATACAAACAAATTTTCCGGTGATATCCCGGCGATATAGATATCAAAAAATTTAGCGATAAATTTGTAAGTGCTGTGATGCCGGTAGAGCTTGCT
The DNA here is from genome assembly GCF_000953825.1 of Cellvibrio sp. OA-2007. GTDB lineage: Bacteria > Pseudomonadota > Gammaproteobacteria > Pseudomonadales > Cellvibrionaceae > Cellvibrio. Next base: position 1,651 of record NZ_BBUL01000052.1, on the reverse strand, counting down.
GAACGTGTCAAATGGGGAACTTTTTTGGATGCGATGATATTTGTGGCTTAAAACTGTCTGGAAGCTATTGCCCTTGCGTAAATTTTCCTTAATGATTTCAACGCGTTTATAGAAAGTTTCCTTTCCGTGACTGTCTTCACTGGCATTGCGATGAAACTCAGAGAAGGGCGTTAGTACGTTATCCGCAAAGAATTCATTGTGATGGTTGTTTTTTTTCAGCCTTTCCAGGAAACCGGATATTTTTTCATGATTGCAATCAGCATTAACAATATGCACTTCATTGGTTATCACGTTTTTAATTAGATAAGTATCAAACATACCAAAAACTAGTGGTGGGACTGCTGCATCCGTTATCTCAATATCGAGCAGTTGGCTTAGTCCTTCGAAGGATGCAGCACCAATTAACCCACCTCTGAAAAACGGAGTGTCGTAGCTTTGAATTTTTGCTGCGAAATTATTTAATTCAGAGTTAAGGTATGCAATAGGGCTTTCGTTGTCCAACACAACAAATTCTCGTGAATAATCGGTGTTGTTTACTCTCTGATAGAGGTCAAGCGCATTCAGATCATGATGGAATTGATAAATACGCAGGGGCAGTAAGGCAACTATTTGATGTTCGTGTTTCTGATAGATGACATAAAAATTGCCCAGCGATAGCTCATCGCCTTTAAAGCAAGCAATCAAATCACTGTTATTAGTTAATCGACAATACATCTTAAATTCCTTGAGATATTTTTATCTTTAGCGCCGAATGTATGTGCAGGCCTTGCGGCGTGCTCTGGTCTAGGCTGCTTTAGGGGTGGGCGATTTAACGAATAGTGCAATTAGCGTAGATAGTGCGGTAACGCCGACAAGAAAATACACACCAGTATTGAAACTTAATCCTGTTGCTTGTTGTTGATTTGCAACCATTATCGAAAATAACGCGACGCCAAGCGAAGAGCCGATCTGCATTGCAAAACTATTGAACGAGCTGAATCTGCCTCGTTCCATTGCGTCAACCGAGGCTACGGATAAAGCTTGCAATGGTCCCATTCGGAGGGAGATGCAGCTTAAATAAACTGCCATCAGTGTTGCAACAACATAAATATTAAATGCAATGCTGACAATAAAGGCCAATGTCAGCATTACCAATATGTTACTTATCAGGAATGTCTTGGTGATGCCCAGCTGCTTAACCCAATACCCTGACTTCATCGAAACAAAAACAGAAATAAAGCCGGTTACGCCGTAAATTATTGTGAGTGTTAATAAATCATAGCCATGGTTGATAATCCAAAGCGGAGAAAAAGTGGCGAATGCAGTAATAACAAATTGAAAACTGAAAAACAACGCTGTAATTTTTGTAAGGTGTGAATTGCCCAGGAATTTAAAATAACCTGCCAGCGAATTCAGGTAGCCAGTTGTTTGTGCCTTTTTACTTTTAACATATTCAACGCCCACAAGAATGAATATGAACAGCGCTACGGAGAGAATGCTTAAACAAGTAAATGCAGTTCGCCAGGATGACAAATGCCCCACCAGAATACCTAGGGGTACGCCTACAACAATAGCGGCAAACTGATCCCCTCCGCCAACTTCGGACAGTTCACTAACATACATTTCTTGCCTCAAAGCGCTCTGGGCTAATAAAGCCAATAGCGCTGTGACG
>NZ_BBUL01000053.1 GCF_000953825.1 Cellvibrio sp. OA-2007 | reverse complement strand
GCTAATTGCGCATAATTAAGTCCGGCCATTATGTTACCCGCAGGGCGCCGTAGGCGAATTCGAAGCCGCGATAATAGCGATTAGCTCGCGGCGAGAATTTACACATAATCCGTGTTATGCGCATTTAGCGTTTAGCCTGGACAAACACATACGATTTTATGTAAGCTCTTGATATCAATTTATCAGGGGCTTTTTTTATGCGTATCGATTCAAAAATTGGTTATTACGGCAAGCGCGTATGTATTTCTATTGATGATGATTTGCTCGCGGCTTTTGGCAAGTTTGCAAAAAAGCCAGATGAAAGGTTGCGTGAATTTTTTCGCAAAAAAATTTATCAAGGTGAGATTAAAAATTCGAATGACGCGAAGTTATTTATCTATTCGCAAATGATGAAGCCGTCGGCGTTCAAATGTTTTGCCGGTGCCGTTCCTGACCAAGTGGATATCGAAGATGTTTAGCCAGGTGCAGCACATAAAAATGTATGTGCCTTGCCAGGCATTGAATAAACCCTCTCCGGAGGTAACATAAAATCGTATGTGCTCTCCCGGGGAATGCTTCCAGCCCCTCCGGTGCCATTTCACCGCACCGGCTTTCACACCTTCCCACTGATTAACCCGATCGCGAGCTATCAGTGCCTGACCATCTTCCTCAGCAAATGGCCACAGCCACCGACTTAGCCGAAGGGAACCCCTGAAGGGAGCCTCCAGCGACCACACAGGGGCGTTATGTCGGCCAAGGGGATTTATCCCCTTAGGTTTGCGTTTGGCACCGTTCCAACGCGGAATAAGGGCTAATGGCGCCAGCGCCGCGCGCAGGAACGAGCACGAAAGCGGGCGCCAGCCCGTAACGGTGCCTAGTGACACCGTTACAAAGTCTCCCGTGGGATAAAAACCCATTTATTGCTAGGTTAAATCGTCTAGGCGCTTCATCGCCTCGTTTGCTGTTAGCGATCGCTTCTTGTCGCTAGCTTTTTGCGGGGGTGTTGCTATTTCATTCTTTCTTTTCACATCCACCACCCTTGCCATTGCTTGGTGAGGGTAGCTGTGGTTGAAGGATATTCCGCCTATGGGCTTCCATCCTTCGTTTAGTTTTTCACTTACTTTTGCCTCAAAGTCATCGAAGCCCTTGTCGCTTACTATGATTTTGTATTCAGCTTTCTTCATGTTTCCTTGCCCTTATCGTGTTTTCTTTGCGTTTTCTATGTCCTCAATCGTTAGCCCTTCTAGGTTTTTCCATAGCAGTGCGTCTGCGATATCTGTTGGCTTTATGATCTTTCCGGCTGCATTGCTCATTTTCCATGCTTTTTTCTCTATCGATTCCCATCTTTCAGCCCTTACTGCCAGCGTGTGCGGCTTGGTAGCCATAGTCGTTCCTCATATAAAGAAATAATTACTTATTGAAATATTATATATTTTTTCTGCATTTCTACATTTATTAGTTGTGATTTATGTAATTTTATGTATCCTCTGCACATATAATTTATGCATAAATGCAGGTTTGTGATGGAAATACGCCTAAGCAGATACAACCAGCCCTTTACTGAGCCTTCATCCCCCGATGTTCACTACATCTCTTTGGATGACCAGCGCGATATCAGAGCGGGTGCTTTCGATTCTCATGTCCGCCTCTTTCGCTCTCAAATTACTGTTATTCCTAGTCGCCCGTTTCGTTCTGTTAGTTCCAATTCTGCGTTTGAAGTTTTCGATCCCCTTACTGGTTCCACTCATGTTTTTGATTTGACTGGTGCCAGTCTTTTTACACCTTCATCCGAATCGCTTGTCGTTCCGGATTCCCAATTTGTTGATCAGCTTCGTAAATCTGGTGTCCGTTCCGCTGCTCGTGTTAATCGCTGCACCTGTGGAAATAGTCGCAGGCCTTGGCGGTGCTTATGCAACAAGTAGGAATGATTGACTGGCTCACACTTTGGCTAGATGCCAGCTTATTGGATCGCGATTCAATGCATCGCGTTTTGAAAAATGCTGATCGAGTTCAGCGCATTAATGGCTTAACCGGTGAGGTTCGCTGGGAAACTGCTGTAAGAGAAAATATTAAGTCCGATGATCACAACGTCACTGTGAACTTCGGTTCTCGTTTGCAAATACAAGGAAGTCCAGCGCGTGTCGTCTCTGCGCATAATGTTTTTGGTTCTTTGGATATTCAAGAGTGCGCAAAAAATATGATTGATTTTGTTGCTAAACATCACTCTATTTTTATTCCAAAAAACTTGCCTATGTGGTCTTGCTCTCGTATCGATATAAATCAAAATTTCGATATGGGTTCACAAGCTCAAGCACAACAGGCAATAGATTATTTAAAGCCGTTGAAGTGCGGTAGACAAAAAACCAGCACTTACGATACGGCAGTAGTTTGGGGGAAAGGTTCTTCATTGCATAAGGGCAAAGCCTATTTAAAAGGTGTTCAGCTCCGCGAATTAGTTGCAAAAAATAATGCACGTGTCACACCTGAAGAACTAGCAAAAGCTGATCGATTGTTGCGTCTCGAATACTCAATGTGCAGAGGTTTAATTCACCGGATACGCGAAAGCACCGGTTTGAATTGGTATCAGTTCTCTCCTGAGTTTTTACTAAAGCATCATTCAGATTATTTTTCTAAATTCATATCCACTGTAGAGGTGGTCGATATGTGCAACGTTTTAGATAAGTTGCTCGCTAATGTGGGCAAAGGTGAGGGGCAAATCCCTACAGAGGGTAGGGCGCGTGCTGCTTACCAGTGTTACACCCAGATTCGTATGAATGGGTATCCGATTGCTAAGGATTCATATCCCAAGCCCACTTTTTATAAGCACGTAAAGTATTTGAGGACTATTGGTCTGGTCGCTGCGGATTTACAACCCATAAACGTGGTTCCGCTTCGTCGTCGCCAAATTGTTCTTGATCAACCGATCTCATCATGGGATCAAATTAACCTTGCTATTGGAGCAAATTAATATGAAATATACACAAACTGCAAACTTGATTGGCGTAGTTGGTAAAAAAGGTTCTGGCCAGTTGGAAAATGGTCAAGCTTGGGCAACTGATCGCGTTGAATTGCATTGCGCTGTTCCGTTCCCTGAGTCTGACACTATGGCTCATGGCGACACCGTGATGACGTTCAATGTAGAGAACTACGCTGAACACTACGAAAAAGCAAAATCACTTATTGGCCAGCCAATCACAATGGAAATGGAATTCATTCCATCAAAAAAATTGGGTCAAGCACCTAAGAGTGTTTGCGTTGGTTTCTACGCTGCTCTGCCTTCATCCAAACCAAGAGCGCAATCACAAACTAACGCTAATCCCGTTTAACGTCTTAAGCTCCTTTGCCCCGAATTTCCTCCACCACGGGAGGGGCAGGGGAGCGCCTAATAGGTGATTTATGGATGTTTTTTGTGATCCTTTTTTTTGGTTTTGCCTCATTTCTATAATATTTTGTTGTTTAGTTTTGAACTATTCGTCTTCTAGGTGATTTATGAAAGAAAATCTTTTTTATTTTTTTGTTTGTTTTTGCTTATTGGTTATGGCTATTTCATGCGTTATTGATACTTATAACCTTTCTGTTTTTTTTAAAAGTCATTCTCAATATGTTGAGCTTGGCGATGTCGTTATTAACCCTAATTTGAAATAATTTTATGTCTAATATCATTACTTGCGCAGGTAATTTAATTCCAGCTAAAGCCGGACCAACTTCTATCAATAACGTCTTAGCTTGTGATTCAGGCTGGGAAATAGTTCCTTATGTACAACCATCTGATAGCACCGCGATTTATTCCCAGTTGGTTGCACTTAATGAATTTGATCCCGTTAAAATATCGGGAATTGTTATTTTTTCTCTTACTCTTTTTATCGTTGGTTTTGGTGTTGGTATGGTGATTAACCGGCTGCGCCGTTCTTAGAATTCTGTGGTGGAATATTTCTTTTAACTTTTTGAAAAGGTATTTTTTTATGAAATCTAATTTCTCTTTGCTTCGTTCTCGCGGTGTTAAATTCGGTGTTGCTGTTGCTGCTCTCGCTGCTTCTGCCGCTCATGCAATCGACGATACCGCGATCACCGCTGCTCAAACCGCTGCTGAGAACTCAGTAGAATTAACATCAACCGGCATGATTCAAATCGTTGCTATTATCGTTGGTGTTGGTTTGGTGGTTTCCTTGCTGAAAAAAGTGTAATTGGCGGGGCTTATTTTTGCTGCCTTAGCCGTCATTTGTTTTATTGTTGGCGTAGCCGTTGGCAGTCAAGGCTAATTAGTGCCGCTCTTAATGGGCGGCATTTTTTTTGGATGATTGCTATGCGTTATTTATTTATTTTATTTTTTATATTTCTTTCTTTTCCTTCCTTCTCTCAGGCACCAAAACCTAATTGTCAAATTGTTACAGAAATGTCCAATTGTGGTTGGCCTCAAGCCTATTCCTATTTGCTTGGTCAAGAAATTACAGCGTGCGCCCAAAATAATGGCGGCGTAGCTGTTTCCAAAGGAAAGTGTTTGCCAGACTCCTCTAATCCCTATGGTGATGTAATGGAATGCTCTGTCAATTGCACCTGTCCGTCGCCTTATGTTTTAACGTCTGTTGATACTCCACTCGGTCCCGTTACTGAATGCGCTTTGGAGGGTTCTGATAATGGCGGTGGTGATTGTCCCGACGGCCAATCAAAAGTTTATGATCCCTCAACGGGTCAAATGGTTTGCCCTACGTCTGAGGGCGGTTCTTCTTCGTCTACATCATCATTCTGTTTAGTGCCAGGCGACTACAACGGCGATTGCGTTCCAGATAGTGAGCAAGGTAGCTCTTCCCAAAATTCGTCTGCGCCAGCATCTACACCCGCATCAGCCCCCGCATCAACCCCTAATACTAGTTCACCTACTGCTAGCGCTCCCTCTACTGGTGGCGGTGGTGGATCTTCCCCTTCAACTGGTGGCGGTGGTGATGGTGGTGGTAGTCCTTCTACTGGTGGCGGCGGCGGCGGTGGTTCTGGTTCTGGCTCTGGTTCTGGTTCCCCTAATTCGTCCTCTAGTTCTGCTGGTGGTGCTGGTAATTCATCCTCTAGCGTAGGTCAATGTGATCCCTATTCTAAGACGTATTTTTCTTGCGTTACTTCGTTAAAAGTTACTGCTGACGGTGATATTCCTTGGCAACCTTTTGCCTCTTATGGCAATTGGTTGCCTGTTTCCGAGGACTCTCCTTGTCCTAATAAGTTTAAAGATGCTCAAGGTAATTGGTTTTGTTCTGGTGGAGGTGTTGGCTCTGGTACTGCCGCCAGTTCTGCTAGTGCTGCTTCCGCTGCT
>NZ_BBUL01000054.1 GCF_000953825.1 Cellvibrio sp. OA-2007 | reverse complement strand
GAACCCAAATTTATTCGTTTTACCACCGGCATGCGCAAACAGGCGTGGAATAAAAATGTGTTTTGTTTGGGTCTGGCCAGTGGTTTTATGGAACCACTCGAATCCACCAGCATCTATTTAATCCAATCAAGTCTTACCCTGCTGCTTAATCATTTCCCTAATAATCAATTCAATCAAACCCTGGTCAACACGGTGAACAACAACTTGCGTATACGGCAGGAGAAATTGCGCGATTTTTTAATCCTGCATTATTACGCCAACCAGCGCCATGGCCAAGCCTTCTGGGATGAATGCCGCAACATGGCAATTCCCGATACACTCAGCGCGCGCATTGAGTACTTTAAAGCCACCGGTCAACCCCAGGTAGATGAACTCGATTTTTTTGACACCAACAGTTGGCTGGCGATGTTTTCCGGGTTCAATATTCAGCCGCAGCATTACCATCCGGTGGTAGATGATTTTGATGTGCAACTCGTCGAACAGGAATTAAAAGCAATCGCTGCAAGCATTGCCAATACCGTTAAAGATCTACCGGATCACCTGCATTTTATGCAGCGCAATATTTTTATAAAATCTTCGCAAGTGGTTGAATAATTTCTGCGAAGGCATCATCTTTTGATGGCTTTCGTGAGCTGCCCACAGTTTTCCGCAAGAAAACTTTTTATCCTGGTTGAATTGACAGTTCACTCCGTAATCGGGCATCTAATGAATTTCGTTAATAGACTCTCGATCTTTTAAATAATGATCAAGTTCTATCTGTACTTTAGATGTGATTTTTTTATCGAAATTTGAGCGAATGGATTCTACTAATAAATCTACTGCCGATTGCGACATTTCATAAATGGGCTGATGGATTGTGGTGAGTTTTGGCCACATGGATTCAGCGAGTGTGGTGTCATCGAATCCCGCAACACTTAATTGTTCAGGTACGTCTATATGCATTTTGCGCGCAGCGGCAATTACGCCTGCAGCCATGTCATCATTGGAGGCAAAAATCGCACTGACTTTGGTTTTTTTCAAAATTTTTTCAGCGGCAAGCATGCCACCTTCAAATTCAAAGTTACCTTCACCGATCCAGCTGGATGCCACGCGCAAATTGTGTTTTTGCATGGTATCCATATAACCCGCGAAACGACGGTGACTAGTTTCCTGAGAGAGATCACCTTTAATAAAACCAATATTTTTATGGCCTTTATTGATCAGGTGTTCGGTCATTTGTACTGCGGCAGCATAGTCATTGATGTGGACACAAAAGGCGCGTTTGAGTTGTGCGCCTGGGCCGACGCGCACATAACGCAGTCCTTCGGCATCCAATGCATCTAGTAGTTTGGCGTTATCACTAAGGGGGGGCGGTACTATGATGCCGTCCAGTGCATGGCGACGAACCATTTTTTTAATATGAGAGTTGATATCCATATCGGAAAAGTCGCAGGGTTCCAGAATGAGGTGGTAGCCCAATTGGTTGCAGCGCAGCATGGTACCGATCAAATATTCTTTAATAAAGGCGCCTTTACTTTGATCGTAAAAAAAACCTATCTCGTAAGATTTTGCGCTGGATAAGCTGCGCGCTGAAATGTTGAGTTTGTAATTCAGTTTTTCTACTGCGGCCATGACGCGTTCGCGTGTTTCATCGGCGACTTTGCCATCTTCATTGAGTACGCGCGATACGGTCATCAGCGAAACGTTGGCCATTTCCGCTACATCGCGCATAGTGGATTGTTTATTTTTCTCGGGGGAGCGTCTTCCACTCATTACATATTTCCATGGAATAAAGAGATTGAGGATTGCGCGGCATCATAACGCGATTGTTATCTGGAGCAAATTATCCTAGGTAAAATAGCTTGATGCAATTACTAAAAGAGGGGATCGCGGGAGGAGAGGGTGGGGCAAAAAGGGCGACCCAAAAGGATCGCCATTAGCTTATCCGTTACAGCACAGGTGTTGTAGCGGACTTCACCAGCCAAAACTCATTGGCTAGAAACGCCAATGATGGAGATAGGGAGTGGCGCGATCCTTGCTCCTAAGTGTAAAAATATCTTTATCCTTTATTTATAAAGTTAACGCTGGTTTAGAGTGATTTAATAAAGTCCACGACAGCTTTTTTATCTGCAGCGCTCAATGCGTTATAGGCGCTGCGCGATGTTTGGCCTGCTCCGCCGTGGGCAGCAATGGCTGCTTCAACGCTGGCGGCAGAGCCATCGTGCATGAAGAGCACTGCGCGTCCACGCGATTCCAGTAGCGTCAAGTTGTGGCTTAAGCCCCATAGTGCAGGGGTGCGGTAAGCTTGATCGCCGCCTAAATCCCAGGTTTTCATATCTGTGTAAGGTCGGATACTAATGTTGCGCAGGTGCGAAGGCGCATCAGCGCGGGTTCTGGCTTCTGGTTTGTGGCAACCGGCGCAACCAATTTCATTGAATGCTACATCGCCACGCGCAACTGAAGGATTGTCGTATACCGCTGGGCGACGTGCAGGCACGGTCAGCACTTCGGTGTAGTTAACAAGAGTTTCCAGCACGCGGGGAGGTAGATCTTCTGCTCTAACACCATGATCTTCCAGTAGCGCGTTATGGATTTGATCTTCAACGCTTCCTACTTGGCCATCCCAACGGAAACCCGCTTCACGGCCGACCATCCACTCCAACAGTTTTACCCCGTATACCGGCGGTGGTAAACGTTTCCCGCGTGGTGTATCAATCACTTCAGAACCGCGACCATCGCGGAAGTGACAACCACCACAGCTGCGCTCACCAATTTTTACTTGGTCGTGTGCACCATGACGAACCTTGGGGTCAATACCGTGGAACAGGTGGTGGCCGACAATGAAGTCATTCATCAGGCCTTCCGAGTGCACAGTGACCAGTGGTTGGGTAAAGATAGCTTCTTGTTCATTGAAGATGTCCGCACCCGGTGCACCGGCGATAATCATGGTGGTACTGGCACGGCCCGCTGGGTTCAAACGCGGGTCACCGTAGTTACCCCAACCTAAACCGACGGTGTAGTAGGAGAAGTCGTTGTAAACCTGCGAGCCGGCTACAGCGGTGATCTCAAATTGAATGACTTGACCATAACTGAACTCACTGCCAAACCCAGTACCCATGTTGTAGGTGAATTGTTGTTGGCCATTGGAGTTGCCGGCGTGATGACGCGCTGCTTCAATCCGCAAAATACCGCCGCTTGCCGAGTGGCGAACTTGTACATTGTTGGGCGAGTCATCGACCCAAATGGTGTAGCGATCCAAATCGCGCAACAAGCTGTTGTTATGACATGCATCCGATACCGCTGCGGTACAACCGTCATGTGCAATCGGGTGGCGCCAGCGCATCCAGTTGGAAGAGCCATCGGTGAAGGGGGTGTAGGCATTGACGTTAACCCGTGTGGCGATAGTGAAGAGTGCCGTGTGAATCCAATCGGTACCGGCCAAACTGCTCATTGCCAGCGGGTGTTTGTAGCGGAAGAAGTAAGTGTAATTAGCTGACGAACATGGAATGGTCAGGGTTGAATTAACCAACTTGGCCATTTTAAAGGTCTTGTTGCCATCTTCAGAGCAATGCATTTCAAGGCCGGAATCGCCTGCGGTACGGGTGAAACCAACATCGCCCGCAGTACCTTGTGGAACATTGTTTGCACCCCAGCGCCAAGTTAATTGGTTGCCGGTGATATCAAATGCAAAGCCACGTGGATTAGCGGTGGCGCCATTGATGGGGGTTGCTAAGGCATCTGGGCGATTGGCGCGCGGTGCTGGGCCAACTTCATTGCCACCAAAGTGTACATAACCTTCATGGGAATTGGTGGTGAAATCCAGATTGCTAAAATCTGGTGGGTTAGTAGCCACGCTGATAGCGGTTGTTTTGGCCGAGCAATTGCCGGAATCATCACAGGCTTGTACGGCGTAGCTGTGACGCTCACCGGCTTTCATACCGCTAGCGGTGAATGATGTTGTGGTCGGACTGCCAATTTTTACGTTGTCTTTAAATACGTTATAGAGTGCAACCAAACCTGCTGCATCGGTTGATGCATTCCAGCTCAACAAGACTGTATTAATCGAATTGCCTTTACCGGTGAAATTACCTGGAACGGTAGGGGCTGTGGTATCGGGCGCAAAATTGCCCGTTGCAACAATGATTGTCGCACTTTTTGCTGAGCAGTTATTGGCTGCATCACAGGCACGGATCGCATACTGGTAGCTGCTATTTTCGGTCAAACCAGAGTCGTTGTGGCTGGTGCCAGCGGGCGATGCGACTAGTGTGTTGTTGCGGAACAATTCATAGCGGGCAACACCGCGGTTATCAGTAGAGGCAGTCCAAGTCAACGCAACGGCGCGGCCATTTTTCTGCACACCTTGTAAATTGCTCGGTAAGGTTGGTGCATCAAGATCCGGTGGTAAGCATGCGCTGGTAACAAAAGTGCCCTCTTTTTGGAAGGTAACATTGGTATTAATGGCGCACTGGCCGATAGCATTGTCCTGAATTTGGGTGCCGATATTGTAAACCGCGCCCAAGGTCAAGCCATCGATATTGCGTTCCCAGTAGCCATTGCGCAGCGTTGCTGTAGAGCAGGCACCGTTAAAGCACAGATTGGCAAACGCAGCGGTGAAGGGTTTATCGCGATGGCGAATAATACCGCTGGTATTGCTCACATAAACCAAGCCGAAATCACCGCTCGCGGCGGGTGCTGAGCTGGATGAGGATTGGCTGCTGGAACTTGGCAATGCTACGGCTGAAGATTGGCTGCTAGAACTCAAGGGTGTTGATGACTTGCTGCTCGAGCTAAGCGGTGTTGATGATTTACTGCTCGAATTCAATGGGGTTGATGACTTACTGCTGGAGCCAGGGGCAAGTGAGGAAACGCTCGCCGAGCTGACACTGACGCTGCCATTGAAACAGGCGGTTTCGCTTAATGCACTGCCGGGTATGAGGTTGCCAGAGGTGATGCATTGACCAGTGGCATTGTCCTGAATTTTAAACTCGACCTTATAGTTGGTCGCAGCGCCGACCGAACCAAAATTGCGCTCATAGCGGCCATTGGTTTTAGTGGCTGTTTGGCAATTGTCATTCAAACACAAATACACAAAACCACCGGTTTGACCGCCGTTCAAATGGTACAGCAGTCCGCTGGTGGTCAAACCGAATACACCTGCACCGTCTGTATTAGCACTGCTGGAGCTAGTCGCTGCAGGTGCTGAGCTGGCGGGAATAGATGAGGCTGGTATTGAAGCCGGTGCTGAAGAGGTTGCGGCTGAACTTACGGGGACTGAGCCGGAATAACAAGGTGTGCTTGCGACCGCATTGCCGGGTTTAACCGATGCAGATGTCAGGCATTGGCCAATAGCATTGTCCTGGATTTTAAATTCGATTGAATAGGTTGTGGCTGTCGTCACCGGAGCGAAAGAGCGCTCGTAACGATTACCCACTTTAGTCGCTGTACGGCAATCGCCATTCACACACAGGTACACAAAGCCCGCAGTTTGGCCGCCATCTAAATGAT
>NZ_BBUL01000055.1 GCF_000953825.1 Cellvibrio sp. OA-2007 | reverse complement strand
AAAGAAAACGCTTGCGAATAGTAAGAAGGTGCGTATAATGCGCCTCCCACGGTTGAGTCGAAGCGCTAACCGGTTTTTTAACAAGACAGATCAAGCAATGCGTGTGGGCACTTGCGGATGGTGATTGGCGATAAGCAAATTATCAGAAGTAGTGAACACACAAACAGTAATGTATTTGTGTTTAATGCATCTGAGCAAAGTTTTAGTTGTTTCTTAACTGGATTTATCTGGTGGGAACGACACCTGATTTTAAACTGAAGAGTTTGATCATGGCTCAGATTGAACGCTGGCGGCAGGCCTAACACATGCAAGTCGAGCGGTTGAAAGTAGCTTGCTACTGGATACAGCGGCGGACGGGTGAGTAATACATGGGAATCTGCCTGGTAGTGGGGGACAACAGTTGGAAACGACTGCTAATACCGCATACGCCCTACGGGGGAAAGGGGGGGATCTTCGGACCTCTCGCTATCAGATGAGCCCATGTCAGATTAGCTTGTTGGTGAGGTAAAGGCTCACCAAGGCGACGATCTGTAACTGGTCTGAGAGGATGATCAGTCACACTGGAACTGAGACACGGTCCAGACTCCTACGGGAGGCAGCAGTGGGGAATATTGGACAATGGGCGCAAGCCTGATCCAGCCATGCCGCGTGTGTGAAGAAGGCCTTAGGGTTGTAAAGCACTTTCAGTGGGGAGAAAGGTCATTCACCTAATACGTGAGTGAATTGATGTTACCCACAGAAGAAGCACCGGCTAACTCCGTGCCAGCAGCCGCGGTAATACGGAGGGTGCAAGCGTTAATCGGAATTACTGGGCGTAAAGCGCACGTAGGTGGTTTGTTAAGCTAGCTGTGAAATCCCCGGGCTCAACCTGGGCACTGCAGTTAGAACTGGCAAGCTAGAGTAGGGTAGAGGGGTGTGGAATTCCAGGTGTAGCGGTGAAATGCGTAGATATCTGGAGGAACATCAGTGGCGAAGGCGACACCCTGGACTCATACTGACACTGAGGTGCGAAAGCGTGGGGAGCAAACAGGATTAGATACCCTGGTAGTCCACGCCGTAAACGATGTCTACTAGCCGTTGGGAGCCTTGAGCTCTTAGTGGCGCAGCTAACGCACTAAGTAGACCGCCTGGGGAGTACGGTCGCAAGATTAAAACTCAAATGAATTGACGGGGGCCCGCACAAGCGGTGGAGCATGTGGTTTAATTCGACGCAACGCGAAGAACCTTACCAGGTCTTGACATCTAGAGAACTTTCCAGAGATGGATTGGTGCCTTCGGGAACTCTAAGACAGGTGCTGCATGGCTGTCGTCAGCTCGTGTCGTGAGATGTTGGGTTAAGTCCCGTAACGAGCGCAACCCTTGTCCTTAGTTGCCAGCGAGTAATGTCGGGAACTCTAAGGAGACTGCCGGTGACAAACCGGAGGAAGGTGGGGATGACGTCAAGTCATCATGGCCCTTACGACCTGGGCTACACACGTGCTACAATGGGCAGTACAAAGGGTTGCCAAACCGCGAGGTGGAGCTAATCCCATAAAACTGTTCGTAGTCCGGATTGGAGTCTGCAACTCGACTCCATGAAGTCGGAATCGCTAGTAATCGTAAATCAGAACGTTACGGTGAATACGTTCCCGGGCCTTGTACACACCGCCCGTCACACCATGGGAGTGGGTTGCAAAAGAAGTAGCTAGTCTAACCGCAAGGGGGACGGTTACCACTTTGTGATTCATGACTGGGGTGAAGTCGTAACAAGGTAGCCCTAGGGGAACCTGGGGCTGGATCACCTCCTTAAACGATTTGCCAACCCGTCTGTAAGTGCTCACACGCATTGCTTGATCGACTGGAATCAATAAAAGATTTGTTAGTCGCTAGTCCCCTAGTGCTTGTCGCTAGACGCCGCGAGTTACTTTGAAAGGTAAGCGGCCGACAACTAGTGTCTACAGACCAAGAATATAGGCCTGTAGCTCAGCTGGTTAGAGCGCACCCCTGATAAGGGTGAGGTCGGCAGTTCGAGTCTGCCCAGGCCTACCAAATTTGCCTCACTCTTCGTTAAAGCGATGCTCATGTGCTGAAGCACACTTCACATCCCTTTGCCTCGATTGAGCCAAATTAAGAATCTTACCTTTAATGGTGTGATGATTAAGGGGCTATAGCTCAGCTGGGAGAGCGCCTGCCTTGCACGCAGGAGGTCAACGGTTCGATCCCGTTTAGCTCCACCAATTATCTTTTATTGATTAAAGAAGAAGTCAGTCAATTACTGTCTTCGCTTTACATTCCTCCCAATCGAATCGTTAAACGATAAGAAAAAGAGAAATTAATAAAGCTAAGAACGTAACTGACTGGTTTTTACGCCAGATGCTCTTTAACAAGGTGGAATGTAAAGTAATAAATTGCTGATTTATGGATGTCTTGTGTATCTCTACACAAAAGTCCGGCGAATCATACTCATGCGATGCGCTTATTATCGTGAGCGTATCAATGTTGTAAATCGTTAAAGCAGTCGCTTGTGTTATATGGTCAAGCGACTAAGCGCACACGGTGGATGCCTAGGCAGTTGGAGGCGATGAAAGACGTAGGAGCCTGCGATAAGCTCGGGGGAGCTGGCAAACAAGCTATGATCCCGAGATCTCTGAATGGGGGAACCCACCTACCTTTGGTAGGTATCGTACAGTGAATACATAGCTGTACGAAGCGAACCCGGGGAACTGAAACATCTAAGTACCCGGAGGAAAAGAAATCAACCGAGATTCCCTTAGTAGCGGCGAGCGAAAGGGGACCAGCCCTTAAGTGGCTTTGGTGTTAGTGGAAGGCTCTGGAAAGTGCCGCGATACAGGGTGATAGCCCCGTACACGAAAATGCCTTAGTCATGAAAACGAGTAGGACGAGACACGTGATATCTTGTCTGAATATGGGGGGACCATCCTCCAAGGCTAAATACTCCCAACTGACCGATAGTGAACCAGTACCGTGAGGGAAAGGCGAAAAGAACCCCTGTGAGGGGAGTGAAATAGATCCTGAAACCGTGTGCGTACAAGCAGTAGGAGCAGACTTGTTCTGTGACTGCGTACCTTTTGTATAATGGGTCAGCGACTTATTGTCAGTGGCAAGGTTAACCGTATAGGGGAGCCGTAGCGAAAGCGAGTCTTAATAGGGCGTCTAGTCGCTGGCAATAGACCCGAAACCCGGCGATCTATCCATGTGCAGGTTGAAGGTTGGGTAACACTAACTGGAGGACCGAACCCACAAATGTTGAAAAATTTGGGGATGACGTGTGGATAGGGGTGAAAGGCTAATCAAGCCGGGAGATATCTGGTTCTCCCCGAAAGCTATTTAGGTAGCGCGTCATGTCTCACCCTCGGGGGTAGAGCACTGTTTGGGCTAGGGGGTCATCCCGACTTACCAACCCCATGCAAACTACGAATACCGAGGAGTGCAATCATGGCAGACAGACAGCGGGTGCTAACGTCCGTTGTCAAGAGGGCAACAACCCAGACCGCCAGCTAAGGTCCCCAATGTTAGTTAAGTGGGAAACGATGTGGGAAGGCTTAGACAGCTAGGAGGTTGGCTTAGAAGCAGCCACCCTTTAAAGAAAGCGTAATAGCTCACTAGTCGAGTCGGCCTGCGCGGAAGATGTAACGGGGCTAAAACTAGCAACCGAAGCTGCGGCTGCATACTATGTATGTGGGGTAGGGGAGCGTTCTGTAAGCCGTCGAAGGTGTGTTGAGAAGCATGCTGGAGGTATCAGAAGTGCGAATGCTGACATGAGTAACGATAAGGGGAGTGAAAAACTCCCCCGCCGGAAGATCAAGGGTTCCTGTCCAACGCTAATCGGGACAGGGTTAGTCGGCCCCTAAGGCGAGGCAGAAATGCGTAGTCGATGGGAAACAGGTTAATATTCCTGTACCTCTTTTTACTGCGATGGGGGGACGGAGAAGGCTAGAGCAGCACGGCGTTGGTTGTCCGTGTTTAAGGTCGTAGGCTGGTGTCTTAGGTAAATCCGGGATGCTAAGGCTGAGAACTGATGACGAGTGTTCCTCGGAACATGAAGTGCTTGATGCCATGCTTCCAAGAAAAGCCTCTAAGCTTCAGGTAAAAAGAGACCGTACTCCAAACCGACACAGGTGATCAGGTAGAGAATACCAAGGCGCTTGAGAGAACTCGGGTGAAGGAACTAGGCAAAATGGCACCGTAACTTCGGGAGAAGGTGCACTGCTGGTGGTGAAGGGCTTGCCCCGTAAGCTACTGGCAGTCGAAGATACCAGGCCCCTGCAACTGTTTATTAAAAACACAGCACTCTGCAAACACGTAAGTGGACGTATAGGGTGTGACGCCTGCCCGGTGCCGGAAGGTTAATTGATGGGGTTAGCGCAAGCGAAGCTCTTGATCGAAGCCCCGGTAAACGGCGGCCGTAACTATAACGGTCCTAAGGTAGCGAAATTCCTTGTCGGGTAAGTTCCGACCTGCACGAATGGCGTAATGATGGGGGCGCTGTCTCCACCCGAGACTCAGTGAAATTGAAATCGCGGTTAAGATGCCGTGTACCCGCGGCTAGACGGAAAGACCCCGTGAACCTTTACTATAGCTTTGCACTGAACTTTGAACCTATCTGTGTAGGATAGGTGGGAGGCTTTGAAGTCGAGACGCTAGTTTCGATGGAGCCGTCCTTGAAATACCACCCTGGTATGTTTGAGGTTCTAACGTCGGTCCCTTATCGGGATTACGGACAGTGTATGGTGGGTAGTTTGACTGGGGCGGTCTCCTCCCAAAGAGTAACGGAGGAGCACGAAGGTGTGCTAATCATGGTCGGAAATCATGAGGTTAGTGTAAAGGCAAAAGCACGCTTGACTGCGAGACAGACATGTCGAGCAGGTACGAAAGTAGGTCTTAGTGATCCGGTGGTTCTGTATGGAAGGGCCATCGCTCAACGGATAAAAGGTACTCCGGGGATAACAGGCTGATACCGCCCAAGAGTTCACATCGACGGCGGTGTTTGGCACCTCGATGTCGGCTCATCACATCCTGGGGCTGAAGCCGGTCCCAAGGGTATGGCTGTTCGCCATTTAAAGTGGTACGCGAGCTGGGTTTAGAACGTCGTGAGACAGTTCGGTCCCTATCTGCCGTGGGCGTTGGAGATTTGAGAAGAGTTGTTCCTAGTACGAGAGGACCGGAATGAACGAACCTCTGGTGTTCGGGTTGTCATGCCAATGGCATTGCCCGGTAGCTACGTTCGGACGGGATAACCGCTGAAAGCATCTAAGCGGGAAGCCTCCTTCAAGATGAGATCTCCCTGGGACTTTAAGTCCCCTAAAGAGCCGTTGAAGACTACGACGTTGATAGGTTGGGTGTGGAAGCGCTGCGAGGCGTTGAGCTAACCAATACTAATTGCTCGTGCGGCTTGACCATATAACAGAATCGACTGTTAGACGGTTTACGATTCAATGCAGAAAGATAATCCTTATCTGCTCCGGACTTGTACGATACGCAAGCATCCAATACAGAAATCCTAAAAGACTCTGTTAAAACATCAGCAATCACTTTACAATCCACCGCCCTATTTGAGTCAATCGAGGCTGATGTAATACACATCCTAAGACCTCCGAACTCATAACGAATTGCTTGACGACCATAGCAAGTTGGAACCACCTGATCCCATACCGAACTCAGAAGTGAAACGACTTAGCGCCGATGGTAGTGTGGGGTCTCCCCATGTGAGAGTAGGTCATCGTCAAGCTTCTAA
>NZ_BBUL01000056.1 GCF_000953825.1 Cellvibrio sp. OA-2007 | reverse complement strand
GGGGGGGGGGGGGGGGGGTTCGCAGCGCATCTGGGCATTATTCGGGAGTATAGAAAAGTAAAGTCATGGCTGAGCTTACATTTGTAACTTCACGGCAAGTGCCGCGCGTTTTACCCTTTTTAACCACTGAACTCTCGTTCATTTCTCGACCCCAAGGCGGCAAGCGGCTAAACTCCCCCGCAACTTGCCCTATTAGTACTTACACTAAGGCAGATCTAGGCAATAGGTCTAATCTGTTTTTGTGTCGAACTGGAATTCTCAACTCTGGACTTTGGAAACCTCTATGAAAAAGACCAAGCCTTATCTGCTCGTCAGCCTGATGGCTCTTATTCCATTTACCGCCAGCGCTAATAGCCTGCTGGATGTGTACGAGCTCGCAGTTCAAAACGACGCCCAATTGAAGGCCGACAAAGCAAAATATGAAGCAGGCCTGGCAAATAAAACCATTGGCCGCTCGGGTCTGCTGCCACAAATTAATGCGCGAGCACAATTTTCAAATAGCGATGAAGACACCACCAACAACTTAACCAATGTCACTCTGAAGACTGACAGCGACTCAGCTGGCTGGGATCTCTCTTTATCGCAACCACTCTTTAATATGTCTGCTTGGTATGGCTATCAACAAGGTATTAAATTAAGCGAGCAAGCAGAAGCTCAATTTGGCGCTGATCAACAAAGTTTGATTGTACGCACCGCAGAAGCCTACTTTAATGTACTGCGCAGCATAGACACACTGGAAGCCACTGTTGCCGAAGAAAAAGCCTTGGCAAAACAACTGGAGCAAACCAAGCAACGTTTTGAGGTAGGCTTGACCGCAATTACCGAAGTACATGAAGCGCAAGCGGCCTTCGACAGCGCCAGAGCGGCGACCTTGGAAGCGCGAGGTAATTTAGGCATCAGCTATGAAGCTCTGGAAGTGCTGACAGGCAAACCAGAAGATAAGGTTGCCCCACTCTCCGTCAAATTTCCGGTTGTTAACCCCGCGCCCGCAAACCGCGCAGAATGGGTCGAATTCTCACTTAAAAACAACTACAACCTGAAAGCATCAAGACTGCAAGCAGATGCAGCCTTGCAGAATGCCAAAGCGAATAAATCCAATCATTTACCCACGCTTGGCGCCAACCTCGGTTACTCGGACTACGATAGCGATGGCACTAGCCGCGGCGAAACCTTTGATAGCACTACCGATGGCAGCTCCATCAATTTACGTCTAGACATTCCCATTTACAGTGGTGGGGCAACATCTGGCCGCAGCCGTCAAGCGTATGCGCAGTACACTCAAGCGCAGGAGCTTTACAACAGCACTCAGCGCAATGTTATTCAAAGCACTCGTGCACTACACCTGACCGTTGAAACCGATGTGGCCAGCGTACAGGCGCGGAAACAGGCGATTGTGTCTAACCAGTCAGCGCTGGAAGCTACACAGTCAGGTTATGAGGTCGGCACACGCAATCTGGTAGAGGTTTTGTTAGCGCAGCGCAATTTGTATCAAGCGCGTCGCAATTACTCCGATGTGCTTTATAACTATGTGATAGACACCATTAAATTGCGCGAAGTAGCCGGCATGCTAACGCCTGCCGATGTGCAAGAAATTGATAAGTGGTTGCTGGACGACTCACTGGTAAGCCGCAGCCAATACGAAAACTAAACCTAATAATATCGATACTGCTAATAAAAAAATGCCGGACTAATACTCCGGCATTTTTTATTTTTGAATATTTTTTTCACAACAAGCGCACTGGTTCATAAAAAAGTAACCAATTAACTCACAAAAACCATTTTTGTCGCGTCAATAATTTTTACTATTTACTCTGGCGCTGTATAGTCACCACGCTTTTCGCTGTATCAAGAGCAAACATAACAATAAATAGTCTGCCCTTATTTCTCTGGAAAGCTGTAACTCCCCTGAATTTAGCAGGCGCCATTATTCGGTCAATCCGTTCATTTATCCCAATAACTGACGAGATTGAAATCATGCTAAAAAAAATCTTTATTGCAACTGCTCTACTCGGTTGCGCTGCCAGCGCATTTTCTGCCTCCAACCGCCCTGACGGCTACGTCACTATTTGTAAAACCGGGCAAACCTGTTCGGTTAGCGGCTCCACTAATGTTGCATTTGGTGCATCAGGAAAATTTGTCTATAAAATTCTTAGCGGCAGTTTTTCCTGCTCTGTAGCAACCTTTGGTTCAGATCCCATCCCATCCAAGTCGGTAAAAGAGTGCTCCATCCCAGCATCAGGCTCTGGCGGCACTACATCATCATCCTCCAGCAGCACTAGCAGCAGCGGCGGTGGAAGTGGCGGTGGAAGCGGTTCAATTACGGGAGCCACCTGTACGGCTAATGGTTCAGTGAGCGTCAGCTCAACCATTAAAGTCACCAGTGGTGTTTATGATGGCGGCTGTAAAGTATTTAACGCCACCAGCGCATTAGGTGATGGCAGCCAGAGCGAGTCGCAAAAACCTGTATTCAGAGTAGAAAACGGTGCAACGTTAAAAAATGTGATCCTCGGCAATAACGCAGCCGATGGTATTCACGTATACAACGGTGGCACACTTGATAACATTCGCTGGACCAATGTCGGTGAAGATGCAATGACCATTAAATCTTCCGGTACAGTGAATGTAAAAAACATTTCCGGTTTTGCAGGTTCAGATAAATTTATTCAAGTAAATGCAGCATCCACTCTCAATGTTTCCAATTGCGTAGTCGATGACATGGGCAAATTCCTGCGGCAGAACGGCGGCACCACGTTCAAAATTGCGGTGACTGTCGATAGATGCCAGATCTCCAATATGGGTGAAGGTATTTTCCGTACTGACAGTTCTACTAGCACCGCTAAAATTACCAATAGCCGGCTGAAAAATGCAGGCAGCATTTGTATTGGTAAGTGGGCAAGCTGTACCAGTTCGGGAATTACCAACTACTAATGGTGGTTAGTAATTAATTGCTGAATAAAAAACGCCGGAATTTTCCGGCGTTTTTTATGAACACAAAATAGCGCAATCATTTTATATAGGCATTAATGATTGCCAAGGTTTTATCTAATGCGCCGCGATTCGCTATCGCAACACGCAGTCCATTTTTACCCTTGCGTGCGCGCTCATTGGCATCCAGTAATAAGCGATGCAAACATGCTGTCAGCGCTTCGGTGTTGTGAACCACATCCAATGCATCCGCCTTTATTAACAAAGTAGATACTTCAGCGAAATTAAATAATGATTCTCCACTTATCAGCGGCAAACCCCATGCGGCTGGTTCGATAAAATTGTGCCCCCCATTAGGCACAAGGCTGCCGCCAACAAATGCGACGTCGCTGGCACCAAACAGCAACAGCAACTCACCCATAGTATTGCCGAGCAAGATATCGTTTTCGTCACTCCAACCAGACTCACTGCGCAGAGCAGTGTTAAATCCGCGCGCGACGCATAACTGCCCTACTCGCTCAAATCGCTCAGGATGACGGGGAACCAATACGAGCACTGCACGCGTTAATTCAGGTGAGCTCGCGCGAACTCGCGCAAATGCATCAAGAATAATTTCATCCTCGCCCTGATGAGTACTAGCCGCTATGAAAATCAACCGCTGACCTGCATTGGACAACTGACGCTTTAACATCATGGCCTGCTCACGCAGATCATCACTTAACTTCAAATCAAATTTAATATTGCCAGTAACTCGCACGTTTTGCGCAGATAGCCCCAAAGCAATGAAACGGCTCGCATCAGTTGCGTTTTGTATTGCAGCGCAAGATAAGTTCTGCAACATAGGTTTGGTCAGTGCACCAAAACGCGCATAACCACGCGCAGACTTCTCCGACAATCGACCATTAACCAATACTGTAGGAATATTGCGCTTGGCGCAGGCAGCCAATGTGTTAGGCCAAAGCTCGGTTTCCATCACTAAATAAACAGACGGTTTGATGCGATGTAAAAATCGCATCAGCACATCGGGCAAATCATAGGGAGCATATACATGAAAGACAGAATCCCCCAAAGTTGCACGCACGCGTTCTGAACCGGTTGGCGTAGTCGTAGTAATCACCAGCTGTATGGCTTCATCAGCCTGCAAGCGGCGAATCATCGGCAGGGCCGCCAAAAATTCACCTACTGATACAGTGTGCAGCCAGACGACTTTTTTACGAGTCGTTAATGCAGGAAAGTAGCCAAATCGCTCCGCCCAGCGCTTAGCGTAGGCAGGAGCGGCTAATGAACGCCACAATAACCGGAGTAAAATAACCGGTAAAATAAGATAAAAAATAAGACTATAGAGAATGCGCATAAGCGGGCAGCTAACTAAGATGTCGGGCGGCCAGCATAACAAATCACAAAGCCCCTCGAACACCTAGAAACATAGGAATCACTTAGCTGCTCAATTAATCAACAAAGATCCAGAGGACTGCGCACGCCCAATCCACCTTTGTTTAAAACGTGAGTATAAATTTCGGTGGTCTTTACATCACTATGCCCCAGCAACTCCTGCACTGTACGAATATCATACCCGGCAGACAATAGTTGCGTGGCAAAACTATGGCGAAAGGTATGGCAAGAGGCTTGTTTGAAAATCTTCGCAGCCTTTAAGGCATCTTTGATTCTGCGCTGCAAAGTTCCGTCATATAAATGATGTCGACGTGTTACACCTGAGCGAGGATCTTGAGCGCGGAAACTGGAGGGAAATAAAAACTGCCAAGTGAGCGAGCGAGCCTGCTCCGGATATTTTTGTGCTAGCCGGTTGGGCATATACACCTCGCCAAAACCCTCTGCCAGATCTAGCTGGTGCAATTTATCCACTAAGACTATCTGTTGACGCAGATCCTTCACTAAAGAATCCGGCAAAATAGTACGCCGATCTTTTCCGCCCTTACCTGCGCGCACAATTAATTGATTCCCGGAAAAATCTACATCTTTGACACGTAAACGCAGGCATTCACTAACGCGCAAGCCAGCACCATACATTAGTTGCGCGGCAAGCTTGTACGGTTGCTCCAACCCGTTAATAACCCTTAACGCTTCATCATGTGAAAACACCACCGGAATCCGACGGTGCTTGGTAGCACGCACAGGGGAAAGCCCTTCAATCTGCCGCTCGCAAAACTTGTTATAAAAAAACATTAGTGCATTGAGCGCAGTGCGCTGAGTGTTAATTGCAGAATTTAAATTGACCGCGAGGTGGGATAAAAATACTTCTAGCTCGGCCTCACCCATAGTGTCAGGATGACGCAGATTATGAAACCGAATAAACCGCAACAACCAATGGACATAGGCTCTTTCTGTTCTATAGCTCATATTCAATGAGCGCATAAAAAACCTAAACCGATCGACCAGCCTCACCGGCTCCGCAGGTAACGGAATGGGAATATCATCTACCATGAGCACAACCTCCTTTACTGTTCATACAAACAGCATAAACCAAGTTTTCCAATACGCCAATACAATGATTTAACCGGCTACCGCCGTATATCGGATAAGCGCTAATTTATGCTTAAAGTAATAGTCAATAAAAACAGGGATTTATCTTGCAGAGAAAATATCGTATAAAGCGATAACCGGCCGTATCAAACCAAATGAGCCGCATTTGGTTTTTGTGATATCCCTAGAAAAAATGGATAACGCAATGAAAAATAAGGGATTTACCAAAAGCAAACGAATGCCCAAAGATCAGATAACCGGCCAACTGATATACGGCTTAAGCCGTCTAATAAACTGTTAGCTGGTCAAAGCTTCATGCCTTTTCTACGCTTTCTGCCCTCCTTTATTTCGCGATCTAAGTAGTCGCTGCCGGTTTTCCATGCGCGCTGAA
>NZ_BBUL01000057.1 GCF_000953825.1 Cellvibrio sp. OA-2007 | reverse complement strand
GAGGCAAGAAATGTATGTTAGTGAACTGTCCGAAGTTGGCGGAGGGGATCATAATCGTTTCAACTCCCTTAAAGCACAGGCCGATTAATTTCTTAATCGCTTCGCCGTATTTATTGGGGGTTTCTTTTGCAACGTGTAAAGCGCGTAATGGCTGGTCTTTTAGTGGCACAGTTGCGCCGCCGGATAATTCAATAAAGGCTTTAAAGTCACCTTTATCGCAAGCGTCGATAATTGCGCTTAGCTGTTCGCTGCCAATACGTTCTAGAGTTTCGTGAGCGGTTTCTGATGTGGCAAAGCGGCGGGCTTCGCGCCAGACGGTTACGCTAGGGCTGCCGATAAACTGGAATTGGCGGATATTCCAAATAGAAGCCCAAGCTCTAATGCGAATTGCACTATCAATAGCGTCATGACCGTAAAGGTCTGCGCCTACATGCTCGCCATCGATATTTTTCGCAATGTACTTAGCAACGTATCCGATAGCGGAGCCTTTGTTGGGATCTATGTGTTCCACTTTTAATCGGCGTAATTCTGCACCGGCTTCTTGGCTGTCTTCTGTAAGCGCATAACGTTTAATAATCTGAGTGGCTCGCTCAACTTGATTGGGAACCATGAAAAACAGCATGTGCCAATGTGGTGTGCCGTCATGGTGAGGT
The DNA here is from genome assembly GCF_000953825.1 of Cellvibrio sp. OA-2007. Taxonomy (GTDB): domain Bacteria; phylum Pseudomonadota; class Gammaproteobacteria; order Pseudomonadales; family Cellvibrionaceae; genus Cellvibrio. Next base: position 5,215 of record NZ_BBUL01000057.1, on the reverse strand, counting down.
TCTACTACACGAATGCCATAAGGTTTAATTTCTTCGTGTTTGAATGCGGCACGAATACGCGCCCAAATCTTGTTGAAATAAGCGTGGGTCTCGGCGGGGGTGGCGTTGTTGTACTTGGGGTTTGGCCTACAGGGTTTTGAGTGGTAAGCGTGATACTTGGATGGTGCTGTCAGGGTGTAGAACACGGCGGTATGACCTTGTTCTTTTGCATAGCCTTCCAAGCCAGCTATGCGAGTCATTAACTCGTTGCGGCGGTTAACCAAATTGGAGACGCCACGCTTGGCTAGATCCAATAAATTGAATACCTGCCCTAAATCATTCTCGGCTTCAAGCGAAGCTAATATCGCGTCATTGCGTAGCCATTGTTGCCACTTGCGAGTAACGCTAAAGGTGCTGGCGTAGATACCGGCTATTCGGTTAACTAGACCTAATTCAATAAAAAGGCTTTCAAGAGTTCGGTCTTGTAAATTTCTGATTTCTCGCCGCCACCATGCAGAATCAGAAACGCGTGCAATAGCCGCCAGTATGTCCTCATCTTTTGTCTGCTCAATATCTTTTATGGGTAAGCCAAACCCATATGATTTCAAGCGAACTTGAACCAGAAGCGCCGCTTTGCGTAAGCCAAATTGTTTTAAGTAACTAGTGGATAAGCCGGTCATATTAAGCGAACGTTGCTCGGCAAAGCGCTTAACATCTTCATCGGGTGAATCTATGTAGATGCCTTGGAATCTTGCACCTAAAACCAATCGCTCGCTATAGCGACGTAATTCATCATTGGCTGCTACATAGTCTTTTGCTTTCGCTGTGCGCACGTACTTCTTTGCCAGAGTCAGGCAAAGGAATGAGTGAGCGTCAAAGATCTTGGCTCGAAATAAACGGCATTCATGAGTACCGTAGCCTTCCGTGATGGTTAAGGCTTCATCTGTCCAAAGTGACATAGGGCAGCCTCTTAATGCTGCCCGAGGTGTTCTAGCTTCATGAAAGCATCAAGCCAGCGATCCAAATCTTCGCGCAGGTAGCGAACTGATCGACCGATCTTGATAAAGGGTGGGGCTGGGGTGCGGTTATCGCGGTTGCCGTCCATACGTGCTTGAGCCAAAAAAGACCGGCTCATGCAAATGTATTGCGAGGCTTCAATCTCAGTAAGTGCTTTTGGTTGTATTTGGTTGTTCATGTTTTGCTTCCAGTTGTTATCACTGGATACGGACTTTACATCCCGTTTCGCTTAACTCGTCAAGTACGACTTTTGGGAGTTCGCTTAAATTTAAGCGAACAAAATCCCTGTTTTAAGCGATGCTTTCTCTATTTTTGGCTTAAATTTAGGATGAGTTTGGTCAAAGTTCGCTTAACTTTTGGGATGAGTTCGCTCTAAGTTCGCTTGATTTTTAGGACGGTGAAAATAATTATGAATAATGGTAAATAAATTCACGGTTTGGGTGAATTTGAGTGCTTTTGGGTAAGAGCAGGGCGCGTTCGGGGCTGATGGGGTTGTTAGCTAGCGGTGGCAAATAGCCTCTTCATGGTCTGGCCTTAGGTACTTGTATTAATTCCAGAACTTGAATGGTTTATTTGTGTACACTATGATGTACAAAATTATGTACTTTATGGGGGTTCTATGAATACCAGCCCAATCTATGCCGAACAGACCGTATCCATCACCGATCTGCGCAAAAGCCCTGCCAGCTACTTTAAAAGTGAGCCTGTGGCTGTTTTATCCAATAACCGGACTGCGGGCTATATAGTGCCTGCCGAGGTTTACCAGCACATGGTTAAGATGATCGAACAGGCATACCCAGAAGGGCGCAGCCGTTTTCGTCCATCCCGCGCGCGCTTGGATGCAATAGTGGCAGAAGGTAATGAGTTGCTTGCCAATACTTCGCTTGACGAATTGGGGCGCTTTTCTGAGTGATTAGGATATTTAAAACCGAGTTAATCAGAAGGCAGCTTGATCCAGAAGAGTTGAATTGCCTGGAAGATGACTTTCGCCATTACAAGGCTAATGGCGTTTTGCCTGACCTGTTTGGTCGCGATGTTCCCTACAATCATCCCAATACTTTGCCTTCGGTTAAAGCCGAAGAGCTTTGGCATATCCATTTGTTAGATGGTGAATCTAGCTGGCCTGCCCACTGCAAAAAGCAGGATGACAAAACCAGCGACGACCATCTGGTCTATTGCCCCGCCTACCAAACCCCAAATTGTTTTTTGCTAATCGCTATCTTGTCACCTGACGCCCACGCGCAAGCGCGTAAAAATCAGATGATGCTGGATCTTGCGAAAATGGCTGAAAATTTTAGGATGCAGTTTTAATTTTTTGCTTTTTTCTTTATCTGTTAGAGCAAGGAAACTTATGCCAATTAATCAGTATGAACATGATTTCAATAATTTAGTTAATGTTGATTTCAAAAAGTATGTGTCTGAGCTCGAAAAGTTACTCGAATCTCCGATTGCTATGTCAGAATTTGCAATTAAAGGTGTTGGAGTTGTTTCCATCGTAAAAAAACTTGGATTAACTGAGGATTTTTCTGGTTTATATGTTCTATTAGAAAAAACAAAGCCAATTTATGTTGGTATTTCTAGATCTGTCATTCAAAGATTGCGGCAGCACGTACGTGGTACAACACATTTTGATGCAAGTCTTGCATATAGAATTGCATCAAAGAATATGAATCACAGTAAAACCAGATCTGAAGCAATGGAATCTGAAGAGTTTAAGAAAGAGTTCAATGCTGCACAGTTATATTTAAGAGGCCTCAATGTGGCTTATGTAAATATTGCTAATCCGCTTGCGCTTTATGTTTTTGAGCCTTTTTGTGCTATGAAATATGACACGGAAGAGTGGAATACCTTTGAGACACACTAGCTTTCTGAAAAGTTTTTAAAGCGTCATTTCGAAGTGAACTTTTGAATTATCCAATTAATGCGACTGCATCTGCTTTATGATCTGGTGCAAGGTGAGCATAGCGAAGCGTAGTATTTAAATCCGCGTGTCCACATAGCTCCCTAACCGTATTTAGCGGTACTCCTTTCATTACCAGCTTTGATGCAAAATCATGGCGCATGTCATGCCAGCGAAAGATTTCAATTGTGGCGGCTTCTAAAATACTTGTCCAAGAGTTTTTCACATTATCCAATCGGTCGCCATCATCAGATGGAAATACTCGCCCGTTTGGAGTGGGTGCCTGTTTTTGCCAGTTGGTAATGGTTTCAAATGCTATCGGGCTTAGTGGAATATGGCGTGTTTTGGAGGATTTGGCTATCTCGCCTCGGATAGTCAAAACTCGATTGGTGAGGTCAATATCATCCCAGCGTAAATCAAATAGCTCACCGCGTCTCATGCCTGTTTTCAAGGAGAGAATAATCATGGGTGTCATGCGGTCGGCGTAGGTAAATTGATAGAGGTCAGTCATTAATTCATAGCCGCGCTCTTGCCGGAATTGATTGCCTCTGGCGCAGGCGGCTTTAATATCTTCATCCCTTTGTGAGAGAGCTTTGAAAAGACGCTGCTCTTCACCTTCGCTTAGGTATCGCGCTTTGACACCAGCATCCATTTTTAAGGCTTTAAGTTTGGCTAGTGGATGAGTTTCTAAAATCCCCCAATCTAGTGCTCGTGAAATCGCACCTCTTAGTGCATTTATTTTCCTATTTACAGTCGAGGCTTTAAGCCCTCCCATAATTTTTTCAGTACGTAGTCGCTCTATTTGTTTCAGGGTGATTTCTGAAAGGGGGAGTGGAAGTAGGTCAGGGAATGAGCTTCTTATGGTGTCGATAGTTTGCTGGCCGCTTTTGTGATTGGTCAGCGCCCAAGGGTGATAGTGAGTTGTCAGGAAAGCATCTAGCGTATGACTTAATTTTTCTTTGGCTATTTTGCGGTTGGTGACTTTCTCGCCCTGTATATCTGTGCCGCTGGATACCTGCGCGGCATAACTCAATGCCTGATCTCTGGCCTGCGCCAACGTCAGGTTGGAACCCAATACACCGATCTTGATTCGCTTTCTTATCCCAGCTTGAGTGCGATAGGTGAAATAGAAGGTTTTGCGGCCAGTTGGCTGGACTCGCATCAGGAAACCCTTTATCTCGGAATCGACCACCTCATAGGCTTTTTCTTGAGCATCAAAACCCTTAACGCTGGAAGTAGAAAGCTTGGCTTGCATGAGTCCCTCTTGGACTTAAATTAAAATTTAAGTCCATATTAAGTCCAAATTTATTGAATAACAAGAAAAGCTAATGATTGATGGTGAACAAACATGAATTTATAAGTTGTTGATTTATAATAAATATATTGTTCATTTTTGTGGTTTGTCGTTCATGGTTGTTCACCCCAAAATATTGCTTTTTGGCTCTGGCAGTGTTGAGGTCAGCGGTTCGATCCCGCTAAGCTCCACCAAATAAACAAAAAGGCCGATCATTGAAAAATGATCGGCCTTTTTGTTTATTTGCGTTTTGTACAGCGAGTGCATCCCGCGGTCGGGAGGCATAAGCTGAGTCTATGGATTGGCAGGATCATGGGGCGGAGCACATTCAGCTCCACTAAATTAAAAACCCGCGTATCGCAAGATAAGCGGGTTTTTTGTTTTGGGAAGTTATGTGCCGTAATTGCTTAAATGCTTTTTTTTGTTAAGCTCGGGTTATGGTTGAGCTAATCATGTCTGATTACTAGATTCGAATTTTCTATCAATAATAAGGGACATTGTTGTGAGTAAAAAAACTACAGTTAATGCTGGTGCGATTCAAAAAATAATTACAGCAGCGAAACAAAATAATCTAATTGTTGTTGTCGGTGCTGGTTTAAGCAAAGGACTAACTAATGGTAGATTTCCTTCATGGAAAGAGCTCATTGATAATGGTTTAACTTACGGAGTTATCAAAGGATTAATATCTGAATCTCAGGCAGAGCGTTGGAGGGAGCACATAGCTTCTACCGATATCGATGATTTACTGGGTGTGGCTGAATTTTTGGGGCGAAAACTTGGTGCGCCTTCCGATGTTGTTTATGCACGCTGGTTGCAAGAGTTATTTAGTAATACCGAAATTTCTAATACTGAATTGGGAGATGCTGTCCGAATTCTCAGTTCCCACGATATCCCTATTTGCACGCTTAATTATGATCATTTGCTGGAAAGTTTAACAGGACTTTCTTCTGTCCATATTTCTGATCCCTACCGCGAATATCGGACACCTTAGAAACTGAGTAAACTTACTCCAGAGGTGATCCATG
>NZ_BBUL01000058.1 GCF_000953825.1 Cellvibrio sp. OA-2007 | reverse complement strand
GACTTTGAAAATTACGATAAAGCTAAAAAGTATGTGCTTGCGATAATATTTCTACGAAGCACGTTTCAAAACAGTTCGCACGCTATAACGTTGCGATAACCGGTGGGTTTTAAGTAGCACTTTTGCCGTAAAATGTAGCGAAGCGGAATGGCAAAAATGCTACTTAAAAACCATCCGGTTCATTGCCTTGTTATGCATTAGTTTTCTACTGCAAAAAATTTCCCCGCTTCATTCCTTTCATATGCACTGCTGTAAGGTGCTTCCAGAAAAGGAACAATGTCGGGAGAGTAGTTAGCAATAGTATTTAGGTCATATATTGCCATATTATCTGGATTGTCCAGATATTCCTGAGATTCGTAGCCAGACATAAAACACCAGCCACTGTCAGAGGGATCATTTGGCTCTTCGCGATACATATAATTTATAGGTTTACCTTCAACCATAATCATATCGGTGGCTATACCCCCACCATGGCCATAGACAAGTGGTTTAATATTTTCAGTCTTCAGGAAATATTTTTTATTCATTCTTTGGCTCTTTGAGGGTTTGGTGAGTTCAGATTAACGCAAGGCTTCTCGATTTAGTTTTGCATAACGTTAAGTTCAGCCGCAGTCTGTAAGCGGCGCATTTACGAAAAACTTCGCGCAGCGATTCGCTAAATGCGCTGCTTACAGACTGTCGAGTGCGCGAAGCGCACGGTGCTGCAACGATTTTTTAGAAGATACACTCCTTGCGATAAAGCTTGCCTGACTTTTTCCTGCAAATTTTAACATTTTATGTTTTGCGTGGAAGCTTTTCCCGAAGCACGAATATACCGCTTTTAATAACTAAATTTTTCCCATTTTCTTGCTTTATGGTCAGCGATTCGCCCTTTGCTAAGACAATAATACTGTTGTTATATAATTCCTTACCAACCTCAATAGGGAGGTAGTCTTTGCCATCTTGATTCAATTTTGGCGACCCAATCACCTCGACGGCAAAAGCTGGAAAATTAGTATATTGAACTTCTTGCATAAATACGGGAGCGGCTCCACTTTCACCAGACTGATTTTCTTGCGAGAAAATATTGGTACATGCAGATATACCGGATACAGCTAACAACAAAGCAAGACTCATATATTTTTTCACTCTTAGGTCGCTCCTTTGCTCTTTTCTTCTAACGTTGAGCGCAGGGGCGCATTGTAAGTTGCGCATGTGCGAAAAACTTCGCGCAGCGATTCGCTAAATGCGCGACTTACAATGCGTCCAGCAAACGAAGTTTGCGAGCCTGGCGCGATTTGTTAGAGATTTTTAATTTTATTTAGTTGCCCTATGATTTCTCTGGCTTCTTTAAAGCCTTCTAAAGCATCACTTCTAATTCCACAATGAAGCCAAATTTTTTCACTGTGCTCCCAGCAATAGAGTTGGGAATAAACAATATACTCTTCGGCCTGCTCTTCTAAAAGTAATGACTGTATTTCAACGCCAGTAATAGATTGTGTTCTAAATTCTCTTTTTAAATCAGTTTCAAACTTGGCTCTATATTCCAATAGTGAAAACCCATTTGGACGATACAGCGAAACTACGCATAGCATTGTGCCCGACAGCGAACTTCTGCGGATGCTGGAACGAGCAGATAATAGTTCTTTTTCACTACTTAATTCTGAGGGTAGATCGTCAAATGCAGTTTGATGCCGCTCAGGATGACTCAATACATTTTTTCTATTGCCCCAATAACGAAAACTCCATGAATCAGGGAAGTCGAGTTTTATATTGAAATGTGGGTTGAGGTATTGGCTCATGGATTCTCTAACGCTAAGTTCAGCCGCAGTTTGTAAGGCGTGATTTTGTGGGATACTTTTGCGCAGCAAAACCACAAAAGCGCGCCTTACAAACTGTCGAGCGTAGGCGCGAAGCGCCGAAGCGGTGCTGCAACGCCTTGTTGAATTTTGCTTTCAAATTGCACTATTTGATGTAACGACACCACCAAATGCTTTTATTAATTCAGCAGTTGCGTCAAGCCCTCCGCTTGGCCAAGCCAACTGCTCGAATTCCAATTTTCCTGCACCGTTCTCATTAACTATTAAGTTGATGTATGCAATTTCAGCTGAGACCAAAGCGTCAAACCAAGAACCAAAGTCCCAGCGCAATTCAATATTTGGATTTTCTTTCCACTTTTGTAGAAGCTCTAATGATTCTTTTTTTGTTGGATTTATAAAATATGTAGCAGTAAGGCTGCCCATGAGTGCAGCCAATTTTTCTTCTTCAAGATTATCTCTAGCCTTAGCCTCTGCAAGGTAAATGAAAACCTCTTTCAGCTTTTTTGAATTCTTTACGTCTTCGAAGAGAATTGCTTCCATTTACTCACCAATTTAACGTTTAGCACAACGGCAGTTCGTAAGTTGGTGTTTTGTGGAAAACTTTTGCGAAGCAAAACCACAAAACGGCGACTTACGAACTGTCCAGCACACGAAGTGTGCGAGTTGATGCGCCTTGTTATACCAACCAATTTTTTAGCTTGGTTTTCCACAACAAGAATCAATTTTTAGCAGCTCGGAATAGGGGCTGCGATTCTCTTAAAAAGCTACAGCGTGAAAACTTGCTGAGCGAAGACGAAACGATAAGCCAGCTTCTTTCGTATTCTTGCCGAGCAGGATAATGTAAATATGCTTGGCGGAAAAGCTCATTGGAAAAACGTTTTCACTGTGTATTTTTTACTGCCGCTAACCAAGTACGAAATTGAATTGGCACGATGTTCGGTTCTTTCTAAAACTACGTATAACGTTTAATTCACCAGCGGATTGTAAGTAGCGCGTTGCGATAAACTTAGCGCAGCGATATTGCATAAGCGCTACTTACAATTCGTCTGGTGGAATGCCTTGTTATAGGTGCGATGGTATGGGCTAGAAATAGGCGGGTTTTTGAAGGCCGCCGACCATGGCGCCGATTAAAAATTCAGCTGCCGATAATGGCAATAAACTTGCTTATTGGCAAGCCAAAATGCGAAGTAAATTGTACACAAACTAACTAGTAGCACCGGAACGACACTGCACAATTTGAATTACGGTAAAACGCTAAAAAGTAGTGGTGTAGCACACGCTTTCTACGAGGTAAGTTTTGAGAAAGCTCGCACTCTATAACGCTAAGTTCAGCCGCAGTTTGTAAGTAGCGAATTTGCGAAAAACTTCGCGTAGCGATTCGCTAAATGCGCTACTTACAAACTGTCGAGTGGAGGCGAAGCCGTAACGGTGCTGCAACGCCTTGTTAAATTTTTACTTTCCCGCTACTTTTCTAAAGTTAATTATTTTTACCAGAATGTAGACAAAAGCAAATATTGCAAAAATATTTATACCAATATAATTCGGCTCCGGTGAATTAAGAGCGGCATTTAAACTAGTGCCAAATCGAGTTGAAATAGTGGCACCAAAGGCGTTTATAACTAATGCCAGCTTAAATAGAGTATGAAATGTATAGCTGGCGCCGGCATATGCAAATGAAAGTATTTGCATAGCAAATAGGATTGCTCCCCATTTTAATGACTCCGGCTTTCCTTGCCAGATTTTTAATCCTTGATATATTGCAAAAAAAGCAACTCCCCCGAAAATGAATATAGATTGGAAAGCACTCAATACGCTTTTATTCAGTATGAAGGCGGCACCAAAGATGGATAAAGCTACTCCTATAGCTCCGCCAGCAATAAGAAAGAATGAAATTACTTTCAAGCCCACGCCGGAAATTTTATGTTGTGTCATGAAGTTCCTATAATTTAACGCTAAGGTAAACGGCAGAATTTAAGTAGCTTTTTTGTGGAAATATTTTACGAAGTAAAACCACAAAAAAGCTACTTAAATTCTGTCCAGTGGAGCGAAGCGGAACGATGTTTGACCGCCTTGTTAGTGATTTTTTGATAACCTGCTAGGTGCGTATTTTTTGCTCTTTGGCTGGCGGTTCATGCTTGAACCTTTCAATAAGCGACTCTTTGTCTAAGCCATAATATGTGAGCACTATTAGTGCAATAGTAGTTAATATGACCCCTATTGCTTTATAGCTTTTAGCAAAAACGAAAGTTTTAATTCTATTAAAAGGTTTTTCACTATCTTGAATTGATTCAAGACGTTCAATTTCAGCAGAACCTTTAAGTGTTAAGGTTATGTCAACAAAGACATGACCAGAATGGGGTTTGTGAAGGACGCAAGTAACAAACTTATTTTGTTCTAAGTGGCGAGTTAGTTCAAAACCATTCTCGAAGCGATCCGATTTTGTCTTTGGATTTGTTTTTATAAACAATAGCGCTGTCAGTATGGATTTTTCAGTGTTATTCATTTACGCCTCACTAACGTTAAGTTCAGCGGCAGTTTGTAAGTTGTGCGTTATGGGAAATTTTGCGCAGCAAACCCATAAAAGCGCAACTTACAAACTGTCCAGCCACGAAGTGGCGGGCTGCAACGCCTTGTTACGTGATATTGCTTTTTGTGATGAGCTTGCCGAAGCGGAAAGGGAGCTTTTGCTGTTGCCTTCCAATGCAAACCAACACGCCTAAAATATGGTTAAACTTTACCCAAAATTGGGAAATAACGAAAGCTGAAGTTAACAAAAGTAGAACTAGAATTTCAGCTTTTAAAGCAAAGCCTGCAAAAACACAAACCAGACAAAACCTTTGCATTCTTCAAACCGCTACAGCGCAAAAACTTGCCGAAGCGTAAAACCCAAAAACTTTCACTCTTAAAAATTAAGCGGTTTTGCCTTTGCGAACTTTCAGGATTGCACAAACCAAAATGCTTTGACCACGTAACGCCGAGTTCAGCGGCAGTTTTTAAGTTGTGGTTTTATGGAACACTTTTGCGCAGCAAAACCATAAAACCGCGACTTAAAAACTGTCCAGTGCAGCGAAGCGGAACGGTGCTGCAACGACTTGTTATGCTAAACTTTTCATTTCAGTGGGAAATGAAGACCGCTTTTCAAGATTTTTTAAATACTCCAATACCGATTCTGGCAACATTAAACCATGCGATTGCGCCCAAGTAAAAACATGATACGCATAAATATCAGCGATAGTAAAACATGAGCATATATACCCAGAGCTAGAGAGTTGCGAATACAAAGGCTTTATATTGTTAGTTACGCGCAGAATTGATTCAGCATAAGTGCCTTCGGGCCAAGTATAAAAAGCCTTTAAAGAAGATGCTTGCTGAGCAACCCAAAGATATGACTCAACTTCTGAAAGTAAGTAGTAGATAAAATTACGAAACTCATAGATTTCCTTTCCATCAAAAGGAATAAGATCAGCTCTTGAAGTAAGAGAAACAAGGTACTCCATGATTGCTAGTGATTCTGTGTAGAGCACACCGTTGTGTTCAATAGCAGGAACTTTTCCCAATGGATTAAACTTTTTTATTTCCCTTGGTGTAGTACGAATAACTTGGTGCTCTAAACCAAGTTCATTCAAAAGCCAAAGAATGCGCTCCGCTCTTGATCGAAATGTATAAGCATATAAAGTTAACAATTAAATCTGCTCTCTATTCGTGGTAAGCATAACGCCGCGATAAACGGTGGTTTTTAAGTTGCACTTTTGCCATAAAATGAAGCGAAGCGGAATGGCAAAAATGCAACTTAAAAACCATCCGTTTGATTGCTTTGTTAGCTTCTTACACTCTACGCAGCCTCAATGATTAATGAAATTGGGCCACTATACCAATGCCTATGAGAGGTTTCTTTAAGAGAAAACGTAGCACAAAAAGCCTGAAGGTCTGCTTTAGATATCTCAAGTTCAAGATAGCGATCTGAACCAAAATACAACGTATGGTCAGTTTCGGATTTCCGTATTCTAATACCTGGAAGTAGTTCAGCATATGGTTCCGGCGAACCATTAGTTTCCGCTTTAATAGTTAGTTCATTCTCAGGCGACTCTGAGAATTCAAGAATTCTATTACCTATTTTTTCCAAGCTCTTGCGAGTGGACAAAAGCATAGGGTCACTATTTTCTGAGAAATATATTTTCATGTCTATTAATAGCTAACGTTTAGCACAACGGCAGTTTGTAAGTTGCGTGTTGTGGAATACTTTTGCGAAGCAAAACCACAAAAGCGCGA
>NZ_BBUL01000059.1 GCF_000953825.1 Cellvibrio sp. OA-2007 | reverse complement strand
GTTGGCGGTGAGGTACGAACCCCAACAGCGGATGCACGATCAGCATGTTGGGGTTCGTACCTCACCGCCAACCTACAATTCAATAAATTTTCTAGCTTGTGCAGTAATGTCATCGGCGGAAAATAAACTGTGACATACGGCGAGCATATCTGCTCCGGCAGCGAGTAATTGTTTGCCGTTGTCGAGTGTGATCCCACCAATTACAGCAATGGGAATTTGCCCGAATTGCGCGCGCGCTTCGCTGATTAATGAAATCGGGGCGGGACGTGCATCGGGTTTGGTGTTTGATGAAAAAAACCGACCAAAGGCAATGTAATTGGCGCTGTCTTTGATTGCTTGTTGCGCGAGTGCCAGAGAATCGTGACAGGTGACACCGATAATTGCTTGGCTGCCGAGAATAATACGTGCGGCGACGGGATTGGTATCACCTTGGCCCAGATGCACACCGTGGGCGCCAATCTCCTGAGCGAGGCTGACATCATCATTAATTAATAATTGCGCCTGATGTTGTATGCAGAGCGCCAGTAAACTTTTTGCTTCAAATAAGCGGCGGGCGTGGTCGCCGGATTTGTCGCGATATTGTACCAGCTTGCAGCCGCCGGTTAAGGCAGCGGCTACGGCGTAAAATAATTTGTCGCCGGGCAAAAGTTGGGTATCGGTAATTGCGTAGAGTTTGCTGTTCATATTAAAAGGGTTTTACCACAACTAAAATGACAATGCCGACCAACAAAAATACCGGCAGCTCGTTAAACACGCGAAAAAATCTATGACTCTTGCTGCAGCGATTATCGCGCAGTTGTTTGAAATAGGCGATGCAGGCATGGTGGTAAACGGTAAGCAGGGTTACAAGTATAATCTTGCACCAATACCAAATCTGGGTGGAGTAATAATCCCAGCCGAGCCAACTCATCCAGACACCAAAAATAAAGGTGGCGATCATCGCCGGGTTGGCGATGCCACGCAGTAATTTGCGCTCCATAATTTTAAAGCGCTCGCGGCTGATCTCATCCTCACTCATGGTGTGATAGACAAATAGCCGCGGCAAATAAAAGAGTGCGGCCATCCAGCTAATAACGGACATAATGTGAAACGCTTTGATCCAGAGCATGTGATACCTGTGCTAGCTATTTAATGGGGTGATCGGGAGTGATTTGCCCAGGCGGCGGCTCTATAGCGGTTGTATCAATTGATACGGTTGTAGTATCCGCAGGTTTTTCTTCTTGCTGAGCGGCTTGGATTTTCTTTTTATGCTGTTTGCCATAACGCACATTGCCGTAAGTTAACAAGAGTGCAGACATCAACACCAGCAACATAATCGCGCCGCTGGGGAAACTTTCAATTAACTCTGACTCGGGCAGACTGAGAATTAACAAAATAGTAATGAGCCCTTTAGGTGCAAACCAAAGCAGTGGCTCTATTTTTTTGTCGCCCGCAAAAAAATAGACTATCGCGATGCGAGGAATTAAATAACAGGCGACCAGTGCGGTCGCTAATATCCATACATGGGTATGCATTAAGTCGGAAATTAGCGTTGAGTAGCCGAGTAATACAAAAAAGAAAGTGCGAATGACAAATGTGGCTTCGGCGATTAAATGTTTAAATGTATCCAGCTCTTCACCGAAATTGTAACTGCGAATACGTCGCACCAGTGGCAGTGGTTTAACGAGGATGAAATTATTCAAAACCAAACCGACCACCATCACAATAACCAGTGGGGCTAAATGCAGTAATTTTGCACCGGCATACATGAGTGCGATACCGGCGATCATAGGTACAAAACGCACATGAGCTTCAATGCGGCTGATTAACCAATACAAAACAATGGCGGCGATAAAACCAACAACCAAACTCAACCCCACTGTGCCGACTGAAGTGAGTGCGCGCAGACCAAAGTTACCTTGCCCTTCCAGCAGCGTGTAAAACAATAACACCCCGGCGATGTCGGAAATCGAACTTTCGTAAATCACAAATTCTCGCAGTTTTGGTGAGAGTGATGCGGCAGCGGGAATGGCAACTGCGCTAGAAATAACCGCCATGGGCACTGCGTATAACCAAGACAAACGCCAATCGACAGCAAAGCTGTAGTGAATTAACGCGGCGATTAATCCGCCGGTAATTAACAGCCCCAGTAGCGAGCAAATGGTGGCGCGGGCAATAAGCCCGGAATTTTCCCGCGTGACTTTTAAGTCCAGTGCACCCTCTAACACGATTAATATCAAGCCCAAAGTGCCGATAATTGGCAATAACATATCGAGCAGGGGAATGCTGAAGCCAAAATAATCCAACACAATGCGCAGTAAAATCCCGCTAAAAATAAGCAGAACGACTGAGGGGATGCGAGAGTGGTGTGCAAAGGCATCGAACAAGTAAGAGACAATAATGATGCCGCTCAGCGCCAACAAAATCCAATTCAGCAATTCCAAATCTTTATCCTCAAATTAACAATATTAAATACGGTAGTAATTATTGATTTTGTCGCGCGTGATTATGCCTGCGACCTGCGCTTGTGATGTGGTGATATAGCCCGCTTCAACTTTTGCCGCTTCAAGTGCTTGCAGCGCTTCAAATAGGGTGGAGTCATCCGCGAGCGGGATTATATCCAGACGGCGTGCCGGTATCTCTAATAAATTGATTGTATCGCTTGCGCCGGCTTCGCCTTGCTGCGCTAAAAAAGCGGCTAAATCCTGACCGGGAATGATGTGTTTGTTATCGTCAAACACCAGCCAGTGTGGGCGATTAGCGAGCAGCGTATTTGCCTCAGCGTAAGACAAGGTGCGTGCGCAGATTTTGATATGGCGATCTAACAATTGGCGCGTGCCGGTTTTGTTGAGCAATTGTTCCGCGATTTCCGGTGTACGGAATTTGCCTTGGATTTTTAATAAGGTTTCAAATAAACCATTGCAGCGAAATGCCCAGCGGGTGGTCAGGCAGGCGATGATCACCACCAGCATGCTGGGGAAAATAATGCCGGGGTTATAGGTCAATTCGATAATCGCCATCATTGATGCAAGTGGTGCATTGAGTGTTGCGCCCATCATCGCGCCCATGCCCAGCACCACATAAAAACCAATCGGGCTGGCTGATGCGGGCATCAGGTTGTGCGCGAGTACACCTATGGCACCACCGGCGCAGGCACCTAAAAACAGCAGTGGTCCTATCACGCCGCCGGGCATGCCCACACCCAACACTGCGCTGGTCACAAAGAGTTTGGCGATGATAATGCCCAGCAGCAGCCAAAAGCCCTGTTGGCCAGCCAGCGTGCGCTCGATGGTGTCGTAGCCTATACCTAGAATCTGGGGAAAATAATAGGCGGCGCAACCTGTGACTAATCCGGCAAACGCAAAACGCAGCGCGATAGGGCGGTTGAGGGCGATGCGGCACCAAAAGGCCTGCGAGCGAATATAGAGAGCGGCGAGCAGCGCAATAAAGAAACCGGCAAGCAGGATCAGTGGCATCTCCAGCAAACCGCCCATCTCTGCGGTGAGCGGCGCAAAATTGATGACATTGCCAAACACCAAGTGGGATAAGGTCGTGCCTGCGACAGCGGCTAAAATCACCGGAATAAAACCGGCGATGCTGTACTCCATCACCACCACTTCCATGGCGAAAATCACCCCGGCCATAGGGGTATTAAAACAGGCGGCAATGGCCGCGGCGACACCGCATCCCGCTAAGGGGCGCAAGCTGTTGGTGGGCAATTTCATCCACTGTCCTAATAGACTACCGGCGCCAGCACCCATGTGTACCGCAGGCCCTTCGCGCCCGACCGATTGCCCTGTTAGTAAACAGGCGGCACCGCCAAAAAATTGCACTGCAAAGTTGCCCACGGGCATGCGCCCTTGATGATTTTGCAAGCGGTCAATGACATGCCCAACCCCGGTGCTGTGATGGCGCTTGTCGATAAACTGCAGCACTATTCCGATCAGACAGGCGCCGATCAGTGGAAGATAAAAATGTAGGCTGGGGTCTAGCGCCTCAAAATTCTCAAAGCTGTCGGGCAGCCAGTAGCCTAGCGGCACTTCGATCAGCAGGCGAAACGCAATAATAATCAGGCCAGCCAATATGCCGGTGAGTAAGCCCAGCAGCGTCAGCTGGGGCAGGGAGTCTACATCGGCTAAGCGGTCGCGGAAGGTTTCGCGCCAGTATTCCAGCCGTTGAGCGAGTGACAATTTACCTGCTATGGGTGCGGCGCTGCTGGTAGAAATGGGCGGGATATTGTCATTTGGTGTATCGGCCACGGGCATTACCTGCTTATTTGCCCTGCAAAATGGGCAGCTTTTACTTTCGATTTATGGATAAGGCTCTTATGATAGCCGTCTTTAATTTTTCCAAGTTGAATACAGCGGGCAGGATAACAGACTCAGCCCCGTTCAATTAAGCGCAATGACAGTGAACCAATCTATTGGAGGTTGAGGTGATTAAAGCAGCCATCGTTGGCGGAACCGGCTATACAGGTGTGGAACTACTCCGCTTGCTCAGTAAACATCCACAAGTAGAAGTGACGGTAATCACCTCGCGCGCCGAGGCTGGCACCAAAGTGGCAGAGATGTATCCAAGCCTGCGCGGTCATGTCGACTTGGCATTTAGCGAGCCAGATGTAGCGGTATTGGGTGAGTGCGATGTCATCTTTTTTGCTACCCCACATGGTGTGGCGCAAAACATGATGGGCGCGTTGATGAATACCAAAGCGCGCATTATCGACCTCTCGGCGGACTTTCGTATCCGCGATGTTCCGCTTTGGGAAAAATGGTACAACCAAACCCACGGCGCGCCCGATTTAGTCGCTCAAGCGGTGTATGGCTTGCCCGAGGTGAATCGCGCAGCGATTCGCACCGCCAAGCTGGTTGCTTGCCCTGGTTGTTATCCCACCGCGACGCAATTGGGTTATCTGCCCCTGATTGAAAACGGCTTGGTCGATCCGACCCGTCTGATCGCCAATGCTGCCAGCGGTGCCAGCGGTGCCGGGCGTCAGGCCAAAATCGATAATCTGTTAATGGAAATCAGCGACAGCTTTAAAGCATATGGCGTTGCTGGCCATCGCCATTTGCCTGAGATTGAGCAGGGTTTGCGCGATGTGCAGCCTGCCGGTGCCGCGCCAGTTGCCCTGACCTTTGTACCGCATTTGTTGCCGATTATTCGCGGTATTCACGCCACACTTTACGCGACATTGCTCGATGCGAACAAATTGACGGATTTGCAGTCTCTTTATGAGCAACGATACGCCAACGAGCCGTTTGTGGATGTGCTACCCGCCGGTGAATTGCCGCAAACGAGAAGTGTAAAAGGCTCAAATGTCTGCCGCATCTCGGTTTTGCGTCCTCAACAGCGCGATACTGTGGTGGTGTTATCGGTGATCGATAACCTCACCAAAGGTGCTTCAGGTCAGGCAATTCAGAATATGAACATCATGTTTGGCTTTGATGAAAAAGCCGGTTTGGATGTTGTGGCGCTGATGCCCTAACGGCTTAATGTGAAGCTCACTATGCGGGATGGCTTAATACCCCATCCCGCCAATAATAAGATGGTCGCTATGAATCCCGCTAAGGCTAAAGTAAAAGGTTCTCCTGTCTACCGCATGAAAGTGGTCCCTCATCGGCCGCTCAAAAATGCATTTATCATTTTGGCATTGTTCGTATTTGTTGGCGCTGCGCTTGTCGCTACCTACTTCTACGCCCAAGATAAAGCCAGTAGCGAGCGTCTTTCTATACAAGAAGCACAAGAGTTGCGCGCGCAGCTGGAGACACTGAATCACGAGTTGAGTGAATCAAAGCGCGAATTGGCAAAGTATCAATTAAATGCGCAGGTTGATCATCAGGCAGGAGAAGAGTTGCGTAAGCGAGTCATGGTATTGCGTGATGAAAAGGCGGCGCTGGAGCGCGATGTGCAGGTTTACCGCATTCTTACCTCGAAAAAAAGTACCAATCCCAAGGGGATAAGCTTCGGCATCTTTTCTGTATCTGCGCTAGCGGAAAATAAAAAACAATTCAAACTGGTTGTGCAAAAGCTGGCGGAAGGTGACGATGATTTTTCCGGGCAGCTGCAGGTATTGGTCGTTGGGCAGCAGGATGGTAACGAGATTAAAAAGTCCCTGCATGAACTCGTTGTGAGTAAAACCGACGCCGAATCTATGGCTGAAAATATCCCCCTCAACTTTAAGTTTTTTCAAGCTATTGAGTGCGAGATAGTGTTGCCAGATGGATTTGTTCCCGCACGGGTTGAGCTGGAAGTTAAGTCAAGCTCAGGCCGCAATCCAGTGACGGTCGAAGCAGACCTTGAATGGCCAGAAATTAAATAGCAGTTGCTAAGGAGTACCCTGATGGCATTTTCCAACAATCACACCCTTATCTCACGAGCAACCAAAGTGACGGGCGATCTTTACTTTACCGGTGAGTTGCAATTAGAGGGGAAGGTAACAGGCAATATCATCGCTGAAGATGAGAAGGATGCAAAAGTGGTGATTTCAGATACTGGCGTAGTAGAAGGGGAAATTCGAGCGCCGATTGTTATTGTGAATGGCAAAGTGCAGGGCAATATTTACTCGAGCAAGCATTTGGAGTTGGCGGCCAAAGGCAATGTGACGGGTACTGTACATTACCACTCGATTGAGATGGTTAAGGGTGCCCAAGTCAATGGCAGTATGATCAATAAGCAGCAAGAGTCAGCCAGCGTCTTGGAAATCGCGAGTGCCAAGGCTTAATAGTTGACTGTTTTACTGGGGTAAAGGGATAATAAACATCGCCCGCCGGGCTTTGTTGTTATTCGGAGTAAGTATGTCTACCGCTGAAATCTACGTCCCTCAAGTTGTCACTGTTACCGAGAGCGCTATTGCCAAGGTGCGGAGCCTGATTGAGGAGGAAGACAATCCCGATCTAAAGCTGCGAGTTTACGTCACCGGCGGCGGTTGCTCGGGTTTTCAGTATGGATTTACCTTTGATGAAGCAGTGGCTGATGATGATTCAGTAGTGGAGCGCGATGGCATTAAAGTAGTAGTGGATGCGATGAGCTATCCCTATCTGGTTGGCGCGGTGGTGAATTATGAAGAGGGCTTGCAGGGCTCCAAGTTCGTCATCCAGAATCCTAATGCATCCAGCACTTGCGGTTGTGGCTCTTCGTTTACCGTCTAATCCCACCTTAACAACCTTGCGGTATTTATCCTGCGTGGTAAATGCCGCCCAGAATCACCTCTCTTTTTGCTCCCGTTACATCGCAGATGTTTCCTGGGCGATGATGGATTGTTTGTTGCGCCAACCATGCAAATGCCATAGCTTCTATCCATTGCGGATCCAAGTCTAGCGCTGAAGTGCTTGCTATGACGTCTTTGGCTAACAGGGTTTTCAGGCGCTTCATGAGTGCAGCGTTATAAGCGCCGCCGCCGCAAACAAAAATTTCTTTTGGTGCTTGGCTGAGTAGGTCGATACTGTTTGCAATCGTTACTGCTGTTAGTTCCAGTAATGTTGCCTGAATATCAGCGGGTGATGGCGCTGGCGTGCACTTGTGTAAATTCCTCTCCAGCCATACACGATTGAAGCTTTCTCTGCCGGTGCTTTTGGGGGCTTGTAAGGTGAAATAGGGATCTGCCAAGAGCGCCGTGAGTAGTGGCACATATGGCTGACCGGTAGCTGCCCAATCACCATTTTTATCGTATGGCTTTCCCAGATGCTCTCCTATCCATGTGTCCATCAGTACATTCCCTGGGCCGGTATCAAATCCGAGTGTTTTCCCTTGTGCAGGTAACCAGGTGATGTTTGCCATGCCGCCGATATTAATAATGACGCGATCTTTATCGCGCGTATGAAAGATGGCGCGATGAAATGCGGGGACTAAAGGTGCGCCTTGTCCGCCAGCTGCCATATCGCGCCGGCGAAAGTCAGCCACTGTAGTGATGCCGGTTAATTCTGCGATTAGGTTGGGGTCGCCAATCTGCAGGGTAAACCTACCTTCAGCTGAATCTGGGGGGCGGTGACGAATGGTTTGACCGTGGCTGCCGATCGCTGCAACTTCTGCTGCATTGACCCCGGCATTGCTTAGTAGCTCCAAGCTTGCCTGGGCAAATAATCTTCCCAAGTCGGCATCAAGCGCCCCCATTCGGTCGATTTCATTCTGGCCGGGGAGTGAGAGGGCGTGAACTTGTTGCCGGATTTTAACTGGCAGGGGAATTGTGTGTCTTGCAATGAGCCGCGGAGTGGATTGCAGATCGACCAGCACTGCATCTATTGCATCAGCGCTGGTGCCCGACATCAAGCCTATGTAAAGCTGGCTCTGGGGCATGAGATGTTAGTTGCTATTGCTGCCGTTTTTGGCAACCGCCAAGCGGCTGGATGATTTGTACTGATCCAGTTTGGCAATCAATGGTCGAGTCGTTTCGTTAAATCGTGCGAGTTCGGTTTTTTCAATGCCGATAGATTTTGGAAGGGGAACCGTAACTGGGTTGCGTACTTGACCATTTAGGTGAAACTCATAGTGCAGATGGGGGCCAGATGCCAGACCAGTTGAACCTACGTAGCCAATGACATCGCCTTGGCTGACTCGCGCGCCAGTTTTCATACCTTTTGCAAAGCCATTCATGTGCCCATATAGCGTTTCAATACCTTGTCCGTGTTGGATGACAATACAATTGCCATATCCGCCTTTGCGGCCTGCAAATGCGATTTTTCCATTGCCAGTAGCGCGAATAGGTGTCCCGCGTACAGCGGCGTAATCAGTTCCTTTGTGAGCGCGAATAATGTGTAGTACTGGATGTTTGCGGCTCAAACTGAAATGGGAGCTAATGCGAGCAAACTCAATCGGTGTGCGCAGAAAGGCTTTATGCATGCCGCGCCCATCGGGGGTGTAGTAGTTGCTAGCGCCTTGTTTGTCGGTATAGCGGACTGCTTTAAAGGTTTTTCCGCCGTTAGTGAATTCGGCTGCCATGATCTTGCCGGTGCCGATTCGCTTGCCGTCGAGTAACTGCTCCTCGTACATGACTTTAAAGCTATCGCCTTTTTGAATGTCCAGTGCGAAGTCTATATCCCAACCAAAAATATTTGCCAGCTCCATTGTCAGGTTGCTAGGCATGCCCGCACGTTTACCCGCCATGTAAAGAGAGCTATCAATAGATGCTTGACGGAAGGCATACTTGATATCGGGTTTTAGAGCGATTTCTTTACCAGTAAACCCTTTTGCGCCGCGAGTGAAGTGCAGGCTATTAAGTTTATCGATTGTATAGCTCAGGCTCTGTAATTGATCGTTTTCTACCAAAAAAGCCATTTTTTGGCCCGGACGAATATTGCGTAAGTCTTTGGCATCTTTGGCGTCGCTAAACAATTCATAAATACTGCGATCGTTTAGGCCTGCGCGTTTGAACAAAATCGATAAATTGTCGCCGTTTTGTATGGTGAACTCTTTCCACTGCGGTTCGGCTGGTTCGACTTCTTGATTGTTTGTTGACTTGGGAGCTGCAGCGAGTGTTTGGATAATGGTTTCTACTGCGGGTACGGCGATTGGCGTTGCTTGAGTTTCTATGCCTTGTATTTCTAGCCCTGGGATATTCTTGCTTTGCGTGCTTACAATTGCGGAGTCTGACGGGGAGCTACTGCCTAAAATGGCTACTAATCCTGCAGATAGTGCCGCAGCGGCCATGAGGTGCCCGCGCGGCAGATGTTGAAACAGGGTCGATCGAATGATCGTGTAGTAACTTTTTATTGGAGGCATCGGAAAATATAGTCGCAATTCTTTTATAGATAAGTGATCCAAGAGACAACATTTATAGCAGAAAAAAACGCCATTAACACCCCAAAATTTCATCTTACTGCAACAAGCGCCTGGTTTTGTCTTGTAATTGGGGGAAGATGAGGTATCTTTGCGCGTTTTTGTTCCTAATCGATACATTTTTACAAGCTTGATTGGTGCGTTATGACAGCTATAGATACTAATTTCCTGCAAGAGTTGCAGGAGCGCGGGCTTATTGCTCAACTTACAGGGGGCGATGCTTTCACTGAGCACCTTAATTCCGGCAGTCGCACGCTTTATTGTGGTTTTGATCCTACTGCGGATAGTTTGCATATTGGCAGCTTGGTTCCTCTATTAATGCTGCGGCGCTTCCAGCTGGCCGGTCACAAGCCGATCGCGTTGGTGGGCGGTGCGACTGGTTTAATTGGTGATCCAAGCTTTAAAGCTCAGGAACGCAAACTCAATACATCAGATGTTGTTGCTAATTGGGTGGATAAATTAAAGAAGCAAGTTAGCCAATTTATTGATTTTGATTGCGGCAGTCAGTCTGCTGAAGTGGTTAATAATCTTGATTGGGTTGGAAAAATGGACGTGCTGAGCTTTCTTCGTGATGTAGGTAAGCATTTTTCCGTTAACAACATGATTAATAAAGAGTCCGTGAAGCAGCGTCTCGATCGTGAAGGTGAGGGCATCTCTTTCACTGAGTTCACTTATATGCTGCTGCAGTCCTATGATTTTGCCGAGCTTTATACGCGCAATAGTTGTACTTTGCAGATTGGGGGTAGCGATCAGTGGGGCAATATTACTGGCGGCACTGATCTGACTCGCCGTATGCATGGGGCGCAGGTGTTTGGCTTGACTATGCCGTTGGTAACAAAATCAGATGGCACAAAGTTTGGAAAAACGGAAACGGGTACTGTCTGGCTGGATGCGACAAAAACCTCTCCTTATGCCTTCTATCAGTTCTGGCTGAACACCGCGGATGCAGATGCCTACAAGTTCCTGCGTTACTTCACTTTTCTTTCTGTGGCGCAAATTGCTGCCATAGAAGAGGAGGATTCAGCTCGTCAAGGCAAGCCTGACGCGCAGCGCATTTTGGCAGAAGAGGTTACGCGGCTCGTTCATGGCGACTCCGGCCTGCAGGCTGCCCAACGTATCACTCAGGCGTTGTTTAGTGATGAATTGGCGGGGTTGAGCGAGTCTGACCTATTACAGTTGCAGCAAGATGGTCTTCCGTCGTCGAAATTAATTCGTGCAGATATTGTTGATATGCCGCTTACTCAGTTATTGGCTGATGCAGAGTTGGCCGCATCAGGAAAGCAAATTAAAGATGCGCTGGCTAGAAGTGCTGTTTTTATCAATGGTGCAGCCAAATCTATCGATGACAATATGCAGTCTGCTAATTGTTTTGCCTTGGGGAATTCTTTTTTCGGTCGCTTTTATATCGCCCGAGTAGGGAAAAAGAAGTATCACTTGTTTGAGGTTGTATGATTTTTGTTGTGATTGGTGATTCATTGATCTTGCGTGAATTTAAAGTGCAGTAAATTCCAAAAAGAGCTTGCGCAAGGGTGGTCGGATTCGTATAGTGCGCGCCCTTGCCGAGCTGGGGTCAGTCGCGAA
>NZ_BBUL01000060.1 GCF_000953825.1 Cellvibrio sp. OA-2007 | reverse complement strand
GTGAACTGTCCGAAGTTGGCGGAGGGGATCAGAACACCGAAAGCACCAGAATTAATAACAATGCCGCAGGCGCATACAAAATCCCCAGTGTGGTGGCGACTATTTCCAATAAGGGTTTAAAAATGGAGAGCGCGATAAAAATAAACCCAAAACCTAACCAAAGTAAGGAGTACTCTTCTTTCAGTTTTTTACGTTTTACCAGTTTCAGGATAAATAAAAATAACAACAAGCTACCGATTACAGAGAAGACTTGAATACGGTTAGCGATTAAAAAATTTATGGTGTCGTTTAGCATGATTAAATCCTGCGAATCTTTTGCCGTTGGGCAGTCATTAGCATGGCGAGAATTACTTTGATCATATAGTGCGCTGACTTTAATCCCGAAATTGATGATTCACCACCCTGGCGCTCGATCATTTCAACGGATACTTCGCGAATGCGGAAGTCATTTTTCCCTAACAGAATAACAGTTTCTGGTTCAGGGTAATCGGTTGGGTAATTCGCCGCTAAAAAAGCAATTGTTTGTTTGTTATAAGCTCTGAAGCCGGAGGTGCTGTCGGTAATTTTTTTACCAATTAGTGCGCGGCTCATCCATTCAAATATACGGATGCCAATTCTGCGCATAAAAGTAGATTGGAAGCCCATGGTCTTTTCTACAAAGCGGGAGCCTATACAGACGTCGGAATCATTAGTTTGCAATGGTGATAGAATTTTCGGTATTTCGCTGGCAAGGTGTTGGCCGTCGCCGTCAAATTGAATTGCATAGTCAAAATCATTATAAAAAGCATATTTAAAGCCTGTTTGCACTGCACCACCAATACCTAAGTTGGATGGCAGTTGAATAACGGTTGCCATGCCGTTGGCCTCCGCTTCGTGTTGAGTGTTGTCTTTTGAACCGTCATTAACAACCAAACATTCATAAGCGGAGTTGCAAGCGTTTAATGATTTGATCACCTTGGCGATATTTTTTTCTTCATTATACGCCGGGATAATTATTAAAATTCGTTCGCGCATTTGTTAAGCCTTAATTCAAAAAATCATTCAGTTGGGGTTGCTGTATCTACCGGTATGGCGCCACCTTGAGTTGTGATGTCAGTGGCAAAGGTGATAACAGTATTCACCCAGTCAGCATGATCCCATTTGTCATCTTTCAGTGGGGCAATTTTTAAATTCAGTTTTTGTACGCCGCGTACATCAATGGTGTGTGTGGATAAATCACGTTCGTGCCCAAAGTAGGGTTCTGATTGCCATAACAATTTGTCATCCCCCCAAACTGAAAACTGCACATCGGCTGTGCCTACTTCATCATCTAAACCCACCATGAAACTAAATTCGCTAACACCTTCTGGCAACTGGTATTGAATGTCCGAGCTGGCGTGAGTGCCTATGCCTTGTGCATAACGGCGGTTGGCGAGTGACAGATGATTGCCGTCATAGCTGCGATGCAGTGCCATAGTGCCGTGGTCTTGTTTGGCATAAACAAGTGTCAGGTCAGTCAGGAATTTTTGATTGGGGTTAAGTGAGAGCTGATGTATTTGGTAGCGCTCAGTAAAGTAGGCTGTCATACCGCTTGTCGCAATGATAAAAATCCAGAGCGCTAACAAGGGAGTCTTGGTGGCCTTTTGGGCAATTGAGGTCAGGCCTGCAAACAGTCGGTTGCCGACAACTAATTCTAGCAATCCTAATATCAATACAGCGACAACTAGCCATGATAAGCCATGCCAAATATCGGAACCGTTTATCTCTAGAATGATTAGCATGTTTAGTCCGCATAGCAGGCTAATCATAATGGGGTAAATTAATTTTTGTTGTGCAATAGCGGTATAGGTCAATGCCATCACCACAGCGGGGAACATGTAGCGCTCATGCATGGCTGGAAGCAAAGTAAAAAAGGCCACTGCGCAGATCATTGCGGCAAATAATGCGTGTGCTAGCAGGTTTTGGTCTTTTGGTTGCTCGGTGTTTTCTTGTGCAGTATTTTTCAGCAGATAGTGAATACCCTGTAGAAATACGCAGAGTGCGGTGAGTGAAAACAGTAACATTCCAAAATATTTAGCAGTAAATACCTTGGCGAGTGCCGAGTCTGCTGCGATACCAAATAGAATGATGTTATCTGGCGTTGTGTTGCCGGTGAGCAAAATCCAGATGTTGGCAGCATTGAATGTGGTCATAGGGTACTGACCAAGTGTGTCTATGTAGGCTTGTTTGAATGCTTGTAAAAAATGCCCGGCGAGAATAGATGGTAAAAATACCAGTGCACCTATTGCAATCGCAATTATTATTCCGGCTAGGTGTTTGCTGGTATGACGAAAAAATAAAAATCCGAATACGGGTGCAAATGCAATCATTTGGAATTTGGTCAGTAGTGCCAAGACAAATACGGGGATGGATAAATAACTCAAGTGTTGATTGACAGCGAGTAGCAGTGCAGCAAAGACCATCACTGCTGGGATTAGATCTACTTGTCCCCAAATCGGACCGTTAATCAAAATTGCCGGATTTAATACAGTTAATAACATCATCGTATGCAAAAAGGATCGCGACGCGTCAAAGCGTTTTAATTGGCTAAATACTAGGATGCTTAGTAAACAATGAAAAATCGTGACCGGTAATTGGGTAAGGAATTTTAAAAAGTCGTTATGTTCAAGTGGTATTCCACTCAGCGTATAAAACTTCCCAACTAAATAAAGCCAGTGTATATAAAGCGGTGGATAGTTGCCGTTAAAGCCGTCGTAGCCGTTAGTGGATAACTGACGCACCCAGTCTTGCCAGTATCCAAGGTCCTGGCTGTAACCTTTTAGAAACAGCAGGCTGAAATTGGCGACGACTACCAACACAAGATAGCACTGCAGTAAGCGTGCGAGATCCGGTGAGAATTTGCTACTTGCAAGCGGTGCAAGATCTTCTAGTGGCGCGATTGCCGGAGGCGCCTGAGTGACAACTTCAGATTGTTCCACTGGCGTGGGTTCAGTTGAATCGCTCAGGTTGTTAGCGTCTAAGGTGCTCATGTTATTAATTTTATTTTACCTGTATTAATGAAAGTTTAATCCTTTTTGCTTACTGTTTCGCTGATATGAAATTTCGGTCTTCTTTTTACTTCTTCATAAATTTTTGACAAATACTCGCCGATAATTCCCAAGCAGAGTAATTGCACGCTGCCGATAAAGAGCAAAGGCAAAAGTACCGATGCCCAGCCGGGCGCTGCATTATCGGTAAATAAGCGTACGACCAAAACCCAAGCAATTAAACTAAAGGATGCAAAACCAGAGAGCAGGCCTAACACAGTAATCATTCGCAGGGGGGCGGTAGAAAATGCGGTAATGCCTTTCCAGGCAAACGACAACATTTTCTTCAGCGGATACTTACTTTCACCCGCTTCACGCGCTTGACGTTCGTACTCGACAACAGACGATGGATAGCCAACTTCGCGCACTATGCCGCGTAAAAACAAATTGGATTCATCGTACTCTTTTAAGGATTCCAGTGCGCGGCGCGAGAGCAAGCGGAAATCGGCGTGATTAAACACCAGATCAACACCCATCTTTTTCATGAGATGGTAATAACCTTCGGCCGTAAAGCGTTTAAAAAACGTATCGGTGTGACGCGCTGAGCGTACACCGTAAACTACATCGTTGCCTTTTAAGTATTCATCCACCATGGCTTCAATATTTTGTGGGTCATCTTGCAAGTCGGCATCGATGCTGACGGTAATGTCTTCAGTGGTGGTGCACAGACCCGCATACAGTGCATTTTGGTGGCCTTTGTTGCGCGACAGTTTTATCGCAACAAGTGCCGAATTATTTGCCGCTTCTTCGGCGAGAATTTTCCAGGTTTTATCTTTGCTGCCATCATCAACCAGGTATATTTTTGAGTCTTGATTGATTTTGCCTTTGGCGATCATGGCATCGCGCAGGTTCAGCATGGTTGCTAGTGTTTTTGGCAGCATCTCTTCTTCGTTGTAGCAGGGAATAACAACCGCAAGTGATGGGATGGATGTTGTCATGTTAGTGATTCCTGTAGATCCAGAATTTATGTACCGCAAAATTCAATACCACGGTGATTCCCGTAGCCAGAAATTGGGCAACCAAATAATGCTCGACCCATGGCAGGGCGAGATAGTTATCGAATAACCATAAAAAAGCGGCAAACAACACGGTGTTTGTTGATAAGCCTATAGCAACCGCAAACGCATATTTTGGAAACGTCTGCTTATGGCTGTTAGAGCTCTTGAACGTATAGTGGTAGTTCGCCCAGTAGTTAAAGAATGACGAGAGCACATATCCGGTGGCAGAGGCAACGACCTCTGGCAGCAAGTGACTTTCGATAAACAGGATCAGCAATAAAAACTGAATCAAGGTGGATATACCACCAATACCTACAAACAGGACGAAGCGTTTCATTGTTATTCTATTGAGTTGTTATTGTTACGAATGGTGAGTAAGGCACTGTCGTAAAAACGCAGCACATTAGCATACTTTTAGCGCAAAAGTGGTAGGAATTATCAAAGCTGAAAGTAGCTTAGTGAGGGAGTGTGACGGTTGTATAAAATTATTGTCGATGGCGCAAACTGATAATGATTGGGTGTCGTTTTTATGTTTGATATTGACGTTTACGCCCAGCGTAGTGCCGCACCTGTGCGCTCAATATAGATATATTCCACTTTGTTAGTTAAGGGGTGACAAGTGTGGCGCAAGTGATGATGGTCTAGCGTTGATCCCATATATTCCCAGCAGTGCCCCTCATGGACACAAAGTGAGTCACCGTCGTTTAAGCGATAACCAGCCAATTCATCCCACATTTTTTGCCATTCGGGGTGATTGATGTCGAGATATTCCATAAATCGTCCTTTAATTGGTGAAGCTTTTGGGTGAATCAGGGTAAACATTGTTCAGTTATTTTGGTTTATTAAATAATATTGTCAAGAATCATTTATAACTCAATGATTTATATAGAATAATTTATTAATAATTGTGTGTTACATCACCTATTCTAAACTGTTTTTGAACAAAATTGGCGTTCAAATTTGTTTTTTTATCAATTTCTGAGTGACTATTTTTAATTGACATTACAGTTACTGTCATGTTTAAAGTGGCGTACTTAATTAGAGTGATATACAAGGAGAAGAAATGAATATCAGTCAGGCGGCGCAAGCGTGTGGCTTGCCGAATAAAACCATTCGCTACTACGAGGAAATTGGTTTGGTAGTGCCAATGCGGCAAGAGGGTAATGATTACCGGGTGTACTCCTTGGCTGATATAGCGCAATTGCGCTTTTTACAGCGTGCACGGGCGGTAGGGTTTAGTTTGGATGAGTGCCGTGAATTATTGGCGCTCTATAGTAATCCGCAGCGGCGCTGCGCCGAGGTAAAGGCGCTGGTGAATGAAAAAATTATCCAAGTCGATCAGCAATTAATTGCCCTGAATGCGATGCGTGAGACATTGATAACTATGGCGAATGAGTGTGCGGGCGACGATACCAGTGATTGTGCAATTATCAATCAGCTGGCGGTGACTGAATCCCCTGTGATGAAAAGGCCTTCTTCCATGGCGTTTACGCTGGTCGATGTGCCTGATGAACACTGATCTCTAACTGGCGGTCGGTGTTTTTCTGCGCGGAAAAAGGCTATGATGCGCGCCGTTTAACTATTTGAAAGTGGAGCAATTATGAGCATCAAATCCGATAAGTGGATGCGCCGTATGGCCGAAGAGCACGGTATGATCGAACCCTTTGAGCCGGGTCAGATTCGTTACGATGCTGCCGGTCAGCGCATAGTGTCTTACGGTACATCCAGCTATGGTTACGATGTTCGCTGCGCCGATGAGTTTAAAATTTTTACCAATGTCCACTCCACTGTGGTTGATCCGAAAAACTTTGATGAAAAAAGTTTTGTTGATATCAAAAGTGATGTGTGCATTATCCCGCCCAACTCCTTTGCACTGGCGCGCACGGTTGAATACTTTCGTATTCCGCGCAGCATTCTTACTGTGTGCCTGGGTAAGTCCACCTATGCCCGCTGCGGCATCATCGTTAACGTAACGCCGCTGGAGCCTGAGTGGGAAGGGCATGTGACCCTGGAGTTTTCCAATACCACGCCTTTGCCTGCAAAAATTTATGCCAACGAAGGTGTTGCGCAAATGTTGTTTTTTGAAACCGATGAGGTGTGTGAAACCTCTTATAAGGATCGTGGCGGTAAGTATCAAGGTCAGCGTGGCGTAACCCTGCCGCGCACTTAAGCTTGCGCCGTGGTTTTTGTGCAAGTCATTCAGCGTAAATAATTTTTTGCAGGTGCCATGCACCAATTTTTATGGTGCATGGTATGGCATTACCCTCGCAAACCCAGGTGTTAATTATTGGTGCTGGTGCAGCAGGGCTTATGTGCGCAGCAGCTGCTGGTCAGCGTGGCCGTGCAGTGGTGGTGATCGATCACGCCAATAAGGTTGGTAAAAAAATTCTTATGTCGGGTGGCGGGCGCTGTAATTTCACCAATATGGATGTGCTGCCCAAAAACTATCTCTCCGATAATTCACACTTTTGCAAATCTGCGCTTGCGCGTTATACCCAGTGGGATTTCATCGCGCTGGTGCAAAAACATCAAATCCCTTATCACGAAAAAAAACTCGGCCAATTATTTTGCGATAACAAAGCGCAAGATATTTTGTCTATGTTGCTCGATGAGTGCGCGCAAGCGGGCGCCGATATTTATACGCTGTGCGATATAGAACAGGTGATTGCATTGGCAGAGAGTGACTTGCCTATGCGCTACAAGGTGAAAGCCTCGCAGGGAACAATTTATTGTGAGTCTCTGGTGGTGGCAACCGGTGGGCTTTCAATTCCGACTATGGGCGCGACGGGTGTTGGCTACGAACTGGCGGAGCAGTTTGGTTTGCCGCTAAAAGCGCGTACAGCAGGTTTGGTTCCGTTCACCCTTTCTCCTGCACAACTTGCGATATTTTCGCCCTGTGTTGGCAATGCACTTGATGTCAGCGTAAGTTGTGAAACTGCATATGGGCAGATGAGTTTTGCGGAAGCTATGTTGTTTACCCATCGCGGCCTCAGTGGCCCCGCGATGCTGCAGATTTCGTCTTATTGGCAGCCAGGAAAAGAGCTGAGTATCAATTTATTGCCGCAGATAAATTTGGTTGATTTTTTAACCGAGCAACAACAGGTGCGGCCGAAGACATTGCTCACTACCATTATGGGTGAGTTGCTTACCAAAAATATCGCGCAGTGTTTTTGTGATCATTGGGCTGAGCAATGGAGTGGCAATCGCCCAATTAATCAATACACACCAAAAGAAGTGCAGATGATTGCGGAACACTTTCATGAATGGCGGATTATGCCGGCGGGTACTGAAGGCTATCGCACTGCTGAAGTAACCTTGGGTGGCGTTGATACCAATCAGCTATCGTCTAAAACTATGGAGGCAAAAACGCAGGCGGGTTTGTTTTTTATTGGTGAGGTAGTTGATGTCACCGGTCATTTAGGTGGTTTTAATTTTCAGTGGGCCTGGGCCTCGGGTGTGGCGGCGGGTACTTATGTGTAAGTGGATTTGGCTAATCGATGAGGTTAAGTAATGGATAGTCAGAGAGGTTAAATAATGGGTGATGTGATCCAATTTAAAAAGCCGAGTCCATTTGATAAACACAAGGGTAAAACACTGTGTCGCAGTGGTTTTCACAAGTGGGAAGTGGTGAAAGAAAAACAATTTGATGTAAAACAGGGCAAGTTGGTGACCATCTATAAATGCAGCCGCTGCGGTGAGCAAAAAGTAGAATTGAAATAAAGTGTCGCAGCAGTAAAAAATTCCATAAAAAAGGCTCCATTGCGGAGCCTTTTTAATTTAAGTCAGCAGCACTTAATGGTGATGATGACCGCCAGCGCCGTGGGCGTGGCCGTGGTTCAATTCTTCTTCGGTAGCAGCGCGCACTTCGGTGATTTCAACGTCAAAGGTTAAATCAACACCGGCCAATGGGTGGTTGCCATCAATAGTTACTTGGTCGCCTTCTACTTTGGTTACGGTAACGACTTGCAGGCCTTGTTCGGTTTCAGCGTGGAATTCCATGCCAACTTCAATATTGTCGATGCCGGTGAACATGTTAGATGGCAACTCTTGCACCAAACTGTCATCGCGCAGGCCGTACGCTTCCGCCGCATTAACCGATACATTCAGTTTGTCGCCAACTACTTTGCCTACCAGTGCATCTTCCAGGCCGGGGATAATGTTGCCCGCACCGTGCAAGTAAGATAGAGGCTCGTGACCTTCAGAAGAGTCGAGCACTTTGCCTGAGCCGTCAGTTAATGTGTAGTGAAAGCTGGCAACGCAATTTTCAGAGATATTCATAAAGAGCCTTTTGGTTTAGGTAAGTAGGTTTAAGTGAATAGGGTTAATCAATATTGGTAAGTCGTTAAAATTTTTCGATGGCTTTGCCATTGCGCGATGCTTTGTGGATATAAATGGTGTAAGCATCGCCTTTTTCTTCTTGCTGTAAACGAACCAGCAGATAGCTCCAGTCTTTGGCGAGCCAAGCGTAAGTGACACGTTCGTCGTTATCGCGGCTGCGCTTTACTTTAATGGTGTTCACTTTGCCCAGGGGGGTATCCAGCATCTCTTCACCGACAATGGTGAATTTGTATTCTTTCAGGCGACCGCCATCGGCGATTTGGTAAGTAAAGCTTTTTTGTCCGTTGAGTAAATCCTGTTGCATTTGGATTTGGTAGCTCAGCTTATCTTGCACTTTCTGCGCTATATCCATCTGCCAACTGGTTTTTTGTACGTTGTTGGTGACAGTTTTCTTTTTCCAGTCAAACGATAATTCTGCGGTGCGATCTTTGCCTACGCCTCTACGAGCATAGCTGTAATGTAGTGGACTGACGGTTTGCTGTACCGGGTTCCACTGCAACTTGCTTTGCTCGGTAATGCTGCCGAGCATGGACTCAGCTTTAAATAACAGATCGTATTGATTGTCGGCTGTTTTGCTCAGACGGTTGGTGACGGTGATATTAAAACCGTAGAGTTTTGCTTTGTATTGGTTGTCGAAGGTTGTTGGTGCATCTGCTGCCGTGACAAAGTGTGATACAAGTGTGGCGACACATAGCGCTATAGCGCGAAGGCATTGCATAGGAGTTCCTTTTATGGCTCATTGGCCTTAATTTGATAGCCGCACGCGGGTAAAGTTTCACCTTTTAACACAGCTTTGCCTTCATCTGTCATCACCAAATCGCCTAGGGCAAACCATTTTACGGCGAGTGGATAGATTACATGCTCCTGACGTTGTACCCGTTTAGCGAGTAAATTGGCATCATCATTTGCCAGTACGGGTACCACGGCCTGAATGGCGGCAGGGCCACCATCCAGCTCGGCAGTGACAAAATGTACAGTAACCCCATGCTCTTGTTCACCTGCATCAAGTGCGCGCTGATGGGTGTGCAGCCCCTGAAACTTAGGCAGTAGCGACGGATGTATGTTGAGCATTCGCCCTAAGTAGTGCTGGGTGAATTCAGGGGTGAGAATGCGCATAAATCCAGCCAGTACCACCAAGCCCGGGGTATAGGCATCAATGGTGCGCATCAATTCCTGATCAAAGGCTTCGCGGCTGGCAAAGCTTTTGTGGTCAAGTACCGCGGTGGGTATGCCTGCGGTTGCTGCGCGTGTTAAGCCCATTACATCGGGGCGATTACTGATTACCGCGGCAATCTCGATGGGCAGCTCACCTGCCGCTACACCATCGATCAGCGCTTGCAGGTTGCTGCCACTACCGGAGATAAGTACAACAACCTTCAAGGTTTTTACGTTGGAGTCGGACATGCGGTTAGAGGCCTTGCAGCTCAACCTGGTGTTCGTCACCAGTTGATTTAGCGATAGAGCCGATCACAAACGCA
Organism: Cellvibrio sp. OA-2007; assembly: GCF_000953825.1. Taxonomy (GTDB): domain Bacteria; phylum Pseudomonadota; class Gammaproteobacteria; order Pseudomonadales; family Cellvibrionaceae; genus Cellvibrio. The sequence goes on along the minus strand of NZ_BBUL01000060.1, from coordinate 5,575 downwards.
GTTTCGCCCGCTGCGCGCAGAATGCTCAGCGCGTTATCGGTTTCGCTCGCTGGAATCGCGATCACCATGCCCACACCGCAGTTAAAGGTGCGGTACATTTCGCGCACATCCACATTGCCGCCTTTTTGCAGCCATTGGAATACGGGTGGGAAGGTCCAGCTCTTGGTATCGATAACCGCTTTGCAGCCTTCGGGCAATACACGAGGAATGTTTTCAGTCAGGCCGCCGCCGGTGATGTGTGCCATAGCGTTTACGCTGGATTCTTTGATCAGCTTAAGGACTGATTTCACGTAAATGCGGGTTGGCTCCATCAGTGCGTCTGCCAAAGTTCTGCCACCGCAGTCTTGGGTCAAATCGGCATTGGTGACTTCGATGATTTTGCGGATCAATGAGTAGCCGTTGGAGTGAGGGCCGCTAGAGGTGAGGGCGATTAAGGTGTCGCCTTCTTTCACTTTGCTGCCATCGATAATTTCAGATTTTTCGACCACGCCGGTGCAGAAGCCCGCCAAGTCGTAATCTTCGCCTTCATACATGCCGGGCATTTCAGCGGTTTCGCCGCCGACCAATGAACAGCCTGCCAGTTCGCAGCCGTCGCCGATACCGGATACCACTGCAGCAGCAACATCTACATTCAGTTTGCCGGTGGCGTAGTAGTCGAGGAAAAACAGTGGCTCGGCGCCAGTAACAACCAAATCGTTAACGCACATGGCAACCAGATCGATACCGATGGTGTCGTGCTTTTGCAGGTTCATCGCCAAGCGCAGTTTGGTGCCCACACCATCGGTGCCGGATACCAGTACCGGTTGGCGATAGCCAGCAGGAATCTCACACAGAGCGGCAAAGCCACCCAAGCCGGCCATTACCTCGGGGCGACGGGTGCGTTTAGCGACGCTCTTAATACGCTCGACCAGCGCATCGCCAGCTTCAATATCAACGCCTGCATCTTTGTAGCTAAGGGATGGGGTAGGGGTTTGGTTTTGGCTCATAGGAAAGGGCTCACAGCTCTGGCAGTTGGACTGGTTGAAAAAAAGGCCGCCATTCTAACAGCTTATATGGCCGCTTGCAGGTTCAAAGCGCAGTGCCTGTGCAAGTAATTCTGTTTCTGCTGAAGAATGGGGTGCTGGCAATACGGGTTTTTGTTGAATGCTTCCCTAATTTGGTCTGCCGCGCACTTGTTTAAGCCTGTTACAATGCCGCCTCACTGCTTGTTGCTGACTGTATTTAGAGGTATTTCTGTTGCGTTTTCTGCATCTACGTCTGCTGGTTTCATCCTTGTCTGTATGCTTGAGTGTCGCGCTTGCCTGCGGTGCAAATGCGGGGCAAAAGGTCGATATCTATCGCACCGATACACTGGTGAAATCTCAATCCGAGCGCGAGCGCAATGCCGCTGCCCGTACCACCTTTGGCCAGTTGATCGTGCGTGTTTCCGGGCAGACCAGTGCGCTGGAGCATCCTGCTATCAAGGCTGCATTACCAAAAGCAGAGAATTATCTGTTTGGTTTTAGTTACAAATCCTCTGCTGAAAAAATCACTGTCGATGGCAAAACCTTCCCGGCTGTTGGTTTGCAATTGAACTATGAACCTTTGGCGATTGAGCAATTATTGCGTGAATCGCAATTGCCGCTGTGGCCTGCTATTCGCCCGAAGGTGCTGGTGTGGTTGGTGGCCAAAGACCCAACCGGCTTGCGGTTGGTGCCTGAGCTCACCGATTTACAGGCGATGCAGATGCAAGCGGAGTATCGCGGCTTGCCACTGGTATTCCCCAAGTTGGATTTGGAGGACACTCTGTCACTCAGCGCCAACGACTTGTGGGAATTGAATCGGGAAAAAATTGCAGCGGCATCGCTGCGCTACAAAGCAGATGCAATCCTAGTTGGGCGCTACACGCCTTCCAGTATGGGAGTGATCCCCGCGCCGGTGATCCCGGAGGAGCAAATTGACGATTTGATCGATGCAGCATATGCAACATCGAGTAGTGCTTCCTCCTCTTCAGTGACGGCAAGCTCTAGCCAAGCGGGCGATAACCTTGTGGTGGCCGAGCCAATTCCTGGCCCTTGGATGGGTGATTGGCAGTTGTTGCATGAAGCTAGCGATCAATCTTTTGCCGATGAAACACCAGAAATCAAAGGCTTGTTTGTCGCCGCCATTGATCATGCTGCTGATTATTTTGCCCATCAATACGCCATCATGCCCACCAATCAAGGGCCACAAACGATTGTGTTGCACGTTGGCAATATCACTAGTTTTGGCGCGTTCAAGCAGGTGCAGGCTTATCTGAGTGAGCTGGCGATGGTGCAGCGAATGGAAGTGATGCAGGTTAATGCCGAAGGTTTGCGCGTGCGCTTAACAACCGAGGGCGATGCGCGTTTATTGATGAGTACGCTGGCGCTGGGGCGCCGTTTGGCGCCGCTGCAATCTGAATCTTTGACTGACCCACTTGCGCAAACACCTATGGTGGCAGCACCAGCAGATGATCAGGAATTAGGGTCTATCGATCCGGCAACAGCAGAAGGTATCGATGCCGACGCCATGGCGGAGCTGGATCAAGCGCTGGCAAATGAGCAAATCCCCGGCATTACTCCCGAGCCGCAGGCGCTGGAAACAGCTCCTGTTTATGGCGGCACTGTTGAAAACCCTTTGATGTATGTGTGGCAGAAGTAGTTATGGTTAGCTTGCCCCAGCAATTGTCCTTGAGTGTCAACCTGAATGATGACGCCACGTTTGATAATTTCTATGCTCCCGCCCATACGCACAACGCGATGGTGGTGAAAGGCTTGCGCGATCAGTTGGATGATAGCGGTGAAGCCTTTGTCTATTTATGGGGTGCTCCTGGTTGCGGTTTGACGCACCTGTTACAAGCTGCCTGTCATCAAGCGCAAAGTATGGGTATGTCGGTACAGTATTTGCCATTGCGCGATTTGGTCGGTTATGCGCCGGACGAATTATTTACCGGTTTGGAAATGGTTGATCTAGTCTGTCTCGATTGCCTGCCTACCGTTGCTGGCCGCCCCGATTGGGAGTTGGCGATTTTTAATCTTTACAACCAACTGCGCGACCAAGGTAAACGCTTGTTGGTTGCCGCTGAGCACAGCCCACGCGAGCTGGCGTTAAGTTTGGAAGATTTGCGCTCCCGCTTGCAGTGGGGGCTGACTTATCAGGTGCACAGCTTGAGTGATGACGATAAACAGCAAGCGCTGCAGATGCGCGCTCGTGCGCGCGGGTTGGAATTGAGTGAGGATGTGGCGCAATACATTATTCAACGCCTGCCGCGCGACACTAATGAGCTCTTTTGGCAGCTAGCGCGGCTTGATCACGCCTCGCTTGCCGAGCAACGTAAACTTACCATTCCTTTTGTAAAGAAAGTATTAGCGATTTGATCTCCCTCTGCTTCGCCTCCAAACTCCGCTAAAGCTGATCACCACTTTAGGTTTTCACATAAAGCGGGACGTAGACAAGTGAGTAATACACTAATCTTGTTCCGCGTACTCAGCTTAACAATATAACGATAATCAGATTACGTTCATCACAACGACAACAGGTTCGAACGAGCCTGATTTGCAATGGAGAATCCCAATGGCTTTATTTATACCGACTCGTTTGGTGTCGGCGCTGGCACTTGTTGGCGCATCCAGTTTAATGCTTGGTTGTGGCAGCAGTAGTGGAGGCGGTGGCGGCACGGGTGCCAGTTCAATTAAGGCGACTTCATCTTCATCCACCGCGACAGTTGCTAGCAGCAGTGCCGCTGTTAGTTCCACCGCGGTCATTGCTGGGAGCATTAAGCTCAATCAGCTCGGATTCTTGCCCGAGTCGGCCAAATGGGCGGTGGTGCCTGCAGGCAGTGCGACCAGTTTTAAAGTAATCAGTACAACCACCAGTGCAGAAGTGTTTAGCGGTAATTTAAGTGCAGCCGCTACCTGGAGCGCGTCAGAAGAGAGCGTCAAGTTGGCCGATTTTTCCGGCCTAAAAACACCGGGAGATTATCTCTTGCGGGTTGACGGCGTGAAGGATTCCTATGCCTTTACGATTGCTGCAGATGTTTACAGTGCTTTAACCGCCGCGAGCATCAAAGCCTTTTATTTCAATCGCAATAGCGCTGAATTGTTAACTGCGCACGCGGGGATTTTTGCGCGTCCGCTCGGGCATCCTGACACCAATGTAGTAGTGCATGCATCCGCAGCAACTGCCGCGCGCCCGGCAGGCACAGTAATTTCCAGCCCCAAGGGTTGGTACGACGCGGGCGATTACAATAAGTACATAGTGAACTCGGGCATTGCGACCTATTCACTGCTTGCGGCGTACGAACATTTTCCCGCAGTGTTTGATAATCAAAATTTGAACATCCCCGAAAGTGGCGACGCCATTCCCGATTTGCTTAACGAAGCACTGTGGAATCTGGAGTGGATGTTGACCATGCAAGACCCAAATGATGGCGGCGTTTATCACAAACTCACCAATAAAAATTTTGATGGTTTAGTGATGCCGCACCAAGCAACCAGCGAGCGTTATGTAGTGCAAAAAACCACGGCAGCGGCGCTGGATTTTGCCGCCGTTATGGCAACGGCCAGCCGTGTTGTTGCGCAATATGAAACCCAGTTGCCCGGTATGTCCGCCAAGATGTTGGTTGCGGCAGAATCCGCGTGGAGTTGGGCAGTTGCCAATCCTGCAATTACTTATCAACAACCGAGCGATATAAAAACTGGCGAATACGGCGATGGTAATCTCAGCGACGAATTTGCTTGGGCCGCAGCTGAGTTGTACATCACTAGTAAAAAAGACGCTTATTACACCGCGATGAAACCAACGGAAACCTTTGCCACAGTTCCTTCGTGGGGGGACGTGCGCGGCTTGGGTTGGATTTCACTGGCGCATCACCGCGAGAATTTAACTGCAATCGCCGATAAACAATTAATTGCCAACCGTATCGATAGCCTCGCGGCGAGTTTGCAATCGGTTTGGGCGGCTTCGGCTTATCGCGTCACTATGCAGAAAAATGATTTTGTGTGGGGCAGCAACTCGGTGGCGCTGGGGCAGGCAATGATGTTGGTGCAAGGCTATCGTTTAAACGGCAAGCGCGACTATCTGGATGCCGCGCAAGCGATGCTGGATTACGTACTCGGCCGCAACGCGACGGATATGTCATTTGTCACCGGCTATGGTGATAAAGCAACAATGCATCCACATCACCGACCGTCGGAAGCCGATGGCATCGCGCAACCTATTCCCGGTTTTATCGCCGGTGGTCCACAGCCGGGGCAGCAGGATAAATCCGGTTGTAATGTGCCTTATCCTTCCAATATCGCCGCTAAATCCTATTTGGACGATTGGTGTAGCTATGCGAGCAATGAAATCGCTATTAACTGGAACGCGCCTTTGGTGTATGTATCTGCGGCGATTGAGGCGTTGACGCCGAAATAGTAGAGATGTTTTCTTGAGATCAATATCGCATAGCAAAGATGTATTTTTAATCTGGGGAGTCGTCATCCTCGCGTAGCGGGGATCCATAGGCTTAATTACTAAAAGCTGGACTCCCGCAAGCGGGAGTGACGATAAATATCGGAAGTGAATAATATGCGAG
>NZ_BBUL01000061.1 GCF_000953825.1 Cellvibrio sp. OA-2007 | reverse complement strand
TCACCCAATCGCGATGGAAGACGGTTTACGTTTTGCTATCCGTGAAGGTGGTCGTACTGTTGGTGCTGGTGTTGTTGCCAAAATCATTCAGTAATAAATATGCGAGCAGGCGATTACTTGTCTGCTCGCATTTGCTTTAGCGATGTTAGGCCAGTAGTTCAATTGGTAGAGCACCGGTCTCCAAAACCGGGTGTTGGGGGTTCGAGTCCCTCCTGGCCTGCCAAATTTTATGTGGGTTTGTTGCGATAATGACTGCTAATACTGAAGAAAAAGTTTACCGACTGGATGCTATTAAATGGCTTTTGGTTGTGGCTATAGTTGCTGCAGGTGTTGTCGGAAACTCTCACTTTTCTGCTGAATCAATTTTGTATCGTGCTTTAGCGCTGCTGGTGTTAACTGCTGTGGCGATATTTGTTGCACTGCAAACGGCTAAAGGTGTTGCAATAGCTGATGTTATCCGCGGCTCACTTGTTGAGTTGCGTAAAGTCGTTTGGCCTAGCCGTCAAGAAACTAACCAGACAACGCTGATTGTGTTGGCGGTAGTTTTTGTGATGGCCATCATTCTATGGTTGCTAGATACGCTATTTGGTTTTATTGCTTCCAATATCATAGGGTAGATAAATATGGCTAAGCGCTGGTACGTAGTACATGCCTATTCTGGCTATGAAAAGAAAGTGGCTGCTTCGTTGCGTGATCGTGTTTCTTTGTATGGAATGGAAGAAAGTTTTGGCGACATTTTGGTTCCCACTGAAGAAGTAATTGAAATGCGTGGCGGACAAAAGCGTAAGAGTGAGCGCAAGTTTTTTCCTGGTTATGTATTGGTACAAATGGAGTTGAATGATGATACATGGCATCTGGTCAAAGATACGCCAAGAGTGATGGGCTTTATTGGTGGCAAGGCTGACCAACCTGCTCCTATAACCGAAAAAGAGGCAGATGCAATTTTGCGTCGTGTCGATGACTCAATTGAGAAGCCCAAGCCAAAAACAATTTTTGAGCCAGGTGAAATGGTTCGTGTTATTGATGGGCCATTTAACGATTTCAACGGTGTTGTTGAAGAGGTTAATTACGACAAAAATCGTTTGCGAGTGGCGGTATTGATTTTTGGTCGTTCCACTCCAGTTGAGTTGGAATTTAGTCAGGTCGAAAAAACTTAAACGTTAAAGATTTTTAAATGCCCTTCTTCGCCTTGCGAAGAGGGGTTTTCGTGTCCTTGGTTAAAGCCAGGGCGGGGAGCCTAAGACGTCAAATCTTGCCAAAGATTTGGTTGAGGCGCTAACACCCATAGGGGAGCAATATCATGGCAAAAAAAGTAACCGCTTACGTTAAGCTGCAGGTTGCAGCTGGCAAGGCAAATCCAAGTCCACCGGTTGGTCCAGCATTGGGTCAGCACGGTGTTAACATCATGGAATTCTGTAAAGCTTTCAATGCGCAAACACAAGGCATGGAAGTTGGTTCACCTGTACCTGTGATTATCAGTGTTTATAGTGACCGTAGTTTTACATTTGTAATGAAGACTCCACCAGCATCTTTCTTGCTGAAGAAGGCTGCAGGCATTACCAGTGGTAGCGGTCGTCCTAACACCAATAAGGTCGGTAAGGTAACTCGTGCTCAGTTGGAAACCATTGCAACTACCAAAATGGCAGACCTGACCGCATCCAATATGGAAGCAGCTGTGCGTACTATTGCTGGTTCTGCACGTTCAATGGGTCTGGAAGTGGAGGGCGTATAAGATGGCTAAAATTACTAAGCGTCAACGTGCAATTAATGAGAAGGTTGATTCAACTAAGCAGTACTCTATCGAAGAGGCTGTAGCACTGTTGAAAGATCTTTCTAATGTGAAGTTTGCTGAGACAGTTGATGTGTCTGTAAACCTCGGTATCGATCCTCGTAAGTCTGATCAATCAGTTCGCGGCGCTACTACCCTGCCACACGGTAATGGTAAGTCAGTGCGCGTTGCTGTATTCACTCAAGGTGCAAATGCCGAAGCGGCGAAAGCTGCTGGTGCTGAGTTCGTTGGTATGGATGAATTGGCAGCAGAAATTAAAGCAGGCAAGATGGATTTTGATGTGGTTATTGCCAGCCCTGATGCAATGCGTGTTGTGGGTCAATTGGGGCAAGTGCTTGGTCCTCGCGGTCTAATGCCAAACCCCAAAACTGGTACTGTAACTCCTGATGTGGTTACCGCTGTTAAAAATGCTAAAGCTGGCCAGATTCGTTATCGCGCTGAGAAGGGCGGTATTATTCATGGCGGTTTAGGCAAGATCTCTTTTGACGCCGTTGCTATCAAAGAAAACTTGGAAGCATTAATTGGCGATCTGAAAAAAGCTAAGCCAGCAACATCTAAAGGTATTTACATCAAGAAGATTTCCTTGAGTTCTACCATGGGTCCTGGTTTGGTAATCGATCAAGCGTCACTTGCGATTTGATTCGCTGACGTAAAAGAACTTTGGGGTCCGCTTTTGAAGCGGGCCGTCAAAGACCGTAGGTGTCGAAGTGGTTTACGTAAGTAGATAACAAGACTTAATGCAAGTCGCCTACGCAGATGGTGAGACCCTATTCAGTTAATTGATAATACAGATATTCTGTTGCAACAATTTGACGAATGACTTCACCGAATAATGGTCTTGATAGTTTATCGAGGCTGGTAGTTAACGATAAATTTATTTGTGTTTTAACGAACAGAAAAAGTTTATCAATGCAGGAGTAATCCCGTGGCATTAGGTCTTGAAGGCAAAAAAGCGATTGTTGCTGAAGTCCAAGACGCTGCAAAGAGCGCTTTGTCTGCAGTTATCGCCGATTCTCGCGGCGTAACCGTTGGCAAAATGACCGCTCTGCGCAAGCAGGCCCGTGAAGCTGGCGTCTGGGTAAGAGTCGTCCGTAACACATTGGCCCGTCGCGCTGTGCAAGGTACAGCATACGAGTGTCTCGCAGACAAATTCGTAGGCCCAACTCTCATTGCATTCTCAACTGTTCATCCTGGTGCTGGTGCTCGCATCCTTCAGGATTTTGCTAAAGAGAATGACAAGTTTGAGTTGAAAGCTGCTGCCTTTGAAGGTGAGTTAGTGAATATCGCAATGTTGGCTACTTTGCCAACTTACGACGAAGCTATTTCTCGTCTCATGAGCGTGATGAAAGAAGCTTCAGCTGGCAAACTGGTTCGCACTATTGCGGCCGTTCGCGATCAAAAAGAACAGCAAGCTGCTTAATCATTTGATTACGGCTTACTTTAGATTTAACGAGCAAAATGCTCCATTAATTAGGAATTGAGACATGTCTCTGACTAAAGACGATATCATCAATGCCATCGCAGAAATGTCTGTAAAAGACGTTGTTGAGTTGATCTCTGCAATGGAAGAGAAGTTCGGTGTTAGCGCTGCTGCTGCTACTGTTGCTGTTGCTGCTGGTCCAGCTGCTGCAGCAGAAGAGCAAACTGAATTTGACGTTATTCTTTCATCTGTTGGTGACAAGAAAGTTAACGTAATTAAGGCTGTTCGTGAATTGACTGGTCTTGGCTTGAAAGAAGCTAAAGATTTGGTTGAAGCGGCACCTAAAGCAATCAAAGAAGCAGTTTCCAAAGCTGATGCTGATGCAGCAAAAGCTAAGTTGGAAGAAGCTGGCGCAGTTGTAGAAGTTAAATAATTCTACGCCTGTGTTGCGGTCCATTTACAGTTTGGACACTAGGCTGGTGAGCTTTTGCTTGCCAGCCTTTTTCTGTTTTCAGAAGAGTCTTGGGTTATAGCTGTAGTGGTACTGAAAATGGCAAGCACCAGGTGCGCCATTGATTACCGAAAAGTAATCGTAAGTTTGTCGAGTTTTAAGTTTTTACAAAGAAACGCACATGCGTTTTCATGGCTGCGATCAAGCCCGATCCGCGAACAAGCTGGGGAATACAGATGGCTTACTCATATACTGAGAAAAAACGTATCCGCAAGGATTTTGGCAAACTGCCGCACGTAATGGATGTACCTTATCTTTTGGCGATTCAGTTAGATTCCTACAGAAAGTTTACTCAAGCAGATACTGCGCCCAGTAAGCGTGATGATATGGGGCTACATGCTGCATTCCGTTCCGTTTTTCCAATCGTTAGTTACTCAGGTAATGCTGCGCTCGAATATGTGAGCTATAACCTCGGAAAAGCGGCGTTTGATGTAAACGAATGTATTCTGCGCGGCGTTACCTATGCCGTCCCTCTACGCGTGAAAGTGCGCTTGATTATTTATGATCGCGAGTCTTCCAATAAGGCGATCAAAGACATTAAAGAACAAGAAGTGTACATGGGTGAAATCCCGCTCATGACCGATAACGGTACTTTTGTCATTAATGGTACCGAACGTGTAATCGTTTCCCAGTTACATCGTTCTCCTGGCGTGTTCTTCGATCACGACAAAGGCAAGACCCATTCATCGGGCAAGCTGCTTTATTCCGCACGTATTATTCCTTACCGTGGCTCATGGTTGGATTTTGAATTTGATCCTAAAGACCTGCTCTACGTTCGTATTGACCGTCGCCGTAAGTTGCCCGCCACTATTTTGTTGCGCGCCCTTGGTTTTAGCTCACAAGAAATGCTGGCAATGTTTTTTGAAACCAGTACTTTTATTTTGGGCAAAGATGGTCAATTCAGCTACGAAGTAGTTCCATCGCGTTTGCGCGGTGACGTTGCTACTTTTGATATTAAAGATGACAAAGGCAATATCATTGTTGAAGAAGGGCGCCGTATTACTGCGCGTCATATTCGTCAATTGGAAAAGGCCGGTGTTAATCAGATGGATGTTCCATCTGAATATTTGTTAGGTCGCTCATTAGCAAAAGATATTATCGACACTCGCACTGGTGAGTTGTTATTTGAATGTAATACAGAAATTACTGCTGATGTGCTTGCCAAATTAGTTGCTGCGGGCGCTACGGATGTTGAAACGCTGTATACCAACGAATTGGATTGCGGCGCCTTTATTTCTGAAACTCTGCGTGTTGATCCAACTCGCACGGCATTAGAGTCGCTCGTTGAAATTTATCGCATGATGCGTCCTGGCGAGCCGCCAACCAAAGAATCTGCTGAAGCATTGTTCCAAAACCTGTTCTTCTCGCAAGAGCGCTACGATCTTTCCGCAGTGGGTCGTATGAAATTTAACCGTCGTCTTGGCCGCGAAGCTGAAACCGGTGAAGGTACTTTGTCTAATGACGATATCGTTGATGTGATGAAGACGCTGATTGCTATCCGTAACGGTAAAGGCGTTGTGGATGATATCGATCACTTGGGTAACCGCCGTGTGCGTTCCGTAGGTGAGATGGCAGAAAACCAATTCCGTGTTGGTTTGGTGCGTGTTGAGCGTGCGGTGAAAGAGCGCCTTTCAATGGCGGAAAGCGAAGGCTTGATGCCGCAAGATTTGATTAACGCAAAACCTGTAGCTGCTGCAGTGAAAGAGTTCTTTGGCTCATCACAGCTTTCGCAGTTTATGGATCAAAACAACCCGCTGTCAGAGATCACCCATAAGCGTCGTGTCTCTGCGCTTGGCCCAGGTGGTTTGACTCGTGAGCGTGCAGGCTTTGAAGTGCGTGACGTACATCCGACTCACTATGGTCGTGTATGTCCAATTGAAACGCCGGAAGGTCCAAACATTGGTTTGATCAACTCTTTGGCTACCTATGCCCGCACTAACAATTACGGCTTCCTTGAGAGTCCGTATCGTAAAGTGGTTAATGGCAAGGTAACCAATGAAATTGATTTCCTTTCTGCGATCAATGAATCTGATTATGTAATTGCACAGGCATCGGCAACTTTGGATGACGCCGGTAGCTTGACTGAAGAATTGGTATCAGTTCGTCACTTAAATGAATTTACCTTGAAAGCACCTGCTGACGTTCAATATATGGACGTATCGGCGCGTCAGGTAGTTTCTGTTGCGGCATCCTTGATTCCATTCCTTGAACACGATGACGCCAACCGTGCATTGATGGGTTCAAACATGCAGCGCCAAGCTGTACCTACACTGCGCTCGCAAAAGCCGCTGGTGGGTACCGGTATGGAGCGTAATGTTGCGTCCGACTCAGGTGTGTGTGTCGTTGCGAAGCGTGGCGGTATTATCGATAGCGTTGATGCTGGCCGTATCGTAGTAAAAGTGCATCACGATGAAGTAGAAGCGGGCGATGCAGGTGTGGATATTTACAACCTGATCAAATACACCCGTTCTAACCAAAATACCTGTATCAATCAGCGTCCAATTGTAAGCATGGGTGATTCGGTTTCCCGCGGCGACATTTTGGCCGATGGCCCTTCTGTTGATATGGGTGAATTGGCGCTTGGCCAAAACATGCGTATCGCGTTTATGCCGTGGAATGGTTACAACTTCGAAGACTCGATTCTGGTTTCAGAGCGTGTTGTTCAGGAAGACCGTTTCACTACCATCCATATTCAGGAATTAACCTGTATCGCACGTGATACCAAGTTGGGCAGCGAAGAAATCACTGCGGATATTCCTAACGTAGGTGAGAGTGCGCTGAGCAAGCTCGACGAATCCGGTATTGTTTATATCGGTGCTGAAGTGGGCGGCGGCGATATTCTGGTTGGTAAGGTTACACCAAAAGGTGAAACCCAATTAACACCAGAAGAGAAGCTATTGCGTGCAATCTTTGGTGAAAAGGCGTCGGACGTTAAGGATACTTCCCTGCGTGTGCCTTCAAGCACCAAAGGTACTGTAATCGACGTACAGGTTTTCACTCGCGATGGTCTGGAAAAGGATCAGCGCAGTTTGGAAATTGAAAAAGCGCAGCTTGATGAAGTGCGTAAAGATTTGAACGAAGAGTACCGTATTGTTGAAACGGCTACCTTTGAGCGTCTGCGTTCTGCTTTGGTTGGTCAAATCGTTGCATCAGGTAAAAACGTGAAGAAAGGCGAAGCCATGACTCACGAAATCCTCGACGGTTTGGAAAAAGATCAGTGGTTCAAGCTGCGTATGAATGAAGACGCACTGAATGAGCAGATCGATCGCGCTGAAGAGCAGCTGGCTGAGCGTCGCAAGATTCTCGACGAGCGCTTTGAGGACAAAAAACGCAAGCTGTCTACTGGCGATGATCTGGCGCCAGGCGTGCTGAAAATCGTTAAGGTTTACCTCGCTATCAAGCGTCGTATCCAGCCTGGTGACAAGATGGCCGGTCGTCACGGTAACAAGGGTGTTATCTCGGTAATTATGCCGATTGAAGACATGCCTTACGACGAGAATGGCGAGACTGTTGATATAGTTCTTAACCCGCTCGGCGTACCTTCACGTATGAACGTGGGGCAGGTGTTGGAAATGCACTTGGGCATGGCGGCTAAAGGTCTGGGCGTTAAAATCAACAAGTTGCTGCAAGAGCAAAAAGCAATTGCCGACATCCGCGCTTTCCTTGAAGAGATCTACAACAAAACCGGTGATGTGGCAGCTAAAGAAGATCTGGCTTCATTCAGTGATAAAGACATTCTGGATCTGGCCAAGAACTTGGTTGATGGTGTGCCTATGGCAACGCCAGTATTTGATGGTGCCAAAGAGCATGAAATCAAAGCCTTGCTGCGTTTGGCAGGTTTGTCGGATACAGGTCAATCCATTCTTTATGATGGCCGTACCGGTGACCAGTTCACTCGTCCGGTGACTGTGGGCTACATGTACATGCTGAAGTTGAACCACTTGGTGGATGACAAGATGCATGCCCGTTCAACCGGTTCTTATAGCTTGGTTACCCAGCAGCCTTTGGGTGGTAAAGCGCAGTTCGGTGGTCAGCGTTTCGGTGAGATGGAAGTGTGGGCGCTGGAAGCATACGGTGCAGCATATACATTGCAAGAAATGCTTACTGTTAAGTCGGATGACGTTGCGGGTCGTACCAAGATGTATAAAAACATCGTTGATGGCGACCACCGTATGGAGCCCGGCATGCCGGAGTCTTTCAACGTACTTGTTAAGGAAATCCGCTCTCTGGGTATCAATATCGAGCTTGAGCAAGACGATTAATGCTCATGCTTGCGCGTCAGTAGCGGCCTAAACAGGCCGTTACTGGCTGCAATCCGGAACCAGTAACACCAAAGAATTTGCCTCGAAGTTTAATGAAAGCTCCACCGGAGCCAACAGGAGAAAGCGCCTTGAAAGACTTACTGAATTTACTCAAGTCCCAGGGACAAGTCGAAGAATTCGACTCTATTCGTATTAGCTTGGCATCACCTGAAATGATTCGTTCGTGGTCGTTTGGCGAAGTGAAAAAGCCAGAGACTATCAACTACCGTACCTTCAAGCCTGAGCGTGAAGGTTTGTTCTGCGCCAAGATTTTTGGTCCAGTAAAAGATTACGAATGCTTGTGCGGTAAGTACAAGCGCATGAAGCACCGCGGCATTATCTGTGAGAAGTGCGGTGTAGAGGTGACTTTGGCTAAAGTGCGTCGTGAGCGCATGGGTCATATCGAACTGGCGAGTCCAGTTGCGCACATTTGGTTCCTGAAATCGCTGCCGAGCCGTATCGGTTTGCTGTTAGATATGACTTTGCGTGATATCGAGCGCGTGCTTTATTTTGAATCCTACGTGGTGACCGAGCCAGGTATGACTACGCTGGAGCGTGGTCAATTGCTCTCTGACGAGCAGTACTTTGAAGCAATGGAAGAGTTCGGCGACGAATTCGAAGCCCAAATGGGTGCTGAAGCCATTCAGACCTTGATGCGCGCTATCGATTTGGAATCTGAAATTCAACGTTTGCGTGAAGAAATTCCAAATACCACCAGCGAAACCAAAATCAAAAAGTACTCCAAGCGCTTGAAGTTGCTGGAAGCCTTCTTCTTCTCTGGCAACAAGCCCGAGTGGATGGTAATGGAAGTTCTGCCGGTATTGCCGCCAGATTTGCGTCCATTGGTTCCATTGGATGGTGGTCGTTTTGCAACGTCTGACTTGAACGATTTGTATCGTCGCGTAATCAATCGTAATAACCGTTTGAAGCGTCTGTTGGACTTGAATGCGCCAGACATCATCGTGCGCAACGAAAAGCGTATGCTGCAAGAAGCAGTAGATGCGCTGTTGGATAACGGTCGTCGCGGTCGTGCGATCACCGGTTCTAACAAGCGTCCGCTGAAATCTTTGGCTGACATGATCAAAGGTAAACAAGGTCGTTTCCGTCAAAACCTGCTCGGTAAGCGTGTTGACTACTCCGGTCGTTCGGTAATCGTAGTAGGTCCAACTCTGCGTTTGCATCAGTGCGGTTTGCCAAAGAAAATGGCGTTGGAGCTGTTCAAGCCGTTTATTTTTAGCAAGCTAGAATTGCGTGGTTTGGCGACCACTATTAAAGCCGCCAAGAAAATGGTTGAGCGCGAAGAGGCTGTCGTTTGGGATATTCTCGACGAAGTAATCCGCGAACATCCGGTGCTATTGAACCGCGCACCAACTCTTCACCGTCTCGGTATTCAGGCGTTTGAGCCAGTGCTGATTGAAGGTAAAGCAATCCAGTTGCACCCGCTTGTGTGTTCTGCGTACAACGCGGACTTCGACGGCGACCAGATGGCAGTTCACGTTCCGCTGACTATCGAAGCTCAGTTGGAAGCGCGTGCATTGATGATGTCTACCAACAACATCCTGTCGCCAGCGTCAGGTGAGCCAATTATCGTTCCGTCGCAAGACGTGGTATTGGGTCTGTATTGGATGACCCGTGACCGTGTAAACGCAAAAGGCGAGAACATGGTGTTTGCGGATACTGCGGAAGTATCCCGTGCCTACTACTCCAAACAAGTTGATCTGCAGGCGCGCATTAAAGTGCGTTTGAGTGAAACCTTGATTGGCGAAGAAGGCGAAAAAACCACTACGGTTAAATTGGTTAGCACTACTGTTGGCCGTGTATTGCTGTGGGAAATCTGCCCACCCGGCATGCCGCTGGAAATGATTAACCGTCCAATGGTTAAGAAAGCGATTTCTGCCGCTATCAATTACTGCTACCGCGTAGTGGGATTGAAGGCGACTGTTATCTTCGCTGACCGTTTGATGTACATGGGTTATGACTTCTCTACCAAGTCAGGCTCATCGATTGGTGTTAACGACTTTACTATCCCTGCCGCAAAAGCAGAGATCATCGGCCGCGCTGATGCGGAAGTAAAAGAAATCGAAACCCAATACGCTTCAGGTCTGGTAACTCAGGGCGAGAAATACAACAAGGTTATCGATATTTGGTCGCGCGCTAACGATTTGGTTGCCAAATCGATGATGGAAGGTATTTCCAAAGAAGCCGTTATCAACCGCGATGGCGTTGAAGAATTGCAACCCTCATTTAACTCCGTATTTATGTACGCTGACTCAGGTGCGCGGGGCTCGCCAGCACAGATTCGTCAGTTGGCCGGTATGCGTGGTTTGATGGCGCGTCCAGATGGTTCGATCATTGAAACGCCAATTAAGGCTAATTTCCGTGAAGGCTTGAACGTACTTCAGTACTTTATTTCTACCCACGGTGCGCGTAAAGGTTTGGCGGATACCGCGTTGAAAACCGCGAACTCTGGTTATTTGACGCGTCGTTTGGTTGATGTCGCGCAAGATTTGGTGGTTACTGCAATCGATTGTGGTACCGACGAAGGTTTGACCATGTCGCCAGTTATTGAAGGCGGCGATGTAATCGAATCATTGGGTGATCGTATCCTTGGTCGTATTATTGCTCGCGACGTAATCCGTCCCGGCACTGATGAAATCCTGGTGCCTGCTGGCACCATGATTGACGAAGCCTGGGTTGAGCGCGTTGAGGCCATGGGTATCGACGAAGTATTGGTGCGCTCACCAATTACCTGTGAAGCGCGCAGCGGTATTTGCTCTATGTGTTACGGCCGTGACCTTGCTCGTGGTCACCGTGTAAACGTAGGTGAAGCGGTTGGTGTTATTGCGGCTCAATCAATCGGTGAGCCAGGAACCCAGCTGACCATGCGTACCTTCCACATTGGTGGTGCGGCATCGCGAGCGTCTGCAGCGGATAGCGTACAAGTTAAACAAGAAGGTACTGTGCGCTTGTTGAACGTGAAGGTTGTAAGCAACCCGGCGGGCAACTTGGTGGCAGTGTCTCGTTCGGGTGAATTGGCGATTGCTGACAGCAGCGGCCGTGAGCGTGAGCGTTACAAGATTCCTTACGGTGCATTGATCACTGTTAAAGATGGTGAAGCAGTTAAAGGTGGTCAGATTATTGCTAAATGGGATCCGCATACTCACCCGATCGTATCGGAAGTGGCGGGTACTGTTGCCTTCTCTGGCATGGAAGATGGTCTTTCTATCCGTCGCCAGACTGATGAATTGACTGGTTTGAGCTCTATCGAAGTACTTGATCCAGCAGAGCGTCCGTCGGCCGGTAAAGATCTGCGCCCTGCAGTAACCTTGGTAGATGCAAAAGGTAAAGAGCTGTTCCTTGCGAACACCAATGTGCCAGCGCACTACATGTTGCCGCCAAAAGCGATTTTGAGCATCAACAATCACGACATTATCAACGTGGGCGACATTATTGCGCGTATCCCACAGGAAGGCTCCAAAACTCGTGACATCACCGGTGGTCTGCCGCGTGTTGCCGACTTGTTTGAAGCTCGCCGTCCAAAAGAGCCGTCCATTTTGGCGGAAATCTCCGGTACTGTGAGCTTCGGTAAAGAGACCAAGGGCAAGCGTCGTTTGATTATTACTCCTGTCGATGGCCAATTGTTGCCAGATGGTTCAACGCATTACGAAGTGTTGATCCCCAAGCATCGTCAACTGACCGTGTTTGAAGGTGAGATGGTTGCCAAGGGTGAAGTTGTATCTGACGGCCCAAGCAATCCGCATGACATTTTGCGCTTGCAGGGTGTTGAGGCATTGGCGCGTTACATTACCAATGAGATCCAAGACGTTTACCGTCTACAAGGCGTGAAAATTAACGATAAGCACATCGAAACTATCGTTCGTCAAATGCTGCGTAAGGTTGAGATCAGCACCATGGGTGACTCTACTTTCGTTAAAGGCGAACAAGTCGAGTACAACCACGTATTGGAAGAAAACGAAAAGTTACGTGCAGAAGCGCGTCAGCCTGCTAATTATGAGCGCCAGTTACTTGGTATTACCAAGGCGTCTTTGGCTACTGAATCGTTCATTTCCGCAGCATCGTTCCAGGAAACTACTCGCGTATTGACCGAAGCGGCAGTAACCGGCAAGAAAGATGCTCTGCGTGGCTTGAAAGAAAACGTAGTGGTGGGTCGTTTGATTCCAGCCGGTACCGGTTTGGCATATCACTCGGATCGCAAGCGTCGTCGCGAAGCTAACCTCAGCAACAGCAATGATGCGGGCGTGAGCCCAGAAGATGTCGAAGCAGCATTAACTGAGGCGTTGAAATCAAGCATTGGCTAATGCTTGATTAATTGCCGAGGTGATGAGAGCAAACGCTCTCGCGGTAAACCCGAAGCAAGGCTGGCGATCCCAGCCTTGCTTTTTTATCGGACAATTGTCCATTAAATAGGCGGGCTTTACCTTGACGGTGGTGGGGCGCATCTTTACAATGCGCCACCCACTTTTTCCGAAGTGGGAAGCAGGGCTATTTTTTTCAGTAGACCGCTTTCTTAAACCTGCCTTCAATAGTGAAGGCGTATTATCTGTGGAGTTTGTTTTCATGCCAACGATCAATCAATTGATTCGTAAGCCGAGAAAACCCATCGTAGACAAGAGCGACGTTCCAGCTCTGCAAGGCAATCCGCAAAGACGCGGTGTTTGCACTCGCGTTTATACGACTACACCTAAAAAGCCAAACTCAGCATTGCGTAAAGTATGCCGTGTTCGTTTGACCAATGGTTTTGAAGTGTCTTCTTATATCGGCGGTGAAGGCCATAACTTGCAGGAGCACAGCGTGGTGCTGATCCGTGGCGGTCGTGTTAAAGACTTGCCAGGTGTTCGTTACCATACTGTACGCGGTTCACTGGATACTTCTGGTGTTGCTAAGCGTAGACAAGGTCGTTCCAAATACGGTGCTAAACGTCCTAAGTAATAGAGTTGGCGGATTTATCCGCCGCTTATGCTTTGCGTTTAATGTTTTCGGTGTACAACCGAGTAAGGCCAAGCAAGTTTGTAGCAATTGGGCTCCAAATGTTGTCTTGGAAATTTCCTGAAGAGAGGCTATTAAAATGCCAAGAAGACGAGTCGTCGCCAAACGCGACACGCTGCCGGATCCAAAATTCGGTAACGTGACTCTGGCAAAGTTTATGAACCACGTAATGATTAGTGGTAAGAAGTCGGTAGCAGAGCGCATTATTTACGGTGCTATGGATATCGTTAAAACCAAATTAAATCGTGATCCTTTGGAAGTATTTACTGAGGCTCTCGAGAACATCGCTCCGCTGGTTGAGGTTAAATCTCGCCGTGTGGGTGGTGCAACCTATCAAGTTCCTGTCGAAGTACGTGCATCGCGTCGTACTGCGCTGGCAATGCGCTGGTTGGTGGATTACTCGCGTAAGCGTGGTGAGAAATCAATGCCTGCGCGTTTGGCTGGTGAGCTGATGGATGCTGCACAAGGCAAAGGCGCTGCGGTTAAGAAGCGTGAAGACGTTCACCGCATGGCTGAAGCGAACAAGGCGTTCTCGCACTTCCGTTTCTAATGGAAGTTTGCTCCAAAACGCCTATGTGAGATTAAGGGCAGCAATCGCTGCCCTTTCTTTAGTAGCGAATTTGTAATCGGGGAATACCTCTGTGGCACGTAAAACACCTATCGCACGCTATCGCAATATCGGCATCTGCGCACACGTAGATGCGGGTAAAACGACGACGACCGAACGTGTGTTGTTTTATACCGGATTGTCTCACAAGATTGGTGAGGTGCATGACGGTGCTGCAACGACCGACTGGATGGTGCAAGAGCAGGAGCGTGGTATCACCATTACCTCTGCTGCTGTTACGACCTTCTGGAAGGGCATGGGTGGCCAGTTTGATGAGCATCGCATCAACGTAATTGATACCCCTGGGCATGTTGATTTCACTATCGAAGTAGAGCGCTCTTTGCGTGTACTTGATGGTGCGGTTGTTGTTCTGTGCGGATCTTCGGGTGTGCAGCCGCAAACCGAAACCGTATGGCGCCAAGCGAATAAATACGAAGTTCCGCGCATCGTATTTGTTAACAAAATGGATCGTACCGGCGCTAGCTATATGCGTGTTGTTGAACAGCTGAGAACCCGATTGGGCGCAAATGCTGTTCCGCTGCAGATGACTATCGGCGCTGAAGATGAATTCAAGGGTGTTGTTGATCTGGTTAAGATGCGCGCCATCATCTGGAACGAAGAAGACCAGGGTATGACCTTTAAGTACGAGCCGATCCCTGCGGATCTGCTTGCGACTTGCGAAAAAATGCGTGAATTCCTGATTGAGTCGGCGGCTGAGTCCACTGAAGAGTTGATGGAAAAGTATTTGGGCGGCGAAGAGCTAACTGAAGAAGAAATCAAGTCTGGGATTCGTGCTCGCACATTGGCCAATGAAATAGTTCCGGTAATTGGTGGTTCGGCGTTTAAGAATAAGGGTGTTCAGGCAATGCTGGATGCTGTAATTGATTATCTGCCGGCGCCCACCGAAGTTAAGGCGATTGAGGGTGTGCTAGAGGATGGTGAGACAGTTGCTACGCGTAAAGCGAGTGATGATGAGCCGTTCTCTGCATTGGCATTTAAAATTGCTACCGATCCATTTGTTGGCACGCTAACTTTTTTCCGTGTTTACTCCGGCACGCTGGAATCTGGCGATACCGTATTGAACTCGGTGAAGGGGAAAAAAGAGCGTGTTGGTCGTATGGTGCAAATGCATGCGAATCAGCGTCAGGAAATTAAAGAAGTTTTAGCGGGTGATATTGCTGCGGGTATCGGCTTTAAAGATTGCACTACCGGCGATACGCTGTGTGCTCTGGATAGCGTCATCATCTTAGAGCGCATGGACTTTCCGGAGCCGGTAATCCATGTAGCGGTTGAGCCTAAAACCAAGGTTGATCAAGAAAAGATGGGTGTTGCGCTGAGCAAATTGGCTCAGGAGGATCCTTCTTTCCGGGTTCGTACCGATGAAGAAACCGGCCAAACCATTATTGGTGGTATGGGCGAGTTGCATCTCGATATCATTGTTGATCGTATGCGGCGCGAATTTGGCGTCGAGGCTAATATCGGTAAGCCGCAGGTGGCCTACCGTGAGGCTATTCGCAATACCTGTGAGATCGAAGGTAAATTCGTGCGTCAGTCGGGCGGCCGTGGTCAGTTTGGTCACTGCTGGATACGCTTCTCTCCCGGTGCGGATGAGGGCGCTGAAGGTTTAGAGTTTGTAAATGAGGTTGTGGGTGGTGTGGTTCCCAAAGAATTCATTCCTGCAATTCAAAAAGGCATTGCCGAACAAATGCAAAACGGAGTTCTGGCGGGCTATCCATTGCTTGGGTTAAAGGCTGTTGTGTTTGATGGCTCTTACCATGATGTGGACTCGTCGGAAATGGCGTTTAAGATTGCTGCATCTATGGCGACCAAGAAGTTGGCTCAAAAAGGTGGTGCGGTATTGCTTGAGCCGATCATGAAGGTTGAGGTGGTCACTCCGGAAGCAAACATGGGCGATGTGGTTGGTGACTTAAATCGTCGTCGCGGCTTGATTCTGGGTATGGATGAGAGTCCGATGGGTAAGGTGATCGACGCTGAGGTTCCGTTGTCGGAAATGTTTGGTTATGCGACTGCTTTGCGCTCAGCAACTCAGGGTCGTGCAACTTACACCATGGAATTTTTGAAGTACCAAGAGGCCTCGCGCAATGTTGCTGAAGAAGTGATTGCAAAAGGCGGAATGCAAAGAGACGAAGAATAGTTTCGATATTTCATCTTTATATAGAGGAATTGAAAAGTGGCTAAAGAGAAGTTTGAACGTAACAAGCCCCACGTCAACGTGGGCACCATTGGTCACGTTGACCATGGTAAAACCACATTGACTGCAGCCTTGACTCGCGTGTG
>NZ_BBUL01000062.1 GCF_000953825.1 Cellvibrio sp. OA-2007 | reverse complement strand
TGGAGCGATAGCCGAGTGGGATTTTCACCCACGGGGAAAGCGCCGCCTTATCACGGCGCACGCTCAAAAGCGGAGTTGCATGATCCTGCGCAAAATCTTCAAATTGGAGCAGTACATTGGGCCAACGAACTTTAACGGCCTGAATGAATTCATCAACAAATTGGTAATACTCGTCGCCCGTAATACGCGGGTGTCGCCATCCCATATACATTGGATCATCCAATAGCGCAGGATTATTAGTGCCCACATCTAACATAACCGGCAAGGTATACGCAGGGCTGATACCACCACAGGCGGTATAGAGCGCGAGCTTGCCGATCGGAATACCCATGCCGCCAATACCTTGATCACCCAAACCCAAAATACGCTCGCCATCGGTAACCACGATCACTTTGACGTTTTGTTTGGTCGCATTTTGCAACATATCATCGATGCGATCGCGATCGGGATAAGAGATAAACAAACCGCGTTTACGCCGGTATATTTTAGAAAACTGCTGGCAAGCCAAACCGACTGTAGGTGTGTAAATCAAGGGCATAATCTCTGCCAGATGATCCGTAACCAAACGAAAATAAGCAGTCTCGTTAGTATCCTGAATATTGCGCAGATAAATATGCTTATCGATGGGCGACTCAAATGAGCAAAGCTGCTGATAAACCCGCGCCTCTTGCTCTTCGATTGTCTCTATATTGTAGGGCAACAGGCCCTCAAGATTAAATTGCTGCCGCTCACGCAGGGTGAAAGCACTTCCCTTATTTAATAAGGGCGCTTCCAATAATGCAGGCCCAGCAAAAGGAATATAGATTGGACGTTTTTTCGTCATGGCATTCACTGACCATTGCAATGGGTTTAATGCAACCATAGCGCAATTGCCTTGGAACAACCAGCAAAGGAATAACAATTATTAATTTGCACTATCGAAGGGTAAAATACCTGCAGCCCACTTCATCAACCTCTTTTAAATTACGTGAGATAACCATGAGCATTGATACATTTATCGAAAAAATTAACTCAAACCCCAACGCTGTACACTTTGCTGAAACAATTGCGGTAATTGAAGAAAATTACGATTTCACTCCCACTGCATTTCAAAACGGTTCACTCAAAAATGAGGCAGGGCAAAATTCCGGCTCATGTAAATTGTTTTCATTCGCCCAATTACACAATCTGACCGAAGCACAAACGCTGGTATGTTTTGGGGATTATTACCGAGTTGATGTACTGCAACATCCCGACGCACAAGACCATCAAAACATTCGTAACTTTATGCAATCTGGCTGGAGTGGCATAACATTTGACGGTAATGCATTAAACAAAAAGTGATTTTTGGAGGACGCAATGCTCTATTTATTAAGACTTATTGTGATCACCGTCAGCCTCACGGCTTGTACTTCATCACCCACGCTCACAGAAAGCACACCAAAACCAGAACTGACAAATTGCCCAGAAGAGCGACCGCAAATATGCACCAGAGATTACCGGCCAGTTTGTGCAACAAAGGATACTGGTGTCCGTTGCGTAACCACCCCTTGCCCCTCCACAGAGCAAAAAACCTACAGCAACGCCTGTAGTGCCTGTGCAGACTCAAAAGTTATCGGCCACATTCCCGAGGCCTGCTCTACCCCATCAACCAAGCAGTAATGATATTTATGTGGACACAAAAAGAACTTCGTTTAACTGCTCGCGCTCGCGGATTTCATCTGATCACCGATGAAATCCTGCGGCAGTTACCTGAACTGAGTAAATACAAAATCGGTTTGCTGAATATTCTCATCAAACATACATCAGCATCATTAACGATAAATGAAAATGCCGACCCCACGGTGCGCAAAGATTTTGAAAGCTTTTTTAATCGCGCAGTACCGGAAGATGAACACTATTATTTGCATAACGATGAAGGTAGCGATGTACGGGTTATATACATCGCTTAACTCGAATATGGACATATAAATGGTTATGGACACCAATTAATCAGTTAGTTCAAGATTAGCCCGGTCTATTCCAAGTAAATAAGTCATCGGATTTCACCCAGCATTGACACTCCTTGCTCATTCCAAAAACTGATACATTTTAGGAGCACGAATGGCTTGAGAGTTCTTACTTCTATTCTTATGCGATAACCGCTTACAAAAGACTTTCTTCCCGTCAATTTCCACCACATCCCCAGAAAGAACCTTTCCCAGGACTTGCAATGCCTCTATAGCATGCGTGCGATATGTATCCATTTCCACGTCTCTAGGCGGCCTCATCGATACAATGGCAACCACATAATCATCATTCAACGCTGCCCAGCAACGCCCTGTCTCAATTCGATCAACGCTCTTTTCAACCACTATCATCATAAAATCCTCATTAGCCCCACCTTTAGGCGCTTTCATGGCACCCAAAATGGGAGTTTTAGTCCGTGGAATAATAAGCTGTGAAACTTGATAGTTCTAGCTTTTAAGCTGGACAAACATGAAAGATTTACATCAAGTGGCATTTGGCAAGGCGGTTCGAGAGCTAAGAAAAGAAAGAGGACTTTCCCAAGAAGCCTTTGCTGATTTGGCGGGTATAGATCGCAGTTACATGGGGCACATCGAGCGTGGCGAGAAAAACGTCACCTTAACCAAGATTTACCAGTTGAGTGACGCCTTGGGTATAACAGTCGTAGACCTGTTTAGTCGAATACAATAAAAGTGCTATCAACTTTATTTCTCAGTCTTCATGCAGATCCCCCCTGCTGAACTTCCACCAGCCCGCCGCTTGAGGTGGCACTGAGATCGATGAAAGATCAATACTTTTTTAGTGCACATAAATGCACTACAGTTTTTGGGTTTTACAAATTCTATAATCCTTTATATTCAAAGTAGCAAGAGTGTCATCAACGGTGCCCATAAAAGCCGCCGCCGACATCATTTTAATAAAAAAATCATCACCACTCATTTTTTCTGACAAAACATAGTGCGCAAGTGTTGCTTTGCTAATTATATCGTTTACCTCGGGAACAGAGAGTGGAGAAATTCCCTTAATGTCCTTGAAAACACCCATTGTGAAAGATGCAAAAATAAATGATCGATGGAACGGCTCCGGGTGAGTGCTTTCAACTTTTGAATCCTTTTTTGGATCTATAAGCGTCCCAAAAAAATCAAAAAGCACGAAATAAATAAACAAATGATCAATATAATAATCCGTTTCAACTTGGTCTTTTGTGGCCATCTGCCGCAATGAAGGCAAAATATCAATAAATCTCGCCAAAACAAACTTTGTCGCATAGGAATCAGCTTCAGCCTCAAGTCTCATTGATGCGTAGCAACTCAATTTATCTTGATTTGAATGAACTCTAAATTCTGTCCATAAAGACTTCCCTTCACCTAAAATTAGATGTCCACACAAAGCATGCGACCACTCGTGAAATGCGATGAAGTCAAACCACGCATAGAACAAATATTGTCTTAAATATTCTTTAGTTTCGGCGTCATTTTTATCATAATTTTTAAACATATGAGGAAACTTATCCATTGCATCAGTAGATAAGTTATAAAGCGCAATAACGAGCCCACCAAACATTTCAATTGTGTATTCAGATTCACCACTTCTATAAACTTTTGCGTTTATGGAGTAATTGGAATCAATTATTTTAATTTTAAATCTTGTATTCTTGTCTTTGTAAACATCAACAACATCTTTTGCGTGAAAAAGATTAATTGAATTACTTTCGATGTTGTTAAAAATGACTTTCCATTCTGATTCGGTATACATAAGGTTTTCACCACTAAATCAATGTTTCTTAATAACTAACTATCTTACTCTTTTTGAAGCACATTCATAAACCTAAAAAATTCTCTCAACCATCCCATCCAGCTTAGCTTTCACCTTTTCCCAATTCGGCATAACTTGCGTCATTAATCGGTAAAATTTTTTGCTGTGATTGTGTTCGGCTATGTGGCAGAGCTCATGGAGGATTACGTAGTCTATGCATTCGCGCGGAGCTTTTACTAAATGGGTGTTGAGTGTGAGCCTGCCACTTGGGGAGCAGCTGCCCCATTGTTTTTGCATGACTTGAATGCGCAGTGGCAAACTATTTTTAACCCATAGTGCTTGTTCGATAACTGCATCTAGGCGGCGATGGAAAACATCTTTGGCGCGCTCTTTGTACCAGGCATCCAACAATGCTTTTACGTTATCGCCATTTTTTTGTGAAAGGCCTACTTCGATCTTCCCCCGCAGTAATTTTACGTAAGGTGGTAGATCGTTTATTTCAAGTACTTTAAGGACGTATTGTTTACCTAAGTAGTAATGGCTTTCGCCACTGACAAACTTGCGTGGCGTGCTGTGCTCCAGCTGCGCCCTAAAGGCTCTAAGTTGGCTATAAATCCAACGCACTCGTTTTTTTACCGCAGCAATAACATCCTCTTGACATGCACTACTGGGTGCTTGAACTATGACCGAGCAGTCGGGGTGCACTTGAATAAGTACACGCTGAACACCGCTGGTGCGTTCCTCACGTGTAAAGCGAATAATCTCATCACCATACACAAGTGAATGCTCACTTGGCTTGCGAGGAGCTTTCTTGATTGCGGGCTGCACAATGGCGAGGTTCATACGAAACTCAAACAGCCCCCAAACCAACACGCGTGATTTGTACAATTAACTCGACGATGGCCTTTGCCTGATCCATCCCTGCACCAATGCTCTTACATTCGCTAAAAATTCTAGGTAGCAATTTTTTACGAATATCAGATTCGATGCTTTGCGGGTTGATGGAGTTTTCAGCAACAGAGACGTTCACCATTTCATCAACTTCAAACGCCAGCTGAACCCATTTAGCTTGGGCCTGTTCATCTAACTGCGCAAACAGGTCAGGCATTGTTTTTTTGGCCACACCAAAATAAGCCTGCGCGTGGCGGTTGCCCTTAAAACTATCGGGCAACTCATCTAACTGCCGGTTAGCAACTTTCTCTTCAAACTCTTTGAATAGCAGATATTGCTTTAATGGGTGATCAAAAAGGCTCTCGGCCTCTTCGATGGCTTTACGCAACAGTTTTGAAAAAGCTTCCTGAGCGTAGGGATCATCACGCAACTCTTGCTCGATCATTTTGGTGATACGAGTTTTAATAATGTCGGTTTCGTTGCGGGTTTTCTCCTCATTCCAGTCTTCAGGCTTTGGCTTTACGCCCATCTTACCTACTTCATAAACACCGGCTGGCTCTTTAACACCCACGCCCACAACATGCTTATCTAAAAGCTTTTTAACTTGATCAGCATATTCGTCGTAACGAACGGTCTCGCCCGCATCATTCCTGGCAATTTGGCGTAAGCTTGAGAATTGTTTTAAGGTTTCTTTGTAATGGCTGCGGTCTGCATCGGTAAAGCTTTTATCTTCAAAAAAAGTAACAGATTGTAAAGCGACGGTTAGGCAGGTTGAGAATTGTGTTAATGCCTCATAAAAATCCTCACGGACTTTTAGGTTAACATCCACCAATTCCCCATTTACTTCTTGCATTTTGGGCACAAGCACTTGGCGAAGCTGTTCATTGTCTTGCTTGTTTTTTACATCTTTGAAAATTGCCCACAACTCTTTGTAGAGCATGGGCAGCTTTTTATATTCCGTGCTCATTTGGTTGTAGAGACCGGCGATATCGTTGATATCAAAGCCGCCTTGCGTGCGGCTAGCCAGGTCTTGATATTTGGCGATAGTGGTATCCAGTTCTGCCAAAATGCCACGGTAGTCAATCAGCAAACCAAATTTCTTTTTCTCGTGCAGGCGATTTACCCGAGCGATAGCCTGGATTAGATTGTGCTCTTTTAAAGGCTTATCTATATAAAGCACAGTATTTTTCGGCTCATCGAAACCTGTTAGCAATTTATCAACCACGATAATTAGCTTGAGTATTTCGTCTTGCTCAAAACGGCGAACAATTTCTTTGGTGTAGGCTTGTTCATCCTGGGTACCGACATTCTCCTTCCACCATTTGGCGACCAGTGGAATGCTCGCCTCATCTACATCCGTGTTGCCTTCTCGGGTGTCTGGGGGAGACATGACCACCGCAGTTTCAAATTGTTTGTCTGGCTCAAATAACGCAATAGCTTCGTCTATAAAGGTTTTGTAGAGGATTGCCGATTGTTTGCTATCGCATGCGACTTGCCCCTTTAATCCATCCACAATGTTATTGGTGAAGTGATTCGCAATATCGAGAGCAATAAGCCGGATGCGGTCTTCTGCGCGATAGATCTCGCCCTTACGTGCAAACTTCTTTTTTAAATCTACTTTTTGGTCGTCGGTTAATTTCGCCGTAATACGATCAAACCAGGTATCAATTGCTCTGGCATTTACATCTAAATCAGGTATGCGCTCTTCGTAGAGCAAAGGCGTAACAGTTTGGTCTTCTACGGCGCGCTGCATGGTATAGGCATGTACAATAGAACCGAATTTGCTTGTAGTTTTATCGTCCTTCAGTAGCGGTGTGCCAGTAAATGCAACAAAGGCCGCATTAGGTAAAGCCAGCTTCATACGAATATGGTTTTCACCGCCCTGACTCCGGTGGCCTTCATCAATCAGTACAATAAAGTCGTGACTCGGGTTGTAACATTCGGGCAATTTTGCAGCGGAGTTAAACTTTTGAACCAATGAGAAAATAATTCGCTCATTGCCTTTGCCAATTTGTTCGGCTAAGCGCTTGCCAGAAGTTGCCATTGCAGCTTCTTTATCTTTTTTACTGCTGAGTTCGCCACCGCTGCTAAAGGTTTTGCTGAGCTGCGATTCCAAATCCACGCGGTCGGTAACTATCAGCAAACGGCATTGCTTTAATGAGTCGTGCAGAATCAAGGCCTTGGATAAAAACACCATCGTGAAGGATTTACCCGAGCCAGTGGTATGCCAAATAACCCCACCTTCACGGCCACCGTCTGGCCGCTTTTTATTAATGCGCTCGATTAAGCGCTTAATACCAAATACTTGCTGATAACGAGCAATGATTTTCCCAGCCTTTTTATCAAACAAGACAAAGTAGCGAGTAATCTCCAGAAGGCGCGCTGGAGATAATAAACTCATAATCATTTTGTCTTGCCCAGTCACGTGCAAGTCGCCACCGGCAATCAACTGTTCATACCAACGGCGTTGCGATGCGGGGCGATAACTAAAAATAGAATCCAATTGCTCAGTATTTAATTTTTTATTTTTTACGGTGTAAAACTCGGCGTCGGAAATATCTTCTTCTACCCATGCTGCCCAGAACTTTTTGGCTGTGCCTTGGGTGCCGTAACGGCCTTCCAAGCCATTGATGGATAGGAGCAACTGGCTATAAGCAAATAGCTGGGGGATTTCATCATTGCGTTGATTGCGAATATTTTGCGAAACACCTTCGTCAATAGTCGGGCCTTTTTGCGCATTCCCATCGGGGCGTTTGGCTTCTATCACCGCCAAAGGAATACCATTTACGAAACACACAATATCTGGCCGGCGGCTATCTATGCCGTTTGTACGCAGCACTCCGAACTCTTCGGTAAAGAGAAAGCTATTATTGCTAAGGTCATGCCAATCAATCAGGGCAATAGTTGGGTTGGCTTTTTTCCCATCCACAAATTCAGTAACCGAAATGCCGTATAGCAAATGGTTGTAAATACGCTCATTGGCGACCGCCAAACCTTCGTTAAGTGCGGGGCTACAGACCTCACTTAATAAATTATCAATAGCCTTATCGCTTAGTGGGTATTCTTTGCCATTAAATGTAAAGCGGCGCTTTTTCAGTTCCTTACGCAACACTTCACGCAATACCACCTCGCTGGCGTTTTGGTTACGCGCCTGGATGTTTTGCTCGGGCGAAAGGAATTGCCAGCCTGTATTGATGAGCAGTGTCAGTGCAGGGATTTTCGCACTGTATTCTTCTTGGAATTTTGGAGTGTTCTGCATTAATTATTCCGGTGATCTTAAAATACAATGCTAGGCTTGCTGTGCTGCCCCATTCTGCATATCTTGTAATACTGACTGCAACCACAAGCCCTCCTGAGATGATCTAGTTCGAGAGTCAACAGAAATCACTTTCACTAAATCTCTAAATTCATTCGCAATTCTCAATCTCTTCATGATTTGCCGTTGTTGCTCTTGTGATGATCCGCTAGAGCTACGCGAAATCACATACAATTGTTTTTGTTCGACCTCAACTAACTCTCTGAAAAGTCCGTTAATATGACTATCATCTTTGTGAAAGCCAAAACCAATAACAATTATTGCATCCGAGTTTCGATAGCCATCAAATAGCTGAACATATCGTCGTGACATGGCAACAGAAGTCAAAGGCTTGAGGCCACTTTGGGTCAAAATAAAAGGGACATGTATTTGGTCTTGCGGAACATCATCAGCGTTGACCGTAGTTACTACACTGTTTTTATATGGATTGTAGTAATCATGCGTACTGCCATTCAAGTGAAGCACTTGAGGCAAGCTAATTCCCATTGCATTTGCAACAGAATCAAGAATGCTATTGTAATTAGCTGTACCAATAACAGATAGCTCATGGCCAGCAGGTAAACTTGCCAAATCATGGTAGTAACCTGTACTTGCCAATGAGGCTAGATCAGGTGCTTGCGCACTAATATAATTACGGGCAGTCTGTAAAAAGACCACCATTTTAGTGAATTTTGCCCACTCAGTAGATGGTGAGAATAAATACCTAAAATGGTCATCTATTAACTTTTGATAATCTAGTACGGTAGTAAATATATTCTCAAGAACTTTTTGAGCGATAGCGCATAGTAAATCCAAAATACCCGCATCTTCGCCCGTATTAAAATCTCTGTTTTCTTCTAACAAAAGCTCTAAGGCTGTTGTTCCTATTCGATTAAACTCCAGTTTAAACATCCCAGCAATATCATCAAAAATAGGTAAGTCATCTGGTGCGGCTTCAAATAATTCTTGATTTAATTTTTGCACCAAATCTTGACCATGAGCACCAACCAGAAGTTGCAAAAATGATGTTGCATATCTCTTGAGGTCATCACAATGCTCTTCCCGACGAACCACATCTAACATGGCAGAATAATATTCTGATCCGAACAGTTGAACATCGCGCGCAAGCATTTGATTTAAACGTATAGCGTGAGTATAAACGCGCTCTCCAAATGCGCTTTCAATGAGCTCAGAGAATTTACTTTCCAAGCGGACTCTCTCGATTCCAAGTTCGAGAATTGCGTTATCACATTCTTGGTCAAAATTATTGAGCCTGCGAACTATTTCAGCTCTTTTATACTCAATAGAAGATTCAATTAAGCTGGTGAATTCATTGCGCCCGAATGCATGTATTCGCTTATCGGCATAGCCTTGTGGCAACCAGTTACTTGCATAAGCTGATCGTGCATCAATATTTTGCAACTGCCGTCTTAGTGCAGTTTTGTATATGCTTGTATCCTGACGAAACAGATCAATTGCAAACTTCCCTCCGCTGGGAAGGCCATAACCTGTTTCTGCTCCTGCACCAAAAAATAAACCCAGTCTCATTCCACTCTCCTTCAAATTAATTTTTGCCTTATATTTATATCGCGCAAAATTAAATAAAATCTCTACTTGAACAATTCTTAATCAGACCTTTAGGCGGAAATGGATCATTACCATAACCATTGCTTGCTCGAAGCTTTCCATTTCGCCCAATTAATTTGTATTTTTACTCTAGCGTTAAGGTTTTATCTTATTGACCACAGCGCTTATTGCACTGTTTGCGGCTTCTGTAACCGGCTTTGCAATCCCATCAACAATCGCATCTGAAGGTAGTGAGGTAGTTTTGGATTTGTCCAAAAATTCAATTGGATTTTTAGCGATTGCGCCAATCGCACCACTCAATAATCGTTCTAAAAGCTGATTGCTCGCACCAGTGTCACTATAAAGTTCCAGGACTTGAGACTTGTAGCCCTCAAAGCTTCGAGAAACGACTTCTTTGTGGGCGTACTCTTGCTCTAGCCTAAAATATTGCGAGACCTTTAATGATTGGTGAATTGAAAACCAAATAAATGGAGTGGTTAAGGTAATCCGTTTTAATAAATTGAAATAGACATCATCGGCCTCAAATATTACAGCGCTTAATTTTGGTACATATGGAAGTGCTATTGCCGATATAACTAAAGCCAATCCAACATAAAACAATTTTTCAGCATATTCTCGCTTCTTTTGAATTTCCTCTTTCAATTTTTCAAAAGAACTAGCCAAGCTAGCATTAGTTGCACTTTTTAATAGCGCTTCGATTTCTAATTTCTTACTGTTTTCATAACTGAAAAACTCCGTCTTATAGGTGTTAATCTGAGATTTTTCATCGTTGATATATTTTGTAAATCTTTGATGAAGCTCATCGACCTGCTGCTTTTTTGATGGCTTTATCTTGGCATCATCACTCTTTTCATCTTCCGGCAACACATAGCCGTCTATATACTCAGCTATAAATGCCTCAATATGTCTTTGTTTCTTGCCGATATCCTGAGCCATCTCGGTAATCTCTGATTTTAAAGATTCTTCCTTTTCATCTCCGACAAGTAGATGCTCATGATAGCCTTCAATTTCAACAAGCAAGCTCTCTGATTTGGCTTGAGCAGACTCTATTTGCTCAATCACCCCGTTTTCTGCAAATAGCTCGTCATATCTTTTACCTATTGATTCAATTTTTTCTATCAATGGATCCCCTTCGCCGTAGCACTCTTCGTGCAAATTATAAATCTCTAATTTCAGCTCCTCAGCTTGTGCTTTTAATGTTTTTACATCATTTACAATTTTAATGATTTCTTCAAAAGCAGTGGCGGCATTTTTTCGATCAGACAGCGATCGAGCTATTATGCCGTCCAGTCTCGAGTTTAGATATCCAAATTCATTTAGGGTTTTTAATACCAAAAAATATGCGTCAACGCAGGCGACGAAATAAGACTGGTTATTGTGTGCGTTCGCTATATGGGATGAAATTTTATTCAAATTGGTAAACAAATCGTGTAATACCAAACTGTTAGCGTCGTCAATTACGTTCGCTTGAATCGCATTAATAGTCTCTAGAAGCTCATTTTTAAATTGAGTCAATGAGTATTCTTTATGCGCCATAGGGGATAATTTTTCAGGATCCCACTTATTTGCATAGCTAAATATGTTATTAACGGATTCTATTACTTGATTTTTAATCGCCATAAAATTCCCTCTTAGTTAATTAATACCCTACGTTTACCCGTCAATAGCTGCTGCATTAAAGCCTTTTTCTCTTGCTGCAATAGTTTTAACTTGTTTTGAAATGCATATATTTCTTGGTCAGCCATTGATAAAACGTCTGCGATTTTTTGTTGTTCTTCCTCTTTGGGCACCGGAATAGTTAGATTAGAGTAAATAGATATCCAGTGTCGTTGATGTCCGCCAATTGCAAAATCTAACATTTGCATTGCCTCGAACACATACTTGATCGAAACGCCATTTTTAGCGGTCAATATCTTCATCGCACTTGATTTTGCTTTAAATGGGAAATCTACAAACTTATTATCCGTAGTGAAATCATCAAAAATAATTGCAGGAAGCGATTCCTTATAGATTCCAAACTCTTCATTCGTATAGCCAAGAATAAACGTTTTTCCAGCGGTTAATACTGGAGTTTCATACTCATCGCTGTATTCGGTTGACTTAACTAAGTAAGGTGTTGGTTGCACATAGTCAAGAAGCTCACCAAGCTCAAGTCGATCCCACCCCCCCTCAAACCTGACTCCATTCTCATCTAACAACCGCACCTTACCCGTAAGCAATTTCTGCATTAAGGCTTTTTTCTGTTGCTGGCTATTGGCAAGTAGCTGTTCGGTAGTGGTGATGGCTTTATCCCACACAGAAAGTATTTTGGCGATTTTTTTTTGCTCTTCTATTGGAGCGCAAAGAACTTTTACTTTCCTAAGTTCCTCTAATGAGATTTCCTTGAATGTACTACCTTTACTCAAAGTATTAATGCGATTTAGAATTTTTTCAGATGCAAGTTGATAGTAGTGAAATTGATTGCACTGGTCTTCTGAAACAGCAATTCGAGCAGTCCCTTGAGTTAAATTTGCCTCGGGCAAATCATCAGGAACAATAGCCAACTCTCCAATATTTCCGCGAAGAGAGAATACAATATCGCCAGGATGAACCGACGACCGTCTGTATTTGAAATGAATTTCACGGCTTGTTCTTTGCAATGTTTCGGGATTTATCGCTCCTCTAACATCAGAGCTTTTGATGTAGGGTATACCATCCAAAACGTGCGGGCCGGCTTGCACGATTCCGTAAGAAATTTTTTCTCTTACAATATCTGCTAAGGGCTTAGCATGCCATCCACTAGGCACCATATCCCAACTCCTCCAAATACTTCGCCATCTCAACCTCAAGATCTGCCAACTGCGCTTTTAGTTGTTCGCGCTCTTTACGCACCACCATCAAATCAATTTCTTCCTCTTCTTCAAAGGTATCCACATAGCGTGGAATATTCAGGTTGTAGTCGTTTTCCTGAATTTCTTTAAGGCTGGCAAGGTATGAATATTTATCTAACGCTTCGCGGCTGCGATAAGTCGCTACAATTTTTTCAATATTTTCTTGCGTAAGCAGGTTTTGGTTTTTACCGGCTTTGAATTCACGGCTGGCATCTATAAAGAGAACATCTGTATTCGCCGCTGTGCGGTCTTTGCGGAAAATCAGAATAGCCGCTGGAATGCCAGTACCATAAAACAATTTTTCAGGTAGACCTATTACAGCGTCTAACAGGTTTTCGTCGATAAGCTTGGTTCGAATGATTAATTCGCTGCTACCACGAAACAGTACACCGTGAGGCACAACCACGCCCATGCGGCCACTCTTAGGCTTCAAGGTTTCAATCATGTGGGAAATAAACGCGTAGTCGCCTTTTGTTTTGGGTGGAATGCCACGGCGAAAACGACCATATTTATCGTGCTCGGCGTCGTCATGGCCCCACTTATCCAAGCTGAATGGTGGGTTGGCGACTACTATGTCGAACAATTTTAAATTGCCATCGGCATCTAATAATTTGGGGTTGCGAATGGTGTCACCCCATTCAATTTTATGGTTGTCTTCGCTGTGCAAAAACATATTCATTTTGGCGAGTGACCAAGTAGAACCAATGGCTTCTTGGCCGTAGAGCGCGTATTTTTTACTGCCAAATTTTTCGCGGATATTGCGCCCAAGTTTCATTAGCAGCGATGCAGAACCACAAGCTGGGTCGCAAGCTTCGTCACCTTCTTTTGGGTCTACCAACTCGGCAATTAAATCGGACACTTCTGGCGGGGTATAAAACTCACCGGCTTTTTGACCGCCGCTGGCAGCAAAGTTTTTAATCAGGTATTCGTAGGCGTTGCCAATTACATCCAAGCCGCCCACCAGTGATGGACGCAAGTTTAATTCTGGTTTGGCGAAATCTTCTAGCAGGTGGCGTAAGGTATCGTTCTTCTGTTTTTCTTCACCCAACTTATCGGTGTTAAACGAAATATCCTGAAATACATTTTTCAGTTTAGTGCCGTTGCTTTCTTCAATCGCATGTAAAGCTTGGTCGATACGTTCGCCATTACCGGCCTCGTGGCGGCGTTGGTAGAGCGAATAAAAGCTGGCGGTTGGCGGCAATACAAAACGCTCGGCTTTCATTAGCTCGGTAATTAATTCTGGCTCATCGCCATGTTCTTTTTGGTATAGCTCGTAGTGGTCTTGCCATACATCACTGATGTATTTAAGGAAGAGCATGGTGAGAATGAAATCTTTATAGGTGTCTGCACTGATGGTACCGCGAAAGGTATCGCAGGCATTCCAGAGCGCTTTATTGATGGCGTCTTGGCTGATGGCTGCTTGTGGTAGCGAATCTGGTTTGTTGGTTACATCATTCATTTTTGTTGTCCCTCTTAATTCAAATTTAGTTTTCAGCGGCAAGCTGGGCGGCTATGGCATTCATAGTCAGCTGCCCGTTGCTAATAAGCTGGGTGAGAAGTTGTTGTTCTTTGCGTAAGGTATTGGCCAGCGCCACTATGCTTTTTTGCTGCTCAAGGCTTGGCACTGCTATGGGCGTATCTTCCAGCGCGGCGCGGCGAATACTCTTGGTGAGTGTGCCTTCGGATTCACGCTGAAAGTAGCGCAAGCAAGGCTCTTGGTTGAGATACCAGGCGAGATATTCCGGCAGCAGCGCCTTCTTTTTTGGGGTGATGATGTAGAGGTGCGGCGCAGCAACGGCTTTTTTGCCCTCTACCGAGCTATCAATCAGCACCGAGTAGTTATTGCTGCCGCGAGCGACAAACAGGATGCTGCCAGCGCTAAGCCAATCCGGTTCACGCTTGCCTTGGGTTTCGGTTTCTACACAGGTAGACCAGTTAATCCCTTCACTGACAGATATATCCTTCATCTGAACCGCAAGCACATGAGTACCTGCCACTTCAGGGATTTTCCCTCGAAACGGGTAGCCTACAGCTATCTTTGCGATTTGTTTAAGTTGCATGGAAAAATATCTTCATTGACGATGATGCAAGTATATTGCTTGCACTTTAAGCAATCGTCAAGGGATATTTTGCATCAATGGCAATCATGCAATTCAGACAAGCGAAATATATTTTACCGTCAATTCACCTATCAACTTTACCCTCAATTATTTTTATCAATACCCTAATAAATTCATAGGGTTATAAGTTTTGATGGTTAACACTCGAACAATTATGTTAGTGGCGGCCACGTAAACAAAGTTACTTTTTCGCGCTTGACCACCCCAAAAACATTACCTTAATCTCCAAAAAAATTGCCTAAAAATTCTTATATGACACCTTTTGGCCACTATTTAGAAAAGCTTCGACGCAGCCGAAATCTGCAACAAAAGCAGATGGCGGATGCTATGGAGGTTAATCCTTGCTATGTCAGCTCTCTTGAACGAGGCCGTAAAAAACCGCCATCCAGGGATGTGCTGAACAAGTTGATTAAGCGATTGAAGCTGACAGGCAATGAAGAATGCGAGCTATGGCGGGCGGTTGAGCTTTCCGAGCCGAGCTTCCGCTTGCCACACAGCATGTCTTTAGAAGAGTTTGAATTTGTACATGAACTGCGCGGCAGCTTGGGTAATTTGAGCCACAACCAGCTTGTCATCATGCGGAAGACATTAGAGTTGGGGGCGCATAAAGATAAAGATCTGCGAGCAGCCGGAGGAACAAGCAGCTAAGAAAAACGGAGCGCCCCTGAGGTTCGCCCCGCTAGTGATGCAAGTATGATACTTACGTCGTGAGAAACTAAAGTATCCGCAACACTCACTAGCCCGTCAAGCAATCCTCTTGCGCACATAACCAATAAATACAAAGTTAATTTCCAAAATCAATATTTCACTTAACGCCGCCCTGAACATGGCGGAGTCATTAATACACTGAGGAGCGTACAGTGAATATCAATACCGCTTAATTGCCTATTGGTTAGAGAACAAGGGGCATGAGATTGCACTCCCATACCCCTCGTAAAGTCGTCAAAGCTTGGCACCCTGACCACTCCATTCTCTAATCCATTCAAAACAACGTCAAGTTGCAAGCCACAAAAGTCTGAACTTATACAGCCTAACTAAACCACTCCCATAGGTTTAGTCGTTAAATATCAGGCTCACTTTTTAAACATCCGATGGCGGTTACGCAGGCGCTTGGCGCAAGCACGCCCTTATTTTAGGTGAGGAAAATGGGTGCACGATTAGAGGTTGTGCGGCGTCTTGAACTCTATGAGCCGACAACGATATTAGAAGTAAGCCAAAGTGAAATTATCATCAACAAGAATGGCATTAACTTGCAGTACGGGGCATCACTTAGCGATAGCTTTTACAGCGAACATTTTCATCACTTCCCAATCCTGGTTGATGCAGATGGATCGCCGTGGAAGGAAGCAAATCGATATCTATTAAGCAAGCTGACTGGCGTGCTGCAAGCTAAGCATCGCACGCTTGAAAGTATCGCATCTGACCTTTGCAATTTTAGGGATTGGCTAACATCTGAAGAGATAGATTTTCTTAACATTGATCCCTACCGCGAATATCGGACACCTTA
>NZ_BBUL01000063.1 GCF_000953825.1 Cellvibrio sp. OA-2007 | reverse complement strand
GTTCGTTTGCGTGGATTGTTTCTTGCTCATGGATCACCTCTGGAGTAAGTTTACTCAGTTTCTAAGGTGTCCGATATTCGCGGTAGGGATCAAACTCCTGCGTTCTATCCGCTATAATTTTTGCTGCAACTACCCTATTACCAGTTGGAAACACTGGTTGTTTATTAAAACTCTGAATTATCCACTTTCTTTTAACAAATCCACTTTTCCCAGCACTTATACCTGACAAAACAGTACCGTTAACCCATTCCCTATTTGAGGAAGCATTTGTCACTTCAATCAAATCACCACTTCTTAATTCAGCAAAGACATCTCCTTTTGGCTCTTTACGAAGATTAAGCACCGAAGCAATGCACTCTAATTTCATATATTACCGTCCTAGACAATTTGAAGAGCCATTTAAAAGCTTGATGAAAACATTAACATTACGCCCCCAATATCATCTTTGATAAAAATCTTAGCTGAATCCGTTTCCGTTGTTGAATCCCCATCTTTTAAACCTTTCTTTAACAATTTTGCATCCGTATCAATAAAATAGCCCAGCCCTACATTCCAAGACGATGAAGAATTAGGCTTTCTAAATCCAACCATTACACCACCACCATAAATCGATAAAGGATCTACACCATTTTCACCTGCCAACCCCACACCAATGAACGGACCAACCCCAAACACTTTTCGTTTCCCTGGTGTATAAAAAAAATGACTCTCTATCATAGCAATAGCTCTGTTATCCAATTCATGATTAACACTTACAACACCATTATTAAGGCTCGCATCTATAACAATCTCTTTTGAGTAACTAGCAAACATCAATCCAGCCCCCCAATTTAATCCCGCATAATTTTTTTCTTGCTCATCTTTCTTTCTGGCTTCCTTCATTTCTTCGGCCAAAACTGGATCTTCATTAGCTGCAGCTTTAACCTCGTACTTATTAACTTTTCCTTCATCTGACAAACAAGATTCCAAATCAGGGTAAGCATTAACAGGAATGCCCTCAGCATTTCTAACAATCTTCACTTTATTTCTAAAACTTGAAAATGAATGGC
Source organism: Cellvibrio sp. OA-2007 (assembly GCF_000953825.1). GTDB lineage: Bacteria > Pseudomonadota > Gammaproteobacteria > Pseudomonadales > Cellvibrionaceae > Cellvibrio. Next base: position 15,533 of record NZ_BBUL01000063.1, on the reverse strand, counting down.
ATATATTCGAATTCATAGATTTTAGGACAATTGTTTTATCGGAAATAATTTCTTCATTTGACATAGATTTCCAATCATCTTTAGCAAAACAAAATGATGAAAAAGCAATAAATGCCATAACTATAAATTTTCTATTCATAACCTAATTTCACCTTAAGACAAATAATAATTAAGACAAATTCAAACAAATTAATCCTACAGCCCCACCCCCCATCTGGGTTGTAAATGCACTCAATCCAGCACTAAACTACAAAAACTACACAATTCAGCCACAGGACATGGATCATGGGCGGATATGAACTTGGGGAGTATGAGAGCAGATTAATTGCTGCGATTTATGAAGCGGCGCTTGAATCAACAAAATGGCAAAGCGTTTTGCTGGAGGTATGCAAGTTTGTAGATGCGGATGCTGCATCGCTAGTTTTTTATGACCAGCAGCATAGTCAGCGCAATTTCACCATTACAGCACATAACACGAACCATAATGATGATGCAGTAAGAGATCATTTAGCCAAGGACTTTCAACGAGTAAAAAACCTTTTTAGCAATTTAATTCCCGGCCAAATTTTTACTACCAAAAACCTTTTCCCCCAAACTGACCTACCCCTAAATAGCCAAGCTTGCAATCAGGTCGATGCAACTGGAGACAGAAGTTACACCCTGCGCGCGGGGATCCCCTTGGTCTTAGGCGACATTATTTTTTCTACAATAAATATTTACAGTTTCAGCGATACCGAAGATTTGCCGCTTAAAGCGATAGAATTTATCGAACGATTAAGCCCCCATTTCGTGCGCGCAATCTACATTCATAATCATTTAAGCGTCTTGCGCAGGGAGAGTGATTGCTTGCTGGAAGCGATCAAACGAACCAACCTTGCGGTATTTTTATTGGATGCATCACTGCGCGTAGTGTTTGCAAGCCCGGAGGCACAGCGAGTATTAGCCAACCACCCTGCGCTAAGTTTGAACCGCAATATGCGCTTGCAAGCGCACATTGCTAAAGAACACCTCAGGCTGGAATCCATACTCACTGACTTTTTGGATGAAGGTTTTCGCGCAAATTATGTTGTTACTGAGGGCATTTGTTTGCCCCTGTTACACCCCGCCAAAACTCACCCGCTGAAATTATGTTTTATTCCTATTCAACAACAGGCCAGAGTCCTTACCAGTGACATTCCCTGCCTTGCTGTATTTGCCAATGACCCGGAGCGGCAGCGTTTTATTTCTCCGCAATATTTGCAGCAGGCCTATGGGTTAACCGTGACCGAAACACAGCTTGCACAATTGCTGTTAAGAGGTATGGGAGTTGCCGATATTTCCCATGAGCGAGGTACATCACCGGAAACAACGCGCTGGCAAGTCAAACAGATGATGCATAAAACCCAAACCCACTCGCAGACGGAGCTAACGCGCTTGTTGACGTTATTGACCAATGAGTTCGCCAACGACAAACAATCTATATCTGGCAGCGATAGAATCAATTGAGTCCCACCCATTTGGGTGGTGTTTATTTGTGACTGACATCACTAGTATTGAAGCTTGTACTGCTGCAAGTTCAACACCAGCTGATATCAGGGACTGCTATGCCGCCAATTCTTCAACCAGAATGCACTCCAGCCAGTGACTCCCAACTTATCAATGCCATTTACGAAGCCGCTATATATCCACAGCTATGGCCTCAGGTTCTGGATAGCATCCGGCTGAACTGTGGTGCCGACCAATGCACCATTTTTTATTACGATGCCATAGAACGAAGATGCAACTACGCCGCTGCGGCTCGCCTGAAAACTCAAACGCTGGATCTATATTTGGATGAATTTATCGCACCCCAGGCTGCACAACTGAATAATCAATTGCGCGGCTTACCCGAGGGCATGGCAGTCACCGACAGCGACATCGTTCAGCTATCAGGTAAACGCTATGCACAAATCGTCGGGGCCAAATATATGCAGTGCCTGTGGCCGAAATTGCATTTTCAGGCAGGTGCAGTTTTATATCGCGGAGTGAACGGTTGTGCCGGTCTCGGCCTGCAAAACTTTGAAAGCTCGCTCCCGCTAACAGCAACCCATATCGACAAACTGCAGCGACTGCTACCGCATCTTGTACAAGCTATCCATATTCGCCAACGCATTCATTTATTGGAAAAAGCTAACCATGCTTTTGAAGCTGTGCTTAAACATCTGCGTCTGGGCGTAGTGCTACTGGACCCTCGTCAACAAGTGACCTTTATAAATCCGGAGGCTATGCGCGCACTCTCCAAATCCCAGCAAGTTCATTTTCAAATGCATAAACCTTTTCAGGTAGATACCTGCCATATAAATACCTGCCATCTAGATACCAATAACTCCATTAGCGTCAACGAAAAATTATTAAAGAAAGAAAAGCGGAAAATTATCGGCAAAGATTCCAGCATCAAAATCGAATACCCACAAGGTCACTTGAAACTCAGTATTTTTGCGTTGAACGAAAACCAGGAAAAAATTTGGCCTATTTATAACGAACAGGGTTTACCACCCAATTCCCGGTATCTGATCTTGGTTCAAGATTCACAACGCCACTGCGATCCACCTATTCAATACTTAAAAGCAGCCTATGGAATTACCCCTGCAGAAAGTGAGCTGATTGAACATTTAATTAATGGATCAACACTGGGCGAAGCTGCCAAAAAACGCGCCGTCACGCATGAAACCGCACGCTGGCAGATGAAAAATATCATGCAGAAAACCCAGGTGCACTCGCAGCCCCAGTTATCGCAATTAATGTTATCACTTATGGAAGGATAGAGGGTGCCATAATAGCACCCTCTATCACTCAGTTTTTATCGCACTGAATTAATCTACGCCATTTTTTAGTAGACTGCCAATTGAAGTTAACCTGATACGGGATCAGTTTTTGTATTATTTGACACAGCTTCACTCGCAAGGAGAGAAGCCCTAGTTACATTCGCAACACGTTCAAACTCATACTGACTCAGTTTGAAGTAATTGTCCTGATCGCTGCGTTTTACAAAATACTCATTCTCGGTTTTGACAAATTCAAACTGAAATTCACCTGCTGCAGATTTCACTGTAACACTTGTTGTCTCGCCGTGCGGAGCCTGGGTTGCCACTTCTTGTATTTGTAGATTATTTAAGCCACTTACCAATTCAGCAACTTTATTGGCATCTACTTTTTCAGTAGTTTCGTCTTGATTAGCTGATACAAAATTCCAGCTATCAGCAGTTTTTTGCAGCGCATAATCAGCGGATTTAATCGTGGTGATATCTTTTACAGCAAGCAGATCTTTTTGCAGCCAGTCTTTTGCTTCAGTCGCAAACTCAAATGATGTTAATTCAACAGCGTAGACTTGATCTTCACCCGCGCGCCGCAGATGAATTTTTTTAAAGCCGGGGCTAGTACCTAACCACAACTCGGCTTTTTTGTTATCGCCTTGAAATAACTTAATATGCCGTTGAAACTTACTATCGCTGACCTCAAAACGCTCATGGCTGCTGGCCGTGGTAGTCACCGGCCAAGTGAGCTTAGTGCCCTCCAGTTTTTGTAAAATGTCATCCAGCTTTTGCTTGTCAACTGGCAGTTGTTGCTGCTCGGGCAGCTGCCATTGACCAGCCACTTTTTGCAGTGTGACTTTGTTGTTAGCATCTTGAATAACCACGCGGTCGATATTCGCCATACCCACTGTCAACAAAGATTGAGCATTAACCTGCACGCGGGAATTTTGGTGGTAAGCAAACAGACCGATTACCAATAACATTTGTATGAACAACAAAATCGTTAAGCGCTTTTGCCACAGGTTTAGTGGTGATGCAGAAGCAAGCTTCTGCTCCTGCGCCTGAGTAAGATCAATAGTGACGGATTGATTCATCATCATTACCTCTTATGCAGAGAAAATAGTTCTGTTTGATTAACTGGCCAACCACTGGCGATATTGTTGTTCACGTGTACGTTTGATGCGATGCTGCACTACACCCACAATAAACAACGCCAATAATGCCAGCGCGTAATTCAAATATTCCCAGAATGCTTGAGTGCCCTGCTCCAATGCTGGCAATGTGCGGTTGAAATTACTGCGCGCGCGAATACTCATCAAACCGTCATCTTCCAGTGCCCAATCCAAAGTGTTTGCCATTAGCTGCAAGCTATTCAGATATTGACCACCACTAGCCATACCTGCCATAGACACTACCGAATCGTTCAAGAAATCATTTGAACTGAATAAAATAATGCGCGCAGAGTCGGGGGAGTGCTGAATAACACTGCCGATATTTTTCGTGGAATCTGTATCACTTGTTTTCTCAGTTTTATTTTTATCTTCATTTACTTCAGCATCACTTTGTTTCAACAGAGGAGATTCTTTGCCTGCAAAAAATGAATCAAATCGCCCTTGTGAAATAACACCAAGCAAATGGGATTTTTGTTCGCCTACAGGCAGATACGGTGTAATCCCATCGCCAGTAATTTGCGGCGTTATATTCATATCGCCACTCACCCAGGATTTATCTGAACTGCGCAGCAACTCAGTCACCTTGCGCGATTGTTGTTTTTCTGTATTCACTACAATTGGCGAAGCCCAAGCCATAGTCGCTTGCGGCAGGCTATTGGTAATGACACTTTCCGCATTCAAACCATTGGCGCGCACATCAATAAAATAGGGATAGTCCAGCATGCGCATCTCTTGCACACTAAAACCGCCAAGGTTGCGTGTTACCGGCACTGGGAAGGGCACACTTTGTTTATCCATTACCAAGCGTTCTTCAATACTCATGCCGTGATGCGCCAGCCATTGACTCATGCCACTTTCTTGCTTTTGCAAATTCAAACTGCGCTGGGTTAATGAAGCGGTGTAAGGCGAAGTCGCGGCGATAACCGTCCCACCCTGCATCAAGAACTGATCGACTGCAAACAGTTGCTTCTCAGTGAGATTGTTTGGCGCCGCTAAAAAGAGCACATCAGCTTCGCCACTTACCGCACCATCACTCAAATCTTCACGCACCACATTTAATTCAGCACCGAGGAATTGTTCCAATTGGCTAAATTGTGGCACTTGCGGTGCATAGTGATTCGCCATTGCCTGCTCTGGCGCAACAAAGGCGACTGTTTTGGTAAATCCGCTAGCAAAACGTTTTACGGCAGCAGAAAAATTTCGCTCAAAGCTGGCTTCACTCATGTCATCCAGTGGGATTTGCACCAGCTGCTCTCCCTGAGCGAGCGTCATATAAAAATAGAACCGCTCATTGCTCAATAAACTGGTTGCCATAGGGTTAAAACCATAGTCCTGCGCAATTTTTTCACCCACCTTTCCACCATCTGCGGCTGGGTCAATAAAATTAACACGCAAGCGATTCGCAGACTTCTCTTGCTGCTGCTTCAGTTCTGTTTCAACTGTGCGCTTAAAATTTTGTAGCTGTTGCGGTAAAACGCTGTCGGCAGACACATAGGCGTTAAACACTAATTCACCCTTGACTGTATCAAATAAATTGCCTCCCGCCTGATAGCTGTGCAGCACTTTTTTGATAGCGCGAGTAAGATCGTGTTCGGGGTTGCGCAACTTCACATCCAGATCCGTTTCACCACTGGTTTTGATTTCAATTAAATCGCGGAAACCGAGCACTTGATACTCATCGCCATATTGCACCAGCACATTGAAATACGAATTAACCACCGATGCTTGGTAGCGATCAGTCACTTGAAATGGCACAGGTTGAATTGCATATTTTTGATTAGCCTCCTGCTCCAATTCCGGATTAGTAACTGGATCAACAAATTCCACGCGCACGCGCCCCCGACTTTCAATTTCATATTCTTTTATCAAGTCGCGAATTTGTGGTACCAATGGCGCTAACAGCGGATGGGTTTTACTGCTGAAATAGCCGCGAATTAACAAAGGCTCTTGCAATTGATTTAAATAATGTTCGGTAGCGGTAGAAATTGAATATTGATTGCCTTCGGTTGCATCTACTCGCAGGCTGTTAATTTGCCCCAACCAGAGGTTGGCACCCAGCGCATTCACTAGTAACAGCCCAGTGAGCATACGCCAACCGTGGTGATGCTGTTTATCACCCGTCGCCGCCCAACGCTCCCGCTCCAGCGCAAAGGTATTTAACGCAAGGAAGATGACAATCAAACTCGCATAATAATAAAGGTCGCGTACATCAATGACACCGCGAGTAATGGATTCAAACCGCGACCCAGTACCGAGTAAGCGCAACCATTCACTTGCACTAGTGCCAAAAAAATTCGTAATGGCTTTACTGCCTAACAAATAAAAAATCCCGCACACCGCCACTGCAGCAATTAAACTGACAATTTGATTATCGCTACGGGAGGAAACATACAATCCAATGCTTAAATAGGCCGCACCCAGCAACAAGGTGGCGAGGTAGCCCGCAACCACCGGCCCCCAATCCAAATCACCCAAAATAGCCACGGTAATGGGTAACGGCAAGGTAATTAACAGCGCAACCACTAACAGCGCAATACAACCGAGGAATTTTCCGACCACAAAATGCCACAGAGGTACAGGTTGTGTAAGCACATACTCCAAGGTGCCACTGCGGCGCTCTTCGCTCCACATACGCATAGTCAAGGTGCTGGCGAGAAAAATTAGCAGGAGTGGCATCCACTCAAACAATGGGCGCACATCGGCAATATCACGTGCAAAAAATGCTTCGCCCCAGAAAAAAGTAAACAGTGTTACGCCCGCAAACGCAGCTAAAAATAAATAGGCAATTGGCGATGCAAAAAAGAGAGAAATTTCTTTTTTAGCGACGCGGGTAATGGTGTGCTTAGGCTGCATGATCTAATGCCTCCTTATTGTTCTGCAGTGGGAGATTGTTATTTACTTCGCGAAATAAACTTTCAAGATCGCGAGTTTCAGCTTGGAGTTGATATAGATCGGCACCACTGCCGAGCAGAATCTTTGCAATGGCTGCACTAATCGCTTTTACATCTCCCGCTTCACCTAAGTGAATACGGGCGTGGGTTTCAGCTGACGAACTAGCAAGAAAATCAATTGCTTTTACGCCAGTAATAGTCGCAAGTGTTTGTTTTACTTCATCAGCAGAGAGACTGGATGAGAGCAGCAGGGAACGGCTGGTGCGCAACTCCGCCAATTTTTCGTCCAACACCAACTGCCCCGCACGCATCATTAATACACGATCACAAAGTGCCTCTACTTCTTGCATGATATGAGTAGATAAAATAACTGTCGCGTCTTTGGCGATGGCGCGAATTAGTTCACGCATTTGCAAGGTCTGCTGCGGGTCTAAACCGTTAGTCGGCTCATCCAAAATCAACAAGCTTGGTTTTCCCAACAGCGCCTGCGCCACACCGACACGCTGTTTATAACCGCGCGATAAGGTAGCAATCGGCGCAAGTAATTTCGCCGCTATATCGGTGGCGTTGACAACACGTTTTACTTCTTGCTGTTTATCACGACCGCGCAAACCTTTTAATTCAGCCGCGTAGTCCAGATACTCCGCTACCGATAATTCCGGATAAACCGGCAAACTTTCGGGTAAATAGCCAATTTTTTGTTGCAGCACTTTTAAGTGATCGGCCAGCTGTTTTCCTTCGAAAACAATCTGACCTGCACTGGGTTCAAGGTAACCACTGAGCATTTTCATCACCGTAGTTTTACCCGCGCCGTTGTGGCCAAGCAAGCCGACAATTTCACCCTTGGCGATAGAAAAACTGACCGAATCTGCGGCGACAAAATCACCATAGGCACGCTTTAGATTTGACACTTTCAGCATAGAAGCCTCCAGAATTAACAATACAAAAAGACAAAAAGGTGCTTCGCCTCCTTGCACACAGGAGGCAGGAAGATGAGCTAATAAGCAGGATTAATTTGGGGGCGGACACCCGGAAAAGGTAAGCCGGAAACGCAGCTGAGTGATCGCGTTGTACATTGTTTTTTCCTCAGTAGCGGGAGAATTCCCAGAAAACAATCGTAGTGAACGAAGACGCGAGGTTAGATAGGGGCTTCACTAAAAAGTTCAAGCATGACAAATCTAAAAAATCATTAAAAAAAATAATTATTATTTTAATAAGAATAAATATTTATTATTAAACCAATGCTTGAATCCCGCTGAGTTCACCCTAGATTATTTGTGTGATCGGCGTCGCTCAAGAGCCATCACTTATTAATTGTTTTTTATTTTCTATCGCTTCTAATGGAGGATATATTATGAACGCAATTGATCTCTCTCCTCTCTATCGCAGCACCATAGGATTTGACCGTCTAGGTGCGCTATTAGATACAGCTCTGCGCGCTGACCAAAGCACGGCTGGCTATCCACCTTATAATATCGAAGCAACGGGTGAGAATCGCTACGGTATAACCTTGGCGGTAGCAGGCTTCGAGCAACATGAACTGGATATTCAAACCGAACGCGGCGTACTAACTGTGCGCGGCAAAAAAGCCGAGGAAAGCAAAGAAGAGCGCAAGTATCTCTATCAGGGCATAGCCACGCGCAGCTTCGAGCGCAAGTTCAGCTTGGCCGATCATGTTGAGGTGACCGGTGCCCAACTCAACAATGGCTTGCTGACTATCAGCCTGGTGAAAGAAGTCCCAGAGGCAATGAAACCCAGAAGTATTGCCATCAACAGTAACGGAAACTTGATCCAACACAATACTGATACCAGCAAAGCCGCTTAACAGTTACTAACTCTCAATAGGTTAATGCACCTCCCCTGCCGCCAAGTGCTCCCCAATTGGTGGCAGGGGCTTTTTATTGGCTGGAATCAACGAATTGGCTACAAAATCGCGTAAAATTCACCGCGAATTTATTCCCAACCGCTGGATGACACCATGACTGCTGCGTTAACCCCCACTTTGCAACTCGCCACCGACTTGATCCGCTGCCGCTCAGTAACACCTGAAGATGACGGCTGTCAGGAAATGATGATTAAACGCCTTGAGGCAATCGGTTTTAAAACCTCGCGTTTGCGGTTTGGTGAAGTGGATAATTTTTGGGCCATTCGCACTGGAGCCGATGGCGATAACGGCCCTCTGCTCGCCTTTGCGGGGCATACCGATGTGGTGCCCACTGGCCCCGAGGCCAATTGGAACAACCCACCGTTTGAACCAACCATTATTGATGGCATGTTGCATGGCCGCGGCGCGGCCGATATGAAAGGCTCACTCGCCTGTATGGTTGTCGCCTGCGAAAATTTTATTGCGCAGCACCCAAACCACAAAGGCCGCATCGCTTTTTTAATCACCAGCGATGAAGAAGGCCCGTCTGTTAATGGCACGGTAAAAGTAGTGGAATGGTTAGAGGCCAACAATACCAAAATGACCTGGTGCATTGTGGGTGAACCATCGAGCACTAATCTAGTTGGCGATGTGATTAAAAATGGCCGTCGCGGTTCACTCGGTGCGATCTTAAAAGTGAAAGGCATTCAAGGCCATGTGGCCTACCCACACTTGGCCGACAATCCCATCCATAAACTTGCCCCCGCCCTGGCGGAATTAGCCGCAGAGCACTGGGATAACGGCAATGAATTTTTTCCTGCGACCAGCTTTCAAGTTTCCAATATCAACAGCGGCACCGGCGCAACCAATGTAATTCCCGGCGAAGTAGAAGTGGTATTTAATTTCCGTTTCTCAACTGAACTCACTGAACAAAAGCTGCGTGAGCGCACTGAAGCGATTTTGAATAGACACCAATTAAAATACGATTTGCAATGGATTTTAAGCGGTCAACCGTTTCTAACACCGCGCGGTGATTTGGTAAATGCCGTGATTAATGCGATTAAAGCAGAAACCGGGCTTGATACAGAATTATCTACGTCGGGCGGCACATCTGACGGACGCTTTATTGCCCCTACAGGAGCACAAGTCGTTGAGGTGGGACCAATTAACGCGACCATTCACAAGGTGAATGAATGTATTAGTGCAGATGATTTAAATAAACTAACTAAAATTTATGAGCGCACACTTGAAAATTTGCTCGTGTAATTGCAGCAAACAATTAAGGGTTCCCACTGGTGGGAACCCTTAGAGATTCACAGGAAACTACCATCCCTTGATCAAAGACTAAAACGATAAATATTCGTAACCCTGCTTATCGTACAGCTCGAACAAATAAGATTTTGTTGCAGCATCCAAGGGGTTTCTGCTGAAATCCAGCTCTGTTTTTTTATCAAGTTTTTCCACTCCGCTCACACTGGTCAGCTTATTATCCGTTAACAACACCCATTGCAACTGGTTATTATTCGACAGGTTGATACTTGTGATCTGATTGTAGGTTGCCCACAATACTTTTAAATCAACTAGCTTACTAACATCCATTTGGGTTAAGCGATTATCCAGCAGATTTACATCGGTGAGCTTGGTATTTAAGGTTAAATCCAACGCCGTTAAGTAATTTTTATACACCGACAATTTTTCTAAAAACGGCAGCATACTGACATCTAACGCAGTTAATTTATTTTCCATTAACTTTAGATCAACTAATTTTTTATTAAAGCTTAAATCAACCCGCTCCAAATTAAGACTACCTAGGTTCAAGGCAGCAAGCTCCGGCAACATACTGAGGTCAACGCTAGCAATCTTATTCCACCCAATAGACAAATCTACCAATTTCACATTATCGCTATAGTCCAATGCCGTTAATTGATTACGATTAACATTCAACTGCGTCAATTGAGCCAAATGCGCGACCTGTAAGGATTGCAAATGATTATCCGCCAAATTGAGTGCGGTCAGCTGAGTATTTTCAGTTAAATCAATAGCGCCAAGTTGATTATTTTCCGCTGAGAATTCCAGTAGATTAACCAGTGGGACAAGATTAATCTGTGTAAGCCGATTTTTGCCGAGACTCAAATGAGTCAGTTTGATATTTTGACTGACATCAACAGCATCTAATTCGTTGTCTTGCAAATTTAAACGGGTCAGCTTCTGGAAAAACCCAAAACTCCACGAACCATTTAAACGAGTACCGGTGAGCGATAGAGATTCAAGATTGGGAAATAATGTTAGCTCTTCATAGGATGACACTGGGTCAAATAGATTCCCGCACACTAAAGATTTAATCGATGCAGCCGTGATTGGAGCAGCGCTCTTATCTTCCATCTCGGTAATACAGCGAATCAGCCCGCGATCAGTTAAATTTAACTGATCTGCCAACGAACCCGCACGCACAAAACTAACATTCATGACGCAGCTTTGAGTAATGGGGCCCGCAATTACTTGCCCCATTTCAATACGGCTATTGCAGCCATAGGTTCCCGCCAAGCGATAACCTGACTCGGGTGTCACTGTAAATGCACGCGTTTCACCTGAATTAATCGCCACATGGCTATAGGGTGATAGACTGCCCCCTTTATTAAATAACGCATTAATAAATATTTCTTTCGCCACTGAAGATTGTGCCGCACCTGAACTAGAGAGAGATGAAAGCGACATAGCACTATTGGATTGCACACTAGATACTGAAGACAGCGCAGAACTATTTTCTATAGACGAATTGTTTACTGACGCAGAGCTTTTACTTACGCTGGAATTTATAACCACTGAGCTGAAAGAGCTGCTCCCCAGATTGTCCCGACTATTCCCATCGCCGCCACAGCCGAACAGCACGCAGAATGCTAGATATAAACTTATTTTCATCATGCCATTCTTCATTGCATCGCCCTCTATCAATTTGGCATCTAAATACATAATTTATGACCGTTGTAGTTTATCACTGCACCTTAATTTTAGCGCCCGACCAGGCGCAAAAAACTGTTTCATATTGTTAATGAGAAAACGCTTTAAGCGACAACATTTTCTAATTTTACTGTGAGCGCTTTACTAAACACTAAAATCTTTTATTCATTCAGTCACTTTTAGCAGTAAAAAAAATAACGCCAAAAACATGTCATTTAAGATCACCAAAAACTAATTTTTTTATAAAAAGCCTTTGAAAACATTAAGAAATTTATTCTTGTCATAGTTCTTGCTCATGCTTGTATGACTGCCGAAAAGTGTCGATTTTTTGAACACACCAAAACGTGCAGTAACAATCCCACCTTTGCTCACCCAGCAATTTTGTCATTCAGCATTTGAAAGGAAGATGAACATGACTACCTCTTTTTTCAGCGAAGTATTACGTATTCCCGGTGCCAAAGTGTTGAGCCGCGAAGAAGCGGCTTTTCATTACGGTGCAGATACCGGCGCGAGCCAACGTCTACCTGCCGGAGCCATAGTTATTAAAGAAGTGGACGCCATTCAAGAGGTGCTCGCTCTTGCCAACGAATTTAGAGTGCCGCTCTGGCCAATCAGCGGCGGACGCAATTTTGGTTACGGCACTTCACTGCCGGTCGATTCACGCAGTTTTATTGTGGATTTATCACAGTTGCGCCGCGTGTATATCGATGTGAAATCATCCACCGCATTAATTGAACCCGGTGTAACACAAGCTGATTTACACGCGGCGATAAAAAAAAGCGGTGCAGATTTATTAGTGCCCACCACCGGTGTTGGCCCCAACGGCAATATTCTCGGCAATGCGTTAGATGGCGGTTATGGCTTAACACCGATTACCGATCACTTCGATGCGATCAGTGAACTGGAAGGCTATTGGGGTAACGGCACTGAATTTCGCCATACCTATCAGGATTTAAATTGCCCCGAGATGGCCAAACGCTGGAATGCGGGCACCGGTTATTCCTGGGCGGGGTTATTGCGTCAAGGTAACTTCGGTATTGTGACTAAAGCGCGTGTGCAATTAGCGCGTTCACCCGAAGCGACACGTATCTTGGTGTTTGAATGGAAAAGCAATGATGCGTTTATCAACAGCCAAACGGAATTAAATAAACTCACCGAAGATATTCCCGGCATCGGCGGCATTATTATGATGAACGACTGCCGCATTCTCTCTACTCAAGTTGATACACCTCTGGCATCGACTCTGACAGGTGAAGCGCGTGCAGCTTATCTACAACAATTGGCAAAAGAGCGAAAAATTTCGGCTTGGACAGGGTTGGGAACTTTATACGGTTCACGTGCTGCAGTGGCTGGCTCTGTAAAGGATATTCGCCGCCGGTTAAAAAACTGCCGCGTGTGGAGTTTTAGCCCGAATCAAATTAAACAACTACAAAAAATTCAAACCTATTTGCCGCAATGGGGTTTTTCGTCCTTGCGCCGTCACTTTGGTGCGCTGGTCAATACACTGGGTACGGTAGAAGGTTATCCGATAGTCGCGTTTTTAAAAATTGCGTATGCGCTCGACCCCACTGCAAAAAAACTCGATTTGAATTCACACCCCGCAAAAGATGGTGCCGGTATTTTATGGTATGCACCGCTGGTGCCATTTGCAGCAGATGAAGTGGAGCGTTATCGCACAGTGATGAGCAAGTGTTTAATGGATAACGGGTTTGATCCGCTACTAGCGGTTACCTCGCGCTCATCGCGCACACTTTCAGGCACAATTCCCGTGTTGTTTGATCGCAAAAATCCAGACGATGTCGCGCGCGCAAAAAAATGCTATCGCCAACTGGTGACAACTGGTTTGGAAAATGGCTGGCCCCCCTATCGCTTAGGTATCGACTATATGGACATGATCGCCTGCCCCGCAGACTCACCCAGCGCACAAGTGCAACACTTATTAAAAAATGCGTTAGACGAAAACTCTGTGATTGCATCAGGCCGTTACGAACACAGCAAACCCGTCACACCTTTTGTTCCAGTTGCCTCACCTGTCAAAGCAACCGAAACAGCGACGGCAAGCAAACGCGTATCACCTCCTGATTACAGCAGAGCGTTTACACATAGCGTGAATAAAACTGAAACTAACGAAGCGTAATAATTCGGCAACAATATTAACGTTTAATTATCAACAATAACGACACGAGAAGGAATTTCTCATGAACAGAATAATGGTACCCGCATCAGGGACGATGCACTCTATTTTGTTTTCCCCCGCCTGAATGCCCCTGTTGAATACCACCAATTAACTAATCGCTTTCACTTTTTTTGCAGTCCAAATCGTCAGCAATCCAACCAGGCAAGCTATAAAACCCACCCAGTCATAATGCAATAATTCACCGCTGTTACTTTTCACCATGATTAATCCAGCAACAAATGCGGCGACGCCAGAGCCCAGATTTTGCATCGCCGAATTAAAAGCCATTACCCGCCCGCGAAAACGCGGCTCGCAAGACGCTGTAACCAACGCTGAACAGGGAATAAAACGACCGCTAACAAAAATAAAAAAAAGCGCTGCCATTAGCAAGTGCCACAACAATCCAACCTGCAGGGTTTGTGTAACCAGGATAATCGGAATAAAACTGAGTAATACAATCCAGGTAAATACTTGTGCGTGTGGATAAGTATCAGTCAGTTTGGCAATCATCGGGCGTGTAATCAGCGTTACTGCACCGCCAACCAGATAAATATAAGGTAAATCCGAATTGCTCAATTCAGTATTGGCAACCACGGCAGGCGCGATATAAGGAATCACCATAAAACCGCCAAACATAACCAGCGATGAAGTAACAAACCCCCACCAATGATTGGGCACGCTGAGCAGATCGCGATAACTTTGCAACATAGGAGTATGTTGTTGCTGTAAATGCTCGCGTACCGGTGGCACTACAAACCAGCTAACCACTAACACCAATACGCATACCACAGCAAGAAGCAAAAATGGGGTCTGCCATTGATAGTGGTTGGCAATAAATAATCCCAGTGGCACACCTGCAACTGCGGCAAGCGAAAATGCAAGCATCACCACACCCATCGCTTGACCGCGCCGCTGTGGTGGAATCACATCGCCCAGTATTGCCAAAGCCACAGCACTCATCACCCCGCCAAAAAAACCGGCAATGATACGCGCAATTAATAGCAGTAAATAAGAATCGGCAAGGCCGCATCCCAAAGTGGCGATGGCCAACCCCAGATAGCACATCAACAATGCATGACGACGATCAAAACGATCAGCAATCGCCGAGGCGAGCAAAGCAGACGCACCTGCTGCAAGCGAATAGGAGGAGACCAACAAACCAAATTCTGCGGGTTGGATGGCAAACGCATCCATTAACTGGGATGAGAGCGGCATCATGATCATAAAGTCCACAATTACGGTGAACTGCAAGGCCATGAGCGTATAAAGCAGCGCGCGCTCGCGCGCTGTAGAAAGTTGAACCATAAACTAACTCTCAACAAAATGGAGCGTTAGTCTACGCATTCAGCTGTGTTCATGTGTATAACAATTGTTAAATTTTGTGGCTAAAGTTTACTGAAAATTATTTATTCAGCTCAACAATCAACAAGCTGCCGGTAAAACGTTTGGGCTCCAAACAGTACCATGTGAGCATTTCATTGTCCCAGCGCTCGCATTTATCGATTAAATCTAAAAATGGCTGACGACCTGGATCTGCCAATATCAATTTTTTTACTCCAGCACTGGCGGCGCGCTTTAACATCGCAAACCATTCATCGGTGAGTTCTGGTAGAGTCGAAGACTGGCGCGCCGAGTTTAGGTAGTGGCTTCCTACTCCTGCTCTTTCGATTAATGCAGGTGACACTCCTTCTACCTTGCTCA
>NZ_BBUL01000064.1 GCF_000953825.1 Cellvibrio sp. OA-2007 | reverse complement strand
TTTGAGGCAAGAAATGTATGTTAGTGAACTGTCCGAAGTTGGCGGAGGGGATCACCCTTTCATGCTGAGCGCGCGAAGAAAGATCCGGGGTACTGGAATCGTTTAGCCTGTTCAGCTGTGAACATGGGCGAGAGACCGCGTTAAACGTGTAAGAGCATGCTTGTTTAAGGGGGGTGCAAAATCTGCACGGGGGTATGCAGAATCTGCAGGGAGGTTAAATGGGTTTTATCTTAAGGTCTAAGGTAATCAAGGTTTAATGCTGATCTCCGCGTAATGCCGAGTAGTGGTCTTTGGTGTCTAACTTGGTTAGTATCCTGCTCTAATAAGAACTGCAGCAGCCGAGTAGGAAGCATGGCCGATACGACCAATTTTGATTTTCTTCAAGAACATGACCCCGTTTTCGTGCAGCTGGCGGCAGCGGCTGAGCGTTCTTTTATCAGTGATCCTAACACTACGCTGATTAAGCTGCGCCAACTGGGTGAAGCTATTGCTCAGGATTTGGCTGTTCGCTGCAATATCCGTTTTGATGACCGTACCACTCAGCTGGAATTGCTGCAGCAGATTCGCTATGAGATTCGCCTGGAACCTAATGTGCTGGAGCTGTTCCACTTATTGAGAGTGGAGGGTAATAAAGCAACTCACAAATTTAAAACTCACCACAAAGAAGCCATTACCGGTATGAGTGCCGCGCGTGAGTTGGCTGTTTGGTACCAGCGCGCCTTTGGTAAGCAAGGTGCTGCATTTAAGCCCGCGCCTTTTGTAGCCCTTAAAGATCCTTCAATCGAATTGCGCGAGCTGCAGGTTCAAATTGAGCAGTTAAAAAGCCAGCTAACAGAAACGAATCAACAGTCATCCGGCAATGCTCAGCTGCAAGAACTGTTACAGCGCGAAAAAGAAGAATACGAAGTACTCGCACAGCAGATGGATGCTGAAGCTCGCCAATACAAACAGCTTGCCCAAGACAATGAAAATAAACTTATCGCCCAGCAGCAAGAATTTGAAACGCGAATAAAACAGCTACAAGATGATCTTGCCCTCCAGTCAGCTGAACATCAAAAAGTCTTGCAGCAGCAAGTGGTGCAAGTAAGCCAAAAAACACAAAAGGCCAGCGCACAATTAACGCTGAATGAAGAGTTAACACGGATCATCATTGATCAGCAATTAATTGATGCAGGTTGGGTAGCGGATACCCAAGAACTGGATTACAAAAAGGGCGCTCGTCCTGAAAAAGGTAAGAACAAAGCGATTGCAGAGTGGCCCACAACAGGGGCACAACGCGCAGACTATGTGTTGTTTGCCGGGCTGATTCCCATTGCTGTAGTAGAGGCAAAGCGCGAAAACGAAAACGTCGCCGGTAAAATTCCACAAGCCGAACGCTATTCGCGTGGATTTAAAGCCGATGCAACGCTGGTGCCTGCTTGGGCGGAGCAGGGCAGAACCATTGCATGGCCAGATGCAGCCGACGGCCATTTCCATATTCCCTTTGTGTATTCCTGTAATGGCCGTGCTTTTGTAAAACAGTTGAAAGAACAATCCGGCACCTGGTTTAGAGATGTGCGCGAACCATCGAATATTGCTGAGCCGCGCGAAACATTTCATTCACCCGCTGGCCTGTTAGATAAATTAAAACGCAGCCGTGAACTAGCAGAACAAAAACTAAAAGCTGAAGGTTTTGCTTACCTCAAGTTGCGGGATTATCAAGAAAAAGCGATTGTTGCTGTTGAATCTGCACTAGCCAATGACCAGCGTAATTGTCTGCTGGCGATGGCAACCGGTACCGGAAAGACCCGCACCATTATCGGTTTGATTTATCGCTTTCTAAAAGCTGAACGGTTTAAACGCATTTTGTTTTTGGTGGATCGCACGGCCTTAGGAAATCAGGCATTGGATTCCTTTAAAGAAGCCAAGCTTGAAGAAAATAAAACCCTCTCCTCGATTTATAACATCGCCAAATTAGGTGATATGGCTGCTGAAGCGGAAACCCGTGTTCAAGTGGCTACCGTGCAGGCGATGGTGAAACGCTTATTCGCCTCTGACAACCCACCCACTATTGATGCCTACGATTGCATCATCGTAGACGAAGCTCACCGTGGTTATACTCTTGATCAGGAAATGACGGAGGGCGAATTAGCCACGCGCGATGCTGCGCAATATCTTTCCAGTTATCGCCGCGTATTAGACTATTTTGATACAGTTAAAATCGGATTAACCGCCACACCTGCAAAACACACCAGCGAGATTTTCGGTAAACCCGTTTATACCTATTCATACCGCGAGGCTGTGGCCGACGATTGGCTAATCGACCATGAACCGCCAATTCGCTATGAAACCTTATTGAGCAAAAATGGCATTAAGCTCGATAAAGGTTCGGCGGTCAGTGCGATCAATACCTATACAGGCGAAATTGAATCCGCCTTGCTGGAAGATGAAATCAATTTTGATGTGGAAGCCTTTAACCGCAAAGTCATTACCGAGGGGTTTAATCAGGTTATTTGCGAGCAATTAGCCAAAGAGTTAGATCCCTTTGGCGATGAAAAAACCATGATCTTTTGTGCGACCGATTTACATGCCGATATGGTTAAACGCCTGTTAGATGAAGCCTTTAAAGATATTCACAACGGCAGCTACAGCGAAGCCGCCGTGCGTAAAATTACTGGCAAAAGCGACAAGGTTGATCAGTTAATTCGCAACTACAAAAACGAACGTTACCCCAATATCGCCATCACCGTGGATTTATTAACAACGGGTATAGATGTTCCAAAAATTTGCCATTTAGTTTTTCTGCGCCGGGTTAAATCACGCATTTTGTACGAGCAAATGATTGGCCGTGCCACACGCCGTGCCGATGATATTGGCAAAACCGTATTTAAAATTTACGACCCGGTGGATATATACGCTGCCTTGCAAGCTGTCAGTACCATGAAGCCGCTGGTGCGTGATCCGAATATCACGCTCGAACAATTGGTTGATGAACTGACTAATCCCGATACGCTTGAAAAAGGCTTAAATGCACCCGGTGTGCAAGCCGAAACCTGTCACGCGCAAGATGTATTGGCAGAGCTTGGCCAAAAAGTGATGCGAGTAATGCGTAAAGCGAATAAAGCGGCAGAATCAAAGCCGGAGCTGAAGCAAAAGCTGGATGAATTGGAAAACCTTTGGGGTGTTGCACCGCAAAAATTGCATCAGTATTTACAAGAATTAGGTCCGCGCCAAGCGGCGGAGTTTATGCGCCGCAACAACGGCTTTATCAAATCAGTCGATGAAGTGAAGTTTATTCTGGGCAGCGAACATCGGCCGATTATTTATGAAGGACGCGATGAGTTTTTAACGCGCGAGCAAAACTTTGGCGTAAATGAAAAGCCTGCGGATTACTTGCTCAGCTTTAATGATTTTATTAAAAACAATATCAACCAGTCGGCCGCGCTGGCGGTAGTGGTGAATAAACCCAAAGATCTGACGCGCGAGCAACTCAAAGAAATCAAAGTGCTGTTGGATAACAACGGCTACAGCGAGACCAAACTCAAAGCCGCATGGCGCAACAGCACCAATCAGGAAATCGCCGCCAGCATTATTGGCCATATCCGCCAAGCAGCTTTGGGTGAGCCATTGATCCCCTTTGATCAGCGTGTAAACAATGCGCTGCAAAAAATCCTCGCATCACATTCTTGGTTGCCCCCGCAGCGAAAATGCCTTGAGCGCTTAGGTAAGCAGTTAGTGCATGAAGTCATTATTGATCACAACTTCGTCAATACTGCCTTTGCGCAAGAGGGCGGTGCCAAGCGAGTAGATAAGCTACTCAATAACCAACTGGATGAGGTGCTAAACACCTTGGCCGATGGGCTTTGGGGTGAGGCTGGCTAGTCCCCTAGGGCGAAAGGCAGCAGGTATAGAAAATGGTTTTTTTGTACCTGTAAGCTTCTACATGTTCATAAAACCCCACTTTCTATACATGACGATCCTGATATGTATATTTTTTTAGGTTTTCTATACATATAGCTACTGATATGTATAGATTTTTACGATTTTCTATACATAATGGCCCGGATATACATAGAGAAATGCCATTTTTATACATGGCGTCCAAAATAGGCCCCACTAAATGACTAGCTTCCCGCTGCGCGATTTACCCTTTGCCGATATAGACCAAATCGAGACTCGCGCCGTGCTTAAGAAAGTGGCTGAGGCTAACCGTTACCTGGCAGAGCTGAAAGGTGTCGGCAGTACCATCCCTAATGAAGCGATTTTAATCAGCACCTTGTCGCTACAAGAAGCCAAGCACAGCTCGGCGATTGAAAACATCGTCACCACACACGATGAAATGTACAAAGCAGAGCTATTTAACGACATGCCGGTGAATCCTGCTGCCAAAGAGGTTCAAGACTACGCAGTCGCGCTGCGCGAAGGTTTTGTTTCTGTGCGTTCTACAGGGCTTATTCGTTTGGCAGACATACTCTTTGTGCAGCAAACCCTGGAAAAAAATAACGCCGGATTTCGCAAGCTGCCCGGTACAGAGTTAAAAAATGCATTAACGGGGAAGGTTGTTTATACCCCGCCACAACACCCAGCCGATATAGAGCACCTAATGCAAAACCTGGTGAGCTATATAAATGACAATGAATTGTGTGATGCAGACCCATTGGTAAAAATGGCGTTGATTCACCATCAATTTGAAAGCATTCATCCCTTTTACGATGGCAATGGCCGCACGGGGCGCATCATCAATATGCTCTACCTTGTAGCCCAAGGTTTATTGGATTTACCCATTCTTTATCTCAGCCGTTATCTAATTCACACCAAATCGGAATACTACCGGCAACTACAAGCCGTGCGCGAAACCAATAACTGGGAAGCCTGGGTGCTCTACATGTTGGAAGGCGTAGTTCAAACGGCGCAAGAAACCATTGAGTTAGTCAAAGCCATTAAATCGCTTATGCAAGACTATAAAAACGCCATGCGAGAGCAACTGCCAAAAATTTACAGCCAGGAACTGTTAAATAACTTGTTTAGCCACCCCTACACAAAAATAGAATTTGTGATGAATGATTTGCAGGTGAGCCGCTTAACGGCAACCAAATATTTAGAGCAGCTAGTGGCAATTGGGCTAATTAAAAAAGAAAAAATTGGCCGAGCCAACTACTACATTAACCAACCCCTATTCGCGCTATTTACCGCGTAAACAATTGAGAACCCCATGACCAACAACGATATAGTCCAAAAACTCTGGAACCTCTGCGACGTACTGCGCGATGACGGCATCAACTACAGCGATTACGTTACCGAATTGGTGTTGCTGTTATTTATCAAAATGGAATATGAAAACACCGAAGCGGGTTTGCTGAATAAACACAAATTGCCCGAGGGCTGCCGTTGGGGTGATTTAAATGCGAAGTCTGGTTTAAATTTATTAAACGATTACAAGCGCATATTGCTAACCCTTTCCACTGGTAAAGATTTGGAAGGCAATCCGGTGGTCACTGATCCGCTAATTTTGGCAATCTATAACGATGCCCAAACCCGTCTGCGCGAGCCGCGCCATTTAGAGCAACTGATTAAAACGCTGGACGGCATCGATTGGTTTAGCGCGCAAAAAGATGGCTTGGGTGATTTATACGAAGGCCTGTTAGAAAAAAACGCCAACGAAACCAAATCCGGCGCGGGGCAATACTTCACCCCAAGAGCACTTATCGACAGCATAGTGCGCTGCATAAAACCGCAAGCGGGTGAAACCATACAAGACCCGGCAGCGGGCACCGCAGGCTTCTTAATTGCCGCCGATAAATACATTAAAGACGCCACCGACAATTTATTTGACCTCACCCAAAAACAAAAAGAGTTTCAATTAAATAACGCCTTCATTGGCGTGGAATTAGTGCCTAGCACTCGCCGCCTCGCGTTAATGAACTGTCTATTGCACGGCATGGAAGGTGATGACGAAGGCGTAGTGCATTTAGGCAACGCCTTGGGTGATGTGGGCAAAAGTTTAGACAAAGTCGATGTGGTGCTCGCCAACCCACCTTTCGGCACCGCAAAGGGCGGTGAAGCATCTATCACACGTGACGATTTAACCTACAAAACCAGCAACAAACAGCTTGCGTTTTTGCAACATATTTACCGCACCCTAAAACCCGGTGGCCGCGCCGCGGTGGTATTGCCCGACAACGTATTATTTGAAGCAGGCCAAGGCACGGAAATTCGCCGCGACCTTATGGATAAATGCAACCTGCACACCATTCTGCGTTTACCCACCGGGATTTTTTACGCGGCGGGTGTAAAAACCAACGTGCTGTTTTTTACCAAAGGCACTGCGCAAAACCCCAAGCAAGAAGAAGGCTGCACCAAAAATGTGTGGGTGTACGACTTGCGCACCAACATGCCCAGCTTTGGCAAACGCACGCCCTTTGGTGAGCAACATTTAAAACCTTTTGAAGCCTGTTACGAACTTTTGCACTCCGTAGGTTGGGCTGAGCGCAGCGATGCCCAACAATCCGACCTGCCCGCAACCACGTCGCCCAGCCAGTGTTGGGCATCGCAAGCTCAGCGCCAACCTACATTATGCGACTTCGCATGGATGGCCGATGATGTTGAAAGAACCCCCGAAAATTCCCGCCTACGAAACTTCACCCGCGATTATATTCGCGACACCAAAGGCGACTCGCTGGATATTTCATGGCTAAAAGATAATGACTCGGTTGATGCTGCCAGTTTGCCCGAGCCGGATGTATTGGCGGCGGAAGCTATGAGTGAATTGACTGAGGCGTTAAGAGAGTTAGATGGTTTGCTCGCGGCATTAGGCGCGGGGGATCAAGCCAAGGTGCAGAAAGATTTGTTGGCTGAGGTGTTGGGTTTGGGTGATGGGGTGAAGGTGTGAGTGAGTTTACTTTGCCGGAAGGGTGGGTAGAAACGCCGCTGGGCGAATATCTATATTTAAAAAATGGTTACGCATTTAAAAGTAATTCTTACGTCGCAAAAGATGAAGACACTGTTCCCGTGATTCGCATTTCTGATATTGATGGAAAGCTTGCTACTGATGAAACAGCAATACATGTGAGAAAAGCAGATGTTGTCGCTGGCTTTGAGATTAAAAAAGGTGACTTGCTAATTGCAATGTCTGGTGCAACAACAGGAAAAGTTGGCGTTTACAACGGTTCCGAACCTGCATATCAAAATCAGCGCGTTGGTAATTTAAAGCTTCATTCGGATGCGTTTGGTTCGGCAAAATATAAAGACCATTTAATTGCTTCATTGACTCCCGAAATACTTAAAGTTGCTTACGGAGGGGCGCAGCCAAATATTTCAGGAAAAGCTATTGAGGAATTTTTGGTGGCGCTTCCCCCCCTCGCCGAACAACAACAAATCGCCCAAAAACTCGATGAACTTCTCGCGCAGGTAGACACCCTTAAAGCCCGCCTCGACGCTATCCCCAATATCCTAAAACGCTTCCGCCAATCGGTGATCGCCGCTGCGGTTAGTGGGAGGTTGACTGAGGAGTGGAGGGGTTCCAATGGAATTGAATATAGCTATGCGGAAGATAAGCTTTCAAATCTCATAAATGAAATGCGCAACGGTTTATCTGCGAAGCCAAATGAGCAAGGGCTTGGCGTTCCTATCTTGAGAATTAGTTCTGTCCGTTCTCTTTTTGTTGATCAAGTGGATGTTAGATTTTTGGAACTAGATGAAATTGAGGTTCAGCGTTATTCATTGAAGCCAGAGGATTTGCTTTTTACTCGTTACAATGGAAGTTTAGAATTTGTCGGCGTGTGTGGGCAAGTTAGAAAGTTATCGCATGAGAATCTGGTTTACCCTGACAAGCTAATTCGGGTAAGAGTTAACAAAGAAAAAATTATTCCAAGTTACCTTGAGTTGTATTACGCATCCGCAGATGTACGAGAGTTTGTAATGTCGTTGGTTAAATCAACATCTGGGCAAAAGGGCATCTCGGGGCAAGATTTAAAAGATATGAATATTTGTTTTCCTTCGGTTGTGGAACAAACCGAAATCGTCCGCCGCGTAGAAAAACTCTTCGCCTATGCCGACCAAATCGAACAGCGCGTAAAAGACGCCCAAGCCCGCGTAAACCACCTAACCCAAAGCATCCTAGCCAAAGCCTTCCGCGGCGAACTCACCGCCGACTGGCGCGCGCAGAATCCGGAGTTAATTTCCGGCGAGAATTCGGCGGCAGCACTGTTAGAGAGGATTAAGGTGGAGCGTGCGGCAGCAGCAAAACCTAAGAAGAAGGTCGCGGCACGATGAATTTTTGGCATATACAAATGCACCCAGATGATCCACAGGGTGTTAATGAAGCGCAGATTTTAAAAGAGACAGGATTGATAGGCTTGGGGGAATGGGAAGAAGGTCAGTCAGCAATGAACGACTTTATAAATAAAATGAACGTCGGAGATATAGTCGCTGTTAGAAAAGGAAAGACGCTTGTTGCATTAGTTGAGGTTGTGGGCGGACATGAATATGTAAGTGATACTACGGGTCGCCTGGATTGGTTTGTTAACAGAAGGAAGGTAAAAATATTAGATTGGAATGATTCTGGTAGGACTATACCAATGGCAACGGGGACCTTAACTCGATGCGCAAATGAATCAACACCTACAATGCAAATTATTGTTGGTTGGTATAACGAGGTTATTGAAGCCATGAATGGCACTAAAATTTTGGAACTGTTAAAGGTTAAACCACAAATTATTTTGCAAGGCGCCCCCGGTACAGGAAAAACCCGTACTGCTAAAGAAATAGCTTGCTGTTTACTAAGCTCGGATTTTACAGAGCTAAACTCACACCCTAACTTTAAGCTAATTCAATTCCATCCTGCGTTTAGCTATGAAGATTTTGTGCGGGGTATTGTTACCCGTGTTGCAAATGGTTCCGTAGTTTACGAAGTGAAAAATAAAGTACTTGCGGATATTGCCGAGGCAGCACTAAAAAATCCATGTGCGCCGCATGTACTTATTATCGACGAAATTAACCGAGCCAATCTTCCTGCGGTACTTGGCGAGTTAATTTATGCGCTTGAATACCGTGGCGAAGCCGTAAATTCCCTGTACGAATTAAATGGATGTTCGAAATTAATTCTTCCTCCGAATCTTTACATTATCGCCACTATGAATACTGCTGATCGCAGTGTGGGTACTATTGATTATGCCATTCGCCGCCGCTTTCCATTTTTTACAGTTCCTGCAAGTGTTGCAGTAATTGAAGCGCAGCCCACTAGTCAGTGTAGGGAAAAAGCGGTTGCCTTATTTAAAATAATAGAAAATATTTTTAAGACAAAGCTGTTGCCTGATTATGCAATAGAGGATTTAATGATTGGGCATAGCTATTTCCTTGCAGAGTCAGAAGAGGAACTAAACTCAAGATTGGAGCATGAAATTAAACCCTTGCTGCGTGAATATATTAAAGATGGAATTTTACTGGGCGCAACCAGTGATGTGTTAGAGCTATCTGTATGACTCTAATCATTCAAACGCAAGAGCATCAGCGTGTAATACATGAGTTCTCTCAGAGTGTTGACGAACTAATGTTATCGCCCGCCGCACAGCGTTTGCAGTTTAAAAAATGCGATGAATCGGGTCGGCTTTTGGCTAATTATTATGTGGGAACGGATTGGTTAGTATCTGGAGAGTCAGCTCTTAAAGTTTTACCGAAAATCGCGGGTCTGGATATTTTGCAAACTTTTATGGATTGCTTTGCGACCCCCGAATCAGCCTCAGCATTAAATTCAGTTAGACGTGATGAAAAATTATACGAAATCTTTTTTGATGAGCCTCCTGTTCCTGTCACTGAATCAGAGTTGAGTGCGCCTATTTTATTAATCTTGCACTATGTTCAACTGCTTCAGGGGTTGGTGCGTAAAGGGTTGCAAAAAGGTTATGTAACTGTAGAGCGACCATTACAGTCTAATTTAAAAGGTAAAGTTCTGGTTGGAAAAAACATAAAGGCACAACTGGCTAGCCATAACATGGCGTCTACTTGGTGCCGCTATACGGAATATACGCTCAATTGCTCAATTAACCGTTTGTTAAAAAGGGCGTTGTTGATCTCCAATAGTTATTTACTGACTAGTGGTGTTGATCTGAAAAATATAAGTTCAACGCTGGGTTGTTGTAAGGCCGCGTTCGAGCAGGTGGATGAAGATATTCAGCCGCATGAAATAGGCCTTATCAAGTTCAATCATTTTTATAAAGAATATGGTCAGACCACAGACCTTGCCAAAAAAATCCTAAAACTATTTGGCAATTCGCTTGAACGTACGACCCAGTCAAAAGCTTTAACCCCTCCCTTTTACATCAATATGGCGCTGCTTTTTGAAATTTATGTACTGTCTTTACTCAAAAAGTCGCGCGGCAAATCTATTCAGTATCAAGTAAGAGGTTGTGCGGGTACTGAGGTGGATTTTATTGATACGCAAGAACAGTTAATTATTGATACAAAATACAAATCCAGTTATAGCAAATTCGACAACAACAAATCTTACCTAATTGATGATGCTCGACAACTGAGCGGTTATGCGCGTGACAGGAAGCTCAACATCGCTTTGGGAGTGGAGGAGCATGCCATGCCTATTACCAACGTTAAATGTTTGATTATTTACCCTAGTGCTAGCGGCCTAACTGAACTTGCCGAATACAGTAGTAAAGCGGAAATTAAGGAATTTACCAATTTTTATAAATTGGGCGTAAAGCTGCCGACTAAGACTACCCATCATTTTTAAGTGAGTGTTGCAATGAAATCCCCCACCTCCGTAAAAACCTTAGAAGAATTTGGCCGAGTCCAATTATCCAAATCTTTTTTTATGCGTGATTTTCTCTACTCCGAAATATCACAAATCGAAAGAATCCCCAATATCCCTGACAATCACGACTTGGCGATTGCGGCGGGTAAGGCACTTTGTGAGAACGTGTTGGAGCCTCTTCAAGACGCTTTGGGGCGTATTGCGATTCGCTCGGCGTTTCGCTCTTGTGCGGTCAACGCCAAAGGGGCGGAGAATAAGAACCAATACAACTGTGCTCGCAATGAGGCCAATTATTCCGGGCATATATGGGATATGCGCGATGAAGATGGTCTTATGGGGGCGACGGCTTGTGTGGTTGTTACCCGCTTTCTTCCATATTACGAAGCAACCAAAGATTGGCAGGCGCTGGCGTGGTGGATTCACGACAACATTCCTGGTTACTCCCACATGTATTTTTTCCCTAAATTGGCAGCTTTTAATCTGTCATGGCATGAACGGCCTTCGAAACGTATCGATAGCTACATAGACCCTAAAGGGTGTCTGACTAAGCCGGGTATGGAAAATCATACGGGTGACCACTCGGCAGCT
This sequence comes from Cellvibrio sp. OA-2007, assembly GCF_000953825.1. GTDB lineage: Bacteria > Pseudomonadota > Gammaproteobacteria > Pseudomonadales > Cellvibrionaceae > Cellvibrio. The sequence continues at coordinate 6,201 of NZ_BBUL01000064.1, read as the reverse complement.
TATCAAGGTTTTATCGATAGTCTCCGTGATTTGGGCAAGCATGATTAAGCAGCTCCTGAAATATAAAATATGCCGACAGATTTTCACTCCTTTTGCCTATAGGCGAGAGCAAGAAAGAAATGCCTACTTGAATACAGTTAGAGCTGAGGTAGAGGAGCTCTTCGGTAAGTTAACGAGATGTGCTGGCAAAGTTACTTTGGTATCGCCTGTTTACTATCGAGAGGGTTTAATACAAGAGCGCCACCGATTTTTGCCGGACTTTATTGAAAATGGCGAGGTGCGGGGCGAGGTTTTAATAAAATCGGCGGAGCTTGTTGACCATCTGGAAGCTAGTAGCCGGGGCCATTACGGTTGGAGTGATTATGAAATTTGGCTTACGGCCTTTGTTGATTGGCTAAAAAGTGCGGATATGTCTGCTGAGCCAGCAACGATAATCCCTAAGCTGCTGCACACCAAGCTAATCGAATCCATCATTCCTGATTTGCTCAAGAAATGCCCTGTGGATGTGTTTTGCTGGGACTGCCGACAAAATTACTCAAATCTCACTTTTGTCTCCAACCAACCCAGGTTAACAAAGGGATGGAATTTTTTTGAAGAGACTTGGCGCTGCGCCGAGGGGCATTCAATCTATAAATTTATTGAAGATATGCATGTCATTGGTTGTTTTCCGCGCACTGATACTGAAAATCTTGATTAGGTACTGAAGCCGTCTCCCTCCTTATTGGCTTTTGTAGTACCATGCGGGACGTTGTGGGATCGAGATATTCGATCTCTAGCCGGAAAAAGTGTTAATTATTTTGAACAGTTTTTTTAGGGCGATTTGCGGAATTTTAAAGTGGATTTCGGTGATCCGGACTGGTACCGAGTGCACGATGAAAACTGGGGGCACAAAGAGGGGTACTTTTTACCTTTGCCAGTTTTGAGGCTAGTAATTTCAAGCGTTCTGGCTGGGTTTTCGAGTGAGGCCCAGGGCACCAAAAGAAAGTTTGATGACTTCCCAAAACATCCCTAAAGCCCCGTTATTCGGGGCTTTTTGCTTTCTGGTGTTCCATCGTCCTATAAAAACCAATAAAAGTTACCCCCATTTGGGGGCAAAGAAAAGAAGCTCGCGCTTGGGGTCTATCCTGTTGTGGGTATCGCGCAAGCGAGAGAGAGGATGCGTGATGCCAAGCTTCAGTTGGCAGAGAATCAGAATCAGGTTTGGTAAAAAAGCAGATAAAGCTGGCAAAGCAGTTTTTACAGGCCAATACCTTCTCGGGAGTTGGGGAAGAGTTTATTGATAAACGAACGTAAGCGCAGCCCCAACCAAACCCTTGACGGCGCACTATAGCCAATTTCCTACAAGCTTTTCCGCTTTTTACGGCTATTGCCGCTGATGTAAATCATTAAAATAGCAACCACAAGGACGTCGCCGATACAGGAGTGCGGTGAAGGGAGTTGTGCTTCAGGAAGAAGTGGTTAAATGGAGAAAAAGGGATCAGGCACCGGATGCCGTGGCAATTAGGATGATTGCTTACCCGCGCAGGAGCAAAGGGGCTAGCAGGATGCAACGCCCCTTGTTTATGTTGATGTGTGCTATGGCATTTAACCTTTAAGCATCCCAAACATTGGGGCGCGATAAGTTTCGGTAGCTTAATTTGTACTAGTCGCGACCTGATCTGACACTTCTACTTGAAAGAAGAGAGTTACCGGTTTTGAATATGGGTGTCGAATCCTAAAACAAAACCATAAAGGTAACTCTCATGCTACATACTAACAATCCCATCATAAAACACAAAGCTGGCCTGCTGAATCTGGCGGAAGAGCTTGGCAATGTATCAAAAGCCTGCAAGGTAATGGGCTTCTCTCGCGACACTTTTTATCGTTATCAAGAGTTGGCGCAAGAAGGTGTTGTTGATGCGCTGATAAGCCGCAGCAAGCGCACTCCGAATCTTAAAAACCGTATCGATCCTGCAATAGAAAAAGCGGTTCTTGATTATGCCGTTGAACAACCTGCACATGGTCAGCATCGAACCAGCAATGAATTGCGTAAAGCGGGTATTTTCGTATCTGGCAGTGGCGTACGTTCAATTTGGCTGAGGCATGGTGTCGAGAGTTTTAAAAAGCGATTACAGGCACTGGAGGATAAGGTTGCCAAAGAAGGTATTCTACTAACGGACAGCCAGATTGCCGCCTTAGAACGCAAGAAGATTGATGATGAAGCTTCCGGTGAAATTGAAACGCATCATCCTGGCTATCTTGGTTCGCAAGATACGTTTTATGTAGGAAACCTCAAAGGCGTAGGCCGGATATATCAGCAAACGTTTGTAGACACCTACAGCAAAGTGGCGTTAGCCAAGCTTTATACCAGCAAAAGACCAATCACGTCAGCCGATCTGCTCAATGACAAAGTTTTGCCATTCTTCACTCAGCAGCAGCTGCCTATGCTGAGAATTCTCACGGATCGGGGTACGGAATATTGTGGCCGAATGGATCGGCATGATTATCAGCTTTATCTCGCCATCAATGATATTGATCACACGAAAACAAAAGCGCAGTCGCCGCAAACGAATGGCATCTGTGAACGCTTCCATAAAACGATACTGCAAGAGTTTTATCAGGTAACGTTCCGCAAAAAACTTTATGCAACGCTGGAGGAGTTGCAAAAGGATCTGGACGAATGGATGAAATACTACAACAATATTGGAAACTTTGCTGGATGGAAAGAAGGTTTGGGCAGAAAAGAATTTAGCTCAAATCTAAACTGACAGGCACTTGTAAAAACCGGTAACTGTCAGATCAGGTCTGAGCTAGTACATTTAAACGAAATAACCTAAGCTTTTCCCGTTTTTCTATTGGCACTTACTTTCCGCAATCACAAATCTAAAAACGACATAACCTGAAACTTGACGATTTTAGCTTTGCTTTTACAAACCAGCGAAGCAAGGTACAAATAAAATTTGCTTTACCTTCGTAACGTTAAGCACAACGGCAGTTTGTAAGTTGTGCGTTGTGGAATACTTTTGCGAAGCAAAACCACAAAAGCGCGACTTACAAACTGTCCAGCCACGCAGTGGCGTGTTGCTGCGCCTTGTTAAGCTCCGCCATTCATGGCACTTATAAATTTGGTGCGGGGAGGGGGAATTGAACCCCCTCTCGTTTCTCCTGGATCAGGCAGGCAATTCACAATTACTGATCTCTCGTTCGGATTGAAAGTGTCCCACCAGGCCCGCAGAAACGCCACTCCCCACCAAACGCATGTATTAAATACGATCAAATTATTCATGATTACCTCCATTACGGCTTTCGCTTTCACTTCAATATTCACTCCCAACCCGAACGAGATCACCGCTTTTGCTTCAATACCTGCCGTTACCTCCAAGTCTTTAAAATTTGTACGCTTAACGCCGCAATAAGCGGTGGTTGTTAAGTAGCACGTTTGCCATAAAATGGAGCGAAGCGGAATGGCAAACGTGCTACTTAACAACCATCCGTTTCATTGCCTTGTTATAAGACAAAATATGAAAACCACACTTTTCGGCCGCACTCATGCGGACTAAGTTAAAAACACCACTTCGCACTTTTACAAAAAACCGAACATTCAATTCACTGAGAATTTACTACGAGCTTTCGACGCTGGCAAGATAACCGCCGATGAATTTAATTTTACTCGCCAAGTAAAAACGGTTTCTACTTCGTGGCGCAATGGCTACGCACAACAAAGGCGACAACTCGATGAAACACATTTCGCAACAAACCAACCGAAAGCACGACTTTCTAACTTGCACGGCGTTGCTCTAAAACTTTCTAACGAAGCACCACAAAACACTAGACAAGAAAACTGAACCTTGAAAATTATGATTCTTTCGTTCGGGCTTTCGACATTCAAAATTGAGCTGAACTTTAACCAACCATCAATTTTTTAAAGTGCGCCAATACATTTTGTGTATAACGAATGATATGGACTCCCCCTCTTAACACGCAGCCCTGTGCTGGCGTAAATTATCGGTGATGTCATAACCACCAGAGGAGCAATTTTCATGAATCTTACAACACTCGGTATTGATTTGGCGAAAACTTCTTTTAGTCTCGTCGGCATGGATAAACATGGCAAAGTGATCCTGCGTAAAACGCTTAAACGCGCACAGCTATTGCCCTTTATAGCGCAATGCTCTCCCTGTTTAATCGGTATGGAAGCATGTAGCGGCGCTCACTACTGGGGTCGTGAGTTTCATAAGCTCGGACACATGGTGGGCATTATGGCGTGTAAATTTATAGCGCCGTTTCGCAAAGGAGGCAAAAACGATAACAACGATGCCGAAGCCATTTGTGAAGCCGTCAGTCGCTCCACTATCTGGTTCGTTCCGGTAAAAACAGCAGAGCAACAAGCGCAGCTCTGTGTACATCGCGTACGTCAAGGCCTTATTGCTGAACGCACCGCACTGATCAATCAATTACGTGGTTTGCTGAGTGAATTCGGCATCGTAATGCCCAAGGGGCGCTATCCTGCACAACGTGAAATTCCGCTGATTTTAGAAGATGCCAATAACGGATTACCTATGCTCGCGCGGCAGATGATTACCAACCTTTGGGAGCGCATCAAAATTGCCAGCGAACAAATTCTGTTTTATGACCGCGAGCTGCGCAAGCAAGCACACCACAATGCTGTCGCGAAACGACTGCTGACCATTCCCGGTGTTGGCGAACAGGTTGCCTCCGGTGTTGTTGCCAGCGTACCCGATCCGTCACTCTTTAAAAATTCCCGTCAGTTCGCCGCCTGGCTCGGATTAGTGCCTAGGCAATACACCACGGGTGGCAAAATTCGTTTAGGCAGAATTACCAAGCAAGGCGATCGCTATTTGCGAATGTGTTTAGTGCATGGAGCAAGAGCGGTTATTGCCAATCTAAAAGACAAACAAGATAAAGTCAGTTGCTGGGCACGTGAATTAATTTCGCGTCGAGGTTATTTGCGCGCAGTGGTGGCAATGGCTGCGAGAAATGCACGATTAATCTGGACGCTCATGGTGAAGCAGGAGGATTACAAAGCCCAGCCCACCAACTAATTGCACAACACCAACAAACACTCACGCAAAAGGAGAAAAGCAAAAGCGGTTAATCAGTAAAATGTAAAAAGAGTTCCGTGCTATTCATCAACAAAAAATGAATAGCAGCCCACCGAGTCCTGCGAAGGCGTCGATGACAATCAGGTCAGACTGGGGGAGCCAAAGCCTGTTGAGCTCGGTGATCATCAAGATCGTCTAACGAATGAGGCAGCTCCCAGCGAATACTCATCTTGGTTCAGGCAAGAAATAATTTGCCGTTAGTAAACCGAATGTAGAGGTGCAGTCTATTTCTGAAAGTCAAAAGCGGTCTTAGCTTGACACTTGGGGGAGTCCATGTAGCCGAGCTAAGCGGCAGTTTTTAAGTTGTAGTTTTGTGGAATACTTTTGCGCAGCAAAACCACAAAACTGCGACTTAAAAACTGTCCAAGGAGCGAAGCGACTGATGCTTGAGCGACTTGTTATACATTACTCTGATGGAATGGGTTTAAGCGCTTCATATTTAACTTTTAGCACTTTACCATTAATTTCAAAACACTCGAACAATGTTCGATAACCCAGAACTATTCTCATAATTAATGCTAGTTGATGCCTTGCGTCATGACACCTTTTAATTGAAAACTCAAAGTCTTCAACTGTAGGATTCGATATTTTTGTAGCCGCTCCGTTTTTATTTGAACCAAGCTTTGAGCCAGCAATATGGAACTGCAACGCACCCTCTTCATTCGTAGCAAAGGGAAGCCAGTGAGAATGTAAAAATATATTTCGCTGTTCTATTATTTCATGAAATTGGCTAAATACTTTTGAGAACACTTTTTTCTCTTCTTCATTTTTAGCTACGACAGAATTAACTAGTGCTTGAAGCTTTGAAAGTAAAGGAGCAGCGGTTAAACCCTCCAGAATAATTTCGTGAACATCTGAATTTCTTAAACCTTGGATAGTGAGCACATCAATAATTCGATCCTGAATTGAAAGGCAAAAATCTTCAAGTCCGGTGATGTAACGTCCAAGCATTTCATACATTTTTTCTTCACTATCAAATGACATTTTGATATTTCCGGTTTTTGTATAACGTTAAGCACAACGGCAGTTTGTAAGTTGTGCGTTGTGGAATACTTTTGCGAAGCAAAACCACATAAGCGCGACTTACAAACTGTCCAGC
>NZ_BBUL01000065.1 GCF_000953825.1 Cellvibrio sp. OA-2007 | reverse complement strand
TGAGCAAGGTAGAAGGAGTGTCACCTGCATTAATCGAAAGAGCAGGAGTAGGAAGCCACTACCTAAACTCGGCGCGCCAGTCTTCGACTCTACCGTTTTGCGAAGTTCGGCGGCCTGCTCCGCGAGGCACGCCCTACTTTTTTGGCCGAACGCGGATAGAGCTATTGCTAAAAATATGTCGAAATAATTATAAAACCGCGAATGATCGGTGTAGCACCTAAGCCAATAATTGCTGCACCATTTTAGCCCCACGCCCCTTCTAGACTTGTATGCCAACTCCATATCGCATAAGGTCGCGGCTTTAAATTATTTTACAGCTTAAACAATAATGCCTTAAATAATAAAAAGGATATTCCACCATGAACGAACCCCTAAAGACTGAAATATTCCAGGAGGAAGTATTCCCGCAGGAGCTTGAGGAAATCACCCGGCGCCGGGCTAATTGCCCAGCTGGACAAGACACCAATCCCTTACACAATAGTTTTACTACCCAGAATAATCTGGTGGGCTTAGCCTGCTCCGGCGGGGGTATTCGCTCTGCGTCGTTTTGTTTGGGGGTTATTCAACACCTGATCTGCCACAAACTGCTTTCCAAAATTGATTACCTGTCTACCGTGTCGGGCGGTGGTTATATTGGCAGTTGCGTTAGCGCGCTAGCTAAAGATGATGCCGATAACCTCAAACTGCTCACCGATAAAAATGGCCGCCATGAGCCAGATGCACTCAACCACATTCGCAATTACAGCGAATATTTGCGCGCAGGCGGTTTTATGCGCGGGCTGCGCATTCCGATTTTATTTGTTGAGGGTGTATTGCGCAGTATTCTGACTTTTTTCCCGATGGTCATACTCGCGGTATTTATCACCGAATTGTTTTTGGAAGTGGTTGGCCGCTTCAGCGCCGAGATTCAATTTTTCTTCCCGCTGTTGATGGGCATTATTCCACTGCTGGCCGGTTTTATTCTGCGGCCAATTATTAAAGACCGGCTGGGCTGGCTGGGGCGCGACCGGGCGGACGAGCGGTTTGTGATTTACACCGTGATTGCACTGGCGGCGATTTTATCTATTCCACTGTTACATTTTTTGCGCAATGTGGTTGGCTACAATGCCACTACTTTATTTGCCGACTTCAAAACATTGACCAGCAACAACGCCAATAGTATCGCGATTACTGCCGCAGTATTGCTCGCAGCATTTGTCTTGGGTTACATCAAACTGCGTGCGAAGCTAATCCTGATTCTCAGCAGTTTATTTGCACCCGTACTATTAGTATTGATGTACCTGTTCTTTTGTATTCAGGCAGTAAACTCACCCTACAGCTATGACCTGAGCGACAACACCCGCACAGTGCTGGATGTAAAACACACAAGTGATGCATCGCAACTGCTCAATTTCTATGAAACGATTAATACCACACCGATTAATGGCGCAAAACCTGCCGCATTCGATGCAACTGTCGCGCAACAATTGCACGACTACCTTGTGCCCATGCTGAACAAAAAATATATCGATACTACAAGTTGCGCAGTAACCAGCTATGCCGACGAGAAAATTCATTTTGAATGCCCCGCATTGCACGAAAGCAGCTGGTTAACTACAGAAAATAACGCAACTATCGATGTCGCTATAGTCGATGAGCTGAGCATGGGTTTTATGCTGCGCAGCCTGGGCGCTCAGCAACTGGCAGAGTCATTAAATTTAAGGCCTAGCCGTAAAATGCTGAGTGTGAACCAACTGCAAATTTCGCGCGGTTATGCGGAGTGGTGGATTTATTTACTGGGGCTAGTGGTCTGGCTGTATAACTTTTTTTGCGTAAGTATTAACCGCTTTTCGCTGCACCCATTTTATCGTGACCGTTTGAGCCGCACATTTTTAATCACTCCAAAAGACGGCAAACTCGCTCATCTTGATCAGTTAAAAATGAGCGAACTCAATGGCAATAAAAGCAGTGCGCCCTACCATTTAATTAACACCACCTTAAATTTACAGGGCAGCGCCAATCCGCAATTGCGCTCGCGTCGCTCCATGCCGTTTATTTTGAGCAAGCGCTATTGCGGCAGCGACTTTACCGGCTACGCGCCCACCACCGCAGTAGAAGCGACCGATAAACATTTTAACTTTGCTACCGCTATGGCAATTTCTGCCGCAGCTGTGTCGCCCAATATGGGCGTAGGCACGATTAACCCGCTGCGTTTTTTATTAACCCTGCTCAATATGCGTTTGAATTATTGGCTGCCCAACCCAGGCAAATTCAGCAAAGTAAAAGACAAATACAATTTTCGTTTTAGACCGCCCGGCCTGCCTTACCTGATCCGCGAAGCTTGCGGCACTGCTAGCGAAAAAACCGCTTATATCAATTGTTCAGATGGTGGGCATTTGGAAAACCTGGGTGTTTATGAATTGCTCAAACGGCAATGCAAAACCATTATCTGTATTGATGCAGAAGCCGACCCGACCCTGAGCTTTGCAGGTTTAATTACTCTGCAGCGCTACGCGGCGATTGATTTTGGCATCAATATAAAATTGGATGTAGCCGCAATACGCCCGGTGAATGGCATATCAACCAGCAATTTTGCCGAGGGCATTATTGAATATAGTAACGGGGAAGTGGGGCGCCTGCTGTATTTAAAATTATCCTTTACTGGCAAAGAACCTGAGTACTTGCACTATTACAAAAGTGCCAATCCGCTCTACCCTCACGAAGCGACGAGCGACCAATACTTTGATGAAACACAATTTGAAGTCTATCGCGCACTGGGTAATTTTGTGGCGCACTCAGCGGCAGAGAATTTAAAAACCTTGCTGAGCTCAACTGACGACTAACAATCAAACACTCCACACAAGAGAGCGCTGTTAATCACTGCTTTCCGCCAAGCGTTGATGTGTTCAGGCACATTGGCGCTAGCGGCAGGCAACATATATCTTTCTGTATTGATTGAGCGTAGCCTAGGACGAGAGACTTTTCGCTTTCTGACCTGTGAACCTCATCACTCGCCACCACCAGCATTCACAACTTATATAACGTTAATGGGCTTATTTTTGTTTTCGTTACTGGCACGCAAAGTAGATCACCATTTCATGCGATAGATTTATTTCTACGCCGATACCTTTTTACGCCTCGTTATTGTTAGGTTAAGAACATGAATGTCACCAAAATCATTGCCATAACACTGCTTAGCATAGGTGCAGCCAGTTTGTTTTATGCGGGTATGACTTATACCGGCGAGGCAGATACTGGCGCCGCCACATCGCTACAAATACGAATGATGCAAGAACAAAAAATTAATATTCCTATCACCCTTGGAATTGGTTGCCTGCTTTTTGGCAGCCTGCTCTTTACACTCCGCAACAAACTTTAGATCACTAAAAAAATATCTTTAAACGGTTTTATTTATATAGGGCACAAAATCAGTAGAAAAGGTGAAAAAATCACAAATATCCCGCTCTTATGTCACTGGATTTTTTTGTTTGTAGGCAGATGATTGTCTCTGGGTAGCAAATCTTTTCGCGCATGCGATGGGATTTCGCCCAAATCAATTCATTTATCTTTAAGGAGAAAGACCATGTCTGACAATCAATCTATAGAACCCCAAACTGAAGATTCCACTGCCAAAGAGCGTCGCGATTTTTTGCGCAACTCAGTATTGGCTGCCGGTGCCGTTGCTACTTTTGCGGTTGCTGAATCTGCCAGCGCCCAAACCTGTTATGACGCTGCGGGCAATATTGTAAAAGCCACCAGTGCCAGCACACCGCAGGTTATTGATGTTGCATTTAATACTAGCGATTTGGTGCTGGACGATTTATACAGTGTGATCAAACAATTGGGCAAATTAACCGGTTGTTTGAACTGCGGTTTTAACGGTTTTGATTTGCGTTTCCGCATCAATCCCGTTATTCGGTTGGACACTCGCATTCCCGCCGCCGCCACGCTGATGCCACGCTAAACGCTGTACACGCCGATGGTTGTACATTGCGCACCATCGGCGTTTTAATTGCAACGGAACGGGAGAGGGATATGCTGCCGCAAGCGACTGCACACCCAGTCAATTTTTCTGCACCCAAGTTAGGCGTAGGCATTAATTACCACTGGGATCTGCACCATTTGATTCAACAAAATCTCGGGCTGATTGATTATATTGAAGTAAGCCCGGATATTTTTTGTGAAGAAATTTTAACGGGACAAGAGCGCCGTTTTCATTTGGACGGAAAAAAATTACAGGATGCGCTGACACTGGCACAGAGCTGCCCGGTGATTGTTCATGGCCTGGGGCTTTCAATTGGTTCCGCCAGCGGTTGGAATAGCGATTACTTGGCATTGATCGACCAATATGCGCAGCGGCAATCATTTTTATGGCACAGCGAACACCTGGGTTTTACCCTCGCCAAAAATCAGGACGGTTCGGAAAATCACGCAGGGTTGCTCTTGCCTATGCCATTTACTCAAGAGGCGCTAGATCTGCTCTGCCCGCGCATCAATCACCTTTGCAAACGCTATGCGGTGCCATTTCTAATTGAAAACACCACCTATTATTTGCCGCAATATAGCAACACAGCAGAGAGCAATATCACGGTATGGGACGAGATTGATTTTTTAAATCAGTTGCTGACGCATACGGAATGTGGATTGTTGCTCGATTTGTATAACTTTTATTGCAATGCCGTTAATTTTGGCTTTGATCCCTACGCTGCGTTGGCGCGCTTGCAACTGGAGCGGGTGATAGAAATTCATGTGGCCGGCGGCGTAACCCACGAGGGGTTTTTATTGGATGTACATAGCAGCGAAGTGCCTGAACCCGTATGGCAATTGCTGGAATGGTTACTGCCCAAACTGCCCAATCTGCGGGCGATTACCTATGAAGTGCTGGAACAGGCATTATATGTCATGGGAGAAGAAAAAATTATCGCGCAAATTGCGCAGTGTAAATCCTTGTGGGCGAAATATTTGCACCTGATGGCAAACTCATCATCCCGGCAACAAAACAGTGGAGCGCAACATCATGTCGCTGCTTGATGTGCAACGTAGCCTGGTGGGTTTTGCGCGCGGCTCACAAACCGAATATCTGGCCTGCACCCAGCTCAGCGAGAGCGAAGATGCCTGGTTAAAAAGCCTGTTGCAATCACCGGGTTTAATGGTCACCCAACAAATTCAACAGTGGTGGCGACTCAGCCGAATTTGTTTGGCCGCACCTATGACCATTGCACTACTGAAACGCGACGGCATGGAAGAGTTAATTGTTGAGTACATAGCCACAGAACCAGTGCGCAGTTTATTTTTTGCCGCAGAGTTGGAACAGTTTAAAACCTATTTACACAGCCATGTATTGGTAAACAACCTCGCCAAAACCTTAGTGGCATTTGAGTCGGGCTTAAAAAACACTTATCAAGCCAGCGCGGCCAACAGCCTGCAAACAAGCGGCGACGCTACCGCGCTCAGCTGCATTTATCAGCTCCACTTTAAGCGCGATCCGATAAAACTATTTAGCGCACTACTAAGCGGCGCCCCGCTGCCCGCTGAAGATGGCAATTATTATGTGACGCTAGACCCAAAACTACCGCAACACTGGTGCGTAACTACCCAAGCACCGGCCATCTATTTGGCTGAACCGCAGATTTAACCTAGACTAACCAAACAATTCATGAACGCTGCAGCAAAGCGATAAAATGTTTTACTGCAGAGCTGCCGCTTTCTTCATTTGTTTGGATTTTATTGATGCGCCGATTTCTACGGATACTGCTGCCACTGGCACTCTCGCTAAACGCGAATGCCCAGGTAGAACCTGCAGTAACCAAAGCGCTAGTAGTAAGCCACAAGCTGCCCGAATTCGGCGACCTAAAACGCAAGACGTTTGACCGGCAAATTATTCAACTCGCACTGGAAAAAACTCAAGGCAAAACCGGCGCATTTGAAATGGTGCCCATCAACGTAATTTCTCGCACTCATGCCATCGCTGCATTAAATCAAAATATGTATGAAAATTTTGTCATGGCATTGAGCTATGAGGATGTGCTGCTGGAGACGGGCAACCTGATTTATATCCCTTTTCCAGTCGAGCTGGGCGCACTCAGTTATCGCATTTGTTATGCCAATGAGCGCTTAAAAAACACCATCCAAGATATTGATCAGTTGGAAAAGCTAAAGCAGCACAAACTAGGCGTTGGCGAAGGCTGGTTAGACGCAAAAATTATGCAGCAGGCAGGCTTGCAAATCGTAACCGGTAGCAACATCACCAGTTTATTTCGCATGACCCAAGCCGGGCGCGCCGACATTTTTTGCCCTAGCCCCACTGAATATTTCCATGAGCTGGCAGTGGAAAAACAAACTGATCTGCAGCTGGATAATAAACTCGCGCTTTACTACCCACTGCCAAAATTTTTGTTTGCGCACAAAAGCAACCAAGCCCTGCTGGATCGCATCCAACAGGGGATTGAGATCGCTTATAAGGATGGCTCTTATATCAAACTCTGGCGCAGTGTGTACGTCAGAGATTTACAACGCGCAAAACTGAATGAGCGGCATTTAATCAAGTTGGATAATCCTTTTATTGGCACCCTACCGGATGACTACAAGCATTATCTGTTTGACCCACTGAATCTTTAATTATCTTCCTTCAAAAAACCCCATTTAGCCTGTCTCTGTAACCAAACGTCGGGAAATGTAAAAACCGTTGCGGGCTTATTCCTTGCATACTAGCCTCAAGGCTTAATGCGCCAAGTTTCATCATGCCGGGTTATAAACGGCGGTCTAAGAAAACTGCGCCAACTCAATCAACCGATGGATGTCTTCATGCTTGCTCCTTTTAATCGACTGTCGCGCGGCCAGCGCTGGTTAGCGGCTATCGCTCTTGTTGTGGTGTTATTACTGTTATGGTTTTTTGGTTTCCGTGAGGCGACCGATAAACGCCCGCCGCCCTCCAACCCCTGGATGGGGCCAACACCGGTGCATGTGGTGGGCGTTACCCAGGAAGATTTAAAGGTACATATCAAAGCCATTGGCAGTGTAGTGCCGCTCAATACAGTGACGGTGCGCAGCCGGGTAGATGGCCAATTACTGCGGGTGCTATTTGATGAGGGGCAAGAGGTAAAAGCGGGCGATCTGCTCGCCGAAATTGACCCAGCCACTTACAAGGTTCGCCTCGCGCAGGCTGAGGGCACCTTGCAGCAAACTCGCGCGCAACTTAAAAACGCCGAGGAAGATTTGCGCCTCTACGAGCAACTGCTCACTAAAAACTCCATCGCCAAACAGCAGTTCGATAAACAGCAAGCACTGGTCGAACAATGGCGCGGCACCTTGAAAAATCACAGCGCCCAGCTGGATGACGCCCGCTTACAGCTGTCTTATACCCGCATTACCGCGCCTATTAACGGCCGCTTAGGTTTGCGCCGAGTCGATGTGGGCAATCTGGTGAAAACCGGCGATAGCGAAGGTTTGGTCACCATCACCCAAACCCAACCCATTGCGGTGAGTTTTACCATTCCGGAAAACCAGTTAATGGCAGTGCGCGATGCCTATGCTGCGGCACAAACAGGCAAAACCCAGCTGAGCGTAGAAGCGTGGGATCGCAGCGAGCAGCAGCAATTGGCCAGTGGTGCGCTCACCACCCTCGACAATAAAATCGATACCGCCACCGGTACCCTGCGCCTCAAAGCCGAGTTTGATAACAGCGACGACCGCCTCTTTCCCAATCAATTTGTGAATGCGCGTTTACATCTGCAAACGCTCGATGGCGCCCTTACCATTCCCGCCGATGCAGTGCAATACGGCTCCAAAGGCACCTATGTGTACACAGTGATTGACGGTAAAGCGCAGATGCGCCCGATTAAAGTGGGCGCACTGGAAGGCGACCGGATTGCGGTGCTGGATGGGCTTAAAGCCGGTGAACAAGTGGTGCTGGAAGGTATTGATCGATTGTGGCCGGGTAAAGATGTGAAGGTGATGTAGGTTGGCGGTGAGCTTGCGAACCCCAACGGGAACATTTCGCCGCCAAAGATAAAAATCGGTTTGTACACCTTGGCTTATGGCCGTTGATGCCAGATGGACATGTTGGGGTTCGTTCCTCACCCCAACCTACAAAGCACCTTGATTGAGGTTAGTTAATGAGTTTGTCCCACCCTTTTATCCTCCGCCCTGTTGCCACTTCACTGGTGATGCTAGCGGTTTTGCTCGCCGGTATTCTGAGTTATCGCCTGCTGCCGGTCGCGGCCTTGCCGCAGGTGGATTATCCGATTATCCAGGTATTTACCTTTAACCCGGGCGCCAGCCCCGATGTAATGGCGCGCACCATCACCGCACCACTGGAGCGCAGCCTCGGGCAGATCCCCGGCTTGAAGCAGATGTCGTCTACCAGCTCTACCGGCGCCTCCATCATCACCCTGCAATTTTCGCTGGAGGTGGATTTGGGTGTGGCCGAGCAAGAGGTGCAATCCGCCCTCAACAGTGCCGATAACCTGTTGCCTAACGATCTGCCCACGCCGCCGATTTACCGCAAAGTAAACCCCGCCGATGCGCCGATCATGACCCTTGCGGTCACCTCGGCCAGCCTGCCACTGCCGGAAGTGTACGATCTGGTTAACTCGCGCATGGCGCAGAAGCTGGCGCAATTACCCGGCGTGGGCATGGTGACCCTCGCGGGCGGCCAGCGCCCGGCAATCCGCATCAAGGTCAACCCTCACGCGCTGGCCAGTACCCAGTTGAGCCTGGAGCAGGTGCGCAACGCCATAGTCACCGCCAACACCAATCAACCCAAGGGCAGTTTTGATGGCGAATACCGCTCGACCATGCTCGATGCCAATGACCAGATGCGCTCGGTGCAGGAATACCGCGATTTGCTTATTAGCTGGAAGGATGACTCGCCGCTGCGGTTAGGCGATTTGGCGACTGTAGAAAACGGCGCGGAAGATCGCTTTCTCGCCGCCTGGGCAAACGAGCAGCCGGCGGTGTTAATTAACATTCAGCGCCAGCCCGGCGCCAATGTGATCGATGTAGCGGACAGCATTCAAGCGCTATTGCCCAAGCTCACCGTCACCATGCCAGCGGCGGTCAATGTCGCGGTGCTGACCGACCGCACCCACAGCATCCGCGCCTCTATCCGCGACGTGCAAAAAGAACTGATCTTTGCGATCTGTTTGGTGGTCGCCGTAACCCTGGTATTCCTGCGCTCGGTGCCCGCCACTATTATCCCCAGCCTCGCGGTGCCCCTGTCGCTCATCGGCACCTTTGCGGCCATGTATTTTCTGGATTTTTCGATCAACAACCTGACCTTGATGGCACTCACCATCGCCACCGGCTTTGTGGTGGACGATGCGATCGTCATGCTGGAAAACATCGCCCGCCACCGCGAGCAGGGCGAGTCGCCAATGAATGCGGCACTTAAAGGCGCGGGTGAAATTGGCTTTACTCTGGTCTCGCTCACTGTATCGCTGATCGCGGTACTGATTCCGCTGCTGTTTATGGGCGATTTAGTCGGGCGCTTGTTTCAGGAATTTGCGATCACCCTCGCGGTGGCGATTGGTATATCGCTGCTGGTCTCGCTCACCCTCACCCCCATGATGTGTGCGCGCATGCTCAAAACTGCGCCGCAACATGGCAGCGAGCCGGACTTTTTAGAGCGGGTAATCGCCCGTTACGGGCGCGGGTTGGACAAGGTGCTAGAGCATCAAACCGCCGCCATGCTGGTGATGATCGGCACCGTAGTGCTCACGGCCGGATTGTATCTCGCCGTGCCCAAAGGCTTTTTCCCGATTCAGGACAGCGGTGTGATTCAAGCTGTGACCGAAGCGCCGCAGGACATCTCCTTCAGCGCCATGGCGGAAAAACAGCAGCAGCTGGCCGAACTGATTCTGCAAGATGAAAACGTTGCCAGTCTCTCCTCGTTTATCGGCGTAGATGGCAGCAATATCACGCTTAATTCAGGCCGTTTGCTGATTAACCTCAAGGATCACCAAACCCGGGATGCCAGTGCCAGCGAGATCATCGGGCAACTTAAAGAGCGCATCGCGGGTATCGCCGGTATTACCGCCTGGTTCCAGCCGGTGCAGGAATTGAGTATCGAAGACCGTGTCAGCCGCACCCAATACCAGTTCAGCCTCACCACCCCCGACGCGGATCTGCTCGACCAGTGGACACCGCGCCTGTTGGAGCGCCTGCGGCAGGAACCGGCGCTCGCGGATGTTGCCGCCGACCTGCAAAGCCGTGGCCTGCAAGCCTATGTAGAGATAGACCGGGACGCCGCCGCGCGTTTGGGCGTGAAGGTGAGCGATATAGCCAACGCTCTGCAAACTGCCTATGGCCAACGCCAGATTGCCACGCTGTTTACCCAAGCCAACCAATACCGTGTGGTGTTGGAGGTAGACCCGGACTACGCCCAGGGCATAGCGGCACTGCAAAACACGTATATAGCCACCAGCAGCGGGCAACCGGTGCTGCTGTCAACTCTTGCGACGATCACGCAATGGCCAGCGCCGCTGCTGATCAATCACCAGAGCCAGTTTCCCTCCACGACTATCTCCTTCAATCTGGCGGGCGATGCCTCACTCGGCGCGGCAATTGAGGCGATAGAAGCCGTACAAGCGGAAATGGATCTACCCGCCTCGGTTGAGCTGCGCTTTCAGGGTGCCGCCGAAGCCTTCCGCGCCTCGCTCAGCAATACCCTCTGGTTGGTGTTGGCGGCGATTGTGACCATGTACATAGTGCTGGGGGTTTTGTACGAGAGTTTTATCCACCCGGTGACCATTCTCTCCACCCTGCCCTCGGCTACCGTAGGCGCCTTGCTTGCCTTGTTAATCACCGGCCAACCGCTGGATTTGATCGCCGTGATCGGCGTGGTACTGCTGATCGGGCTGGTGAAAAAGAACGGCATTATGATGGTGGACTTCGCCCTCGACGCCCAGCGCACCCTCGGCCTGTCCCCGCGCGAGGCAATTCATCGCGCCGCGTTAATGCGCTTTCGCCCGATTCTGATGACCACCCTCGCCGCTTTGTTTGGCGCCATCCCCCTGATGCTCGCCAGCGGCTCCGGCGCCGAATTGCGCCAGCCGTTGGGTTTAGTGATGGTGGGCGGATTATTGGTCAGCCAGGTGCTGACCCTGTTCACCACACCGGTGGTGTATTTGTTTTTTGATCGTTGGGTAAGCAAAGCCCCAACTCACAATTCCATTCCGGAGGAAGCGTAGGTTGTGGCGGGGCGCGTAGCCTGAGGAACGAACCCCAACATGACCATCTCGCCACGCCAACCAATAACCAAATGGAGCTTTGAACAGGGTTTCGGTGCAGATGGGTAAATGGTCGTGTTGGGGTTCGTTCCTCACCGCCAACCTACCTGAGATCATCTTATGAACATGGCAGAACCATTTATCAAACGCCCCGTTGCTTCATCGCTGCTGGCGACAGCGATTGTGCTGCTTGGCCTATTGGCCTGGCGCATGCTGCCGGTTGCGCCCTTGCCGCAGGTGGATTTCCCGGCGGTGCAGATTTTTGCCCAGCTGCCCGGTGCCAGTCCTGAAAGTATGGCGGCGACTGTAGCGACGCCGCTGGAGCGCGCCCTCGGCAGCATTCCCGGCGTAACCGCGATCAACTCCAACTCGACTCAAGGCTCCACCTTTATCTGGGTGGAATTTACCCTCGACCGGGATTTGAATTCCGCCGCGCGCGATGTACAAGCCGCGCTCAATACCGCCCGCGGCCAATTGCCCGCCGGCATGCCGGGCAACCCCAGCTATCGCAAAATCAGCCCTTCACAGGCGCCGATTATGGCGCTCGCACTCAGCTCGCCCAACCTCTCGCCCAGCGCACTCTATGACGCAGCTTCCACCATTCTGGCGCAGAAGCTGGCGCAGATTCACGGGGTTGGCCAAGTAGGTATAGACGGCGCCTCGCTGCCTGCGGTGCGTATTCAACTCAACCCCAACGCACTGGCCAGCTACAAAATTGCGCTCGATGAAGTGCGCAACGCGATCAGCAACGCCAATGTGCTGCGCCCGCTTGGCATTCTGGAAGAAGACGATACCCGCTGGCAGGTGCGCACCAATGAGAGCTTGCGCACCGCTGCCGACTACCAATCACTCATCATCCGCTACGCCGAAGACGGTGCGGTGGTGCGTTTGCAAGATGTCGCCACCGTCAGTGATTCGGTTGAAAACCGCTATACCGATGGTTTCCATAACCAAAGCTCGGCCGTGACACTCACTGTGAGCCGTCAGACGGGCGCCAACATTGTAGAAACTATCGACGCCATTAACGCGCAACTTCCCGCCCTGCGCGCACTTATGCCCGCCGACACCCAACTCAAAGTGGTGATGGATCGCTCCCCCGGTATTCGTGCTACGCTCAAAGAAGCGCAAATCACCCTGATGTTATCGGTACTGTTAGTGGTCGGTGTGGTGTGGATGTTCCTTGGCAGCGCACGCAGCGCATTGATCCCCAGCCTTGCAATTCCGGTGGCGATCATTGGCTCCTTTTCGGTTATGTACCTGTATGGGTTTTCGCTCAACAACCTCTCGCTGATGGCGTTGATTGTCGCTGCGGGTTTGGTGGTGGACGATGCGATCGTGGTGCTGGAAAACATCAAGCGCCATATAGAGCGCGGCACTCCGCCGTTTCAAGCGGCAATTCAAGGCACCCGCGAAGTCGGCTTCACCCTGTTGGCGATGAATATCACCCTGGTGGTGGTATTTGTGTCGATTTTGTTGATGGGCGGTGTGGTCGAAAAACTGTTCCGCGAATTTTCCATTACGCTGGCAGCGGCGATGATTATTTCGCTCGCGGTATCGCTCAGCCTCACACCGGCGCTCTGCGCGCAACTGCTCAAAAGCGAACCCAGGAAAGAACACGCACCCGGTGTTTTCGATGACATCAAACAGGCCTATGCCATCGCTCTGGGCTGGGCGCTGCGCCACAGCCGGATCGTGATGCTGATCCTCGCCGGGGTGATCGGCCTGAATATCTACCTCTATGTCGCCATCCCCAAAACCATGCTGCCCGAGCAGGACACCGGCCAAATGACCGGTTGGATTCGCGGCGACGACGGTTTCTCATTCAAGTTGATGCAGCCCAAAATCCAGCAATTCCGCCAACTGCTCTTATCCGACCCTGCGGTGGAAGATGTGTTTGGTGCAAGCGGCGGCGGCAATGGCGTGAGCAATGCCTGGATGCGCATCAGCCTCAAACCCATGGCCGAGCGCGGCGTGTCGGTCAATGAAGTGGTGGACAGATTGCGCCGCCAAATGCCCAGTATTCCCGGCGCTATGCTAATGATCGGGCCGGATCAAGACATCCGCCTATCATCGCCCTTTAGCCGCAGCGAACAGGAATTAATGCTGCTATCGGATGATTTAAAACTGCTGCACAGCTGGGCTGCCAAAATCACCACTGCCATGCAAGATATGCCCGAGCTGACCGAAGTCGATGGCGTCAAAGAGGAAGGCACGCAACAGGTGGTGCTCACCATCGACCGCGAAGCCGCCCAGCGGCTGGGCGTAAATATGAACATGGTGGCGGGCATGCTCAACAACTCCTTCTCCCAGCGGCAAGTCTCGACTATGTACGATGAGATGAACCAATATCGTGTGGTGATGGAATTGGCACCGGGTTTTACCGCCAGCCCTGCCGTGCTTGAGCAACTGCAGGTAATTACCTGGGATGGCAAGCGGGTGCCGCTCTCGGCCTTTGCCAGTTTTGGCTACGGCCTCGCTGAAGATCGCATCCGCCACAGCAACCAGTTTGCCTCCGAGAGCATTGGCTACGGCGTCGCAGAAAACTTTACTGAAGAACAGGCGCGCACCGCTATTGAAGAAAAAGTCGCCGAGTTGATGGTGCCCAATAAAGTCTATCTCGCCCCCGCAGGTAGCACCCGCCCCGGCTGGGGGCCGAGCACACCCGGTATGGCGCAAGACCCGGCAGTGCTGATTGCCTGTGTACTGCTCGCGGTTTATTTGATTTTAGGGATTTTGTACGAGAGCACGATTCATCCGCTGACGATTTTATCCACCCTGCCCTCGGCAGGTATCGGCGCACTGCTCGCGCTGCGCCTGAGCGATACACCGTTCAGTTTGATCGCCATGCTCGGCCTGTTTTTATTGATCGGTATAGTGATGAAAAACGCGATTCTGATGATCGATTTTGCACTGGAGCTGGAGCGCAAAGAAGGCCTGTCATCGCGCGATTCCATTTTCCAAGCTGCACTGCTGCGCCTGCGCCCGATCATGATGACCAACCTCGCCGGACTGCTCGGCGCGGTGCCGCTGATCCTCGGATTTAACGAAGGCTCGGAGCTGCGCACGCCGCTCGGCATCACCATTATCGGCGGCCTCGCCGTCAGCCAATTGCTCACCCTGTTCACTACTCCAGTGGTGTATTTGTATATGGAGAAAGTGCGCAATTGGGGTTTGAATAAAAAAGCAGAGCAGAACAACCTGAATCGCGCTGAAAATTAACAACCGTACAGATCGCAGTTCAGATTGCCTATTGCGAGTCCGCTGATTAAGATGCCGGTTCGTAGAATGGCTACGATAATAAATAATTTCCAGGAGTCGGAAAATGATTAAACATTTACTTTGTGTATTCGCAATTTGCGCCCTCACCACCGGTTGCGCTACAAAATCATTAAAAGTCACTGCCCCTGCAGTAACAGCACCCGCACAAACAATTGCCACCGTTAAAATTGACACTGTTAATGACTTGCGCAAATTTGTCCGCGCACCACAAGATCCATCACTGCCATCGATTGAAGGCGATACTATCGATGACAAAACCATCACCGACAAAGCCATTGGTCGTATGCGCCATGGCATGTTCCATAATGCATTATGGAATTACAGCCTCAAGGATAAAGAAACGATTTACTCTGTGTGCGAGCGTATTGCGTCCAACAGTTTAACCGCAGCAGGCTATCGTGTAGTTGATAAATCCAGCCCGGATTATGCCTCCGCAACACCAGTAACGGTTGATGTACTGCAATTCTGGATTTGGATGCAACCCAAGTTCAATATTGATTTGAATTACGATGGTGAACTCGCCTTAGCATCTACCGATAAAACGATTAATGCTTCCGCAAAAGCCAGTAATTTGGTTAGCACCGCCATGGCGAGCGGTGGAGTTTGGGAAAAAACCGTTGATGGTGGCATCGCAAAACTGCAAGCCAACTTGACCGAAGAGCTAATTAAAAATAGCGCGAATAAAAAATAGTATCAGTGTGTGATTGTATAAAAATCGTAAGCAAGAGCCACCGGTAACCTGATTACCGGTGGTTCCTTCCCACCGCCCCCTCAAACACCCGCAACGACAACTAAAGTTAACAATTTTTTACCCCCAACCACACACCAGCCTAACGATAAATCCCGCCGAAGTAGACTAGAATCCCAAGCGAACTACCCATTCCTGACAATCAGCTCGCACAGACGAGCGACAACCATTGATAACACCAATAACACAAGTCACTCGACAACAAGAGAACACCACCATGAAAGGATCAATAACTCGCTGGCTCTGTGCCAGTTTGCTTGTACTTTGCCCGGGGATTTCACCCCTCACATTTGCCGCCGATTTACCTTTGCAGGCCTACACACGCTACGCCACTCCTCTTAGCGGCGAATGGAAAATCATTGTCGACCCCTACGAAAACGGTTATTACAACTACCGCTATGAACCCTTTGACCAGCAGGAAAAACCCTCGGTTAATGCATTTTTTACCGATTCAAAACCAAAGCTTCCCTCTGATTTGATTGAATACGATTTTGATAAGGCAGCCAGTTTGCAAGTACCGGGCGATTGGAATACACAGCAAGAAAAACTCTATTACTACGAAGGCAGTGTCTGGTATCGCAAAACATTTGCGGCGCCTGCGGCGAAAAAAACGGATCGCCAATTTATTTATTTCGGCGCAGTAAATTATCGCGCCGATGTTTACTTGAATGGTAAAAAACTGGGTGTGCATATTGGCGGCTTTACCCCATTCCATTACGAAGTAACCGGAAAATTAAAAGCGCAAGGCAACTCGCTGATTGTCAAAGTAGACAACAAACGTCACGCCGATGCCGTGCCTACACTCAACACGGACTGGTGGAATTACGGCGGTATTACCCGCGAGGTAAAACTGTTAAATGTGCCGCACACCTTTATTCGCGATTACCGCTTAGCGCTCACATCGCTAGCGCAAAAAACTGTTTCTGGTTCAGTGATGCTGGATGGGGCAAAGGGCGGCGAAAAAATTCAATTGCGCCTACCTGAATTAAATATCAAACAAACACTCAAGGCCGATAAAAATGGTAAGGCAAATTTTTCCTTTACAGTGCCCAATGCGCAATTGTGGTCACCAGAAAACCCAAAACTCTACGCAGTTACAATCAGCAGTGGCAAAGATACACTGACAGATACGGTTGGGCTGCGCAGCATCAGCACCCAAGGCAAGCAATTATTACTAAACGGCAAACCTATTTTCCTGCGCGGCATTTCAGTGCATGAAGAATATTCTGCTACAGGTGGTGGTCGAGTTAAAAACGCCAAAGAAGCGCAAACCTTGTTGAGCTGGGCGAAAGAATTGAATGCAAATTTTGTCCGCCTCGCCCACTACCCGCACAACGAAGATATGGTGCGCCTCGCCGATCAAATGGGTTTATTGGTCTGGTCAGAAATTCCGGTGTACTGGACGATCAATTGGAAAAACGAAGCCACTTATCAAAATGCCGAAGCACAATTAAGTGCGATGATTGAGCGCGATAAAAACCGCGCGGCGGTGATTATTTGGTCGCTCGCCAATGAAACGCCGGTGTCGGATGCGCGCAATCAATTTCTCGGTCGCCTTGCAAAAAAAGCGCGAGAGCTGGATAACACGCGTCTGTTAAGTGCAGCGATGGAAAAACACTATCGCAGCGACAACTCCAACATCGCCGTGGTGGAAGATCCACTGGCCGAGATTGTCGATATGGTGAGCTTTAATCAATACATCGGCTGGTACGATGGTCTGCCTGAAAAGGCAGATAAAGTGACCTGGGAAATCAACTACAACAAACCGGTGTTTATTAGCGAGTTTGGCGGCGGCGCTAAAAAAGGCTATCACGGTGATACAAACACGATTTTCACCGAAGAGTTTCAGGCGCACCTCTACCAAAAGAGTTTGACCATGATTGATAAAATAGACGGTTTTGTTGGCACCTCGCCCTGGATTCTCGCCGACTTCCGCTCGCCTCGCCGCCTGCTTAATGGCATTCAAGACGACTACAATCGCAAAGGGCTTTACTCAGAAAAAGGCGAACCCAAAAAAGCATTTTTTGTATTAAAAGACTTTTACGATAAAAAACAAAAATCCACTCAGGCCAATCAATAACATCAAAACACCATGGCTCACTCATGCGGTAGTGAGCCATACAACACTTTTTTATTACACTCTATTACATCTAAATCCACATAACTCTGTTGAATCGTTATTATCCCTTGGAAAACAGCGATTAATAGCGATAAAAACTTATCTGCTTATGAGTTAAAAAGCGCAATTGCACTGCGGCGAAATCATTTGGTTCTAATAGATGCCAAGGTCAGTGATTGTTAATTTCTATCGCTTCGACAGCTCGCCATTGCACTGCTATATTTTTTAACATTCAACGTGCGCACGCACGGGAGAGGTTCACAGAAGGATTGGTTAAGGTATATGGCATCCAAACCACTATTTGATAGCGCGGAGTTTTATCGCCGGGCACAGGCGCAATTGCAACAACAGGCGGCACGCACCCAGCCCATATTGGAATTAACCCCACTACAAATTGCCGAGCGCGAGTTGCAAGTCTATCGTCTGGCGCTGGATTTGCAGCGCGACGAATTACAGCAACTGCAGCAACAGATGGATGAGCTTAATCACCAAGAACTTACGCAACTGGAAGCCCTGCGCACTAGTGCGCGGATTTTGGAAGCATCGCAATGTATCGCCAAGGTTGGCGGAGTGGAAATGGATGTTGCCAAGCGCAGCATCTACTGGACGGACGAAACCTATCGCATTCACGATACCACCCCCGAAGAATATACCCCCGCTCTCGATGAAGGATTTAGCCTCTATTTACCCGGTTCGCGCGAGCGTATTGCGCAGGCCTTGCGGCACGCCATGACAACCGGCGAAGTGTTTGATATTGAAGTGGAGAAATACACCTTTAAAGGCAGAAAAATTGATGTACGCACCACCTGCACCGCACAAATGGAAAACGGCAAGGTGGTGCGTTTAACTGGAATATTTCAAGATATTAGCGAGCGCAAACAAGCCGAACGCCGCCACCAACATCACAATCGTATTTTGGAAATGTTATTAGCCAAGGTTCCGCTACAGGAAATTCTTGTGCAATTGACAATGGATATTGAAACGCTATTACCGGGCAGTTTTTGTAGCATCATGCTAGTGGACAACGACGAAAAACATTTGCGCCACGCAGCGGCCTATGGTCTGCCCGATTTTTTTATCAACGCCATTGATAATTTACCCATAGGCGAAGGCATGGGCGTATGTGGCAGCGCAGCGTTTTTTTGCCATAGAGTAGTGATTGTGGATGTGCATTCACACCCATGGACCAAAAGTTTTAGCAAAATTGCAGCGCGCGCCAATATTAATTCCTGCTGGTCACAGCCTATTTTTTCCGCGCAAGGAACAGTGCTGGGCACCTTTGCGCTCTATCATCACCACAACCGCAACCCCTCCGATGCCGAAACTCATTTAATTGAAGGTGAGGCGCGTCTGACCTCACTGGCAATTGAACAATCCTATGCTGAATCGCGTTTACATTTGGCAGCCAGCGTTTTTACCCATGCCAACGAAGGCATCTTAATTACCGATGCGCAAGGCAATATTATTGAGACCAACGAAATTTTTAGCCAAATTACCGGCTATAGCCGCGATGAAGTGCTCGGTCAAAATCCGCGCCTATTGCAATCCGGGCGGCACAGTGCAGATTTTTATACATCACTCTGGAGCGATTTAATTAACAAAGGGGACTGGCACGGTGAAATCTGGAACAAGCGCAAAAACGGTGAAATTTTTGCCGCTTTAATGACCATCAGCGCCGTGCGGGATATCCACGGCATTGCGCAAAATTATGTGAACTTATTTACCGACATCACACCACTTAAAGAGCATCAACACCAACTGGAATACATCGCCCACTACGACGCCCTCACCGGTTTACCTAATCGCGTACTTCTGGCTGATCGCTTAAAACAGGCGATTGCGCGCTGTCATCGCAATGAGAAATCGCTCGCGGTGGTGTATCTCGATTTGGATGGATTTAAAGCAGTCAACGACCAACACGGTCATGACATGGGCGATCAACTTTTAGTAAATATTGCACACAGACTCAAAGAGGTATTGCGCGAAGGCGACACACTGGCGCGCATTGGCGGCGATGAATTTATTGCCATCATGGCGGATTTAGAAGGCCCCAACGACCATAGAACCGTATTAAATCGTTTATTGGATGTTGCCGCAGAACCGATTCTGCTCGAGCAACAATTGTTACGTGTATCGGCTAGCATCGGCGCCACCATTTATCCGCAAGATAATGCCGATGCCGACCAACTGTTGCGCCATGCAGATCAAGCCATGTATATCGCCAAACAAGCAGGAAAAAATTGTTATCACCTGTTTGATGTGGCCAAAGACATAGCCACCAAACATCACCGCGAATCTATTGAACATATTCGCGCAGCGCTGGATAAAAAAGAATTTGTGCTCTTCTATCAACCCAAGGTCAATATGCGCACGGGTGAAATTATTGGTGCTGAGGCGCTGGTGCGCTGGCAACACCCCGAGCGCGGCATCCTATCACCTGCCGCATTTTTACCGGTGATTGAAGATCACCCGCTCAGCATTGAACTCGGCGATTGGGTCATAGACACCGCGCTACAACAAATTTCACATTGGCAGGCACAAGGCTTAAACATGCCGGTGAGCGTAAATGTAGGTGCACAACAGTTACAACAACCAAAATTTGCCGAGCGCCTCGCGCAACAACTTGCGCAGCACCCTGACGTTGCCGCCGATTTTTTAGAACTGGAAATTGTGGAAACCAGTGCACTGAAAGATATAGCCGAAGTCGCCGAATTAATGCGCGAATGCCGCGCGCTGGGGGTTCATTTTGCAGTAGATGATTTTGGTACAGGCTATTCGTCGCTCACCTATTTAAAACGCCTGCCGGCGGGACTATTAAAAATTGATCAAACCTTTGTGCGCGATATGCTGGACGACCCGGATGATCTGGAAATCGTAAAAGGCATTATCGGTCTAGCCAATGCATTTCACCGCAAGGTTATCGCCGAAGGTGTAGAAACTATCGCACACGGTGAGCTATTGATTCCGCTCGGCTGCGAGCTCGCTCAAGGTTACGGCATAGCTCGCCCAATGCCAGCGGCAGACCTACCCGAATGGGCGGCGAATTGGCAGCCTCACACCCGCTGGACAGCAGCGCAACCAGCGCACGCCGCACATTAAATCCTATTTATAAACGCTAATTCTCAGATTGTATTATTAACAATAAATCGTTACCCTTCGTTCATCTTTTTGCCTCTTTTGGACGACAATAACGATGGCCATTCTTGATCGCAACTTCAACCTCTCACAGCGCATGGTGCAAGAACTGGGGCGCACAATTATTTGTGGCGAATTCGCCGATGACAGCCTGCCTACTGAAGCAGAACTTTGCGAAAAATTTGGCGTGAGCCGCAGCGCAGTGCGCGAAGCGGTAAAAATGTTATCCGCCAAAGGTTTGATTACCAGCAAACCGCGTCAAGGCATTCGCATCCAACCCGAAGATCAATGGAATATTTTTGACCCGGATTTACTGCGCTGGACGCTGGAAAGCCGCCCCACCCTCAAAGTGCTCAAAGAATTTTTACAAGTGCGCATCGCCATCGAACCCGAAGCCGCATCACTCGCTGCCCGCTACGCCGACGATAAAAAAATCGAAGTAATTGAACACGCGCTGGAACGCATGCGCAAAGCAGAAGAAAACAGTAAGGAAGATCTGGAAGCCGATATCGCATTTCACATCAGCATTTTATACGCAAGCAACAACCGTTTTTATATTCGCCTGCGCGATTTTATTTCCACCGCCCTGCGCGTCAGCATTAGCCACACCAGCCCCATCAAAGGCAACCACGAAGGTATAATAGAAGACCACGCAAAAGTCTTTAACGCGATTAAAAACCGCAACCCCGAACGCGCCAAACAATCCATGCTGGCATTGATCGATGAAGCATTGAATTTTATCGAAGACGCCATTGCCGCTGAAAAATAATTTTCTTGTTTTCAAGAAATTCGCAAAAACAAAAAAGCCCAAGTTGTGAATACAGCCTGGGCTTTTTATTAACAGTGCATCGCTACGAATAATTAATGTTCTGTGCCTGCATAAATCCACATAGGTTCCGTTCTTCCTGCACGGACAAAACCTACGGCTTTATAGAATTCAATAGCTTCACCATCAGCTGTCAACATTTGCTGATGGAAATTGCCATAAATTGAATTTAAGGACAAAACCATTCTTTTGCCTATACCTTTCCTCTGGTATTCGGGATGCACAAGCATATGAGGGTAATATACAACCAAATATCCATCAGAGATGGCATTAGCTATACCAACAAGTACACCAGAAACTCTAGCAGTAACAAGCGAATGTGAATTTCTTAGCGCCGCCAATAATTGTTCTGGCTTTTCGGCAGAAGACCAATTATTAGCTCGATAGAGCTTAATGACTTCGCGATCTTCGATAGAGCCATTTACTTCAATTTCAATGTCCATGATTTACTTTCCACTTGATGATGGCAATTTTTAACGCCACGGTGCGGAACAATTGCGAGTGGCAAGCAAACTAAATATGCGGTGCGGGTATTGATTTTTTACCACAGTCGCTTGTTAAATTTAGTTGAAATGGGTTCTTGCTTTAATTTTATCATTCTTGTCATACTCGATTACATCGAGGTAATTGCTCAATCCTGAGATCAAAGTTAACCTCAAATACTTTAAATCATTATTGCATGCGTGATCTTCAAGTTTAATCTTGAATGATTTATATGTAGATGAATCGTTACGATTTAACTTGTCTGGCTCTATGTCCGTATAGCTCTTACCAACTTCTTTGGAAATTAGTTGATAGTTAACTTTGCACCCTCCAGAGCTGCCATTTCTACCGCCGTTAGACCAAAAAATAGAATCTTTATCAATTATAATTTCACCGTATATTGATTCTGAATAGCGATCACCGCCTACATATTTTCTATATAGGAAAAAATCATCTATATTTTTTTCGTCCTCCAGCCACCGGGAGACAACCTGAATTCTTTCAACGTATTTATCCATAATACATTTTTCAGATTGGCAGCGATTTCTTTCCTTAAGCCATTGCTTTTGTTTTTCGATTAGAAATCCATTATCTAGGGATTTATCGTTAACCTCATAGTATATTTTTGCTAACTCATCATCTTTTTTTGATATTTCCGAATCTGAACAAATTAATTTTTCAATTTTCGATTTTGCTAAATCACAATTAAAGCTAGCAGAAAGTGACTCATTAGATGAAAACAAAAAAATAACTAAAATAAATACCTTCATTGTACTTATACCTTATAATTTAACGTTCGGTTCAGCCGCAGTTTGTAAGCGCGAAGCGCTGGAGCGATGCTGCAACCGCTTGTTCGAAATATACATAGCATGAAAATTAAATAATTCGCAATTGAATTGCCAATTAGACTTAATTACTTATTTTTTCTTCTCTTTCAAATGGTTTTGAATTTCTAGGCTGGCAATATAATTGTTCTCGACAATTTAGTTCAGTTAGTTCTTTTATTCGAACCTTTGTATGATTGAATATGCACTCTTCTTTTTGATACATAGCAATAGAACCACCTTGTGTAAACCCAAAGCTGCAATGTACGTCTACATATTTTTGCCAAAAATCTTGAGAACCCTTAACATTTTTCACAAAATCATTGCTTAATACCGTTTCATCGATATCAACTAAAATATTTTTCATAGCGACAGACTGCTTTTTATTATACATTTCATAGCAGCCAGCTATATCCAACATGGCCAACATCTCTGCGCACTCATCACCTGGCTCCTTCGCAAAACCAAGAGAGAACCAAACCAATAGAATAATCAGACACACACTCTTCTTCACAGATACACTCTCCTTTCTAACGAAGTTCAGCGGCAGTTTTTCTGTTGCGCTTTTGTGTTATATACAATGAGCACCGCGAATGCAAAAGCGCAACAGAAAAACTCTGATCCCCTCCGCCAACTTCGGACAGTTCACTAACATACATTTCTTGCCTCAAAGCGCTCTGGGCTAATAAAGCCAATAGCGCTGTGACGGCGG
>NZ_BBUL01000066.1 GCF_000953825.1 Cellvibrio sp. OA-2007 | reverse complement strand
TGAGCAAGGTAGAAGGAGTGTCACCTGCATTAATCGAAAGAGCAGGAGTAGGAAGCCACTACCTAAACTCGGCGCGCCAGTCTTCGACTCTACCAATTTGCATTTATGGAGCAGATGTTGCGTGAATCGTGCTCTTATCTGCATTGATCGCAGTAAGTTATTGATTTTCTCGTCTATTCTGACAGTGTTTGATTGCTTCATTGCGGTGCAACTTTTATCATGCGCGCCCATTTTGAGCATCGGCGAGCTTGAGTTTACTCGTTTGCCCACTGCCACATCGGCACGCTGGTTGCGTTGCTATTCGGATGTGTTCAGTCTGTTGTCTCTTGCATGATTTCTTCAATCTATAAAAGGGTCTTATATGCCTATGTCATTGGAAGTTGTCCTGATCATTTTTGCAGTGCTGGCGCTGCTTGGGGTGGTCTTTGAGGAGGTCATTCATATCAATAAAGCCAAAACGACACTGTTTTTTGGCAGTCTTTCCTGGCTGGTGTTG
Source organism: Cellvibrio sp. OA-2007 (assembly GCF_000953825.1). GTDB lineage: Bacteria > Pseudomonadota > Gammaproteobacteria > Pseudomonadales > Cellvibrionaceae > Cellvibrio. Next base: position 28,033 of record NZ_BBUL01000066.1, on the reverse strand, counting down.
TTTATGTTTTCCGGCGGCCATGAGCAGCAGGATGTCATGCTGGAAAAGCTCAATGAAAACCTGTTAGAGATCGCCACCCTCTGGCTGTTCTTAATGGCAACTATGACCTTTGTGGCTTATCTCAACGCCAAAGGAATAGTGCAATCCGTGGTGCAGCGTTTGTGTCCGGCACAGATGAGCACGCGCAGCCTGATGATTCTCGTTGCGCTGTTTGCCATGATGCTATCGATGATCTGTGACAACGTCACGGCGACTCTGGTAACACTGGGTTTGGTGCACGCCTTTGATGTCGAGCAGAAAACCCGCATCAAATTAGCGGTGTTGGTGGTGTTTGCGGTGAACTCTGGTGGGGTAGCCTTGATTACCGGCGATGTAACCACACTGATGATTTTCCTTTCGGGTCATGTGACCATGCCGCAATTGCTGTTGCTCTGGATTCCAGCTATTGCCGGGGTGATGGTATTGGCTGCCTTGATGTTTCCCGGTGTGTCGGGTCAGGTCACCACGGAAAAAGATCCGCGAGTGTTTACCGGTATGGATTGGGCAATTGTAGGAACTTTTTTCAGCACGATTATGTGTACCATGCTCTTTAACTTCTTTTTCCATGTACCTCCTGTGCTGACCTTTCTGGTTGGTTTGTCGGTGATGTTTTTTATTGGTCACTTTATGGATATGGATCCAGAAGAAATGCGTATTTTGGAATACGTGCGTCAGATCGAATATGAAACTCTGTTGTTCTTCCTCGGTATTTTACTGTTAGTGGGCATGTTGAAAGAAATTGGCACGCTCGATGTACTCACCAATTTCTACGCGCAAATTGCCCCGCAATACGCTAACTATTTGATGGGACTGTTCTCCGCCTTGATCGATAACGTGCCCTTAACGGCAGCCCTATTGAAATCTGAACCGATTTTGCCAACATCCGAATGGCTGGCACTAACTTATGGTGTCGGCGTGGGTGGTTCATTGTTAGCGATTGGTTCTGCTTCAGGAATTATCGCGATGAGTAAAGTAAAAGGGCTGACCTTCGGTGCCTTTTTGCGTTACACCCCCTTGGTATTAATTGCCTACACCTGTGGTTATGTAGTGGCCTTAACATTGGCCAGTGTGGTGTTTCCTAACTAAGCACAACATAGATGTACACAAAAGCCGGGATTCTTCCCGGCTTTTGTGTTTCTGGCGTTTGGAATTTACACACAATTTATAAAGGTTTTGGCGGTTTACTGTCAGCATGCGCCCATCATTAGCTTTACGGTTTTTAACTTTCATTGCGGAGTCGTCATGTCGTCACTAGATGTTGCCAAACTCGACCTTTTGTATGTCGGGATTATTATTTTTACCGGTTTGTTGGGCGGGGTAATCGCCAAAAAAATCAAAGTGCCGGATATAGTATTGTTTCTGCTGATAGGCATAGGCCTTGGCCCTACGGTTGGCGGTTTATTGCATGTGCCGGCCGACTCAACCATGAATCAAATGATTCTTACCATCGGTGCCTGTTACTTGCTGTTTGAAGGCGGTGCAACCCTGCGGTTTGCGGTGTTAAAACAAATCTGGATTACCTTGCTGGTGATTGCCACGCTCGGTGTGTTAATTACCGGTGCGATCATTACTTACGCCGGTATTTGGCTGGGTATTCCTGTCGGTGTTGCCTTGGTGCTAGGTGCGTTGACCGCATCAACCGACCCGGCCACTCTGGTGCCTATTTTCAAGCAGGTACCGATTAAGGACCGCGTATCACAAACAGTGATGAGTGAATCGGCGCTCAATGATGCAATGGGTGCAATCGCAACCTTTGCGGTAGTGGCCTATGTGATGGGCACCGGTGAAGGCTTCAGTTTGACTCACTCGCTGGGCGAGTTGACCTATGAAGCAGGTATGGGGTTATTGTTGGGCGCAATTGTTGGCTATAGCGCTGCTTTTTTGATGGCGCATAACAGCTTCGGTATTTTTCGCGAAGTAACACCGTTCGTTATTATCCTTGCGGTGATTACTGTATTCCTCTTGGCCGATGCCATTCATGCCTCCGGTTTTATGGCGGTATTTACCTGTGGCGTGATGATTGGCAATAAAGAGACATTTAATTTGCCCCTGGATCATCACGAACATGAATATCTGGAAGATTATGTGGGCAATACCGCGTTGTTAATGCGGATGTTTATTTTTATCCTGCTGGGCTCACAGGTAGATTTCCATTTGCTCAAGGAATATTTGGGTGTTGGTTTGGTTCTGCTATTTATCTTTATTTTCATCGCGCGGCCACTGACTGTATTTGTCTGCGCCGGTCCCGACCGCCGTGCCAAATGGACTTGGAAGGAATTGGTCTTTATGAGCTGGACGCGGGAAACCGGTGTGATCCCAGCGGCCTTGGTCGGTATTCTGGCGGGCATGAAAGTGCCAGGTATCGATGTGGTAGGCGCGATCACGTTTATTTTTATTCTGGGCACTATTTTGATTCAAGCTCCTACCACCGCATTGCTGGCTGGTAAGTTGGGTCTGTTGAAATCGCAACAAAAATAACCTCCCAGCATGGGTATTGCGCGCTGCTATCCAGTGTTTAACTCACTACCGGGCGCAGCAAGCAATGCCTCTGTCTTTACTCTCCCTGCCAACTCCAATAGACTGCTGGTTTTCTTGTCGGGGTGCTTTTTGCTAGCGGTATGCAGCAATAGGGCTGAGATATACCCGCCGACCTGATCCGGTTAGTACCGGCGTAGGGAACGAGAGTCTCCAGTTTTTGCATGCATCATGCCTTGGCTTTCCCTCTCTTTTCCGCGTCATTACTAACTCGCTAATGAATTGCGGAAGCCCAATGAATTCACTCCTACACACTCCCATAGCACTCACCATTGCCGGTAGCGATAGCGGCGGTGGCGCAGGTATTCAAGCGGATCTCAAAACCTTTTCCGCGCTAGGTGTGTTTGGCTGCAGTGCGATAGCTTCGCTCACCGCCCAAAATACACTGGGCGTGCAGGGAGTCTTCCCCATCCCCCCCGCGTTTGTGCAGCAGCAAATCCAGTCAGTGTTGAGCGATATTCAGGTTGGCGCGATTAAAACCGGCATGCTGGCAACCGCCGATATTATTGCGGCGGTAGCTGAATCATTAACTGCCCATGGGCAAATTCCGGTGGTACTTGATCCGGTGATGGTCGCTACCAGTGGCGATAGGTTATTGGCGCCAGATGCGGTACAAACCCTGATCGAAAAACTCATGCCGCTGGCGACCGTGATTACTCCCAATTTGCATGAAGCGGCGGTTTTGTTAAATACCGGCGTCGCGCAGAATCTTGAACAGATGCAAACGCAAGGTGAACAGATTATCGCCTTGGGCGCGCGCGCGGTGTTGATGAAGGGCGGCCACACCAATGGCGATCAAGCTACCGATTTATTAATTACCGCAGCGGGTGTTGAGGCTTTTTCTGCCTCGCGTTTGCAGACGAATAACACCCATGGCACGGGCTGTACGTTGGCCTCGGCCATTGCGGCTGGTTTGGCGAAACAATTGTCGCTCAGGGACTCAGTCAAACAGGCAAAAGACTATTTGCACAATGCACTGCTTCGCTCCGAAACATTACACATAGGGCAGGGCTCAGGTCCGGTCCATCACTTCTACTCGTTCTATTAAGCGCTTGATTAACACAGGTCATTATTATGAATACCAGCGTCGAAAAAATTCTCAGTCAAACTGCCGAAGTCGATAAGGCATCAATCCAACCCTTCACCGGCTCGCGCAAAATTTATGTGCAGGGCTCGCGCCCGGATATTCAGGTGCCGATGCGTGAAATTATTCTGGCGGATACGCCGACTGATTTTGGTGGCGAAAAAAATCCACCGGTGCGCGTGTACGACACATCAGGCCCCTACACTGATCCGAATGTAAAAATTGATTTGCGCACGGGTTTAAAAGCATTGCGCACCGCTTGGATTGAAGAGCGCAACGACACCGAAGTGATTGAAGATAGCGATTCGGTATTTACCACTGAACGTTTGAATGACCCAAAATTGGAGCACTTGCGTTTTAACCTAACCCGCAAAGCGCGCCGTGCAAAAGCGGGCAAAAATGTGTCGCAAATGCACTATGCAAAGCAAGGCATTATCACGCCCGAAATGGAATACATTGCGATTCGTGAAAATATGGCTCTAGCGCAAGCGCGCGAGCTGGGCATTGCCGATCAACAACACAAAGGCGAGAGTTTTGGTGCGAGTATTCCCGCTGAAATTACCCCTGAATTTGTGCGCGATGAAGTGGCCCGTGGCCGCGCCATTATTCCGCTGAATATCAATCACCCCGAAGTGGAGCCGATGATTATTGGTCGTAATTTTCTGGTGAAAATTAACGGCAATATCGGCAACTCTGCGTTGGGTTCTTCTATTGAAGAAGAAGTAGAAAAGCTGACCTGGGGTGCACGTTGGGGGGCAGATACGGTGATGGATTTGTCTACCGGCAAAAACATCCATGAAACCCGCGAGTGGATTATTCGCAACTCTCATGTGCCGATTGGTACTGTACCTATTTATCAAGCACTGGAAAAAGTCGACGGCGTTGCGGAAAACCTCAACTGGGAAATTTTCCGCGATACTTTGATCGAACAAGCAGAGCAGGGCGTAGATTATTTCACCATCCACGCCGGTGTATTACTGCGTTATGTTCCGCTCACCGCCAAGCGTGTGACGGGTATTGTATCGCGCGGTGGTTCGATCATGGCCAAGTGGTGTCTGGCGCATCACCAGGAAAATTTCCTTTACACCCACTTCGAAGAAATTTGCCAAATCATGAAGGCTTACGATGTGAGTTTTTCATTGGGCGATGGTTTGCGCCCCGGCTCGATTGCTGACGCTAACGATGAGGCACAATTTGGTGAATTGGAAACCTTGGGTGAGCTGACAAAAATCGCGTGGAAGCACGATGTGCAATGCATGATCGAAGGCCCAGGCCATGTGCCCATGCACATGATTAAAGAAAATATGGAAAAGCAATTGGAAGTGTGTGACGAAGCACCTTTCTACACGCTTGGCCCATTAACCACCGATATTGCCCCGGGTTACGATCACATCACCTCAGGCATTGGTGCCGCCATGATTGGCTGGTTCGGTTGCGCTATGCTTTGCTACGTAACGCCCAAAGAACATTTGGGCTTGCCGAATAAAGATGACGTAAAAGAAGGCATCATCACCTACAAAATTGCAGCCCACGCAGCCGATTTGGCCAAAGGCCATCCGGGCGCCCAGTTGCGCGACAATGCACTTTCTAAAGCGCGTTTTGAATTCCGCTGGGAAGATCAATTCAATTTGGGTTTAGATCCAGATACGGCGCGCTCCTATCACGATGAAACCCTGCCCAAAGATTCGGCAAAAGTAGCGCATTTCTGTTCCATGTGTGGACCGAAATTTTGTTCCATGAAAATCACCCAAGAAGTACGTGATTACGCAGCTAAAAACGGTACTGATATTTCTGCGATTGGCGATGATCAGGTCATTCGCATGATTGATGTTGAAGCGGAAATGAAACAAAAATCGAAAGAATTTTTGGAAAAAGGTTCTGAGTTGTACCACAAAGTTTAAACATTCTCTAAAGTGTTAAATTCCTCCTATCCCCTTTCTTGGAATGCGGGATAGGGAAATTTAAACAATCAACAAGAGTAAGCTTATGATCAAAAAACCGGAGTTCAGTCGCACGGATGTGGAAATTATTCGCCGTGAAGAAATGTACAAGCGTTTTTTCCGCGTGGAAAAAATATTCCTTCGACATAAATTATTTGAAGGCGGTTGGGGCAAGGAAATTGGCCGCGAGTTGTTTGTGCGCGGCGAAGCCGTAGCGGTTGTGCTTTATGATCCAAAACATGATTTGATCGGTTTAGTAGAACAGTTTCGTGTGGGTGCACTCGACGAGCCCAATGGGCCTTGGTGTTACGAAGTTGTTGCAGGCATGTTGGAAGAGGGTGAGTCGCCCGAAGAGGTTGCACGACGCGAGCTGATCGAAGAGGCAAACATAGTACCTTATGCAATGGAATATATTTGCAACTATTTATCCAGCCCAGGTGGTTGCGATGAAAAATTGCATTTATTTTGCGGCTTATGCGATTTAAGTCAAGCTGGCGGTATTTACGGTTTGCCGGAAGAGGGGGAAGATATTCGCTTCCATATTTTGGCTGCTGATGAGGTGTTTGCTGAGTTATTAAACGGCGCTTTTAATAACGCGGCAGCACTCATCTGTTTGCAGTGGTTGCAAATGAACCGCGTGCGTTTGCGCGCACAGTTAGTTGCTGAGGAATAATTTTTTACAGCCATTGACTTAGTATCGAGTCTGACTAACACTTCTAACAACGGGCGATTTAATTGATTAATGAATCGCCGGTTCATTTTTTTATCTTTTGGCTGCCTTTGTTTGGCAACTTTTTTAAAGGCCTCTATGTTCACATTGCGTGCCGTCAATGCCCAGCCTGCCTATGTAACTTATAAAGAGCGTTATAAGGTAGATTTGCCCCAGCAGATGGCTGAGTGCGAAACCAATTACGCCCGTCTCATCAAATTACTGGCCAGCCATCAACAGAAGCCAGGCGACAAACTGCAAAATGAGTTTCGCTTTATGGTGACGCGCGGTGCGCAGCAGTGGCTACATTCGCTGTGCATTACCGAGCGTTCGCCTTACACCACCACATTGGTGTTAAGCCGTACAACAATGGAACTCAGTTCTAATTGGTTAAAAATGCCAAAACTCACCCTGCGCATGTATCACGATGCAAAACTGGCAGAGGTGTTGGCTTGGGAGGGTCATCGGCGGTTGCGTCCGCGTTATGAATATCCTAATCAATCTATGTACCAAAGCGATGAGAAGTATCAGCTTAATCGTTTCCTTGGTGAGTGGTTAACGCTATGTCTTGAGCATGGGCACAGCTTGGATACCCACTTTTGTTTTGATTAAAAACCATCCTTTCTATATGTGTTTTAGTTAGCGGTTGGGCGAGTAGGGCGCAAGCCGATCTAAGGTGCCTGCGCTTGACTGCTATGAGTAATGCTTAACTTCCTCACAAAATTTACACTTCTTGTCTACAAATGCTATTTTTCAATGATTGCAGGGTGGCGCAAAGCCTGATTAGCGTATATCGTTGCGAATGAAACTTATCCAATTTGACACTTAAGTCCACGCCTAAATGTGAGTGGAACACAGTCTGTTAATTAATTACAGAACCCGACTATCGAGGGACGAGAGCTGCCAGTGCGTCTGATTCAGATAACCGATTGCCATTTAGGGCCGCAGCACAGCGAAACCCTATTGGGGTTAAACACCGACCAGAGCCTTGAGGATGTGCTAGAGCTTATCCAGAAGGCGGAGCCGTGTTTTGATCACATACTTTGTACGGGCGATGTTGCCAGCGCTGGCCACGTAGATTGTTACCAGCGTTTTGCTGAGTCGATTCGCCGCTATTTCCCCCAACCGCTGAGCTGGCTTCCAGGTAATCACGATTCCGCCGATATTATGGCATCCCTGCAGGATGCGCTTGGCATTGAAGGGCGTTTAATTCATTTGGGTGAGTGGCTGTTGGTATTGCTGGATTCCAGTGTGCCGGGGCATGTATATGGCCAGCTTGCCGCCAGTGAATTGGATTTTCTCGCTCATGTGCTTGCGGCAAACCCCGACAAACACATCATCGTCTCACTGCACCATCAGCCTGTGCCAGTGGGAAGTGTGTGGATCGATCAATATATAGTGCGCAACGCCGACGCTTTTTTTCAATTGGTCGATAGTTATCCGCAAGTCAAAATGGTGGTCTGGGGTCATGTACACCAAGAGTTTCAGGCGCAGCACAACAATCTCACCTTGCTTGCAACCCCATCAACGTGTGTACAATTTAAACCCCTATGTGATGACTTTACGGTAGACACCCAAATGCCGGGTTATCGCTGGTTTGAACTAAACGACGACGGCAGCTTTGCTACCGGTGTTGCGCGCGTGACCAATAAACAATATGTGATTGATTACAAATCTGCGGGCTATTGATCGCCCATGGCTGCACTGCTGTATATCCACGGTTTTCTCAGTTCTCCTCTATCGTTTAAAGCACAGCAAACCGCACAATGGTTGGCTGTTGCGCACCCGAAAATTGAGTTTATTTGCCCGCAATTAACGCCTTATCCTGCGCAGGCACAACAATTACTGGAATCTATCATTGAACAGCGGCTGCCCGAGCCGATTTATTTGATGGGCAGTTCGCTGGGTGGCTTTTGGGCGACTTGGCTGGCAGAGAAGTACAATTTACGCGCGGTGCTGATTAACCCTGCTGTGCGTCCGCAAGAATTTATGCCTGCTTATTTAGAGGTTGACCTGAAAAGTTATCACACCGATGATAGCTACCGCTTAAGCGCAGCCCACATCGACGAGATTATTGCGGTTGATGTACCCGTTGCGCGTCCAAACAATTATTGGCTGCTGGTACAAACGGGCGATGAAACGCTCGATTACCGGCACGCCTTACAAAAGTATGCCTGTTGTAAACAAACAGTCGAAGACGGTGGCGATCATTCGTTTCAAGGGTTTGAGCGTTATCTCGTAGAATGCATGACTTTTTTTAAACAATAAGCCTTTTTCAAGCTCGGCTTTTCTTAAACTCATCGGTAAATAGAAAATAAGATGGCTAATTATTCCGCAGAAGATATTGAAGTACTCACGGGATTAGACCCGGTTAAAAAACGCCCCGGTATGTATACCGAAACCACGCGCCCGAATCATCTCGCGCAAGAAATTATCGATAACTCGGTCGATGAGGCGCTTGCAGGTCATGCCAAAACAATCAATGTTATTTTGCACAAAGATCAATCGATTACCGTGATCGATGACGGTCGGGGCATGCCGGTGGATATTCACCCGGAGCAGGGTAAACCCGGTGTTGAAGTTATTTTGTGTACGCTCCATGCGGGCGGTAAATTTTCTAATAAAAATTACCAATTCTCCGGTGGTTTGCACGGCGTGGGTGTGTCGGTAGTAAACGCATTGTCAGAAAAATTAATTGTGACCGTGAAGCGCGATGGCAATGTGTACCAGATGGGTTTTGCCAACGGCGATAAAGCCAGCGACTTGGAAATCATCGATACCTGCCCCAAGCGTCAAACCGGCACCAGCGTGCATTTTTTACCGAACCCGATGTATTTTGATTCGAATAAATTTTCTGTTAGTCGCATGCGCCATGTGCTGCGTGCAAAAGCAGTTTTGTGCCCTGGTTTATCTGTAACATTTTTGGATGAGCAGACCGGTGAAAAAGATGAGTGGTATTACGAAGACGGTTTAACCGATTATCTTTCCGGTGCAACACAAGAGTGGCTCACCTTACCTGAGCATCCTTTTGTCGGCGATTTCAGCGGCCAAACTGAAGCGGCGACTTGGGCGGTGCAATGGTTGATGGACGGCGGCGAATTAGTGCAAGAAAGTTACGTCAACCTGATTCCCACCGCCCAGGGCGGCACCCACGTAAATGGTTTGCGTACCGGTCTACTCGATGCGCTGCGCGACTATTGTGAATTCCGCAATTTACTGCCGCGCGGTATAAAGCTCGCGCCGGAAGATTTGTGGAATGCCTGCTGTTATGTACTTTCGTATAAACACGCCGACCCACAATTTTCTGGCCAAACCAAAGAGCGTTTGACCTCGCGTGAAGCCGCTGCCTTTGTATCTGGCATTGCAAAGGATGCGTTTGCGCTTTGGTTGAATCAACACACGGAAGATGGCGATAAACTCGCCGAATTTTGTATTAGCAACGCGCAAAAACGTGTGCGTGCCAGTAAAAAAATTGAGCGTAAGCGTGTCACCCAAGGCCCAGCATTACCGGGAAAATTGGCCGACTGCTCCAGTGGCGATCCGGCGCGCAGTGAATTGTTTTTAGTGGAAGGAGATTCAGCGGGCGGCTCTGCCAAACAGGCGCGCGACCGTGAATTTCAAGCAATCATGCCACTGCGCGGAAAAATCCTGAACACTTGGGAAGTCGATTCCGGCGAGATTTTGGCGAGCCAAGAAGTGCACGATATTTCCGTCGCGATTGGTATGGACCCGGGCAGTGAAGATCTGAGCGAGCTGCGCTATCACAAAATTTGTATTCTGGCGGATGCGGATTCAGATGGTTTGCACATCGCCACGCTGTTATGTGCGCTGTTTGTAAAACATTTTCCGGTGTTGGTGCGCAACGGTTTTGTCTATGTGGCTATGCCGCCGCTGTACCGTATCGACATAGGTAAAGAGGTTTATTACGCACTGGATGAAGGCGAGAAAAATGGCGTGCTCAACCGTATCGCCGCTGAAAATAAAAAGGGTAAACCTAACGTGCAGCGCTTTAAAGGTTTGGGTGAGATGAACCCTTTGCAGTTGCGCGAAACCACTATGGCGCGCGACACTCGCCGGTTGGTGCAACTCACTATTGGTGAAGAGGACGGCACAATGCAGATAATGGATATGATGCTCGCCAAAAAGCGCGCGGGGGATCGCAAAATCTGGTTGGAAGAAAAAGGTAATTTGGCGGAGATTGCGGTGTAGCGATTCAGTTTATCGTAAGCCCTTTCAATTACTCGCGTGATTCGTAAAAAGCAAACCCCCAACGGTTTGCTTTTTTATTGGGGCGATAAGCTGTTCTTGCGATTCGTAACACATCTGTAGCGTGCAGACTCGCACCTTGGCAAAAGTTGACTACACTTTCTACATAATTCCCATAACACCTGCTCAGGAAGTGATCATGAAAAATAATGTTAATCGGTTGCTGCTATCTTCCCTTGTGCTTCCATCGCTGCTGTTGGCTGGTTGTGGTGGCGGTAGCGGTACTGAAAAAGCACCGGCACCCTCTGGCCCTAATGCTTTTGTGGCGGGAACTCATCCGCGTTTTGATCCGGTGATTGCCGACCTTCCGTTTAATACGGATCTGATTTTTGCCGCTGCGGCCACAACGGATGGCACTGCCAATCTAGGGGCGGCGACTGACCCAGTTCGCGCGACTATGAATCAGCTGGATGGTTTTTCCAGTTCGGCGTTTTTCGATATTTTAATCAGTGACAGTGTAAATCCGGCTACAGCTCTGGCATCCAAAAGTGTGTTCCTGATTGAATTGAATACAGGCGGGAAGGATGCGTTGAATCCTGCCAATATTGTCGGGGTGGTTGGCCCAGCTAGTTATGATGTGGTGGTGGTGTCGCAAGATGGCGGAACGAATAATGTGATCCGTATTCGCCCAACCAAACCGCTTAAGTCCAAAACCAAATATTTGGTGTTTATCACTGATGATGTGAAAAATGCCAGCGGCGCCAGCCTGACCCGCTCCTGGAGCTACAACTCCCTGCGCGACCCTGATTACCAAACACTCAGCTCTTTATTACCTGTGCGCTCAGCCATTATCGGGTGGGAAACGCTCGCCGGCGGGTTTTTGGCGGCTGTGAGTGGCGGCCAGTTGACAGCTGCAACAGCGAAAGAAAAGTTAGTGTTGACCTATACCTTCACCACTACTGATCCGGTCACCGGCTTGGTTGCTATGGCATCACCCCGTGCGGCGGTTGCCAGCACTCAAATTGCGGCAGGGGCTGCACCTGCAACGGCGGTGGCAAATGCTATGACTCTGGATTCAATTGGCCTTTTGTCCACCCCTAAAAAGCGCGACTTGGGTGTGTCGGGGCTTACGGGTATAGATTTCAATATGTTCAGTAAATCATTGGCAGCGAATGTGGGTAAGTTGTATACCGGTTATATCAAGCTGCCTTACTACCAAACAGCGGCAACAGGCTTGCCCTTTGGTGAATACCTGAAACGCAATTGGAAGCCAGATCTCACGCTTGCGGGTGCTTTGGGGGTGACTGTGCCTGCTGATGTGGATGGCAGTTACAACGTCACTTATCGCTATCCCTTTGCGGCTAAAACGGGCGATGAATCTGTGCCTCTGCAAGTCACTATGCCACAGGATAATTGGGTGCCTGGTTATGCTGGAGCCGCTAACTGCGGCCAGATCTATGCAGCGACCGGCTATCCCACTGTCATCTACGTGCATGGTATTACCAGTGATCGCGCCTCAGTGTTGGCGTTGGGTCATACGCTGGCAAGCCAGTGTATAGCTACGGTCGCTATCGATTTGCCAGTACATGGTATTCCCGCTAACAGTGACTTGGTGAAAGTGCTCAACGTTGAAAAAAGCCAATCGATACCTTTTGCTGCACTTTATGGCGCCAATGCGCCCCACGAGCGCCATTTCAATGTTGCGGGTGTTGGTGGTGCACCTGCACCCATGAACTTTACTGCTCCCGGGGTGGCGGATGGTTCAGGTGCGCAATTTATTAATCTCGGCTATCTGACTAACACTCGTGATAACAATCGTCAGGCGGTGATGGACCTGCTCAATCTCAATGCCAGTCTTGGCGGAGTGAATACCGAGATTCGCAAATCTGTTACTACTGGTTTAGATGTAAATCGTGTCTATGTAGTGGGTGTCTCACTGGGTGGTATTTTGGGTAGTGTGTTTACCACGGTGAATCAAATGGCAATTGCCAATGATGCTTTAGTCGGTTTGCCTTCCGGTCTCAACCCTATTCGCGGTCTGGTAGCCAGTGCAGCGGGTACCCAAGTGGCGCAAATTCTGGTGAACTCAGCGACCTTTACACCGGTAATTAACGGGGGGTTGGCTGCCAATGGCGTTAATGTCGGCACCAGCAACTATGAGCGCTTCCTTTATGCCGCGCAAAGTGCAATGGATGCGGGAGACCCAGTGAACTATATGCAAACATTGGCGGCGCTGGGCGTGCCTACGTTGGTGCAACAGATTAATGGCGATGTAGTAATTCCCAATGGCGCGGTCAGCGCCCCATTGGCGGGGACCTCAGCGATGGCCTCTTTGCTAGGCGCAACAAAATTGGGTTTGGGCTCTACCCAGTTGGGGCGCGGTTATGTCAAACATACAGCGGGCGGGCATGTCTCATTATTACGACCTGAGAACGGCACGTTAAATGTGACAACCGAACTGCAAACCCAGGTGGTCACGTTTATTCTAAATGGCGGTAAGGTGTCGGTTGGTGCGGGAGCGCCGGGCAATATCGAATAGCTCTGCCACCTTTCTTATCCGATTCAAACAAACCCCGGCTCCGGGGTTTGTTTTTTTTATTGGAACCATTTTACGCAGTCATGGCGCAATAACTGCTTGTAAACTAGGGTAAACTGCCGAGCAATTTACAGACCCGCTATGTTGATGAGTTTGAACTATGACCCCGCGTAATTATTTATACCTGCTTAAAAAATACGACGAATATCAAGCACAAATCGAACGTTTATTGGAATCGATTGTGAGTTCACTTTCGCCTAATAAATTGGCAACTTCTCAAGAGCAGCTAAACGAAGTTGTTAAACGTTTGCACAAATCTTATCCATTTGTGGAGTTGCTCTATTGTCTCGATCAAAACGGTGTGCAAACTACCGAGTCGGCAGCATCGCCTACGGTTCCAGACACTAAGCGGCGTGAGCCGGGTTTTGGATCAGATCGCAGCAATCGTATTTACTACAGGTCGGCGCGCGATAATAGTTCAAAGATTACGGTGACTCAGGCCTACCTTTCCAGCGCAACGCATCAATTGGCTATTTCTGCAGTGCAACGTTTTGTTGATGCTGAAAATATCACCCGCTATTTAGTGATTAATTTTAATTTGGAAAAACTAATCATCTTTTTAAACGGCGATAGTTTGCGCAGAGTTGTGCATCCCGTGTTTCAAGTGATTTACGGCATTATCGGCATTATGTTGGTTGCGGTTTCTATGCTTCTGCTTTTTTCCGCAGGGCAGTCGCTGTACGAGATGATCCACGAGCATACCAATACCGCAACCCAAGCGTTTCAATCGGTCATTTTAGTCACCTTGGGGCTGGCGATTTTCGATTTAGGGAAAACGATTCTCGAGGAAGAGGTCTTGCTGCATAAAGATATTCATCACACCGGTTCAACACGGCGAACCATTGCGCGCTTTATGTCGGCGATTGTGATTGCGGTATCGATTGAATCGCTGTTGCTGATGTTTAAATCCTTGCTCGGTGATGCTACACATCTAAACTCTGCTGTGTTTATGTTGTTTGCTGCAGTTGCCTTATTAGTCGGTTTGGGCGCTTACTTAAAACTAACCAGCGAAAAGAAATAAATTATGTCCACCAAAACCAAAAGTGCATTTGTCTGCAACGATTGTGGCGCCGATTATAAAAAATGGCAGGGGCAGTGCACTGAATGTGGGGTATGGAATAGTTTAAGTGAAGTGCGATTAGGCCCGACTCCCGCTAACCGCTCGGCAAAATTTGAAGGTTATGCGGGCGGCGCTTCGGGCAACAAAATTCAAACACTGGCAGAGATTTCGCTCAACGATGTGCCGCGTTTCAGCAGCGGTGCCGGTGAGTTTGACCGTGTACTCGGCGGTGGTTTTGTGCCGGGTTCAGTGGTGCTGATTGGCGGTAATCCCGGCGCGGGAAAATCCACGCTTCTATTGCAAACTCTGTGTAATTTGGCGCGCACTATGCCTGCGCTGTACATCACGGGTGAAGAGTCGCTGCAACAGGTGGCGATGCGCGCCCAGCGTTTGGGTTTGCCTACCGATCAATTGCAAATGCTCAGCGAAACCAGTGTCGAAGGCATTTGTACAATCGCACAAAAAGTCGCCCCCAAAGTGATGGTGATCGACTCGATTCAAGTTATGCATATGGAAGATATTTCCTCTGCTCCCGGCTCGGTATCGCAAGTGCGCGAAAGCGCCGCCTATCTCACCCGTTTTGCCAAGCAGACGGGCACAGTATTAATTTTGGTGGGGCATGTCACTAAAGACGGTTCACTCGCTGGCCCCAAAGTATTGGAGCACATGATCGACTGTTCCATTCTGTTGGAGGGCGATAACGATTCACGTTTTCGCACTTTGCGCGGCAATAAAAACCGTTTTGGTGCGGTCAATGAGTTAGGTGTTTTTGCGATGACCGAACAGGGCATGCGCGAAGTGAATAATCCCTCGGCGATTTTTTTACAGCGTGCAGAAGATCCTTCATCCGGTTCAGTAGTGATGGTGATGTGGGAAGGCACGCGCCCCTTGCTGATCGAAATTCAAGCCCTGGTTGATGACAGTCATCTCGGCAATCCGCGCCGCGTTGCCGTGGGAATGGATCAAAATCGCCTCGCCATGTTGCTCGCAGTATTGCATCGCCACGGTGGC
Organism: Cellvibrio sp. OA-2007; assembly: GCF_000953825.1. Classification (GTDB taxonomy): domain Bacteria; phylum Pseudomonadota; class Gammaproteobacteria; order Pseudomonadales; family Cellvibrionaceae; genus Cellvibrio. Next base: position 12,853 of record NZ_BBUL01000066.1, on the reverse strand, counting down.
ATTATGGTGGGCGACCAGGATGTATTTGTGAACGTAGTAGGCGGTGTAAAAGTGATGGAGACAAGTGCGGATTTGGCAGTGTTGCTCGCGATTGTTTCAAGTTTTCGCGACCGCATTTTACCGCAGGATTTAATCGTGTTTGGCGAGGTGGGTTTGTCCGGCGAAATTCGCCCTGTGCCTAGCGGCCATGAGCGTTTGCGCGAAGCGGCTAAACATGGTTTCAAGCGCGCTATAGTGCCGTTTGCCAATGCCCCGCGGGAAAAAAATATGGGTATAGAAGTGGTTGCGGTTAAAAATTTGCAAGAAGCGCTCGATGCACTCTAGAAAATATTTTTCTCGCTATATTTGTTGAGCGAGCGTTAAGTTGTTCGCGCATATCATTCCGGTGTTTGCAGCTCAATCATTTTGCGATTGAGTTGCTGCAGCTGTTCCCAAGCCTGACGAAAGTTGGGAATGCTCAAAAACAAAGCGTCGAGGCTGCCATCTTCCCGAGCTAGTTCCAGCCCTTGTTGAATGCGTTTTGCTAGCGCTGGATTGTTGTTGTTAACAAAAAAATAAATGGGTTGTGGGTAGTGAATTACCAGATTTTTTTCAATGGCCAAGCCCAACTTGCCATACTGTTCAATTTCATAATTTATCTCCTGAATACTGCGTGCCATATAGTCAAAGCGCCTCAGCCCTAGCATCCGGAACATGGACTCATAGGCATAGGAGGTTACAAGTGGCAGACCGTTAAAGCGATAAACTTCTGTATCGCTCCAATGAATGCCGCTGCCAATTTTGAATTGCTGTAAATCGGCCAGAGTTTTAACCTGATCAAATCTTGATTGATCATCCGCGCGAATCAACAGCAGACGATATTCATTGATCCCGCGGATTAAATTAAATTTAACTGGCGTTAATTCTTGTTCACGTTTTTTATTGCTGCTGCTCCAGATAATATCAAGTACACCCTGCTTGACTAATAATCGTGAGCGTTCGCGATTGACATTGGCAGAATGGTAATAAATATGAATCTGCTCGTTAGCCTGACGAGTTTTTTCCAGTGCTAGTAGCAAGGCTTGCTCGTAAAAGTGGCTAGTGGCTTCTGGTTCGAGTGAGGCGGTTTTCGGCAGAGTTAGATACAAGTCTCCCTTTGCCACACTACTCGCCATACTGCTATGGCTAAGGGTTAATGACAGGCACAGGCATGCATAAAAAAACACCGCGTATTGCATAAAGTGCAGACTGATTAGTGGTTGTTTTCTATCTGGGTTAACAGCTCATAGAGTAATGTTTTATCAACGGGAGTGTCGGGTTGAAATTCAAACCCTAATATGTGTTCGCGCACATGAATTAATTTGCCGTGTAAGCTGAGTATTTTTTTAGGCGATGTGAGCAGGTTAATATCGTCCAACTGGATGTGAACACGCAATGGATCGCCTTTTTGTAAAAGGTGCTCACCTAAAATAGCAAGGCGCGCGCCCGACTCTGAAAGATCTAGGACATGCGCTTCCCATTTTTTTGTGGAGTATTGTAAATCTGCATAAGCGCGCAACGGAAAACGCGGATGTCTGCGTTTGTCTTCATCGCTGGAATCATCAGTTATGTTTTCTTCATTACTCATTATTTCTGTTGGCTCCGCTGTAGGGATGGGCCGATGAACTGTCGTGTCAGTTTAGTTATCAGTGCTAGTAATCACTAATCAATTCAGACAGTTCCCTTTCTGCTGCTGAAGCATCCCCTAAATTCAATTCAATCAACCGGCGTAAGTGGCTCACGCTATCAATATCAATCGATGTACACACCAGACCCGTTTGACTGTGATGCTGGTGCGCCACAGTGACGGACATAGCAATGCTCGTGTTGTCTGACAGTAGTATTTTCACCAGAATTGGTTTGTTATGAATCACTTCTGCGGGCAGAGTTTGCTGCAAGAGCAGCCCCTTTAATGAAATATCCAACAAACTGGCGCGCCAATGAAACTCGCCTTGTGCCAGTTCAACATGGGCATCAAACAAGATACGACTAAATTTGCGGCGCTCATTGGTAGCGGCTTTTTTTCTTGTGTCGGTCATAATGTGGTCTTTCTGTCGCAGGGTGGTCTTTCATTAACGGTTGAGCCAAACAAACAGCTGGTAGCCTGTGTTTGAGTGTAGCCTTTGGCAGCCGTTTCGCCATTATTGAATTTGCACAGGTGTTGATTTGCCTCGGGTAAGGGGTGCCACCTATAATCCCGTCACGTTTGCTAACAGGCTGATTTTTATGACAGATTTCCGTATTGGTATTGACCTTGGCGGCACCAAAACTGAGGTGATACTGCTCAATGGCGCAAGTCAGGAGCTATTTCGCACCCGCATTCCTACAGTGCGCGATGATTATCAAGCTACCCTGCGCGATATCGCCCAGTTGGTTGCCCAAGCGGAAGCTGCCGCCGGTGAAACCCGGTTGCCGGTCGGCGTAGGTATTCCAGGGACTATTTCACGCAAAACCGGTTTTGTGAAAAATGCCAATTCCACCTGGCTTAATGGCAAGCCTTTTCAGCAAGACTTGTCGGACTACCTCAACCGTGCAGTTAAAGTCACTAACGACGCCAACTGCCTTGCAGTCTCTGAAGCGACTGACGGCGCTGGCCGTGGTTACGATCTGGTCTTCGCTGGCATTCTCGGCACCGGCTGTGGTGCCGGTGTTGCTTATCAAGGCAAGCCTATTATCGGCCCCAATGGTGTGGCTGGGGAGTGGGGGCACAATCCGCTGCCTTGGACTAGCGCGGAAGATTTAAACGCGCGCCCTTGTTATTGCGGTAAATCTGGCTGCCAGGAAACGTTTTTATCCGGCACTGGCCTGTGCCTTTCCTTTCAGTTGATTACCGATGAAAAAATTAAAGGTGATGAAATCGTAGCGCGGGCGGAGCAGGGGGACGTAGTTGCGCGGGAAGTGCTTGCTAATTATTTCGACCAAGTTGCACGCGGCCTTGCCGCCATTATTAACACGATTGATCCAGATGTGATTGTGTTGGGCGGTGGCGCTTCGAATATCAAGGCGATTTACACCGAGGTGCCAAAGTTGTTACCGCATTATGTATTCGGCCGCGAGTGCGATACACCCATAGTTCCGGCCGTGCATGGCGATTCCAGTGGCGTGCGCGGTGCCGCTTGGTTAAATCCGCTTGTGTAAGTTGCGCAGCATGTTGCTAGCGGTAAAACCCATCGCAAGGTTGCTGGGCTTTTTATTTTTTGTTTGCAACGCGAATCTGCAAGCACAGTCACAAGTGCAATCGCCAACACCGCCACAGCGAATTGCATCGCTCAATATTTGTATCGACCAATTATTGTGGGCGTTGGTGCCGCACGAGCGGTTGGTGAGCATCAGTTATTTAACCGCGAGCCCTATGTGGTCACCGATTGCAGAACAGGTGCGCGGAATTCCAACCAATCATGGGCTTGCGGAAGAAATTGTGCCGCTGTCGCCGGATTTAATTCTTGCCGGTGAATTCGATGCAGCCAGTGCGATTGAATTGCTCAACCGTTTGGACAAACCGGTTACACGTTTGCCGCTGCCGCGTAAGCTCAGCGATATTAACGAGCAAATAATTACGTTGGGCGATTTGGTCGGCGCAGGTAAAAAGGCGCGTACTATGGCCGCGCGCATTAGTGAACAAGTTGCTGAGTTGCAAACGGCTAAACAAAATCAACAGCCCTTAACGGCATTTTGGTATTCATCAAATGGTGTAGTGATTGGTGATGGCACGCTGGAGCATGAATTAATGCAACTAGCGGGCTTGCGCAATCTGGCGGCTGAGCGCGGCATGTTTGGTTTTAATCAACTCGATTTGGAATTATTGCTCAGCGCCAAACCGCAAATATTAATTATTGAAGCGAGTAATGCCGAAGGTTTTTCTCTGGCACGGGAATATTTAGCGCACCCGGCATTGGCTAATGCGGAATTTACCATTGTGCGCTTACCGGCGGGTTTATCGGGCTGCGCCACCTCGGTATTGGGCGATGTTGCTATCGCACTGAAACAGCAATTGGCGAACTCAGTTCAGAAGTGAAATAGACAAAGAGAAAATTGTGCAACTAAAAAAATCGTTTACTGCATTAACCCTGAGCTTGCTCGGCGCGATTATCGCGGCGGCGGTTTTATCGCTTAACAGCGGTGCGGCGAGTATTCCGCTGCTGCAAGGTTTTACGGATATCTGGCAGGGCGAACAAAGTTTGGCGGCAACCATTCTCGGGCAAATTCGGCTGCCGCGTTTATGCCTGGCCATTATTGTCGGCGCAACACTCGGCATGGCCGGTGCCGCTATGCAAGGCTTATTGCGCAACCCGCTGGCCGACCCGGGAGTGCTCGGTGTTACCAGCGGTGCGGCATTGGGCGCGGTGGGGGTGTTGTATTTTGGCGCGGCGGCAGCGGCTTGGTATTGGCTGCCGAGTGCGGCGATTGCGGGAGCATTGTTGTCTCTGCTGCTGGTATATGTATTGGCGGGTTTGCACAGCAGTATGCTCGCGTTAATTCTCGCCGGTGTGGCGATCAGCTCTATTACCGGTGCCTTAATTGCAGTTGCATTAAATTTTGCACCGAGCTTGTATGCGATGCAGGAAATTATTTTTTGGTTGATGGGTTCACTGGTTAATCGCCATTGGGATCATGTGCATATGGCGTTGCCGCTGGCAGTGATTGGCTGGCTGCTAATGCTCAGCCGCAGCCGGTTTTTAGACGCGTTAAGTCTCGGCGAAGAAAGCACCCGTTCACTTGGTTTTAATAACCATCGCGAGCGCGGCATTTTATTATTGGGCATTGCGATCAGTGTCGGCGCCTGTGTGGCGGTGAGTGGCAGTATTGGTTTTGTGGGGTTAATTATTCCGCATTTACTGCGCCCTTTAGTGGGTTATAGACCGGGGCGATTAATGTTCACTAGTGCCCTCGGCGGTGCGCTGTTATTAGTGCTTGCCGATATTCTGGTGCGCCAATTTGATAGCGCGCGCGAATTAAAATTAGGTGTAGTGACCTCACTGCTCGGCGGCCCGTTTTTTTTATTATTAATTCTTAAAACCCGTTCGCGGTGGGCGTAAAAATGACAACAGATAATGCCCAACCTATCGGCCTCAGTGCGCAACCTGTCAGCCTCAGTGCGCAACAAGTGTCGCTGGTACGCGACGGCAATGCGATTGTAAACAACGCCAGTTTGCAGTTACACGCAGGCGAATTAGTCGGTTTAATCGGCCCCAATGGCGCAGGTAAAAGTTCATTGCTGCGGGTGATGGCAGGGTTATTGGATGCAGATTCCGGTCAAGTACACTTAGCTAGCAATAATCAGCCGCCGCAATTATTGGCGCAATTTTCTGGCCGTGAACGCGCGCAGTTGCTCGCTTATTTACCGCAGCAGGAAACGCCGGCTTGGCCGTTACAAGTTGAACATTTGGTTGGCCTCGGTCGCGCGCCTTGGCACACACCTATGAGCGGAAAATCACCGCAAGACAAACAAGCCATTGAACATGCGCTCAGCATTACCGAATTGCAGCCGCTGCGCCAGCGCATTGTCACCACACTATCGGGCGGCGAATTGCAGCGCACGTTGTTAGCGCGGGTTTTTGCTGGCGAACCGCAAATTATCCTCGCCGATGAACCCATCGCAGCGCTTGATCCTTACCATCAATTACATGTGATGGAATTACTCGCCGAACATGCGCAGCGCGGTGGTGCAGTTTTAACTGCATTGCACGATTTAAGTTTAGCGGCACGTTTTTGTTCGCGTTTGATCTTATTGCAAAACGGAAAAATTGTGGCAGATGGTCAACCGATTGATGTGCTCACCACCGACAATTTGGAAAAAGTCTACGGCATCTCAGCTTATGTCGATTGCCGCGATGATGGGGTGGTAATAATCCCGCGCAAGCGGGTGCTTTAAAAACGTAGAACGATTCTGAATTAGCAGAGGACTTGCGGTGTTATTGCTGAGACCATCTGAGACATGGATGTCGAAGATGAGCCCCCATGGATGGGTTCACGGCGTGTCTCAGCAATAACACCGTGAATCCTATTCACGTTAGCACTTCATGGAATTCAAACATGAAAGCAAGTGTATTTAAATTTGGCGTTAATTTATGGCCGCCACTATTTTTTACTGGTATTAAAGTCACCCATCTCACACCAGACTATAAAGAAACACATGTGACCTTAAAACTGCGTTGGTACAACCGCAATTATGTCGGCACCCAATACGGTGGCAGCCTTATGTCCATGACTGACCCTTGGTATATGTTGATGATTATGCACAACCTCGGGCGCGATTATTTTGTCTGGGATAAACATGCTGAAATAGATTACATCGCCCCCGGTAAAACCCATGTGCATGCACAGTTTCTGCTGACCGATGAAATTCTCAACGATATCCGCGCAAAAACAGCCAACGGCGAAAAATACGTACCGGAGTTTCTGGTTGATATTAAAGATAATAACGGTCAGCTTGTCGCGCGGGTAAAACGCCGTGTGTATATCAAGTTAAAACCCCGTGCACGTGCGGACTAACAATTACATTATTAATTTTTTAGCTGGAAAATTTTATGCTCAATGTTGCACTCTGTTCTTATGGGATGTCGGGCAAAGTATTTCACGCACCGCTAATCACCGCCGAAACAGGCTTACAACTCCACAGTATTTTACAGCGCAGCGAACCTACGGCATTGGCAGATTATCCGCAGGTTAATATTGTCAAAACGTTTGATGAAATTCTCGCCAATCCGGATATTGATTTAATCGTCGTTAATACCCCCAATGAGTTTCACTACCCTATGACCAAAGCGGCATTGCTGGCGGGTAAACATGTGGTGGTAGAAAAACCGTTTACGCTAAGCCTTGCGGAAGGCAATGAATTAATTGCATTGGCCGAACGGCAACAAAAGATTCTTTCTGTGTTTCAAAATAAACGTTTGGAAAGCGATCACTTGGATGCGCAAAAAATTATTGCATCAGGAGCGCTCGGGCGCATTGTTGAAGTGGAATGGCATTACGATCGCTACCGCACCAACATCACCCACAAAAAATGGAAAGAAGATAATCTCCCCGGCGCCGGCACCTGGTTTGATTTAGGCATTCATATGGTGGATTCCATGCTGTGTCTATTCGGTAAACCCAATGCCGTCTATGCCGATATGCGCAGCCTGCGCCGCAGCGAAGGTTCAACCGATTATTTCAATGTGCAGTTTCACTATGAGGATATGCGCGTAATACTGCGCTCCAGTACCTACGTGAGTGAAAAAGGCGCAACTGTTGCGATTCACGGCGATCAAGGTTCTTTTTTAAAATTCGGGCAAGATGTGCAAGAAGGCCAAATGATGCGCGGCATCATTCCTGGTATGTCCGGCTGGGCACAACCCGGTGAAGATAATTACGGTATTTTGCACACGCACAATCCAGGTGAGGCAAAACGAATCAGTATTCCAGGTCAGCTCGGTTGCTATGAGCATTACTATAAAAATATTATGGATGCGATTTGTGGCAATGCACCGCTGACATTTTTGCCGCAGCAATCACTGCTGGGTGTAGAGTTGTTGTTGGCCGGGGAGGCTAGCGCCAAACAGCAATGTTTAATCAAGCTTTAAGTTGGAGCGGATTTTTATCCGCTCTGGTTAAACTACCTTCTTAATTTTACGAGGTAGGACGATTAGGCGTGGTTGGTTTCAGAGAACGAATAATAGCTTTACGCCAAAAATGCAGTGGGAATATCAAGCAGAGAGCGACACCGAGCCATAAATGGATATCGGCAATATTGAATACTTCCAATAGATCCTGCGGGTAGTACAGCAATAAACCGCTAACAATAAGTAAAGTCCATATGCTCAGGTGCAGGTAACCATCCCAATGGCGCTTTTTTTTGGGTAATTTTTTTTGTACGTGATCCGCAAATAAATAGCCAAAAATAAATACCCCAAGCATAGCACTCACACCATGCAGTTCGCGGAATAAGCCATTGAGCGGGTGAGGGAAGTCATCTTCAGTCGCGGGGGCGAGAAAAAAAAGCGCAATGCCGGTAATGGCGACTGCCAGAAGAATTAACCATAAACTGATACGTGATTTTTTCATGAGCCTTAACAGGGTTGCATGTCAATAAAGGGCGCTATTCTGACAGTTGTTGGCGTGGAAATGTAGCGCTTGATGGTGTATCTGTCGCAAGTGTAATCCAGTTGCCACCCAATTTACGCAGACAATCGCCGCGCTCATGTTCCGCTAAATTCACCGCAACTTTGGTGAGCGCATCTGCACGCCATGCACTATTGGCAATAACACTCCAGGTTCCCGCTGCTACAGGCTCTGCATTATTACCTAATACAAGCCCCGGATATTGTGCAGACGCATGTGTTGTTGATGTCGCCAGCGCGGCATTTTGCAGGCCGCCCATTGTATGCAGTTGCCCCAGATGATCCTTAATACTGATCGGTATAATCGCACTACCATACACCCGAATATCGCCCCCTGCATTAATCCACGCGGATGCTACCCCTTGGTGTTGCAGGTATCGAATTGCTATATCAACCGCAAAACCTTTGGCGATACCATCCAGCGTAATCAACACCGGCCGCCGTAAGCGCGCTTGTTGTGTTTGTATTTCAATATCGTCCCAATTGCCAATGCTGAGCCAATCACTGCGCGTATTGATGTAATCCGGCGCGGGCAGCGCCCCTTTATCAACAATCGCTTTGCCCAGTGTGCAATTGAATGTGCCTTTGCTGATGCGGGTTAATGCCCGTGCGAGCTTCAAACATTGAATGCTGAGAGGGTGCAGTGGCACCCACTGATTTTGCGCAGAGTTTAAACGCGACAAATCGCTAGAGTGTTGATGAAAGCTAAGCAGGTTGTGAATTTGTTCTATGGCAGAAAAAGCGCCAGAGAGCACATCCTGATATTGATTTTCTGCGAGCGCCCCAGTATCGACAAGTTGAATTTCGACAAACGTGCCGAGCAATGGGCGCATGCGTTTTAGCATTGCTTAGGCTTGGGTAAGTGCAATTTTATGAATAGCGAGCAGGCGTTTAACGCCGTCTGTCACATTGCGGCAAGAGAGTGTTGCGCCGCTGATGTTGGGAATGTCCTTGTTGAGTTTAAATTTATCGTTCAAGGTCTTCCCAGAAAAATATTGTCGCCATTCGGGTTTGCGAATCTGACCGCCGTGGGTTTCGCGGTAACTTAAAATTTCTATACCGATCACTTTGCCATCGGGCGAAATGGCTGCGGCATAACTAATAAATTCGTGTTTACCGATGACATCATCGACAAGAAAATAACCGAGTAATTTTCCGTCTTGTTCAGCGCGCCAATTTTGTTGGATTGGGTTTCGTTGGCGCACCCCGGCGATTTTTTTAATCTGCGCGCGCTGCTCATCAGACAAATGAATGGCCGATTCTAAAAAAATGCTAGCGTTGGGAAATAATACTTTCTGTGCTTGTGCAATCGATAAATAATCTTCCGCGTGAGCAGCGTTTACTATCACTGCGGGTGCAATGAGCGCGAGTGGTAAGCTAATAAAACCGGGAATATTACGCATGGAATAATCCTCCTATGCCTCGTTTAAGCGAGGCATAGTTTTTAATGAGGGAATAGACTGTTAATTAGAAATTCAGGCCAAGTTTGAAGCGAATTTCCTGTTCGGTTTTTTCAATCAGGTGTAAGCCATCAGGTTGGCCATCAAAGCCCTCTCCGCCGCCACTGATTTGGTCAAAGTAGGTCAGTGTGAACCAATAGTCCGCGCCGCCGTAATGCAAACTTGGACCAGCAAAAAGTGACTGCCGCTCCATCGCAACTTCAGTTTCGTATTCGGTTTCGTACAGTGTTTCTACACCGATAAACCAATTGGGCACAAAGCGATAGCTCAAACCAGTACCTGCCCAAAATTCAATTTCTACTTCCATGCCGGTAGGCCATTCAAAATCTTCCGGCAGATTATCAATGGGTTTACGTTTTGCACGTGTTGCTTCAGTACCAAAGTTGGCCGCCCAAATTAATTGGCCTTCCATAAAATATTTTTGCAGTTCAAGTTCCAGATCGATACTCACTGTATCCTTATCGCGCCCCGAATGAGGATCCAGCACTAAATAATCCAAACCGGTAGTGACCGACAAGCCGAAGTCATCCAACGCTGGGCTGAGAAAATTATATTTTCCCGCAATCTCTACGCCTTGAAATTTCAAACCGTATTTTTCATCGCCAGGCATATAGGCATCAATCAACAATCCTGATGTATCAATCGCTTGGCCTTTAAGTTCGCCTTTTATAGTGAAGCGATCGCTTACGCCGTACTCTAATTCTGTTTCAGTGTTATACGCCGTGTATTTTCCTACGCCTTTATCGGAGCGCTGCGTGACGACTTGATAAAACTCCAATGCGCCATCCGGCAGAACTTCAGCGCCTTTGATATAACCAAAAAGATTTTCGTCTGCATGAGCTGGCAAGGTGAGTAGGCTACTGAGCAAGGTGACAATGAGCGTTTTACGCATAGCGAATCCTTAGTCTGGCTGTTAAATGTGATTTTATAATGCAAATGATACGTTTAATCGTGCGCATTTTAATCGCATTTGATATTCATTACCATTAATTTTCTGTAACAATGCTACTCGCTTGCCATTATTTCCGCGTTTTCGCCCTGAATGCTCTGCTCGTTGTGCGTTGCAGAAAGTGATTAATGCCATAGAGGCTTGCACACCACAGCAGCAGAAGCAGGCTAAGTAAAACGATTGCGATAAACGCAAAAATATCTGGTGCTTTCATCAAGGTGGTCATTAGCGAATCTTGATAATAAAAAAACCACTGGTGACCATTGGGAAATATCTGCTCATGTAGCCAATAAAAAACAGCGGTTGGGCCTATGGCAACAAGAATGACAGAAGCTAACAGTGAGCCTGCCAAAAAACCCAGTAAGATTTTTTTAAGCGATGGCAGTTGTAGCTTTTGTTGATGGGCAATGGCAATCAAACTGGCCCATAACAATAAACTTAGAATTCCAATGAAATAAAATCGATCGATTAAGTTAGCCACATCCTGCAGGTGAATAATTTCAGCTTCGTGCATCAGTGCAGTTAACTGGCCGTTTTTTAAGGTGTAACTAATCTGCGCTAAACCCTTGCCGCTGGTATGCACTGCATCACTAATCTCACCAAATAAACGCCAATGTTCACTGGCGGAAGTGAATTCAAAGTCCTCTTTATAGCGATTGAGCGGCGCATATTGGGTTATATGCTGATTCAGATTTAACAATTGATAACCGAGCGGATAAGCAAAGTGAAATTGCGCAAGCAAGCGCCAGCTTACGAGTGCCAGCCCTATCAACTGGGCGATAAAAAATGTTGGCCAAAAGCAAAATCGTTTGAAGAGGTTCATATCTTAACTCTGCCGTGGATCGGGGTTGCAAAGTATGCGTTAGGCGCTATTGCAGGCCAACAGGTTTATAGAAGTTGACATTTTTTTGACGAATATGTGGCGTCAAAATGTCGATATTTTTGACGTTTTAGCTATTTTACGCGCCAAAGTGGCGCGTCCTTCTGTTCTAAGGAGCTGATTTAGATGATGATTTCGGCGACGGCATTGAAATTGCTCCTGTTGATGTGATGCACGTCTCAATTCATAAAGGGGCATGATTATGACTAGATTATGGAAATTGGCCTTGGCAGTAATTTGCTCAGGTTGTTGGGCTGCGGCGACAATGGCAACTCCGGTGACCTGTCTGCCAACTACTGAACGGGTGGCAACTCTTGATTCCGCGGTAATTTGCCTGACCGGCAATGATGAAAATATTCACAGCCCTGCACAGGTATCCACACTGTTTGGTGGCCTCTGGGTTAAAGAGGGCGAGCTGACGGGCAATGGCACAAACGATCTATTCACTGTTGCATTGACCAGTGGCAGCTGGGGTGGAAATAATGTTGCGGGAACTTGGAGTCTTGATAGCAGTTTTTGGTCTACATATGGATTGGCGGTAATTACCATGCACGTTGGTCACGGTAATGGCGACCCAGACTATTTTGCGTGGTCGATAACGCCGGGAGCCACAAGTGGCAGTTTTAACTACAAAGATCTGGATGGCCGCGGCGGTGGGTTGTCGAATCTTTTTCTATTTGGGTCGGGCAGTGCAATCACACAGCTTTCTGAATCGGGTATGGGGTTCTTGTGGGTGATTGGTTTGTTAGCCGTTATGTTGGCAAGGCGTAGGGTTTAACGCTAGGGATGAAATAATAGTGTGAGTGAAAGCCGCAGAATTTTCTGCGGCTTTTTTTATTCTTGAATATGGTCACATAATTGTCTTAATTTTGTCATAGTATCTACAGTCCTATTAAGCGAATTTATTCAAGCCTAATTACGAGTGAGATGACATAGTGCCAGAATTATTAGCCCCTCCAGCAAAAAATACATTTCATACTTATGGTATTTGGCTGTATACCGAAAAAAGTCGTGCAATTAAAAACCTAAAAAAAGAACATAATCCTAGTGTGCATGGTGACAAACACTGGGACTCCAGTTATTTGTTGATGGATTACTTTACCCATAACCCGTTAAAGAAAAAAAGCCGTATCTTGGATGTAGGTTGCGGGTGGGGTCCCACGTCTATTTATTTAGCCAATGCGGGCCATGCAGTCACTGGGTTGGATGTAGATGATCATGTTTTTGCTTTTTTAGATGTGCAAGCCGAACTGAATGGTGTGGCGATAAAAACGCGCCAAGGCGCAATGGCATCGATGAAAAAAGCAGATTTAAGCAAGTTTGATGTGATTGTGGGCGGAGATATCTGTTTTTGGCGTGCGCCGTGATAAGGCGGCGCTTTCCCCGTGGGTGAAAATCCCACTCGGCTATCGCTCCAGCCGAAAGCAACCGGAGCAATTATGGA
>NZ_BBUL01000067.1 GCF_000953825.1 Cellvibrio sp. OA-2007 | reverse complement strand
TGAAATACTGAAATACTGAAATACTGAAATACTGAAATACTGAAATACTGAAATACTGAAATACTGAAATACTGAAATACTGAAATACTGAAATATTTTCACAGCATCCGTTTACATTAGCTAGCCAGTAGCTCTGCAATTTCACACAGAAATCACTAACACACTCCAAATTACGTTAGATCCGACTCAAAAAGCAAATTGCTTCAATCATCGCGCGCCCGTTATGATAAGGACATTTCCAAAAGCCAGCTTTGTAATAGCAATTCTGATCTGGCGCATCCAGATTGGATAACCAAAACCATTCGCCATTTTGTTGGTCAATTTGGTACTGCTTGATAAATTCCCACACATTGCTTGCAGCAGCGTAATAGCGCTGATCATCAGTGGTGGTGTAAGCGTATAAAAAACCTACCAACGCTTCAGCTTGCACCCACCATACGGTATCGCCATTGATTGCATTGGTAGCAAAGTCGTAGGAGTCAATCACCTGCCCGTAATCGCCCACTGCCTCTTGTAGGGTGACCTCAGCGAGCTTTATCAGTGTGGGCGTCAATGTTTGCGTGTAGTCTTCATCGCCCAGTGATTCAAGTGCTTTGGCAATTAACCAACTGGCTTCGATATCATGACCATAGGTATAGCCGGGCGAAAAATCATTCCACTGCAAATCCATAAACATGCGCAGGTGATGATTGCTGCGATCAATCATGTACTGATCAAACATCTCAATGTTGTCTCTGAGCGCTGCATTTATTTCCCGTGCAGGATGCGCCTGATGCAAGGTGGTATAGGCTTCAAGAATATGCAAATGGGTGTTTTGCGATTTGGGATAATTCAAATCTTTTTCACTTAAGCGCAAGTCGTCAATTGCCATCCATTCGCGCGTAAAAGCTTCCAGATAACCTTGATTGACGCCATCGATACCGTAGCGCTCCACCAACTCAAAACACTCCAAAGCACGCGCAAGTGCGGCATCATTTTTGGTTAACTGAAAATAGGCAACCAACGCATAAATAGTAAATGCCTGCGCATAGATTTGCTTTTTTGTATTGAGGGGATTTCCGCTTGCATCCAGTTCCCAGTAAACGCCGCCGAACTCGGCATCAAAAAAATGGGCAACGATATAATCGTAAGCGCGCATCGCACATTCGCGATAGCGAGGGTCATCCAGCTCTTGTGCAACCTCGCTAAAAAACCACAGGATGCGCGCATTTAAAATAATCCCTTTGCTCGCCTCTTTTACGGGATGATTATGCGCATCAATTTCGCCATAAAAACCACCGCGCTCCTGGTCGGGCGAATGCGTCGCCCACCAGTTGGCAATTGCAATTAATTCCGAACGAAATTCCTGTTGCAATAACGCTGCATGATCTGTGGAATACATTGCTGCGCGCGTCGCTAACACCGAGTGATCCATCAACTACACCAACGCTTTCAGGATGGATAAATTCGCGCTGATCAATTCGTTGCGCACCGCGACCGAAGCGGCTGAACGCAGACCGTCTTCCGGGGTGTTTTTGCAGTAATCGACAAGCTTTTCTACAGTGGATGTCGCTACATGCATACGCGTATCGGATGAGGCGTAGTAAATAAATACCTCATGGTTTTCATTCACGATCCAGCCATTGGAAAAGGCTACGTTAGAAACATCGCCTACCCGCTCAGCGCCGTGTGGTGCAATAAAATGCCCGGCCGGGCGATGCGTAACTACCCACGGGCGCTCCAACTCCGTCATGAACATGTAAAGCACATAACGCAAACCGGCAGCGGTGTTGCGCACACCGTGCGCGAGGTTCAACCAACCCTCTGCCGTTTTAATCGGCGCAGGCCCTTGGCCGTTTTTCACTTCTTTGATGGTGTGATAAACCTTGCCGTCCACAATCACTTCCGACTTCACCTCGGCGTTGGCCATGTCATCTACCAGCCCCCAGCCGATACCACCACCGGCACCGACACTGATAAAGCCATCTTGCGGGCGCGTGAACAGACCGTATTTGCCATCGATAAATTCCGGGTGCAGCACTACATTGCGCTGCTGGCCGGAATGGGTAATCAAATCCGGTAAACGTTCCCAGGTAACCAAATCTTTGGTGCGCGCGATACCGCACTGCGCTTCTGCAGCTGAAGTGTCATTCGGGTGATTTAAATCTTTGCGCTCGGTGCAGAACAAACCGTAGATGTAGCCATCTTCATGCTGGGTCAAACGCATGTCATACACGTTGGTGTCGGGGCGATCTGTCTCCGGCAGGGTGATGGGATAATCCCAGAAGCGAAAATTGTCGATGCCATTGGGGCTTTCAGCAATCGCAAAAAAGGATTTGCGATCCACACCTTCCACACGCACCGCCAAAATATATTTTCCATTCCACAGCATCGCACCGGAATTAAATGCAGCGTTAACCCCTTGGCGCTCCATCAAGTGCGGATTGGTTTTTTCATTCAGGTCATAGCGCCAGAATATCGGAGCATGCTCTGCGGTGAGAATCGGGTTGTCATAGCAATCGTAAATGCCGTTACCGGAAGCTTTCACTGTATTCTTTTTTGTTACCAAAGCTTCGTGCTGTTGCAGTAAGGCTTTGGCTTTTTCATTAAAACGACTCATGTTTGATAACTCCACTCTGTGAAATTCACATTAATTCAGCACTTACACAGTCTTTTCAGACCAAAAAGTAACCGGTTACAGATCTAAAAAAATCATCTCTCTACAGATCCATGCTGCAAAAAATTTGCTTAGTGCATAGGAAATATTTGCCGCCCGTGCCTTTCAGCACCATCGCATAGGGTTGGTGAAATAGCTTTCCAGATTCATCAAGTAGGTCAGTGGCGCTGCGACAGCCATAGTGATTGAGATTTTGATCACACTGCAGATGAAATCGAGCGCCAACGAAACAAAATTTCGTGACAATCTTATGAAAACCACTTCACAAATGTAACCGATTACATTAGCTTTTGCTAGTCTCCCGATGAGGGGGCGAAGTAGATTTTCAGAAAACATGCAAATTTCTTATCAAACGTAATCTTCGCCTGCTCTTGCGTCACCTTATAAAGGTCGTTTTCTATGTCGGATATTCGCGATGTCGCTCGTTTGGCTGGTGTTTCAATCGCCACCGTGTCACGCGCTTTGAGCAACCCAGAAATGGTTTCAACTATAAGTCTTAACAAAGTTCACAACGCCATTTCACAGATTGGCTATCACCCAAATATGCTTGCGCGAAACTTTCGCTCAACCCGCAGCTATGAAGTAGTGACCGTGATGGTACTCGTGCCAGATATAGTCAACCCCTTCTATTCACTCTTTATTCGTGCGCTGGAAGACCGCGCGCAACAAAAGGGTTATGCAGTACTGCTGGGCGATACCCGCGGCGACCCCGAACTCGAAATGGATTACATCCGCCGCGTAGAAACCCGCCTTGCCGACGGCATAGTGCAGCTGCGCCCCAGTTTGGAAAAAAGTCAGAACAATATCCCGCCGGACATCCCCTGCGTGAATGCCTGCGGCTGCGAATACACTACCGGCCCGGCAATCCGTATCGATAACCGCGCCGCCGCCAAAACCATGGTGAATTATTTGATTTCGCTCGGGCACAAACGCATCGGTGTTATTTCCGGCCTAAAAGATAACCCCCACGCCATTGACCGTCTGGAGGGATATAAAGAAGCGATTGCGGAGGCGGGCATCCCCTTTGAAAAAGATTTGATTGCCGAAGGCGATTTCACCATGTGGTCCGGCCTCAACGCCGCCTTCCAGTTCTGCAATATGAAAGTGCGCCCTACCGCAATTTTTTCGATGAACGATGAAATGGCAATTGGCGCGATGCAGACGTTGAAAAATCAAGGTATTCGTATTCCGGAAGATATTTCAGTCACCGGCTTTGACGATATCGCCTACGCCAAGTATTCCGACCCAAGCCTGACCACGATTTCGCAACCAGCTGAAGAAATGGGCAAGATGGCGATGGACATGCTGTTAAAAGTCATCAACGGCGAACCCCTAAGCCAGCGCGAATGCGTACTGCCGACGGAATTTATTATCCGCAAAAGCACCGGGCCAGCACCGAAGAAAACAGGCGCCACCTAAAAAAAGCTCCGCAAAGCGGAGCTAAACAACACGATAACTACGTTCTAGAGGTGGAATCCAACAAGTGACGCCATTATCACCCGATAAAAACCACAACTCAAAAAAAGATTAATGTAACCGTATACATAATTCAAGTACTTCTTTAAATACTTAATTGCCTAAACCCCGTAATTTCAGCTTATTACTTAATATTGTAGATTAGGTTTTGTTGTAATCGGTTACAATTTATGCCAGCATTCCCTTGGCTTGCCCCAAAAAGCAACCTCGCGCAGCCCACGGGCTGAAACACAACAATAAAAGTAAGTCATCACAACAGCGATTTGTTTCTATCTCATCATCCTGCGCGCTAACTCATCTTTCCCTGGGAAATGAATGCCCGTGAGTACCCTAGCGCGCCATTAATAACGACGCTAATCTGGAGTGATTTCTATGAAAAAGTTATTCGCTTTTATCTCATTCGTTTTTCTAAGCTGCGTCACCTTTTCATCCCAAGCCGCGCAATGCGATTGGTATGGCACCACCTATGCACTCTGCACTTCCCAAGCAACCGGCTGGGGCTGGGAGAACAACCAAAGCTGTGTGGGTTACAACTCGTGTCCCAGCACAGTGGCAAGCTCCAGCTCATCAGGCACTACCAGCACTAGCGGAAGCTGCCCAACTAGCCTGTCCTGCCCAAGCGGTATGAGTTGCGGTTGCTATACCGTATCCGGCCTGGGAGCCAATAAAGTGGCCTACAAAAACGCTGGCGCTGACCGCCGGTTCCTAGCCTCTGCAATGATGGAAACCGAAATGATGGACACCAACTACACCTATGGCGATGGTAAATCCGGTGATGCCTTTAACGCCGGTGCCACCAAGCAGAACTGGGGCATGATGCGCCAGTGCTACTCTGCATGGAGAGGTCTGGGCGCGAATGATTATTCAGTATCCGCCGCGATGAACAATGACCGCAGTTTGGACGTGACTGTGTACAACACTTGTCGCAGTTACTTTGGCGATAGCTGGTTTGCCGGCCACCGCAATGGCTCTACAGGTTTGAGCAACCCCAATACGCAAGACATCAATAACTTCAAAATCGGTTACGAGTGGACTTACAACAACTTAAGCGGTCATGAAACGGACGACATCCGCTTTTGGGTAGATATCCCAGCGATTTAGTTTTCAAATTTCGGATCAGTTAAAAACGCCGCTTTTTGTTGTTACAAAAGGCGGTTTTCGCTTCCGAACGGCACAATACTGGAGATACTGATTGTCCGCCTTTTGAAATCTGCGTAACAATCAGTAACAAAAAAGTAACCGGTTACATAGAGAAACACCATGTCTCCGAATTACTACATAAGGAACCATCATCAGAATAAGGATATAAACCATTGATAATTAATAATAATATTTATCGGTGCCACCTTGCCCACTTGAGACTGGCAAAAAAAATCAAAAAAAAATTCTCGGCCACATTTTAAAATGTAATCGATTACACATGAAATGTTTACGGGCTGTGTTATTACCCATTCAACGTCCCACTAATGACAATACCTTCAGTCACTAGTCATTCTTTGCTTTCGCACGCCCAAGGAAGAAATCCAAATATCTATAACCATATAAACAATTGAGGTGACCAATGCTCATAGTAAAAACCCTAGCGCGAGTGAATCTACTGTTATTCACATCGCTATGTCTCGGACTGCTTCCCGCCTGCGGAGGTGGAAACGGATCAAAAATCAATAATGACGACGTGACTTACGTTCCCGAAACTCGACCGCTGGGCGTCATCGCAGGGGACAATGCCGAATATGAGAAAGGCCAAACCATTACCTTGTCTGGCCGCTTGGTAGGTACTGTTACAACCCAAGCCGTAAGGTGGGAACAAATTGGCGGTACACCTATTACCGGTGTTAGCGATTGGACTACCCCCAACCTGACCTTTCCCTCACCCGATGTAGATGGATTGGAAACCTTTAAATTCCGCATTTCGGCACGCGACAGTGCCGACAACATTATTAACGACGCGAGCGGCAACCCGCTGGTCGATGAGATTGAAATTCTGGTGTATGACCCTGCTGTCATTATCACTCTTGAAGCGGAAGATACGGCGTTCTCAACGCTGGTTGGCGGCGCAACACTGGTGAACAATGGTTCCAATTACATCACCGGTGCTGTAGGTTCTCACACTGCCGATATCACCCCCGGTGCCAAAGTCATTTATCAAATCCCTTCTGGTAGCACGGTTGGCGACAAAACGATTGGCGCTGGTTTTTACACGTTGTTTGTACGATATGCCATTCCTGCATCTTACGGTGGAAAAGAAGCCGTAGTGAAAACCAATGGTGTTGATGCCAGCGTGCAATTTCTTGCTACCAGCAGCTGGAACAATGCGCGTGTTGATGTCATTAAAATTAATGAAGGCGACAACAGCATCGAAATTGGCGGTGGCTGGAACTACTACCGCATCGACAGCATTTTATTAATTCCCGCCCCACAACCGACCAAACCTTTAGCCGTTGCACCGACACTGGTAAATGCAAACGCAACAGCAGCCACTAAAGACGTAATGACATTTTTGGTTAGCAGCTACGGTGCAAAAACACTGAGCGGCCAAACTGAATATATGGATTACAACGATCTGGGCAATAAAACCGGTCTGCGTGATTTTAACAAAGTGACTGAAATGACTGGCGGACAATCACCTGCAATTGTTGCTTTTGATTTGATGGATTACTCCAGCTCACGTATTAACTGTGGAGCAGAACCCGGCTTCCTCAGCGAAGACATGATCAGCGAGCACAACACCAAAAATGTGATTCTCTCTCCACTTTGGCACTGGAACTCACCGACCCAATTAAAAGATTCCAACTGCAGCGGTAGCGGTAGCACTGCTTGGTACTCCGGTTTCTACACCACCGCCACCAACTTCAATTTAAAAAATGCTTTGGCTGATCAAAACAGCGCTGATTATCAAGCATTGATTTCTGATATGGATGATATCGCTGCTGAATTGAAAAAATTTGCAGATGCTGATATTCCCTTGTTGTGGCGTCCACTTCACGAAGCAGAAGGCGGTTGGTTCTGGTGGGGCGCATCTGATGCGGCATCATTGAAAGCGTTGTGGCAATTGATGTATCAACGTTTTACTGAAGTGCATCAACTTAATAATTTGATTTGGGTTTATACCGCCGCAGGCTCACTGAGTGCCGATTGGTATCCGGGCGATGCTTACGTCGATATCGTGGGCTATGACGGCTACGATGGCAAAAACGCAGGCAATCCATTCAAAACACAATTCACCACATTGAAAGATCGTTTTGATGGCAAAAAATTAATTGCACTCACTGAAACCGGAACAGTTCCTGATATCGCCTTAATGCAACAACAAAATGCATGGTGGGCTTACTTTGTAACTTGGAGTTCTGAAGGTAGCAGCGAATACGGGCCGCAAAATGCCGACGCCGCTGAGGTAAAAGCCAGCTATGAATTTGAAGGCACATTGAATCTGGATGATGTTCCCGGTGGCCGCGCGAAAGTAGAAGCTGGTTTGTACGATGGTTTTGAACTTTCTGTTTCTGGTTGGGGCGCACAAATCAATTGGGGTGATGTGCCTGGTGCAATGGCGTCCAGCGGTTGGGCCGCCCAAGGTGGGCATGCATTATCGGTGACCAAAAACCTGAGCACAGTGAATGCACCTGGCAGTGTTGTACTGCAAGCCTATCCTCCTGGCGGTATTGATGTCGCTGACAAACAAACACTCACACTGGTCGCCCACTCGGCCAACGCTGGTACTAACACCACCGCAAAATTGTTTGTAAAACACGGCGATGATTGGGCTTGGGTTGATTCAGGCGCGGTGTCTACCGCAGGCGATGTAATCTTGACGATTGATGTATCTGCACTGGAAAAGCTTCAGGGTATTGGCGTGCAGTTCGAAGGTTTTGACCCAACCAGCACCATGGCTACGTTTGCGATCGATAAAGTCATGCTGGACGATGCAGTGCTCTATGACTTTGAACCGGCAATTTCTCCGTGGGAAGGCCAAGTGAACTGGGCTGCAACTGCAGGCGCGACCCTCTCAGGCAATTGGAAAAACACGGGCAGCCGATCTTTAGGTTTAATTAAAGATTTAACCAAAGAAAATGCGCCCAACAGCGTGATACTGCAAGCCTACCCTACCGGTGGAATTGATGTGTCCAGCAAACAAACCCTCACTTTGGTTGCTCACTCTGCCAATGCCGGTGCGGGTACCACTGCCAAATTATTTGTGAAACATGGCGATAACTGGGAGTGGTTGGATTCCGGTGCAGTCTCTGCAACCGGTAATGCCACACTGCAAATTGATGTTTCTGCACTTACTACATTGCAAGGTCTTGGCGTGCAATTTGAAGGCTTTGATATCACCAGCACTGCTGCTGGTTTCTATATCGATACCGTCAAATTAGATAATGAGGTGGTTTACGATTTTGAGGGCACAGGCAAGTGGGAATTCCAGAAAAACTGGTCGCCAGAAGCGGGAATCCATTTGGCAAGTGAGTGGAGCAAATCAGGCGGACTTGCTCTTGCTGGAACCACGCAACTACAAAACGGTGACGACAATATCATTCTGCAAATTTATCCAACTGGCGGAGTGTTATTAGGTGATGTCACCACGCTAAAAATTTCTGTGCATGCCGCTAACACAGGCAACACCACACAAGTGCAATTGTTCGCTAAGGATAAAGACTACGCCTGGAAAGATGGTGGTGCGGTTGCACTGGTCAATGGCAGTGCTGACCTGACGCTGGATATTTCCACTATGGGCGGCGAATTGAGTGGCTTTGGTGTGCGCTTTATGGGGCCAGTCAACAGTGCGACAGAATCAAGTTACTACATCGATGACGTTAGCTTTGAATAACTAAACAACTGACAAATTGGTAGCGCTCCGCGGAGCGCTACCCATCAGGTTAATTCAGGCTCCCAGGTAAACGAATTTAAAACAGGAACGAATTATGTCTTTCCCAAAACATTTATTTAAAAACAATCTTCTGTCCGTAGGGGTTGCACTCGCAACCCTGTACCCCGCTGGTATTGTACTCGCGCAGGACGCAGTACAAGAAAATTCACCAAACAACGTTGAAGAAGTGGTTGTACTCGGAATACGCAACTCCGTCATGCAATCTATCGATACCAAGCGCAATGCCAGCTCGGTGGTTGATGCGATTACCGCAACCGATATCGGTAAATTACCCGATGCGACTATCGCTGACTCATTGCAACGCGTACCTGGCATTCAAATTACGCGTACTGGCGGCGAAGGTACTGGCGTAAACATTCGCGGTAACTCCAATGTCACCACTACGCTCAATGGCGAGCAAATGTTGGCGGCAGGCTCTATCACCACCGTATCGCCCAACTTTGCCGATATTCCCTCGACGATGGTGTCAGGCATTGAAGTATTTAAATCGGCAGAAGCCAAAAATGTAGTGAGTGGCTTAGCAGGTACCATTAACCTGAAAACCAATCGCCCGTTTTTATTGGAAGACGGTTTTACTGCTGTGGGTAAAGTAGAAGCTATTCAAGGGGCTTTAGGTGAGGAAACCGATGGCTCCTACTCCGGTTTTTTTGGTTACAACAACGACGATAAATTTGGTGCGTCGTTGAACCTTTCTTACGGCACTTCTTACCTCGCCGATTATTGGAATGGTTCACAAGGCGGTAACGCTGGCCGCTGGTCAGGCTGGCGCAACCTTGCCAGTGAAGAAACCGGTTATGTCGCCAACAATGTTGACGTGAATGGCGATGGCGACAGCAACGATGTGTACTACACCTTTGAAGGTCATCAAGCTGCCAACCGTTTTATTGATCGCGAAAGAACCGGCATCAACGGTTCTATGCAATATCAAATTAACGATGCCTTCCAGCTGACAGGCGATGTTTTTTACACCAAGTTGGATGAGCATATTTACATGCAGGCGTTTGTGGCTGAGCAATCCTGGCAAAGCATTATCGGCTGGGCTAATCCGGATGAAGGCGCAACCGAGGCTTACGATAATATTATTCATCGCAACGGCGAAGCCATTACCCTGCCCGGCAATCTTTACACTATGTCGTCGGCATTGTGGCAAACGCGCTTGGCCAAAACCCAAAACCAAACCACGGCAACCGACAAAGAATCGACTAACACCAATCTGGAATTATCATTCGATAACGGCGGCCCATTAACTGGTAAATTGCGTTGGTTGCACGGTGAAGCGGTGGATGATTCGGCAAACAGCACTGTGGATTCCACGCTGACCGACGGCTCGCAAATCAATGACAAATATCGCCCCGCGAATGGTGATGAATCTTGGGCTAACCCTTGGGGCTATGGCAGCTTTAATGCCCTGCTGCCCAACGGCACTGAGGTAGATGGAACAGCGATTCAAGTCCCAATCCATATCGCCTACTCCGGTGGCAAACAACATTGGACTCTGCCCAGCAGCAATTTGCCCATCACCAATGCGGATGGCACAACTAGCACCGTCAATGAAACCTTTGGCAGCAATTTGGATCGCTACAGCGCCAAATCATCCAACCTGACCGGCACCTATTCCAATGCCGATATGGATGTACTCCGTTTGGATACCAGTTACGCCTTTGACTCGCCGTTACTGAACACCTTCACATCGATTGATGTAGGTGCACGCTACAGCGAACGCAACGTTGAAAAAAATGGTTGGATCGGCGGCGTATTAAGAACCAACGAATACGGCGATGCCTTTGTAGCGCGCTGGAAAGACACAGTATCGCCCGCACCAGTTACAGGTGAATCCTATATTGACCCGATTTCATTCACTGAATTAAACGAACTGGGAATGATTAAAGGCATTAGCGATTTTTATGGCACCACCGGTTTGGGCACTGTGTATTTCATCGATCCAAAAGCAATGGATAATCCTATTGCATGGCATGAAAAAATGTACGGCCCGCATATGCTGGTTGCCGATGCGGCCAACGTGTATGACCTGCAAGATCAAACCACATCCTTCTACCTTCAAGGCAATTTGGAAACTGAAGTTTTTGGTAAAGCGCTGCGCGGTAATCTGGGTTTGCGTTACATCGATACTGAATACACCATCACTCAAAGTGTTGCCGGCTCTGCGGCATCCACTGTGATCAACGGTGAATCCTATTTGCTTGGCCCAGGTATGGTGGCATCGGTAGGTGAATCGATTACCACGATCAACAGTTACGACGAGCTGCTGCCTGCGGTTAACTTGTCCATGGACTTAACTGATGAGCAGGTATTGCGCTTTGCCTTCACCAAAACCATCGGCACCCATGACACAGATTCACTGGGTGGAGGGCTCAATGTTAACCGCACCAACTCGTGCAATATCACTCGTCCGAATGGTGGTCCGGTTGCCTGTGCTAACTCGGGGTCGCAAATTGGTAACCCTGCATTGCTGCCTAATTTGCAATACAACGCCGAGCTGAGTTATGAGTGGTATCTGAATGACAGTAGCATGGTGAGCTTGGGCATGTTTTGGGTTCAAGGTTTAACGCAAATAGAAAATACACGTATTTATCGTTCGGACATTGCGGACGATGATGGTCAAGTGCGCGGTTACAACCCTGAAACCGGTCAATTCACTGGTGTAGTACCCATCGACTCTATTATCAGCTCTGATGAAAAAGGCGATGCTACACACGGTGTGGAATTTGGCTACAAACAATCGCTGGATTTCTTGCCCGGCTTCTGGAGCGGTTTTGGTGTGGATGCCAACTTCACTTACTCACCAAGTGAAGGTTCAGACCAAGATTACTACGGCGAAACCATGCCGGGCATTAACAACTCTGAATATCAATCAAACTTCGCACTTTGGTACGAACAAGATGGCATTCAAGCGCGCATTGCTCATAACTATCGCAGCAAAATGTATCTCGGTCGCACATTGCAGGGCGATTATCAATTCGCCTATTTTCAAAAACCGACCAACTATGTGGATGCATCTATCAGTTATGAATTCATTGAAAACATGACGGTAGCGCTGCAAGTCACCAACCTGACGCAAGAGCATCAAGAGTACTACAACCAATGGGAATCCAACGTTGATGCATCGTTCTACAACGAACGCCGCACCAGCTTGAGTTTGCAAGTGAAGTACTAATGTCTTGAACTACTGAGTGCAAGTGCTGCGTTAAACTTTCAACATCTGAAATTTTAACCAGTGCCTGTACTCAATAGCACCCTCCATTGATCCCACCTCAACGCCTCCAGCACGACATCTCGTCACCAGAAGTAACAAAAAATGTATACGGTTACACTCAGTAATAGTAATTTTGTAGAAAGCAGCAACATTGACCCACCTAGCAAATCTAATCATAAGCATATGATTTAAATGGACAATAATAGAAAATGCATAATTGCTGTCAATTTAACCATGATGTTTTCAGTAAAAATTTTCTCTACACTTATTTAAAGTGTAATCGATTACACATAAGATAACTAAGCGCTAACTTGTGCAGGAATGCCTGCCAGCAGCCGCCCTATTGATAACAATCACAAAGGAGAAATACTCATGAAACACTTCAACAGTTTCTCAACCAAACTGTTGCCCAGTTTGATCTCGGCAATTATTGCAACCGGCGCTCAGGCGCAAAACGATGTAGTGGAAGAAGTATTGGTTTCCGGTGTGCGCAGCGCACAGGAAAAAGCCATTGATATTAAGCGCAACTCTGCAGAAGTGGTGGATTCCATTTCATCAGAAGATATCGGCAAGCTGCCCGACTCTACCATTTCTGACTCGTTGCAACGTGTTACCGGTATCCAGATTTCACGCTCTGCCGGTCAGGGTGGATTGGTCAGTATCCGTGGCTCACGCGAGGTACTGTCTACCTTAAACGGCGAGTTGTTTTTGACTGCCGAAAATATTTTGAACAACCAAGCAAACTACACCGATGTTCCATCGGCACTGATCAGCGGGGCTAACGTATCCAAATCCTCCAGTGCAAAACAATTGGAAGGTGGCATCGGCGGTAGCATCGATTTATTGACTCGCCGCTCACTCACACTGGATGAAGGTTTTAGCGGTTCTGTGCGCGCTCAGGCAAGTAACGGCAGCATCACTGAAGAAACAGATCCTGAATTAAGCGGCTTGATTGGTTTTAACTGGAATGACCATACCGCAATGTCATTGGGATTTTCTTACGCCGACCAAACACTCTCTGACAATTCGGTTTATACCCGTGCAGCCGAAGACCGTACTGCAGAAACTTGGGGTTGCGATTGCGATCTGGATGGTGACGGACAGAAAAATACTGACTCGCTGATCATGATGGCGTGGAACGGCCCGCAACTCTATAACCGTATCGCTGAACGCGAGCGCTTGGGTTTGACCTACAACATCAACTCACAATTGAGCGATGCGTTAGAGCTGAATGTTGACATGTTCTACAACAGCATGGATGAAAAAGCCTCTGGCAATATTTTGAATGTCAGCTCTGAAGGCCTGAACTGGAACCGTGGCAACTTCACTCAGTTGCACGGTTTGCACTCCACTGGCGATACAGGTTTGTACACCAACTCTTATGCAACCGGTTTTAGCGCCAACATGTACGGCGGCCTGCGCGCCGGTGTGGATTCTGATTACGTTGATACATCCGCATTCAACAACAGTGTTGAATTGAAATTTAATAACGGTGGTGCATTTACCGGTAGCGCCAAATTGGTTTCTTCGCGCGCGCATCGCGAGCAAAGTAATTTGGATTTAGCACAAAGCGCTGCATCCCCTGGCGGTAACGATGGTTTGGTTTACAACGTAGATGGCGATAAACGCGTGGTGAATCCAGGCTGGATTGAAGATTATTACCCAGTGACTTTCCTTGCGGGTGATGATTCTGTCAGCGTCAATTTTGATCCTACATTTGCCGATCGCCTCGCGCAAAAAGAATCTTGGTATTTCCATTCTGCGTGGCTGGAAGGTGAAACTCACGAATCCAATCTGGATGTATTACGTATTGATGGCAATTACAAATTAGCCGACGAAGGTATTACCTCTATCGATTTTGGTTTTCGTCGCGCCGACCGCGATATGTCACGCAATACTTACCACTACTTCATGGATACCGGCTTGGTCGCTTACGAGCCGGGCAGCATGACCCCTCACAATATGCTGGTGAAATATCACGAGGCTGGTTACGTACCTAATGTCACTACTGGCGGAAAATTTGCAAATTATTTGGTTGAGGTCAGCCCTGGTGTTTACGACACCGTAGACAATCTGGATATTGAACCTGTCCGCGGCGTAAATCTGGATGAAGCCTATGTTGCAAAGTATTTGCACATGGTAGATGACATGGGTGATGTAGTGAAAAACTACAACCTGAGTCTGCCGATGGTTGATGTATCCAAAATTGGCAATCACAAAAGTTTTATGGATGGCCTTTACGATACCGACCACGTGCGCAAGCAACGTCCTGATGCCTCTTACCGTGTATTGGAAACGCGCGACTCTTTCTACATTAGTGCCAATTTTGAAGATCAACTGACCGACACCACTAGCCTGAGCGGTAACGCTGGTGTACGTCATATCACTACCGACATCACCGTTGAGCGCAACATTACTGATGGCACTCTGGTAGCCGATGTATTTGCCGGTGCTGACCCTAACCACACACTCTATGAAGACAAAGGTGATGAGTTCCTGAATGTGAGTCACTCACACTTTTTGCCAAGTGTTAATTTGAATATCTCTTTTGGCGACAGCTACAAAATCAAAGCATCTTACGATGAGCGCACCTCATTGCAGTCGCTGAATAATTTTGGAGAAGCTTCAAGCACCACTTATAGCAGCTTCCAAACGGATGAAACCACTGGTGAAAAATATCAAGCCATTCAAGAAGTAAAACGCGGCGGCAATCCATACCTCAAACCATGGAGTGCAAAAGTCTACAACTTGGCTGGCGAATATTACCCCACCGATAACGCATTGCTCGGTTTGACTTTCTTCTACATGGATATCGGCGGTTTTGTAGATACCAAGAGTACTCATGCTGCTCTGCCTGACTCTGACGGCATAGTGCGCAATGGCGCAACCATTCAGGAATTGGTTAATGGTAAAAACGCGACTGTTGAAGGTGTTGAGTTCTCTTACCAACAAAGCTTTGATTTCTTGCCAGGGTTACTAGCTAACACGGGCATGACGTTCAACTACACCTACTCACCGAGTGTTAAAGAAGGTTGGGAATTTGCGGCCGATGGCAACGATGTTCCCTTCAATGCCACCGCCAAAAACCAATCCAACTTAGTTCTTTGGTACAACGATGATCGCTTTGAGTTCCGCGTTGCAGCCAACTATCTGGATGATCGTTACGACGGCCAATTAGCCAGTTGGACGACTGATCCTTTAGGCACCGACAACGAGAAAAAAATTCTCGGCGGATTGGATCGCTGGGAAGATACATCGCTCTATGTTGATCTCACCAGTACTTATCACATTAATGAGTCTGTGGACATCAATCTGAACGTGCAAAACCTGACAGAAGAAGGTTCGTACAAATACATTCACTGGTCGAATTTCCGCAGTGAATATCATGCTTACGAACGCCGCATTACCTTGGGTGTGAACGCCAAGTTTTAATTGTGGAAGCCTTTAGGGGCGGCTTTCCGCCCCTTTTTTAACACCCATCCGGTTTACTTGCTCGTTCTGTTTTAAGAGGTAGATATTTATATGAGTGCGATTCAATCATTGGTAGTAGTGGGAGGAGGAACAGCAGGATGGATGGCCGCTGCATTTTTTGCCAAACGTTTTGCCGGAACACCGTTAAACATTACTTTGGTGGAGTCAGCCACTATCGGAACAATTGGCGTAGGTGAAGCCACAGTTCCAGCGATGAAAGTTTTTTTATCGGATTTAGGAATTGATGAACGTGAATTTATGCTCAATACCCAAGCCACATTTAAATTGGGTATTGAATTTGATGGTTGGAATAAGCCGAACGAATCTTTTTTTCATCCCTTTGCCATGTTCGGTGCAAAAATTGCGAGTATACCCTTCCACCACTACTGGGCTAATTTACGCACACAACAACAAGCAGGGCCGATTGATGATTACTCGCTAGCAACGCAACTGGCGCGCTCCAATAAATTTGCCCGCCCTAAAGAAAATGCGTTGGATATAGCTCGCTTTAATTATGCCTATCACTTTGATGCAGGCTTATTTGCCAACTACCTAAGCCGCTTTTCACAACGGCAGGGAGTAACGCGTATTGAAGCGCAAATTTCTCATGCAACGCGCGACGCAACGACAGGCAATATCAGTGAATTAGTGCTTGAAAGTGGAGAAATTATTAGCGGCGATTTTTTTATTGATTGCTCAGGCTTTCGCGGATTGCTAATTGAAGAAACCCTGCACACAGGTTATGAACACTGGAACCAATGGTTGCCTTGCGACCGCGCTATTGCGCTACCCTCCAGTTCAGATGAACAGATTCCCTCTTACACACGTGCCCTTGCCTGCAGCGCAGGCTGGCAATGGCGAATCCCATTGCAACATCGCGTAGGTAATGGCTATGTGTATTCCAGTCAACAGATTAGCGATGAACAAGCATTAGCAGAGCTGCAAAAAAATATTACCGGAACAAGTTTGGCCGAACCAAAACTGATTCACTTTGCAACAGGTATGCGCCGCAAAATCTGGAACCACAATGTGTTTGCGTTGGGGCTCGCCAGTGGCTTTTTAGAACCGCTGGAATCCACTAGTATTTATATGGTCCAAACAGCAATCAATACGCTATTCACTTACTTTCCGCAAACGCAAGATTGCGCGACAATTGCACAACATGCCAACCATACACTCGCACAACATAACCAACGCCTGCGTGATTTTATTATTTTGCACTATTACCTTAACCAACGTACCGGTGAACCTTTCTGGAATGAATGCCAGAATATGACAATACCTGAAAGCCTGCAAGCACGCATAGAAGAGTTTCGTTATACCGCCAACCTACGTTTCGATGACCTGGACTTTTTCCAAATCAGTTCCTGGTTATCTCTATTTTCCGGCTTTAATTTATTACCAACGCATCATCACCCTAAAGTGGCGTTTTTTGACAAGCAGCACGTCATCCGCGAGTTAGCTGACATGCGCTCGGCAATTCAACGCGCGGTTGGTGATTTACCCTCACATCAACATTTTTTAAATCCTGAAAACGCAACCAATACAAGGAGGACCGCTCAACACGAACTCCCTACTTAAATAACTATCGAATATCACTCACAAAAAATGACTTATTGCCTCCAAGGTTGGATAACAACAATAAACTTCTGTTTACGGAGATAATTATGAACTACTTTTATCTACGCTGGAGTTTCCTACTGAGTATATTGCTTAGTCTATCCAGCCCCGCCACTATCGCCGCTGTTGCAGGCGATATCACGTTTTATTCCAACCGTGTCGATCTAGTAACTAATGGCAGTTATGCGCGCTGGATAAAAGAGTTTCAATCACTATATCCACAGGCTCGAGTAAGAGTTGAGGGGATTCCTGACTACGAAGCGGCCATGCCAAAACGGTTTGAAGCGCGCAACTATGGTGATGTGATGTTGGTGCCACGCGACATGCCAAAACAAATGTATGCTAAATATTTTTTACCATTAAATGATTTACAACTGCAGGATAAAATTTATTTTCCTGACAATTGGGAATTCAACGAAAAACAATACGCGTACACTCAAGGCGTTATTGCCGAGGGACTGATTTACAACAAACGCGCGTTAAAAGCTGCTGGCGTTAGCGAGCCCCCTACCACACTGGATGAACTAATCCGCATTGCAACCACATTAAAAACTCAAGGTAAGGTTGCAATTGCATTGAATGTGGGCGCAGCTTGGCCACTACAACAATGGGACAAAGCTACATTAGCGTTAGCGGGCGATGGCAATTATTTTGCCAGCATGATTAATGACAATGCCCCCTTCTCCCCCGGAAAGCCCTACTACCAATCATTAAAAATTGCTCACATATTATTTTCTTCCGGTTTCAGTGAGGCAGACTTTGTATTGAATAATTGGGAACAATCTAAACGTGATTTTATTGCCAGTAAAAATGCCCTGTTTTTTCTGGGAAATTGGGCAATTCCCCAATTGATTGAATCTGGCATGCGAAGCGACGATATTGGTTTTATTCCCTTTCCATTTGACAATAGCGGAAAATCAAAAGCGATATTGAATTTTGATTGGGGTATGGCGGTAAGCCGTTATAGTAAAAACCCCGATACAGCCAAAGCCTGGATTGCATTCATGATTACCAAATCCAACTTTGCCGACGTAGCTGGCTTCATACCCACCGATAAATCGCGCAAGTCCAATATGCCCCAGCTGGCGGAATACATGGCCTATCAACCCGAGATTATTCAAGTAGCTCCTGAAAGCAATGATTTTATTCGACTCACCAATAAGGCAGGAATGGATTTCATGAGCGGTAATTATATTCGCAATATTTTGTTAAGCCCCGACTTTGACGGTAGCATGGCTTATTGGAACAAACGTTGGGGACAAGCTAAAGAAAATTTTTAGTAAATCGAACTCAACATTGAATTGCAGCATATATTATGAATAAATTATCCATTGTCGCTCAGGTTATTTTTGGTTTTTCGGTATTGCTGGCATTACAACTAGTGGTAGCCACATTTAGCGTTACCAGCCAGAAACACTTATCAGGCAATATCGATCTCTCCTCTGGCGTGGTCACTCCTTTACTACAATCTAGCGCACTTCTCACCCAGAATTTGCAGGGCGCAGCCCAAACTGTAAGCCAACATGCAGCCGAACAGGAGTTGAATCGACTTACTGTTTTGCAAAATAAATTTACTGAATTTCAGCAAGGTTATCGCAAAGAATATAGTATTGCGGAAGACTACGCTAAAGATTTCCCTGACATTGCAGACCGACTGGAGGAATTGAATCGAGTAACTGAATTTACTTTTATCCAAGCAGGGGCACACCTAAAAGCTCACGAAAAAATGCTACACGCACGCAATAATGAATTCGAGGCACTGCGTCAATTTGAAGATAAATGGCAATATTTCAGCGCAGAAATGAAAGACATCCGCTTTAATATGTCCGATTCGGATATCCCCTCTCAATGGCTGTTAGCATCTATAGAGCAGGATGCGAATGAGGCGTCCGCACTACTTTCTAAAATACCTTCTATTCATGCCAGTGTCGAACTGGAAGAACGCGCTAAAGAGCTACATTATTTCTGGAAAAATATTGACCGAAAAAATTTCGTTTTGGAAGAACGATTTCCGAAAGTTGCCGAACCATTGCGCACTTCTGTTGAAATTTTACAAAAACACATTACCGCTGACAACGGAGTCTTGCATCAGCAACAACAATTACTCGTCTCGGAAGCAGAAAGCCGAAAACTTTTACAGGCATTAGTCGCCGAATTGGACAAGAGCATGGCCAAGCTAGCAGAACTGAACAAACATTTAAAATCTGTTTCAGATAATTCCAGCTCGCACACAAAGGCCGCTATATCTAGCGGAGGCATGACAATCTGGATTGTATTTTTCATATCTCTACTTGTCGGTATTGCAGTAGCAGCAAAAGTCGTTGCTGGAGTACGTAAGCCAATTAAACAGTTAGTAGTGCGACTGGAGGCTTTGGCGAAAAATGATTTGCGCGATTCCCATGAAAAATCTAACTCAGGTGAATTTGGTGAAATATCCCTCTCTTTGGACAAATTGGCAAGCAATCTCACCTGTATTATTCGCAATCTTAAAGACCAAAGCGGGCGCTTATTGAACATGGCAGACAGTTCCAGCCGAATTAGCTCCAATTCAAGGCAGCAAATTGATTTTCAAAAATCGCAGGCAGAAAACCTCGCGTCCGCTGTGACTGAAATGGAGCAGACTGCGCGCCATGTCGCAAATAATGCACGCGACACGAACGATGTGGTGTTTGATATTTATTCTTCGACAAAATCTGGGCAGCAAGTCGTCAACCGAAATAAGGACCTAATCGGGAGCCTGAACAGCGAATTAAACACAGCTACCCAAGTGGTGGATAGCTTACGTAAAAATTCCGATGGTATTGGCTCAATTATTTCAGTGATTAACGGTATCGCTTCACAAACTAATTTGCTTGCACTGAATGCTGCGATTGAAGCCGCCCGTGCGGGCGAACAAGGGCGTGGTTTTGCCGTGGTGGCTGATGAAGTACGCACTCTTGCCACACAAACGCAAGCTTCCACAGCTGAAATCACCGAGATGATCGCCAATTTGCAAAGTAGCGCAGTACAAGCGACCGACATAATGCAGCGCAATAAACATGTCGCCACTTCATGTGTTGAGCAATCTGATTTAGCTAGTGAAGCACTTGCCGTAATCGCCAATGGTCTGGACCAGATTAAGGATATGACCGCCGCTATTGCCCAAGCGGTCAGTGAGCAGAGCAGTGTCGCCACCGAACTGGCAAGGGGAGTGGTCAGGATGTCGGATATAGCAGACAGCGTGCAGCTCGAAGCCATAGAGCTAGAGGAGTCCAGTAACGCGCTCAAGCAAATGGCGCATCAGCAAGAACAAGTAACAGCAAATTTTGTGCTGCCATGACGTTCGCGTTATTTCAAATACCACTCTGTCAGAAACAACAGAAAAAGTATCACTACCGATTATTTAAATTTGGAAGGTAAAATCCTATGGAATTCGTTAAATTACAATCATCACTTCTACTTGCAACTGGACTTTTCTTAAGCACCTCCAGTCAAGCATTTGACTACTTTGTGAAGCGTGATGGATCGCAACTAATGGATGGAAAAAATGCCCTACGCTTTGCTGGAATACATGCCCCAGAACTACACAGAATAGAGGATGACGCCAAAGGAGTATGCAAAGCAGATCCGCGCGGCTGGGGACAATATTTTAAATGGCCAACCGCTGACGAACAGGAAAATTGGTTCCAATCATTAGCATTTACCGGCCACAAGGTAATGCGCACTTATGTCTTATCCGTAGAACAAGAATTTGATCCAAACTGCCAAAGGGAGACACATATTTCCAAACCATTGAAGGGAAAAATTACTCCACAATTAAACGAATCCGCGATGGTGCATTATGATCGAATGATCGCACTGGCTGAAAAATATAATGTTCGTCTGATACTTCCTTTCATCGATCATTGGCCGTGGTGGGGTGGGCGAGAACAACTTGCTGCATTCTACGGTGAAGCGCCAGAGGATTTTTACAACATAAACAGTAAAACCTATGCCGCTTATTTAAGTATTATTGAGCAAGTTATCAACCGCAAAAACACAATTACCGGCCGATTGTATCGCGATGAGAAAGCCATCATGGCGTGGGAGACCGGTAATGAATTAAAAGATACTACGGCTGAGTTTTTACAAAGCACTGCAGCGCATATTAAATCGCTTGATAAAAATCATCTGGTGATGGACGGCAACTACACCCAAATCCATGACTTTGCACTAAAAGACCCCAACGTCGATATCATTTCCAATCATTATTATGAGAATGTGGGCAACCTAAGCCCTGCCACTGTCAGCAAAGACTTGCAAAAAATCGCAGGAAACAAGGTGTATGTAGTTGGTGAATTTGGATTGCTGGATATCGATCAACTTTCAGCGATTGCTAACGCCGCCATCAAACAGGATTATCAAGGGCATAAAACTGCTGGCTTTTTTATTTGGGGATTGCGCGGACATCGCCACGACGGTGGCTTTTATTGGCACTTGGAACCAGCTAATAACAAAACTTATAGCTATCACATTCCTGGATTTCCGGAGGGAGAGTCGAATCAAGAATCGGCAGTAATTGATTTAGTGCGAGAATCTATAGCTCACATGAACGGCGATAAAAACGTTGCTCCATTACCGAAACCTCTGCCCCCAAAACTTCGCCCTATCAGGGATCAAAAAGATATTCGGTGGATGGGAGCCGCAGTCGGTCGCTATTATCGTATCGAACGCTCAACGACTATCAACGGACCATGGAAAATTATTGGCGATAATATATCTGACGGCATCAACCGATTTGACCCCTCCACTATGACTTTATTTTCCGACACGGATAGTGTCAGCAAAGGCACTTATTATTATCGCGTTATCGCCATTAATGAATCTGGAGAGTCGGCACCCTCCGATGTGGTGATGTTTTTGCTTCGCTAGCATCACGCAGTGGCGATCAACAAAACATTTAATTACGAACCAATTTTCTTCCCCTTTAAAGGGGAAGAATCACTACAAACATATCAAAACCCAAATGGGTCACACTAATGCTTTCACTCTTTTGGACTCGCAAGAACGATACGATCACGCCCTGACTTCTTAGCTTCATACATTGCAGTATCAGCTCGTTTCAAAGCAGATTCAAAAGAGTCAACTTCTGACACCATCGCAAAGCCGGCACTAACCGTTACTTTTGCAATCCCATCCAATCCAAAATTAAATTCTCGTATCGCAATACGCACCTTATCAATTAATTCCATCCCATCCTCGGGATCACGGACAACACAGATTAAAACAAATTCTTCTCCACCCCACCGTCCAAAGTGGTCACTATGACGGATGGTATCCTTTGCAATTCTCGCAACATTTTTCAAAACATAATCACCCGAATCGTGCCCACATCGATCATTTATTAGCTTGAAATGATCAACATCAAACAAAGCAACCCCCACCCCCCTCTTGGTTTCTGAATTTGAAAAAACACCTTCAGCGATCTGCCCCAATCCAAATCGATTGTAGACACCGGTTAGCGCGTCTTTGGTAGCTTGTGCTTGATAAGCTCGCGCATTTGCGCGCAGCACAATGTGGCTATGGCGATAGTAAAGCGCTGAAAAAATGATGATCACGTACAGAACATATGCCCACCAAGTTCTCCAAGGTGGAGCCTGTATCCTCACTTCAAGTGACTGCCCAGTATACCAATGCTCGTCGTCATTCGATGCACGCACTCGAAAAGTATATTTTCCAGGCCCTAGATTTGTGTATACCGCATTCGCATTGCGCCCAACATCTATCCAGTCTTGGTCAAAACCATCTAACTTATAACTATAGTGAATTGTTTTTGAGTTGCGGTAATCCAGCGCAGAAAATCCAAAAGTAAACATTGAGTCTTTGTAAGACAGGGATATCTTATCAGCGATAAAAATAGGGACTTTTAACGGTGAGTTTTCGCCAAGATTGACCTCCTTATTAAAGATTCGAAAACTAACCAACCTGATTGGAGGTGGAGCCGAATCGCTTCTCAGCTCGGCGGGATGAAAGCTTGTAATACCCTCCGAGCTTCCGAAATATAATCTTCCGTTGCGATCCTTCAGAAGTGCTTCACGATTATAATTACTACCTGCCAACTCGGCCTCGCGGCCGAAAATCGTAATCTTCTCGGAGAGTGAATCAATTTTTACAAGCCCGTTCCCCGTTGCTAACCATATGTTTTGGTTGTCATCTTCCAATATTCCCGAGACATTCTGAGATGGCAGCCCATCACTTGTGTCTAAATATCGAAACTCCTTCGAGCGAGTATCAAAAATATTAACACCTCGATGCTGGGTACCGATCCAAACTCTCCCCTTGCTATCCTCAAAGAATGCCTTGGTATTCTTGCTATTGGTGGAATTTGAAAAGCCAGTTTCATAAGGAATCTGGGTAAATGTTTCATTTTTCAGATTGAAAACGTTAACGCCTGTATAGCCACCAAGCCACAAATTTCCCTTGCTATCAGCCATCAGGGATGAAATGAAGTTGCCGGTGATGCCACCTTTTATTTTTGGATCATGATAATAATGAATGAAACTATCAGTGCTTTTTTCGTATCGATTTAAACCGCCGGTCTCAGTAGCAATCCAGATATTATCGTTACGATCTTTTGTGATGTCCCAGATAAACTCACTATTAATAGACCCGCTCTCGCTTGGATTTGGAAAGTAGCGTGAAAATATGCCACTGTGTGGGTTTAACCGGTGCAATCCACCACCCCAAGTTCCTACCCATATTTGACCATCACTGTCTTCCTCAAGCGCCAAAACGGCATTGGCCCGCAAGGCAGCAGGATCGGTAGGATTGGCTAAGTATCGAGTTACCTTTCCAGTCGCTGGATCCAGCCTGTTTAAACCACCTTCAGTTCCAACCCAAAGCATGCCATCAGCAGCTTCAATAATTCTTAAGATGGAATTATTAGAAAGGCTGAAGGGATCGGAGGGCTGCGTAATGAAATGTCGAAATTTGTTGGTATTCCGACTATAAAAACTCACACCAGAAGGTGATGCACCGAACCAAAGGTCATTATTGTTATCTTCATAAATAACGCGAAGCTGGTCAGAGACCAGACTCGTTAAGTCATAGGGACGGTGTCGGTAGTGGACAAAATGCTCGGACTCCTCGTCAAATCTTGCCAACCCTCGTTGGTCTATCGCAAACAATATATTTCCCGCAGCATCTTCTTTAATGTCCCATATAATGTTTCCGCCAATAGAGCCTGACACATCCGCATTGTAGACATAGCGCTGAAAAATCTCAGATCCTGCGTCCAGCCTACTAACACCATTACCATAGGTGCCAAACCAAATTCTACCGCGAGAATCTTGCAGCACAGAGCGCACACTATTATGGCCAAGTGATCCTGAATCCTGAGGATTATGCAAAAAGTAGTTAAACTTTTCTGTATTAGGATTTAAGACAGCGACCCCCATCCCGGCAGTCGCTAACCAAACATTTTTTTTGTCATCAATTAGTATGTCGCGAATCTGTTCTATATTCGGCTCTATGGTAAGAGGAGGGCGCGGTAAGAAAAAACGCATGTGTTGCTGGGAAGGATCAATTACATACAAACCTCTTGCCGTCCCTACATACAACTGATCATTTGCATCAATTTCTAAGGCCGATACTGAATCGACATCAATAGTAAATGAGCCGATAGTTGTTACTCGCTCGAAACGATTGACGCCAATATCGTAACGAATCAGACCCTCCTCGGTTGCAAGCCATAAAGTGTTTTTTGAATCCACTACCATCTGAAATATATAGTTTAAGGGTAAAGAGCCATCACCACTCAAATCAGATTTGAAATAAAGCAGCGTGCGTCCGTCGTAACGAGCCAAGCCGTTTTCACCACCGATCCAAATGAAGCCTAACTTGTCTTGGACTATCGCGTTCACTCCCCCTAGCTCCTGCCTGGCGCGATCTTGATTATCGAAGGGCGTCGTGAACCGCATTTCGGGATAATCGATTATCGATGTTTCTGAAAATCCATTCGCACTACCGGAAAGAAGAAAAATCGATAGGAGGTTGCACACATATCTTTTAAGAATTGATTTCACTCGATTGCCTTCGCGCATCAATTAAAAGCGGTAGTCAGGGGGCTCAAAGTCGGGCTTTAAACTATTAAAAGAGTAGCAGAAAGAATAGGAAACCCCTTGAACAAACCTTTGTCGTTCATAGCACTATGAGCATAGAGCTAAGAGTCTATTTTCCGCCCCCAGAAACGCATGGAGGACACCGTAGCCATACCCCACCCCCCTCTAATTTCGCCTCACCCACTAAAATTTGTAATCGGTTACGATTTCCGTTAAAAATCAACTTAGAATAAATTGTTTAAAATCAATAATTTAAAAATTTTAAGCAAATAAACCACTAATCCACCCTATCCTAAAAGCATGTTTTATGACCATAATATGTAATCGGTTACAAACAATGTTATCTATTTTCGAATTTGCCTAACCAATAAAACCTATAAGCGGTTCGAGAATGCAATCTGCAAGACCTCCCGATCTTATGAACGTGACAAATATAAAAATCGAACTGAGGAATAAGACAATGCCCCGGAGTGGGATTTGAGGGAATTCGCAAGTATGAGAAGTTTTTTTCAGCAGGAGGTATTCATGCTGCTATTTCCACCTTGCGCTGGTTTACATAAATCTAATATCAACTGGCAGGTATTCTATGAAACTTTTTACTTCTTCCCCTATGTGGGCGGGTGCCCTATTGGCGACTCTCAGTTGGCAGGCTTCTGCCGATTGCAATTCATCTGGATGGTCATCTACCACGCAATATCGCGGTGGTGAATCTATTGTATATCAGGGCAGCGAATTTAAAGCGCGCTATTGGATCAACGTAGGGCAAGCCCCGAATGCATCCAACCCATGGGATGCATGGCAACATATCCAAACCTGTAGCGGAACCTCTGTGTCGTCTGCAAACCCATCGTCGATACCATCAATTTCTTCCAGCAAAAGCTCTGTTATTGCTACCGGGCAGCAGTGCAATTGGTATGGCAGTGTTTACTCTATTTGTTCACAAACCAATAGTGGTTGGGGATGGGAAAACAATCAAAGCTGTATTGCTTATGCAGATTGCGCTGCATTGGCCAGCCCTTACGGAGTGATAGGATCTGCAAGCAGTGCGTCATCAAGTGTGCTTTCCAGCAAAAGCTCATCCAGTATTTCTACTAGCGTTTCAAGCAGCTCAGTGGGGTCTTCTGTTGTTAGCAGCTCCAGTATTAGCAGCTCAAGCTCTTCAATTAAAAGTTCGGTAAGTTCTCTTTCATCCAGCTCGGTAGCATCCGGAATTACTACCTGGAACTACGACGCATCAACCGCTGTAATTACTGCACCAGCAGAGCTAGCGGATGGTGTTGGAAACTTAATGGGCGACGGCAGTGCTGTGATTTGGAATGTGAATCTGCCAGTGACTGGCGAATATCGCATTACCATTAATTGGAGTGCGCCTTACGGTACTAAAACCAATACCTTAGTGGTGGATGGTACAGGCATCAGCAATGTGTTTGCTGAAACCGCTACTCCCGTTGCATACACCCAAACCAAAACACTGATAGCAGGCGCGCATAGTTTTGGTATTCAAGTAGGTGGCAGCGATTGGGGCTACATGAACGTTCACAGCTTGAAAGTGGAATTGCTAGGCGGCCTTACTGTTACATCGCCTGCCAATTTTGCGCAATTGCCATCGGGCAG
Source organism: Cellvibrio sp. OA-2007 (assembly GCF_000953825.1). GTDB lineage: Bacteria > Pseudomonadota > Gammaproteobacteria > Pseudomonadales > Cellvibrionaceae > Cellvibrio. The sequence continues at coordinate 2,336 of NZ_BBUL01000067.1, read as the reverse complement.
TAATATTCAAGTGGTGTACACCAAGTTGGGTAGCGGCAATCTTACTTACAGCGTGAACGACGGCACAACGGTTGTGTACACAGGCGCAAGCCCGCTGACCATTCCAACAAAGGGTGATGGTGTGTATCGCATCAAGCTAGGAATGGAAGGTACAACGCTGAGCAGCAATTTGCGTGTGACTGTAGGTACTACCAATTTGCCAGCATTTGTTGAAGCTTCAGGTACTCAGTTTGTATTAGGCAATAAACCATTTTATTTCAATGGTTCAAACCAGTATTACCTGATGTATAAGCCTGAGTCTATGGCAAATGATTTCTTTGCTCGTGCCAAAGCTTTGGATATGAAAGTAGTGCGTACCTGGATGTTCTGTAATGGTTCATCAACGCACGACGGCGTTTGTATCAATAAAAAATCCGGCACTAGTTTTATTTTGGTAAAACCGGAGTCTGAACGCACTGCAGAAGAAAAGGCGCTGATCGCACGCAGCTTCGAATTGTTCGACAACTATGTTGCACAAGCTGAAGCCAATGATATGCGTTTGGTATTGTCGCTGTCTGACTACTGGGATTACTTCGGCAAGATTGAAGATTACGGCCCCTACGGTAGCGCGGCAGGTCGCACACTCTTTAAAACCTTCATCACCAATTTGCTGAATCACGTAAATCCATTAACGGGTAAAGCCTACAAAAATGATCCAACGATCATGATGTGGGAATTGGCGAACGAACCGCGTTATACCAATAGCAATTTTGCTGATTTTAAAGTCTGGGTTTCCGATATCGCAGCACACATCAAATCGATTGCACCTAATCAATTAGTATCGATTGGTTCTGAATCCTCATTCGGTATTGCTCTGGATGATAGCTACGCATCGCTGGTGGAATTAAATCGTGACCCAAATATTGACGCAATCAGTGGGCACCTTTATCCAACTGCATGGTCAATGACCGACGAACAAGTACTTGGCAATATTCAAAAGCTCGCCGACCTTGCGCGTGAAGTTGGTAAGCCTGCGTACATTGGTGAATTGGGTTGGCCGGTTGATAAAAAACGCACCACGGGCTCACAAGTGGAAAATATTCCATCAGGCCAAGCGGCGATAGACGCTTTCCTTGCGGTGTCTTTGGCACAGCGTGCAAGTTACATGGAAAGCTGGTACGCCAAAGCTTATGCAAATCAAGATGCAATCGGCGGTTTCCTAATCTGGCAATTGTCTGGCAAAGAATGGGGTAACGGTGGTGTGCCACTGCAGGGCTGTCAATGGTGTGCAGGTCCTTATGGCGAGCCAACCAATGGCTGGTCGGGTAATCACGACGGCTATCAGTTCTATTGCGCGATTACTCAGGCAGAAATGTCATTGACAGCATTGGGCGCAGTAGGTAGCAATAAAGAAGGCGACAAAATCCATATGGATTTACACAAGCCAAGTTGTGACGTTATTAAAAACTACTCAGGTAAATATCAATTGCTGACGCAGTAATTTAATATCGATAACAGGATCTCTCCCCCCCTTCTGATATGAATCTTGTATCAGTAGTTCCCTCTTCCTCCGGCTTGTGTATCTGGCCGGGGGTTTTTTATTTTCTGGACTGACGAGTCTGGCAACACGTAAACGTTTATTTCCCGAGACCCCCAGTGACTTGATGCTTATGGCAGTCAATACCTTACGATAGTTGCATATTTTCCCGACCACGCTCTGCCTAAAAAATATTTAACACAACCTGCCCAAGGACGTCGATCAAACCAGGACGTAACAATTAAAGGAGTTCAGAGTTCAGCTTCTCAGGAAGAAATTCCAAGATGGATGCGGGATAGATAAGGCACGATGCCGATGTAACTAGGAAGATCACATGCCCGAGCAGGAGGCAAAGGGGCTATTAAGATGCAGCGCCCCTCTTCAAATTCTCCGTTTTTGATTTACGTTTCAACACTGAGCTCAACGGATTTTCCGCAAATTTCTCCCTTCATAATCTCGGTGTTCACTAAGTCTTAATTATAGCTTTCTATTTAATTTTTCAAGCCAAGGACCAACTCAACTAATGTGCACATATCTAAAGATTTCCAGCTGCTTCAGCCTTTGCAATTAACTACTGGGTTAGTACTAAAAAATAGAATTGTGATGCCACCGCAACTTCGCTCCAAATCCGACGACAGTTTTGCGCTGACTAGAGACATGGCTGATTACTACAGACCCTGTTGATCTTTGATTTTTTATTCCGATTATGATAACATTAACTATCGTGGTAGAAAATAACAATAAAAGTGCTTCAAGCAAAACAGTTTCTCAGCAATTCACCAGATATGGCTATCCGCTTCACTCAGGATAAAAGCAATAA
>NZ_BBUL01000068.1 GCF_000953825.1 Cellvibrio sp. OA-2007 | reverse complement strand
GTATTTCAGTATTTCAGTATTTCAGTATTTCAGTATTTCAGTATTTCAGTATTTCAGTATTTCAGTATTTCAGTATTTCAGTATTTCAGTATTTCGGTATTTCGGTATTAACTATTTTCATCTATATGAGTGGCTATATCCTATATGAACGAACCACAACAGGTAAAAATAAAAGAAAAAATTGGGTATGGATTTGGTGACTTCGCATCATCTATGTTCTGGAAAATGTTTTCAGTTTATCTGATGATTTTTTACACCGATGTATTCGGTATTTCTGCAGCTGCGGTTGGCACCATGTTCTTATTGACTCGTATCTGGGATACAGCTAATGATCCGATAATGGGTATCATTGCAGATAGAACTAATAGTAAATGGGGAAAATTTCGACCATATCTTTTATGGGGGGCAATTCCGTTTGCCGCGATTGGGGTCTTAACATTTATTACTCCATCTTGGTCTCAAGATGCAAAACTAATTTATGCTTACGTCACTTACACGTTAATGATGATGGCATATACCGCTGTCAACGTGCCCTATGCTTCTCTATTGGGCGTGATGTCTTCTAATGGTGACGATAGAACTCAGCTGGCATCATTTAGGATGGTATTTGCTTTTGCCGGTAGCATTTTTGCATTCATCATGGTTGATCCACTAACCAATTTCTTTAGTCATCTTGGGGCTGTAGCAGATCCGCAAACGGGGTGGGCGTTGACAATGCTTGTTTACGGAGTCATTGCAGCGATATTGTTTTATTTTACTTTTGCATGGACCAAGGAGCGTATCTCACCACCGGCCGCCCAAAAAACAAATTTAAAACAAGATTTTTCTAATTTGGCTAACAACAAGCCTTGGTTTATTTTATTGGGCGCTGTCCTCTCAACACTAATTTTCAATAGCATGCGTGATGGTGCTTCAGTTTACTACTTCAAATATTACATCGAGTCTCCAGAATGGAGTTTGTTTGGTTTAAACTTTGGATTGACTACTGTTTATTTGGTTTTAGGGCAAGCATCAAACATTATTGGTGTTGTACTTGCTCAACCCATTTCCAAGCGAATTGGGAAGCGTAATACTTTTATGTACGCTATGTTTATGGCTGCCATTTTAAGTTACGTATTTTATTTTTTAACTGTTGATCAACTTGGGTTTATTTTGTTGTTACAAGTACTGATCAGTACCTGTGCAGGTATTGTCTTTCCTTTGATTTGGTCTATGTATGCGGATATCGCAGATTTCTCTGAATACAGTACGGGACGTCGGGCAACCGGATTAATATTTTCATCATCTTCTTTTGCTCAAAAGATGGGTTGGACTTTAGGCGGTACGCTCACTGGGTGGACACTTGCTTATGTTGGCTATGTAGCAAACGCCGAACAAAGCGAACTAGCGAAGGAGGGGCTGCGTTATATGGTTAGCTTTATCCCGGCTGCTGGCGCACTGATTTCTGGTATATGCATGGGTTTCTATCGGTTAAAAGATGACTTTATGATCAAAGTCAATGCTGAACTTAATATAAGGCGCACCGGAAATTAATTCTAATTTTTACTGACATATGCAGTTCTCAAAACAATTTTTAGGAAATACTTGGTTTTGTCGGTTCATATTCAAACGATTCCAATAGGCGACCACTAGAGATTGTTCCAACTTTCTCAACTGTCAGTTTCGTTGATAGTTGGAGAGCCGCACCCTGTATTCATCCTGCTCGTACTCTTGACTCCCATCCTCCCAAATTGGAATTTGGTCAAGATGATCACAAACACTCCATCGGCGTTTTACCTTTGAACGGTCCATATGCTCGTTGTCAGTTGTAATGATGCTGCCATTCAGAAAGCGTCTTGGTTTAAAGCTCAGGAAGATCAAACTTGGTATGAATCTCAAATTTTCATGAGCGAGATATATCAGTTAAGACACTCCAATCGCTCCTCGTAAAGTTGATGATTTTGTGACAAAAACTAAACAATAACCACTTATTTGAGCAAATTATTGCAATATGAGTTGAGAAGTAACTTTTATGCTGAGTATTCGGTCCACAGCTGCCGCGCTCTTTTTTGCAGGGTTTCCTTTTACTAATTCAGTTAGCGCGGTTGCCCGAAAAACTCCGGCGATTATTTCGGGATGATTATCCCCATCCAAATCATAAAGCTCGATTGGAACTACGCTGATTGGGCGGTTGACAAGATCATGAGCTATAAACTTTTCTTGCCCTATATTTTCATACCACATGATGCTTTGGCGCTTTTCGTCCTCCCAGTAATTCGACCAACTGCTGGCGACTATGTCTATGTCTCCGTCTCCATCGATGTCACCGCCTTTTGCATTAACCGCACCATAAAATCGTCCAATGTCTCTAAATGCAAACTGCAAATTTCCTTTGTTCTCCAACCATTGAACCCCATGATAGGGCTTTGGATCTTCTTGCAAATCGAAATTGTCTCCATTGGTGAATAAAATATCTAGATCTCTATCCCTGTCTATATCGATAAGGGACATGCTGGTGGAACCAAACATGGGATGAGGTGCTTGGGCCAATTTAACAGGTTTAAAATTTCCTTTGCCATCATTTATAGACGCAATAAATGCTTCATTTTCTTGGGTAAATAAACTTACCAAGTCCATATGACCGTCGCCATTTAAATCAACAGGCGTTGCATTTAGGGCTCCGGGAATTTTTATTATTGTATGTTTTTGGTGTGTGCCATTGCCCATGTTTTCTAGCCATGCGACCTCACCAACATTACGGCCGCCAAAGATTGCTGTGACTATGTCTAGATCCTTATCTCCATCTATATCTACAGCTTGAGCATCAACGACTCTACCAATATTCTCTAAAATGACTTTTTTATCGAATACTCCATGCTTTGTTTGTTCCAGAAGAATAATTTTTCCTGCCAATACATCAGAGGGGGGGTAGTGCCCCAAAGCGGATACCAAAATATCCATGTCTCCATCGTGATCATAGTCAATAGCATGGGTATTTACCGGAATAGGTATTTCAGCTAAAACTTTTTCATTCCAACCATTATTATTTTTGCTTAAAAGTTGGATCTGATTTTTCTCCCCGTCGCAGATCAGAAACTCTGTGCCTTTATTAATTCCCAAATTAACCGGCTGAATTTTTACGACAAGTGGAAATTTGGACTTTATTCCAATGCCGGAGGGCGTGAATGTTAAGGGGGAGATGCGATTGTTGTAGGCTAATGTGGGAAGCTTCTCGGGGCTGCTGCCATAATAAAATGCGGTTATATCCTGAATGATTAATTTGGGGATAAACTCTACGCCTGTTCTTTCTTGAGCCAACTCAGCCATTAGTTTTACAACCCTGGGCCAATCCTTTTTAGGTAATATGCCAGGCGGAGGAACTTTGTGGCATGAACCACAGTATTGAGCGACATGTTTTTTTACTTGCTCCAGTTTTTCTTCTTTGGTGGGGGTAGCGTTGGCTGAACTAAATACAAAAGTAATTGCAATAAACAAGAAAAAACCTGTAGGAAAATAACGGAACAGTAGATTCATAAAATTCACTTTTCAATACTATTTAATATTGCACGAGTATCTTTCTTTCAATTTTTGCAGTAATTCCCGATTTGTGGGTAGGCCGGATAAATGCAATTCGGTTAGTTTTCTATTTCCAAAAAAATACTTTTCAGCCGTTGCCAAGGATTTTTTATCATTCAGGATGTTTTTTGAAGTGGTTTTATAGCCCATACCATACAAAATATATTGATAGCTGGCCGATGGAAAAATTTCCTGAATTTGAGGGAAGTCATTTTTTGATGGTGAACGAAACTCCCATAGTTTTAACAATTCCTGCAGCTGATCAGATTGATGGGATTTGTCTTGCTGATCAATCCAATAGTCTGAGTCGCGTCTTTGGCTGAGAATATAGTGTAGTTTTAGGAAGTCGATTATTCTTTCCCAGCGGTACAGAAATGTATTATTAAAGCGTTTAGCTACTATTGCCATAGTTTCTCTGGTTGTTGGCAATTCTTCTCGTATCATGCCAGCTGCCAATTCAACCAATACTAATGCAGAAGCTTCAAGCGGCTCAATAAACCCAGCTGACATACCAATAGCGACACAGTTTTTATGCCAGAATTGTTGATGAAATCCTGGTAATATTTTTATCGTGCGTGGTTCTGTAATTATGTTTTTTTCACTACCACTTTTTAGCAGGTAGTTCAGAAGCGTTTCTTCAGCGGCTTGCTGGTTAGTGTGTTGGCTGGAGTATACAAAGCCAATCCCCCTGCGTGAGGATAGTCCTATGTCCCATATCCACCCGGATTTTTGTGCAGTGGAAATGGTTGCTGATTCTATGGGATAGGTGGAGTTAGGGTAGCCAACTTGGACGGCTATTGCCCGATCATTAAAAAGCACATCAGATTTATCAATAAAGGGAATTTTAAAGTGCTGTTTAATTAACACCCCGTGGGTTCCGGAGCAATCAATAAATAAATCAGCTTTTAATTGGCCATTTTGGGTTGTCTGTACTGCGTGTATATAGTCTTCTTGATCACTTATTATGTCTGTTATGGTGTCGGCAATATACTTGACGCCCAATTTCTCAACGCAATGTTTTTTTAAAAAGGCTGAAAATTTTCCTGCATCAAGGTGATAGCCATAATTATTGACGGCAGCAAATTCGGGTGTTGATAGTTGTTTGGGAGCTTTATGGGCGTGGCAAACTTTAGGTTGGGTTGCAAAGGCACTGGCAAAATCTATATTTTTTTGTTTTTCATTCCAGTAGGCATATAGGTTCGCGTCGAAATAACCATTCGGTACAGCGAATGGGTGGTAATAGTTATCGCTCTCAGTGTTATCTTTCCAATTAACAAACTGAGTTCCTTGTTTGTAAGACGCGTCACATTCTACTAGGAAATCAATTTCTGAAACTCCTATTTTTCTGAGGGTGTCGCGCATTGTTGGCCAAGTGCCTTCCCCAACACCTATGGTGCTAATATTTGGCGATTCTACTAGAGTAATCTGACCGCTTGAGTTCTTTTTCAGTTCGGCCGCAAGTATACCTGCAGCCAGCCAGCCAGCCGTGCCTCCGCCAATAATTAGAATATCGATTTTAGAAGCGCTCATTCTGTTGTCATCTTTTTTTGGCGTAGCCAGTTAAGGTATTGGCGATTGCTGGGCAATTTTTCAGTTGCTGCTGATTTATTGGCAGCATTTTGCTGAAAGAGTCTGCTTGCATCAAAATTTATATAGCTATTGCGTACCTGCCTTTCTTTAACGGGTAAAAAGTCCATGCCGTAAATAACGTATTGATAGCCAATGGCAGGAAAGACTTCATTTGCATGAGAAAGCTCATCAAAATCGATAACCCTATATCTCAATTCTTCCAGGAAATTCTGAAGGCTATCTGGAATGCTTTGAAGATTGCGGTTGTCATTCCAAAAATCACTGTCTGTTCTTTTGCTCAATAAATAATGCAGCTTTAAAAACTCTATCACTTTTTCCCAATGATATTGCATTTCTTTATTGAAGCTTTTTGCTGCTCCATGTAAGGCTTCTTTTGATCCAGGGAGTTTTTTAATAATAAGGTTGGCTGAATATTCAACCATGGCAAGCGCTGATGCTTCCAGGGGCTCGAGAAAACCTGATGCCATGCCAATAGCAACGCAATTATTTTTCCAGAAGAATTTTCGGTGTCCAGGGCTAAATTTAATTGTTTTTGCCGATGAAATGTCTACATTTTTGCCATTATTTTTATGTAGATAGTTGGCTAAATTGTCCAGAGCCTGTGTTTCTGTTGAGTGAGCAGAAGAGAATACGTGACCAATTCCTCTGCGTGAATACAAGCTGATATCCCATATCCATCCTTGAGTTTGTGCAGTGGATAGTGTTGGTGAGGGAATCACCTGATCTTCGTTTTCATAAGGTGCTTGAACTGCTATGGCAGAGTCTGTAAATAATATGTCCTTTTTACTTGTAAATTTAACGTCAAGTGCATCACCTAATAAAAGGGATTTTAATCCTGTGCAATCAATAAAAAGATCACCTTCTATACGGCTACCATCATTAAGGCTTAATGATTCTATAAAACCTTCCTTGTCTACATTTACTTTATTTATCTCGCCTTCAATTCGCATGACTCCAAAAACATTAATGGAATGTTTGGCTAACATGGCGACAAATTTGGATGCATCTAGGTGATATGCATAATTAGCAACTGCATCATAATCGGGAGTGTGAGGGGTTTTCGGTGCTAAATGCAATTCTGATATTGCCTCTTGAAAGCAAACAGATTTAGAGAAGGATGTTGACAGTCCCTGCTCTTTTTCTTTTATCCAGTTATGAGCAATATTTACGTAAGGAAAGCCAATTGGAGGTTCAAATGGTTGATAAAAAAAGTCGCCCTTATCGGTTGATCTCCAATTAATAAATTTTGAGCCTTGCTTAAAAGATGCATCACAGGTGAGTAAAAAATCTTTTTCTGAAATTCCAATTTTCTTTAGTGTGGTGCGCATGGTGGGCCATGTTCCTTCTCCTACACCTATGGTACCTATCCGATCAGACTCGATGAGCGTAATTTTAATTTGTGACTGCGAATTGTGATATTCCGCCGCCAGCATCGCCGCAGCTAGCCATCCAGCTGATCCACCTCCTGCAATTACAATGTTTTTAATATTTTTCATTTTCTGAACGTTCTCTCGGATAATATCTATAAAAAAGGGTCGCCATATAGGCGACCCTTTTTGGCGGCTCTCACAAATTAGAATGTTGCACGAACACCAATGTTGTAACGAGGACCATATTGGCGAGCAAAAACTAACTGATTCTCCCAGCGCCCATGAGCACGTTGGACTTCGTCAGTAATGTTTAGCCCTTCAACGAACACGGTAAACATTTCATTGATCTCATAACTAACATTAAGATCCCATTGGCCATACTCTTCAACAAAGGTTGGCTCATTTGCAACACGAAGTTGACCTATGCCTGCTAGGAACTCATCGCGCCAGTTATAAGCAAGGCGAACTTGGATTCCGTGATTTTCATAAAAACCAGAAAGGTTTGCTGAATCACTTAGGCCTGTTAGCGCGAATGCTTCTCCAAGTTTATTTACATCGTATTCAACATCACCGTTTACCAAGGTGTAGTTTGCAGATGCTCCAAAACCAGATTCGCCGAACACATGTTGAATGTTGAATTCCCAGCCATCAATAGTTGCTGACTCTTCATTTTTTGGCAGAGTGGTTCTAAATTCAGCCAATGGGTCATCTGAGTTACCAACGATGATACCTGATCCGCCCGAAGCAACGTCATTTGCTTGTACCTGTGCGAGTACTTGAGCTTGGTCAGTTGGGTCACCGCCTGCCGCAGTTACTTGTGCAATCGCTTCTGCTGCACGTGGACCATTAGCCGGATTGCGCACACCTGGAATAGTGACAATTTCTTCGCGGGTTACAATAAAATTATCAACGATTTTTCTATAATAACCAGCAGATGCATAGCTTGAATCAGCATAGTACCACTCCAAGCTAAGATCCAGGTTTTGAGCAAGGTAAGGTAGCAGGGCAGAGTTGCCTTTGTTTGCAGTGAGATTGGTAAATGCTTTTGTCTCACCTGGTGTAAAGGTTTCGCGCATGGCGTTCAAATCTGGGCGAGAGAGTGACTTGCCATAGCTGAAACGACCCACTAAATCTTCAACGAACTCCAAGCTTACATCGAGGTTTGGCAAGAAAACATCATACTCACTGTCTACATCTGAGTAGAACTTGGTATCTTCCCTAACCATGCTCATTTCATTGCCAGAATTCCAGCGCATATTAGTGTAATTTGGCACCAAGCTGGACGCATTTACTTCGGTGTGCTCGTATCGAACACCCGCGACGGTATTTAATGGCATACCGTTAAATTCAGATTCGAAATCTAACTGAACATAGGCTGAGGTGGTCTTTTCATTGATTATGTGATCTTGCTTAAGATCTGCATCTGTCAATGTAGTTAGATAATTATCAATGACAAGATCACCATATGCGGGATGGTTTTGACCGCGTAGAGGATCATAAAGACTTTCTAAGTCTGCAATATGTCGCTTAACATCATAGCTATATAATTGCGATGGCAAATTTTCAGTGCCGCTAAATCCGTCCAGCAAACCTGAAATATCAACAGCTTTCCAATAGCTAGTATCAATATTGCCAACGGGTTCAAATGGGAAGCCTCCGTAATAACCGGTACTTCTCTGGCTTTGGCGGCGTTGGGTATTGGTTGTATAATCAACGTGACCCAAGCCAAAGCCCACTTTTTTCAAAGCGTCGTCGCTAGCATTATCCCAAACGCCATTCAATTGAACTTGATCAACTTCTGTTTTTTGGTAAGTGGCATTCGCGGCAACAAATAATGAGCTAACTGATGCGAGATCATATATGCCCCCGGTAATGGGAGTTCCATCGGGAAGTGTTCTACTGCCATCGCGATAGTTGGTGTCATTGATTACCATTCCAGGAAGATCTTTGCCGTTACCATAATCCATGGTGATTGCAGTTACGCCGGGTTGGCCAGAAATAACAAATTGTTCATTGGCATCTCTATCTGGTTGAGCAACCGATTCAGATGAGTGGATATCAAGGTTCAGATTCAGGCTATCTGTAGTCTGCCACTCGAGATTGAAGCCAACTGATTCATTTTCTGTTTCAATGTGATCTGTATAGCCGAAGAAGTCGGTATTGGAGTTTGTCTGAGTAAAGGAAGTTAAAGTGCCATTCTCGTCAACCTTGCCGGTTACACCGGCACCACCATTAAACCAAATCCCTAATTGGTTGCGATTAATGTCATCTTCGAAATGAGACATAGTGTAATCGAGAGTAGCTGTTACCGTGTCAGTGGCTGCAAATTGGACAACACCTTGAGCATTCAAGCGCTTACGTTCGTGATCAGAGATATCCACATTGTAATTTTGGGGCATCCAGGTGGAGCCAGACCAGTCTGCATTACCTTGGGTCGCAGATAAATCCAGATTTGCCGCTGGAATTCCATTTAATGAGCTTGGAAGCCAGCCGTCTGTTGCGCTGATTTGCTCTCTGTTGTCGCGCTCTTGATAGGACGCATTTATTAATACGCCCACTTTGTCATCAGCAAATTTAGTGCTGAAAATTCCTGATAATTCAGGAGTAATGGAGTCTCCCTCTTCTACAGTATCTGCAACACCCTTAAAAGAAACTACCGCTTTGGTCTCGTTGAGGTCAAATGGTTTCGCGGTTTTGATGTTGATAGTTGCACCTATACCACCTGATGCAACATTAGCTTTTGCTGTTTTGTAAACCTCTACCCCTGAAACTGCTTCTGCAGCGATTTCGTTAAAGTTGAATGCACGGGAACTGTTTACATTGCGGTCTGTAGCAGCGGCAGGCATATAGCGATTGTTTAAGGTTACCAGATTGAAGTCTGGGCCAAATCCACGGACGGTGACTCGGGAGCCTTCACCGTTTTGGCGGTTAATAGACACGCCTGTGATGCGCTGAAGTGATTCTGCAAGGTTGGTGTCAGGAAACTTACCCATGTCTTCAGCAGATATCGCATCTACTACGCCTGAAGATTCGCGTTTGACGTCCATGGAGCGCTCAAGAGAGCCGCGAATACCGGTCACAACAACTTCTTCAACGGAGTTGTCTTGTGCAAGTACTGCACTTGATGTCAAGGTCCCTACAACCGTAGCAATAGCTACTGAGAGAACTTTTCTTTTCATGTCTAACTGCCTCATTATTTTCTTCCCCTTAGAGTTTTTATCATAAATATTAGGCATTTAAGAGCTGCAACAGTGAATAAATGCCGATGTTACTTGTTTTGCACCAAGCCCATACGAACAATCAAAAGATGTTTTTTTGATGGGGGCTCGTTTTAATTTGGCGCCGATATCGATATACTCTATCGATACGGTTAACGTTAACAACTGCTTTGACCTTTTGCAAGAGGGGGGTTGCAGGTTTCTGGATAGCCACGATAGAAAAACGAACAAGCTGTAGCTTAAGGTTGGTATTTGGGGAATTCCCATTAGCTAAATCGCTCTTAATAGACTGTAATTATTGGAGCTTAATAGCTGAATCTAAGCAGAGTTTTATTATTTTAATAATCATCAGGCGGTAAATTTGAATGGCTTATAACAAATATAATAGTCTTGGTTTGGCGATTTTGGTCTCGCTAGGGGGCTTTGTTTTTGGATTCGATGCCTCAGTTATTTCTGGAACGATAAGTCAGATAAGTAATCAGTACGCATTAGGCTCTTTACAACAGGGTTTGGTGGTTGGTGCTCCAACGCTGGGGGCGATTATTGCGGCCTGTTTTGTGGGTTATCTGATTGATTGCTATGGGCGAAAAAAAATATTACTACTGATCGCTTTTCTTTATCTGGTTTCGGTGATTGGATGTGCTTTCGCCAATGGCTATTGGATGTTGGTTATTTTCCGTTTCATCGGCGGTTTAGCCTTCGCGTCTTTAATGGTTGCTCCTGTATATATTGCGGAAATATCGCCTGCTGCATTACGTGGTAAGTATGTATCGATAAATCAATTAAATATTGTCTTGGGTTTTTCTGCGGCTTATTTTTCCAATTACGGCCTCATGAGTTTGGTTGAGTCAAAAAGCGATCTGTATTACTCATGGTTTACAAGCGAACAGCTGTGGAGGGTGATGTTAGGTGCAGAGTTGATTCCAGCTTTAATTTATTTCGTTCTGTTGTTGTTTATTCCCGAGAGCCCACGTTGGCTAATCCTCAATAATCGTAAACAAGAAGCAAGTATTCTGTTGAATCGTCTGATGCTAGCAGCTGAAATTAACGAACAGTTGGCTGTAAAACCTGATGATATGCACGATGCAAGTCTATTCAGGAAAATTCTGAGTTTGTTTGAGAACAAAACACGATTTATTTTATTCGTTGGCATTGTGGTTTCAATTATTCAGCAGGCAACGGGAGTTAATGCTGTTTACTTTTACGCGCCGACCATTTTTGAGCAGAGCGGTTTAGGAACAAATGCTGCTTTTGCTCAGGCTATCTGGATTGGCATAGTGAATGTTGTTTTTACCATTGTCGCTATGCTAGTAATCGACCGCCTGGGACGCAAACCCCTATTGATTGTTGGTTTGGTTGGGGTCGTGATAAGTATGGGTATCTGTGGTTACGGATTTTCTCAGGCTAAGTATCAGTTGACAGCCGAAAATATCCAACATTCTGTTGAGCAGATTGAAATCGATAAATTGGCACCGATGATCGATAAAATTTATATGAGTGATGTGGATTTTAAGCGGGACCTTCGTTTGAATTTGGGCGATAAATTGGCGAAAGAGTATGAGCCTGTACTCTTGAAAAGTGCCACCCAAATTAATGTAACACTGATTTTAATTGGAATATTTGGTTTTGTAGCGGCTTTTGCGGTTTCACTGGGTCCCGTGATGTGGGTTTTGCTTTCAGAGATATTTCCAAATCAAGTGCGCGGCGTTGCTATGGCATTTGTCGGCGTTATTAACAGTGTGGTGAGCTTTGCGGTGCAGTTATTCTTCCCTTGGCAATTGGAGAACCTTGGTGCTGCGTTCACCTTTATCATATTTGGAGCCTTTGCCGTTCTTGGATTGCTATTTGTCTGTAAATACCTGCCTGAAACTAAAGGTAAATCATTGGAGCAGCTGGAAGAGTCGCTTTCGAATAAACATTTTTAGATTTTTCAGCAATGAGTTTCAAAGGGGATATATCTGTGAATAAAAAAGTTCGATGGGGAATTGTTGGAGCAGGGCGTATCGCGCACACCTTCGCTAAAGATATAGCTCATACGAAATCGGCTGAATTGGTTGCTGTTGCTGCACGTAGTTTGGGCAATGCTACCTCTTTTGCTTCTGAGTATGACATAGAAAAACAATATGGAAATTATGATGAGCTGTATCATGATGCAGATGTTGATGCGATCTATATAGCAACGCCACACAATCTTCATGTTCAGCAGGTATTGGATGCGCTGAAAGCGGGCAAGCATGTACTGTGTGAAAAGCCTGTAACGGTTAGTGCTGCAGAGTGTGAAGAGCTTATTGCATGCGCAAAAAGTATGAATTGTTTTTTTATGGAAGCGATGTGGACTTATTTTTTACCGGCGGTTGTTCAGGCAAAGCGCTGGGTGGAGCAGGGGCGCATCGGCCAGATTCGTCATGTTAAATCTGATTTTGGTTATCCTCTTCCTTATGACCCTGATCGTCGTGAATATGACGCTGCTTTAGCTGGCGGGTGTTTGTTGGAGATGGGTGTTTATCCCGTTGCTATGGCGCATATGTTTATCCAAGAAGACTTGTTGCAACATTATTCGAGTGTAAAACTGGCTCCTAACGGTGTAGAGACTGACGTATCAACTATTATTACTTACCCGAATGCAATTGCCACTATTGGTAGCTCCTTCAGTGCCAAGCTGCAAAACTGGACTTATGTGATCGGTACGGATGGTTATATTGCTATTCCTGATTTTTGGCGTGCTGATAAATGCTATTTATATAAATTGGATGAGCAGGTAGATGCATTTTTTGATGGTCGAACAACACTTGGTTTTGATTATCAAATTGAGTCGGCAAGCTGCGATATTTTAGCGGGTAAAATCCAATCAGATGTAGTGCCGCATAGTGCAAGTTTGCGTTTTCAGCGGCTGATGGAACTCATCAAGACCGAGTGGAATTGTCTTGGATAGGTTCGCATCGACGAAAGAGTTTTCTGTGTCTGATCGGAGGTATGTGTTCAGGGGGGTAATGGTAGCCAGTAACGATATAAGTTGTTTCGATTTTCATCTGATAGAAATGGATTGTTAAGTTTCAATATTTTTCGGTTTTTTATATTAGCTTGAGTAATGCTATCGCCGTGATATTGCCAAAACAATTTATCAAACTCACCGCGCGCATAAAGAGTTTGCAATCCTCTTTCTATGGCATTAGCGAGTTCAGCGTTTTCTTTGTTAACAAAATAATAAAAAGCTGTTGGGTAATAGATCATTAGGTGCTTATCAATCGCCAGATTTAGATGTTGATGGTTATTCAGCTCAGAATAGATCTCTAAAATTGAGCGGGGAAGATAGTCTATATGCCCCGTTTGTAGCATTTTGAACAATCCTTCATAGCTAGGGGTAGGTGAAACACTGAGTTCATTGTGTTGAAGAATTTTTGTGTCTTGCCAGGCCTGACCCTGTCCGCAACGCAAATGCGCTAATTCGGATATTTGGGTGATTTCTGAAAAGGCTGCTTGCTGGTTGTCACGGACAAGAAGCAAGCGCCATCCCATTAAACCGCGATCAATCGGAAATGGAATTTGCCGAAAAGACGGGTCTCTTTCCGGGTCACTAAAATTCCATGCTACTGACAAGTCGCCTCGTTGGATTAATTGAAATTGACGCGTAGCGGAAAAGCCGCGCCCGAGTTCCTTAACTTGATACTGTTCACCTGAGGCATTCAAGGCCTTTTTTAATAATTCTATGTAGAAGTGATTGCGAGAGTCATTGTTGTAGTTTGAGTCCGATCCTGGGTAGTAAACGATTCTTGCTTTCGAGTTGGAACTGTTTTCTATCGAATCGGCAAAGACTAAAGAGGAGTGAAACCCAAATAACAGTATACCCCAGATGCAATACCAGTGTATTAGCGTAAATAAACCTGCTCGATGGGCCCTTGTAAATATGTAGGGAGGTAAGTAAACCATGGTTAAAACCTATGGTGAGTAAATGGCATTTGAATTCAAGCAGGAAACAATTCTAAAAGGACAGACTGAAGTTAGGCTTCACCATAATGCCTATTATAGATCATGATTTAAGTGCCATCTTGCTGAGAAAGGAAATCTTAAATTCTAGATAGGTGAGGCTAGTGAAGTCTGGGAAGTTCTGTTATTGGCAAAGGGAGGGTAGTGATGACGATTGTTGGAAATGGCTCTGATCCTTAAGGGCGTAACTGTCTGATGTGTAGTTTTTATTTGAATACATTATAAATATAGGGCTTTTAGTTATTTTTATCGTCTGTAAAGTATTCCGGATGTTCTTGTGGAATCAATTTTAAAATATTAAAAACATCCTGCATGTGTAGGCTCATGGATTGTATTGATTTTTCTACTGCGCCAATTTTTATGGCATTTAGAATTGCTGCGTGTTGCGTTATGACGCGCTTGTATTGATCTGATAAGTTAAAACTTAGATTGCGTATTCTATCCATGTGGGCTTTTTCGCTTTCAATCAAATGTCCAACTCTTGGATAAGGAACAAATTTGGCGAGAGTTTGATGAAACTCATCATCCAACAGCTGAAATGTCAGTGAATCATTGGCTTTCACCGCGTTCTTCTGTTCGGTGATAATTTTTTCGCAAGCCAATACCACTTCATTTCTTAGGCTGTCATCTGAATTGGCTGCAAGTTGGCTTACTACCGATATTTCCAGTGCCTCTCTAATAAATCTGGCTTCAAGAATTTTTTCCATACTTAATTTAGATACATAGGTTCCCCTTTGCGGGAGTACTTCAATGAATCCGATGTTGTTGAGCTTAATCAAGGCTTCTCTTACGGGGGTTCTGCTAACTCCAAACTCTTGCGCGAGAGCTGTTTCAGAGATCAACTGGCCTGGCATCAACTTCATACTTATAATTGCATTGCGAACAAATTCAAAAATTTGGCTCGCGGCAGGTCTATGGTAAGACAGCGCATTGGGCGGGGTATTCATATTTGTGAGAGATTGCATAGCCATGATAGTCGTACCGATTTGTTAACAAATAATGACTACGTATAAGTAGCCATTATTGAGAATTGATATTAATGTGTTGTTAAATTCATACTGCGCCTTGTAGTCTGTCCTCTACTACAGAGCTGGTAGAAAATTGATAACGCATGTTGCGATAGACACATATGTCTGTAATGTTTTCGGGTGTTCCTATTGGGGCAGAGCGATAATTGGTCGATACACGATATTTACCTGTAACCGGCAATACTTTGTGCCAGGTATGACCATGCAGCAGAATAAGTGTGCCCTTTTTAGGGATAAATGTTTGCTGCTCGGGAAAATCAACATCGTGATCACACGCTGGTAGTAAACCTATTTTGTGAGAACCTTTTACTGCCATAGTGTAGCCGCCCGTTTCTTCGGTGATATCCATGGTGTAGATCAAGCGGTTCATGTTAAAGCGAGATGAGTCTTCCGGTGGGCAGTCTTGATGCCAAGCTTGCCCCTTAGTGCCTTGCCTTGAAAACATCACCATGCAGTATTGGGTATACCAGTCATCACCAAGAATAGCTTGAGTAAGCGCTACGAGCCGAGGGTCGTGCTCTACCGTATCAAATAGATGCTCGCCTTCACGTTGCGGAAACCAAGGGATCACTTCAGTTTCGGACTTTTCTAAAAATTCTGCGTTATGTGAGAACTCTGGCGACTCACCAAAATGATCCAGAATTTTTTGGTTGTAGCTATCCATTAATTCTGCTGAGAAAAAGTTTTCCAGCATGATGTAGCCATCGCGCCAAAATTGTTCTGCAAGTTGTTGATAATTCATAACTGTAAATTCCACCTAATCAGGGACGACTTTTCTGTACAAAATGTGACTTGGAAATTTCTTTGGAAAACCTTTCCAGAATAATAGGGTTGCCTTCAATGCGACTGTCTCCCCAATAACTCTGCTTGCATCCTTCGGCACCTGCGGTAGCTTCTGGTTCGCAATACCACATGGATTGCGTATGCCAATTAGTGTTGATGTAAGCAGCAGCGCGAATTACATCGCGATTTTCCTCAATATAGTCAAAGTAGTCCTGATACCAGGTTTCCCATAAATCATCGACAGTGATGGCTACTGGGTGATTGGTAAATATGCAGCTTGCTGTTAGTGTGGAGGTGCTAAATGCGGCTGGTGCAGCTTCGGAGATCATGACAGGTTTGTGATGGGCGCGAGCAAAGTTTAACACGCGATCATGTTGGGACACAGCGCTAACCTGTGGTGTAAACCACTCGGGATTTAACGCGTCGCAATTCCATTGGTATTTACGATAATGCTCGCCATAAAATTTGGAAAATGAAACCCAGTCTACAACATCATCGCCGGGATAGTAGGTCTCTAAATGATTCGGATCGCTGACTTTGTATATACCTTGGTCGCGTAACCATGAGGCAGTTTGCCATACGGTAGCAATATTTTTTGCATCCAATACGTCGATTCGCTGTTTGATAAAGCGGAAAGTTTCCTTATATGCTTCCGGGTTATAGCAATTCCAAGGACCATCGAATTCATAGCCTATGCGCAAGAATATCTGACGATCTGACTCTTTGAGGAAGGTCAGCAGTTTATCTACTTCACTGCGATAATAGGACACCAGCTCAGGCGTTACCTCTCCATCCACAAGCCCTGCAACGGCTTTAGTGGGTATGGATTTGCAGTCATCGTGTGCATCGGTAATGTCCAAGCCAACGGCTAGCGCCGCGCCAGGGAATTGATTTAGAGTTTCAACAAAATTATTTCTTCCTGATCCATAATCAACATCGGAGGTGACGCCGGCAAGGCTGCCAAATTTAAAGGAGTGAGCGATTTTGGTGTATAACGTCACTCCACCAGGATAGGGAAAGTTGGCGTCCTTATCTAATACGTCTGTCTTGAATGCATTCAGGGTTTCTGTATCTTGCCCCATTATGAAAAGCACTTTGTCATTATCCGGCAAAAGTTTCGCGGCCAGCGATGGTGATGAGCTGGCAACTGACTGGGTTTTATCTTCTACTGGCGCAGTAGCTGATTGGTTGTCAGCGGAATCTTTTTTGCATCCTGTCAGTCCTATTAACAGTAGCAGCGGCAAAGCTTTATATTTCGCATTTGATTTATACATACCTACCTCATATTGTTATTCATCAAACTCTTCATAAGAAAACCAATCAAAATCAGCGGTAATTCCTTTGCCGGTTAAATCCTGGCAATTTAAGCCTATAAAGGCACCGGTAAAGGCGGCACGATACTTGTGCCCTCCGTATCGAACGTAATCGTCAGACAGTATGCTGCCATCAAGTTCTGGCCCTATGGATACCCAGGAGCCCGGAGCATTGGTGTGCGAGTAAGAAAACTGAAGTGATGACTTATTCCAATTTAGTTTTAAGTGCACGGGCTCATGCCGAGAGAAAACGGTTATGGCTGTTTCAGGTTCAGTGGCAACTCCGTTATCAACCTTCATGATTTTAAGTTGGTTTTTATTAGGTTGAGCATCTGCAGCTGATACATACAAATAAATATAGTGGTTGGTATTGTAGTAGCACACCAAACCTGCCATTTGTTGAAATGATTCCGGCTGAAAATCTAATTGGCAACTTGCTTGAACATGGAAAGCTTGAAGTCTTCGAGCTATAAAGCTTTGCGAATGTGTAGAGCTAAGTGATTCCCTGCCGCGCAGGCGCAAATAACCCGGGCGCTCATGCAAGCTTAACCAGGATTCATTGATCGGAACCCGCAATGATTGCCATATAAGTGACAAGTTGGTCTCATTAAAATGATCCAAACTGGGTGCGGGCTTATAAGGTAGGGAGGGTGCATTCAACCCCTGTATATGTAGCCTTGTTGTTTTTTCAGGATGGGAAAGCTGAGGCCAGTCATTTTCCCAAACTATTTCCTCAATTAAAGTTTCTCTTCCTAGAATGCACCGGCGTCTAGGCATTAACGGTCTGCTGCCCAAGTACACGGCATACCATTGTCCTGTTGCGGTTTCTACCAGGTCACCATGCCCGGTTCGCTGAAAATGAGCTTGAGCGTCATCTTTTGCCGTAACAATCGGGTTATGTGGGTGCAGCTCATAGGGGCCGGTGATTGCCCTTGAGCGTGCTATTGACACAGCATGGCCGTACTCAGTACCGCCTTCCGCCGTCAAGAGGTAATACCAACCGTTTCTTTTATAAATATGAGGGCCTTCAGTGCAGCCTAGTTCAGTGCCAGGGAATATGTCGTAAGTGTCGCCAATCAATTCTTTGGTTTCTGTATCAAACTCTTGTAATTGTATGCCGCCAAAAAACCTTCCGTTGCGGTGATCGACAACCATATTGACCAGCCACTTTTTCCCGTCCTCATCATGATAAAGAGATGCATCAAATCCATTTGAATTGAGATAGGTAGGTTCAGACCAAGAGCCTTCTATGTTAGTCGTTGTAACCAAGTAGTTAGGGGTGTCCTTCCAGGGGCCATCAAATGAGCGCACATTGCTGTAAACCAGATAAAAAATACCATTGCTGTAGCTTAGGCAGGGAGCCCATACGCCGCACGAGTCAGGAGTTCCTTTCATGTCCAATTGGGATTTTCTGTTGAGCGCTTGGCCAACGAGCTGCCATTCGGATAGATTTCTTGAACGATGAATTTGCACTCCGGGAAACCATTCAAAGGTGGATGTTGCAATATAAAAAACATCATCGACGCGAATGATACTGGGGTCTGGGTTAAAGCCTCTTAGAATCGGATTCGTAATAATATTATTCATGAATAACCTTTTTATTCTACTGGGGTGCTGGAGTTCATTGTGAAATCACAATTGCCCCATCCTTAATTTTCAATTAGCGCTTTCGTATCACAGTATGAGGGGCTATTGAAGCCTGAGTGCATTTTGGTTGTGTCAGGTGATAACTGCATTTTTGTTGTTTGACAATCCATTATTTATTCGTTAATGTTAACGTTAACTGATCGCTAAAGCAATAACCTTTGTTGTCGCCTAAGCTGTCTTGTTAATGTTGTTGGTTCAGGAACCCCTTGATATTTCTTTTGCTGTGTATTGAGGGTTATCGTTTGGCGATCGAGTTTCGATCGCCTTTTTTAATCGCTACCGAGAAGGACGTGGTAACAGGAATCTTCTTGAGGGCGTTTTGATGCTGCGAAATATCCATTTTGTGTGTGCTGTGCTTGCGCTGCTTGTCAGTTGTAAGTCAGTAGCGGAGGTAATATCAACTCCGCCTATTGCAAATAGCAATGATCGTTACTGTTTGGAAATGTTGCGCTTGGCGCTTTCTTATGCCGATAAACAATATGAAATTCAACCTCAGCAGGGAGGTGAAAAAACCTTATTAAGAGTAATTAATGAGGTTCAGGGAGGGCAAATGCATGTCATGTGGACTGCCACTGACAAAGAGAAAGAGGAGCAGCTTCTACCAATTAGAATTCCTCTCTTCAAAGGAATGTTCGGATTTAGAGTTTTTATTATAAACCGTGATACTCAATCGAAATTTGATGGCATTGAATCATTTGATCAACTCAAAAACGCAATTACTTTTGGGCAAGGGCGAACTTGGGCAGATACAGAAATTCTTAAAGCGGGTGGGTTGACAGTAGTCACTACGATGAAGTTTTCTGGCTTGATGCACATGGTTGATGGAGGAAGATTTGATGCTTTTCCTCGTGGGGTGCACGAACCTTGGTCAGAGCTTGAGGCATTCTCACAGCTTAATTTGAGTGTCGAAAAAAATTTAGTGCTGCATTACAAAATGCCTTTTTACTTTTTTGTGAGTAATACCAATAGAGAGTTGGGGCGTGATATAGAAATGGGATTGAATCGCGCTATAGCGGATGGCTCGTTTGATCGTATGTTTTATGCCAATGAAGCAGTACAAAGTGCTTTGGAAAAGGCTAATTTGAAAAATAGAAGAGTTTTTGAAATACCCAATCCAAACCTTAGTTCAGCTACGCCAATCGAGCGTAAAGAACTGTGGTTGGATGTGGAAAGTTTGTAATGTCGTGTCGTCAGGAGAGCCAACCCATATCTCTCCGTGTTCTTGCCCCCTTTTAGGGGGCTTTTTTATCACCTCATTGACATCAAACAAGTTTTTCCCAGGGTTCATCTGCGATATACATAAAAATAGTGTTAATAATTTGTTCGTCATAATGATAAGTGCGTCTTCAAAGCGCGCGGATAATTTCAGCTTTTCACCAGATAAATCCTTTAAGGCTCAACATAAAAGCAATAATCAGTATTCATCTCTATGAGGGAAGACTTATGTCTAAACACTTATCTACCAAACAGCGGTTTGGTCGGTGGCTTGTTCCTGCGGCACTAATCATCGGCGCCTCCGCTTCTACCGGTGTGGCTGCCGCTGAATCAGGCGTATTTGGCATGCAAACTAACGGAACCATCTACCATTTGGATGGCGGCCAGTCCGCTAACTTTGTGTATCTCTGTGTGAATGGTGACTGCCGCACCGCCACCAAAGTGGGTAACCGTTACGAGCGCAGTTTTGGCTCTGCAAACACCAGCACTAGCTACAGTATCGAGTTCAAAGTTCAAGATAATGCGACCGGCCAGTGCATTACCTCTACATCGGTAAAACCTGGTCAGGCGGTAGCCTCTACCCCATGCTTTTCTGGCAATGTGCCCGTTAGTTCTGCAGCTTCAAGTCAGGCTTCAGCAAGCAGCAAGCCGACATCTAGTGTGCCTGCATCTAGTAGTAAACCGGCGAGCAGTAGTGTCGCGTCTTCAGCGTCGAGCCAAGCTATCAGCAGCGGTGTTTTCGGTTTAACAGCTGGAGGTACCTTGTACCATCTCGATGGTGGCCAAACGGGCGGCTTTGTTTTTCTGTGTCTGAATGACAACTGCCAATCAGCCAATAAAACCAATGGTCGCTACGAAGCGAATTTCGGCAGCCTGAATGCGGGTAGCAGCTACAAAGTGGGGTATAAGATTCAGGATAATGCGATTGGCCAATGCTTATTTGACGGCACCTTGACCCCCGGTAATGCCTATTCTCAAACGTCTTGCTACTCAGGCGTAGTAAACCCTAGCTCATCCAGCGCACCATCTTCAATTACTGCAAGCTCAAGTTTGCCCGCAAGTTCCAGCACACCTTTATCCTCGGTTCCTGGTTCTAGTAGCAAGTCTTCTATGGTCGTGAGCTCTAGTAGTTGGTCATCAATTACACCTAGCTCCAGCAGCAAGTCATCGGTGCCATTAAGTTCTAGTAGTAAATCTTCTGCTGTTATATCAAGTGATAGCAGCTCAAGCAATCCATCCTCAAGTGCAATAGGTACTGATACGTTTGGTGTAGAAAAAATTGATGCGACTACCGCGTTATATTGGGTAAAGGATAATTCGTCTTGGCCTCGCGGTGGTGACTACTACAGCTGTAAAAACGGCGATGCAGATTGCTATCGTGCTGAATTAAAAAATGGTCGCTGGGAGCGCACACATACCAATATGACTCCCGGTAATTACAAGGCTGTGTTGAAGGTTCCTGGATTGGGAGTAGATCAATATCCTAGCTTGAGTTTTTCTTGGGCGGGCGGAGGTAGTTCCGGTAATTCGGGCTCCGGTTCCGGTTCTGTTGGCAGTGGTGGTACACGCATCATTGCTCCAAGTTTAAATCCGGAAATTTACCCTGCGCTGGATATTCAGCATGATGTCGCTACCGCATCTAACTATCTTGCAGGTGGTTTGCACAATCCGCAGTATTTTGGTCATACCCTTTACACATTTGCTAACGATTCCGCAGGTGTTAGCAATTGCTCAGGTGGTTGTGCGGCGAACTGGCCTCCATTGGTTGTGACTGATAACAAAGCATTGGTCGCTATGACCAGCTTGAAAGGCGCGCTTTCTACTTTCAAACGCGATGATGGTCGCTTACAGGTCGCTTACAGGTCGCTTATAAAGGAAAGCCTCTATATTTTTATGCTGCCGATAAAATTCCGGGGGATCGTAAAGGTGATGGTGCAGGTAATGTTTGGTTTGTTGCAGATGCTGAAGTAACTCCAGTAGCTAGTCAGCTTTATCAGCACGCGTTGAAAACACCTTCAAATATGCCTGTAAGCCAAAATGGATTTGGATTTTCGATTAATAATAATCGTGTCAATTTCCAATTTGGTTCTGTATTGGCTGAAGTGTCTGCGCCAAATGTTAGTTTTTTTTGCTCTGCTAATCAGATGGATTTTTCTGAAGTTGCTATAACCAATGGTACAGCGACTATACCTGCTGCTTGTACTTCTGCATCGACTTATTGGTATTTCTTCCGCTACAAGATGAAAAATCCTGGTGCGGGTAAATACGTCATGAGTAATAACCACGACTTTGATCAAGACAGCGCCTATCAATATACCGCGCTCTTTATTAATGATGGGACTCGATTGGATTTGAGTAAACGTGGTCTGTTTGATGATGTAGGTGCGAACTGGATGCGTTTCCGTCATCCACGTGCTTATGATGGCGTTACTGAAGCGATTCGCGATGCAACACATAACTCCTCACGCTTAGCGGAACTGGCGCGTTATTCTATTCACGCCATCGAGTCAACATCGGCTAATGGTGTTATCGATTTAACGCTGGATTTGAACCTGCCAGAGAATCAGGGGCTGGTGCGTTTGGAAGGTTTGGAAAATGGGGCAGGCGATGAGAAGCTGCCTACATGGCGTTATCAGTTTGAGCCATCAAACGGTCAGCGCACCTATTCAATGGGTGGCTGGAGCTATGGTCAGTCGATCAGTTTTGAAATGACAGGTGTGGTGGGGGCGATTGGTTCGCAAACTTACAATACCTATCAGTACTATACATTTGGTTTAGGTTTTCACTCGCCGATTGGTGATCCGCGTTTAGCGCTGGTTGGTAAGGGTGGCACTTACATGCAATTTAATATTAAAAACTACGGTGGAGAATTTAAAAACGGTCATATCGGTGCGGGAATTCATGATGTCATTATGGAAAAGGCCGCTATTTTCACTCAGCACTTAACGACATTGCATGACCCTAAAGAGGTAGATGATTTCTTGTGGGGGCACCATCTGTTTCATGGGGTGAAATTACAGCGCGCCACTGCAGAAATGCCAAGTCAGGAAAATCTTGGGTCGAATCCAGGTGATACAGGTATTGGTCGCGAAATATCCTCGATCAAGAAAGGGGCACCGATTGCCTGTGGTGATTGTCATTACCGGGATGGCCGTGGCTCGGATGTCATTGATACCGCATTCGGCAAACGCATTGCGCCGCCAGTCTTTGGTGTAGGGCTTCTACAATATATCGAGGGGCGTGAAGCCGGATTTACTTGGGCAGGTACTGTACCTACTGTGCGTCAACAGATTAAAAATGCACTTGTAGCGGATCACCAAATTGATCCGAATAATCCCAGTGATATTTCGCCCGAAAACTTGGAATTAATTAATCGCTACACTGAATTTTTAACGGTACCAACGCGTTTTGCTGGAGTCTATGAGCAGCCGGGAGTAAAAGAGGGGGATAAGTTATTCCGTGATATTGGCTGTGCAGGTTGTCACCAGCCGGTACAAAAAACGACGAGTCATGCCCCTGAAAAATTCCGTAATTTAACGATTCGTCCTTATACTGATATGAAAATACATCAGGTTGCCGATGGAAATTATCGCACTGCACCTTTGTGGGGTTTAGGTCGTAATATCGATTTGCTGGAGAATAATAACAAATTAGTGGCAGGTGATTTGGCGATGGGAATTGCGCTTTATGGAGGTTCAAATCAAGAGGCTATGGATAAGCATCATATGCGCAAACGACCACTGATATTTTTACATGATGGAAGAGCGATTTCGTTGAAAGACGCTATAGTTAAGCATAGAAATGCCGGTGCCAAAGCCAGTGATGCGGATGCGGTCATTAATCGTTTTGAAGCTCTAACAGCAGGCGAACAGGAGAATATTATAAAATTCTTACGGAGTTTGTAATTAATCAGAAAATAGCCATGCACTCTTGCATGGCTATTTTTCATTATTCATAACTATAGGATATAAGTGGTTAGGATAAGTCAGCGGGTTGTCTAGTTTTCGAGTGACTTCGAAAACTATGGAGACACAATGAAAAATCTTTCTGCAGTGTGGCTATTTATATTTTCTACATTTGTTCCGCTTTCTGCATTCGCAGAAAAGATTAACATTTCCCTCGGGGTGTATACTGAACATTTGGAAGCCTTTCAATCCGTATTATCAAGCGGGCAGTGCCCAGATCCTAGAAATTACTTGGTCAGTGATAATCAAATACTCACTGAGTTTCTAATATTATGTGAGGCAATAAAATTAGGCGGTCTTGAGCCAAAGATTGAATTCAAGGCATTTCCTGTCTATGTACGCTTACTGCGAGAACTGGATGGCAGTTCAATTGCTGCTTTGGCCTTCGGCGGTTGGCGGCGCGATTTGGATATATCCCGTTTTTACATCTCACCCCCTATCATTCCTCCGAATACATTTACTAAAGGCTTTTTTGTGAAGCCGGAAAATCAACATGCATTGATGGCTAACTCTAGAGAACAATTGGCTTCGCTCACTGCTGTTACAAGTGCGGGATGGAAAGTTGATGTAGAGAGTATTAGCTGTGTTGGATCAAAAATGATTAGCGCTCGCACCTATGTAAATATGTTTCGCATGGTAGGAGCGGGCAGGGCTGATTATTTAATTACGACTTTTCCTGCGGGTGATGACCTTAATGTAGATTTTTACGGTGTTAAGTTGCGACCGATTCATGGCGTAAAAATAGTATTTAAGGATTCATTGCATTTTGCGGTTAGTAAAAGCCACCCTGATGGAGCAAAAATATTTGCAGCGCTTGAGCTAGGTATGCAACAACTTATAGCTGATGGCACCATTGATTATGTGTTGGCTAAGCTGGGTATCATTAATCACAATGTAACGTCCTGGAAGGATATAGGCTGTATCAAATAGTTGCATTAGGTTGTTTGTAGTTAGGTGATAAAAATGGCTCTGACTTTAATTTTTATTAAATCAATAAATAAAATTTGATTTGGCGCAAATTGGGTTGCATCAAATTAAATATCATGCCTCTGGTAATCATAGCATCAGCGAGGCATTAAATGAATTACCAAGACTTTTCAGAACAATTTTGGAAGCAGGGATATATTGTTATTGAAGATTTCTTCCCTGTTTCACAAATGGATGATCTAAATAAATTAATTCTTGCCCATTATGGTGATGATCCAGCGTTCTACCATAATCCTGAATTTTTGCAAAAGACCAATACCGAAGTAATCCCCTGGTTTCCTCGGCGCGAAGGTGAGCAAAAATTTGATCTTATTGAGAAAAGTGAACATTTTATCAATCTAACGAATGCCATTTTAAATGACGATTGGAAGTCATTGTATTGTATGGTCATGTTCTCCAAGCAAGGAACAAAGGGGCAGTCTTGGCATCAAGATTGTCCACCAGAGGACGCTGAAAAGTTTAATATGAATAGGCTTATCTATACACACGATGTTAATGAGCACACTGGTGGTCAAACGGTGGTCTATCCAGGCTCTCACAAGTTGGGTGTATTACCTGCGGGTACTGAAACCCATAAGGATTATGCCGAGCAGGTAATTTTATCACCCAAAAAAGGCACATTGGTTATTCTGCATGGCCATACATGGCATAGAGTTTTGCCGCTTAAGGGTAAATATCGGGTATCTACTAATTTTCGTTGTGCTCCGCAGGGCACGCCTGATGATATTACGGACATATGTGTTTATCCCAATATGCGTTATCAGTTCTCGATCAATAAAGTTATTGAAGAGCGAGTACCTGGTGCATATGGCGCGAAAGTTGGTTATTAAATACATGAGCTGCTTGCGCAGCTTAGACGCTACGCAATGCTCAAAAAATAGGCCTTACTACTACATTGCTACAGTTTGAACTTATCTACGATTGCTCCTTGTTTTATTGCTAGTTCATTTAGGCTTTGCCCACTGGTGGTGAGTTGTTCTAATACTTGTTGTGTGAGTGCTGTACTTGTCGATATACCGTTAATATTGCGAGATATTTCAGCTGCTGTTTTTTGTTGCTGTTCGGTTGCTGTGGCAATGTGAGAAGCCATATTTACAATTTCTCTAATCAGCTTATTAAATTCGCTGATATTGTTGGCAACGTCCTTATTCTTTTTGCTGCTCTTCTCCATTGCTTGCACACAACTATTCATATTTTCTACCGAGGTTTTTACCGCGCTTTGTAGTTTGTTAATCATGTTGCCAATTTCAATAGCTGATGAATTTGTTTTCTTGGCTAGATTGCGTACCTCATCTGCAACGACGGCAAAGCCTCTCCCCTGATCTCCAGCTCGCGCCGCTTCAATAGCAGCATTTAATGCCAATAGATTGGTTTGCTCAGAGATGTTGCGAATCACATCCAGTACGCGACTGATATCTGAGCTGTGTTTTTCAACACCATTTGTGAGTCGAGCGGATTCACCTAATTGTTCGCTAAGTATTAGTGTTATGTTTAAGTTTTCTGCAACAGATTGGCTGGTGTCCGAAGCTATATTTTGGGCGCTCATTACATGTTGATGAGTAAGGGATGCTGAGTTTGCAACCTCAGCAAAAGACTGCTCCATTTCCGTCATTGCTGATGCAACACTCATTGCCTCGCGAGTTTGGGCGATAACTTCGTTTGTGGCGGTAGAAACTGCCTTGGCATTGGTGTCTGTTGCCTTGTTTATTTGTGCTGTGCTTTGCGTTATTTCTTCAACTATATGCCTGAGTTGATCAATGGTGTTATCGAAGTTTATGCATAGCTCACCAAATTCATCAGGTTTCTTATAGTTTGCTTTATCTTTTAAGTTTCCTTGCGACAACCCGTTTAGCAGTTTCATCATGAGTTTTAACGGGCGACGAATAGAGTTGGGTATGGTTAATGTGAGAAAAATGGCGATTGCTACCGAAGCACTAAATATAATCGCGAGTATATTTATGCCTCTGCTGAAATCGGCACTAGCAGAGTTGGTTGCATCGAGAACAGCTTTATAGGCTTGCGATAGCAGTAATTTTACCCGGCTGCTACTTATGTTTTCATAATGCGTTATTTTTTTTAAGGCGTTATTTTTCTCTTGGAATAATTTATTTCTCTTTTTTATGTTTTCTATGAGTCCACTCGTTTCCTGAAATTTTATTAACTGATTTTTTAATTGAGTCGCGCTTGAAAGTTCAAAGTCGATATTTTTTATTATTTGTTGAGACGTTGATATGTTTTTTTCGATAATTACGTTGTCAGTACTAATTTCTGCTTGGTTTAGCGCAATGTATAATTGAATCAGCTTGTTGAAATTTTCGGTTGAAATACTGCCTAGCGTTTCTTTACTCTGGATTAACTCGCCAAATACTATCAGGTCTGATGTGATTTTATTTTTTGTGATCAAGTACTCTTCATGAGCCTTCATCAGTATATCTGCTTGCAGAATAACGGCATTAGCATTTTCTTTGACCACATTTAAGTTGATGATTTGATTGGCTTTATCTGCCAGGTCTAGATTCTCAGAGCGCTTTAGATCTGATTGAAAGTTCTCTAGTGCATCAACGTATTCCTGTCTGTTTTTTTCAAGATCCTCTACTTTTTGGCTGGACACATAACGAATAATACAGTTAGCCACTGTTGATAGGGATTCGATTAGATAATTGCCCGCTTCTAAATTGCGTATCTCGCGATTCACCAATGTATCTACGTTGCCCTTAAGCTGGCTTCCCATATGCCAGGAAACGCCGGTCACAATTACGATTAATCCTGTCATGAGCACAAAACCGAAAATGGCCTTTTTGATTACACCTAAGTGAAATGATGCTTTTGTGGGGAGTGTTTTAATCATACTTTTTGATTCTGTTTTGGATGTTTAAGAACTTTTTAATTTATGGTCTTTGTCCTTAGATCAGCCAAGTATTGAGTAGGCTGAAATACTCTTCGTTAAGATCTATCGCTGAATATATTTCTGCATCACATGCCTTTGTGCTACAAATAAACTCGATAGCGATAACATTAACATTAGCCTATAGTAAATCGAAAGATAGCTGTTTTGAGCATTATTTTTTGCGCTATGAAGCTGATTAAAGTTTTTCAGCTGTATAAATTGGTGTTTATTTCCCGGGGCAGTACTTTTAAGGTGGCATGAATATTATGGTTATAAAGAATCATCTGTATTTATCATTGGTTTCTCTTCTGGCAAGTTATTTATTCTTTTCTGGATTGGTTTTTGCTCAAGAATTAATTGTGCTTAATGAGCGGGGCAAGCCAACGCGGGATGTATTGGAGTTGCTGGGTGATATGAAAAGTGGTGATTTCGGGAGGTCAATTTATGCCGTCAATGATGCCAGTGCTTTTCACAGCGAGTTGGTGAATGGGCCGACTGACGGGACTAAAGCCAGATTAATTGATTTTACCGGTGATAGCTGTGTAACGCCTGACAATTGTTTTTCCCTATTGTTCTACAAGTCTTATCACGGCTATTTGGATCTTAGTCGTTATAGCGCCTTAGTGTTTGATGTGAAAGTGGAAACATTCCCAAGCAGGCCAATCGGTATTCGGATCGGCAGTTATCCCACGAGAGCAGAGATTGATATTACGGATCGGCTGCCTTTAGCTGGCGAAGGTTGGAAAACAATTCAATTAACCCTTAAGGAGTTCAACGATAATCTCTATGAGAACTTTTCATCCGTTTACACTGAGGATGTGTTCAGTATTGGTACTACCGGAAAGGCTCGACTTCTTTTAGCTAATATTCGCTGGGTGGAATAATTAGAACGCTACCCTGATTATTGCTAAAGGTGCTAAAAAATCAATAATAAGAATATTTAATTAAGCTGGCTGCAGGCGAGGTTTTTTGTGCTATAATGTGGTAACGATAACGCTATTGATATTGGTTGTGTTGCCTTAGCGTTCTTTGGAGGTTTTTATGGGGCCAGTTGCCAGATTTGACCGCCTTTAAGGTACGCCATGGATTTGACGAATAACTAATTATTCAGAGCTTTTTCATTCATGCCTACTAAGCGACGCCCTCTTATTGAACCTCTTGAGCCTCGCCTACTATTTTCTGCCACCGCTGATGCCGCTGTTTTTGAATACGGTGATTTTGATGGGTATAACCTTGTTCAGGCAGCCGAGTCGCTAGATTTAATCAGTGTTTATTTTCCGACAGAGCCAGTGTTGGTTGGCGCTTTGGATTCTTTCGATGATGTTTATTCCACATCTTCAGCGACAACAGCTACTTCGACAACTGTAATTTTTGTTGATACCAGTGTAGATAATTATTCTACATTGGTAGCTGATATTTATTCTCGATACGACGCTAATTCAGTCGAACTTCTGTATTTGGATCAGGCCGTGGGTGGTGTTGAGCAAATTACGGAATATCTAAGTCATTTTTCCAACGTGTCATCCATTCATCTCATTTCTCACGCGGTTGCGGGAAATTTGCAATTGGGTGGCCAGCTTCTTAATGAGCGCAATCTTGAGGAGCATAAAACTCAAATTTCTTCTTGGCGGTCTGCGTTGACTGCAGATGCAGATATATTGCTCTACGGTTGTACTCTCGGTGCAGATACGAGTGGCGAAAACTTTTTACAACGTTTACATCAATTGACGGGCGCCGACATTGCTGCCAGTGATAATTTGACGGGTAATAGCCGAGCTGGAGCCGACTGGGTTCTCGAACGGCAAATAGGAACCATTGAAACTAATTCTCTTTTTTCGCCCGATACAGTTTTGGCTTGGAGTGGTGTTTTAGCCGATATCACTTACATAGATACTGGCGAGCCAGCTGACCCCTCATTAAATTCGGATACGCTTACTGCATTTCAAATGGGGCAAAGTTTTAGTTATCCCTCAGGTATTTCTGTTGATCAAATTAGTTTGATGTTGAGCTACAACAGTGCACAGGGTGGGGCTCAAACTGTGACCGTGCAATTGTTGGATGCCTGGGGTGGAAATGTGTTGGCGATGGGGACTTTTGTAATTGCGCCAACCGATGCTGATTTTGGTTTTCAGTGGGTTAATTTCGTGTTGGATAACGAGGTTTTGCTTACCGGTGGGAATACTTATGTATTTGCTGTTAGCTCTGACGCGGGCGTCGGCGATAATGCAGTGCGGGCTTCTATCTTTGATCCGGGTACCTATGCGGATGGTACTTACATTATTAACGGAATCGATGATGCTGGTGGGCGCGATCTTGCATTTCGAGTCACCAATTTGGCGGTAGCAAATTCAAGCCCATCAATATCGATTCCTCTAACGAATTATTCGGCTACAGAGCAGGTTGCGGTTAATTTACACGGCACCGGAATTACAGTCGCTGATGCAGATGGCGATTCGTTAACAGTGACATTGGCTGTAAATGATGCAGCGAGCAAATTAACAGCGGTTGTGGGGGCAACTGGTGTGTCGATTACCTCGGGTAATGGCTCTAACAATTTGATTATTACTGGAGCCGCTGCTCAATTAAATGATTTCTTTTCGGGAGGGAATGGGGCAACACTCTCCTACTTGGCGGATTCGGATTCTCCTGCAGCTAATGCAACATTGACGCTCACAGTATCGGATGGCAGCTTGTCGGCTGATGATAGTGCAGCTATCGATATTACTGCAGTTAACGATGCCCCCACTGTTGTTAATGCGATCCCCGATCAAAACGCCACTGAAGATGCTGCGTTTAATTTTCAATTTGCATCCAACACGTTTAGTGATGTCGATGTGGGCGATACGCTGACTTATAGCGCGCAAGTAGCGGGTGGTGGTGCATTAC
>NZ_BBUL01000069.1 GCF_000953825.1 Cellvibrio sp. OA-2007 | reverse complement strand
TTGTTGAAGGTGGGTGTGCCTATATCCGCTGCTACTGCAGTACCGCCACCCAGGCTATAAGCCAAACTGGTTGGGGTGGCCGATGGGTTGCTCAGGGTGATGCTGTAGACCAGATCCGCACCTTCTAGTGTGGATGGGGTGCTAATTGCGGTAACCGTTGGTGCAGTCTCATTATCGACAATCGTCCCTACCCCAGTGTCAGTTGCGATGGTGGCGTTGGTGGCGCCGCTGAGCACAACATTGAAGGTTTCATTGCCTTCAAACAGGTTGTCATCTGTGATAGGGACGGTGATCGTTTTGCTGGTTTCACCGGCTGCAAAACTCAAGGTGCCGCTGGTGCTTGTGTAGTCGCTTGGCTGTGTCGCACTGCCATTGCTGGTGGCGTAGTTAACACCAACCACTTGGCCTGAAGCAGCTGAGAGAGTTACGGTGAAGGTAGCGGTGCCAGCGTTTTCATTCACACTGACGCTATCAATACTCAAACTAGGAACGGCATCATTGTCGGTAATGGTGCCGGTGCCCGTTACGCCACCAATGGTAAGAGGCACAGTTTCCGCAGTTTCGTTTAATGCATCATCCACAGTGGGTAGAGTCACTGTAAAGCTCGTGACCCCTGCAGGGATAATCAAATTGCCGCCTACCAAGGTAACACCGTTATTAAAGGTCGGCGTGCCATAGTCAGTCGCAGAGGCGCTACCACCACCCAAGCTATAAGCAAGGCTGGTTGTGCTGGCCGATGGATTGCTCAAGGCTATGCTGTAGACCAGATCGCCGCCCTCTATGACTGATGGGCTGGATACACTGCTAACTGTTGTGGCGCTGTCGTTATCTACAATCGTACCTGTACCTACAGCGGTACCGAGGGTGGCATTAGTCGGGTTGCTTAGGGTAATAAAGAAGTTTTCATTGCCTTCAAAAATACTGTCATCAGCAATATTTACCGTGATGGTTTTGCTGGTTTCACCGGCGGCAAAGTTCAAGGTGCCGCTTACCGAGGTGTAGTCGCTACCGGCGGTGGCGGTGCCATTGCTGCTGGTGTAATCGACATTGATGGCTCGGCCAGAAGCCGCAGATAAAGTGACAGTAAAGGTCGCGGTGCCATCTGCTTCATTCACACTGACACTGTCGATACTCACACTCGGCGCCGCATCGTTATCGTAAATGTTGCCGTTGATGGTCAGTGCACCAAAGGTAAATGGAACTATTTCTGTTGGCTCATTGATGCTGTCGTCTAGGGTTGGCAGGGTGATGTTAAAACTGCTAATCCCGCTCGGAATTAACAGATTCCCCCCCACTACCGTAACACCGTTACTAAAAATGGGCGTACCGTAATCTGCAAGTGACGCAGTACCGCCGCCAATACTGTAGGACAAAGTATAGGGCGCACCAAGCACCTGATCGAAGGTTACGGTGCAAACCAGATTGTCGCCCTCGGTGGCATGAGTTACACCAAGCGAGGTAATTTTGGGGGCAGGATCGTTATCCTGAATATTACCTGTACCCGTCACACCGCCCACACTGAGCGGCAGGGTTTCAGTTACTTCTGCAATAGCATCGTCAACCGTGGGTATAGTTACGGTAAAACTGCTGACTCCGGTCGGGACAATCAAATTACCGCCGACAAGTGTGACGCCATTGCTGAAGCTAGCGCTGCCATAATCAGCGGCGCTAGCAGTACCACCACCCAAGCTGTACGCCAAACTGGTGCCACTGGCGGCTGGACCACTGAGGGTCACATCATAAACAAGGTCACCGCCTTCCGTTACCGATGGGCTTGTGACACTGCTCACCGTGGTAGCAGCCGCCGGCGTAACGCCAATGTTGACGGTACTGGTGGTAGTGCCGCCTTGACCATCACTGATGGTGACCACAAAGCTATCGCTACCGTTATAGGCCGCATTGGGTGTATAGGTAAACCCGCCTGTTGCCAGATTCAGCACCACGTTGCCATGAGCGGGTGTGCCAGACACGCTGTAAGTGAGCGTATCGCCATCGGGATCGCTGGCACTGATAGCGCCGCTGATGGGGGTATCTTCCGGTGTGGTGAGGTTTTGATTGCTGGCGCTCGGGGCATCGTTCACTGGCGTCACGCCAATATTGACCAGGCTGGTGGTGGTTCCGCCATTGCCATCGCTGATGGTCACCACAAAACTATCGCTGCCGTTGAAGTTGTTATTCGGGGTGTAGGTAAAGTTACCTGTTGCAGGATTTAAGCTCACCGAACCATTACCGGGCGCACCGGTAAGACTGAAGGTCAGCGTATCGCCATCCACATCGGACGCACTGATTTGATTGGAGATGGGCGTGTCTTCCGGTGTAGTCAAATTCAAATTGCTAGCGACCGGCGCATCATTCACCGGTGTGACACCTATATTGATACGACTAGTGGTAGTGCCACCATTGCCATCATCGATAGTCACCACAAAACTATCGCTGCCGTTGTAATTGGCATTCGGGGTATACACGAACACACCGGTAGCCGGATTAAGAGTGACGCTGCCATTCGTCGGCTGGCCGGATACAACATAAGCAAGAGTGTCATTTTCAACATCAGTAGCCACTACCTGACCGTTGAGCGGCGTATCTTCCGGCGTAGTGAGATTTTGGTCAGCAGACTCTGGGGCATCATTGACCGGATTAATGCCGATATTGATTCGGCTGGTTGTTGTGCCGCCATTGCCATCACTAATGGTGACGACAAAACTATCGCTGCCGTTGTAGTTGGCATTGGGGGTATAGGTAAAACCACCGGTAGCAGCATTCAGTACCACCACACCGTTGCCAGGCTGAGCGGAAACACTGTAACCGAGCGTATCGCCATCGACATCGCTCGCGACGACTTGGCCATCGATTGGAGTATCTTCATCGGTAATCAGGTTTTGGTCATTGCTGACCGGTGCATCATTGACCGGATTGATACCAATGCGCACGGTACTGGTGGTTGTACCGCCATTGCCATCAGCCACTGTCACGATAAACACATCGCTACCGTTGTAATCGGCACTAGGCGTATACACAAACGCACCAGTGGCCGGGTTCAGCGCCACACTGCCATGCGCAGGCTGACCTGAAACCGTGTAAGTCAGTGTATCGCCCTCAATATCCTCCGCCACAACCTGCCCGTTTACTGGTACATCTTCGTCGGTGGTGAGATTGATATCGTTGGTGGTAGGTGCATCATTAACCGATAGTATGTTTAAGGTGATTGTGGTGCTACTGGCGTTACCGCGACTATCGGTCACGGTGACGACAAAACTGTCTGGACCGAAATAGTTTGCGGTAGGGATAAAGGTGAACTGACCAGTAATCGGATTGAGCTGCAAAGTGCCATTAGCTGGCGCGCTGGTCAGCGCATAAGTGATTGAATCGCCTTCAATATCAGTGGCGATGATTTGCCCAGTGAGCACTTCATCTTCATTACTTGCCAAGGTTTGATCAGTTACCAAAGGCGCGCGGTTGATATAGTCTGCATCGTTTTGCGGTGCGCCAGTCCCAGCGGTATTAGCAGCATCATAACCAAAGGATTGCGAGCCAGTCCCTTCAACAATTCTGGTTAAACGTACAAAGCTACTGCCATCTGAGTTGCTGCTGGTGTTATCGCCCGCAGCCGTTTCTTCCAACTCTTCCAACAGATCACCGCCCTGATTCAATACAGTCAGAGCCTCTTGCACACTGGCATCGCTCAGCAAGGCTTCATCCGCCTCGGTTGCGGTATCGGCGAGGAAATCGCGACTCATACCCACCTCTTGGCCGCCGTTAACTACCAGAGGCTCGCCATTGCCAACATCCAATTCAACGCGGGAACCCTGCGCCGTCACCAATATGTCGTCATCGTTCAGTGTACTGCCAACTGTAAGAGCACGCAGAGTGCCATCCGGGGCTTTCGCCCAAGCTTGACCTTGAAGAAACGCGACCTTGGCAACAGCAGTACTCATAGATAACTCCATACAATAGAAATATGTGATGCAGCTCACGAAGTGAGTGCGATAGTTGAAGTCTAGACAGTGATGAAACTTACGCCATTGGACTAAAGGACAATAAGCAGAGGTTTTTTATTTCTATAAAAGAATAAAGAATAGATAGGCGGGATTTTTGATTGAAATGTTTTAAGCGCCAGTGTTATTGGATAACACCAGCACCAGTTGCAGGCGATCGCGCACCTGAAGTTTTGCAAATACAGCACTCAAATGAGCCTTCACCGTGCGCTCGGTAATGTCCAGCTCGCGGGCGACCTCTTTATTACTGTTACCGGCAGCGACCAACTCAGCAACGGCCTTTTCACGGCTAGTCAGTTGCGACAAATCAGCCTGAGGGGTTTCAACCGCCGGCAATATACGCGCCGTTGCCAATACCAACTGCCGCATCAAATCTGCTCCTAACCACATACCACCGGCAGCGACTACCTGCGCCACCTGTTCGAGCACCTGTGGAATCGCCAAGTAATGCACATAACCACTCGCCCCCGCCTCCAGCGCACGACGCGCTTCCTGTGGTGATTCGATAGCAGTCATAGCAATAACCCGCGCACCGATGGAACTCAGGTTTTTAATGTGCGTAAAACTCAAGTCATCGCGCAGCAGCAACCAGACCACATCGCTAGCACCGACTCTGGTAGGCACCACATCACTCATCTGTGCAGAAGGAAAGGCCTGTAACCAGCGGTTTGAAGTGATATGGGCAGGAGCAAAAAACAGATGTTGCATCATCGTTCGGTCATCGCATTTTGTTGTGCTCGCAGCACTGGCTTTAACAAATAGGCGAGCACAGTTTTTTTGCCGGTAAGGATATCCACTTGCGTCATCATGCCCGGCATAATCGGTAGGCTTGGGTTAAAACCCGCGCGCTCGGTACGCACGCGCACAATATAAAAGGTGCGCTCTTTTTCATCGGTTATCGTATCTGGGCTAATGTGTTCAACCGTGCCTTTTAATCCACCATACACCACAAAATCGTAAGCGGTAAATTTCACAATCGCCGCTTGCCCTGGGTGCAAAAACGCGATGTCTTTGGGTGATACCTTGGCTTCAATTAATAATTGATCATCGAGCGGCACCATCTCGATCACTTCATGCCCCGGCTGCACCACACCACCGACGGTATTGGTAAATAAGCGTTGCACCGTTCCGCGCACCGGCGAGCGAATTTCAGCGTATTTAATTTTATCGGCCAGCCCTGTGCTGGTTTCAGAAAGCGAGGCAAGTTTACTTAGCACCTCCGATAATTCATTGCGCCATTTATTGCTCACCAGCAACTCTGTTTCACGCAATTTTCCCTCTGCCTCTTGCACCGCAAGCATCAACCGCGATTCTTGTGACAACGCTTGCGCACGCTCACCTTTTGCGTTGGACACCTCCGCTTCCAAGCGCAAAATTTCTACTTCGGAAATCGCACCACTGGCCAGCAGAGGCTTGGTGACATTTAATTCTTGCGTCGATAA
The DNA here is from genome assembly GCF_000953825.1 of Cellvibrio sp. OA-2007. Taxonomy (GTDB): domain Bacteria; phylum Pseudomonadota; class Gammaproteobacteria; order Pseudomonadales; family Cellvibrionaceae; genus Cellvibrio. The sequence continues at coordinate 25,007 of NZ_BBUL01000069.1, read as the reverse complement.
TTCTAACGCGCGCGTCACTTGCGTCAGTTTTGCCCGCACTTCATTTAATTCTTCCGAGCGCTGATCTAATTGGCTGCGCGCAATACTTAATTGTTCATCCAACTCTTTGCGATTGGACTCGTACAAACTGCGCTCGTGCTTCACTATATCCGGCGCATCCGCCAGCAAATCATCCGCAAACTGTAAATCCGTATTAGAGGTTAATGCCCGCAAGCGGGCTGCACGGGCTTGCAGCGATGCAGATTCCGCCCGGTTCTCGCGAAAGGTAGCAATAAAACGAGTGGGATCAATGCGCAATAATAAATCGCCTTTTTCAACCACCTGCCCTTCGCGCACCAAAACTTCCTGCACTACGCCGCCATCAAAGGATTGAATAATTTGCAGTTGCGATGAAGGAATCACCTTGCCTTCGCCGCGCGCCACTTCATCAAGCGGCGCAAATGCCGCCCATACCAGCAACAACAGCATAATCAACACAACTACCCGCAACAATGCACGCGCACGTATGGGTTCCTGTTGCAACTTCGCCCAATCCGAATCGGTCACCCAATCCTGCTGCTGTTCATGCAGCGGATCAAACCAGCGCGCATAGAGTTTGTCGATATAAGCTGTCGCAGGCAGACCGATTTTATTCATCCAGCGACCAACGCGCTCAAACCAGATTTTATCGCGCGAGCCCGTCATGATGCTCTCCCGATTCTGCCTTGACGCAGCGCTTCTATTACCTGTTCTTTTGGTCCGTCGGCAAGAATTTTCCCCGCATCGATCACAATAATACGATTCACTAATTCCAACAGAGAAGTGCGATGAGTAATCACCAATAGGGTTTTGTGCGCGGCAAACTGTGCGAGATTACGCTTGAACTCCTCCTCGCTGGTGTGATCCATCGAGCCGGTCGGTTCATCCATTAATAAAATCGGTGGATCGCTTAACAGTGCACGCGCAATACTCACCGACTGACGCTGCCCACCAGACAGTAATTGCCCGTGTTCACCCACCGGCATGGCCAACCCCATAGGATGCTGGTTAACAAAATCCATCAGGCCGCTCAAACGCACCGCCTCTACAATAGCGTCATCTGTTGCATTCAATGCACCCATCGCAATATTGTCGCGCAGGGAGCCAAAAAATAAATTTACATCTTGCGCGACATAACCCATATTGCGGCGCAACTCAGCCGGATCGAGCTGGCGAATATCAATGCCATCTAACAGCACGGATCCTGCAGCCGGCTCATATAAACCGGTAATTAATTTTTCAATCGTGGTTTTGCCTGAGCCATTGCGCCCGAGTATTGCAACATGTTCGCCGGGATTAATGTTGAACGCCACATCGCGCAACACTTCGCGCTCATCTTGTGGGTACTTAAAGGAAACTTTTTTGAACTCAATTCCACCTTGCAAACGTGGGCGACTAATCCAATTGGCATCCGCTGGTCGCTCCACGGGTTTTTCCATTATGGCGTCCAGCGCCGTCAATGCCGTTGCCGCGCTGTGATATTGCATCAATAAACCGGCGGTCTGCCCTACCGGCGCCATAATGCGCGATGACAACATATATGCGGCGATCAGTCCGCCTTGGCTTAAATTGCCATCAATAATCTGGTAGACACCCACAATAATAATGACCACTGACACGGCTTGTTGAATCCACAACGTACTCGTGCCAACTGAGCCAGACAGAAAACGCATTTTGACTCCAACCCGCGATGCCAAGAGCGTGGTTTTTTCCCAAATCGCCTGCATTTGCCCTTCGGCACCCAAGGTTTTTACTGTATCCAACCCCGTTAAACTTTCAACTAAGGTGGCATTGCGCTGTGCGGATGCCTGCATCGAGCTTTCAGCTAACAAATGCATTTTGTGTTGTACCGCTGCGGTGTAAATCATCACCAACGCAACGCCCACAATAATGGGAAATACCAAAGGCCAAGAAATCAACAAGACAACAATTAGGAACAATAAAACAAACGGCAAATCGACTAATGCCAAAATTGTCGCGGAAGAAATAAAACTGCGAATAGACTCAAAGGACTGCAGGCCTGCGGTAAAAGACCCTACCGATGCTGGCCGCTCGGAAAATTTCATCCCCAGCACACGTTCCATAATGCTTGCCGACAAGGTGACATCAATACGGCTCGCGGCGAGATCAACAAACCAGGTGCGCATCATGCGCAAGGCAAAATCGGCACTGATCGCAACTAACATTCCGACCGAGAGAACCCAAAGGGTATCAGTAGCGTGATTAGGCACTACACGGTCATACACATTCATCACAAACAGCGGTGCTACCAAGGCGAAAAAATTGATTAACAACGCCGTAAGCAAAACATCGCGATATAAATATTTGTGCTCGGAGATAACATTCCAAAACCAATGCCCGGTATGATTTTTTGCATTGGCCTTTTTACCGATCTCAGCAGTACGCGCATCAAATCGCTCTTGCGGGCGCACGTAAATCGCACGACCGGTGTACTGTTGAGCCAAGTCGTCCAATGACACATTAACGACTGCATCACCCAACTCGGGATAGAGTAATTGCGCAGAATTTTCTTTTATGGCGAGTAATACGCAAGCTTGGTTGTCTTGCAAGATAAGCACCGCAGGAAATAGCGCAGTATTTAATTTGAGCAAGTCGCGCTCTGCAATTTTACTGGTGAGGCCCGCGCGTTTGGCTGCGCGTGCAAATAAAGAGGGAGTGAGTTGATGCCCATCCAACGGCAACCCGGCCAACAACGCTTCGCGCGTGCTGGTAATTTGGTGCGCGCGCGCAACTAGCAGCAAGCACTCAAGCAGCGGGCCACCGCTGGTGGTAGAGGAAACATCCGAGGAAAACTGAACATCAAAGGTCATTGTGGCTCCGGGTGCAGCAAGCGGGCAAAACAAAAGCCCCTGTAATATAGATGGCCATGACTAGTCGCGCAATTTCATTACTTGGCATTTGATCTTAGTGCATAAAAAAACGCACCAAATTACTGGAATTTGATGCGTTTTCGATTAACGGTTTGAGTAGCAAGCCCGAAAACTCGCTGCGCAAATCACTCGCTGCGCGTTACAGTCACATCAACACGGCGATTGGCGGCCTTGCCTGCCACACTGGTATTGTCTGCCACCGGGCGAGTTGCGCCAAAACCATCGACAGTCATTGGAATTGACTCTAAGCCATTTAACACAAAATAATCCCGCACACGCTGAGCCCGCGCTTTGGACAATGGAATATTGAGCGCATCCGTACCGGTGTTGTCGGTATGTCCTTCAATACTGATTTGCACTACTTTTGGCGTGGCTTTGATGTCGGCGATTAAACGATCTAACTTTTGCGTTGCACCGGCTTTTAATTGCGAACTGCCCACATCAAATAAGGCATCACCTGCCAGGGGCGTTAACTCGCTAATCAAATCGTCGCGCCCTAATGCGACAGGCGCAATATCCGGGCAGGCAGACTCAGTGATATTGAGCGAATCATTTACTTTTGTATCGTGCAAAATACCTAAGCCCTCGCGCACTATACCCAACGCAGGCAACAAGCTACCCATTGCAGCAAGCGAGCGCGCATGCGCCATTTCCAAATCACCATTGGCAATAATCAGTGCGCGGCTCGCTTGAAAATATTCATTTTCCGCATCGAGTAAATCGAGCAAGGTTCTCTGACCAATATTAAATTGCTCAGAATAGGCTGCGCGCACCTTATCGCTTGAAAGACGATGCTGCTCTAAAGAAGTAAGTTGTTCGCGAATACGCTTGGCATCGTTAAAGGCAATTTGTGTGTTCTGGCGTAAATCTACACAAGCCTGATCGCGTAAATCTTTTGCCAGATTAACTTGCTCCAACGAGCGACGCACCGCCGCACGATTAGCGCCACCTCTATATAAGTTGTAAGTCAGCGCTAATTCTACTGCGCTTTCATCACCGTAATTATTTGGATCAGTGCGATTATCAAAACCATCTTGATTGCGACTAGTCACCTGACGGGCGCGCAGCTCGGCTTTGGGATAATAACCCGCGCGCTCCACTTTCACCGCTGCTTGTGCGGCGCTAATGTTTTTAATCGCTGCATGAAAACCCGGGTTACCTTGATAAGCCAGCATTAACGCGGCGCGAATGTTATCGGGCAATTTTTGTTGTGTAAGCTCAACCGCTGCTAAATCTTCCGCCGGTAATTGCCCCACCACACGCAAATAGCGCGCAGTCACATCGTGCAAATTAGAGGCTTCGGTTAATAAATTCGACTCAGCTAACGCCAAACGACCTGCAACCTGCTCAAAGTCAACACGGCGACCAACGCCAGAATCAGCGCGCTCTTCAATTTGCTTATAAACCTCTTGATGTTTGACATAATTATTGCGCGCCAAACTCACCAAATCGCGATTGCGTTTTACATCTTCATAGGCGCGCACCGCTTCCAACGCCGTAACTTCCAGCGTATTTAATAACTCGTAATAACGCACCAAGCGCGCGCTATCGTAACGAGCTACTTCACCAGCAGTGCGAAATCCGTCGAATAACATTTGGCTAAGGGTAATTTGCGCTTGATTATTGGTGTAGCTCGCGCGGCCATCGTAATCGCGGTTGGTTTTGCCGGTCGATGCGCCTATATCAACGCTAGGTAAATAACCTGCACGGGCGACGCGGACATCTTGTATCGAAGCACTAAACTCATGCCAGCTAGCCTGTACATCAGGGTTGGATTCTATCGCCTGTAAAGCAGCCTCTTTAACTGTACCCGCCGACTGCGCTGCAACTTGGCCAGTAAAGGTTAAAATCGAGAAGAACACAAAGGAATTGGCGATTAGCGATACAGGATGTAAAAGTGATGGGCGAATATTAAACGAAGGAATCATTGACGTTTTTCCAAATGGGTTGCACATAACCACACGATAAAAAATCTAAAACTACTCTAGTAGCGCATAAGATGTGTAAAGCTAACTGTAAACGCCATGCTTCAACCAATGAGCTACCAGATCATAGAGTTCACCTATCGAACTCAACCAAGCAAAATACCCCTATGCGCGGCCAATCTACCTGCATTTAATTACCAAAATCCAAGATTTTTTGAACATAACCTTATTAGTAAATATCAGTAGCGATAAGGACAGTTTTTCGACTAGCAAATGCCCTGGGTGGCACAAAAAGCCACCAGCAATAGTCATTTCATCATAACTCATTGATGCTTTAGGCCACAACCGCCGCAAAAAAGAGTGATGAAAGTCACACTTTTTAATTACCGCATGGATAGATAAGCTATCAATATCATTAATTATTTTACTTTTTATTATAAGAGCTGATTGCGAAATCCAGTGTATCCCGCAATTCATTAGCGAGAATCGAGGCTCTTAACTCTGGAGCCAGTCTCCATGCGAAAGGCGTCATCTCCAAAAGCGCAGCGCACATGTCCCGCTCTTTTATCCGTAAATCACCACTCAGGCAATGATGTTCATCCAACACAAAACCTTCAGGCGTGATTGGCCGGGAATGTGGGCGCACTTCTTCATAAATGCGTGTGCGTAAGCTCAATAGATGATTTTCACCGGGAGTGACTATAACTAACTTACCACCGGGTTTTATTACACGGCATAACTCTGTGTCTTTACTAGGCGCGTAAATGCGAGTTACTACATCCATAGACTCATCGGCAAAGGGCAAGGCGAAACTGGAAGCCACACTGTAGAGTAAGCCAGTCTTATCCTTCGCGGCTTTTGCCGCAAGACGCACACCGGCTTTGGCGATATCAATGCCATACACTTGCGCTTGGGGCAGAGCATCAGAAAAACCCGCAGTGAAATAACCCTCGCCACAACCTATATCAAGCAAGGTCGCGGTTGTTGCGGGCAATAATTCTTGCAAACGTTTTTTTAGCGGATGAAAAAAACCAGCTTGTAAAAATTGGCGGCGCGCTTGCAATTGCTCTTTAGCATCACCCGGCTCACGCGAGTGCTTATTCTGCACTGGCAATAAATTGAAATAGCCCTCTTTCGCGCGATCAAACTGATGGCGATTAATACAAGCAAGGCCTTGGACGTTTTGCAGCAATGGGTGATGGCACAGCGGGCAGCGCAAATCTTTCATAATAATTATCAAAGCAAGTGATGATCACAAAACCAAAAAATGATCGTAAAAAATAAGCGCGCAGAATGCCGACTCACTCATCATTTAGCAAGTCAGATGCAAAAGACAAGGGCGCCTTAGCAATTCATTAAATTGCTTAGGCGCCCTGAAGTAGATTAATTTTCGTCAGGCACTTCGTAGCGATCAATAATATCGCGCACCAAACCACTGCGCACTATATCTTCACGCTCAAACTCATGCACATAGACATTGGCCAAACCATCCAACAAATTAACCGCATGCTCCAAACCATTGGGGCCGCGAATATCGCTTTGGTTGATATCGCCATTAATAACGACCTTACAATCTTCACCAATTCGCGTGAGGAACATCTTCATTTGCGCCGGGCTGGCATTTTGCGCCTCGTCAAAAATGACAAAGGTTTTGCTATTAAAGGTTTTGCCGCGCATAAAAGCGAGCGGCGCCGCAACTATACGACCATGACGCAAACAATACTCCACGGTACCAGCACCGAGACGTTCATTTAAAATATCGCGGAAGGCATCGATATAGACAGAAAATTTTTGATCGAGATCGCCCGGTAAAAAACCGAGATTCTCGCCCGACTCAACCGCTGGGCGCGTAAGAATAATACGCTCAATGCGGCCAGATTCTAACGCCTCTGCCGCCAATGCGCCTGCACAATAACTTTTACCCGTACCGGCAGGGCCAATACCAAAGGTCAGCATGTGACTATTAATCGCATTGATGTACTGCTGCTGGGATTTTGTTTTGGCGCGAAGTGGTTGGGGGGATCGAGGGGGAGAGTAAGCTGTTTCGACTTGCTGCGAGCGGGATTTTATTTCGACAATGTTGTCATCACTACGTTGATTTTTTCGCGATTTATGTCGCGATGCTGGGTAGCTGGTATCATCGTATGAGTGATGGTTTGCACTACGTCTGGCATGCGTTTTTCTTGCCATAAAGAATAATCCCCTTCAGGTCTGAAAATAATACGGGCGGTTTCGCAAAAGCCCAATATCGTGAAGTTACCCGAGAACGCAATTTTCTATGGAATGATATTTGTGTCGTTTACCCCCTTCTATCACTTATTGATCAGTTGTTGATTTATTTACACTTCAATCGCTGATTAAAAACAATAAAACAGTTTAAGCAAAACACTTTTTGTAGAGCACTTCTAATAAAACAAAAGTCTGTGACAGTTAGGTGACGCTGGCACACTGGCCAGAACCTACTAAAGAAAATCAGGTGGTTACTCATCTATTTACCACCTTTAACTTGATACTAGGCTTATTTTAAAAATCGGTCAATCTCTTAATTGAAATAAAATTGACATGAGAATAGCGCATAAGCAAAGACACAACCGCAGCACCTTTACTCATCGTTATCTTCAACTTGTTTGGTAATTTTCTTTTTCGGCGGTGCAAAACCATCGACCGTAACCGCTGCCTTAAGCGCTGTAGGTACACGACGATTGCCGATGTTTTTCTTGTCGCGCTCGCGCACTTTCACTTTGGGTGCTTTAGTGTCTGGCTTTTTATCTTTTGCGTTCGTTTTCTTTTTAGTACCAACCGATTTTCCGGACGATTTAGTTTTATCTGGCCCTTGATATTTACCCTTTAAACCCGGCATAGTAATTAACTCGAACGTTGCCCCCAAATAACGTTCGATACCTTTGGTGAGATTCCACTCTTTTGCGTCCACCAAAGATACTGCCCTGCCCTCGTTATCGGCGCGACCTGTCCGGCCGATGCGATGTAGATACTCATCGCCCGAATACGCCATATCCATATTCACTACCAACTCTACGCCGGGAATATCCAGCCCGCGTGCCGCCACATCCGTCGCTACCAAAACCGTTGTTCTGCCCATACGGAAATGATCGAGGGTAATTTTGCGCTGATCTTGCGTAATGTCGCCATGCAAGGTGCCCACGCGGAATTTGTTATAGCGCAACAAATTATCTAACTGAGAGGCTTTAAGTTTGGTATTGGTAAAGATGATGACTTTTTCAAAGGTCGATTTTTGCAGCAACGCGACCAGCAATTTTTCTTTATGTTTGTAATCATCGGCCAATAACATTTGCTGATTAATAGCATTGGGTTTTTCGTCGATATAAATTTCCTGCGCCTCACCGAGAATTACCTGTTTAATCAAATGACGCAGACCTTTTTGCTCCATGGTGGCGGAGAACAAAAATGTCTGACGTTCGGTGCGGCAAGTATTGGTGATTTTCAGTACGTCTTCGCTCAACCCCATATCGAGCATGCGATCCGCCTCATCCAACACCAAAAACTCCAAGCCAGAAAATTCGGTAGATTTATGGGCGATATGCTCCGCCAAACGCCCTGGCGTACCCACAACAATTTCAGGATTCTTACGCAGCATCGCCTTCTGATACTTTAATTCTTCACCGCCGCACACCATGCCTACTTTCAAGCCAGTGAACTTAAGCAGTTGTTCCGCGTTTTTCACAATCTGGCGAGCCAGCTCACGGGTGGGAGTCAAAATCAAAATGCGGGTAGAACTCGGGTTCACCGGCGGTTTGGCGAGAATCGCTTGCAGTGCGGGTAATAAAAACGCCGCCGTTTTACCGCTGCCGGTTTTGGAGCTGACAATGAGGTTCTGCCCTGCCACCGCCGCCGGAATCGCTTTAAGCTGTACTGGCGTGGGCTGTTCGTAACCCAATACATCAATCGCTTTACGCAATTGGCTATCGCTAATCAGGTCGTGAAAAACAGGCTGCGTCATTAAGAACCTCGATAATCAGTAAAAAGATGGGTTTTACCCGCAAAAGGCCGCGCAATCTACGCAGAGTAGAACAAATTATCAATCAAATCCGGCTAAAATGCCGCCCTTTGAACGAACCTGAGCAAACCTATGCGCATTATGTTGGCCCCGATGGAGGGCGTTGTTGAACATCATGTACGCGACATATTATCGCGTATTGGTGGATTGGATGGCTGCGTAACCGAGTTTATCCGCGTTACCGACCAAAAACTTCCCTACAAGGTCTTTTATAAGTACGCGCAAGAGCTGGAAAGCGATTGCAAAACCCCGAACGGAACTCCGGTACGCGTTCAGCTGCTCGGCAGCAAGCCCGAGCCTATGGCGATCAACGCGCTGGAATTGGTTCGCTATGGCGCCAAAGCAATCGACCTGAATTTCGGCTGCCCGGCAAAAACGGTTAACTCCCACGAAGGTGGCGCCTGTTTACTGCGCACACCGGATCGTGTGTATTCGATCATTAAAGCCGTGCGCGATGCCGTGCCGCGCGAAATTCCCGTCACCGCCAAAATTCGCTTGGGGTATGAGGATCGCAGCAGTTATATGGATAACGCCCGCGCTGTAGAGGCCGCCGGTGCCGATGAACTCACCGTGCACGCGCGCTCCAAAGCGGATGGCTACAAACCGCCCGCCTATTGGAATTACATTGCCGACATTCGCGCTGAGCTGAAAATTCCCGTTGTGGCCAATGGCGAAATTTGGTCAGTAGCCGATTACTTGCGCTGCCGTGAACAATCGAATGGAGCCGATGTAATGCTCGGCCGGGGTCTACTTGCCTGCCCTGACCTCGCGCGCCAGATTAAGGCGCATATAAAAGGAGAAGATTACACTCCGCTTAGCTGGAGCCACATCTGTAATATGCTCTATGACTACTACAAACTGACCACGCCACTTTACTGCGAGCGAAACTGCGGCAACCGGGTTAAACAATGGTTGATGTATTTAAGCCGCGAGTATCCGCAAGCCACTGTTTTTTTTGAGGCGATCAAACGTAAAACTACACCACAGGAAATCGATGCTTGTTTTGTAGATGCGCTGCAAGCCTGCCACTAAAATCCAGCCAAAAAAAAGCCCGTGGTCGACACGGGCTTTCTCTCTCACCATCGCTTATTGTCTTTACTGCTTAATACAACTCAATTCAACACAATATCTCAATGCAATAAATCATCAAAACCGCCAATCAAATCTTTGGTTTCATCAATTCGCTCCGTCAATTTCGCCAAATTAATGCCTAGTTGCGTTGCCAGATCATTGGGGAAATGCTCCATCAATGCCGCACTATTGCCTTTTTCATTTTCGTGCACAATGTAATCGGCAATATTGATCAAGGCTGCGAAGCGAGAAAACTCGGGGGCAGCAGCAGGATTTAGCTGGTAGTTGATCGCGGCTACAATCGCATCGGGAAACTTCCAGCGATTAGCTAATTCAGCACCCGCCTCCGGGAAGTTAAAGCCGAGCACATTTTTCTCGATATCTGAATTACGCGCACCACGATCCACAACCTTTTGGATTGCCTTGCATTCCTCCGGCAAGAGAATATGAATAAGCAACTCACCAATATTGTGGATCATGCCGCAGGTAAATGCCGTCTCGGCATCATCTTTGGAAAACTTTGCTAACCATTTACAGGTGCTGGCCACTGCAAAACTGTTATGCCAGAAGGCGGGCAAATCAAAACCTTCCGGCGCTTTGAATGCACCGGTCATACCCGATGCCAACACCAACGTACGCACCGCGTTAAAACCCAATACAAACACCGCATCGTTTACCGAACCCACTTTGCGGTTGCCACCATAATGCGCCGAGTTAGCTGCACGCAAAACCTTTGCCGTAAGTACCTGATCGGCACTGATTTTTTTGGCAATTTCATCATTGTTGATATTTTCATCGCCAAAGCTCTCTATCAGCTCCTGAACCACTTTAGGAATATTTGGCAACTTCTGTGCGTTATCGATTAAATTTTTTAAGTCCACAATACCCTCACTTATACAAAGACTGGATGCACCAACAAAAACGTTTTACATGAATTTGTTATAGCAAAGGATGGATAGATAGCAACAGCAGAATAAAAAATCCTCTAATAAGTTACGATAATTTAACTTGAGATTTGCACTGAAGATTCTTTCTAGCTAAAGGCTGGTGTTGGACTATAAACAGCACATCAACTCATGATTATTGGCAGCGACCTCGCCCACTGCCAATACTCAGCTGGCCTTAAAGCGCTACTTCTGACTGAATATCAGCATGGCAAAAAAGATCAAAAATCAACCAAAAGACAATAATTCGATAGCACTAAAGCTTTCCCAATACTAGTCGATAGCTTAGTACACCTGTTCTGAATGCTGATTTGGCATTTTATTTATGTACATAGGCAATAAAGGCGTAACTGCTCATTTAAATTAATGAATATGGAAGGGGCCGATGTTAAAACAACCACATCGATATCACTTACTCACCATGACCGGCCAGCGCATGCTGCGAGTCTTTATTTGGTGTGGAATACTCGTAAGTATCAGTGGATGCGGCAATTTTTTTTCTATTTGCAAATCGAATACGCCAAGCTCTAGCGACACTGTTGATCAATACCCCTCCGCTAACGCTATCGCTAGTCCGGCAGGCGCAGCAGCCCCAATCAATACCCATGGCCAGTTCCTCTGCCCAGAGCCTTTTAATAATGACTATAAAAAATCGATTGCGTTTGTCAGTTTTCCGCGAGCGGTACCCATATCCAGCCGTCTGGGTGCTTTGCATCAGGTAGAACAACATCTGCCGATGTTAATTGGTGCCAATTTACGCAACCGCCACTCCATGCTGACCCCCACTTATTTGCGTGAATCGTTTGGCAGTGCAAAAGCACTAGGCGGAGTAAGCGCTGCAGCACAAGTACAGGCAATATCACAGCAAAACCGCGTCCAGTTTTTTGTGAGTGGCGAAGTAGATGATATGACCATGACCTTCCCTAACACAGTAGAAAATCCAAGTTATTTCACCCGCTTTATTAGCGGCGCGCACAATCTTTTGCATATCAATACACCACTGGATAAACGCAGCCGTGTATTTAGTTTCACTGTGGAAATTCGCGACGGTTTTACCGGGCAAATTATTTTCTCCAACCAGTATCGAACCTATGGCAAATGGAAAGCATCACCCGACAACCAAATGGGTTTTGGTTCACCCGGTTTTTGGAAAACAGATTATGGCATTCAAATACAGCATCTAGTTGCCAAAGCCAGCGACGATATGGCGAGCACAATTAACTGCCAGCCCTATATGGCACGAGTAGATTCATCGCCAGGTCAACAACAAGTGATTATTCATAGCGGCACCAATAACGGCATGCACAGCGGCGACACGCTGGATTTATATCAATTGGTATACCAATCAATTTCAGGAGAATATCAACGCTTTGACACGCGACTAGTCAAACGCAAAGGCCACGTGTATCTAACTGAAATCTATCCCTCACACAGCGTTGGCCACGTGGTAGATGAAACATTATTAAGTGGGCAGTATTTGGTAAGAGCGCGATAGACAATGCACCACACCTAGATCCACAACGCTTCCAGGTGTCCGCACAATCACGTCAATTGCATTTGCCAGCCCAGACAATCTATGGCAGTGTTGCAATCCGTTTTTTGAAAAAACACTCACATGTCTGCTTTGCCCCTATCACCCCGGCTCCTTGGCATTATCTGTGTATTTACCGGCACTTTTTGTTTTGCCAGCAAAGGCATCCTAATCAAACTCGCCTATCAATACGGGATTACCGCCACGCCGCTATTAACCTTGCGCATGTTATTTGCCCTGCCCTTTTACGCCGCCACAGCGCTCTGGTTACACAAACAACAACTGACACCGTTAAATAAGGGTGATGGCTGGAAAATCGCCGGATTGGGATTGCTCAGCTATTACGCCTCAAGCCTATTGGACTTTATGGGGTTGCAATATATTTCGGCCGGGCTTGAGCGATTGATTTTATATGTGTATCCCACACTGGTTTTACTCATGCTCGCCTATTGGAAAAAAGAAAAAATTACCCGAAATACACAAATTGCACTCGCCATTGCCTACAGTGGAATGCTATTGGTATTTGTACAAGATTTGCGCCTCACCAACGATTGGAATCTCACTTTGCTGGGCGCAAGTTTAGTCATGCTCAGCACAATTTCATTTGCGTTATTTGTGGTATTAGCTGGCGATATGATTAGCAAAGTTGGCGCCAGCCGCTTCACCAGCTACGCCATGCTCTCCGCCTGCGCAGGGGTACTCTTGCACGGAGCAACTATTGGTGACCTCGCTGAATTACAGCAACCTAACGCGGTGTATCTGCTCGCACTGTTACTGGCTTTTTTCTGCACAGTGATTCCCAGTTTTCTAATGAACAAAGGCATTAGCCTTATCGGCAGCGGCAAAACTGCAGTACTTGGCAGCATAGGCCCGGTAATCACCTTATTTTTAGGCGCACTGGTACTGCACGAACAAATTACTCTGGCGCAATTACTGGGTGCCGGGCTAGTTATTGGCGGCGTTAGTCTAGCCAGCAAAAAATAAACACTGCAATTAAATGAGGCACACTCATGACCCAAGCAACCCCTAAGACCAAACAGAAAAAAACCGCGCGCGACCTGCGCGCCGAATCCATAAAAATCGCCAATACCATCAAAACCGAAGGCCAAACACCGGTTGAAACCAAAGCTATCGCCAATGGTATCCAGCGCGGAATGGAAATATTTTTGCGGCAGCAGAGTGAAAAAACACGGGAGTTGGATAAGCGCGTTAAAAAAGTAAAACAGCTATCAAACCAATTAACACAACAAAAATCAGGGGATGAGAGCGAAGAAGTTAACAATGCACCCGTGCAATCTCGTTTACCTTGGGTTTTGCTTGCGCTTTCGTGGGGATTATTTCTGGCAGCTGGAGGGGTGATGACTTTAGTGAAATGATCAGCTCAAGCTTTAACCCTGATGCTTAAAATAAAAATAATGGTGTTTTTGAGGTAGAATGCGCACTACTAATTTTACCTACTCTAATGTGTGAATAGAAAAATGACTAAAAAGACCAAGATTGTAGCTACAGTTTCCGACCTCAAAGGCGATGTTGAGTTTATTACCCAATTGTATAAACGTGGCGTCAACGTTATCCGCTTGAATACAGCCCACCAAACTCCGGAAGACACGGCCAAAGTGATCGAGAATGTCCGTGCAGTCAGTGAAAAACTAGCGGTACTGGTGGACACCAAAGGCCCCGAAATGCGCACCAACCTCAAAATTGAGGAAGATTTAACCATCAAAACCGGTGACAAGGTCACTTTCCGTGCAGATGGCTTGGACGTACCGACCACTCGCGAAGCAGTGCAGGTCAACTACCTTGGTTTTGTGAAAGATGTTCCCGTGGGTGCCCACATCTTGATCGATGACGGCCTGTTAGAGCTGGTAGTTGACAGCAAAGACGAAGGCGCCCTTTACACGACGGCGCTGAACAACGGCAAAATCAAAAAGAAAAAGAGTGTTAACGTCCCTGGCGTTGCCATCAAACTGCCTTCGGTGACCGAGCGCGATAAGACCTTCATCGAAATGGCGATTGACGCTGGCGTAGACTTTATCGCCCACTCCTTCGTGCGCAACAAGCAAGATGTATTGGATGTACAAAACATTCTTGATGCGAAAAACTCGTCGATTAAAATCATCGCTAAAATTGAAAACCGCGAAGGTGTCGAGAACCTCGACGAGATTTTAGAAGTCGTTTACGGCGTAATGGTTGCCCGTGGTGACTTGGGTATCGAAATCCCCGGTGAAGAAGTACCGCTGGTACAAAAAGACATCATCCAGCGCTGTATTAAAGCCCGCGTGCCAGTTATTACCGCCACACAAATGTTGGAAAGTATGATCCAAAACCCGCGCCCAACCCGCGCAGAAATCTCGGACGTAGCTAACGCTGTCTTAGACGGTACCGACGCATTAATGCTTTCCGGTGAGTCAGCTTACGGCGACTACCCTTTTGAAGCGGTAGAAACCATGGCGCGTATCGCGGCTCACGTTGAAGAAAAAACTGCCAAGGGCATCAACTTCGATTCCGAAACCGATAACCTGCAAGAGTACATCTGTAAGCAAGTGGCAAAATCTGCGCGCGACCTTAAAGTTGACGGGATCATAGTGCCGACATCTACCGGCTCCACGGTTCGCCAAATCGCCTCTCACCGCCCTGCAGCACCTATTTATGCTGCGTGCTATACCCCTGGTGCGTTGCGTTTACTGTCGTTAAGTTACGGCGTTCATGCCTATCTTGTAGATGCGCCAGAGCGCGCGTCTATCATCAAGACCTCAATCACTCCGCTGCTGGAAAATAAAACCTTAACCAACGATAGCTTGGTGGTTATCGCGAAAAGCGCACCTGGTGCACCCAAAGGCGAAACCAACCGCATGGAAATCAACACCGTGGATTCTTTCTTAAACAAATAATTTATTTGTTTAATCGCTTACCAAGCCCTCGCGCACAACGCCGAGGGCTTTTTTTTGCGCGGGATTAATAGCCTAACCAAAGGTCCAGGCTAATATCCGCGTGATCTTATTGCCCTGTTTCATTTCAATCTCACGAATATCACTTGCAGCAAGCTTGCGCAGTAATTTTTTCGCCGGAGCCAGGTTTTCACTTTTAGACACAAGCGAGGTAAACCAGCGACACTGAGCTGAGAACTCGCGACTCTCTTTAATCATCGTGCGCAAAAATTTTTGCTCGCCGCCCTTACACCACAACTCGGCATTTTGACCACCAAAATTTAAAGCGGATGATGTTGCGCCTACACCTAAATTATTGCGCTTTTGTTGATTCCCTTTTAATGCATCCGCCAATGAGGCATGAAAAGGTGGATTACAGACACTCACATCAAATTTTTCATCCGCCTGAATAATGCCAGCGAAAATTCGCGATTTTTCCGGCTGCAGGCGTAAATCTATAGCGCTCTTCAGACCCGGATTTTGATCAATAACCGCCGCCACATTCGCGAGAGATTGCGGATCAATATCGCTGGCAACACACCGCCAGCCATACACCTTGCTCGCCAGCAAACTATAAATTCCGTTAGCGCCGGTGCCTATATCGAGCAACTTAATGTCACTGCCCACACCAACTTTTTTATCGCCCTCCGCGAGCAAGTCAGCAACATAATGCACGTAGTCCACCCTGCCAGGAATTGGCGGGCACAGAAAACCCGCGGGAATTCTCCAACCAACAATTCCGTAATACTGCTCTAACAACGCTGCATTCAGCGCCTTAACGGCATTAGCATCTGCGAAGTCTATTGAAAGATTTCCATAAGCATTCTCTGCTACAAAGGTTTTCAGTAGCGGATAAGTGTTAGCTAATAATTCAAAGTCGTATCCATGTCGATGCAGATTTTTAGGATGTAGACCTTGTTTAAGAATCACAGGTTTATCGACTGAAGGGTTCTTGTGTGTAGTCACGGGTTATTTCGGCGCTCTGGGAAAAAATGGAGTTAGTGTTCCCTTGTTATGTAAGGGCAATAGATTTTCGCGCACGATATTAACGTGCAGGTTTATTACGCAATCACCAAATCAAACGCTTGTTGCACGGCAATTTCTGCCTGTTGAACTTCTGTTTCTTGCATCCAATAAAAATGGCTTTTACGTTTATTGGCTGAAAGCTTGCCGCCATTGCTGTGTACGACTTGTATAAATATTTCTAACTGGTGCGGCGGCCAATCTAACTGGGCATTGAGTGCTGTGTAGGCTTTATCAAACCCCAGCAGATAATTGATTTCATGCTGCAAATCTTCTTCCACTGTGCGCTCTAGCGCGCGATACAGAAATTCTGCCTGCGCAGTAAAATCAGGGTAGCGATAATAAACGGCGTCATTACCGGTTGCAGGCATATCAGGCAATTCCGGATTAAACTCGGTCAATTGATTCAGTGGCCGTGAAAACTGCTCAAGGGTATTTATATAGTCTGGCAAGTTGGCGAGGATGACTGCCGATACAGGCAGGACAATTCCACGCGGCGTAAAATCGGCTTTAGCGAGTAGATCATGTATTAGGTAGCGGTGAATCCGGCCATTACCATCCATAAAGGGATGAACGTAAACAAAACCGAAGGCGATAAATGTGGCCAAAACCACGGCATCTATTCGCATGATGGCGCGTTCTGGCAGCGCTAAGACACCCTCCATCAGGCTTGCGACATCTTCTGGCCGCGCCGGTACAAAATCGACTTGCGCGCGAAAGCTTAGATCTTTACCAATCCAATTTTGCCGACTGCGCCAGGCATATTCGTGAAACCGTGGGTCTAGCACCCCGTTTTGTAATTCCACGCATCGATCTTGTGTTAACGGGGCGCGAATATCGGCTTGGCGCAATAAATCAGCGAAGCGTTGCGCACGCTGAGGTGATGGTTTTTCTCGCTCAACTTCAAATGAAGATTGGGTTTCTTTTAAATACAAAAAAGCGGCTGCGCGAGTTAATAGACTTTGATCGTAAGACGCCAATACTTGTTGCGTTTTATTCTGCAGGTCTTTTGCTACCATGCTTTGTAGGTAGCTGGTTTGGTGCACCATTGGGCAAAATTGCCGGTCACCTGGTAAGTTATTAATAACTCTAAACCTCGCTACCCGCTCGCCATCCAACAAGGCAAATTGTTGCGCAGAATCCACTACCGCAACATAACGCGAACGCGTTGATACCGGGTCTTGTATGGGGAGCACTTGCGTGGTTAGCCACTCATAAAGAAAACAAGCGATTCGCGCATAGCGCGATTCTGGGCTTGAAGTTAACCACTGGCACAAAGCCTCTTGAGCGGTGCTTTGTTGCACGTCAAACAAGAGCGCCAATACCTGCAAATTAATACCTTCGTAGCGCAAGGCAAATTGCAGCTGCCCCGCTATACCCGAATCTGGTTGATAGCCAGGCTCAAATAGCTCAAACCATTGCCCACCGATCTGCTGTCTTTGGCGCCCTTTTACGCGGGCATCAATGCGCGCGCGCGTGACAAGAGGCAAGGCACGTAAACCGTAAGCTTCGATTAACGCACTGTAGCCTACAAAATCTGGCATAGGATTAACCCTTATCTATCCGGAAAATGGCCGCAAACCGCGAAATACAGCCGTAAATAGCATTTTTATGAGAATAATAGCCGCACAAGAGATGCCGATGAGCAATAGCGGTAATTTTCCTCATAAAAACATACCAAGCGGCTCTTTTCCAGATTATGCGGCCGTTTTCCGGAATTGACTAGGCTAATACTGGGCAAGAGCTGCCAATTGATTGTTTTACTGCAATCACTTTGCGAGAAAATTACTCAAGAGGTGGAATTGCCTGCGCAGGCAATTGCGGGGTTGGGGGATTTGTTGTTTCGGGTTAGGGGGATCATTGATAAGCAGCGTAGATAAAAGTCAGGCGGCTTTTTGAGCCGCTCTTCATTTTGGTATTTGCCGGTGCGCCCAATCATTATTTACCAAGGATAAAATCGTATTTTTTTATGTCGCCAGCTTTCAGTAAATCAATCTCATCTTGCATCAGGGCCTTGAGTGAATCCGCCACCACATTACGCTCCCAGCTCTCGTTTTGCAGCTCTATGATCTGCCCGTAAACGCCTTTGCTACTGGGGTCTGTATCGTAAAGAAGGTAATTGCCGTTTCTATCCGATGCAAAAGGCACCCATTTTGGATTTGCATAGTCATCGGCGCTTACTAACTCAGAATAATCATCCAAACTATCTGCTTCAATATCGTCGCCAAACTGTAAAGACTGAATATCATCCCATTCCCGTTTTATATCCTGGAATGGTATCAAGTCATATTGCCCCACTCCGCAAGGAGAAAAGCTAAACGCAGAGGTCACAGGGTTATAGATCACATTTCTTATTTTGTAAAAATCAATCAGCTCGCCCGGAATGCTAATCTCTTCATTTAATTGCGCGTGCTTTTTGATATCGCCTTCTGCAATGCCGTGATCCAAATTGTAATATTCATTATCATCAGGAATGATTTTGTTGATTTCCTCAATCCAGTTGTCCCACAGTGACTGCAGATGCTTATGCTTGTCACTGATAGGCAGTGGAATATGAACTTTGTACTCATCAGGGTTATGCGCCTGTATTTGGATAGCCGAAATGACACCCTCATCAATGTCATACCAATAACTCACCACACTCGTGACAAAAGCCCCACTCTTATCACCTTTGAATAATTTAACTCTTTTATTCTTATTTTCTGAATAGTATCGGACGGCTTCTTCCGAATTAAAGGTAAGGCGGCCAGGGAAAACCTGCCTCGGCATATACGCATAATCCCTAACCACCATACACACCATCAAACTTTCTACCAGCTTTCCATTTTTTGAACTAACAAAAATCCCCAGCTCGTCCCATGTGTAGATATGGTTATATTTGGTTTTCGTATACCGCGCCTCGCCGACCACATTTTGTAAACTCTGTATATCGATGGGAAAGGAAAAAGCAGTATCGTTTATTTTAAAGGCATCATTGGTAGCGCTGATTTCTATCATTTTTTATTTGCTCAATAATCTACATACGGTTTTGCTGCTTTGCACGTCTACTTAAAAAATTCCTTTTCGAGTAATTGGGCGGCGAGCTGAGCTTCTCGCACATTTCCTATACGTACAGCATCGACCAATGCCAATAACTCATAAAGTTTTGGATCGGCTTTAGCAGCAGTAGTCACAGACTTAAATAAAGGAGCAATCGCCTGCCCTTTAGTTTTACCCGCTGCATCGGGCCACACATTAATTGTGTCCCCAGCAGACATTACCTTTCCTTCCATCACTGGCGCCGCAAAAGAAGTAGGAGTTCCGCGCACCAGTTCTGCGGGCTTTACAGGGAATACATAGCGAATACCATTTAATAGAAAGCCTAACAACGCTTTGCGATTTACTTTCGGTATACCGGTTTGATGGTCACGTGCAACCAACCCCACTCGAATACAACGATTAAGCGCCGCACTGAGCTCTGATTTGCTGATGCCAGTAAACGCCTCCAACTGACGCACACTGTAATCCGCCTCAGGCGCACCCGACTTTTCCATGCTAATCAATTTCAGCATAAGCAGTATGTCTTGGCTTTTCATTGCTCGAACCCTTAGTGGCTAACATCAAAACGCGACCGTCCTTTGTTTTAGGACAAAGGACAGTTGTAGCATTGAGGTGGTGGAAAATCAACCATTAAGACGAAGTTAGCCCATCTAACAGCTGTTAGAGTAATCTTCAGATGTGTCCGATTGCACAGACGATGGATAAACATTTTTCGATCGAATACGATGCAGGTCAGGCAAATAAATATCAAAAACTGAGGACGCTGGATGCTCCACACTCCAATTCAGATTATTGAAATCTCCAAACAAGCATCCCAAGGACGCTCGGAGCCTTATTTGTGTGTTGGTGAAGTCGGATTAAATTACTATGTCAAAGGAAGGCAGTCTGGTTTGCCAACCCGTATTAATGAATGGATTTGCGCTCACTTGGGTAGGGCATTTGGGCTTCCAATACCTGACTTTCGGTTGGCGGAAATTTCACCTGAACTACTCGGTGTAACCAGTGCAAACTTGCGGTCTATTGGAGTGGGTTTGGGGTTAGCCTCTCAAGAAGTGCCTCTGGCAGTTTGGTTCGAAGAGGCAAACAAACCCAAAGTAGATAACGAACTGCAGCGCAAGTTATTAATTTTTGACTGGTGGATACGCAATGACGACCGAGGCAATCACAATCCGAATTTGCTGTGGGACAGTGCGTACCAGCGTATAGCGGTCATTGACCACAACTTGGCATTTGATCCAGAATTCAATGCCCATAGTTTTATAAACAGCCACATTTTTGGCCACCATTGGGATACCATTTCATCTGACTTGGTAACACGATCTTCCTACCAACAGCAATTGGAAGCCGCCCTTCCGGCGCTTGACCAAGCGCTGGCATCCATGCCGGATGAGTGGCAATGGGTAGATGTAGAACAGACCATGCCAGCTACACTGAATATTAACCAACTGAAAAATCAGTTATTACGTTGTACAACCGACGATTTTTGGAGGGCAGAATGAAAAAATTTGCATGTCGCTATGCCCTGATACAACTCCTGCCTTATAGCGAAACAGGCGAGTTTGCCAATATTGGCGTCCTACTGGTATGCCCGCAAACTGGCCAATGGATTTACAAACTCGAAACACAGAAATACAAACGCTACACCGATTTTTTCCAAGGCCTTGAGCATCACGTATATCGCGAAGCGGTAGCAACGATTGAAGCGGAGTTAAAGCGCGTTCAAAAATTGAATGCTGACGCTACAGCAGATCAGTTGCTCAATGCGTTTAATTTTACCGTGCATCCCCGCGAAGCCATTATTCGCTTTAGCGAGCCGAGAGGTCGCTTAACCGATAATCCAGAGCAAGAATTAATTACTTTATTCGGCCATTACGTTGAATTTGGTTTTTTACGCAATGAAAGCCCGGAGCAAAAGTTGGTGAAGCGGATTCAAGATTTGGTCAAAACCTTTGAATTAAAAGCCCCATTCAAAGAAGACCATATTGGAAACCCTAGTCTTGTTTCTGTCCAATTGCCATTGGTTCAAACTATTAACGCGCAACCCGTAAAAGCCATTAAGCCTTTGCATTTAGGCCAAGCAAAAATTAATGACATTTACAGCCACAGCGAACAATGGATAGGAAAACTCAATCGACTTAGGAATAAAGTAGGCTGGAACGGCCAACTATTAATAACTGTCGATGGCCTTTCAGAGAAATTGGAAATCAGAAAAGTTCAAGATGAAATCATCACTGAACTATCAACACTTGCTTTAGTGGAAAACGCTAACGCAAAAGACAAACTTAAAGATTTTTGTATTCACTGATCCACCTCGTCGAATAAGCTTAATACTTTGGGCTTATTCGACACCCTCCTAAAAAAACACAAGAAGAATAAACCACTCAACTGCAAGAGCAGATTGTTTTGCTGCAGTCACTTTGCGAGAAAATCACTCAAGAGGTGGAATTGCCTGCGCAGGCAATTGCGGGCTTGGAGGATTTGTTGTTTCGGGTTAGGGATATTGTTAATAGGCAGAGCAGATAAAATTGAGGCAGCTTTTTAGCCGCCTTATTTAATTATGAAATGTAATAACGGAAAATTACGTCAATATTAAACGATCTTCAGCACATGTATTACTGAATGCTACTTAGCGTTTCAAATTCTGCGGGATCACCTCCTAACGCAACATAAACATCTTGAAGCTTATGGTTTTTAATAAAAGTACCCCGCAAATATCGAGACGCGGCTTTCCTATCACGGAAGCGTGAGAGTAATTCCTCATCACTCCAGACAGCTCTAGAGTGGAAAGCTATAAAAAATAACGCTGCTTTAAGCGCATCCGTATTAAAGCTATCCTCAAGAGCCTCAGAATCCATCTTAATAATTCTCTCTACTTGAGATTCGTTAAGGACGGGACGCCAAAAATCCCGTTCAATACCAATATGTGACGCCATTCCATGAGCAATAAAATGCTGTAAGGGCGTATCATTTTCTATTAAACGCTGCAAATGTAAATCCAAAATTTTCAGATCTATAAGTTCCTCATAATTTCTATGTGCATCACGACTCCAAATAAGATTCGCAATCCACATTGCAGGCCCCCAAATGACAGGATCATCACTCGTAATATGCCTATGAACTTGCTCTAGTGGAATAATGCCACTTAGTTTGGAAAACAGCGTCTCATTGTCAAAAACACTAACCCAAAGCATACCCATACAAATCAGCAAACCGTAGCTCACATTAACTCTTTCTTTAGATTCCATTAACGATAAAATCAGTTTTATCCCAGCATCACTCTCCCAAAACGTGATTGAATGACTAGAAACTGCGATTGCGGCGCAGGTATTCATACATCCTCCACGACCATGCCAATCCATCGCCTCAAAAAGTGAAAAAGCTTGCGCATATAATTCTCTGCTGTATGGGCCCTTTCCAATAGTTTCCAAAATATTTTTATCTGTCTGCCAGCGCCCGAAAAACGCAATCAGATGCAACATTGAGTTAATTGTTTCTACAGAAGCTTCTACCTCCTCAAGAATACATTGAGCTATTATCCCAATAGGAATAGCGGCTACTTCATTCCTATCCTCAGAAGAAGCTAACGAAATTTTGTCTACATGCAAAGAACTTTTTAACTCATTTCCTTTTGAAATTAAATCAATTAATAGAGGTTCTGCTCGTTTTTTTGCTAAAACGGCAGCCATAGGAATCACCTCTTTCCATTCATGAGATGAGATATAATTTTGAAGGGGAGTTAAAACTGTATCCTCTTGTCTATAGTCTTCATAATGCCCTTCTGTTGCAGCAATAGCGGCTAAATACTCCTGAAAAGTAAGATGCCTAAATTGGTAAAATGGCACTGCTCGACCATTTTCAAGTTGATGCCCAGCTTCTAGCAACAAACTTGATCGCAGTTCGACTCGCTTTAAAAAATCATATGGACTATCTTTAGCGTAACGCCTAATAACTGGAAGCCTTTCACGCGCTTCTTCCAATAAAATAAGGAGCTCTTTTTCCGTAGCTGTTTGCTTACCTGAACAAAGCATATGATAAGCAACAAATGCTAATTGCGGCACAGCTTCCTTATGATTTAGAGGCTCATGTCCTTTTATATTCCAAGTATCGAGCAAAACCTCAATAGCTCTTTCATAAAGGGTGACACGATCTGGAGGTAATGCTCCCGCACCATGTTTTACAACAAGCAGCATAGTTAATAGCAATGGATTTTCTGCCAGTCGCCGAAGTGAACTTCGATTTAAAAGAGCTTTAGCGACCTCATTCCCTTCTTTAATTGCTTCAGGAGAATCACCAACCATTAGTCTATGCCAATGATCCGATAGTAATGTAATTGCTTCAGGCTCCAAGGGAGCGATACGCAAACGTTCACAAAAACGAGACAAGGTCGGAGCGACCAAATTAAAGCCGGCCTCTCGACTGGTTACCACAAGATGAGTCTTGGGATAGTCAGTCAAAAAGGACTCAACGTGGTCAACAAAAATTGATCTATCAGCATCATTGTGAATCTCATCAAGTCCGTCAACTAATAATAAAACTTTTCCTTTTTTTAGCATTGGTTGCAACGCGTCTGAAAACCCCACAAGATTAGCCTGCCCAGTTATCTCAGAAACATTTTTTAAAAGTGTTTGAATCGGCTTCCGAATATAATCTCGCCACTCTCGGCATCGGATAAGAACTGGTAGCAAATCCAGGTTTGGAAGCATATCTGAAGTGGCAGCAAGACGAGTAGGATCTGAATAAGCTACTGCCAAACGCTTTAAGAGCAATGTTTTACCACCCCCTGGAAGCGCCAAAAGTGCTATTCTTTTGTATTCAGAAAGTCCTTGTCCAAACGGCATCGGATTTCCAAATTTTTCATTCCAAATTTTTAAACTCTCTTGCGCACTTGGGTCATTAAGTGGAAATACGGGAGGACACATCGACACATTCAAGGGCACAAAGAGACGTTCCAGATCAAACTTCCGCTGCCCTGTCTCCATATCCGAACTAACACCCTCTAGAGTCATCTGTCCACAATCACGTACTAAGAAATTCCGATAGTTTTGTATTATAGAGTTAGAGTCCACTGAAACTTTTCTTCTTAACGCTTTCTTTTTCATGCCAACAGGGAAGTGCTTGGTTAGAAACCCAGATAAATCATCATAGCTTTCACCATAACTTAATGGCTCAACAAAGCCCGACCAATCCTTATCTTGATGTCTTGTTTGAACCTCAGATTCAAGGGTCAATGCATAATGAATTGGAGTCGCACCTTTTAAATTTTTCCGCATCCAATTTATAAGTGCAGAAAAATTTGGATCAGATAAAGTATCTCCACAGCCGATAAATAATAACTGATTAAATGCTACCAAGTTTTTTTGAAAAAGATCTCGAACATCATCTTGCAGAACTTTTTCATAATCCCTAATACCCAGAACACAAGTATTGGGCTCATCAAAAGCCCCATGTAAGTGTAAGATTCCTTTCAAATCTCGGCGAAGCCATGAGTTAGTTTTTGAGCAATCAGAAATGATCCCCTCCGCCAACTTCGGACAGTTCACTAACATACATTTCTTGCCTCAAAGCGCTCTGGGCTAATAAAGCCAATAGCGCTGTGACGGCG
>NZ_BBUL01000070.1 GCF_000953825.1 Cellvibrio sp. OA-2007 | reverse complement strand
TGCTTTGGAACCACATGTCTGAATTTAGCCTGCAAGCCATTATCGGCGGTGACTCGCTGCAACTGAGCGAAGTATTTGCCAGTATCGCCGCGACTGAAGCGGATGATCCCACCAGCCTGCGCCAACAACTGGCCGCCGATTTTTTGGCAGGATTTACCCAAAGTAACCCTTGGGATCATCGCCTGCAGCCACTGTTCAATGCATTCAAACCCGCCGCCTTACAGCAACTCGCCAGCAGCGATGCGTTTTATTGCACAGCAGAGCACCCGCTGCGGCGATTTTTTAGCGCCATCGCCGCGCCCGCAAACGCTTGGTGCCTGCGGGATTCAAAACCCAATCAGCAATTGTTCGATAAAATCAGCGCCCTCTTTGCCTTTGTCACCACTTATTGGCTCAGCAGCGAAGAAGCACAAATCGCTACGGCCACTGAGCTACAACAGCAGCTTGATGACTTTAACAATTGGCTCACCACCGAAGACAAACGCGCCGCCATGCTTGAAAGCCGGCTGTGCGAAACTGAATTGGCTAACTTGAAACTTGAGAGTGCCGAAGCGCGCGTCGCCGATGCCATCAATCGCAATCTGGCACAGCGCCCGCTGCCAACTGAGTTGCACAACAGCATCGCCGCAACCCTCAAAAGTGAACTGCAATACTGGGCATTTAATACCGCGCCCGATGAACTGCCGCAATTGCCCCTCTGGAAAAGCTGGCAGCGCCTTTTGCCTGCACTCGGGCAACTGTTTACCAGCGAAGGCAATCAAGTTGATGACCAATTGTTGTATGAGCAGATCCCGCTGGTGCTCGCCGAATTGGAGCACAGCCTGCAATACCCGAATAGCAATGCCCAAGCCTATGAGCAATTCGTAGCGCAATTAAATCGCTGCCTAATGAGTGCCATCCAAAAACAGCCGCAGGAATGCACCCTCTTCCCCGAACTCGACCATCCCGGCAGCCCGAGCGATGCCCACACCCATATTCCCAAAACACTGTTGCAGCAAACCGAGCGCATTAATGTGGGTGACTGGATTGTATTTAGCGGCGCGGATAACAACAGCGAAAACGATATTCGCTGCAAACTGGCGTTTAAAAACCCGGAGTTGGATCAACTGCTATTTGTCGATCACACCGGGCGTAAAGTGATGAACAAAAACACCAAAGATTTTGCCCTCTGCCTGTCCACCGGCATTGCGCGCCCGCTGCCCACAGCAGATATTGCCAACATTATTCAGCGCTGTATAAGCCCGCTGATCGAACGCGCCAAACGCAGTGTGCAAGCGCAATTACTCGCGCAAAAAAATAAAGCCGAACAAGTGGTGCGCGCGCTGATCGCCCAACAACAAGCGGCTGCTGAAGCAGCTGAGCGCGAGCGCGCCGCGGAACAGGCGCGAATGGAGCAACAACTGGAAGCGCGCCGCGCCGCCGCACGCAAAGCCATGATGGAAGCGCGCGCACTGGCCGACGAAAAAAAGCGCCGCGCCGCCGAACAAGCTGCCGAAGCTGAGCGGCAGCGCATTGAACAGGCCGCCAGCCAAGCGGCAGAGACCATCGCCAAACAGCAACAGGCCACCCAGAGTGTGAGCGAGTTGCAAGTGGGCGCTTGGGTAGAAATTAACAGCGAAACAAATCCAAATGAAAAACTGCGCGCAAAGCTTTCAGTGATTATCAGCTCCACCGGCAAGTATATTTTTGCCGATCAAGTCGGGCGCAAGGTAGCGGAACATACCCGCGAGCAATTAATCGCCGCACTGGTGGCAGAGCAAATGAAAGTGGTGCGCAACGGCGACAATTTTGAAGATCAACTGGCCAAAGTGATTCGCGGTTTACGCCGCGATATCTCTTAAAAGTGCGAAGGGAAAACACCTATGAATAATAACGATCAACGCCAGGAATACCGTTTGGATAATCAACTCACGGTGATTATCGAACTCGACTCATCCGACGCCGGCGAACCCACACTAGTGGTCAGTAAAAGTTTAGATATTTCCGCCAATGGTTTGCGCGCCATTGCCCATGAAGCCGTGGCTACCGATATCATCCTGCGCTGCTGTATTCGCGATGAAAAACATGATCGCCAGTTTTTATTAGTCAGCGAAGTGAAATGGTGCCGCCCCCATAGCGACGGCGATTATTTAATCGGCCTCAGCCTGTTCGATTCCGACGGCACCGACATAGTGAAATGGAAGGAATATATTGCGCAGAGCTGTGCGGACTGAAAGACAACTCCCACAAAACGTCATCCCCGCGTGCGGGGACCCATAGGTCTTAAGATCAATAGCTGGACTCCCACATGCGGGAGTGACGATCGATAACTTAACTAACTATTACTGCGCCACTCACCCGCTATTTTGTCCGCTCTCCTGCGCTAACCACCACTCTCACGAAACCTGCTACATACAATTTATCCCTCTTTTAAAGTAACCCTGTGTTTATCAAATCAACCTCAGGGGTAAGGAGCAATGTATGTTATGCAATAAAAAAAACGGTCTATGGTTTACAGTGGCGTTTGGCATTCTGGTCGCGCTTGGCGCATTCAACCAAAGCCATGCCGCAACAACCGAATTTGAAGGCATGGCCATTGAGGTGCGCGGCCAGGGCGCTACGCTAATTTTTATTCCCGGCTTAAACAGCGGTACAGAAACGTTTAGCGCCACCTGTGATTATTTTCAACCTAATTATCGATGCCATTTAGTGCAGCTACCCGGCTTTGCTGGTTTAGCGCCCGGTAAAAGCAATTCTGCTTTTTTAAACGCGAGACGCGATGCCCTTATCAATTATGTAAAACAAAAAACAACAGGGAAAATCACCCTGATAGGGCATAGTTTAGGCGGCACGCTGAGCTTAATGATTGCACTGAAGGCACCAGAGCTAATCGATAAATTAATTATTGTCGATGCCTTGCCATTTTTCCCCGCGCTGCAAAACCCCTCGCTCACCACTGAACTTGTTCGCCCGCAAGCAGAACAAATGCGCACAATGATGAACAACCAAACCCAAAGCGATTACCAACAAAATGCTGCAGCACAATTGCACGGAATGAGTAACAATCCGGCACGTATGCCGCTATTGCTGAAATGGAGCAAAACCAGCGACCGCGCTACCACCACGCAAGCCCTGTACGATTTAATGACGACGGATTTGCGCGCTGACTTAGCCAGAATAGAACAACCCACACTGGTACTGGGTGCTTGGGCGGCGTATAAAGCCTATGGCTCGACAAAAGATAGCACCCAAACAATATTCCAAACTCAGTACGCATCGCTCAAGGATGTGGATATTCGTTTATCAGAAAGCGGCTATCATTTTCTCACTTGGGATGACCCCGAGTGGGTAAATGAACAAATACAACAATTTTTGCAGTTTACAAAATAAAAATTTCACTTATGTATCCAACTAGTACTGGCCCCATCATCTAACAGCACAATTCCAATTATGATTAATCATCGCCCGCAGACCCTCCCCAAAAAATCATCCAGCCGCGCCTATTACTGGGCGCAACTGGCGTTCTGGGGTTGTTATCTATTTATTAGTTGGATTTTTGTTGCGCTCTGGGGGCAAATGTCTGGTGCGGCGGCGGCAATTTTTATCAGCCATACACTGCTGCTGTTGTGTGCTAGCCACGCTTTGCGCCAGCTGTATCACCTGCAAACCGGCAATACCCGGTTTGCAGCGATGATGATGCAATTACTTTGGGTGTTGCCACTCAGCGCAATAGCCATTCAAAGTCTGCTGCATTTGTTTATTTACGGCGTCTTGGTTTTTACTCCACTGCAAAGTGATATCCACACATTCAACATGGGTAGTTTCATTGGCTACAGCATCAACACCACAATCATTCTTACGCTCTGGTCGATTTTGTATTTGCTGCGCAGTGAATTTAGCAAGCGCCGCGACACTGAAATTGCGCACTGGCGCGATCAAGCAAAATTGCGCGATATGGAATTACAATTTTTACGTAGCCAAATCAACTCCCATTTTTTATTTAATTCAATCAATAATTTGCGCGCGTTAATTTTGGAAGACCCACAGGCAGCGCGGCAGGGGCTAGCCGATTTAGCCACGTTATTGCGCGGCCTGTTACAAGTGGATACCCACACCACCGTCACTTTGCGCGAGGAGTTGGACTGGGTGCGCGGCTATCTCGCGCTGGAAGCGTTACAATTTGAGCAACGGCTGCAATATGAATTTGCCATTGACGAATCGTTACTCAACGCCCAGGTGCCGCCGCTGTTACTGCAAACACTGGTTGAAAATGCGATTAAACACGGTATCGCCAGTCGCCGCCAGGGTGGCTTGATTAGCCTGCGCGCACAGTTACTCAGCGCTGAACAATGGCAATTAGAAGTGGAAAATCCAGCCGCCGAATTACCCGCGCTGCATCAGGGCAATGGCATTGGCCTTGCCAATACACGCGCCCGTTTAACCAGCGCGTTTGGCACGCAAGCAACATTGGATTTACAACTGGGTGAGCGTGTTATTGCACGGGTAAGCATACCGTTGAAGACAAGCCCTTAATAAATTTATAAAAATATCTCGCCAGCCGAAGAAAACACACAATGAACATAGTGATAGTGGATGACTCGCGCCTTGCGCGCAAAGAGCTATGCGGATTAATTGCCGAGCACACCGACTGCACAATTACCGGTGAAGCGAGCGATGTGCAATCGGCAGTTGCGCTGATTAATGAAGTGCAACCGGAGTTGTTGTTACTCGATATAAATCTGCCCGACGGCAACGGCTTTGATGTATTGGTGCGGTGCGATCACACCCCCAAAGTAATTTTCACCACTGCCTACGAACAACACGCCCTGCGTGCATTTGAGGTGAATGCGCTGGATTATTTATTAAAACCGGTGACCCAAGAGCGCCTGTCCGCCGCGCTGGAAAAATTAACCCAGCAAATCCAATCTGCAACACAGCCAACGCCCAGCAATAAAGCCGCCAGCGAACATGTATTTATCCGCGAAGGCGAGCAGTGTCACTTCGTAAAATTCCGTGATATCAACCGCATATCCGTAGAGGGAAATTACGTGCGCGTATTTTTTAATGCACAGAGCGCACTTCTGCCTCGTTCCTTGAATTACGTGGAAAGCCGTTTGGATAACAAAGTATTTTTTCGCGCTAATCGCCAAGAGATGATTAATTTAAATTTTATTGCGCGCATCGAACCCTGGGTTGGCGATGGCTTGTTAATTGTGATGCAGGATAAAACCGAAGTAATCAGCTCGCGTCGCCAAGCGCGCGAGCTGAAACTGCGAATGGAATTTTAGTTCAGGTTTAATGAAGATAGGTCAAACGCACGCCGAAAATGGTTTGATGCGGATGATAAGGAGCTGCCAATTGATTAAAGCGGCTGTTCACTAAATATTGTGCGTCGGTGGTTACAAACAGCGAAGGGTTAACTTCATAGCGCGCATAAATTTCATAATGCCGGGTATCGGCAGGTTCTATCACGGCGGCCTCAACCGGCATATGCGATGACACTTGCATTAGCGCCGCACCAGAACCGAATACCCAAGACGGATAGACGTATTGATAACTTACCCCGACAAACCCAGCTATGGGTGACACAGTATCATTAGCGCGCCCCACACGAAGATTAACGGCGTGCTGCCCGGTTTTATATCCCAACAACCCATAACCGCCATAGTTGCGCTGTTCGCCAGCCGATTGATCCAAACGGCTGTGGTCTGCACTATTGAGCCACAACCCAGTGCGCATCAACCAATGTGAATTACTTTTGGTAATCGCCGCAATCGCAAACACTCCTTTGTGCTCCTCGCCCACATTCACCAACTGGGCGTAACTAAGGTTGGGATTATCTGCCAGACCATTCGACGATGCCAAAGCAGTGCGCAGCGCCAGTCCGTCACCCAACTGATGTTCATAGACGGCGCCCAAACTGTAATCGGGAAATTCTATGGTGGGATTTTGCACAAAAGGCACCGCTAAAAATTGCGCATTTTCATCGCTGGCAATTCGGCTTTGATCGAAATAAGCGGTGACATCCAGCAAACCGATACTCAGTGTTTGCTGTGGATTAAAAAAATGGCGATAACCCAATTCCGATAGTTGAACTCGCCCGCGACGCTCATCATCCAACGCACTGCCTGCATCGGCATTCACCTCGGGTAACACACTGGAGACACCCATTTGCCGCGGTGAGTTATTCGCTTCTATGTAGGAGTAAAACTCACTCATCTCACCCTGCCAGCGCAGCACCAAATCGCCAGAGAAGGTTATTTCCTCGCGCACCTGCGCATCGTTAGTGGTTTGATAAGTAGTTGTTATACCCGCTTCAACCAGCGGCATAGCCCATGCATTGCCACTGGTTAAGGCGATCATTCCCAACGAAAATCCGCCGACACTGTATTTCATTTTTTCCTCTACAGGCGCCTATTCAAGTAGCCTAGATGTGATTTACGATTAAATGTGCCGGCTATAGTAGCGTAATTATTTGCACAGGCATCTGCCTTATCATCTTAAGCGCCCTTAAACCACATGATCTGAAATAACTGACAGCGTATTAAAGTCTTTCCAGCCGTTTCTGTGCATCTGCAACCCAATAACTTTTTGTATCCAATTCAAGCGCTTTCTCTAAAAACACTTTAGCAGCACTCTGCTTGCCTGTTGCTGTAAAAATCACACCCGCATGGTAGTGAATGATGGCAGACGAAGGGGCAATTTTAGCGGCCTGAGCCAGCAGTTCCGATGCTTCCCTATAGTGTTTTTGTTGATATAAAACCCATCCCAATGTATCCATCAACTGCGCATTTTCAGGCAACAACTGATTTGCTTTTCGTGCATTTTTTTCAGCCTCATCCAACTTGCCTTGTTCCGCAAAAAGCGCCGCCAAATTATTTAATGCCACAACATTATCTGATTCAGTTGCCAGAATTTTTTTGTAGGTCAACTCAGCTTCAGAATATTGCTTGTCTTGCTGCAAAAGTGTCGCGTACAGCAATGCTTCTGGAGTTTGTTCGCCACGAGCCAAGTACAATTGTTTCGCCGTTAATGCCGCCTCGGCAGTTTTGCCCAATTTACTTTGCACGAGACTGTAAGCACGCAAAATATCTGGGGTAAGTGGATGTAACTGATTCGCCCTTGCAAGATACGGGAGCGCTTCTTCGTAGCGTCGCAATGCCGCCAATTCACTCCCGAGCCGGAATTGCAACAAGCCATTTTTTGGGAATTTTTTCGTACCATCGAGCAAGGTTGCTAGACCTGCATCCAGATTGTTTTGCGCGCGCTCCAGTTCAGCCAACATAGTGTAAGTTCTGGGTTGTGCCTGCCCTGCCGCAATTCCTCCCCGCAAACGCTTAATAGCTTCTTCAGGCTGTTTTTTTTCCAAGTAGTAATTTGCGAATTTGTAGTCAATCGAAGCTCGGCGAGCCCCCTTGGCAACAGCAGTGGCAAATGCGGCTTCTGCTTCTGCAAGCCGGCCAGACGCCAAGGCTAAATCACCC
Source organism: Cellvibrio sp. OA-2007 (assembly GCF_000953825.1). Lineage (GTDB taxonomy): Bacteria > Pseudomonadota > Gammaproteobacteria > Pseudomonadales > Cellvibrionaceae > Cellvibrio. The sequence continues at coordinate 23,626 of NZ_BBUL01000070.1, read as the reverse complement.
AGCTCAATATAGACCGACCCCCAATTTGGAAATTTGCTCGCCAGTTTTTTCAGTGTTGTTTCCGCTGCATCGAACTCTTTATTCTTGCGCTGGCTAATCGCCAACCCCAAAAGATATTCGCGTGTATCCGGTTGTAATTCCAGCGCCCGCATAAAACGCTGGTTCGCATTGGCATATTCACCTGCCCCCAAGTAGGATGTCGCGAGAATAGATTGCACGCTCGCATCCGCCAAAGAGAGTGGCGCACGTGGAGCGAGATACTCTATAGCCTCAACATAACTATTTTGCCTGTTTAACAATTGCGCCAAATTTGGCGCCACCCCTAAATATTGATTTCCGGTATCAATCAATCCTTTTTTCAAATACTGAATAGCTTGCACATCTTTTTTCTGAAATTCATATAAAAGCCCTAGACGTTGATTCGCCACGCGATTCAACGGTTTAAGCTCCAATGCTTTTTTCAGAGAAGACTCAGCGGCATCCACTTGCTCAAGCTCCATTTGGACTATGCCGAGTTTGGTCCATGGACCATCTTGCTCTGGATCTAGCTGCGCGGCTTGTTTAAATTCAGTTAACGCGCCGTCAAGATCATGGGAATAAAATAAAACCGTCCCCAGCACTTCATGGGCTAATCCTGACTTGGGATATTTTTTTATCGCAGCCTGTGCAACCTGACTAAGCTGCTCTAACCCTGACTTACCTGGATCGACAATGACATTCTCAAACGCCTCTGAACCAATCCGATTTTTCAATTCTATGCTGGGGACAGGGCTGACACCCTGATCAGTAAATGCCGAAGACGGCTCAAGTGTAAATAGCCCCGCATGGGCAACCAGTGCTCCCAAAATCAAGCCGCAACTCACCGATAGCTGAACCAGCCATTTAATGACCGAACCATAGTTTTTACACAAGCGAAATAGAAATATTAGGGCAATCACTGCCATCTCCTTTGTTCAAATCTATATTATTTAAATGGACGCTATGACACAGTCCTTGTTTGCCATCATATACCGACAATTATTCACGACAAGCGTTTACGGCCATAAAGCAAGAGCAAGGAGCTGCCCTATAAAAACCTTACCGAGCCCCAAAACAAAAAAAGCGACCATAGGGTCGCTTTTTTTCATCGATGCCGTATTAAGCCTTAATACGACGACGAGCCATACCCAAACCAAGCAAGCCAATACCCAATAACAGCATGCCACTCGGCTCTGGCACAGAAACACCTGTTACAGTGATACTATCTTTCTCGCTCGCAACAATGCTGCCGCCCACTAAACCATGGGTAAGAAAGTCGTGCGTACCAACTTCTTTACCAGTGAAAGTCACTGCGAAAGTAAATGAGCGGGAAATACTGCGATCAAAACTACCCACCGCGCTGTCACCCACACAAGCACCAGTGTCCGCGGTCAGGCATGCTACAGAAACATCCACACCTGGCATACCAGCACCCAGATCATCAACAGACACTTTGCTGTAGGTAGCAAATGAATCTTCAACACCCGCCAGAATAGATGCTATCAGTGCACTTGGGCTGATCGAGCTAGAGACGATTGAACCACCAGTTGCAGTCGCCAACAATGTTGGATCAATACCACCCCATGAGGTCTGGGTCATATTGCCAAAGTCAATCCCAATAAAGGTAACATCATTTGCAGCCAAAGCAGCTTGTGCACCGGCCAAGGTTGAACCATCAGACTCTTTGAACGTTGCATCACCTAAGGCGATAACAAAACGTGATGAACCCGGTCTCCATGATGTGTTTTCTGCAGCCAATTTAACGGCATGAATACCTTCTTCAGGAAAGTCACCACCGTAACCGCCGTCACCCAAGTTGATAGCATTGATTGCTGCTGCACCTGCTACTGCGTCAGTAGTAAGGTCAGTATTTAAGCCCGAGCCTGGCTCACTATAGTAGCCGGTGCCAGTGGCTAAACTACCAAAGCCAGAAAGACCGGCCAGCAAATTGCTCGCAGCGGTTTTAGCAGCATTAATAACGCTACCCATACTGCCGGAGGTATCAATCAAGAACACAATATCAAGAACACCGCTAGTCACAGACTCTTCGATAGTGACAGTTTTGGTGATAGTTACACTTTCACCCAAACCCAGGGTTGCAGAATAAGTTTCGGGGGAAATGGTGTCAGCATTTACAGCAACTGGCAAAACCAGCGCCACCGACAATGCGAGTTTTTTAAACAGATTCATGGCTTTAGATCCTTCATCTTTGAAACAAGTGATTGGTTTAGGCATAACAAAATTATGTCGCCCTATTTTGTGAGTCGCTGATACGCCTCATTTAAAGGCGCCTTTGTAATAGCGAGCCTTAGGATTGTCCTTAGTGACGCACAGCAACGCCAAATAAAGCAATAATCAAGCCAAACCAAAAAAATGTTTAATATCAAGCACAAAGAACACTATAGTGGCGCGCAACCATATTTGCGATGTAAATATCTCCGACAAATACGCAAAACAAGAAGGGATAACAAAAGTCTTGGCGGTCAAGCCCGACGAGTGCGGATTACAAGTTATTGATATCCAGCCACAACTCGGGCCGATCAACAGGTGTTGCTGCAGGCAGCGCTGGATTGTCTAAATAAAACACTTTGCGATTTTTCAGGTCAGCCATTTCAATCACTTTTTTGATTGAAGGATCATTCAAGAACTCATGATCAAATGTTCCGTCGGCAATCATCAAATTAAAGCCCGCCTCAATATCGCGAGCCAGTGCCGTGTTGTCTGGCGACACAAACAAATAAAACGGCATTTTGTAAACCAACATTAGGTGCTTTTCTATCGCCAATTCCAAACCGGGAATTTTATTTACCTCACCCCAAGGCTCTTGCACGCCACGCGGAAAGGCATCAAAACGGCCACCATCCAGCATATAAAACAAGTTGTCGTATTTTTGGGTTTTCACCACAGTCAAACCATTGCTCTCCAATATTTTGGTGTCCGCCCAAGTGGCGCCCTGCCCCAGTTTTAATTTTTTCAAGTCATCGAGCGTGTTAACCGCATCGAACTTGTACTGGCTATTTTTGTGAATCAAAAAAATGCGATGCCCTAATAACCCTTTTAGCAGCGGAATTCGCACCGGCAGCACCAGCGCTTCAATACTGGCATCGGAGGCAGCCCACATGACATCGATGCGCCCTGCACGCAAATCCTCAATGTAGCGCCCCTGAGTACGTTGGCCGCTATCAGGGTCGGGTACAATCTCATATTTAACAGCAGATCGAGCGAGCGCCAGCGTCATCATGCGCACCGCATAACGATCTATATCCGTAGTGGCAGGCATCATCGTAATACGCTTGGGTGGCTGGGCCATAACATGAGGCGCCAGTATCGTTAACGCTAGTACACAACAAGAAATTAACCTTGCAATGCAATTAATGGAGTGAACAACCATAATAACCTCAAGCGGAATGTTTTCTGATTTTCATCGCATTTATAACCAGAAGATGTTGTGCATAGCCGATTGAGTATAAATAGCCATTCCAAAGCGTGGATAAAAAAAGATAGAAAAACACATTGAATACGAATGCAAAAAAGCAGGCAGTGTCTAACTGCCTGCTTTTATAACCACTTATTTGAAATAGCTCGTTATTTCAACAAATACACCACATACACCTGCGCGGTAATTTTCATCACGCCCGGCTCAAAAGGTTCGCTAGCCATGCGCTGTAATGAGCTTGCGTCAGCTTTCATAACACCAGAGCGCCCCATTAATTCACGATTCGGCGTTAACTCCCAGCGCTCGTTGCCGCGATTATTAAATTCCGAAATCGACCAGGGCTCGCCTGCCGTTTTACCTTGGGATTTTGCCAGGCGATTGGCGCGCGCCTTGGCATCATTCATGGCTGCAGTTTGCACTTTTTCTTCCACCGTTTTTTTATCGGCGAGCGTCAGATTGGTGTTGATAGTTTCAGAAATCTTGGCGTCGACCAGCGCTTTCATCATCTCGGGATATTTTTTTAAATCGCGCAGATTAATATCCACCTGGCGCGATACGTTATTGCCGGTTAATACCCGTTGGCCATCTTTGTATTCGTACTCGGGGCGAATGTTTAAGGCGGTGGTAGCTATATCATTAGCTTTGATGCCAAATTTTTTAACGGTTTCGATCAGCAGGCGCGAGCGTGCATCCACATCGGTTTTGGCCTTGGCGAGATCCAGATCGGACTTTTGAATACTGAGAGTGAAAGTCATCATATCCGGCTCCACTTCCAGCTCCGCCGAACCTTCAACATAAACATGGGGCTGCGCTGGTAAGGGGTTAGCCCAAACACCGCTAGTCACACCCGCACTCAACAGCAAAGCAGCCATCAGCATCATCAATTTCATTGCAAAACTCCTGTGGGAAAATGTGGCTTCACTATAGCGGCCGAAGGTGAATATCACCCGAATCAAATGTTTAAAAATGTAACCCCACCAGTTTTCGGGCAAAATGCCCAGCTCAACAGATTAATGAGCTGCCATGTCCAATCTCGATCTCCAGCAACTTGCCGCCGATATCAAACTCTGGGGGCGCGAACTCGGCTTCCAGCAGGTAGGTATTACCGATATCGACTTGGGCGATGCCGAAGCGCGCCTGCAAGAGTGGCTGGCAAAAGGCTATCAGGGCAGCATGGAGTGGCTCGCGGCGCACGGCAATAAACGCTCGCGCCCAGCGGAGTTATTGCCCGGCACTGTGCGGGTGATCTCGGTGCGCATGGACTATCTGCCCGGCGACACCCAGCAAATCAAAATCCTCAAAGACCCGACCAAGGCTTACATATCCCGCTATACATTAGGGCGCGATTACCACAAGCTGATCCGTAAACGCCTGAGTCTACTCGCGCAAAAAATCGATGCCGCACTGCCGGATGACTATCCCTACAAAGGCCAAAACCGCGCCTTTGTCGATAGCGCGCCAGTCATGGAGCGCCCATTCGCGGAAAAAGCCGGTTTGGGCTGGACGGGCAAACACACGCTAATCCTTAACGATACAGCCGGCAGCTGGTTTTTCCTGGGCGAGATTTTTACTTTTGTGCCGCTTCCCGTAGATCAACCCACCCAAGTGAATCAATGCGGCGAGTGCACCGCCTGCCTAAAAGTCTGCCCCACCGACGCCTTTCCACGCCCCTATGAGCTGGACGCACGCCGCTGTATTTCCTACCTAACGATTGAAAGCAAAGGCGCCATTCCCGAAGAATTCCGCGAACCCATAGGCAACCGTATTTTTGGCTGCGACGACTGCCAAGCCATCTGCCCTTGGAATAAATATGCGCAATTTACCGGCGAAACCGATTTTTTACCGCGCCACGGCCTCGCCGATAGCGACTTGGTCGATTTGTTTAATTGGACCGAAGACGAATTTCTCGCCCGCACCGAAGGCTCGGCAATTCGCCGCGTGGGCTATGAAGGCTGGCTGCGCAATATCGCCGTGGGTTTGGGTAATGCGCCCAGTGATGAGCGGATTATTCAGGCGCTGATGAATAAAAAGGATCTGTCAACGCCCTTGGTACAGGAACATATCGACTGGGCGCTAGTGCAACAAGCCAATCCTCAGCGGCGGCGCAAGCGGAAAATTCGCAATAACGCCGAGTGAGTGTCGATATTTTTACCAAATAAAAACAACAGCAAAATTACGTCACACTTTTATCAGTTTCCGAGCACAAAAAGTGTGCCATTTTCGTAGACTGCGACGCGCAGTAGCAACTGCGTTTTTATCATCACATCAAGGGATTTTTATCAGTATGAAAGTTAATAAACTCGCACTGGCAATTGGCATTGCCTTTACTACACTGGCAGCAGCCCCGTCTTACGCACTGTTGATCTCTACCAGCGTAAAAGCAAGCACATCGGTTAGCATCAACGGCACCACCAATGCTGATAGCATTAGCTCCTCAACCTACGCCCTCAGTGAATCTGGACTTAACACTGAATCGCCGGTAAGAGCGAATGCTTCCGCGTCAGCCTATGGCAAAGACACAGGTGAAAGTGGCCTGAAAAGCTACGGTTCACCATTTCTGGACAGAAGCTTTCTGTCAACCAACCTGGATTTATCCTCCAACGCGAGCGTCTTGCATACGGCAACTATTACTAACGATACCGGTACGGGACAAAATATCGACTTCAGCTTTTTAATCCTGAGCGGTGAATTGGGGCTTGGCTATTCGGACACATACAGCGACGGCAGCACCCTTATTCAATCGGGCTACTCGGCTGATATCCGCGTCAATGGCACAAGCCTGTGGGATAGCTCTGCCAGTCTTACTGCGGTTAACGACTGGTGGAATGGCCAAAGCCTAACCACCAACGGCACCACTCTTGGCGCACTAAGCGGTGATGGTGTGACTTACCAATGGGGTAGTTATGCGGGTGTATTGAACTTGGGTTATCTCGCCGCAGGCGCCTCATTAACTCTGGAGTATCAACTCAATACTTACGTTAATCAGTATTTAGCTGATGCAGGTTATGCTCACACACCAGAGGCTCGCTTCGACGATCCATTTGGTTTTGGTTCCACTCCCATCTTTGATGCGAGCAACTTTGTTACCACCAGTAGTGGCGCCCCATCGACAGTGCCCGAACCAGCAAACACCTTGCTGCTGGGTGCTGGTCTTGCAGCTTTGGCGTTCCGTCGTCGCAAAGCGCGCAAAACCGCTGTATAAGTAGTATCTAACTGCTATCCCCTTTAAGGGGATAGCAGTTCCAACATATCCTCTACCAACGCACCTATCTGTTCATCCTGTGAAAATCCCCGATACTGCTGCGCCAGCATTTGGCTGTTGTTAGCCAATACCTCACAGCCCAGCGCCTGTTGAAAAACAGCAGCATAGTCAGTGATAGTCGCATCCGCCTTCACGGCATAGGCTAAACCCATATCACTCAACCGACGCGCCAACATGGTTTGCTCCATCTGCGTGGGGACGATTACATGGCGCACACCGGCCAACAGGCATTGTGCGCTAACACCCATTCCACCCTGGCTAACTACCATCGTCGCTTGCGCTAACACACTGCGCATGCTGACTGGCTGGGCTTCAATCCGTAAGGAAATGGTAGACCAGGCCTCGCGCTGGATTTCGCTCAAGCCCGGAATGTGGAGCAGAACTGCACAAGGCAATTGCGCGAGAGCGGTAACCACTTGCTCCAGATGCGCCAATTTCGGCGTGAGATAAGCAAAAACCCGCGCTTCCGCCCGAGTTCCCGATAACACCGGCCACTGGGGCTCCAGACCTTGATCAGCACTGAACAGCGGCCCCCAGTAATCCACATCCGCGCGCGCGCCATAGTGATCTAACTCCGGCAAGGTACATAGATAGGGTTCAGCGCGATCAAAGATATCGCCCAGGCTGCGGAGAGCCTGACCACCACATTGGTGCATGGCGTAATTGATATTAGCCAGTAGCTGCTCATCCAAACCGACATCTGGCTCAGACAGACTCGGGGTAAATAGTGGAAATCCTGAATCAAAGGGAGGGATAACAAAACCCGTGCCGATTGCAGCAACCGGTAGGCCGAGAGCCTGTGCCGCCAAAATAGCGGTAGGGGCATGATCGGCAATGACCAGGTCGGCCTGATACTCGCTTAACAATGTTTGCCAAGCCGCAACGTACCCTGCTAACACCGTTTTATCGAGATAACCTATAGCGGCCAAAATACCGCTGTAAGAGTAAGAATCGCGCTGGCGCGGGATAAAATTTGGGATCGGCGCTTGCACACAAGTCACCCCATCGCCCAACAATCCTGCGTGCTGCAAATTGCGCAGCGCAAAAATCACCTCGCAGCCACGCGCCTTGAACGCCTGCGCCAAGCTAATAAAACCGGTGATATGGCCGTAATTTCCACCCAGCTCCCAACAAAATACCACTCGTGCCATTGTTATCTCTGCCTTGAATATTGAGAAGGAGCGCAGCCTAACCAATGCACCACAAGGCGGCAACATCCAATCACATTAGATAAATTGCACCTCGCTATGATGAAAATAGCCATAAGTTTTGCCCCTTGGCTGTTTTTTTGCGCCACAAACAGGAATAATACGCACCCCCTCAAGAGCGCAGCCGTTAGAGCAGCGCCGTTAGATAGAAATCGGTCAATCTCTGCTCCCTGGAATACACAGGAAGGGTAACGGGTGATAGGGACCGGAACCGCCCTGTTGAATTGCGCCTGAGAGCCAGGACATCAACCACAACGATAGGCTATTACTACTATGAAACCACTTTCCGATATAGGCTTGGTTGGCTTGGCTGTGATGGGTGAAAACCTCATCCTGAACATGGCTAGCAAAGGCTATACAGTCACCGCTTACAACCGCTCTGTAGACAAAGTAGACAGCTTCATCGCTGGTCGCGCAGCGGGCAAAACCATTCGTGGCGCGCGCTCGATTGAAGAGCTGGTCGCCTCATTGGCTAAACCACGCAAAATTATGTTGATGGTTAAAGCCGGTAAAGCAGTAGACGATTTTATTGAATTGCTGATTCCATACTTGGAAGCTGGCGACATTATTATCGATGGCGGCAATACTCACTTCCCCGATACCGACCGTCGCACCGCGTACCTCGCGAGCAAAGGCTTACGTTTTATCGGCACCGGCGTTTCCGGTGGTGAGGAAGGCGCATTGACTGGCCCATCTATCATGCCCGGCGGCTCACCTGAAGCCTGGCCGTTTGTGAAAGATATTTTCCAGGACATCTCCGCCAAAGTAGATGACGGCTCACCCTGCTGTGACTGGGTTGGCGAGAACGGCGCTGGCCACTTTGTAAAAATGGTGCACAACGGTATTGAATACGGCGACATGCAGCTGATCTGTGAAGCCTACCAATTACTCAAAGAAGTGGTTGGCCTGAGCGCAGACGAAATGCACCAAGTCTTTGCCGAGTGGAACAAAGGTGAACTCGATTCTTACCTGATCGAAATCACCCGCGACATCCTCGCGTACAAAGATACCGACGGCGAGCCACTGGTTGAGAAAATCCTCGACACCGCGGGCCAAAAAGGCACCGGCAAGTGGACTGGCGTAATCGCACTGGATCTGGGTGTACCTCTTACCCTGATTTCTGAAGCAGTATTTGCACGCTGCTTGTCATCGCAAAAAGCTGAGCGTGTTGAAGCAGCGAAAGTCATTAAAGGCCCAGCCGTGAATTTCACTGGCGACAAACAAGCCTTTATCGATGACCTGCGCAACGCGGTATTTGCATCAAAAATTATTTCTTACGCACAAGGTTATTTGCTGATGCGCGAAGCAGCCAAAGAATACGGCTGGAACCTGAACTACGGTGGCATCGCCTTAATGTGGCGCGGCGGCTGTATCATTCGTTCATCATTCCTCGGCAATATCAAAGAAGCATTCGACAAGAATCCTGAATTGAAAAACCTGTTGTTGGATGACTACTTCGCCAAAACCGTTGATGCAGCCCAAGCTGGCTGGCGTCGTGTGGCTGCTGCGGCAATTGTTAACGGCATTCCCGCCCCGACAATCACCTCTGCACTCACCTACTTCGACGGCTACCGCACTGCGCGCTTGCCAGCAAACCTGCTGCAAGCCCAACGCGACTACTTCGGCGCGCACACCTACGAGCGCACCGACAAACCACGCGGTGAATTCTTCCACACCAACTGGACCGGCCGCGGCGGCAACACCGCATCGACCACTTACAACGTTTAAGTTTTTGGATGTGGTGAGAGAAATACGAAAACCCGAATCAGAAATGGTTCGGGTTTTTTGTTGGAAGAAATTGAAAACATTACTAAAGAATAAGGCAGCTCATGGATTACCTATTACTATTTAGAATGCCTAACCCTGTGAAGATTACTGGAAGATCCTCGACCATTACCAATTCATTTATAAACTCCATAATTCCTGTCATACCACCAACCAATGAACAAGTAAAAGAAGCGCTGGAAATACTAGGGATGAGTCACGAAAAATTTGAATGCGCTTACTGTGGTTCAGTCGCATCTGAATGGGATCATTTACGGCCACTCGTTATAAACAAAACACCTACGGGCTACATATCAGAAATTCACAATCTTGTTCCCGCCTGTGGGAAATGCAACCAATCCAAAGGCAACAAGCCATGGGAAAATTGGATTCAAAGCGACGCAAAACTTTCACCCAAAGTACGCGGCATTAAAGATTTACCTGAAAGAATTAATAAATTAAAACAGTACGAAAACTGGGGCAAACCAACCATTGTAGACTTTGAATCTATCGTCGGTAAAGAAATGTGGCAACAACATTGGAAAAACTGGGAATTAGTGCAATCCACCATGCGCTCCGCGCAAGTATTAGCATCAGAAATAAACGCAGCAGTAGCTAAAAAATTCAAACCAGAGTAACCCGTAGGTTGGGGTGAGGAACGAACCCCAACATTCGTAATCACAAACCGCGCATTAATTCATTAATAAGAAAAACAGCGACGCACGAATTTGGTATTGGTGGTTTCGGAAACATGGTCATGTTGGGGTTCGTTCCTCACCGCCAACCTACGCTTGCACCCCAAAACAAAAGTGATACTATAGTGGCACTCTCACTCAATGGGTGCCTCCATGAAAACCGAACTTGTTACCACGCTAAAACGTGAAGCCACCAAAATACTGGCCGAGCTGCATAACACTAAAGAACCTGTGCTTATCACCGAACACGGTTTACCTTCCGCTTATCTAGTTGATGTTGAAGACTATGAGTTTATGGTTGACCGCATGAAGTTATTAGAAGGAATAGCGCGAGGTGAAAAAGCCATATTGGAAGGACGCGTTTTGTCGCATGCACAAGCTAAGGATAAGCTAAAAAAATGGCTGAAATAATTTGGACTGAACCTGCAGTTAATGACCTTAATGAAATCGCCGAATACATTGCACTAAGCAATCCCATTGCAGCCGCTGAACTGGTAGCGGATATTCTTGCTAAAGTCGAACGCCTTGAACAATTCCCCAAATCGGGGAAGGTTCCTTTAGCCATTCCGGAACTGAGTTACAGAGAACTGACAGCATCACCCTGCCGGGTACTTTACCGCACCGACAAAAACATCGTTCATATAATGCATGTCTGTCGCGCAGAGCGCAGTTTGCGTAAATTTTTAATAGAGCGGGGAACACTTTAGGGTAACGATGAGAAACTAATTCCAACATTCACAATTGCAAACAACACAAAGTTCTATAAATCAGGCTGCGGCACCCAACATCACAGGTAAAAAAGTTTTTTCCCGCGTATTACCGCCCAACCTCCCGAGTACCCTATTTTTCAGCCCACATCACAAACCCGTCATTTCCAAGAGGAAAACTCACCAAACCCGCCAACAGCTGCTATAACTAAATGCAGTTCGGCCACACATAACCGCGCAAAAGCGATAACAAATTCGCGGTCGGCGAAAGGATGCCCTCTACTACAGCTAGCGACACAACAATGACACCACGCTTGATTTTACTCTTGATACTTACCATCGCGCAGTTTGCGCTGATGCCTGTCAGCTTTGCGGATAACTCCATCGCAGCAGCTGACTACCCCAAAAAAATTCATTTTCGCAACATCATGCAGAATCAGGACATCGCCCTCGGCGAAGTTGAAGCTATTTTGCAGGACCATCAAGGTTTTATGTGGTTAGGTGGGCGCAATGCCCTGTTGCGTTACGACGGCTATGAATTTTTGCCGATTCCCGCCGCCAAAGACCCCGCCAACCTGATCGAGACAGAGCCGGTAAATCAGGTCTTGGAATTGGTGGAGGATAAACAACGCACCCTGTGGGCTGCGACTCGCTCGGGGTTGTATCGCTATGACCGCGACTACGAAGTATTACTGCCAGTAAAGATTCCCAATAATTTACTGGAGGCCGGTGGCGCGATTAATGCGATCGCCGAAAGCGCTGCCGGCGAAATTCTGATTGGCACCGCCACCGGCTTTGGCATTCTCAATCCGGCCAATGGCGAACTAAAGATTTTGAACCAGCAAAATGGCGACCTGCCGAGCAATCTAATCAACGATATTGTGGTGGATAAGGATATTGTCTGGCTGGGAATGGATACCGGTTTGGCAGAGCTGGATTTGGCAAGTGGAAACATTACCTTGCATATTCCCAATCCGGACAACCCGAAATCCACGCTGGAAAATAGCATCAGAACTATTGCAGTCGATACCCGTGGGCGCGTGTGGGCGGGCAGCGATAACGGCATCTATCGGCTCGAGCGCAGCAGCAATCAATTCACCCATTACCAATACGATCCACACAATCCGCACAGCTTGGGTAATAATTTTTCGCGCCAGATTTACGTTGATCGCAACGGTTGGGTATGGACCGGTAGCGATGGCGCAGGCATCAGCCTGTATAACGAAACTCAGGATAACTTTATCCACTTTGAGCGCGGCGATGGCGGCGCTGGGCGCTTGGTGAGCAATACCATTCGCCGAATTTATGAGGATCGTATTGGCGATCTCTGGATCGGCACCTATCCCTCCGGTGTACATATTTATGATCGCTCCAGTGCCGCCATTCGGGTTTACAAAAAATCCCCCCGGCCCGAACAGGGGCCAATGGACGATAACGTTGAGGCACTGGTCGAGGATGTGGATGGCAATCTATGGATTGGCTCCAATGGCATTTCACGTTTTGATGCCGCGAGCGACACCTTTATTCACTATCGGCATACCACCGGTGAAGATTCCCGTGTCGCAACCACCGCCGTACTCAACGGCAAACGCGATTCGCGGGGCAAGCTGCTGTTTGGCACCTGGGGCGCAGGGGTGCAGCAGTACAACCCAACCACCGACCGCTTCGACACACTGCCGGTCGACCCGGACCAAAGTAAACGCGGCGCCAAAACCGGTGACAAATTAAATGATTTGATGCTGTGGAATATTTTTGAAGACCGGCAACAGAATCTGTGGTTTAGCACACACTACAATGGCCTGACTAAATTTGATCGCGCCAGCGGCGTCTACCATTTTTATCCCCACAGCGAAAACGGTGAACACAGCCTATCCAGCACCGTAGCCTGGGTATCGTTCGAGGATTCCCACGGGCGCTTTTGGGTGGGAACCGCCTACGGACTCAACTTATTAGATCGCACCAATAACACTTTTAAGCGCTATCTGCCCGACGGCAAGAATCCACGTAGCCTGACCAACGGTTCGGTACTGGCCATCCATGAGGATGCCAAACAGCGCCTCTGGTTCGGCACCGATATGGGCCTGCACCTCTACCATGCGGAGAGCGATGACTTCACCCACTACGACAATAGCAATGGTTTTGCCGACCAGGGAATTCGCGCGATTGTGGAAGACCAACAAGGCAATTTATGGCTGGGCACTAATAACGGCATAGTGCGCTTTAACCCGGATACCCTCGCGGTAAAAAACTACACCCGTTTTAATGGTGAACTGATCGGCGGAGTTGCCACTGGTGCGGCACTAGTCACCCGCTCTGGCGCACTGGCATTCGGCTCGCGCAACGGCTTGTATTTTTTTGATGTCGATCAGCTTGAAAACAATCAAAACAAACTTGCCCCCGCTATCGCAATTACTGACTTTCGCCTGTTTACCGAAAAAGTGCCCGTTCAGGGGCCGCAGAAACTGCTGGATAAAGTGATCACCCAAACCAGCGCCATCACGCTGGATTACACCCAATCCATGATCTCATTCAGTTTTGCCGCGCTGAATTATCGCGATACTGAAAAAAATCTTTACGCCTATAAGCTGGAAGGTTTCGACAACCAGTGGCGTGAAGTGGGCAACCAGCGCACCGCGCTCTACACCAACTTGCCTGCTGGCACTTATCGGTTTCGGGTGAAGGCCAGCAATAACGATGGCATCTGGAATGAAGAGGGGCGCAGCTTGCAGCTCACTGTATTACCGCCGCCCTGGAAAACCTGGTGGGCCTACACCATTTACACCACCGTTTTTATCGGCCTGTTGTTATTGTTTGTGCGCAATCAACATCAAAAAGTGTTGGTAGCACGCAAGGTCAGCCGCGAGCTGGAGCATAAAGTTGCCGAGCGCACCGCTGAATTGCGCAATAAAAATGCGGAGCTGGAAGGGGCTTATGCGCAGCTCGAAGCGATCAGCTTGTCTGACCCGCTGACCGGCTTAAACAACCGCCGCTACCTGCAAAAACTAATCCCTATGGATATAGCCAAAGTGCAGCGCGAATACGAGCCGCCCAACCGCAATCGCACGCCAACCAAAATCGCGCGCGATCTCACCTTTTTTATTCTGGATGTGGATTTTTTCAAATCGGTTAACGATGTCCATGGCCACGCCGCAGGCGACCAGTTGTTAATTCAACTATCCGATGTGCTAACCAAAATCTGCCGCGAATCCGACTGTGTAGTGCGCTGGGGCGGCGAAGAGTTTTTAATTGTCAGCCGCTTTGCCGACCGCGATGAAGCACCATTAATGGCCGAGCGTATTCGCAATAGTATCGAGCAATATAATTTCACCTTGCCCGACGGCAGTATTTTGAAAAAAACCTGCTCCATGGGTTTTGCCAGTTTCCCGTTTCTGCGCGAACACCCGGCAACCTTATCCTGGGAACAGGTTATCGATATTGCCGACCGCGCGCTCTACGCCGCCAAAAAATCCGGCCGCAACCGCTGTGTTGGCCTTGCAGCCAATACCAACACTGTCGCCCACACTAACAAAGACCGCTTATATCTGCGCATCAGCAGCAATCTGCCCACCATGATCGACAACAATGAGCTATGGGTGATAGCAACACCGGCTGAACCACTGGTATGGGATTAGCCCCCATCCCAAATAAGCTGGCGCATCGATTCTGATGCGACCGCAGCGTCACACAATTGTAAAAATTCTTATCCATAAAAGCCGCTATGCTCTGAACACTCAGGATTTATCCCAGCGGTAATAACATGACCAATCTGAACCAGCCACCACCCGACTTTACCGCGCCCATCGACATAGCTTCATCCTCTCGGCGCAGCGCCGACGTGCAGCAAGATTTCCACCAAAAAATTCCCGAACTGTTACAACTGGAGCAGCTGATAGGTGAGCACGGCCAACTGCTGCACGCCTGTTGCGAAACCACCGTGCTGCATGAAGCGATGGAATTCCCGCTCTACTCACTCAGGCTCGGCTCAAGTGCGCCCAACGCGCCAACTCTATTGCTTACCGGTGGCATTCACGGCATTGAACGGATCGGCAGCCAGGTATTGATCGCATGGCTGCAATCGCTGCTGGAGCGGCTGCGGTGGGATACAGGTGTGCAACAGCAGTTGCAACAACTGCAATTGGTGATCATGCCGATCATGAATCCGGTGGGGATGTATTTAAATCAGCGCGCCAATGGCAATGGCGTGGATTTAAATCGCAATGCGCCGATTGATGCCGAAGGCCCAGTGCCACTGCTTGGCGGCGGCCACAGGCTCGGGCCATTTTTGCCCTGGTATCGCGGGCGTAAACGCGGGCAGATGGAAGCAGAAAATAGCGCATTGGAGCGCGTCATCCGGCGGCAAGTGTTTAATCGCCCATTTGCCACAGTGCTCGATTTGCACTCAGGCTTGGGCATGCAAGATCGCCTCTGGTTTCCACATGCCTATCGCAAAAAAGCCATTGGTAATATTGCTGAATATGTGGCATTAAAAATGTTGTGGGAGCGCAGCTACCCAAATCACACCTATTTATTTGAACCGCAATCAATTCATTATTTATCCCACGGCGATCTGTGGGATTATTTTTACTACCAATCGCGCGCGCAAAACCAACCACATTTTTTACCGCTAACCCTGGAGATGGGTTCCTGGATGTGGGTGAAAAAAAGTCCGCGTCAACTGTTTAATATGGCGGGATTATTTAATCCGCAAATTCAACATCGCCACACGCGAGTATTGCGCCGCCATATTGTCTTGTTGGATTTTATGCTGGCCGCCACGCTCAACCACGCCAACTGGCTGCCCGATAAAAAACACGCAGAAATACTGGCGCAAACTGCCAAGAGCCTGTGGTTTTGAAAACACCTGAGCTTTTGCAAACACGAGAGAGGTTGAAAAAATGCAGTTAATTTTACTGCGCGGCCTCGCACGTGAAGCCGACCACTGGCTAAATTTCCCCGCGCAACTGCAACAGGCACTGGGCAACAACTGCCAAATTCATTTAGTCGATTTCCCCGGCTGCGGAAAATATTTTCAGCAGCCCGCACTCACATCCATTGCCGCCATGACCGATCACGCGCGCGCAGCAATCGAAATAGCCGCAATCACTGCGCACGATGAAGCTGTGTACGTGGTAGGCATTTCGATGGGCGGCATGGTTGCACTCGATTGGGCGCAGCGCTATCCACAAGAATTGCGCGGATTAGTGTTAATTAACTCCAGCGCGGGCAACCAACCTTTTTGGTGGCGCCTGCGACCCACGGCATGGCCAACCATGATAAGTGCACTGCTCAGCCATAGCTCTGCGCGCGAGGCGCGGGTATTAAGCATCGTGAGCAATAACACTGCGGATCATGCCCAGCATTTAGAGCAGTGGCTGAGCATTCAGCAACGGCGCCCGGTCACCCGTGCCACCATTGTGACCATGCTGCGCGCCGCTGCCCAATTTCGCCCACAAACCACTTGCACAGTGAATGGCCTTGTATTAGCAAGCCAACACGACCGCATGGTCAGCGTGCGCGCAAGCGAGGCCATAGCCGCGCAATTTAATTGGCCCATCCACAAACACCCATCCGCCGGGCACGATTTGCCAATGGATGATCCGCTGTGGCTTGCCCATCAGATAGCGCAATGGCAGCCGTAACTCCGCCGTAAAAACCACCTGCAATCGGTTACATATTTACAAATATTGACCCCTCTTAACCAGTTCAAGAACTAGACTTCAAGGCACACTTTCCCTATAGGGAAGACACCGCATTCGCTTGGGACAGGGGAATGAAACACCGTCAAGGTCGCGCCTGAACTTCAAAACCTAGAATAAGCACGAGGCTTACATGACCCACTCTGCTCTATCCGCGGGCATTTCGCGCCGCGATACCATTAAACAACTTGCTCTAGCCTGTGGTTTGGCGCTCTCGGCCAACTCACTATCAGCATTGGCAGCGAGTTTTACCCCACCAACGGACTTCACCCGCAGCAAAAAAACACTGCTCAATAGCGATCAATTAGCACTGGTG
This sequence comes from Cellvibrio sp. OA-2007, assembly GCF_000953825.1. Taxonomy (GTDB): domain Bacteria; phylum Pseudomonadota; class Gammaproteobacteria; order Pseudomonadales; family Cellvibrionaceae; genus Cellvibrio. The sequence continues at coordinate 6,524 of NZ_BBUL01000070.1, read as the reverse complement.
CGCGAGCTGGGTGAGATTATTATTCCCACTACCGATACCCCCGGCGCCATTGCCGCAGGCGTGCACGATTTTATTAATCACTTTGTTGCCTACTGTGCAAACCCCAGCGAACAGCAAGCACTGTTAAGCGGATTAAAACGTATTGATGATTCAGCCCAGGCGCGGCTGAGTAAATCTTTTTTAACTGCCAGCAAAGACCAGCAAATCGAATTGCTCACCAAAATGGAACAAGCGGCCGATGGTTTTACTGCTGCTGACCGCATTTTTTTTAAACAATTTAAAGCCTTGGTAACCTTTGGCTACTACACCTCGGAAATCGGCGCCACGCAAGAGTTGGCCTACCTCGCCATTCCCGGCGGCTACAAAGGTAATTTCAAATTCAAGGATGTCGGCAAAGCCTGGGCACTGCCGCAATAAATCAATCATCTGGCCAGTGCGCACAGACATCCTAATTTGATCCGTTAACTTTTTTGCGAAACCATCTCATGAATAAAAATATTTACATCATTAAAAGCAGCGAAATTTTCGATGCCATAGTCGTCGGCTCTGGTATTTCTGGCGGCTGGGCCGCCAAAGAATTAACCGAAAAAGGCTTAAAAACACTGATGGTCGAACGCGGCCGCCCGGTTGAACATCGCAAGGATTATGTCGGAGAAGGCGTTAAACCCTGGCAGATGCCATTTCGCGGCAGAGTTGAAAACAGCATTGTTGATGAGCAGCATTATGTGCAAAAAAAATGTTACGCCTTTAACGATGCCACTAAACATTTTTTTGGCAATGACAAAGACTATCCCTACAGCACACCCAAAGACAAACCCTTCGACTGGATTCGCGGCAATCAACTGGGCGGAAAATCCCTCATCTGGCATCGCCAATCCTATCGCTGGAGTGAACATGACTTTACCGCCAATGCGCGCGACGGCCACGGCGTAGACTGGCCGATTCGTTACAAAGATATTGAACAATGGTACGACCATGTCGAAGTTCATGCGGGCATTAGTGGTTCAGTAGAGAATAATCCCGCACTCCCTGACAGCAAGTTTCTGCCGCCGTTTGAAATGAATGCGGTCGAAAAAGAAATGAAAAAGCGCATCGAGAAAAAATGGAAAACGCGCAAACTTATTATGGGCCGCACCGCGCATTTATCGGTACCCGCACCACATCACACCGCGCAGGGGCGCATTCAATGTCAGGCGCGTAATGAGTGTCAAAAAGGCTGCTCGTTCGGCGCTTATTTTTCTACCCAAAGCTCAACACTGCCTGCGGCACTGGCCACCAATAATTTAACCATTGCCACCAACAGTATTGTGCACAGTGTTATTTACGACCCCAAAACCAATCGTGCTACCGGTGTGCGGGTAATCGATGCAGAAACACTGGAGACACGTGAATATTTTGCCAAGGTTATTTTTCTGTGCGCCTCTACACTGGGCACGACGCAAATCATGCTCAATTCGGTGAGCGAACGTTTTCCTACCGGCATCGCCAATTCCTCTGGCGCACTCGGCCATTATTTAATGGATCACCTTTACGGCGCCGGTGCATCTGGCCGAGTTGAAGGTTTTGAAGATGAATATTACTCCGGCCGCCGCCCCACGGGTTTGGTGATGCCACGCTTTACTAATTACAGCGAAATGAATCCCAACTTCCTGCGCGGTTATCAATTAACGGGCAGTGCAATGCGCGAAGGCTGGGATCAATTCAGTGAGCGCGATGGTTTTGGCGCAGACTACAAAAAAGCGATTCGCAATGCAGGTGGCTGGACATTCAATTTGGGTGGCTCGGGTGAAATGCTGCCGCGATATGAAAACCAGGTTTCCCTGCACCCCACATTAAAAGACAAATGGGGCATGCCGCAATTGCATATCGAGTGCGACCTTTCTGAAAACGATTGGAAAATGTTTGAAGATATAGCCGATACCTGTGCCGAAATTTTGGAAGGTATCGGCGTGAAAGATATAACCAAAAGAATTGAAGCAAAAAAAGATTGGCACCCCGGCCTCGCCATTCACGAAATGGGCACTGCGCGCATGGGTAAAGATCCAAAAACCTCGGTGCTCAATGGCTGGAATCAGGCGCACGATGTGCCTAACCTCTTTGTCACCGATGGTGCATCCATGGCATCTTGCGCTTCACAAAATCCATCGCTGACTTATATGGCGCTTACCGCACGCGCCGCCGACTATGCAGTGCAACAACTGAAACTCGGAAAAATCTAGCAAAAAAAACCATAACTACAGCACTAACAATACATATCCCAAAGGCAATAAATAAGGAACTCAACATGAAATTATCTAACACCATCAAAGCCATCTCTATGGCCGCAATTACTAGCGTCAGCATGGCAACCTTTGCCGCTGATGTTGCGCCCACTTCACCGCAACTGAGCGTGCAACTCTGGTCAGTGAAAGATGCTGTTGCAGCCGACTTTGAAGGCACCTTAAAACAACTCAAGGCCATGGGTTTTGATGGTGTAGAGTTTGCTGGAAACTTTGGTGGTTACGAAAAAGACCCCAAGGGTTTAAAAGCATTTTTGGAAAAGACCGGTTTGAAAGCATCGGGCGCACATGTGCATTTTGATAAATTGTCGCCTGAAAATTTTGATGCAACAGTTGCGTTTTACCAAGCCATCGATTGTAAATATTTAATTATTCCCATGGATAACCGCGCTGCAACACCCGAAGGCGCGAAACAAGTTGCCGCCGATTTGGACGCAGTTCAAAAGAAATTGGCTGCCCACGGCATGCACACTGGCTATCACAATCACACCGTAGAAATGCTCGGCGAGATGGGCAAAACTCCTTGGGATGTGATTGGCACTAACACCAAAAGCGATGTCATCATGCAGCAAGATGTAGGTTGGACCGAAGTAGCAGGTAAGGACCCAATCGCATTTATTAAAGCTTATCCAGGGCGCACTATTACTACCCACTACAAAGCGTCCGCACCTGCGGAAGGCAATACTGAGCATCCGATCATTGGGCAAGACACGACTGATTGGAAAGCGCTGATTGAAGCCAACAAAACCTACGGCGGCACACTTTGGTTAGTGGTGGAGCAAGAGTCTTATCCAAAAGACATGAGTCCAATGCAAAGCGTTGAAGCATCACTCAAAGGTTTACAAAAAGTCATTGCCGACATGAAGTAACACCTGTTATTGATACACAATCCAAACCGCCGCCAAACTAATATTGGTAGCGGTTTTCTTTTTAAACGGCACAGGTTTAAGAGTTGATAGACACGAGAATAAATATGAAACATTTAATACGCTATGGTTTGTTATTAGGTCTTATTTTTACACCCGCACTCTGGGCAGCGAGTGCGGACCTCAGTCAACTTCCACTTCATATTGGCGGGCGAGTGCTAATAGAAACCAATAGCGACGGCAATAAAACCTATGAATACTCCTGGCCATCTATTTATTTTGAAACCGCATTTAAAGGTGATTCACTTACACTCAAATTTGATGATGACCAAAATAACTTTCAATTAATCGTCGATAACAGAGCGCCTATCATCATCAAGAAACCCGGAAAAAATGATTTTGTGGTGCAAGATCTTACTGCGGAAAAACATTATGTAAGACTGGAAAAAATCAGCGAAATCCAATCCAGCAGCGGCCGCTTCCTCGGATTTTATAGCAATGACCAGCCATTAAAACTAAACACCAGACAACGCCAAATAGAATTTATCGGCGACTCCTACACCGTCGGTTACGGCAACATCTCACCTAGCCGTGAATGCAACAATGAACAACTGTTTGAAACCACCAATTCCCAATTGGCATTTGGCCCTTTGGTCGCCAAACACTTTAATGCGGACTATCAAATCAACGCCTCTTCCGGTTTTGGCATAGTACGCAATTACAACGGCCACTCACCGGAAAAAAGCCTAATTGGCCTGTACCCATTCACTTTGTATAACAACAGTTACATCTACCACAGCGACTGGCAGCCAAAAGCGATTGTGATAGGTTTGGGTACTAACGATTTCTCCACCAAACTTAACGATGGCGAACGCTGGAAAACACGCGCAGAACTGCAGCAGGATTACGTCAAAAAGTATGTGGAGTTTGTAAAATTCTTACAACGTAAAAACCCCAAAGCCCAATTTATCTTAATGGCATCAACCAATGCTGAAAATGAAATTGCGAATCAAATGACCAACGTGCTTGAACAGCTAAAAGCCTCCGGCATGAAAAATATCGATTCCATTATTTTCAGCGGCTTGGATTTCCAAGGCTGCCATTGGCACCCGTCAAAAAAAGATGATGAACTACTAGCACAGTTGATTATCACACACATAACGAAAAACAAAATCTGGTAACTTTAAAAAAACGGCGCTGGCAAAACCAGCGGCGTTTTTTATTTTCAAGCTAAAAATTACTTTAAGCTTTTGTACCCAGCGGCAATTTAGTCACCGGTTTGCCCGTCGCCGCAAACAGCGCATTCGCCACAGCGCCTGCAATGGGCGGCAAACCCGGCTCGCCAACACCTGAGGGCATTTCTGCTGAAGGGACTATGTGTACTTCTATGTTTGGCATAGCGTTGATGCGCATGAGTTGATATTGGTGATAATTCGTTTGTTCGACCACGCCGTTTTTTAAGGTGATAGCTTCGCCCAATGCCGCGCTTAAACCCATGCCGATACCACCTTCCATTTGCGCGCGAATCACGTCCGGTGTTACAGCAACACCACAATCAACAGCACACACTACGCGTTCAACTTTAAACGTTTTATCGGCATTCACTCGCACTTCAGCGACTTGTGCGACCCAGGTTCCAAACGATTTATGTACGGCAATGCCACGGCTTACACCCTTAGGCAACGCTTTTTTCCAATTTGATTTTTCTGCAGCAAGATCTAGTACACCTAATGCACGGGGCTCTTTAACCAATAATTCGCGGCGAAAAATAACCGGATCTTTTTTTGCGGCTTTTGCAAGTTGATCCACAAATGTTTCTACAACAAATGCATTACCTGAATGCCCTACAGAACGCCACCAGAGTGTAGGCACTTTTACCGACAACTCAGTGCCCTGCACCTGCAAATGCGGGATGGCGTAGTGCATATCTTCAATGCCCTCAACCACTGTGCCATCGAGCGAGCCTCTCATCATACCTTCAAAAGGCGTGCCGCGCAAAATTGATGGAGCTACCGCATGGTGCTGCCACACCAGCGCGCCCTCGTCTGTAATTGCGCCGCGAATGTGATGAACCGCCATTGGGCGATAACGCGCGTTTAACATTTCATCTTCGCGCGTCCACACCATTTTTACCGCGCGCCCGATCAGCTGTTTGGCAATGGCGGCAGCATCGAGCACATAATCACTCGCACAGGCGCGGCGACCAAAACTGCCGACTGCGTAGAGCGTATTAATTATTATTTGCTCAGCTTTTGCTCCTGTCGCCGCCGCAACTTCTTGCCGGCCTATAGTTGGCATTTGACAGGCGAACCATAGCTCACAATTATTTTTCTACTTTAATGATGAACTTAGTCAGTTAAGTCGTAGCGGAGTGATGAAGAAAAATAATATTCTGCATTAATAACTTGTTCAGCTTTGCCAAACCTCTTGGTATGTATGGAGTGCAATCGTAAAACATTAAGCAAAACCGAACAATCAAGCACAGTTACGTATAGAGCTTTCGATCAAACAATCGGAAAACTTAAGCGACAAAATGTCACCAAAAAAACAACCCTATATTTACTTGACGCAGTAAAACTCTACCTAGTGAATATATAAAATAATTTACGCCGATTAAACAGTATAATCTGCAGCAATTTAAAAAACCGTAATAAAAACATGCTTGAATGAATTCACAAAATTAATAACATTAACATTTAAATATTTTGTCACGTCAATCATTGTTAAGTTTGACTAAGCAATAATCGACAATATAATGCACGCGAAATTCAAGGATCATCCAAATCCTCCCACCCAAAAAAGGAAATATAATGAGTTTCTCCACTGAATCAGCTAAAGACGATTTTAAATCTGCATTTCTAAAAAGCGAAAAGGCTTTCTCCCTTTCTCTCTGTCTTATTATGTTTTTAATTTATTCAGAAAATTTTATTATCGCCCCGCTCATATCAGAAATATCTGCAAGTTTGAGCATGAGCCTGCAACTTTCCGCAAATCTGGTAACGGTTTATACGTTAAGCGTTGGCTTTGGGGCATTGCTCTATGGCCCTATTAGCGATTCAATTGGAAGATATAAAAGTATTTGTATATCGCTTGCAGGATTTGCAGTGTGTACTTTTTTTTGCGGTGCCGCATGGGATGCGACAAGCATGTATATATTTAGAATTCTTTGTGGGTTATTTGCCGGGATTTTGACTTCAAATACATTTGCATACGTTGGCGACTACTACATTTCAAAAAATAATCTGCAGTCCATTCCTGTTGCAATGGGAAAGGTAATGTCAGGTATGTTTGATCCCTACCGCGAATATCGGACACCTTAGAAACTGAGTAAACTTACTCCAGAGGTGATCCATGAGCAAGAAACAATCCACGCAAACGA
>NZ_BBUL01000071.1 GCF_000953825.1 Cellvibrio sp. OA-2007 | reverse complement strand
CAAGCCAAGCCAAGCCAAGCCAAGCCAAGCCAAGCCAAGCCAAGCCAAGCCAAGCCAAGCCAAGCCAAGCCAAAATGATACTCAATATTTAAATAATCCAAAGACAACAAGAAAAACTAAAACTAAAAATGAGCACATTACCAACAATATCGTAAGAGATATTATTCGAGGCCTTGGTTATTACGATGGAAATAACGATTTAAGTGTAGAAGAACAAAAAAGTAATATTGAATCTGTTAAGCGCCTACTCAAAAATGCGAGTAAGACGGGTGGCAATGGCATTGGCGCACCAGAGTTTATTATTAGTTCACCAAGCGCGCCAGATTTTTTACTTATCGTTGAATGTAAGGCTGATAATAAAGATCATCGTAGCTCAAGCGTCATAGATTTAATCAGCGGAACAAAACCTTTTACTGAGGACAGTGCCGAGAAATTTAAAAGAACAAAGCGATATGCGGTTGATGGTGTATTGCATTACGCATATTTTCTTTCCCGAGAATTTAATGTTATTTCCATAGCTGTTAGCGGAGAGAGTTTAAAGTCTGTCATTATTTCAACATACCTTTGGCCGAAAGGAGGTCAAAAGCCAAAAGAATTGCGAGCTAAGGATGGGGCGGCATTAACAAATTTTATTCCATGGAATGATTATGTAGAGCACGCAACATTCGACCCAACAGTTCAAAAACTTAGATTTGATGAGTTGATGAGCTTCGCAGGTAATTTGCATGAATTTATGAGGGATCACGCCAAGCTTACCGAAAGCGAAAAGCCTCTATTGGTTAGTGGGACGTTAATCGCACTAAAAAATAAAGCATTTTCAGCATCATTTGGATTACATACACCTGCACAGCTTCAAAAAGAATGGATGCGCGTAATAAATGAAGAAATTCAGCGAGCTGATATTCCGTTAGCAAAAAAAGATAATATGACGCAGCCGTATTCAAGTATCGCAGTACACCCTGAGCTTGGCAAAGCTACAAAGGTATATCCTAGAGGTGTGCTCTATGAATTAATAGAACAGCTCAACTCAAAAGTGTGGCCGTTCATTAGCATCTATCACGATTTTGATGTTGTGGGGCAATTTTATGGTGAGTTTTTAAAATACACAGGCGGTGACAAAAAAGCACTGGGTATTGTTTTGACACCGAGGCATATTACTGAACTTTTTGCGCACATCGCCAACGTAAATAAATCAAGTAAAGTTTTAGACCTATGCGCGGGAACTGGTGGATTTTTAATTTCTGCCATGCACAAAATGTTTAAGACTGCTCGAACTGAAAACGAGCGTGAAAATATTAAGAAGCATGGGTTGGTCGGGGTTGAGCAACAACCCAATATGTTTGCATTAGCTGCATCAAATATGATTTTACGAGGTGATGGGAAAGCAAATTTATATCAAGGTAGTTGCTTTGATGAGGGTATTACATCTGCTATAAAAAAACATAATTGTAATATTGGCATGATTAATCCGCCATACAGCCAAAGTGATAGCGATTTACACGAACTACGCTTTGTCAGTCATATGCTTGATTGTTTAAAAGATGGTGGCGTAGGTATCGCCATAGTTCCCATGTCATGCGCTATATCCGCAAACTCCATTCGTTCTGAAATTTTAACTCACCATACGCTTGAAGCTGTTATGTCTATGCCTGGAGAACTTTTCTATCCCGTCGGAGTTGTTACATGCATTATGGTTTTCACGGCGCATCGCCCACATGCGACAGAAGGCAGAAAAACGTGGTTTGGTTTTTGGAAAACGGATGGTTTTATAAAAACTAAACATCGAGGTCGTTGTGATCAGAATGATGATTGGGCAATTATTCGTGACCAATGGGTAGAAGCTTTTAGGAATCGTGAGGTACATGCGGGCGAGTGCGTTTTGCAATATGTCACTGCAAATGATGAATGGTGCGCTGAGGCCTATATGGAGACAGACTACGCAAAAATTGATAAAGCTGAATTTGAACGTACAGTACGTGACTATGTAATCTATCGCGTAATCGGTAGCGAGCAAACCGAAGCCAACTCAACGGAGGTTGCAGAATGAAACTCGTACCACTTTCTAAGCTGTTTAGCGTGACTTACGGTGTAAATTTAGAGCTTAACCGAATGATTCTGGATTCGTCTGGAATTCCATTTGTAGGACGTTCTGATCGAAATAACGGAGTCACTGCGCGAGTATCGCCCCTTGCGGATATAACGCCCAACCCAGCGGGAACTTTATCTGTTGCTGGAGGTGGTTCAGTGCTTGCTACATTTCTTCAATATGAACCTTACTATTCAGGGCGTGATCTATTTTATTTAACAGCACTTGTGCCTATGAGCGACAGTCAAAAGCTTTATTACTGCGCTTGCATCAGATCCAATCGTTACAGATACAGTTATGGCAGGCAAGCAAATAAAACTTTAAAAGATTTATTAATTCCGACTTTAAAGTCAATTCCAAGTTGGGTAGATGATGGACTGTCTCGCGTAGCGACTGATTTTTCATCGCGAATAAATAGTATAGCTTGATTGAAATGTAACTTTTTGAGGCTATAGACTTTGCAAAAATGCAAAATTTTGGCACGACAATGATTCTGTTAACAGATCAAAAGAGACGCAATCGGTATACTGATGGTATAACTTTATTGAATCGATCAGATAGTGGAGGTCTGGCGTATGAATAACCCTTTAAAAAAGCCCTTTAACGTGTTGGATAAAGCCAAGTCAGAGAGTATGTCTGATAAGGATTTTGAAGTATTTAACCGTGTTGAAAAACGAGTTACTGCCGCATCTAAAGCTAAGTTGAATGCTTTTATGGCTCAGTTTCGCGCTGATGCAGGGGGAATGACATTCACCCAACTTACTCAAGAAAAACATTCATCAAAAAGATTGGGTGATTTTCTACGTGCCGATGGTCATCCTAGGCCAGCTGCAAGGTGGGAAGCTCATCATATAGTGTCAGGAAATCATGTAGACGCAATGCAATCAAGAGCTTTGCTTGCGGATATTGAGATGAGAATTGATGACCCCGATAATGGTTGTTGGATGCCTAAAACCAAAGCTGATGCAAGACCAACCATTTATCCTAATGCTATTGGTCACAATAGAATTCATCGAGAACTTTATTATCAATGGATTTACAACGCTATATTTTCAATGAGTACAATCGGTCAAGTAAGGGCATTCTTAAATACAGTTAGGATGCAATTGCTGCAAGGGAATATAAGACCAGAAATGAAACTTCAGCAGGAAATTGATGAGGCTGAATATGCTAGCTGGCTTAAAAAGAATAGAAAGTTATGATTTTCAAACTTAAAAACGATTTTCAGAATACTTATTCACTTCTGATTGATAATGTTGAGTTAGGTACAAAAATGCCTACATACAGGCCCCGCTTTCTTGCAAAGCCACGCTTGCAAGAATGGGTTATGCCGGATGCCTCTTTTTATTACAGTGAAAATTTTGAGGGAATGAGGGAGTCATTACCAGATGTGACCACTTGGTCTGCTGGAGTGCTGGTACTCAATCCAAAAGCGTATGATGCATTGAAAAATTATCTGGCTACATCAGGCGAGTTTTTACCTATATCTATCGATGGCGAAACTCATTATTTATTTAATACTCTTTACGTCATTCCCGATGCTGCAATTGATAAAAGCAAAGCCGTTGAGGTAATTGATACAGGAGTACATTTTGGGCAAACCAATGTAACCTTTGATGAGGTGTTTTTAGACTCCGAGAAAGTAATGGTGTTTAAGTCGAATACCAACAAACTGTTGCATAGCTTTTGCACCGAACAATTCAAAAAACTCTATGAAGATAATAGCTTTCAAGGTCTTGTGTTTGAGCCTGAAGAAGTGGAATAAATTATTGGTGTCTGACTGAGCATGAAAAATGTAGATAGACAGCTTCTAGCGTATATATGTTTTGAAAATTCAGACAGGATATTTATTGATATTGTTGAAACAACCAAAAATGGACTCTCTTACCGCTATGAAGGCGAATTGTGGAATAGAGGTCATCTATTTTTTGGTCGAGAACTGTGTACAAATCAAAAGGGGTATAGGTGCAAAATTGTTCCTTTAAATCGCAACCATATTCCCGAATGGGTACAAAATCTACAAATAGAAATTGCAGCTAACGCAATGCAGCGATACACACTGTGGCAAGAAAAAAAATTGAAACCGTAACTGTTAATTCTAGCTGCCTCTTATATGTCAATAAAGTCAAAAATTAAGCGCCGCTCGCTAAGGCAATTTTGTCTAGTTCATGGTCACATTTATAGTTACAGGCAAGCTGGCGATTATGTTTTGTATGAGTGCAGCTATGCAAGTAAGCACGGCGTATTGAAGTACAAGCTAAAACCGAACTATCAAAGGCTCATCACACTGAAGCGCATGTTTGGCGATGACCATCAAAGGTTTGGGTGTCCAGCTAAGCCATAGGTGTGGATGAAACTTACAGAAGTATTTCAGCTAAGGTCAATCGCGGAATATTTAGTTTTGCTTTTTTTATGCAGTGCATGAAGGCACTCGATCAACAGATCATCCGGATTGACGGATGATCTGTAACAATAATTTTCGAAAGCAGTTTAGAAATTATTACATCGTATACAATTTTTTAACAACATCATAAAGGGGTTATTCATGGCGCTTGTCAAATGTGTTGATTGTGGTAGAAGTTTAAGTGCGACAGCAACGGACTGCGGGGGTGGTTGTAATTCGACAGACCCATTCGGTAAGAAAAGGGCAGAACAAAAAGCGCAGTTGGTATTAATGCTTGTCGGATTAGTTGTTTTCGCACTGGTTTTCTTGGCATTTCATTTTGATTTCCTCACCGCAGAAATGGTTAAGAATTTTCTTTTTAATCGACCCAAGTAATTTAAAATCTTGATCAACTTGACGTCGCGTCACGAACTTTAATTTACCCGCCGATAGGTCGGGAATGTGAAGCACATACGTGAGCGTTGCATCATCGTTTAAGGATCGAGTAATTGCCCAGCGATGGCGAAGTTTTTCGCTATTACCTCCGCAAAACTGGTCAATGTTGCAGTCCAGTACTGACGCAATGTCAGTGCTGGTTTTAAACGAAATGTAAGGTGGGACTCTTATAAAAGGAAATCCATGGCCTTGGCAGCTTGCGATGGTAAGCATCAAATCTGTGCTATTCATTATCTCAACGAGCGGTGCGACGCGTCTATCAATTACCCCCAAAGCTCGTGCATCAAAGAAAGTTCTAACCCTCCCTTTATAGTATTCATCGCCATTACTCTTGCGAAAAAATCCTGAACATAACAGTTTGAAAAAATTCGCGTAACTATATGATTTTAAAGAGCTTGTGCGGCTGCTACATAATTCCGCATTTAACAATGAAAATAGCGGCATCTATGCCGTGCAATTTCATCCCGAATCTGTTGCAACACTAGCGGGCGCAACAATATTAAACAATTTTATAAATTTGAATTAGTGAGAAACATATGTGGTTACCTACAGAAATTGCCAATGATGACTTCACCAAAGAATACGTCGATTTCAATAAGCGCTATCAAACGGGCGAACTCAGCAATGCCGATTGGAAAGAATGGCGCGAAACAAAATTTATAGCGACTATTGAAAAAACAAAAAACTCAACGTTTTACCAAAAGCACATTAACTATGACGAGATAAAATCGCTGGCGGATATTGAGAAAATACCCTTCACCACAAAAGATCACCTGCGTGAAAACATGGGCGACATCCTCAGCGGAAGCCTTAATGACGCACTTTATTTTTACGAGACAACTGGCACCACCGGGCGTGCAACGCCTTGCCCACGGGATTACAAAGAAGCAATTGCCAGCAACTCGCAAGTAACAGCCGCATGGCGAGAAATTTTCGACTCGGTATTTGGTAAAGACTACCGTCCGGTAGTTGGACTTATGGGGCCAACAGAAGTGCACTCTTTTGGCGACACATTGGGGTCTGTATGCCAAAACATGAATGTATGCAACATGAAAATCTGGCCTTACTCACCCGTTATCGGTTTTCCAAAAGCATTGGAATTAATGAGTACCTATGGTGTAGAAGTTATCGCCTGCACCCCTGGTGTTGCAATGAATCTGATGAAATCCGCGAAACATTATGGCTACGACCTTAAGAAAGATTTTAAAGTCAAAGCCATCTTCCTTACCGGAGAAATGTCCACTCCGGGACTGATGAAAAACATTACCTCCATTTGGGGCGCGCAAGTTTTCAATTGCCTATATGGATCACAAGAGGCGTTTGTAATTGCGTCATCGCGTTCGGATGGTGAAATGTACATCGCCAAGCCTAACTACATATTCGAAGTTATTGACCCTGAAACCAATAAATCCATAGGCTCTACTGGTAAAGGTGAGCTATGCCTCACTATGTTAATAGATGGTATTAAGCCTTTGGTGCGCTACAGAACCGGTGATTTTGTTGAAATTTACAAAACAGACAAACCGGAACCCTATGATCTAAAGATTAATATTATCGGCAGGACTAAAGATAGAATTCAACTTAATGGCAATATGTTTTCAGCATTTGATATTGAAAGCAGCATTTTGGACCAGGTGACCCATTGCTATGGATATCAAATTATCATTGATCAAAAAAATGGCGAAGATTATTTAGATATTAAATTGGAGTTCGCAGAAAACACACCCAACATAAAGACAATGCTTGCTGCAGTAAAAACAAATTGCTCACAGCAATTACGCACCAATGTCAATGTAGAGGTTATTGGTGAGTTGGATCAAGTGGTCAGTACTGCTGCCTTTGTTTCATGGAAAGCAGCGAGAATTGTTGATCGCCGCGCCAAAGAAATTGATCGTGAAACCCAGGTAGCGCAAAAAATGGCTGAGAACAGAGGCTACAGATGAGTGGATTTTGGAGTTCAGAACAGGATTTTAAACATCATATCGAGAAAAATCCGGACGTTCTTATCGGGACCCTGGGTCCCAAAGGAACATCATGTGATCACACACTGAACTATCTGTTGAGCGATGAAAATGATCTGGATCGCCGCCGCGTATTGATTGATAATTTTCCAGATATCTACTCCTCATTGATCAATTCAAAAATTGATATTGCCATGATTCCGGCAGCCTATACCCAGGCGACAGAATTTTTCTGGTCTGCAGAATTTAAATTGTTAGGTTCTATCATTTATAAAACGCCGGATTATCATTTTACTCATGCTAAAGGTGTGACAAAGCCACGCAAGATCGCCACCTGCTCCGCGGTAGAACATATGTTAAAAAAACAATTTGCTCACTGCACGCCGGAGCCCTATGAGCTGGTGATAGGTGCATCAACCTTGGCAGCTGCAAATGATGTCGCAGAGGGAAAAGCAGATGCCTGCATCACCAATGATGGAGGATTGAAGGAGGCTGATTTGGAAGTAATTCACACACAGAAAGGTGTCGATATGAGCTGGCTTTTTTTCAGGAAAAAAACATGAAGCTGGCCATTGTTTTAAGCTCAAACAGGGATGAGGGCGGGTTTAGCGCAAAACTTCTGAAGAAAATAGTGGAGTTTTGTGCTGGCCAGGCAAGCGTTGATGCTATCTGGTTAAATCAGTATCGCATTGAATTATGTGATGCTGACAACAAGTGCAGCCAAATGAATTGCAGCATCAATGATGATATGACGCTTCTTTCGGAAAGAATTATCGCTGCTGATGCGGTACTTTATATTCCCGTCGTACACGCTTACGGAACTTGCAGCCGCATGCAATCGTTTATTGAACGCTTAGGTTATGGCTTTATGCGCCCGCAGGGGCGACCTATGCAAAACAAGTTGGCAATAGTCGCTGTAGTTGGGCGTCGCTATTCACATGAATCGGTTTTTTCCCAAATGATTCTGAATCTTTTGCTCAACCGCTGCATTATTGTTGGCTCCGGTTTTCCGCCTACGTTTCGGTCAGAACTCGGCTCTCCTGATAATGATCATGAAGCCTGGTCATCATTAAAAACAAGCCTCCTTCGGACAATATCTTTTCATCAATTATTGTCCCCAAATACTACGGCTTCGCTAAATAAGACCATCCATTTGGAAGAAGTCCCTTAATAAGGCAATCCATTGGATTGCGACAATGGCAGCGGAGAAATTATGTTGAGTCATTTTGTTATTTACAATGTCGGTGTCCAGGAGGGTATTGGCCAGCCCACCCTTTTAGGGAAAAATGTCTATATTAAAGATGGAAAAATTGAAAAAATTTGTGCTGTAAATAACCAGACGATATCTGATTTAGGTGCTGCCAACATTATTGACGGCAGTGGAAAAACGTTAATACCAGGTTTGGTGTTTGCTCATACCCATATCGCTTACGATAGTGTCTGCGGTGCGCGTGATGTATTGTTCAAACACCCCCTGACCCGGCTGTCATTCATAGCCGCAAAAGTTGCGAAAAAAGCAGCGCAGCTTGGATATACCACCATGGTAGGGGCGGGATCTGTTGCCTGCATTGATACCTATTTAAAGGAGGCAATTGATAGTGGCCTGTTTGATGGTCCTAATCTGATTCCGTGCAGCCGGGATATTATGGCCGCCGGACCGATTGGTTCGCGCAATAAAGAAAAAGTAGCGCACATCCCCAAGGACTATATGCCGGTTATTGTGGACGATGAGGAAATAAACCAGGTCGTCAATCGCGAAATTGATGATGGCGCCAAGATAATAAAAACCTTTGCAACCGGTGATGATCAATTTCCTAATGCGCGCTCAGGCGAGGAATTATTTTCACTGGCTGAATTAAAGCAAATCGTTGCCATAGCCCATGGCCGTTCTACCCTGGTACGCTGTCACGCCAGAGGGTTGAGCGGAATCAAAAATGCAATTGCGGCAGAAGTGGATATTATTGATCACTGCTCTTACGCGGATCAGGAAAGCCTTGATCTAATTCAAAAAAATAATATCAGTATTGTCCCCAGCTTCTACCAACCTTTGCAATATATTGCCTGTGGTAGCCAATACGGAAGACACCCGGAAGAATCGGATTTTCACCTTGAGGTTGAAAATACAATGAGCTTTTTACCCAAAGCCGAAGCAATGGGTATTAATATCGCAGTGGGCGATGATTTTGGTTTTGCATGGACCCCGCATGGCACTTATCATCAGGAATTAATTGCGTTTCAGGAAAAATTAAATATACCAGCAGTTACTATTATTAAATGGGCCACCTCAAACGGTGCAAAAATGATCGGGGCAAATCAGCGTATTGGCCAGCTACGGGATGGCATGCAAGCCGATATGATTTTACTTGGAGCCGATCCCTCACTGGATATTCACGCATTAGCGAATAATATTGAAAAAGTGTTTATCGCCGGAAAATGCATTACCGGGTAAAATCCATCTCTTTTCAAATCTGTCACTATTATCTACTCTCAACACTCGCTGGGTCAGCGCTAATTTCACCAGATATCAACACCCTAATTAATGAGATAAAACCTCACAATGGAAAAAACAATAATTGTTACCGGCTCCAATGGCGGAATAGGTCAAGCCATATGCACTCAACTTAAGTCCCGAGGGCTTACTGTTATTGGTGTAGATATAGGCACGGAAGCAACAGTCACCGATATTTTTTATCAGGCTGACCTTTCCGACCATTTGCAATTGTTAGCATGCCTGGATCACATAGAAAAAAAATATGCCGATTCTTTGTACGGGCTAGTAAATAATGCCGGCCTTTATGAAGCGCTGGAATTTAACACGCTATCCCTCTTCGATTACGAACGAATAATGGCCGTCAACATACGTGCCCCGCTATTTATTTCCCAGTGGTTTGCGCGTGTCCTTAAAGAAAATCATAACAAAGGAGTAATTGTTAATATTGCTTCTATCAGTGGAGAAAATGGCAGTAAAGATGTTGCCTATGGTGTTTCCAAAGGCGCCATAATAAATTTAACGAAAAGCTTGGCGCTGGCTTTGGCGCCGGATATACGAGTTAATACTGTCAGCCCTGGAATTATTAATACCTCGATGGCGCAAAAAATTCCGCCGGAACGCATCAAAGATTATGAATCGCGCATTTTAAATCAACAATTTGGTGCGCCCGCCGATATCGCACAGGCAGTCACGTTTTTACTGAATGAAGAAAACCGGTACGTTAATAATGCTTTATTGAGCGTACACGGCGGACTTCACTAAAGGATTATGGTGTGATCTGGCTAATTTTCATACTGGTAGGTGTTGGTGCCGGGCTTATTTCCGGACTGCTTGGCGTGGGCGGTGGTACCGTTATTGTTCCTGCACTTATTGTTATTCTTTCATACATTGCAAACTTTCCGCCCGATATGATTATCAAAGCCGCCATTGCGACTTCTTTTGCCACTATGGTTTTTACCACCGTAAACTCCGTGCGGGTACATCACCTCAAGCAGGCGGTGCGTTGGGATTTGGTATATAAAATGTTACCCGGATTATTAGTGGGAACGTTTATCGGTAGCTTACTGGTCCATAAGGGGGAAAGTTATTCTCTGCAATTACTGTTTTCGCTGTTTATTTTGTTCACTGGTGCCAGGATGTTATTGCAGCGCAAGGACGATGGAAAGTTAGCACATCACGATATAAATTTTCGATTTTTCCACAGTGCAACACTTGGCATCGGATTCTTATCGGGTTTATTTGGTATTGGTGGAGGGACATTCAATGTCCCCAATTTACACAGACGCGGCCTGGAAACCATCAAGGCTATTGCAACTTCGGCCGCCGTTGGTTGGCCAATAGCCGTAGTGGGTTGCTTGGTGCTTTTATTCAAGGAGCCCGCAGAAGAAATACCATTGGCATTTGGATATGTCTACCTGCCAGCTTTTGTCGGCATCTCGATAACCAGCGTTTTATTTTCAGGTGTCGGGGCACGTTGGGCGCATCGAATTCCGGGACATTTATTAAAAACGTTGTTTGCCCTGTTTTTAATTGCAGTTGGATTGCGCTTGCTGATCAAATAGTCGCTATCGAATGCGGTCATTCAAATAAATTGCCACTCACGGAATTACAAAACATCAATTACGTGAGTGGCAATCTATTCAGCTGAACTTATAACAAAAAATTCGCCAGGATTGTTTTTGCACCTTCGGTTGCAAATGATTCCGGATGGAATTGAATCCCTTCAATAGGATATTCTTTGTGCCTGACCCCCATAATTACCTGTCCCTGATGTGCAGCCTCAGATAGGCTACTAAAAGATGCTGATGAATCATTAACCACCGAAGTAATTTCCAGGCAATCCGGCAAGCTGGAGGCTTCAACCATGAGCGAGTGGTAACGCATAATTTCCAGATTCTGTGGCATTTCTTTAAACAGGCCTTTGCTATCGTGCTGAATTGCTGAAATTTTTCCATGCATTGGTATGGGCGCGCGTATTACCCGACCGCCAAAACAATGCGCGATACCTTGCATCCCCAAACATACACCCATCAACGGAATTGTTTGGCCCAACTCCAAAATAGCCTGGCTGCATACACCAAAATACTTCACATCGTCCGGTGAACCTGGACCGGGTGAAATAATGATCCTGTCAGGATTTAATTCTTTTATACCTTCAGTACTAATCTCATTATTTCGCTTCACAATAACATCAACTTCAGTTGATGATTGCTTAACGCGATTTGACATCAATATTTCACCGGTATATTGGTATAAATTAAAGGTGAAAGAGTCATAATTATCGATAATTAATACGCGCATCGATTAGACTCCTTTAAAGGTAGATAGCACACTACGCATTGCTGAAAGTTTACGCTCAATTTCAAGGTACTCATCCGCGGCATTGGAGTCATAAACATTGCCCCCACTAGTTTGCACATAAGCATCTTCACCTTTAATAAAAACAGTGCGTATTGGAATTGCAAAAGTACAATCACCATTAAAACAAAATTGACCTAGCGCTCCACCATATACACCACGACCATCGACTTCCAAATCATTAATTATCTTCATCGCCTCAATTTTAGGTGCTCCAGTCAATGTTCCGGCAGGAAAATTGGAGGCCAAGGCAGAAAACATATCTTCATCATGTCGTAAAATACCCACTATTTCTGATGAAATATGTTGCACGTGGGAATAGCGTTTAATGTCCATCAAACTGCGCACTTTTACCGTACCGAAGCGTGCAACCCGACCAATATCGTTACGATGCAAGTCAACCAACATATTGTGCTCTGCGATTTCCTTTGGGTCGTTTAACAGCTTTCGGGATAATATCGTATCTTCAGCGCTACTTTTTCCTCTCAATGTTGTTCCCGCCAATGGAAATGACTCCATTTCACCGTTGCGCAAACGAAAGAGCAACTCGGGAGAAGCACCTATTATTTTTTGATCGCCAAACTTCATGCAATACATGTGCGGCGATGGATTAACTTCCCGCAGTTTGGCATAAATAGGTAGTGTATCGCCTGTGATTTTATACCGGGATTTAAAACCGACTTCACATTGAAATATAAGCCCCGCGCAAATATCCTCTTTGACTTTATGAACCGCCAATTCGTGCTCTGCGCGCCCCATTGAATCCCCCAAATGAGTGACAGAAATCTCGCCGAATGCAGGCACTTCTTGATGCAGCAATGCTTCTATTTCATCAAAGCGATTATCTTCGTAAAAATAATAAAAAATCTCTCCTGTCATTTGGTCATATACAAGACCATCCAAAAAAACACCAAACTTAAAAGGTTCGAACATGCTGCTCGATTGAATTTTTAATTCCGGTTCAAAAAAATTAATAGCATCGTAGCCAATAAACCCAACTAGCCCACCAGCATAACGACGGGAAATTACATTTTTGGGGATAATTTTGCGCAAATCATAATAAGGATTTTTGGATTCATATGACTCTATCAGCCCTGTTTTGCTGTCCTCAATGCAAAGTGTATGGTAATCAGGTGCATACACAGTCTTAATAGGATCAAAACCGATAATGTGGTTGCGAGAGATATAGCTTTCTTCGCCGAGCGACTCTAACAAAAAACAAGTTTTATATTTTTTTTCAATGCAACGGAAAAGCTGAAAAAAGTCAAAATCTTCAGTCAATTTTAAATATGTCGGCTTGCCTGGTAAATTAAATGGTTGGATATTATTTTGAGTCATCGGTGCTTGTCTCAACTTTTCGAATAAGCAGATTAATTATGGAGTCATTTTCTTACATTTTTTTTGATTTATTCAAGTGTTTAGCCAAGACGTCAAATTGGCCTTCACGCATTGCGCGCGCGCCACGCGTGACAGTGGCGATCCCCACACCTAACGATGTTGCTATATCGCGCTGGGGGATATGATCAGAGAGCATCTCAAAAATCTGCAGGCGGTTTTCAATTTCCTTTATTTCCTTCTGAGTTAGTATCGCTGTTAAAACAGCCTCCATAACCTCTGCCTCCGCAATCATGCAGAGGCAGTCGATAAAACGTGTATTTTTAGAGGGTGGCGTATTCATGTACTAGTATGATAGTTCAATAAATTGCTTTTGTACAATACTTTACGCATATAAAGTTTTTAAGCTTCAATAGCCTTTGGCGGAAAAGGGAAAGCCTGCATACTCTGCTATTAATCGTAAGCAAATCTTGGGGATTTTTTTCGATAACTTCATTCGGTTGAAGAACTGTTTAATTCTAGCCTTAAGATACTTATTTTTAAATAAAGTTTAAAGCGACCGTTTAAATGACTTTTTTCAAATAAGTAGTGAGATCGACCGGAGTATCAATATCAAATTCTGCTGAAGGCATAGCAACAGGAACGACGTGATGGGAACAACCTAACAATATTTTTTTTGCGCCCTGATCGCCACGGCATTGATACAACCTGGCTTTAAATTGCGCGGGAAAAATAGCGGGTACACCTAGGGTATTAGCAAAACTAGCGCAGGCAATTTGCTCGGGATTACTGCACCAGCTGTGATACAGTGCACGCAAATCTTGCGCACTGATTAATGGCTGATCGCCCAACATCACCAATACCGGATTAGTGTTTTGTAAATATTTAATGCCAAATGCGAGTGAATTCCCCATACCCAATTTCCACGCGGGGAATTCCAGTAAGTCAATTGCGCGATCATTAATTTCTGTTGCATTTGCGTTCAGCTCCGGTAACGCCTGCAATAGCTGGGGATAATAGGCACCGCCGACAACCAAAATGCGTTCCGGCTCAAGCGTTCGTGCCGCCGCAATGCAGGCAGCGAGTAGCGGCCGCCCCTGCCAATTAGCCAATTGTTTACAACCGCCAAAACGGCTAGCACTGCCCGCCGCAAGAATTAAACAATCGATAGCTGCATTGTTTGCGTTCATCGCGCCACCGCCATTAAGGCATTGGCCTGATGATCAGTAGCACAACTCGACATCATCTCACTTAAGGGTAGAGCACTACAGCCAAATATTTTTGCATGGCATTCAGCTAGCACCGATAGCGCAATACTTTCAGGCAAATCGCCACCCAATGCTAGCCCCATCGGCCCAGCAATGGGGTAACGTAATTGTGTTTCACTCAAACCGGCCACAGCCAAAACATCGGCTTTGCGTTTACTTGGGCCGAGTAAACCAATATAGGGGTTAATCATTTCGCGCTGCTGTAAAACCGCAATTGCCGCAGCATCCAAAGTCATATTGTGATGCGCAATCACCAGGCCATCAATTTGTTGCAATAGATCACTGTGCAATTCCGCTGGCGTTAAATTCAGTGCGTTAATAGCCGCTGGAAAATTTTCCCGCTTGGCAGCGTTTAAGCGCTGATCAACCAATGTGACTCGCCAACCTAAGGTCAGCGCCAATTGGCATAAAGGAATAAGATCAACACCACTACCAAGAATTAATAAATGCGGCAGCGGATTAATTAACGTGGCTAGAATTTTTTTATCGCGCGCTGCTTCATCATGCGCGACAGAACTAAGTTGCATACGCCCCTGCTGGCGCTGTGAAAATTTTCGTGGGCAGGTCGTAAAAGTTGCATGGGCGTGGTCAAGCTGCAGTGAATAGTCACAGGCTTGCTGTTGCTGTAAACAAGCCAATACGGCAGGTAATTGAAGATATTCATTAAGTAGATTGCAGGGATGCAACAAAATTTCCGCTGCGCCACCACAACCTATACCAAGTCGCCAAGCGATATTGCTATCGTCCGCTGCGTCGTAAATCACTCGGCGCGATTTACCCAGCGCCACCACTTTGCGCGCTTGTAATAGTAAATCTGATTCTATACAGCCACCGCTTAATAACCCTAATTGATGCCCGGCATCACTGAGCAACATAAGTGCCCCGGTTTTACGGTAGACGGATCCGCGTGTATCAATCACCGCACCCAGCACCCAGTTAGCCTCGTTTTTCAGCGGCAACCAGGTGTTAAGCAAATGGTAAAAATGATTAGACATAAACAGGCATCCGTATTATTTAGCTTATTGGCCTACTCAACCGCTAGATAATCCCACCGACAGCCTGATAATGAAAGGCAGATTAACAAAACTAAACAGCACAGTGACAAAAGGCACGTGGCTCACATGCTGAGTTGCTTTAATTAATAATGAGAGAAAATGCTAAACACACAAGGACACATGCAGAGACAATAACCAGAATGAAAAAAGGCACATCGATAATGTGCCTTTTTATTACAACAATTTACTCTAACCCCAAACAATTACACTATTCTTCCGGCAGTTCCCGATTGCCAATCAAGCTGGTGTAATTTTCACGGTAGTCATCCATATGTTCTTTAAGAAAATCGCGGTAACGGCCAGTTAAATAATTGGTGGTGCCTTCCACATCTTCAGCGAATTCATTTTTATCCAGCGATGAATGCGCAACCACAAAAGCATTAAAGCGAGCCGCAGCATTTAACAGTGCGGCCGCAACCAAACCCGGGTTGGCGTTATCGCAAGCATTGTTGGCGGAATTGATGAAACCCTCCACTAAATTCCAATACTGTTGCTCGTCATCACTGCTATTCGTATTCATGTTGTTATCGCTCATAACCTATTTCCAAGAATTAAGAATGTAATAAAAAAGGGTAAAAATTAGGAGTCTGATACTTGGGAGTCAACTACCGATGTGCGCAAACTGCGCAGGCGATTGCTGATGTCCGCCGCCAGTAAATTTAAGCAGGGCACCAGAATCAAAGTAACCACTGTGGCAAAGAGTACACCGAAGGCGAGTGAGATGACCATAGGGATAAGAAAGCGCGCCTGCACACTCTGCTCCGCCATGATCGGCATCAAACCGATAAACGTAGTGAGCGAGGTTAACAATATTGCGCGGAAGCGATCGCGCCCCGCCTGCACTACCGCAGCGTAAATATCCAAACCCTGCTGGCGCAATTGATTGATACGATCCAACAACACCAGATTGTCGTTCACCACTACACCGGCGCAAGCGATAAAACCGAGCATAGACAACATGCTCACTTCGCGCCCCATCAGTAAATGGCCAATCACTGCACCCATAAATCCAAACGGAATTGCGGTGAGCACTATGAGCGGTTGGCCATAGGAGCGGAATGCTACCGCCATCATCATATAAATTACCAATACTGCGAGTAAAAAACTCTGCAGTAACGATTGCTGAAAATCAGCTTGGTCGCGCATATTGCCATCGGGCTGCAAACTAAACCCGGAATACTGTCGCTGCCACTCCTGATAAAAACGTTCATTCATCGCGCGTACAATTGCCTGCGCATCACCCTCTGCACCTACGCGCGCAGTCACGGCAATATTGCGTTTGCGATCGCGCCGGTCAATCACGCTATAGCCCGGTACAAACACCATTTCAGCCACTTCTAACAAGGGCACTTCAACACCGGTTGCCGTGCGAATTCGCATTTGATTAATTTGTTCCAAGCGCTGGCGATCTTCCACCGGATAACGCACCAGTACGCGCACATCTTCACTGCCGCGTGGAATACGCTGTGCCTCTTCACCGTAAAAACCCTGCCGCACTTGGCGCGCAACTTGATTGAGCGTGACACCGAGCATTTCAGCATTGGGCTTTAAACGAATTTCCAATTCCGGGCGTGTCGCCTCCAAACTGGTTTTTGCATCAAACACATGAGGATAAGCTGCCAGTGCGGTGCGCACTGTATCGGCCACGGCTTGTTGATCTTCAAAACGATTGCTGTTGATACTCAGGTTCAAACGTATGTCATCGCCCGTGGCATTCAGGGTAAAGTCCAAACGAAATTCTTTTGCTTCCGGTACATCGCCAATTAATGCCTGCCAGTGGCGGGTGACTTCATCGATTCCCACTTTGCGCGTCTGTGAATCCTCCAGTGCAACCGCCATATAAATATTGACGCCGTTGGCCCAGGTTTGCACTGCACGCACAAAATCGCCGCCATTTTTTTCACGCAGATCTTCATCTTCACGCAATTTTAATGCGGCATCTTGCACCTTGCGCATAATGCGTTGCGTTTCAAAAAATGAAGTGCCCTCCGGCATGACCAAACGCGCTTCTACTGAATCGCCCGGCACCTTGGGCATAAAACTACTTTTCAACCAACCACCGGCAAACAGTGCAATTGATGCAGCAAACGCAAGCACAAATCCGAGGATGGTGGCGTAGCGCGCGGCGAGTAATTTTTTCAGCAGCGGCACGTAGCGATGCTCAATAAATGCATCGAGTTTTGTCGCGATCCAACCACGCAGTTGATGCAAACGTTTAAGCAGAATATTGTTGGGTTCGCGCTCCGGCCCCATATGCGACAAATGCGAAGGCAAAATCAGCAGGGATTCAATCAGCGAAAAAACTAAACATAAAAGCACAACTATGCCAATCGCCCGCGCAATCACCGCCATATTGCCCGGCACATCCAACATGGGCGCAAAAAAGATCATGGTACTGGCGACCGAAAAAAACACTGGCACACTCACCAGTTTTGCACCGCTCGCCGCACTTGCTGCGCCGCGCAAACCGTGTTGCTGCCGCGAGTAAATACTTTCGCCAACAATAATTGCATCGTCCACGACTATGCCGAGCACCAACAAAAATGCGAATAGCGAAACCATATTAATGCTCACGCCCAGCGTTGGCAGCAGCCAGATTGCTCCTGCAAAAGCAGTGGCAATGCCCACCGCAACCCAGATTGCAATCAGCGGGCGCAGAAATAACATCAATACAACAAGCACCAACAACAAACCGCTAAAGGCATTACTCAATAATAAATCGAGGCGCGCTTCAAACAGTTTGGACATATCGCGCCAGATATCGATATGCACACCCGCCGGTAACACTGGTCGAACGTCTTCAATATATTGTTTAACCGTTTGGGTGGCAGCGAGAATATCCGGGTCTTCTGAAATCGATAATTCCAAAAAGGCCGCAGGTTGGCCGTTGTACTGCGCTACTAACGTCCAATCAGAAAAACCATCCTGAATACTGGCGATTTCACCCAGCAATAATTTGGAGCCATCGGCGCGAGTGAGCACAGGAATTTTGGCAAAGTCATCGGCGGAATAGGCTTGGTTGCGCGCTTGGATTTGAATATCGCCATCCACAGTACGAATAGTACCCGCAGGAATATTGACGGAGGATTGGCGAATCGCCTGCGCAATTTGATCGAAACTTAATTGATAACGGCGCAAATTTTCTTCCGACACTTCTATGCCCATTTCATAAGGGCGAGTGCCATTGAGTTGCACCATGGAAATACCGGGCAGGAGCGCCAATTCATTGCGCAAATTCATGCCCGTTTCTTTTAGCGCGGCTTCATCCACATCGCCATAGACCGCAATGCTCATTAATTGGCTGCGCCCAATTTGGCGGCTGGCAACGGGGCGCTCTACATCGGCGGGAAAACTATTGATGGCATCAATGCGGGTTTTAACATCGTTTAATATTTCTTGCGCGTCGTAACCATCGGCCACTTCAATAGTGACTTGCGCATACCCCTGGCGGGATTTGGAGCTGATGGCATAAATCCCTTCCAAATCGGCAACGGCTTCTTCAATACGGATCGCAATTTGTTGCTCTACTTCCGTTGGTCCGGCGCCGGGGTAATTCATATTCACTTGAATAATATTGCGCTCAACCATGGGAAATACTTCTTTGCTGAGCTGGCTAAAACTAAAAAAGCAGCCCACAAAAATCAGCACCATTAATAAATTGGCGGCAACCTTATTTTCGATAAACCACTGAATCAGTCGGCTCATGGTTGGGCGTCCTCCGCAGCAAGATTAGTCACCACTTCCGGCACCACTTGAATACCCGCCGCTAAATAACCCTGCCGCTCCAATACAATCGCCTGCTCCGGTTTAATATCGCCGGTAAACCACACTTGCTGTTCGTCGCTGCGCAAAATATTCACGCTGTGAATCTGCACGCGGTTATCAGCATCCAAACTGTAAACCTGATCGCGCCGGAAAATAACGCTCTTGGGCAAGAGCATCACATTGGCGATGGGCTTGCCAATAATTTCAGCTTTTACATACATGCCCATCAACAGCGGCACGGCATTTTTAAAAGGATCAAACGGATCGGGAATTTCAACCACCGCATAAAACATGCGCGATTGCGGATCGAGACTCGCTTCGGTGCGCGTTATTTTTCCCTTCCATTCATAGGCATTGCCCGCCACCACGCCGCGCAAGATAACATCGGGCAATTCCTGCTGCGGTTTACCAAACGCGAGCGGCAAATTAATGAGTGACGCTTGTAAATCTGTGAGTGGCAAACGCACCAGTGCCGCCGCCGAATCGTACACAGTGGCAATGCGTGTGCCGGTACTGACGTACTGTCCCAAATCCACCCAGGTAGTATTCACCCGCGCCGCAAAGGGCAATTGAATGCGGGTGCGCGCTAAATTTAATTGCGCCTGCTGCACACCGGCGCGCGCTGCCTCTACTTGCGCTTCTGCCGCGGCCAATTGCGGTTTACGCAGAAATAAATCATTAGCGTCTTTACTGCCCAACTCTTGCCACTGGCGCTGCGCCTGTTGCGCTTGGCCGCGTTCAGTTGCAAGTGTTTTTTCCGCATCAAGCAACGCGGCTTTGGCGCGCACCAGCGCGATTTCATAATCGCGCGGATCTATTTGCACCAGCGTGGCACCCTTGGCAAAAAAACCACCGCTGGCAAATTGCTCTGACACCTGCACCAAACTGCCAGCCACTTGGCTGACCACATCAATTTGGCGACGCGGCTCTACACTGCCCTGCGCATTTACATTCACCGCCATGGTCTGCGGCTGCGCCAGAACGACTTTTACCTGAGTTTGCGCAATGGGCTTGGGCGCACGCGGTTGCGGGTTAGGTTTAAACAATACAATCGCTGCAATAAGTGTTACACCCAGAATAAGTACCCATGCCACGGCAGGAATTCGGCGAAGTTGAGCTGCTAGAGTCATGTAAAAATTCTCACATCCAATAAGAAAAACCCCTGCATCATAACAATGCAGAGGCTTATTATCTTACTTATTTGTTGGCTGATAAAATCCAAGAATCACGTGCTGTTATTGCAGCGCCGCAAATGGCTTGGTTTTAAAATTGGTGCCGCGCAACTGCAACAGCGCTTTACCGGATTTTTTATTCAACAGCAGTGACTCGTAAATATTAATCAAATCTTGTTTGGTCACTTTTTGCAGCGCGGCCAAATAGCGGTCGCGAGCATCAAATGTGTATTTACCCTGCCAGAACTCGCTGCTGTAGCGCTCTGCTTCAGAATAAAAATCAGTTGGTTTTTCCAACAGATTGGCAATCAATGCCTGTTTTGCCTGTTCAATTTCCGCCGCATCGGTTGCCTTCAATGCTGCCAGATACTCAACGCGGAATTTGTCCATGCGAGTTTTTATACCGGGCAAATCCGTATTGGAACTTTGTACCAGCATCACAAAACCCGGCACATCATCCACCGCATAATTAAAACTGGTCACCACATAACCCAGTTGTTCATGGGTGCGCAGCTGCATAAAAAAGGCATTACTAAACAGTGAATTTAATACCGCCAATTGCGCCTGTTCAGCATCAGATTTTTTACTGCCAAACCAGGCTTGCAACACCGCACTATCAGCAAGCTCAACATCATCATTAAAGGTGAGCGTTTGACCTACAGCTGGTGTTACATACTGATTTACAGCACGCGCCGCTGGCAAACGTTTACCCGGCAAAATACGCGCAGCCTGCTCCGCCATTTCGCGCACTTGCGCTTCGCTATAATTGCCCACAGCTAATAAGCGCAACAGTGGATCTGTTTTAATTTTCTGATGATAGGCGACCACATCCGCCTTAGTCACCTTGTTGGCCGCCGCTAAAATAATGTCATCTGGCCATTGGGTTTTGTAAGTCAAACGCTGTGCATGGCCATACAACTGGCGAAATACATGATTCTTTTTCTTGTTCGCCATATTTTGCTGAAAGCTATCCATGGCTTCATGAAAATGTTTGTCACTAATATCCAACGCCACAAATTCCGTTAACATTTGTTGCAACAATTGCGGATGCTTGTTGGTGTAGCCAGACAAATAGATGCCTTGACTATTTACATCCATCACCGAAGTGGAGATACCTAGAGATGCACGCCCGGCGCGATCAGCCAGGGTCATAGTTTGTTTGGCATAAATCGCATTGACCAAATTTGCCAGCACTGCCTCTTTAGGTGAGTCGAGCGCAAAATCCACATTGATTTGCACTGACACACGGCCTTTGTCTTCACGATAAAACTCCGGGTGCGCCAAAAAGGCTTCGATACCTGTTTGGGATACCACTGGATGGGGTTTGAGATAAGTATTTTCTACAATCGGCGCCTGCGTATCGGTAAACAAATCATTCAGCGGCGGCAGATTAAATCGATACTTGGCTTGCAGTGCGTTCCAACGTTTATATTCTTCCGCAGTGATATCGCGAATCGCATAGTGGCCATCAAAAAATGGCACCGGGGTGTCCGCTTTTTCAGCTGGGCTAACATGCCAGATGCGCGCGCGTTTTTCATCGAGCTGCGTCAATACCGCTTTAATTGCCTTGGCGTCATAGCGCTCGTAAACATAATCCGCATTGATCAGGTTTTCGACCGGCAGATCAAATTGTGCCATAGCCAAGCCGACTGCCTGTTGCAGCGGATCAGGCTTAGGTGCATTGGCAAAATCTTTACTGCGCATTGCCTGCAATTCGCGATAATAATTTTGATCCAGACCTTTGCGTTTAATTAAATCCACATAAGAAAAAATAGCGGCGATAATTTCATCCTGTTTTTGTAGACCGGCATCGGTTAAATCCGCCTGCACACGCAAAAAGCCATCTGGACCATAGGCTTCGGTATCAAAATAGGCTGACAGGGTTTTTACCAGCCCTTGTGCGCGCAACTGCTCGCCCAGCGTGCCCGGCTCCTCAGAGGTAAGTAAACCATTAATAAATTCATTGGGCTTCAACCGCCATTGGGATTTATTGGATTTCACCGGGAAATCCACATACAGCGCTTTCATATCCTTGATGGGTTTGTAGTGAATACTTTTGCCCATTTCGGCTTTGGTTAAACCTGGCACAGTGACTTCAGGCAAAGTGACATTGTTATTGCGGATAGTCGCAAAATGTTTTTCGGCTAAAG
This sequence comes from Cellvibrio sp. OA-2007, assembly GCF_000953825.1. Classification (GTDB taxonomy): domain Bacteria; phylum Pseudomonadota; class Gammaproteobacteria; order Pseudomonadales; family Cellvibrionaceae; genus Cellvibrio. The sequence goes on along the minus strand of NZ_BBUL01000071.1, from coordinate 8,909 downwards.
CTTTTAATTCAGACAGCGATTGTTTGCCCACCAACGCCAACTTCATAATGTTGGCCGAGTAATAGGCATCGTAAAACTGTTTCATTTCTTCATTGAGCACTGAACCTGGCTTATCTTTTAATGTGTCCAGGTTGCCGATATTAAATTTTGCGCTGGGGTTTTTAGGGTTGGCGGTATAACCCTGCAACACATAAAGATTCCAGCCGTCCTGCGCTTTTTGCAGCGACCACTCGTTGTTAACGGCATTGCGCTCTTTATCGCTGAAGTGCGGATCAAAGGTCGGCTTTTTAAAATAATCGCTAAAGCGATCCAATGCCTCATCAAATTTTCCGGCATTGATTTGAAATAAATAGTTGGTTTTATCGTACGCGGTAAAAGCATTAGTCATACCGCCATTGGCTTGGGTGTATTTCATAAAGCCATCGGGTTCGGGATATTTTTCGGTGCCCAAAAACAACATGTGCTCTAAATAGTGCGCAAGGCCGAGCTGGTCTTGCGGATTGTGTGCGCTGCCCACACCAACGGCGAGCGAGGCAGAGGAGTTTTCCAGCGAGGGATCTGACACCAACACCACTTGCAAACCATTAGGTAACATCATCGCCGCGTATTGACGATCATCATTCGGGCTTTTAATGATGGTGGCTTGTTCAATATTCTGTACGGCGGGTTTGAGATTGCCGGTAGATTTACAACCCACCAAACTGATTCCGCCCAAGCCGATACCGCCCAGCAAGAGCACACTGAAGGCATAAGCCGAATAACGCTTTAACATAGCCTGGTTCCTTTTTTCCTTTGGAGTTAGAGTTTGTTGTAGAGCGGGCAAAGCCTAGCAGACTTTAACCCTGATCGCATCGCAGTGTTCACTTGTGCATATTGCGCCAATAGACCGGCCGGTTACTGAGAGGTTCCAGCCAAGGGCGCAGCAACAGGATTCAGCCTAGCGACAAAGTGCCGCTGGCTTTGCATAGTTGCACCTGAACTTTCATCTCTCAACTCCCGCTTTACCGTGATCAAACGCGAGCCCTGCTGACGATACTCGCTGTGAATTTCATTTTTAAATTGAAAGCCAATCACAATAAATACTCGCCCTGAACCCTTTTCGGTCAATTGGCTGGCGAGTGGGATACCATTGTCATCGATCCAAACTTGAAAACGATTTTTGTATTTTTTAACGTACTGGCGAAACTCTTTGTCAATTTTTTCCATCGGCATACTAAATGTGAGCAGACGGGTTGGCTGACCATTAAAGATAACTGGTGTTTCGCTTACAAAGTGGTAGCGCCCCAACATTAATTCCATTTGCGCCGCCGGGTACAACAGCTCACGCCACTCCCAGTACTGAAATTGACCAACGGCATTCAGCGCAGAGTTTTTGACATTTTCATCTTCAATTTTTGCCAGCTCCTCGGCATGTAGCTGAGCCGTCAATGCGGGCGAATAAACTGCATGCAGCCCATTTGCACCATCCTCCAAACGCATTTCAATCAAACCTTCCCGCTCGATCAGCTCATCGCGCTCGCCACTGCGGCCAAACAATTTAAATTGTGCATTGACGGCAATGGGCGCAGAAGATTTTAGTCGCGCTAATGCACTGCGAAAGTCAGCGAGACCATCGGCTTGTGTCGCAAGCGAAAAGCTCATTAAACAACTCATGACCACCATGGACGAGCAACCCGATAAAAATAACCGTTTGATCATTAACATTCCTTTCCTATTATAAAAAACCAAGCATCATAAAAAACATCGATGATTAAATCACAGTAACAATACCGGACACCTTGTGTTAGCTAAAAATAGAGTCTCATCCCTAAAAAGAGTTCAACCACTGGTATTTTGAGTGCTAACCGGAGCCTCCTTTGCGCCCATGACTATCAACCACAAACAGATGCCAAATTCACCAAGCGTTCCAGGCAATCCAATCCAAAATGGAACAGACTCTTGCGAAAACATAAATTTCATGATGAATTCTGCCAAATATCCCAGACCACCGAGAATTAATAATATGCCCAACACCCGAGGCAAGATTCCCGACCCCATTACTAAATAACCAAATGGAAACAACCAAGCTCCCCAGAAAATATTTGCGATCAATGTATTGTTGTTAAAAGACACCAACAAATACATCACCTGCGCCTCTAATTGCGCCCCATCTATTGCAGCCAAATAGGAGTGCCCGGCGAGTAAGGTAAGCACATCGACAAGCTTTACCATATTGACTAGGGTCACCGGAATACTGATCAGCGCCAATATCACCATCAATATCGCCACTTCTCGATTGACCCATGCCAATAGTTTATAAAGCACCAGCGGTAAGAAAATAAAACACACAAAGCAAATTGCATCGGCCAACACTCCCAATCGAAAAAACATTTCTTGTGACTTAATCTGCGTTACAGTTGCCGTTGGGTTGGACCAATCAATTAATGTAGCGGGCATATAGACCAAGCCAAAAATGCCGCTGATTATTAAGATGAGATAGATGGCTCCCGCCACTCTCGCCAAGCTTGCCGACTTCATTATTAAAACCTCCGTGAATTTGACTTGTAGTGTAAACTTTGTAAAGACTATCGCGCAGCTAAACAATGCTGTCAGTAGCAACTAGAAATACCCAATAATCGCGAACGCACCAACTGGTGCGATATCATTAATTCAATCACCTTGATCCATCGCCTACACAAAACTCCACCTAATGGTTTTACAGCAACCTTCTGGCTGACTATGCTATGGACACTGCAAGGCCGACATGTTGAATAGCGGCCATCACAATGGATAGATGTTATGAATTCCCTCTCTTTTCCCGCCTTAGGGAAATACATGGATCTGCTGGTCGACGCGCTCTGTGTTGTCGATAAAAACGGCCATTTTTTGTATGTCAGCCCCAGCGCTGAACAGATTTTTGGTTATAACCAAGCAGAGATGATGGGCAAACAAATGCTGGAGCTGGTGCACCCGGATGATCGCCATATCACGCTGCAAACCGTTGATAAAATTATTGCGGGGGAACCACAACCGCATTTTGAAAATCGCTACATTCGTAAAGATGGGGAAATAGTGCATATCATGTGGTCGGCGCGCTGGTCGGAAAAAGATCAGTATCGCGTAGCCGTAGCGCGCGATATCACCCTGCGCAAACAGGCCGAATCTGCGCAGCAAGCAGTGTTTGCAATTGCCGAAGCATCACACGACGCGCAGGATTTACCCACACTCTTTGCGCAGATTCACAAGATCATTAGCGAACATTTACCGGCTGATAATTTCTCGGTAGCACTGCGCGATAAAAATTCCGGCTTTGTCAGTTTTCCCTACTCACGGGAGCAGGTGGTTGTCTCGTTCGGCAATGACGGCAGAGACACCGCAAATCAATTATTGGCACAAGTACTGAACACCAATGAAGCGCACCTCTACAACGCTACTCATGAGCGGCAAGCGCTGCAAAGCTGGCTGGGCGTTCCCTTAAAGTCCCACACCGGCGTGCTGGGCGCATTGGTGCTAAAAAGCTTTTCAACCAAATACCAATACAGTCAAAAAAATACCGAGTTACTGCAATTTGTATCGACCCAAATTGCCGCTGCCATCGAACGCAAACAAATGATGGCGCGCTTGGAGCATTTGGCACTCTACGATCAATTAACTCGCCTGCCAAATCGAAGTTTGTTTTACGACCGCATCCATTCGGCCATGGCCCGCGCAAAACGCCATAAGGGAATTTTTTCGCTGCTCTATTTGGATTTGGATAAATTCAAAGCCGTGAACGATACCTATGGCCACAATATTGGCGATTTATTACTGGAACAGGCTTCACGCCGTTTGGAGCACTGCGTGCGCGAGTGCGACACGATTGCGCGCTTTGGCGGCGATGAATTTGTCATATTGCTGGAAAATATTGATCGCCCAGAACAAAGTACTGCAGTGAGCGATAAAGTGTACGCCTCACTCAGCCAACCCTTCACCCTTGCCGAACACAATGTGACTATTTACCCAAGCATTGGTATTGCGCACTTTCCCGAGCATGGCGCCAACGAAAAAGACCTGTTGCGCCATGCTGATGCAGCTATGTACCAAAATAAAAAACAGCAATAACTTATTCGGGCAGGCTATTCAACTGCGTGTGCATTGACATGACTTGCACCACTGGCATTGGTTTTTGCTTTGGGGCTGCCGTAATAATCGACGCTCGATGCACCGCTCGCCTCAGCAATCAACGCTTCTGTAACGGCGGCTTCTACGTGAGACGCGCCGCTCGCGCCCAAATCGGCTTTTTTCGCCATTAACTTTTTACCGCGAAAATTGCTTGCACCACTTGCATCTACCTTTAACTCCTGAGAATTGCTGGCCGATTTGATTTCAATATTGGAGGCACCCGATAGATCAAATTTTTGCTCCTGACTATTCACACTATCGATGCGAACATTGGCAGCGCCGGACAATTCCATCCGCAAATTTTTTGCATTTAATGCCGCAAAATTAACATTGCCCGCGCCACTGACATTAAGCTGAAATTTTTCTCCTTGAAAATCACTTAAGTTAGCGCGCGCACCGCCCGATATTTCCAAATACTCCAATTGTTTAACTCGCAACACAATGCGCACCGGGTCATTGCTGCCGCCAAACCAATTGAAAAAATTACTATCACTTTTTACCCAAACACTCACGCGCTCGCCACTCTGATCTACCTTGACCCGCTTCATTACTTCAGCATCCGCCTCAACACGCAAATATTCGGTGCCGTCCTGACTAATTTCTACCGAGGTGTTCCCCCCCGACACAAACTCGGTAAAATCTTTTACCGGATAAGTCTTTGCTACAGTTTCAGCCAATACGACCGGTGCAATTAGCGAAACCATCAGCATCATTATTAATTTTCGTACTAACATCATAGACTCCTATTTTTAATCATTTTATCGTTTTAAAAGGTTAGATATTTTTTTGTGCGGCATCACCATCTGCCACCTTTATCCGAAATAAATTAAACGATTGGATTGCAGGCACAGCCAGTTTTAATTGCTCCTCTTGTGCATCCACCAACTGCATGGTGCCACACAGTTTTTCACCCTGCGCCTCTAAGCCAGCTGCTTTTGCGTTCATCTGCAATTCCAATTGCTCGCCAAACTTATTCATGCGCGCTTCAAACGCTTGCATATTGCCACCAGAGGCCAGAATTTCTTTACCCATCGCAATCATTATGCTGCCGATAGAATTTTGCACCGAGGTTTCCACAATACGCTCAATACGCGTTTCAAATTGTTTACCTAAAAAATCAGACGTATCTTGATTGGCGAGATTCAGGCTAATCGGGCGACCCGACGTGAAATAGCGATTAACATCGCCTTTAGCGTTATTCAGTTCAGTGGTTAATTGCGCAGAAACCTGATTTTTTTCACCCAGTAAATTGTCAAACGTTAAGGCGATAGCCTCAATTGCCAGATCGATCCCGCCCAGCGCCATGCTGTGCACTTCCGGCACGGCGGCGCGAATAGCCTTTGCATAGCCGGTAACCGCATCTTGCTGCCCGACAGTGAGCTTGAGAGTCTGCCCATTCACCACCAAATCCTGATCGGCAACAATTTTGTAGCTGGGTTTATCAGCCTCATAAAACTCAATGCTGTCCTCGCTGATGCGCAAGCCTGCATCCAACTCCAGATTACAAGAATCGTGCGCGGCGGCGGCTCCAGTCATTAATAACAACACTCCAGCAATAACAGTTTTCATCTATAACTCCTTTCCATTGAGGGAAATCAATCGCCCGGGGTAACAATCAGGGTTTTCGCCCACTCATAAGTAGTGCCGTTTTAATAAGTGGCGCGGTTATAGATTGAGACGCTAGTGGCGCCGAATCAGATTCACCCTGCGCAAAATTTTGTTTTCCGTTCATAAACACCGGTTAAAAACAAGTCTGGCAGATACCCTGTTTTTGGGGATAATGGTGCCCTTTCCGATTCAAGCCAGCTCAAGAGTGTTTCATGCTATGACCAGCTTACCCAGTATTGCCAAACGTATCGCCGATGAATTAAACGTTCAAGAACAACAAGTTAGCGCCGCCGTAGGGCTGCTCGATGAAGGTGCAACCGTACCCTTCATATCGCGCTACCGCAAAGAAGTGACCGGCGGTTTGGACGATACACAAATGCGTACCCTGGAAGAGCGGTTGCGCTACCTGCGCGAACTGGAAGAGCGCCGCGCGGCGATCCTTAAATCTATTGCCGAACAGGAAAAACTCACCCCGGAATTGGAGCGCGAGATTCAAATTGCCGACACCAAAAACCGCCTTGAAGACCTTTACCTGCCCTACAAACCCAAACGCCGCACCAAGGGACAAATCGCCAAAGAAGCCGGCCTTGAGCCACTGGCAGAGGCATTGCTCGCCGACCCGAGCCTCGCCCCCGAAGCGGAGGCAGCCAAATACTTTAACGCCGAGCACAACATTAACGATGTGAAATCCGCGCTCGACGGTGCCAAATACATCCTCATGGAAAAATTCAGTGAAGATGCTGAATTGCTTGGCCAATTGCGTCACTTCCTAAAACAGGAAGCAACCTTCACTGCACGTGTTGCCACAGGTAAAGAAACCGACACCTCACAAGAAGTGCAAAAATTCCGCGATTATTTTGAACACGACGAGCCACTGAAATCTGTGCCCTCGCATCGCGCACTCGCCATGTTCCGCGGCCGCAATGAAGGTGCACTCAGCATCACTATTAAAGTAGGTGATGAAGAGGCTACCTCTTCATCGAGCAACAAGGGTCACCCCTGCGAGACAATGATCGCCACTCACTGGCAAGTGCAGGATCAGGGCCGCGCTGCCGATGGTTGGTTAGCTGAAGTGGTGCGCTGGACCTGGCGAGTAAAATTGCTCACCCATTTGGAAACTGATCTGCTCGGCGAGTTGCGCGAAAAAGCCGAAGAAGAAGCGATCAAAGTATTTGCATCCAACTTAAAAGATTTATTGCTCGCCGCTCCTGCAGGGCAAAAAGCCACTATCGGTTTAGACCCAGGCATGCGTACCGGCGTGAAAGTCGCCGTGGTTGATGCCACCGGTAAAGTGCTCGACCATGGTGTTATGTATCCAACACCGCCGCTGAATAAAATCGCTGAATCCGAAGCCATGTTGGTGCACCTGTGCAAAAAACATAATGTCGGTTTAATCGCTATTGGCAACGGCACCGCATCGCGCGAAACCGAAAAGTTCGCGAAAGATGTATTAAAAAGACACAGCGATATTACTGCCAGCACAGTGATTGTGAGCGAAGCCGGCGCATCGGTTTATTCTGCATCTGAATTTGCGGCAAAAGAATTTCCCGATTTGGATGTGACTATTCGCGGTGCAATTTCTATCGCGCGCCGCCTGCAAGATCCACTCGCGGAATTGGTAAAAATTGATCCCAAATCAATTGGTGTGGGCCAATATCAACACGACGTTTCGCAATCGCAATTGGCGCGCTCGCTCGACGCAGTCGTTGAGGACTGTGTAAACGCCGTGGGTGTAGAAGTAAATACTGCATCGGCAGCGCTGCTGGCGCGTGTGTCTGGTTTAAATACCACACTCGCCAATAACATCGTTGAATTCCGCAATCAAAACGGCGTGTTTAATTCCCGCGCAGCGCTGAAAAAAGTACCGCGCTTTGGTGAAAAAACTTTTGAACAAGCAGCCGGATTTTTGCGTGTTGCCGGTGGTGATAATCCACTCGACGCATCAGCTGTTCACCCTGAATCCTATTCGGTAGTAGAAAAAATTGCGCAAAAAAATGGTCGTGAATTAAAAGGCCTGATTGGCGACTCCTCATTCTTGCGCGGCTTAAAAGCAGCCGACTATACCGATGATAAATTCGGTGTGCCGACCGTAACCGATATAATCAAAGAATTGGATAAACCCGGCCGCGATCCGCGCCCGGAATTCAAAACCGCACAATTTCAAGACGGCGTAGAAGAAATTACCGACTTGGTGCCGGGTATGATTTTGGAAGGCACAGTCACCAACGTGACTAACTTCGGCGCGTTTGTGGATATAGGTGTGCATCAAGATGGCTTGGTACACATCTCGGCGCTGTCGCATAATTTCATCAAAGACCCACGCGAAGCGGTTAAAGCCGGCGATATAGTCAAAGCCAAGGTGATGGAGGTGGATGTACCGCGCAAGCGTATCGCCTTGTCACTGCGCTTGGATGATACACCCGGCGAAAAAGTTGAAGGTAAACGCGGCGGCGAGCGTCCACCATCACAAAACCAACAGCGTGCGGCGCAAAAAAATAATCCTGCTCCTGCCGCTATGGGCAGTATGGGCGCGCTGTTGCAGCAGGCATTGAAAAAGAAATAATTGAATCCCTCCCCCTCCCTTTTACAAAGGGAGGGGTACTAACCCCTTATAAAAAGGGAATCGGTGTAACCGGGGGGATTTTTACCGCATCAAATTCACCTGCAACCTTATATTTTCACAGAAGACTTTTATGAGCACACTTCCCAACTGCCCCAAGTGCAATTCCGAATACACTTACGAAGACGGCGAATTATTAATTTGCCCTGAGTGCTCCCACGAATGGTCAAAAAATGCAGCAGAGGCCAATAGCGATGATGATGTATTGGTCGTGCGCGATGCCAACGGCAATATTCTGATTGATGGCGACAATGTCACTGTAGTAAAAGATTTAAAAATCAAAGGCAGCTCATCGGTCATTAAAGTGGGCACCAAAGCCAAAATCGTTCGCATAGTGGCAGGCGACCACGATCTGGACTGCAAAGTCGACGGCATGGGTCCGATGATGTTGAAATCATCCGTCGTAAAAAAAGCATAATTGCAGCAAGCAAAAACAACCAATTGCAACTAGGTCCTGTTAACACTAATTATGCTAAAATTTGTGCATGGAAATTTCAAAAGCACAATTCAAAATCATCGAACATTTGCTGCCAGTACAACG
>NZ_BBUL01000072.1 GCF_000953825.1 Cellvibrio sp. OA-2007 | reverse complement strand
TCGTTTGCGTGGATTGTTTCTTGCTCATGGATCACCTCTGGAGTAAGTTTACTCAGTTTCTAAGGTGTCCGATATTCGCGGTAGGGATCAAACATTCGCAACAATTTAAGGTTGATCTTGTACCTAATCCTATTCACTAAATTGTATTTGGGTATGTTTCTACCCGGATAAATACCAAAGTGTTCCTTTGCATAAAAACGGGAGCGGGTAGATCCTGTTGCAGAAACTGCTTCGTTGGGGTCTAGGTTTATGAAGCTGGTTTGAAAGTTATCTGCTAAAAATTGTCGTAAAGCGCTGCCTGATTTAATAGGGTAGGTTGTGCCAGTGATGTGTATAACGTAGTCAAATGGCGTGGCGCTGCTTAATAGCTTTTTTGCTAAAAATAGATCTGCCCAAACTATTTGTATCCCACCCCAAAAAATAGGGAATTTTTTGTAAAGATGTACTCTGGGGTCAGCTTTATAGTAATTGCATAGATACTGAAATTCAGCTTCAGATGCCTTTTTATCGTAGTGAAGCCATACACTATCCAGTGGACCAAGAACCCGATCAATAATCTGAATGATTTGCTCGGGTTTTTGATACGCATTAATTATCCAAGCGATTTTAATATCTTCCGCTTTCATAATGGTTTCCATTTGTCACCCTGGCGCTAGCTTAAAAATCCTTTTTCGATCATGGATTTAAAATAACTATTTTCTGCATACAACTGTGAATATTCTCCGTTTGCGATTAATTTACCATCGGCAATCACGGAAATTCGGTCAGAGAGTTTAATCGCAGCCGGGCGGTGGGAAATTACTATTATCAACACCTCATTTTTGAGTTGATTCAGTAGGTTCATCAAGTCGTGCTCGGACTCTATATCGAGCGCACTGGTGGGTTCATCTAATACCAGTACTTTGTTATTTCGATAAAGTGCGCGAGCAATACCGATGCGCTGGCGCTGCCCGCCGCTGAGCAATTTGCCATCTTGCCCCAGACCAGTTTCCAAACCCTTAGGTAACTTTGCGACAAACTCCATAGCATTGGCGTGAATTAGCGCCTGCTTAACTTGCTCAAGATCTATATCGTTTTTATCCACACCAAAAGCGACATTGGCAATTACGCTGTCATCCAATATAAAAATATGTTGCGGTACATAGCCAATCGTTGCCTGATAAGACTGCAGTCGCTCACCTTGAATGCTGAGTCCATTTGCTTTCATCTCGCCTGCGGCGGGCGGCAGTAATCCGAGAATAATATCTGCCAAGGTGGATTTCCCTGATCCCGATGGCCCGGCGATTGTGTTGAGTTGGCCTTGCATAAAGTTGATGGATACAGCATCTAACGCAAGCTTATCGGTTTTGGGGTATTGATAAGAAATGTTGTGTAAAGTGATTGAGCTGACTTCTTTCATTGGTTCAGCTTTTACCTGCATGTTTGCTTGAGTGATAACGTCTAGGTTTGCCTTTAATTCAAGCACCACGCCACCGTTTGCACTTATGCTTGAAATTGACTTGTACATCTGCTGCATAGTGGGCAATAGTTTGTATCCGGCTATTGCATAGATACTTAATATAGAAACGACACTCGTACTGCTAGTGCTATTTGCTAACAGTAAAATGGCGAAGAGTAAAATGGCACTAAAGGAAATTGTTTCAATTGCATAGCGGGGCAACTCACCCGAGAGTGCTATGTAGGCACTTGAGTCTAATCCGCGCTGATTGATGGTGCGATAACTGGCTGTGTATTTAGCTTCCAGTGCGTTGAGCTTGATATCTTTAATTCCAATAAACGATTCTGAAAGCAACGCCTGTATTGAGCGATTGCGCTCAGTAATAATTTCACCGTGTCGCTTGAGCGACCGCTTTATAATCCAGTAGGTTCCCAAGTAAGCGCCACCTATAAGAAATGCTGAACCTATGGCAATGACTGGGTCGAGAAACAACAGCCCAACAAGAATAATAATGGCAACAAATGCCTGGCTGCACATTAGCAAGTAGGGTTGCAGCACCATATAAATAAAGCGGGGAGCATCGGCTGAGATAATGGAGATCAGCTTGTTGTAATTGGTGGACTTGTGAAATAAGTAATCGCGATTGATAAATTTTTCAAATAGTTGAAATTGAAAGCTGCTGCCCAGATAAATTGAAAAGCGCAATTGCAGCCAGAGAGTGATGGCGCTGACGCTGTTGGAAATCACAATCATCGCAATCGATAGCAGCGCAAAGCCCAGAATAAATTCGTTGTTAGATTCAAACTTTCCCAGTTCATAGAGTGTGGCGAGCACCTTGTTGCTGTGGATGCTATCCGGGTTTGAAATAATACCGATGAACGGCGCAATGCTGGCCACACCTACTACTTGCACTATGGCAGAGAATGCAAAAAAGAATTGCAGAAGCAGCATCTTGTTTTTTTGCTCACGGCTCAAAACGGCGTAAATACTGCGGATGATACTTAGGATATACATAAACGGTCAGTGTCCATTGCTAAAACATGAAATCAATTTTTAATTAGTGGTTCGTCTGAGTTGATGATAAATCTAATTTACGATTTTATTTGCGAATAGATTTCAGCTATTGGTGCTTTTTCTTCCCACAGAATAATACAGAATTCCTTTTTTCTGCATGCGCGTAGGGTCATACATGTTGCGCCCATCAAAAATGACTGCATCTGATAGCATATCTTTAATTACATCAAAATCCGGTGCGCGAAACGCCTGCCATTCGGTAACTATCGCTAAAGCATCTGCGCCTTTTAGTGCTGCTTCTTTGGTGCCGCATAGTAATAGATCATCGCGGTTGCCATAAATGCGTTGAGTTTCTGTCATGGCCTCTGGGTCAAATGCCTGAACTTTTGCTCCTTCTGCCCAAAGAGCCTCTATTAATGTGCGTGAAGGAGCTTCGCGCATGTCGTCAGTATTCGGTTTAAAGGACAATCCCCAAACTGCAATTACTTTTCCTGCTATGCTGCCGTCGAAATGCTGATGAATTTTTCTAAATAGCGTCGTTTTTTGTTCATTATTTCTGGCTTCAACTGCCTTTAAAACTTTTGAGTCGAAATGAATTTTTTGCGCTGTCTGTATGAGCGCTTGCACATCTTTTGGAAAGCACGAACCGCCGTAGCCCACGCCTGGATATATGAACTGATAGCCGATGCGTGGATCGCTTCCTATTCCATGCCGCACAGCTTCGATATCAGCACCCAGCAATTCGGCCAAATTTGCCATCTCGTTCATGAAGCTGATTTTTGTTGCGAGCATACAGTTTGCGGCATATTTCGTGAGTTCAGCACTGCGCACATCCATGACAATAATTTTTTCGTGATTGCGATTAAATGGAGCATAGAGCTCTCGCATAATTTCCTCAGCGCTCCTACTATCTGTTCCAATAATAATGCGATCTGGTTTCATGCAATCTGCGACGGCAGACCCTTCTTTTAAAAACTCTGGGTTTGAAATGATGTCGAATGTTAAATCGGCACGTTTCCGTTCGGACAAAACTTCCTGCGCTTTCGCTTTTACTTTGTCTCCTGTGCCTACCGGAACGGTAGATTTATTCACAATGATCTGGCTTTTATTCATATGTTGAGCAATGGTTGAAGCTACAGCTAGCACATACTTCAAATCAGCTGAACCATCTTCGTCAGGTGGTGTGCCTACGGCAATGAATTGAATCTCGCCATGCGTTACACCGGCTTTTGCATCTGTCGTAAAGTGTAGCCGACCTGCTGCATGGTTTTCTTTTACAAGGTTTTCAAGCCCTGGTTCATAGATTGGAATTTGTCCTTGTATCAAGCGCTCAACTTTACGTGCGTCAACATCGACACAAATAACCTCGTGCCCTACTTCTGCTAAGACAGCGGCTTGAACCAATCCTACATAACCAATACCGAATACTGTCACTTTCATTTTTTAATCCAGATGAAATTTTTTGTAAATTTGAAATGCTCGCGCTATTTGCTCTTACATTCGAGTACTCTATGTGCTCATGAGTAACACATGATGCGTAAAATAACTGGTAGAAATCTATTCGAAGTGAATTTGTTAATGGTGTTTATTTGAATCTGTTTGGTGGAATGTAGCTATGGCATCAGAATAAATGCGGCGCATCTTTTGTTGAATAAGTTCAGCCCCCCAATTTCTATACGCATGTTCCTTACCTGCTTCAGCTAACGCTTTAGTGTCGATCTGGTTTTCAGCAATCATAGCGAGCAGTCTGGCAAGTTCATCACTATTTCCGGGGGGGAATAATAACCCTGTTTTTTGGTGAATAACTGCCTCACTTGTACCTCCAATGTCTGCACTAACGGTGAGCACACCTAGTTGCATAGCTTCGATCAGCGAGCCTCCCAGTGCTTCAAACCAAATGGGTGTTTGTAGTGCAATATCGGCAGATTGAAGAATTTGTACAACGTCATTGCGGTGACCAATGAATAGAACTCTTTCACCGAGCTTGTGCTCTTGAATTTTATCCTTGAGTAGCCTTTCATAACTATTGTCACTGTCATCCTCAAAACTGCCGGCAAATATCAGTGCAAAATTGGGGTAGGTATCTTTGATTTTTATTATTGCATCAATGGCAATGTGCTGGCCTTTTTCGTGACAAATGCGCGCTGGATGTAGTATGACTATATAGCCTTTTGACTTAAGTTCATTTATGAGTTGTAGGTTTGACGGTGGCGCTTTTGCGAGTAATTTTTGCGAGTCAAAAGGAGAGTGGACAACTTGGCATCTGTCCTTGGGCACCGTCTGAAGAAGTTCAAGATGTGCCTTCATTAAATTGGCGCTGACAAAAATATAATCATTGGCGCGAGCGAGCATTTTTCCCTCTGCCCACCGATAGTCATCCAGATGGCGAAAATAATAGAGCAGCGCGGCATCTTTTATTTCTGCTATTCGATAAGGAAGCGGGTGAGCACCGCCATTTGCCTGAACCAAGTCTATTTTTGTTGAAAAGGTTTTAGCTAGAGTTTGAACCACAATCGAATATTCATTAATTAGGTCCAGTAAGGCTACAAGTTTCAAACCAAAAAAAGTTAGCAGCTTATTTTTTGTAAGAGCTTTAATTCTATTAATATGTGCACTTTTACGTTGATAGTTGTAGAACGAAAAAATACGTTTCGCTATAACATGTTCAGCGAGTTGCTTGGGGTAAAGATCTGCCAGAGGGTGGTAAGTAATAAAGATAAAGCGAAAATCCTGCAGTTCATTGGCTAGATCCACGGCTCTTGCAATTGATCCTCCCGATGTTTCTACCTGATCAAAAATGAGAATGTTTTTTTTATTCATGATCTTTACCTAAGAATATTTGCCATCGTTTTGATTTGCTTTGAAACAGAAAAATTCTGTTCGGCACGCTGGCGTGAGTGTTTAGAGAAAGATTGAGCGAGCGTGGTATCTGTGCACAAAACGAATATTTTCTCTGCTAATTCGGTGTGATTGCCTGGGCTAATAAGGAAACCGTTTTTGTGGTTTTCGATGGTTTCTGACAGGCCTTGTAAGTTGGAGACTATTAACGGCAACCCAGATGCCATCATTTCAACGCTGGACATAGTAAATGAGTCCCAGCCTGTGGAAGCAATAACGCCGATGCTGGAGCTGCGCATCAATGCGGCTATATCCTTGCGGTATCCGGCAAATGTTACATGGGGTTCTGCTGCCGTGCCTGCGAGCATATCGGTATAGGTCTTTGCTTCATCGCCCTTGTTGCCGCAGAGTACAAACTGAATATTTTGCAGTGAGCCAGTGGTTGCCATGTGAATTGCGGCATTGATAATGGTTCTTACGCCTTTGCGTTCTTCCATGTGCCCGGAATAAAAAATAATTTTTCTTTCTTGGGGAATTCCAAGCTGCTCGTGGGCGTAAAAATCTTTACCGTAATTCGGCGAAAACTTTTCTGTGTCTACCCCTAAATAGAGCACGCTGGTTGCTTTGGCTGGAACGCCTCTGCCATGGGTGGCGGTACGGCGCATGGCTTCCGATTCAAATACAAAATGGTCTGGTGTGTTGCGACGCGCGAAAAACTCGGCTTTTTTGAGCCAGAGTTTTAGGCCGGTATTAATGCTGCTCATACTGGCGCCCCAGTAAGAGATGATTTTTTTCACGCCGTTATCTTTAAGTAAACTAATAACCTTTGCGGGATAACCAAGGTCAAATGCAATTACGGTTTGTATGTTGTTGTTGCGTAGGAAAGGTACCAGAGTAGCTGGATTAGGGTTGCGATAGTCGCAATCTATTTTATTGCCCGCGCCTGCATCCTTTAATCCGTTATATGACCAGAAAATGCGTTCATTCGAATAGCCTGCAGCAAGTGCAGACTGGTGGAACACATGTTCAAGGGATGATATCGCGTAGCCGGTATGCTCCTCGCAATGAATCATGATGAGAATGGCGGGGGCGATATTCATGGTGTTTTAAACCACAGCTTTATCAAGGTAATATTTTTGCAAATGCACAGGTAGTGATAATAGCGTTTTGCAGTGTTCTTTTTTATTGTGGCGAGCGCGAGCAATAGTGTGGAGCTGAATAAACTTTTTACTGAGTCCACCAGCATTCGCGCTGGTCTGCCCATGATTTTCTTTTGCGCCGTCAGTTTGGCGATATGGTGCGAGGAGTGAGCGCCATCAACAAACAGTTTTTTAATATTTTCGCTACTGTATTCGCGCTCTTTGAGTCTGTGTCCCACTGCGGCATCGGGAAAGTAAACAACCTTTTTCTTGGCCCAGATCATTTTCCGGTAGAGTAAAGTCTCTTCACCTGCGGCCAGTTTTGTTCCCTGGCGGCCCAAATTGGGATCAAACCCTCCTAGTTCGATGAGTAGTGATTTGCGAAGGCAAAAATTTTTGCCATAAAATTCGTGGTGAATATCGGTTATATCAAGTGTTTCATCACCGTAATCCAGCCCGACAAAACAAGGTGTGTATTCAGGAATAAACCACCAGGGTTTTGGTTTGTCCCAAATAATACTGATTTTGCTGTACAGACAATCGGGGGCGAGATTGCGAATAATGTCAATATATCTTGCGACCCAGTGGGTGGGGATTTCCGCATCGTCATCGGTAAATAAAATGTAGTCGCCCTGTGCTTTTTCCAGGCCGGTATTGCGCGCATGGGACAGGCCTTGTCTGGCCTCAAAGTAATAGTGAAAGTGAGAGTGGTTGCTCACAATGGCTTGAGTGATTTTAGCGGTGTGATCGGGTGAATTATTATCGACGATAATAATTTCTATAAGTCCCGGCTCAGGTTGAGCCATTGCCGCTAATTGATTCAAGGTTATCGCTAATGAATCGGCGTTGTTGTAAGTGCATAGCACTATGCTGATGAGCGGTTTCATTTCCCTGGTCGTCTATTAAGGCAAGTTATTGATTTTCGCGGGGAATGTTCATGCGAAAATAGTTTTAGTGCGCGGGATTCTACCACAGAGACTAATAAGAGTTTGTTGCAATGCGGAATTGTGCGGAATAAAAAAGGCGCCCGTAGGCGCCTTTTTTTGAGCTAGCGAGTAATTACGCTTTTTTTGCCAAACGACGACGTGACAGGCCAAGACCCATCAAGCCAAGACCCAGCAGAGCGAAAATACCTGGCTCTGGAACTTCCAGTGCTTTTACAGAAAATTCGTCTCTTTTGCCGCCAGCCCAAAACTTGATTTCATCTACGGTTACGCCGCCAATAACAAACGTTTGTTCGCCGTTAGCTTGGGTAGAGTTGATGCCGTAAAAAGTCATGGTTGAGCCAACCTGCAAGCCACCGAACCACAGCGACAAATAACCAACTTCGCCTCTTACTGGATCGCTACCGTCGCCACCTTCGTTGTCTTTGTTGAACAAGTCGGTGATTTTTACGGTTTGCAGTGATACCGCGCTAGCAAAAAGAATCTTGATGTATTCAGCGCGATCGATTTCATCAATCTCGCCGCCCAAAACACCAAGACCGTCTTGCGGGTCAGCAGCAAACAAGCGCGCGCCGGCTGGGCCTGCAACAGCAGTAACATTGCCAACGGTGTGGCTAGTTTGATTGTGAGCGGCTGGGGTCCAAGCTGGTGAACCAAAGTCGATGATAAGTGCGTTAGCTTGTGCGGCTGCGAGCAGTGCACTTGCTGCGAAAAGTTTACTGATAAATTTCATTGTCTATCTCCATGATAAGTGAGTGTTTGACGACCAGCCTGGGTCGCTCTAGTCCTATAAGCACGTTTTGTGCCATGATATAAAATCCTTTTGTAACAGTAACTTGGGTAATCGCGTATTTGGCGGGTGTAAATCTATTCGACATCTTTACTGGTGAGTGTGCGATAGAGCTGCAGTGTGCGCGCAGCATTTTCTTCACTGGTGTAAACGCGGTTGAGCAGAGGTTTAACCGGGTGTTCAAATAGTTGTAACAGGCATTTGCTATAGCCTTCGGCAGTGTGGTTGCTCACCAGTAGTTCAGGGCTGTCCGCGAGAACTTCGCGTAGCCCGCCTACACTGTGTGCGACCAGTGGTTTGCCCAGTGCGAGTGTTTCCAGTGCGGTCATGGGGGTTCCTTCGTGGTCGGAGCACATAACAACTATGTCGAGCGCGGCGATGGCGGCAGTCGAGTCGCTGCGGTGCCCGTGAAATACGATTGCTTGGCTGATTCCCAGTTGCTGCGCTTGCATTGTCAAATGTTGTTTGAGTTTGCCATCGCCAATTATGTGAAATTTTAATTTGTGTGCTTGCGTATGATTTATTTGGGTGTGATCGAGCAGCTGCTTGGCTATATCGATAAATAAATCGACTCGTTTCACTGGCTCTAGTCGCCCGACTATGCCTATGTGAATGTGGTCTTCGGCCTGCGCGCGTATATCAGCTGCGGGGGTGAGTTGATTGAGTGCGTTGCTGTCGATCCCGTTTTCGATAATGTGTATATGGCGTGCGGGAAATGTCGCCGTTAATTTTTGTGCAAGATCTTTGGATACCGCGATGACTGCGTCTTGCAAATATTTTCCGGTGTTGTTGTCGAGCCAGATGATTGCTTTTTTTAAGCCTTTGGCGCTGTGCTCCGGTGCGCCGTGGGTGGTGCGTAAGGAGCGAATGCGTCGCCAGGGAAGTGTTGCGGCAAGAAGATTGGCGAGGCTCGCCAGAATATTTTCTTTTTGACGATGCGTATGAATCAGGTCGGGTTTTAGGTTTTTTATAGTGGCGATGAGTTGGCGTAGGATGGCGAAGCTGGAATTTTTTTGCTCATCGATAATCTCGGTGGTGACGCCTGCTAGTTGGAGTCTTTGGGCTAATTCGCCATTGTTCATTAGCACTACGTATAAATCGCAGCGATCTTTTAGGGTGGTGAGTAGTGTATAAGCTTGAACTTCGGCGCCCGCCCAGAGATCGCCAGAAATAATGTGCAAAACCTTGAGGCGAGGGAGTAAAATCGGCGGCTTGTCATTGTTGATCGGCGCAGTTGCAGGTGTTTGCATGGTGTCGATGTCTTCAGCGGGTTTTGTTAGGGATAGTTTCCAGAGGTTGAAATGTTAACATTTTTGTTTTGGTTGTTTGGTGTTGCTGCTGTTTATAGTTATTTTATTTATCCCTTGGTGTTGCGTGTATTAGTGGCAAGAACGGGCGTAAAACCCAAAGCGGAAATGACCTCACAAACGGCTGCTGCTAGCGTGTCGTTAATTGTGACTGCTTATAATGAAGAGTCGCGGGTGCGCGCAAAAATAGAAAACAGTTTGCAGTTGCAATTCGATGCGGCTGCTTTTGAAATTATCATCGCCTCTGATTGTTCCTCTGATGCTACCGACGACATAGTGCGCGAATACGCTGAGCGCGGTGTGCGTTTGGTGCGTGCGCCAGAGCGTTTGGGTAAAGAGCATGCGCAGCAGTGTGCGATCAAAGAGGCCAGCGGGGAGATTTTGGTATTCAGCGATGTGGCGACCGAAATTCCTGCGGATGCAATTCAAAAACTAGTAACTTATTTTAATGATCCGGGTGTGGGCGCTGTGTCCAGCGAAGATCGTTTTATCAGTCAGGATGGTGCGGTAGCGGGCGAGGGCGCTTACGTAAAATACGAAATGTGGTTGCGCCAGCAAGAGTCAAAATTAGCGGGGCTGGTGGGTTTGAGCGGTTCCTTTTTTGCGGTGCGCAAATCCTTGTGCAGCGAATGGGATATTCATTCACCCAGCGATTTTAATACTGCACTTAATACGGCAAAAGCGGGTCTTCGTGCAGTGACTGCACCCGATGTGTTGGGTTTTTATCAAGACCTGAAAGATCCATCAAAAGAATATCAGCGCAAAATACGCACGGTTATTCGCGGCATGACTGGTTTGTCGCGCCATGCAGAAGTGTTGAATCTTAGTAAGTTTGGTTTTTTCTCGTTTCAGGTTATTTCACATAAATTAATGCGCTGGTTAACGCCTTGGTTTTTATTGGCGTTATTTCTGAGTAATGCATTGATAGCTGATAACGGTGCATTTTATTTTTTAGTGTTTCTCTCGCAGTTAGCGTTTTATGGTGTTGCTGTAGTCGCTCATTTTTTGCCGAATTTACAAGCCGTATCGCTGATTAAGTTGGTGTATTTTTTTGTGCAGGTGAATATTGCACTGCTGGATGCGGGTATTAAATTTTTGGCCGGTCAGCGTATGACTGTTTGGAAACCTTCCGCACGATGATTTTACATGGTGATCTTGCTCCAGTTGGCAATCGCATTTCGCTCGAGCAAAATGCGGACTGTATATTGGAGGTGATGTTTGGCGAGCATCAATATTGGCTCGACTCAGGTACTTCGGCTTTAGCTTTGGCGCTGCTTGATGCAAAAGCTAATTTTCCTGACGTTCAAAAACCGCGCGCCATCATTCCCGGGTATTGTTGCCCGGATTTGGTGGCTGCTTGTGTTTATGCTGGTGTTGAAGCCGTTGCGGTAGATATTGGCGCTAATGATCCCGCTTACGATTTGGCACAGTTGCGCTTGCATTTGGATGCGAATGTTATTGCGGTTATTGCGATAAATTTTTTAGGCATCCGCGAGCGTTTGGATGAATTGAGGGTGCTTATTGCCGAACTGAATTTGCCTGCGCGATTGATTGAAGATAATGCGCAATGGTTTCCGGCTGCCGCGAGTGAGATGGAATTTCACGCGGATTATGTGACATTTTCGTTTGGGCGCGGTAAACCGATGAGTTTGTTGGGGGGCGGGTTGCTCTGCGCAAAGCGCCCGCTTGTTGCGAGTGCTGTGACTAGCATAGAAAAATCGGCACAGCCGTCCCGACTCCTACCGCTAAAAATTGCGGCTTATAATTGGTTGCTAAAACCGCAGTTGTATCAATTGTTAAATCGCAATCCCGTGTTGCGTTTAGGTGAAACCCGGTACGTTCCTCTCGACTATATTGCGCAGTTTGATTCTTATAGGCGAACATTAGTCACCGCTAATTTTAACTTACACTCTGCGCGTAATAATGACTTGTCACGAAGTTTTGATTCAGTTGTGTTAGCGGGTGGGCTGCAGCAGCTCGATCAAAATTGTGCTGCGCGGCAAATGCAATTGCTGCGGTATCCGCTGTTGTGCGCTGACGAAAAAATAAGAGATCGGTTGCTTGCACAGTTGAGTGCGGCTGGGCTGGGTGCTTCGCCTATGTATGCGGCAGCGATTGATCAGATTGCCGGTGTTGCTAATTTCATTATTGTGCCGGAGCCATTGCACAATGCGCGGCATTTTGCGCAGCGGTTTATGACCTTGCCTGTGCATAGTCACGTTTCGCAGCCATACAGGGCGCGGATTTTATCTTTGCTTTGTGCGGCTGGAGTTAATCCGGTTAGCTCTGCGGCACACTGATACTGGCGAGGGCGCGCGTCAGTTTATTCAGTTCATCCTGACAGTCATTCGCACAGTTTGTTTGTGCGGTGAGCAGCCCAAAATATTTATCGCCTGCGGCATTTGCCACCAGCTGCAAAAATTTTGCGGCTATGTATTTTTCAGTTTCGATCTTGCCGACAATATATTGCGTGGCGATCACAACGCGTGTATTGCCACCTACTTTTTTGTAAATCGCGAGATTAAATTTGCTCTGGCTGTGCGATTGTTCAATCGACCAATTAGATCGGTCTGTAAGCCCTTGTATATAGGGCACAATCTCCTCTCTTGCGCTGCTGGGTGTGTGCGCAAATAAATCCACACGAATTTTTAGTCCCTCCAGTTCAATTAAACGCTTGTCTACCCGCGTAATCCCCGGGCTAAGCTCGGTTCCTATAGGTTCACTGGTGGTGATTTTGAAGGCATCGAGATGGCTCAGTTGCAGCGGGAAGTGGGGCGATGGTGTGCTTGTATTGATGTACAGCAGCAGCGGGCCAACACTCACGGCAACTAGCGCCAGAAAACCTGGTCGCTTGGAGATGTTGATGATTTTGTTTGGGGGGCGATTGATGGGCGCAAAATAAATTGCCGGTATCAGTAAACAGGCAAAAAGTATCCAGCCAAAGGTTTCGTGGTCGTGCATTAGGCTGCTTTGCATATCTGTGTTGTAGCCTATGAGCACTAACAGATAGATGCGCAGCCAATTGGCGAATAAACCCAGGGCGCCCGCGGCGAAAAGCGTAATGATTGCGGTGCGCAATCGGTATTGATTGATCAGGATAAGAATGTAACCCATCAATAATGAAATGATCAGGTATCTTATGCCTGAGCAGCCATCGGCAATGTGAATGGTGCCACTGGGAATAAAGAGGCTGCTGCCGTCAATCAGTACGGTTAAGTTGCTAAGTTTTACCATTTTACCGACCACCAGAGTGCTGAGTTCTACTAACACACCGGTGAGTTCCGACCAAATTGGAATGGTAAAAAGTAATAGGCCGAGTATTGGCAGAGTGCCCAGCATGGCAGATGGGGATAGAGCGGCGCCGATAAACAAGCAGAGTGTAGCGGTCAGCAGAAGGTAGGCGGGCAGGCTTATGCTGAGGCTTTCGAACAAATACCACGCCAGGGAGCAACCCGCTGTTGCGACCAATAACAGGCCATAAAGAAGGTTTGTGGGGTGAGTGTCCTTGATGGCGTAGTTGCTGCGCACCAGCAAAACCAGCATGACACCAATGGTTGGGATTGCATGAGCTAGATCCTGATCCCACAGCACCCATTTTTGCCAGAGTGTCATCAAGCTGGAGAGGTACAGCAGCGATACAACAAAAATGGCAGCAAAAATGGGTGCAGCTGTGAGGTTGCGAGCTAAATTTCTAATTAAATCCATATAGGGCGCTATTCAATCCGATGTAATGTGATGCGGTTCATAATAGCGCGAGCGAATAAAAAAATCTTTAGTTCAATCTTTGAGCGTGAACTTATCGAGTGACCTTTACAAAACGGCTGTAGACACCGTTGGTATCGAAGACGGCTATTTCAAATTCTGTGTCGTTGGCATCGGCGTGAGTGTATTCGGTCACCTTATTGCTATTGATCAATATATAGGTATAGCGGCTATCCGTGCTTTTACGATAGCGGATTTCATAGCCGCCAATCTCATCTAGCTCCAGATATTGCCCATTTTCTCGCTGGTTTGGATGTGTCCAGGTCAATTTGGCCGATTTTTGGCTAGAGGCGCTGCTTGATGTTGATGAAGTACTTTTTGCGCTACTACTTGATGTTGATTTGGAGCTGCTGGATTTGCTGCTGTTTGCAGTACCCAGGGTGCGCACGGTGAAAACAGGTGACTTTTCCGATTTATTGCCCGCTGCGTCAAATGCAGTAATGGTGTATTGGTAGTCGGTATAGGGGAGCAGTTGATAGTCTGACAGTATGTTGGTGGGATGAGAAAGAACGGCAATCAGCTGACCGTTGCGCTCAACTTCATAGCGATTAATGCCCACATTGTCGGTGGCTTCGTCCCATATCAGTCTCAGACTTGTATCTGAGATTTGGTAAAGCATGAGCTTGGTCGCTGAGGGTGGCGTGACATCTTTAGTTTGGCCTGCCGATAGCGAGCTATTAGTACTAAAGCTACTGCTGCTGTCGCTAGATCTGGAAATACGGGTGTAGCTGTCGGCTGAGCTTTTGGGCGAGCTGCTGGTATTGGCTGATATTGTGCTGGCGCTAGTGGCAAGGCTGCTGGCCTGAATGCTGGAGCTTTGGGGGCTGGATGCCTCTGCGCTGCTCACTGCCGGTTTATTGGTTAAGCTGCTCGGGTTGTTAACTGCTTCCGTCTTTTACCATTTCTTCGAGATTTTTATTGGTGGCACAAATTACGCGCACATCAACGGAAATTTCGGAGCGACCACCCACCCGTTCAATAACGCGTTCTTGCAAAAAGCGCAAAAGCTTTGCTTGCAAATTGAGAGGCATGTCACCAATTTCGTCGAGAAACAGGGTTCCTTCATTGGCAGTTTCAACTTTGCCGATAGTCATTTTATTCGCGCCGGTGAAGGCGCCTTTCTCGTAGCCGAAGAGTTCGCTTTCGATTAAGTTTTCGGGTACCGCCGCGCAGTTAATGGCGACAAAGCGTTTGTTTTTCCGTGGGCTTAGTTGGTGGATGGCGCGTGCCATTACCTCTTTGCCGGTGCCGCTTTCGCCGAGCAGGGTGCAGGTTACGGTGGTGGGAGAGATTTTTTCCAGCTGGCGACAGATTTTCAACAGTTGTGGATCATTTGTGAGTAAGCCTTCTAAGGGCTCTTGCTGGGATACGCTGAGACGGCGGTTATAGTCTTCCAATTCGTGGATGTGAAACGCGCGCTGTACGATTAAATCGAGCGTGTTGGGATCAACCGGTTTTTGATAAAAATCATAAGCGCCCATGGCGACGGCGCGCAGGGCATTATCGCGGTCGGTTTTGCCGGTCATCACTATGACTTTACTGTTGGGCGAGATGCGCAGTATGTCCTGAATACATTTGAAGCCTTCATCGACACCGTCTTCATCGGGCGGTAAGCCCAAATCCTGAATAATGACGGAGGCCTCGTGCAGGCGCAGTGCGGCGATTGCATCCTGGCGGTTGTCGGCGACTATGGTTTCGTACTGATCAAAATGCCAGCGCAATTGGCTTTGCAGCCCGCTGTCATCTTCAACAATAAGTAAGATGGGTTTGGACGAAGTCGATTTGCTCATGCGCTGGGCTGATCCTTATTCAACGGGAGGGTGATGGTAATGGTGGTGCCTTCGCCGGGTTCACTGGCGACATTCAGTGTGCCGCTCAGCTCGCTGATATATTCGCGTGACAGGTAGACACCAATGCCCATACCTTTGCCGGATTTGGTCGTTTCAAATGGCTTGAATAGGCGGTTGTGAATGAAATCCCAATCCATGCCGGAACCGGTGTCTTCGATAGTGATGATCGCCGAGTTGCTGTTGATCTGCAGTGTAACATGAACTTTTCCATCGTCAGGTGTGGCTTCCTGCGCATTTTTGATGAAGTTGGTAATGGTCATCACTAGACGTACCTGAT
Source organism: Cellvibrio sp. OA-2007 (assembly GCF_000953825.1). Taxonomy (GTDB): domain Bacteria; phylum Pseudomonadota; class Gammaproteobacteria; order Pseudomonadales; family Cellvibrionaceae; genus Cellvibrio. The sequence goes on along the minus strand of NZ_BBUL01000072.1, from coordinate 16,323 downwards.
CGGCATTGATGGTGCGCTGGGTGGGTTGTATCTCAGCTGTAAGTGAGCGGCCGCCGCGCTGGCACTCCTGTACCGCCTGATACACCACGTCCATAATCGACAAGCGCTTCACCAGATCCGAGTCGTCGCGGCGCAGTTTTTTCAGCAGGTTGTTCATGCGATCAACTGAGTTGCTAATGGTTTTGATCGCATCTTCAAAAAAGGCTGGATTGCCTTTGTGTTTTTCCGCGTTGCGCACGACCAATGCGTGTTGTGCAATCAGGTTATTCAGGTCGTGGATAATAAAGGCGACAAGCTTGTTATAAGTATCAAACTGCCGCCCCTCTACTAATTGTTCTGCTTGCTGATGGCGCTTTAGATAGCTGGCGATTTGGCGCCCCATGGTTTTGAGCAAGTCCAAATCTTCCCAGGTGAGGGTTTCATCGCCTGCGGGTTTGGTCAATGCCATAAAACCCACCAGCTCCTCACCTACAATCAAGGGGAACATTAACCAAAGGTCAGGAATATTGTGCGCCCAGCTGGGCAGCAGCTCATTGTGCTGACTGAGTGCTTCGTTATCGCCGCTGTCGGGGATAAACACCCATTCGGACTCGATAAAGGCGCGACAGAAAGGGCTATCAACTGGCTCTTCTTGCAGCTCGATAAAATTGGGCAAATTGGCGCGATAAACCGGTTCATAGAAGCCCTGTTTGCGCAGCCAAATCGCACCTGCTGGCGCTTTGGTAGTAGACGCGACGGCAAAAAAAGCGCGCTGATTTACTTCGCTGGCCTCGGCCGGTTGCGCAAGATAGTTGATTAGGCGCAACCATTCATTGCGATAATCATATTTGTAGCGAAACAGGTGTTTATTGATCAAAACCGACAACTTCATGCGTATACGGCTAGAGATAAACACAGTGGTAATCAGTAATACGGCGCCAACCAGCAATAAGCTATAGAAAACCGTGCCCCAGTTGCCGCCGTAGAGGCGTACATAGTAACCACCGAGCGAAAGCACCGTAATTAAAATCCCCACGGCAACCAGTGAGGTGGTGTAAAAGGCAATCGGGCGGGAGAGGTTAAAGTTGGCGGGGCGGTCATTGCGTTGCAGTAATAACATTCCACCCAGTGCCATAAACAGACAGGTTGCAATAGAAACTGCGGCGCGCGATTGCCAGAGCATGGGGTCCAGCCCCTTGAAGATCAGCGCATGGGTGAAGAGGTAAATGTCGTAGAGAAAAATCGCCGCCAGGTTCATACACAGCAGTTTGATCTGACGGTCATTTTCTGCCGCGTAGCGATAGAGTTGCTCAACGCTGACCAGTGCGATAACCGCTAGCCCCAACGCAAACCACACCGATAACCCCGCTTGATTCATATTGGGGATAAACAGCATGGCGATCGCGAGTGCGGTAATGGGCCAGCCACCACTAAACAATAACTGCAGGCTGGCGGGCAATTGTTTGCGCTGGGTATTGTGTTTGAGGCTAAGCCCGATACAAAAAACCCAAGCGTTAAAATGCAGGTATTCAAAAATGATCAGTAGGTACAGCGGAATTGAGTGCTCGGAAAATGACAGTGCGATAGTGCCGAGGTGGAGGGTATGGACGGCGGCAGCTCCGGCAAATAGCCAGGTTTTTTGATTGCGCACCAGTTGCAGCAGATAGGCGACAGTGAGCAAGGCAGACACGACTGCGGCGCTAAAATAGGCTACAAAAGTAACGCTGTTATATTCCATACTGGCTAGAATCCCATGTGGCGGTATAAAACGTGGCAATAAGCATAACAGTTGACCGAGGTAGATCAAAACCTCACAAGATTCTTAAGGGTCTATTGAATACCGCCATCGCCTGTGTGGGTATTTGCCGCTATAATGCGCGCCCTAAAGATCATTAGATCGCCTGAATTTACAACGGGCAAGCTGAAGCAGGTTTTCAGCGGCCTTATATCAACGAGGAAAATGCCGTGAGTCACATGAAAAAACTGTTTGGGATTTTGTTAATGACTGCCTTGGTAAGCGGCACTGCTGTTGCCAATGACGAAGCTGTTCAGTCGCGTATTGCGCCAGTGGGCAGCACCTGTATGCAAGGTGATGAATGTGCAGCGGCGCCTGCCCCGGCGGTTGCTGCAGGCCCTAAATCCGGTAAGGACGTTTACGGTAGTTTTTGCACCACTTGCCATTCAGCGGGTGTAATGGGAGCGCCAAAGTTTGGTTCCGCCGCTGATTGGGCGCCACGTGCGAGCAAGGGTAAAGAAACACTCTACACCCATGCGATTGGTGGATTTAATTCTATGCCGCCCAAGGGTATGTGTGCTGCTTGCTCTGATGATGAGATCAAAGCTGCGGTGGATTACATGGTAGATGGCAGTAAATAACCACTTAAATATTGATGCAACCAAGGCGGCTCTGTGCCGCCTTTGTTGTTTTTGGCGCGGTGCTTAATCAAACAAATTGAGCAGGTTGGAGAGAGTCTCTTCGCCTTTGGCGATATTCTTTTCCGGGCTAAGCTCACCAAACCCTTCCCACTCCACATCTTCCTTCGGTAATTCATCTAAAAAGCGGCTGGGGGTGGTTTCGCTCATTTCGCCAAACTGTTTGCGTTTTCCGGCCAGTGTCATCGACAAGGTGCGCTGGGCGCGGGTGATGCCAACATAAGTCAGGCGTCTTTCTTCTTCTATATTATTGTCTTCAATGCTGTTGCGATGGGGCAGTAAATCCTCTTCCATGCCCACCATAAACACATGGGGAAACTCCAAACCCTTGGATGCGTGCAGCGTCATCAATTGCACCTGATCGCTCAAGTCCTCTTCCTCCTGTCGCTCCATTAAATCGCGCAGCACCAGTTTGGCGATGGCGTCTTCAATGCGGGACTCTTGTTCCTCGTCGTCATTGGCGGTTTTATCCAGACTTTTCTGCAGCGACTCGACCAGATAAAACACGTTCTCCATGCGCTTCTCGGCCGCTTTACTGCTCGCCGAGTTTTGGTGCAGCCAACCTTCGTAGTCTATATCGCTGAGCATCTCGCGGATGGCATCGACGGGTTTTTCACTGCGACAATTGTGGGTGACCTGTTTGATCCAGTGCGCAAAACGCTGTAAACGCTCCAGATTTTTTTCCGGAATGCGACTTTGTAAACCCATCTCATCCAAGGCGGCAAATAAACTGATCTCCCGTTCGCTGGCGTAACCGCCCAAGGCTTCCAGGGTGCTGGTGCCGATCTGGCGACGCGGGGTGTTGATAATGCGCAAAAACGCATTGTCATCGTCCGGGTTAACAATCAGGCGCAAATAGGCCATTACATCCTTGATTTCAGTTTTGGCAAAAAACGAAGAACCACCACTGATTTTGTAGGGAATTTGATGATGCTGGAGTTTCATTTCCAGTAAACGCGCTTGATGGTTGCCGCGATAGAGCACGGCAAAATCGCGGAACTTGTATTGCTTTTGTAGGCGCTGGGTGATGATTTCGGTGGCGACGCGTTCGGCTTCAGCCTCTTCATTTTTGCAGCGCAGCACGCGGATCGGGTCGCCCAGACCCATCTCGCTCCACAGTGCCTTATCGAATTCGTGGGGATTGTTGGCGATAAGATGGTTGGCCACCCGCAGGATGCGGCTGGTAGAGCGGTAATTCTGCTCCAGTTTGATCACTCGCAAGCTGGGGTAATCCTGCTTGAGCAGGCTCATATTTTCCGGCCGCGCACCGCGCCAGGCGTAAATGGATTGATCGTCGTCTCCTACCACGGTGAGTGCGCCGCGATCGCCTACAATCAGTTGTACCAGTAAATATTGGCTGGAATTGGTGTCTTGATACTCATCCACCAGCAGGTAGCGAATCTTGCGCTGCCAGCGGCCAAGTACCTCGGCATTAGTTTGGAATAGCTCCACAGGGATGAGAATTAAATCGTCAAAATCCACCGCGTTATAAGCGCGCAAGGCTTGGTTGTAGCGTTGGTAAATAAGGGCGATGGTCTGTTCGGCAGGGCTTTGTGCCATGCTCAGCGCGCGCGCCGGGTTGACCAGATCATTTTTCCAATTGGATATTTGGTGTTGCACCAGATCCAAATGATCGTTGTCCAGGTCGCCCTCTTTCAGCATTAGCTCTTTGAGCAGCGAACGGGCGTCCTCGGAATCAAAAATAGAAAACCCGGGTTTAAACCCCAGGCTTTTGTGTTCGCGGCGAATGATGTTGAGGCCGAGATTGTGAAAGGTGGATACGGTTAAGCCTTTGGAGGCGCTGCCTTTGACTAATATACTGGCGCGCTCTTTCATCTCGCGTGCGGCTTTGTTGGTAAAAGTGAGCGCCGCTATGTGGCGGGCAGGCATATCGCACTGCTCGATCAAATAGGCGATCTTGCGCGTGATCACGCTGGTCTTGCCGCTGCCCGCACCGGCCAGTACCAGACAGGGGCCATCGATATAAAGCACGGCTTCTTTTTGGCGTGGATTGAGTTGAGTCACAGTGGCAGCCTTAAGCAGAAGGGGGTGCATTCTAACAAGCTCACTTGTGCATGCAACGTCGATCTTGACTGCTATAACCACATGGCAAGATTGGAAGGGTTCTAGCTGTTATTTGTTATATCGTAAAGCGTTTAGTTTGCGCGACGTGACTGTTACTATTGTGTTGATTTGTGTGCGGGGTTTTGTGCCAAACGAGAGCTTGAAAGGGATAGAGAGCAATGGACAAGAAAATAAAAATTTTATTTATTGATCGCGAGCAGGGCGAGTACTTGCTCATCGCTGAAGTGTTGTCGCATATTCGCCATGTTGAGTACGAACTTGTCTGGTGCGATCAGCTGGATCTCGCGCTCAATAAAATTTTATCGCAAGAATTTGATGTGGCATTGCTCGATTATTATTGGGGCGATTTCAATGCGCGTGATCTATTAAACGCCGCGCGCGTGCAAGCCTGCCAGACACCGATTGTAGTAATGACCGATGAAATGGAAACTGAGGTGGATCGCGAAGCGATTCGCGCCGGTGCTGCCGACTATTTAATTAAAGGTCAGATCGATCATTTGTTATTAGAGCGCACTCTGCGCTACGCCATCGAACGTAAACAAACCGAACAACACCTCACCCGCCTCGCACATTACGACCCTCTTACCGATGTACCCAATCGTATTTTATTTCGCGACCGCCTCGAGCACGCAATTCATTTGGCAGAGCGCGACAACGCCAGTTTTACCTTGATGTTTATCGACCTCAATGGCTTTAAAGAGGTGAATGATAATTTTGGTCACGATGCGGGCGATGCGATTATTCGTATCTGTGCCGAGCGACTAAATGCCTGTTTGCGCCGCAGCGATTCTGTCGCGCGTATGGGTGGTGATGAATTTACTTTGTTGCTGCAAAAAATTGCGATTAATACCGATGTTGCACATATCGCCGAAAAAGTGATTAGCGCAATCGAACAGCCCGCCGACATCAATGGCCACGAAGTAGTCGTGGGGTGCAGCATTGGCATTGCCATTTACCCGCAGGCGGGGCGCGATGCCGACACTCTGCTAAAACATGCCGATATGGCAATGTATAAGGCCAAGCAAGAGAGCGGCAGCAGTTACCGATTTTTTACCGAGATGATGAATCAAGATGTACGCCGTCAATTATTGTTGGAATCTGATCTGCGTGCGGCGCTAAAAAAACAACAATTTTTACTGCATTATATTCCGCGAGTAGATGTTACCACCGGCAAGGTGATTGCACTTGAAGCCCTGTTGCGTTGGGATAAACCCGGCGTGGGCATAGTCAATGCCAGCGATTTTATCGCTACCGCCGAAGAGACAGGTATTATTACTGCGTTGGGCTATTGGGTAATCCGCCAAGCCTGCAACGATTTAAAAATGCTGCAAGAGTTCTGGGATGGCCCTTTGATGATGGCGATTAATTTATCTATGCGCCAGTTCAAAGATGAGAATTTGGTGCATGAAGTTGCGCGGATCTTTGCAGACCATGATATTCAGCCAGGCGATATCGAATTTGAAATTACCGAAACTGTGTTTGCCGATAATATCGAGCTGGTGTCGCTGTGCATGCGGCCACTATCTTTTTTTGGGATTAATTTTTTACTCGACAGTTTTGGTGCAGGCAACTCATCACTGTTGCACTTACAGCGCTTGCCCATCAGCACGGTAAAAATAGATTTACGCTTTTTGCAGGAATTAAATCGCAGCCATACCGACAAACGGCTAGTTTCGGCCATGATCACGCTCGCGCACAATCTTGGCAAACTAGTGGTTGCCGAAGGTGTGGAGACCAAAGAAGAAAAACAATGGCTGAAGGAAATGGGCTGCGATTTAATGCAGGGCTATTATTTTTCCGCACCCAAATCCTACGCAGAAATTATCGACTGGTTGCAGATGTCGGCTGCACACCAGCATCTCATGCTGAACTGAGTTAAGTGTTGCTGCTCTGGCGATCCAGCGTGCGATAACTTAGTGCCTCGCTAATATCTACCGTATTTACCTGTTCGCGGGCGGCCATATCGGCCAAGGTGCGGGCCAACTTCAGTACGCGATGATAAGCACGTGTCGACAATCCTAATTTTTCAATTGCTTGCTCCAGTAGCGCTTTGTCCGCGAGCGTTAGTTCGCAGTGCTGCTCTAATTCGGGGGCGCTCAATTGGTGATTGGCTTTGCCCTGCCGCGCAATTTGCCGCGCACGCGCCTGCTCCACCCGCGCGCGAATGACACTGCTGCTGTCCCCCAGCGTTTTGTTCTGTAGCTCGCCTTGGCGCAGGCTTCTCACTGGCACGTGCATATCGATGCGATCGAGCAGGGGGCCGGATATCTTGTCGCGGTAGCGTCTAACTTGATCGGGCGTGCAGCGGCAGCGATTGGCGTCGCTGCCGTGATAGCCGCAAGGGCAGGGGTTCATCGCGGCCACCAGCTGAAATCGTGCGGGGAAACAAGCTTGGTTGCGCGCGCGTGAGATGCGTACCTCGCCACTTTCGAGCGGTTCACGCAGTACCTCGAGTACTTTGCGCGGGAACTCGGGCAATTCGTCGAGAAAAAGCACACCGGCGTGGGACAGTGAAATCTCCCCCGGTTTGGGATTGCTGCCACCGCCAATGTAAAACCTATGTTTAAATGATAATATTGGTTAAATTACAGCGGTATTTGAAAATGAACAGCAATTCCAAGTATCCTCCCGTTCGTACTATCCGAATGAACTCCAGAAGTGTCACCGGCACTGTGCCAGGTATTGGGGCATATGAATCAACATTGGAGCGGGATCTAATGGAAATCCTTCGCTTTGATCCGGAAGTCCTCACAGTCTATCCCCAACCAGTGCGTGTGGAGTTTGTTAAATCCGATGGTTCAAAGGGTGAATGTTATCCCGACGGTCTAATTGAATTTAAACCTGAGTTTTCATTGTTGCCGGTTTTGTACGAAGTGAAATACCGGGAGGATTTTAGAGCCAATTGGCGTGAGCTAATACCAAAGTTCCGGGCTGCCAAGCAGTTTGCCTTTGCTAAGGGCTGGCGATTCGAGGTCTTTACTGAAAGAGAAATCCGAACCCCCTACCTATCAAACGTTAAGTTTTTGTTTCCTTTCTTAGAGCGTAAGTTTCCAGAGCCCATAACTACATGGGTTCTCCAGATCCTTTCCGACCTCGGTGAGGCCGATCCAGACTTCCTGCTATGCGCGCTCTGCAAGGATAAGGGCAATAGAGCTGAGCTAATACCAGTAATTTGGCATTTGGTCGCCACTGAGGCAATTGACTGCGATTTAGAGATTCCTCTGACAATGCGCACCAAGTTGAGGGCATTTATCTGAAATGAAAACTATACGTCCTGGCCAGTTGGTTTATTGGCGTAATGAACCCTACTTCGTGATGGAAATTCGCGGTCTAAGTGAAGCAATTGTGCGCTCTCTTGATAATGTAATTTCCGACGTCGCCCATGTGGCAGATCTCAGTATGGCCCCACATACTGAAAAAAATATGAATGCCCCCCACTTGCTTGCAAAAGGGCGGGATTGGAGGACTGCGACACAGCGATATGAGTTAATTAAGCCTTTGCTTGAGATGCACAATCGGCAGGCATCGGATGTTAAAGCGGTAGCCCTCAAGGCAAAAAAATCAATCACCACAATTTATCGATGGATTTCTCGGTTCGAAGAGCAAGGTCTTGTTTCTTCCATGTTGAGAAGTGAACGATCTGATAAAGGCGATAATCGGGTCAGCAAAGAGGTTGAAGAAGTAATTCAATTAAAAATTGAGGAAATTTATCTAGATACTGAGAGACCGCCAGTCACGGAATTGTATGAGGAAATTGAAAGGGAATGCAGATCACTTGGGCTAACCGCGCCGCATAAAAATACGGTTTATGCGCGTGTTAAAAAAATCGCAAAAGAAAAGCTTCTTACGAAGCGATACAACGCGAAACATGCAAGAGAAAAAACAAAAGCGGTACCGGGATCCTTTCCTGGAGCAGATTTTCCAAACGCAGTAGTTCAAATTGACCATACTCCAGTGGACGTAATCATTGTCGACCGCGTACATCGGTTACCTATAGGAAGGCCATATTTAACACTGGCATTAGAGGTCTGCACTAAGATGGTATCTGGCTTTTGCATGACACTTGATCATCCTAGTGCGTCGACTGCAGGTTTATGCATTTCTCATGCAGTTAACAAAAAACACCTCTGGCTAGCAAAGCGTGACATCGATGCTGAGTGGCCCATTTATGGAAAAATGCAAAAAATTCACATGGATAATGCGAGGGAATTTAGAGGGGATATGCTCAAGAGGGCATGTGCCCAACACGATATAATCATAGAGCACCGACCGAAAGGTATGCCCAATTACGGTCCCCATGTCGAACGCGCTTTCAGGACGTTCATGTCAAAAATGCATAGCCTTCCTGGAACAACTTTCTCCAATGTTAAGGAAAAGTTGGAGTACGACTCTGAAGGGCGCGCGTGTATGACGCTCCAAGAGTTGGAGTTATGGTTTACATTATTTCTCGTGTACTACTACCATCATAAGGGGCATAAAGGTATTTCGGATATACCTCCCATTAAACTTTATACTCAATTGGTTCATGGCACTACGGAACAACCTGGCGTTGGGCTTCCCGCACCTATCGAGGACGAGGCGAAATTTCAGCTCGATTTCACTCCTTACGTGAGGAGAACGGTGCAACGTGAAGGTATCCTAATAGATCACATTTTTTATTACGCGCCCCCTTTAAATAAATGGATTAGTTCGATAGATCCAAAAACCAAAAAAGCAAGAAAGTTTATTTGTGTGCGAGATCCTAGAGATATTAGTGTAATTTATTTTCTGGATCCAGACACAAAAACCTATACGCCTATCCCTTACGCAGATAATACGCGTCCTCCTATTAGTCTATGGGAACTGAAGGCCGTATTAAAAAGAATAGGAGAGGATCCGTTGAATGTTGTTAATGAGGAGATGATTTTCAAAGGAATTGAAAAAATGCGCAACGTGGAGCGGCAGGCTGTCGAAAAAACACGTCTTGCCAAACAACAACGTGCTACTGAAAAGCGCAAGCGGCGGATGTCGGAAAGACGTGAAGGCTGGAAGGATGTTCATGCTAAACCGCCAACTGCTGCGCCTATGGAAGAGGCAGATACTGTAGTGGTTGATGAGCCGGTAGCGCCCAAAAAATCCAGACGTTTTTCTAATATAGAGGTGGCGCTGCCAGATGAGTGATTATCCGCATCTAATGAAGAGCCTATGGCCATTACTCGATAAGTCTATCGAGAAGAAAATTTTTTATATTCAGTCTGATCGTTGGATTGGTTACTCAAAAGCAAATGAGATTTTACAGAAAATGGATGATCTGTTGACCCACCCAAAAATAGATCGGATGCCAAGTATGATGGTGGTAGGAGCTACTAATAATGGAAAAACGCGACTTCTAAACCGGTTTTTAAAAAATCATCCACCTTCACAGAATTATGGTGGTGAAAAAGTTATCGCATCGGTCATTGGCATTGAAGCGCCTCCAGGGCCGAGCGACTCTGCTTTTTATAGCTCAATCCTTAAGCGATTATATGAAACAGTTCCCAAATCATCGGTGGATGACCTTCGTGATAAAACATGTGAAGTTTTGGAAAAAGTCCAAACTAGGGTGCTTGTGATTGATGAGTTGCACAACATTCTGGCTGGGTCATCTCGCAAACAACAATTAATGTTGAATGCGATCAAATACATCAGCAATACCTTAAACATGTCAATTGTTGGGGGCGGCACAGAAAATTTAATTAATGCAGTAAGCGTCGACAGCCAGTTACAAAATCGACTTAAACCTCAGCGTCTGCCGTTGTGGAGAGACGGTGAAGAGTTCGAAAGCCTCCTTGATTCGTATGAATATATTCTGCCGTTGAGAAAACCATCAGGCCTTACGTCACCTCGTCTGGCCAATAAAATATTGGCAATGAGCGAGGGCACAATTGGTGAAATATCTGCGCTTATAAATGAAGCTGCAATATATGCTTTAAAGAAAGGAGAAGAGTGGATAACCGTGGACGCGCTCAATAAATGCGGATTTGTTTCACCGTCTGATCGCCGCGGCGCTACCTGACATGAAGCTATTACCACTGCATCCCCAACCAAAAAAAGGCGAGATTTTATCTTCCTGGATGGTGCGGCTAGCATTGGAAAACCGCTTCCATCTACACACCTTTTATTCAAAACTTCTTGGTTGCAAACATCCAATCTGGACACGGGATGTTGACAGAAGCGCGACAGCTGACCTTATTCATTTGCTGTCTGAGTGCTCAAGCTGTTCTGCGACTAAAATTGAAGCCACGACATTGCGACATTACGACGGGTATATGTATGAAGATGTACGAACTCACGGTGTTGCTCGTTGGATTGTTCCATTGGGCATATATCATCGGCTCCATCGAAATGGAATGCAATGTTGCCCGCTCTGCTTAAAAGAAGAAGTTCCATATTACAAATTAAAATGGCGCACGTCTTTTTTTACGTTATGTGAAAAGCATAGATGCTTTTTAATCGATGAGTGCCCTAATTGCAAAGCAATCGTGGAGTACCACCGATTGGGAATTGGTAAGCATATGGATGTACGCTCATCCGAATTACACTTATGCTCCCATTGCTACTTTAATTTATCTGAAACTCCCCCTGTTTACCCACCCCGATTACCCGAGTCAATAGTTCAAGAATATAGGAATACTCTAAAGCAGTTTGAAAACGACAGTTGGAGCCGCACACTGACTTTTCCAACGACGCATCCACTTGCTTTTTTTCACGGATTAAGAGGGCTATTAATGCTCGTAAATAAAAGAGCATGTGTCGAATTAAGAAAAAATATCAATGCTTCGGTTCCGCTCAATCTGCCTTTAGAAAAGGATTGGTCACCTGAATTTGGATACTTAACAATAAGAGAGAGGTTCAACCTGTTAATGGCCTGCTTCTGGTTAATGCATGATTGGCCCCACAGATTTGTGACCATTTTAAAAATGTCTAAATTATCTCGATCACGATTCGCAGAAGATGTTGCACAGTTTCCATTTTGGTTGCAACAGCCGCTTAATCAATATCTTGATCAGCGCCACTACATTCCATCTCCTGAAGAAGTAAATTCCGTCGTAGATTATCTTAAATCAAAAGGAATACCTGTCAGCGCACCATCCGTGGCGAAGGTATTAGGAATTGGTAGAGATTTTGCAAGAACGTTTAATTCACATTGGAATAATAGAAATTAATTCCATTTGGAATTTTTTACCTTTTTAATTAGTCGCCCCTGAAAAACCCACAACACCTTGTTTTTAATGAAATAACCACTCGATTCATGCAATAATTTCGACCAGTTTCAGCAGTTCCCCCTACTAAAACTGGTCGAAAATCGAGTGGGTTTTTTATGAAACAAGATTCTCCGAACACCCAACAACTCAGCTTCCTCGCACCCAACTTAATTGATCAACTCAACCCCAAGCACCCATTACTGCAATTAGCCAAGCACATTCCGTGGAGCTATTTTGACACTGAGTTGTGGTGTGACAAAATAGTTTTAAACAGTGACAAAATAAATCTAAACCCAGTGTTTATGCCGCTTGCCGAGACATTCGCGAGGCAATATTGAGCTTTTGTTTAAAGCTATTTTGTAATTTACCGGCAATTTAGTTTAAGACTATTTTGCCAGACTACATGAGTTTGGCCCGCTGTATGCCCACACTGGGCGCCCGGCAAAACCCATTCGGCTAATGGTTGGCTTATGTAACTTGAAGCACATGGAAAATCTGAGCGATGATCGTGTGGTGCAGCTCTGGGTTCAAAATCCCTACTATCAGGCATTTTGCGGAGAAGTGGAGTTTCAGTGGACGTTTCCTTGTGACCCATCGGATTTAATCTATTTTCGCCAGCGTGTCGGCACAGCAGGTATCGAGAAAATATTTGCTGCCTCTATCGTCATTCATGGCGATAAGGCAAAAGAAGATGAAGTGTGCATCGATACCACCGTACAAGAAAAAGCCATTACCTTTCCAACCGACGCAAAGCTCTATCGAAAAATCATTGTGCATTGTTTGAAAATAGCGAAAGCCAATGGCATTCAATTGCGGCGGACTTATGCCAAAGAAATTAAGCAGAGAAAATTGGAATGTCGTTTTTCCGGTCACCCGAAGAATCGAGCTAAAGCCCGCAAGGCGATAAAGCGTTTAAAAACGATTGCAGGGCGTTTGGTGCGGGAAATTGAGCGAAAATTACCGGCCAATGTTGTGGAGTTACTGCGCGAGCGTTTTATCCAATTTCACCGGGCATTGCAACAAAAGCGTGGGGATAAACAAAAACTTTACAGCCTGCATGAACCGCATGTGTACTGCATGAGCAAAGGTAAAGATCATAAAAAATATGAGTTTGGCACCAAGGTTTCAATCACCGTCACGCGCGATTCAAAAATCATCGTTGGCGCATTAGCGTTTGAATCAAATGAATATGATGGGCACACATTGCCAGCGGTCCTGGCGCAATTAAAGCGACTGTCTGCCTGTGAACCTACTGCTGCTTTATGTGATCGAGGTTACAAAGGAAAAAACAAAATCAATAACACCCGGATCCTCAGACCACAAAGCAAAACCAGCGAAGCCGACAAAGAAATACAAGAGCTAATGCGCAAACGTTTCCGCAAGCGTGCGGGCATTGAACCGGTCATTGGCCACTTAAAATCAGATCACCGACTCAATCGCAATTATCTCAAGGGTTTTGCGGGAGACCAGATGAATGTGCTGTTGGCGGCAGCGGCGTTTAACTTCAAAAAGTGGATGCGGCTATTTTTATACGCCCGTTATTTATGGCGGTTGAAATGTGTGTTTGATGATTTAATGGCGGCACTGGTCAGGCCAGTGCCGCTGTTATCTGTGTGAATTGGGTTTTTCAGGGGCGACTAATTACTGAAGAAGCTTTGGAGGGTGAGATTTAATGAAGTTAATTACATCAATGTTTGAGTCGCTAATGGTGATGTAATCTTCGAAATTTTTTTCAAAAGCCAGCTTGTACAACAATGGATAAACTTGCTTTCGTTTATTTTTTCGGTCCACCAAATCCATCGCTGCAGGATTCCAATAGTCAGTTTCAAACAGTACCATTGGGCTACGTAATTTATCATAGTTCCCATAATAATTTTGGCAAGCATCTTGAAAGATTTCCTGCACGGTTCCAGCATTTCCGCGCATGAATACTATACCTCCTTGCGCGATTGCCAGTAGTCCCTCTTCCCGAACACTGTTTTCAAAATATTTAGCAATGTCAGTTGCAAATAGATTAGGGGGTTCATGCCCATAAAACCAGGTTGGAATACCTATGTTCATTGACTTTTCGGGGTGCTCAGGGGCCCCCATTTCTGCCCATGCGGCGTAACCAGACTTCATCCATGGTGTGTAGTCATTATTAACCGCATCATGGTTTTTTATTTTTTCAATTACTTCCGCAATTAAATCTTTTGGATTCGTGAATCCAGCAGCATAGGCGCCTAAATTTGCTGCTTCCATTAGTCCAGGGCCTCCACCTGTGGCAATTATGTATCCTTCATTTGCAAGATCAAGAGCAAGATAAGCTGTATCAGCATAACTTTGATGTGCTCTGCTCACATCGTGCCCTCCCATAATTGCTACAATTTTTGTTTTGATGGGTGCTATTAGATTATTTAGCGCCTCACTGACCGTGGCGTCATGCATTCTTCGAATTAATTTGACGTCATCATCAACTTTCTTTTCAACCCCATCCTTATCCTTAAAAGTTAAATAGATTTTTCGATCTTTGTAATTGTCGAGCGTTGAGGGATCATTTGGATTAAAGCCAGCATAGAGTTCTTGCGGTGTGTAAAGTGCAATCGTATAAGGTTCAAATGGAATTTCATCTTCAAGTGCATCTGGGATGGGTGGCAATATGATACAGCCCGCTTCAGCAGCAGCTTTAAGCAGATCGACATCCATTTGACATCCGAGGAAGGAGCATCCATAAAGTTTTTCTGAATCAAAGATAGAGGTGTACGCTGTCAGATCAATATTTTGAAATATTGCAGGGCTAATGTTTTTGAACCATTTTTTTAGATCTTCTTCATTACGAATTTTAATTTTAATTTTCATTTGAGATTCCCTATGAGAAATATTAACCATCAAATATTTATTTCAACTATTTGTGGGCAGTGATCACTTGTTTTAATTATTTGTGCGGGTTGGGTAACAACCGGTACTTTTGACGATGTTATCGATGGTAATTGTTTTTCAAAAAGAAATGCGCTGAGCACGATATGATCCAGACCCTTAAATCCAGTACACCCTTCAAATTTGGATAACGGGATTTGTGTAAGTCCAGGATCCCCGTCGGAAATTTCTTGCCATAATAGATCGGTTTTTACGTGCCCGTTTTCATCGGCGGGGTTGGGGCCTCTGGGATCGCTACCGTCAGATCTAATTTCGTCTGTAGTCACGCGGGATGACGCCTCTTCGTCTATCTTACGGTTAAAGTCTCCGAGAATCAGAAAGTCTGGGGACTGTTTCGACACCACCTCGATCCAATTTTCTAAGGGAGCAACTTGCTGATTCAACAACTTGCAAGCGGGTTCATCGTCGGTAAGCTTTCTGCCGGGAAACCCCCCTCCCGCTTTAAAGTTGGCACAACTCGATTTTAAATGAATATTCAGGAAGGTTATTTTCTTTCCATTGACACTAAGTGTGAGTTCAAGCCCAGGTCTTAAGCGACGTTCGGAATCAGTGATTTCGCTTATCGATAGAGTCGATTCCGTCTTACATACGGGTGTAGAGGAAGATGCCGATTTTTTCCAAGCAAAGGCGACGGTTTGAAAAGCATTATGTGGAGCTACACATATATCAAAATCTTTAAGATGATTGCCAAATATAGTTTTTACAGTTTCTTCATCCTTGACTTCTTGAAATGCAAAAACATCAATGTGGTGCTTTATTATCAGTTCATCTATGATGTTCATCAATCCCTCTAACTTTTGATCGTATAGCTTTAACCCTCCCTTTTCGATCTTCTTTTCCGTTAGTCCATAAGCATTACAAGGGGCTACCATCATACTTTGTGCCTTTCCTCCCGCTGCACTAAGAACTTTTGATTGGCAAGCAGCGTCTTTTCTAACATCGCACCATTTTACTGCCGTACATACTTCTACGTGTTTTTTAAATTGATTGACTGTTCCAGCCCAAGCGAGGTTGAATGACGCGATGCCGATTTCGGCAGCATGTATTGGTTTTACAGAAAGCGCGGAAGCAAAAAATAAAGTAATAGCTATATTGAATTCATTAAGCATGTCCTTTTACTGGCAATGAGTTGTTAAAGCTGTATTTAGCGTGAGTTTAAACCTAACGAGCAAGTGATAACTGTTTCGTAACGAGACACTAATATCGAGTGCAGCTACCGGCGCACATTTCGTCAAACTAACTAGATGGATTAGCCTCGTCGTTATGCTCCATTCGCTCAACCAGTTTGATTAATTGAGTTCTTACATTCAGCAGTTCTTCATAGGTTTGATTATCAATTATTACGACAGAGCAGATGTTGCGGAGTCTTAATCTTAGGGGGCGCCGACTATCTTTAACGCGCTGAATATTGGCTTGTACATTACGAGCAAAAAAATTACTACTTAACACCTTTAGTTGTTTTGCCTGAGGAAGCCTTCCGGCAACATCAAACACACTGCCAGTGTTAACTTGTGGCTCTCTCGTGTGAGGGGGAGAGGATGTGGCGCGTGAATCCAGTGATTTGTTCATCATGAGATTACCTGGCGAGTCATTAGGGTCTGTTAACACAAATAAGTGTGTCTGCGATCAAAGCAAACTGGATGAAAAATTTAAAAATTACATCCAGTTTGTCAAAGCGTGAAAAAAT
>NZ_BBUL01000073.1 GCF_000953825.1 Cellvibrio sp. OA-2007 | reverse complement strand
TTCGTTTGCGTGGATTGTTTCTTGCTCATGGATCACCTCTGGAGTAAGTTTACTCAGTTTCTAAGGTGTCCGATATTCGCGGTAGGGATCACCCTACCTGCAGAGACTAGATGCGAATTAGAGACTATTACAGCATTTTCTGCCAGTTTGAATTACAGGCTATTACCCCATTAGTTTTCCCGTAAAAAAACAAAAAGCCAACATTGCGTAAACAATGTTGGCTTTTTCGTTTAACTCGCCGTCCTTGGTGACAACACAATTAATTCAACGTTGGTGTAGTCCAATCTACCCAGTCATTGATATTGGCGGTTGCGTTTGAGCGCGCATTAATTCCGCCGGTAGTCGCCGATTCTTTTTTCAGGAAGCGGCGAATGTTGGCTTGCAGTGGTGCTTTGTGTTCCGGGCGGATGGAGCAGTGTGAGCCGTCGGCTACGTTGGAGTGGTAGGTGATGGAGCTGGTTGCGCCGAGGGCTTTGTACACTTCTGCACCCGCAAGTGCCGCTGCGTGTGCTGATTTCGGCCCGAGGTTGGCGATGTGCGGGTTGTCCATGATGAATAATCCGCGCGGTGCTACTAGTGCAATAATTTGATGCGTGTCTACCGGTAAACGTTTTGTATCTGCAGTGTAATTACCGAAGGTATCGCCCAACCAATAGGTCTCACCGTAGGCACTGCTTGGGCTTTGTGCGCCTTCGCCTGGAATGCCGCGCCAGATGGGAACACCGCCACTGCCGGATTCAAACGGCATAGTTAACGCGATGCGCTGATCCAATGCGCCGATAGCAAATGCACCTTTACCAAAACGTGAACAGCCGGTTACGCCGATGGCATCAGGTTTCAGCACCGTAGTACCAGATTGCTCCAGCACGTCGATAATACGGCTCACGCCCCAGCCCCATGCGGCTAACAAACCTGTTGAACTGTTGTTGCCATAAATGCTGTAGAAAGCGCCGGTTTTATTACTGCGACTGCCCGACTCGGCGCCAACCACGTAAGGATCGTAAACAATAACTGCAACACCTTCCGCTTTAATAGTGGCGGTGTCTGCACCAAAACCACCGAGCACAACCACAGCGGGCACCGGCCCACTGGTATTGCTTGGCATTTCTACTCGCGCGCTAAAACTTGCCGATTTACCTTGGTGCTGCACATTCACGGTAATTTGTGAATTGCTCACAGTGCCCGTTACGGTTTGTGGTTTGCCCGGCTTAGTGCCGTAGATTGATGCTTCAACTTGCTTCAAGGTTTCCTGCCGCTGACAGCGCCAATCTGCTTTGGATGCAATGCGCGCGCCGTTATATTTTTTAAACGGATCAGGCAATTTTGCATTGCTGGTTGCAGCGGGGGGATTACCCAAAACGCAATCTGCACCTTCATTTTCTTTACTGGCGGTACCGGGATTAATTGGAGGAGTTGTTTCCACCAATTTGCCGCCGGTTGATGAATAAATCGCAAAGCCTGCAAGCGTTGCGTTATCCACCAAAGTGGTTAAATCAATATTCAATTTGCCATCGGTCACTTGCACATTATCCACCGTGTAGCTGTAAGCCGCGTTCGCACCGATCAATGAATAAAGATCCACTTGATACATCTCTTGCTTGCCTTCAACCGATACATTGAACGAGCGCTTGCCGACAGTAGTTTGATAAATTTCCGCGAAGTGTAATTCGATAGAGTAAGTCGAATTAGTGACTGGAATTTCATAACCGTAAGTGCCGTAGCGCTCACTTTGGAACAGCGCACCTTCTGCGACGTTGCTGATGCTACTCGTGGTGCTGTGTACCGTTCCGCCAGTGCTGTATTGATCGGCTTTGTATTGCACTCCGTTGTAATTCACTTGCGCTCCGCCCGCATTAATCGCCACCACCAACTCCGGCCAGGTTGAAATAATTGAACTGGAACTGGATGAACGCGCTGAGCTGGTGGATGACAGCGAACTGCTGGATGTTGCGGGAACAATCACACTTGAAGATGAGCTGGAAATAATCGCCGATGATTGGCTCGATCTGGATGAACTGGCAACCGAACTCTGGCTGGACGTTGCATTAGTGGCGAGGTAATTCATCAACCAGGTCATCGCTGGGCGCGGTGTACCGTTTTCTTGAATCAGGCCAGTGCCATCGCGCCAGGTTTTGCCCACTACATAACCCCACAAGGTAATCCCTTTGACCGAAGGATGGTTATAGAACAGCGGGAATTGTTGTTGCATCACTTGCAGCTGCTCCTGATCATTGGTTTTTTCGATGTCATATTCTGAAATATAAATCGGTAAACCCAATGCCGCGATTTGATTCAACTTGTTGGTGGTTTCTGACAATGGGCGATCCGCGAGGCCGTGCGCCTGCATACCCAATGCATCTACCACACCGGCATTAATCGCAGGGGTTGCCATGGTGATAAATTCAGCGGTGTTCCAACTCAGCACGTTGTAATCGTTCAAAATCAATATTGCGTTAGGGCAATATTGGCGCGCCAGCTGGAAGGATTTAATAATCCAATTATTACCAAATGCATTTTGTGCAAAGGCTGCCGGGGCATGGCCGGGGGTAGCTTCATTGACTACATCGATCATTGCGGTATCCGGGTAGCGCGCGCAGTAATCGCGAATCCACTCTTCAATTTCCGCCGCTTGCTCCGCTGCACTCAAATTATTAATCCAACTCGGGAATTGGCTCCCCCACACAAGAGTATGCGCTTTCACCGGAATATTGTGCTGCCGCGCATACGCGTAAATACGGTCGAGCGGCGCCCAGTTATATTGGTCGCGTGTGGCCTCTACCGAGCCCCACTTGCCTTCATTTTCCGGCGTGATTTGATTCCAGTAATTAATAAAATCAGATCGCACTGCACCTGAGGTAGTGATATTGCCGACAAATTTGCGCGGCGCCGGTGCCACTGAAGATCGGCTGCTGGACGTCACTGCAATCGAGCTGGGTGCTACAGAACTGGGAACGGAACTGCGGCTTGAGCTGGGCGCAATCGAGCTAGGAGCGACAGAACTCGGCGCGACGGAACTGGGAGCGACAGAGCTTGGCGCAACACTGGATCGCACCGAGGACACAGCGCCGCCATTACAGGCTGCGCCATTAATGGTCGGGCGCTCAGCAGCTGCGCCATTATTTTTATTTCCCTGAAAGCCAAAGGAAATAGATTGACCTGGAGCTATATTGCCATTCCAGCCCAGATTGCTTGCTGTGTAGGGGTTCGAACCAGAAAGATTTGCATTCCAGGAGTTGGTGATGCGGTTGGCGGAATAACTCCAATTAATATTCCAATTATTAATCGCCGCACCTGTATCATTTTTGATAGTGATGCTCGCGACAAAACCGGTATTCCATTCATTATCAATATTGTAGGTACACGCGGCAGAGGCGCCTTGCGCCGCAACGGCCAACAAAGCACCAGCAGTAACCAGATGGCGAGTTCGTTTAAGAGCCTGAGCAATGTGCCCAGGAAATATTGTTAAGCTGCGCATTATTTTAATCTCCGATAAGAGTAGCGATGGAGCAATAGAAAGTGTTTCAGCCAATGGTTGTTGGCCTAACGCTGTAAACCCAATGTGAGGAGTGAGTAAAACTGCATTTATTGTTATGTAGTTGCGAACCCGCAATTAAGGGGTGGAGAGACGAGGAAGATAGCGAAATTTGATTAATAATCTTTTCATTTTTCGCACAACCTCTTTCAGCGTGCGAAAAATGAAAACAATAATGCGAATAATGAAAGGGATTTAAACTGCTGGAAGCACCAACCAATCTCCATATAAAATATTTTTCGCCGATAAAATCATCGCTGTGTGCTTTATTAAAACAATTGTGTGCTTTATTAAAACAATTGTGTGCTTTACCGTGGATGATCTGCCCTATTGCAAATCATTTGACTGATACAAGGTTTTGAAGGTTTTTGGCGCACAGCCATATTCTTGCTTAAACAACTTATTAAAGTACGGCACATTGTTATAACCCACCGCATAAGCGATTTCAGAGACATTCACATGGGTACTCTCGGTTAATAAACGCGCCGCCTCAGTCAGGCGCAGCTTGTTAAGATAACCGGTGAACGTCAGCCCCAACTCTTCTTTTAATAGGTCATTTATCTTATTCCGATTCATATTGAGCGATGCAATTGTCGCCTCAAGACTTAAATCGTGATTGGTGTATTCCGTCGCCATATAACGCAGCAGCGCCTCTTTTTCTTTGTCTTTTTGTGGCGCGATAAATAATTTTTTATAGGCCATCAACGGCTGATCATCCTTAACGCGCGCGCGTATCTCCAGCGTCAATTCCCTTGTGTAACGGCGCAGTTGCCACACAAAAAACAACAGCCATAAACACGCCACCAAAATACTGGCGCCATAAATATAGCGCGGCGCCGAACCAGACAATTGAATGTCGGTTAGTTTTACAGTAGACAAGGTATCAACCGGACTTTGTAAGGAATTCACCCAGGCAAAGCCCATGGTTTTATCGAGCCGATAGCTTTTTTCACTGTAATCAAAACCGTATCGCCCCAACCACCATTGCGGCGTTTCCAGATCATCCAACTCAATGGTGACCCTATTCCAGGCTTGGGTGCAGGTGAAGGCAGTTGAAGATACACGCCGGGTGACCAAGTTAGTTAAATCAGTCACCTTGTCGTCAAAACTAAACAGGGTAAATAACAGCACATTTTTGGGATCACAACTAATACTGAACGACACAGTTTGATAAGCGGTTAGATCCACCTGCAGTGCAGTTTGAATGGCATCGACAAAATAGAGGGAATAATGGCTATAGGGAAACTTCTGCGCCGGATCAAGCAGAAACTCATATTCCATATTTCCCACTTCATTTTTTACCCGTAATTGGGTTTTTCCTTTTGGTTGTTCCGGCTCTATCGCCACCTTCCATACCAAACTTTGGTCGCGCTCAGGAAATAATGGCAGGCTCAGCTGGGATTTTTTATAACCTAGATAAAAAATGCATGCGCTCAAGATCATCATAATAAATGACCCAATCGCCACATTTCGATAAAAGCCTGCCATCGCTGAAAAACCAGATAGAAATACACAAAAATCCCGGTAAAAATCAGCACACGTATAGCCGCCAACAGAAAATACCGGGAACGAATTATTATAATTGAACAGTTAGTGCACTTGTATACATGCGACAAGTACTATTGTCAATGAGGACCAGGGGCGGGAGTGGTTGCTAAAAAGCGGGGAGTAGGGGAATAAACTCCCAGGCAGAGCCTGGGAGGCAAGTTGAATAATTCGCTAGTCGATTGGCTTCAATTGAAATTTTTGGCAGTTGGAATCTGACCATTGGCTCTGTGCAAAATTGGTGTGATTGGCCAAACCGCAGTGGGCTAAATCCAGAGCCAGATTACTTTTTCGGTTCGCCAACTTAACCGTTCCGTCGGCAAGGAAATCGATTTGCCATTGAGCGTGAGTATCACCGCAAGCAGCCAATTCGGCATTGCTGCCCGGCACTATAGATTGATTCGCAACCGCGATGCATAAAGCAGAATCGTTACTGGATTGAATTTGGTAATAGCCCTCTTGTGTATTGACCAATAACCAACGCTGGCTCGCCTTGTTGTGCCATTCATCTTGCTCGATGTTACTGCCCGTTTTCGCGTTTGCGGCAGTAATAGCCTTACCGCTTTGCACACTGGTAATCGCTACTTGTTGTACCGGTTGAATACGCCACAAATTACACGCGGGTTTTTGCGCGATAAATTGCGGCACATCTTCTACGGATTTTTTGCCCGCTACGGCGGGGGCAGGTTCTTTGCAATCAGCAAATTGCAATTCCTGTTTGGTTTGCGCATTCACCAGTGTTAACCAGCCCTTGTCGTGCGGCACTAATTGCCATTGTTGGCAAAGCTGGTTGTACCATGGTGCTGCATTTAAATCCGCCATTTTACTTGCACTGCATTGGTCATCGCCCTGCCCTAAAAATAATCCGGCCGCATTCACCAAACGGTAATTACCATTGGTGGTGTAATCCAGTGTCCAACTTGCCGCGGCGCTATTGCAATCTGCGCTGTTGACCTTGCCGTTTGCATCTGCCACGCATTGGTGATTCGCTTTGCTAACTAATTGTACTTGTATGCCTTGTACCCTGGTAATCAGCGGGCCATTTTCGCCGGAGGGAGAAGTGACTTTTTCACCGGCTGCCGCTGGCTCGCCAAAATTAGGGGTACCGTCATCATTCCAGGCAAATTTTTGTGCACGCAGCGAGCGCGTTGAACTGCAACCTTCTAACTCACTGGCGTTGCCGTGATAAATCAACCAATCTTCACTGCCATCGGGGGATTTAAAAAAACCATTGTGGCCGGGGCCGTAAACACCATTGGCTTTGCTAAACACCGGTTGATCGAACTTATGCCATGATTCAGGCTTGAGCGGATCATTACCCACTAATTCAATCAAACCCAATTTGTAATCCGGTGTATTGCAAAAGCTCGCCGAGTAAACCATATAGGTTTTGCCATTACGTTTAATCATTTCCGGCCCCTCATTGACTTTCATACCGGAAAATTCCCATTCGTATTGCGGGCGCGAAATCATTACTCGCTCACCGGTCACCGTCCAGGGGTTAGTCATTTTAGAAATCCAAATCGTTTGCTCGTCTCTCACCCATTGCGACCAAAGTAAATATAACTCGCCATTATGTTCAAAATAATTACCGTCGATATTCCAGATATCCGGCATTGGTGAGCCTTTATAAGTGTAAGGGCCAAGCGGATCATCGCCCTGGCTTTCAATCACACTTAAATGTTGGCGATCATAATTTTCCGCGATGCCCGAGGTATACATCACATACCAGCGATAACCTTTTTCGGTTTTCAAACGATGAAATTCAAACGCCCAAAAATTACAGCAGCGCTCCAATTCACTTTCAGACCAAATAT
Source organism: Cellvibrio sp. OA-2007 (assembly GCF_000953825.1). GTDB lineage: Bacteria > Pseudomonadota > Gammaproteobacteria > Pseudomonadales > Cellvibrionaceae > Cellvibrio. Next base: position 25,329 of record NZ_BBUL01000073.1, on the reverse strand, counting down.
GGATTGGCGTTGCACTGGCAAGACCGGCAAGCGTGGGTGATTTACGCATCACAAGTTGGGATGTCCAGGTCGTGGTGGTCAAATAATAATTGCCCTGAAAATATTCAAGCCAAGGGTCAGCGCCATTGGGGAAGATGGGATTAGTAAAGGTGTTGGAATTTTCCGCACTGGTTGCAGGTGGTTTATTGGGCTCTTTGGTTGCACAGGCCGATAAAATAATTGGCAGCAGCAGACCGGTTACTAATTTTTTAATCATTGTGTTTGCTCTCTCACTTTTACATTTTTTGTATTTTTTGTATTTGCTTTGTATTTTTTGTAGGTTGCTGGTGAGGAACGAACCGCAACATGGCCATCTATCAATTCACACCGAAACCATATTCAATGCTCCACTTGGCTTTTGGTTGACGCGGCGACATGGTCATGTTGCGGTTCGCAGGCTCACCAGCAACCTACGGTAAACGTTTATTTCAACACCATCACAAAACCAGCACTGGGGCGCAAGGTAATTGTTTGTGGCGTTTTGCTGTCTATTTCCTCGTGAGAAAAATCGCGTTCTGCTTCACCACTGGTAATTAATTCGCCAGTTTTATCGCCCACAAAACTTAAATCCAACGTCAGAGTTTTAGCTTCACTTTCCGCATTAATACCGGCGATATACCAGGCATCGCCCGCTTTACGTGCAATCACCACAAACTTGCCCGGGTAGCCATCGATAAATTTCACCTCGTCCCACTCGCGTGGCAAATCGCGCAGGAAATTTTTAACGTACTCGGGCGCAGTCGCCATTCCCTCGGGAATTTCCGCAAAGTGTTGAATACCGGAAATCATCAATACAGATTCGGCCAACTCAAAGGAATTTTCGGTTACGCGTTTGATACTGGGAATATCGCCAAAGGCCATAGGCGTATAGTCCATAGGGTCAAATAAATTACGGGCAAATAAGGCGGTGACAACATGTGCAGCAACCGGGTCTTGGTCGGCTTGCGAAAATGTAGTGAACTCAAAACCCTTGATCGATTCCATCGTCATCAAATTGGGATAGGTGCGCTGCCAACCGCGCGGCAGAGTCGCCCCGTGAAAATTGACCGATAATTCATGGGCGGCTGCGTCTTGCAAAATATCAATGTAATACTGCATAAATGATTGTCCGTCGCCGCCAAAGAAATCTATTTTTACGCCTTTAACACCTATTTTTTGCAAGCGCGAAAATTCAGCTACACGCAGCTCGTGAGAAATTAACTGGCTCTTGGGGGTATAAGGCGTTTCATTCCAATCACCCGAGGAGTTATACCAAACCAATACACCGATATTTTTTTGTGCGGCGTAATCAACCAATTCCTGCAATTTTTCATAGCCAATTTTTTTATCCCAATCCGCATCGATCAAAGTGTAATCCCAATGCATATCGGCGGCGTAATCGATAAATTTTTTCTGCACATCAAAGGTGGTGAAATCGTCTTTTAAAATCGCCCAACTCCATGAACTGTGACCTGGCTTGATAAAACCCTCATCGATTGGAATTGCTGGCGCGGCCAAATCCGTCCCTAAGGTAGATTCCATTAGTTGCGCCAATGAACCTAACGCAATAATTCGCCAGGGAGATTCCAGTGTATCTGTCGCATTGGCCAGAAGCGCGCCTTTTTCACCCTTTGCTGAAATAAATACTTCGGGTGTTTGCGGCGGCACAATGGTGTATTCACCTGGCTTTTCACCTAACTGCAAATGGGAACCATGCCAAGTGCCATCCATGCCGGTTTCTGAAATGGCAAGCCAGTGATCAGCTGCGTTAAACAATGCCGGAAAAACCCAACCCTGTTTTAACGTCGATTCGGTGCCCACTGGCACATCGGCTTGATAATGTTCTTCATAGGAGGGATTGGTATTACTCCAGCCGGTTTGCGCAACGGACATAGGCTGCAGCCAAGCCTTAGCCGTAGGAGAAAAATTAAAACTGGTTGTTTCTTTTACAAATTGTTTTTGCGCAATAGAAGGATCATTCACGCTATAGCGAAATGCAACACCATCATTGGATACACGAAATCCAATCTGCAGTTTTTGTTGTTGCGCGTTTTTAACAATAAATGTCTGTTCATTGGCCTGATAGCTAATCTTGCTCTTTTTACCTACGCGCATGGTGTAATCATCGGCTACCGATACAATCGATGACCGGGAATCTATCGCCACACCTTGGGTGAAATCCGCCGCAGTTAATTGCAGCCCTAAATCTGACTCGAGAATAACCGGCTGTGACGCACGATCAACTGAATAGGCCAGTGTATTTTGCTGGGTGACAAAAACTTTAACCTGTATTTGTTTATCGGGGCTGGTAAGCAACTCCGGGGCTGATTTGCTGCACCCTGCCAATACAAAAACACCGAGCATGACCAAATAACTGCCTATTTTTTTCATAATTTTTTTTCATCCTGTTTATAATTTTTAAGCGTGTAAATATCTTGCATCTTTATAACGTCACTCTCAATAAAGTCACTCCCACCTGTGGGAGTCCATAGGTTTTAAATTACAAACTGGACTCCCGCAAGCGGGAGTGACGACGGTTAACTGACTTACAGCTTTACCGCATCGTTGGCTTTTCCAACCTGCATTTATTTCAACCGCGTCAAACTAAATTGTTGATTGGTTGCACCTGTTGCATTCCACTGAATCACTTGCGCACCATTAGCGGTACTTAAATTAAAAATATCCAATGGTAAATTGCTCAGTTGCGATTTAAGTGTGTAATAACCACTACTATTGGTCAGGCTCCACTTTTGCCCTGCGCCGCCCCAATAGTCCCACTGGGCAATATTGGCACCTGCAGCGGTTGAGTTGTTATACACATCCATACTTTTCAAGCTGGCTGCATTAATCACGCTGTAATATCCGGTGCCCTGATTAATCAGATACCACTGCTGCGCGCGGTAGTTATTCCAAGTTTCTTGCTGGATCATGGCGCCGTTGGCGCTAGATTTTGCGGCAGGCATTAAGTCTTTATTACTGTGGCGCGCGGTAATGCGATACAAACCATCGCTCACCCCACCACAACTCGCGACAGAAAAATTGCGCGTTAATGTTGGCCAACCATTGCTGTAGGTCATTTTTAAAATATCGAGCTTGGCTGCGCCGTTATCATTCAAATCGTAATAATGGGTAGAGACATAATTGCAGCCATCTTGTTTTAATACACCAATATGACCAGGGCCTTTGTATTTGCCATCGGTATTGGGCATGAGTGTGCGCACATCGCTGTAGGGGCCATTTATAGAAGTAGAGCGTGCAACCTGAATGTAATAGGTGCTGCTTGCGCCATTACAGCAAGCGCCACGATTGATAAACAAATAATAGTAATCACCATCGCGAGAAATATAAGGCGCCTCAATATCGGCGTGATTGCCGCCGTAAATTTTTGTCACACTGCCATTTAATTTACCGCTGCTTTGATTAATTTCAGCGATGCCGATGCCGCCAAAGAAAGAGCCGTAACTCATATACACTTTGCCGTCATGATCGCGATACAACGCCGGATCGATCGCATTAATTTCTGCACTGCCACCCCATGATTCGACCACAATGCCCAAATCTGTCCAGCTGGGCGAGGTGAGTGATGCGGTGCGCGCAACACCAATAGCCGACACTGAGGTCCCGAAAGTAGATACCGAGTAATAGAGGTAGTAATAGCCATTCATATGGATCACATCCGGCGCCCAGAATGATCCGCTGAAGTTAGGAACCTTGCTGTAAATCCATGAAGGGTAAGTAGTAAATACCGGGCTAGCCGCCCCAGCCCAAGCAGTCAGGTTGGTCGATGTCGAATACCAAATGCCGGTACCGGTAGTGAAATGAAAGTAGGTGTTGCCATCTTTAGTAATAGTGCCAGGGTCGTGCGAGTTGATTAAACCTGAGAGAGTCATCGCCGATGCGGTAAAGCTCAGCACCCAAAGGCCAAGGCCTGCGAGTAAACGTGTAAACATAGTAGTCACCTGCAAATTATTGTTATGAGGTAGGTTGTGATTGATAATGTCTTAATATTATAAGACAAATAAAGTGTATCCAGAAATGTCCGAATTGGCCAAGGTTTTTTGCGGGTATTTTCAGTCGCGCCATCCCCCTCTGTGTGCTAGCGCACCGCCTCCCAGATCAGCCTGCCCTATGCTGATTCTGATCATTCTCTCGGTATTCGGAATTGTCCCCGGTGGCTACCTGCCAAGGCTTAACCTATAGCCCCAGTAGGGAGTGAATAGCCGCCAATCAGAAAGGTAGCGACAAGATCAGCCAGACACTTAAACCTGCCAGAGCAATACCGGCGATAGCACGTGTGATACTTGCAGGTTGCATGGGTGTGATGCCGGGTGCAGAGGTTTTTCCGCGCAGCATAGCGGCGGTTAAATTCTGGCGGCGCCAGAGGAGGTAATACACAATCGCCGCAATATGCAGAGCGATAAATGCCAATAACACATTAAAGATGATTTCATGCCAGCCGGTAATCATGCGGCTGGTTTTGAAACTGAGATAATCGGCAAAGGGGCCGCCATCAAAACCATCTACATCGATTGCAAATAAACCCAAGCCGATTTGCAGCAGCACAACAAACAAAAGTGCCAACACGCTGTAACCACCAAGCGGGTTGTGCCCGCTCGCGGGTTTTACCTCGCGCTGCCCAAGGCTTTTCAGGTAGGCAAACACCGCGCTGGGCTTGCGTAGAAACTGGCTAAAGCGCGCAGTACTGCTGCCAAAAAAGCCCCAGTAAATGCGAAACAGCACCACCCCCAACAGCGCATAGGCACAGTAACTGTGATACACAATTTCATGCTCTTCTGCCGTCCACCAGCAGGCGGCGATCAGCATCACCATCGACCAGTGGCAAATGCGCACTGGCCAGTCCCATAGCCGCTGCTGGGCGGTGATTACCGCTGTGGGTGTGGTTTGGCTCATGGGAATTAATCGGCGCGGAAACTATCGTGACAGGAACCGCAGGTTTCTTTGAGCGCCATAAATTGTTTTTTGATCGCGGCTACATCACTACCCTTGGTCGCGGCCGTCAGGGCTTTACTGGCTGCGACAAAATCCTCGGTGCTTTTGCTGAATTCTTCCGGCTTTTCCCAAATGGATGGCAGTGCGTCGGTTTTGCCTGCCTCCGGGCCACTACCCTTAGGGAACCAACCCGCTACTTTGACCGCCAAGGCGGCAATCACTTCGGCATTTTTATCGATTTTGGCGATATTTGGCGCATCGCTTTTCAGCTGGCCATTGATTGCTTTCATAGCGCCGCCCATATCTTCAAAACCTTCATGACGCTCGTGCATCACTTCTTTGTGCGCAAACGCAGAGGCGGCGCATACGGCGGCCAATAATCCGGTGCAGGCGATACGAACAGATTTATGTGAAACGATTGCAAGGTACTTATTTATCATCATTTATCCCTTAGGTTTTAATCAGGTCTGAGAAAACGTGCCTTACAAAAAGGCATAAAAACTCGGTTGTGGCTCTACATTCCTCGACTTGTACGAGGTCTATTGGAGTCTGCCGCTTGGCATCGGCAATATCAATACGTGCGCCATACGTTGACACATCTTTAAACAATTCAGAGTTAACAAGAAACAGCGCCATAAAAAAAATGGCTCCGAAGAGCCATTTTTATAGTTGTATGTGTTTCCGGTTTTAAAAGGGGATATCGTCATCAAACGAGTCAAACCCGGCCGGTTGTTGCGGTGCACTGTGCTGCGGAGCCGGTTGTTGTGGCGCGCGCGCTGGCTGCTGATAGCCACCCTGGTTATTGCCGGCAGGGGCATTGTTGTACTGGGGAGTTTGATCAAAGCTGTTGGCGATTGCCGCTGCGCCCATACCGGCGCCACCGCCCATGCCGCTGCCTTGGTTGTCACCGCGACCGTCGAGCATTTGCATTTCGCTGGCGACGATTTCAGTGGTATAGCGATCGGTGCCATCTTGCGCCTGCCACTTACGGGTACGCAGTGAACCTTCGATATAAACCTTGGAGCCTTTTTTCAGATATTCGCCCGCGATCTCGCCCAGACGATTGAAGAATACAACGCGGTGCCATTCAGTGCGCTCTTGCGGTTGACCGGTGTTTTTGTCTTTCCAAGTCTCAGAAGTGGCTACGCTGACGTTGGTCACGGCGCCGCCGGAGGGCATATATTTCACTTCGGGGTCTTGCCCGATGTTGCCGATCAAAATGACTTTATTAATACCGCGAGCCATGCTGCATTCCTCTTGATTGTCCGAGTATCCGCATTCTGTCGTTACAGTGCGGCATTCAGGTTGATGGGTTGTTGCCCCGTGCGGAGCGCTGGATACTTTACACTTCCGCCACAATCGCCGCCAGCTGTTTGCGATCAACACGACGCTGATCCACTTTCAGGTAAACCGTATTTTCCGAGGCGACAATCACCACCTCAGCTACACCATCTACCGCGCGCAGTTTCTCCGCCAAGACTTGATGATTTTGCCCTCGCAGAGGAATGAGCACACTGGCCAAAAAGTGCGGCGGTTTCATCGACCAAGCGACCGCCAGCCAAATCATTACCAACACGGCATTGAGTAAAAATACGGCGTTTGCGCCCTGATGCTGCAACAGCAATCCCCCTAATGCGCCGCCGCCAAATACGCCAAGCACTTGAAAGGTGGAGTAAATACCCGTCGCAGTACCCTTGGCGCCAGCGGGGGCAATTTTGCTGACCATGGAGGGTTGAGTCGCCTCCAGAATATTGAAGGCGATGAAAAATAGGAACAACACCAGCAATGCGGCAATGCGGCTACCGCCAACCAGCGTCAGCGCCAGCTCAGTCACCAACAGTAGTGCGACAGCAATCAGAAATACGCTTTTAATTTTGCGTCGCTTCTCAGCGATGATCACAAACGGCAGCATCAAGACAAAAGCGAAGGCGAGCAGCGGGAAATAGATGAGGCCGTGGTATTCCCGCGCGATCTGCAATTGATCTTGCAGCATCAGCGGCAGCACCACAAAACTCGACATAAGCACAAAATGCAGCACAAAAATCCCGACATTTAAACGCAGCAACTGCGGATGCATAAGGGTATCGCGCAGCAACCCTGGCACCGCTACCGCCTCGCGCTTGGAGCTGGTGGTCTTGGCCACATCGGGCACCAGCTTCAGCAGAATATAGATCCCCACCAAACCCAAAATAGCCGTCAGCCAGAAGATCGCCCCCACCCCACCCCACGCAGCGAGCAGCGGGCCGACCGTCATGGCGACCGAGAAAGAAACACCAATTGATGCACCAATCGTTGCCATCGCCTTGGTGCGATTTTCATCCGAAGTAAGGTCGGTCAACAGCGCCATCACCACTGCCGATATTGCCCCGCCGCCCTGCAGGATACGCCCGAGAATCAAACCGTATACCGAGTCCGCCAGGGCCGCGACCACACTACCCAGCACAAATACAATCAAGCCAGCGAGAATTAACGGCTTGCGCCCGATGCGGTCAGACATCACCCCAAATGGAATCTGCAGCAGCGCCTGACTAAATCCATAGGCGCCCAAAGCCAAGCCGAGCAAAAAAGGGCTGTGATGCGCATATTCAGTGCCATAGAGCGCCAATACCGGCAGCAGCATAAACAAGCCAAACATACGAAAGGTGTACAGCGCCGCCAACGAGTAGACCACCTTGCGCTCAAAGGTGACAGGCGCCGAACGCACAATGGAGGTATCAGTAGATTCTTGCATGGGATCAGGTGTCGGTAGAGGTGAAAAAAAGCGTCAATTATTAAAAGGCCGACAGTGTACCAACTCAAGCCGCTGGCGACCTGTAAATCCTGCGCAAGATTGGATTAATTACCCTGCTGACATCTGCTGGCAATCTATTCACGTATAATCGATCCTTTTGAACGGCCATAGGCGGAAAGCAGTAGATGGACAAAATTATTGTCAGGGGTGCACGCACTCACAATCTCAAAAACATTGATCTTGATATCCCACGGGACAAGCTTGTGGTGATTACCGGGCCATCTGGTTCGGGCAAGTCGTCACTGGCGTTTGATACGCTTTACGCCGAAGGTCAGCGCCGTTATGTGGAATCCCTTTCTACTTATGCGCGCCAATTTTTATCGATGATGGAAAAACCCGATGTCGATCACGTAGAAGGCTTAAGCCCTGCCATCTCCATCGAACAAAAATCCACCTCGCACAACCCGCGTTCTACCGTGGGCACCATCACTGAAATTTATGATTATCTGCGCTTGCTCTATGCGCGAGTGGGGGAGCCGCGCTGCCCGGAACACGGCGCACCACTGACCGCGCAGACGATTAGCGAGATGGTGGATACGACTCTCGCATTACCGGAAGGCACTAAGCTGATGCTGCTGGCGCCGGTGATTCGCGACCGCAAGGGCGAGCACCTGCATGTCTTTGAACAACTAAAACGTGATGGTTTTATTCGCGCGCGCATCGACGGCATTCTCTGCGACTTGGATGACACACCAAAACTCGACAAGAAAAAGAAACATACCGTCGAAGTTGTCATCGACCGCTTTAAAGTGCGCGAAGATTTAAAACTGCGCCTGTCGGAGTCGTTTGAAACTGCGCTGAACTTATCAGAAGGTATCGCCTGCATTAATTATATGGACGGTGAAGCGCCCGACCGTTTGTTTTCATCCAAACACGCCTGCCCGATTTGCGATTACAGCCTGACCGAACTCGAACCGCGTCTGTTCTCGTTCAACAACCCCGCGGGTGCTTGCCCAACTTGCGACGGATTGGGTGTGCATCAATTTTTTGATGAAGATAAGGTAATTCAAGATACTGCATTGAGCCTATCCGAAGGCGCAATTCGCGGCTGGGACAAACGCAATGTTTATTACTTTCACATGCTCGCCTCGCTCGCCAAACACTATGCATTCGACGTGAACACACCATGGGCAAAACTCAAAGCCAAACAGCGCGAAGCGGTGCTGTACGGCTCGGGTGAAGAGATTATCGAATTTAACTACATCAATGATCGCGGCGATGTATACAAACGCAGCCACAGCTTTGAAGGTGTGCTGACCAATATGGAGCGCCGCTATCGCGATACTGAATCCAATTCAGTGCGTGAAGATCTAACCAAGTTTTTATCAAGCCAACCTTGCCCTGAATGTGAAGGCACACGTTTGCGCGTAGAAGCGCGCAATGTGTTTATCGATGAGCGCCCACTCCCAAGCATCACCGAAATGCCCGTCGCTGATGCTTATGATTACTACATGAAGCTGGCGTTTACCGGCCGTAAAGCAGGCATCGCCGATAAGATTCTGAAAGAATTACGCGACCGCTTCCGCTTTTTGGTGGATGTAGGCCTAAATTACCTAACACTCAATCGCAGTGCTGAAACACTTTCCGGAGGTGAAGCTCAACGTATCCGCCTAGCTAGTCAAATCGGTGCAGGTTTGGTTGGCGTCATGTACATTCTTGATGAGCCGTCCATCGGCTTACATCAACGGGACAACGAGCGCCTACTCAAAACCCTCACCCATTTGCGCGATATAGGTAATACCGTGATTGTGGTGGAGCACGATGAAGACGCCATCCGCCAAGCCGATCATGTCATCGACATTGGCCCAGGTGCGGGCGTACACGGTGGACAAGTTATCGCCCAAGGCAACGTCAAAGCTGTTATGGCCAATAAGGACTCGATTACCGGCCAATACCTAAGCGGCACAAGGTCGATTGCCATTCCGGAAAAGCGCAACCCATTCGATAAGAAGCAGATGCTGCGTCTTGTAGGCGCCAAGGGTAATAACCTACAAAACGTTACGCTGGAAATACCAGTCGGCCTGATGACCTGTGTGACGGGTGTTTCTGGCTCGGGCAAATCAACCCTAATCAACGCTACGCTCCACCCTCTGGCAGCAACCGCACTGAATGGTGCGACCACTTTGACACCCGCGCCTTATGAGTCAATCGAAGGAATGAATTTGTTTGATAAATGCGTGGATATCGACCAGAGCCCGATTGGTCGCACACCGCGTTCAAATCCTGCCACCTATACCGGCATCTTCACGCCAATTCGCGAATTGTTTGCTGGCACTCAAGAATCGCGCTCACGTGGTTATCAACCCGGTCGCTTTAGTTTTAACGTAAAAGGCGGGCGCTGCGAAGCCTGTCAGGGCGACGGTGTAACCAAAGTAGAAATGCACTTTTTGCCCGACGTTTACGTTCCCTGCGATGTCTGCAAAGGTAAACGCTACAATCGCGAAACACTGGATGTGAAATACAAAGGGAAAAACATCAACGAAGTTTTGGGAATGACAATTGAAGATGCACGTGCATTCTTTGATGCCGTCCCTTCCATCGCCAACAAGCTGCAAACACTTATCGATGTGGGTCTGTCCTATATCTGTTTAGGACAGTCAGCAACAACCTTGTCCGGCGGCGAAGCACAGCGGGTAAAACTGGCGAAAGAATTATCCAAACGCGACACAGGAAAAACGCTCTACATTTTGGACGAACCCACAACCGGTTTACATTTCTACGACATCCAGCAATTGCTCAACGTACTGCATCGCCTGCGCGATCACGGCAATACCGTTGTGGTAATCGAGCATAATTTGGATGTAATTAAAACTGCAGATTGGGTAGTTGATTTAGGGCCGGAAGGAGGGAGCGGCGGAGGCCAGATTATCGCAACTGGAACACCAGAAGAAATAGCGCAACTAACGCATTCACATACTGGGCGATTCCTTGCCCCGATGCTGAATGTCGTCACAAGTAAAAAAGCTAAGCGCGTCAAGAGCGAAAAAACAAAAGCATAATTTACTAAAAAGAAAAATAGGGGCTTTGCTTCCTGCAAGCCCCGTTGCTCCCTGCCTGGGTAATCCGATCATCATGATCGTACGGCATCATGCCTAATTGTCTTCACATCCCTAGATAAGTTTCATCCTAAAACTTAATCCTCTAATCACAACATCCTGTCCTGATCAGCATCCCTGTGTTAGTCATTTTAGCGATTTTCTAATCTTAAAAAAGTCGACAATAGCTGAAACTTTTGTGCGACATTGACTATAGAACCGAGCAGACAAATGTGACTTATGAGGCAAAAATCAGACACATAAGTATTTTTACTCCAAAAACAAAAAGGCCAAGCATTACTGCTTGGCCTTTTTGCTAACGATTGTTGAACACTTATTCAGCGTCTACAGCAACTTCAACAGCCTTAGCTGGACGATCAACCAACTCTACATAAGCCATCGGCGCCTTATCACCGGCACGGAAACCACATTTCAAAATGCGAACGTAGCCACCTGGACGGGTGTTGTAACGAGGGCCAAGCTGGCTGAACAACTTACCTACCGCTTCTTTGCTATTCAAACGTGCGAAAGCCAAACGACGGTTAGCAACGCTATCTACTTTAGCCAAAGTAATCAAAGGCTCTGCAAAACGACGCAGTTCTTTTGCTTTTGGCAAAGTAGTTTTAATCAATTCATGCTCAACCAAGGAAATAACCATGTTACGAAACATAGCTTTACGGTGAGATGCATTACGGCCTAATTGACGACCACTTAATTTATGACGCATGAGACATACCCTTCAAAAATGGATTGCTAATAGCAATCTCGTTAATCACCCGCACCGAAGTGAGTTAACGGGCAAACTAATAATAAAAACCACATACAAATATCACCTTAATGATATCTGTATGTGGCTTCAGGTTTTTTAGTCGTTTCTCAAACTGGCCGGGGGCCAGTTTTCCAAACGCATACCAAGAGACAGACCGCGTGACGCAAGTACATCTTTAATCTCGGTAAGAGATTTTTTACCCAAGTTTGGCGTCTTCAACAGCTCCACTTCGGTGCGCTGAATCAAATCACCAATGTAGTAAATATTCTCTGCTTTCAAGCAGTTTGCTGAACGAACAGTAAGCTCAAGATCATCAACAGGACGTAAAAGAATCGGATCAATAGCCTCTTCTTTTTGTTCTGGAGCTGATTGTTTTTCGCCTTCAAGATCAACAAATACTGCAAGCTGTTGCTGCAGAATAGTAGCCGCACGACGAATAGCTTCTTCAGGGTCTATAGTACCATTGGTCTCTAAATCCAAAATCAACTTATCCAAGTCAGTACGCTGCTCAACACGAGCACTCTCAACACTATAAGCCAAACGCTTAACCGGGCTGAATGATGCATCCAACTGCAAACGACCAATAGCGCGACTCTCATCATCATCGCGACGACGACTATCAGCTGGTTGATACCCGCGACCACGAGCAATGGTTAAGCGCATTTTCAATTCGGTATTGCCAGTGATGTTCGCAATTACATGATCGGGATTTTTAATTTCCACGTCATGATCAACTTGAATATCAGCAGCAGTAACAACGCCAGGGCCTTTTTTAGTCAAAGTAAGAACCGCGTGATCCTTACCGTGCATAATTACTGCAACACCCTTGAGGTTCAAAAGGATTTCAATAACATCCTCACGAACACCTTCAATTGCGCTGTACTCATGCAACACACCATCTATTTCGACTTCTGTAATAGCGCAACCCGCCATTGACGAAAGCAAAATACGACGCAACGCATTGCCTAAAGTATGTCCAAAGCCACGCTCCAGGGGTTCCAACACCACGCGCGCGCGTGTTGGGCCACTTTCTGAAACATCGATATGACGCGGAGTTAAAAATTCGTTTACTGCAGTCTGCATAGCCACACCTGTTAGCGGTTCGTCCCTTACTTGGAGTAAAGCTCGACGATGAGGTTCTCGTTGATGTCAGCAGGTAAATCAATGCGATCAGGAACGCGCTTGAATACGCCTTCTTTTTTCTCGCCATTCACATCTACCCACTCAACATTGCTGCGTTGACCTGCCAAGTTCAACGCGTTTTGTACACGCAGTTGTTTCTTAGCTTTTTCACGCACAGCAACTACATCACCAGCACCTACTTGGAAAGAAGCAACATTAACAGTCTTGCCGTTAACGCTAATTGCCTTGTGAGATACCAATTGACGTGATTCAGCGCGAGTTGAACCGAAGCCCATACGATATACAACGTTATCTAAACGGCACTCCAACAGCTTCAACAAGTTTTCACCGCTTGCGCCTTTACGACGAGCTGCTTCTTTGTAGTAACCGCGGAATTGCTTTTCCAGAATGCCGTAAATACGACGAACTTTTTGCTTTTCACGCAACTGCACACCATAGTCAGACAAACGACCACGACGTTGGCCATGTTGGCCAGGTGCAGTTTCAATTTTACATTTTGAGTCTAACGCACGCGCACCACTCTTTAAAAAAAGATCAGTGCCTTCACGGCGAGACAATTTACAGGTAGGTCCAATATAACGAGCCATTTTCTAATCCCCCTTATACGCGACGTTTCTTCGGCGGACGACAGCCGTTGTGAGGAATCGGCGTAACGTCAGTAATGTTAGTAATTTTATAACCAACATTGTTAAGTGCACGAACAGCAGATTCGCGACCCGGGCCTGGCCCCTTAACTTCGACGTCGAGGTTTTTTAAACCATATTCTTTTGCCGCTTCACCAGCGCGCTCAGCAGCAACCTGAGCAGCAAAAGGAGTACTTTTACGTGAACCACGGAAACCAGAACCACCGGAGGTCGCCCAAGCAAGTGCATTGCCTTGACGATCAGTGATAGTCACGATGGTATTGTTAAAAGAAGCATGGATGTGAGCAACACCATCGATTACTGTCTTTTTAACTTTTTTCTTGGCTGTGGTTTTATTACTTGGCTTCGCCATAGCAATTTCTTCCTACTAATTTGTTACCGTAAGTGAATGAAAGCGTAAGCAAGAATTACTTCTTAATAGGCTTACGTGGGCCTTTACGGGTACGAGCGTTCGTTTTAGTACGCTGACCACGAAGCGGTAAACCACGACGATGGCGTAAGCCACGGTAGCATCCCAAATCCATCAAACGCTTAATATTCATAGATATTACACGACGCAAGTCACCTTCTACGGTGCGCTTAGCAACCTCAGCACGGATAGCATCCATCTGCTCTTCAGACAAAGTGCCGATTTTTACATCTTCGGCAATGCCAGTAGCAGCACAGATTTGCTTGGCTGTGGTACGACCAATCCCATACACATAAGTCAATGAGATAACGGCGTGTTTGTTATCTGGTATGTTTACACCAGCAATACGAGCCATTCAAATTACTCCAGTAACACATAAATTGCAGCGTTGACAGCGTAAGCACCACCCTCGCCCCTGAACAAAAGGCGCGCAGGATAGCCGCAAATACACCATAAAGCAATAGCCGAGCAATTTCTTACTCGACGACAGTCAACGCCCCCAGTTGGCAATACCTAGTACAAGCCACACAGAAAAGAACAGGCAGGCAGTCTAAGACAGCCTGCCTGAACCTTTTAACCGCTGAAGCGCTAAATATTAGCCTTGACGCTGCTTGTGGCGCGGCTCAACGTTGCAAATTACACGCAGAACACCGTTACGACGCACCATCTTGCAGTTACGACAAATCTTTTTAACAGAAGCACGAACTTTCATGATTCAACCTCAATATCGCGGATTAGCGCGCGTTGCCGCTGCCATATCCTTTCAAATTTGACTTCTTCATCAATGATTCATATTGATGAGACATCAAGTGAGCTTGGACCTGAGACATAAAGTCCATCACAACAACTACCACAATAAGTAGTGATGTTCCGCCCAAGTAGAATGGCACACCAGTGGCAACTACAAGGAACTCAGGCAACAAGCAAACTGCCGACATATAGATAGCACCAACCACTGTTAAGCGAGTAAGAACACTATCAATATATTTAGCGGAATGCTCACCCGGACGAATACCCGGAATATAAGCACCCGACTTTTTTAAGTTATCTGCCACTTCTTTAGGGTTAAACATTAATGCCGTATAGAAGAAACAGAAAAACGTGATCAGCCCAGCAAAAAACAAAATATATAATGGTTGGCCAGGGCCTATTGCAAGAGCCATCTCCTGCAGCATTTCATTTACAACTCCCTCACCACCCTGACCAAACCACTGGGCAATAGATGCAGGGAACAACAAAATACTACTGGCAAAAATTGCCGGAATTACGCCTGCCATATTAATCTTTAATGGCAAGTGACTGCTTTGTGCAGCGTAACCCTGACGACCCTGTTGGCGCTTAGCATAATTGATTGTGATGCGACGCTGCCCACGCTCAATACGAACCACAAACCAAATTACCGCAACAGCGAGAATAGTGACAACTAACAAAGCAATAATATGTAGATCGCCTTGTCTTGCACTTTCAAATGCCTGCCCTATAGCACTGGGCATGCCCGCAACAATACCAGCGAAAATCAACATTGATATGCCGTTGCCGATACCACGCTCAGTAACTTGCTCACCCAACCACATCATAAATACAGCACCGGTCACCAATGAAACCACTGCTATAAAATAATAAGAGAAGCTAGGTTCGCCACCAAAGGCATAGGAAGAAAAACTTACTGCCATTGCCAGAGCTTGAACACTTGCTAAAACCACTGTGAAGTAACGAGTGTACTGATTAATCTTACGACGACCAGCATCACCCTCTTTCTTCAACTGCTCCAAAGAAGGAGTAACCGCCGTGAGCAACTGCATAATAATCGATGCAGAAATGTAAGGCATGATACCCAATGCAAGAATACTCATCCGCTCCAATGCGCCACCAGAAAACATGTTAAACATGCCTAAAATAGTGCCTTGATTTTGATTGAACAGATTTGCAATTCGCTCAGGATCTAAGCCCGGCACTGGTATGTGAGTACCAATACGATAAATCACTATTGCCAGAAACAAAAAGCGCAGGCGAGCCCATAGCTCGCCCAAGCCTCTTTGATTTGCTAATGGCAGATTACCTGGAGTTGCCATTCGCGCCTCGTTACTCTTCTACTGTTCCGCCAGCGGCTTCAATCGCTGCTTTAGCACCTTTAGATACTGACAGGCCCTTAACAGTGACAGCTTTTTTGACTTCGCCCGAAGCGAAAATCTTGGCACGCTTGATTACAGAGCTAATCAAACCTGCTTGTTTCAAAGTCTCGATATCAACAACTGAACCTTCAACAGCATTCAATTCTGACAAGCGAATTTCTGCAGTAACCAAACCAATACGTGACGTAAAACCGTATTTAGGCAAACGAATTTGCAAAGGCATTTGACCGCCTTCGAAACCGGGTCTTACAGAGCCGCCTGAGCGAGATTTCAAACCTTTGTGACCACGACCGGCAGTCTTACCTAAACCACTACCAATACCGCGACCAACACGTTTTTTTGCATGAGTACTGCCCGGTGCCGGGCTAAGGGTATTCAGACGCATCTTATTCTCCCTCTACCTTTACCAGATAGTGAACTACGTTAATCATGCCACGAACTGATGGAGTATCTTCAACTTCAACAGTGTGACGGATGCGACGCAAGCCAAGACCTCTTACACAGGCCTTATGACTCTCCAGACGATGAGCAGTGCTCTTAATCTGGGTCACTTTAATCATTTTTTTAGACATGGTGAATTCCGCCTTCTAGTAATCGATTGAATCGATTAGTTCAGAATATCTTCAACACTTTTACCGCGTTTGGCAGCAACAGCTTCCGGAGAAGTCATTTCTTTCAACGCATTAAAAGTGGCACGAACTACGTTAACCGGATTGGTAGAACCGTAGCACTTGGACAGAACGTTCTGAATACCTGCGATTTCCAGTACGGCACGCATAGCGCCGCCAGCGATAACGCCAGTACCTTGCGAAGCTGGTTGCATGTAAACCTTGGACGCACCATGAGCACCTTTAGTTGGGTATTGAATGGTATCACCATTCAATTCAACACTGATCATGTTGCGACGTGCAGCTTCCATCGCTTTTTGAATTGCGATAGGAACTTCACGTGCTTTACCACGGCCAAAGCCAACTTTGCCATTACCATCACCAACTACAGTCAGTGCGGTAAATTGAAAGATACGACCACCCTTAACAGTTTTAGCAACACGATTAACTTGAACTAATTTTTCTTGCAAGCCTTCGTTGTTGTCTTCTTCTTTCTTAGCGTATGCCATATCTCACCTTTAGAATTCCAGTCCGCCTTCACGAGCAGCATCAGCAAGTGCTTTAACGCGACCGTGGTATTTGAAACCACTGCGGTCAAATGCGACTTGAGTAACACCAGCTGCTTTAGCGCGCTCTGCAATCAGAGCACCGACAGCTTTAGCTGCATCAGCATTGCCAGTTTTGCCACTGCGTAAATCTTTATCCAGAGTAGAAGCGCTTGCCAATACTTTTGCACCATCACCAGAAATCAACTGTGCATAAATATGACGTGGAGTACGATGGATAGATAAACGCGTAACACCTAATTCACGAATCTTGGCGCGAGCACGACGTGCACGGCGAAGACGAGTTTGCTTCTTATCGCTCATATCCTAGGCCTACTTCTTCTTAGCTTCTTTACGCAGTACTACTTCGTCCGAATAACGAATGCCTTTACCTTTATAAGGTTCTGGCTCACGGTATGCGCGGATTTCAGCGGCAACCTGGCCAAGCAATTGCTTGTCAGTGCCCTTCAGTACTATTTCGGTCTGACTTGGGGTCTCTACGGTAACACCTTCTGGAAGAACGTAATTAACCGGATGAGAAAGACCCACAGACAGGTTTACAGTATTGCCTTCTGCTTTAACACGATAACCAACGCCAACCAGAATTAACTTCTTTTCGAAGCCCTGGGTAACACCGCGAACCATGTTATTAACTAGCGCACGGGTAGTGCCTGCTAGCGCATCTGACTGCTTGGCACCATCGCGCGGAGCAAAAGTAAGTACGTTGTTATCGTGCTTAACTTCTACGCTCGCATGAACTTGCAGCGCCAATGTACCTTTGCTGCCTTTAACGGACAGAGACTGTCCGTTAAGAGTGACAGTCACTGCAGCAGGTACTTCAACCGGACTTTTTGCAACTCGTGACATGACGATTTCCCAATTAGAATACTGTGCAGAGGACTTCGCCACCCACGCCAGCGGCGCGTGCAGCACGATCAGTCATTACACCTTTACTGGTAGAAACAATTGCGATACCCAAACCACCGCGAACGGTAGGCAGCGCTGTTTTACCAGCATAATTACGCAAGCCAGGACGGCTCACACGGTCAAGCTCAACAATAACTGGCTTGCCTTCAAAGTATTTCAGGTCAACAGTCAGCTCTTGCTTAGCGCCTTCACTGATTGAAAAACCATTAATGTAACCCTCATCAGAGAGTACTTTCGCCACGCTTACTTTCAATTTTGAAGAAGGCATGGTTACAGCTGCTTTACCCACGTTTTGCGCATTGCGAATACGTGTCAGCATATCTGCCATTGGATCTTGCATGCTCATCAGATTCTGCTCCTAAAATTAAGCCGAGGCTTACCAGCTGGCCTTAACCAAGCCGGGGACATCACCACGCATGGCTGCTTCGCGCAACTTGTGACGGCACAGGCCGAATTTGCGGTAAACACCATGAGGACGACCGGTTACGCGGCAACGGTTACGTTGACGAGATGCACTGGCATCGCGAGGCATTTTTTGCAGTTTGATTTGCGCTTCCCACACTTGCTCTTCAGTAGATGAAGGGCTGACGATTAACGCTTTCAATTCTGCACGCTTGGCAGCAAATTTCTTAACGGTTTCTGCACGTTTAACTTCGCGTGCAATCATAGATTTTTTAGCCATGACGCCACCTTAACCTTTGAAAGGGAAGTTAAATGCTTTCAACAGTGCGCGACCTTCTTCATCGGTACGTGCAGTAGTGGTGATACAAATATCCAAACCACGCAAACGATCTACCTTGTCGTAATCGATTTCCGGGAAAATAATTTGCTCAGTCACACCCATTGAAAAGTTACCGCGTCCATCAAATTGCTTTGGACTAATACCGCGGAAGTCGCGAATACGTGGAATCGCGATAGTAATCAGACGATCCAAAAATTCGTACATACGATCTGAACGCAGAGTTACTTTGCAACCAATTGGCCAATCTTCACGGATTTTAAAACCCGCAATCGATTTGCGCGCATTGGTCACAACCACTTTCTGACCAGCAATTTTCACCAGATCGTTAACGGCGTTATCAAGAATTTTCTTGTCGCCAGTTGCTTCGCCAACACCCATATTCAGGGTGATTTTGGTAATGCGTGGAACTTCCATCACATTTGCCAAGCCCAACTCAGCTTTGAGTTTAGGGGCGAGTTCTTTAACGTAAAGCTCTTTTAACCTAGCCATGTTTCATTACGCCCCTAGGGTTTCGCCATTGGATTTGAAAACACGAACTTTGTCGCCATTCTCAAGCACTTTGAAACCTACGCGGTCAGCTTTCTTTGTTGCCGGATTGTAAATGGCAACATTTGAAGCATGAATCGCAGCTTCTTTTTCAACGATTCCACCAGCAACACCCAATTGTGGGTTAGGTTTTTGGTGCTTCTTGATCATGTTGATGCCGCTTACGATCAAACGATCTTCAGCCAATACGCGAACAACTTTACCGCGCTTGCCCTTATCACGTCCGGCGACAACAATCACTTCGTCATCACGTTTAATTTTACGCATTTATCTGCCCTCGACTCTTTAGCGTAAAGTGCTTACAGCACTTCAGGCGCCAAAGAAATGATTTTCATAAATTTCTCGCCACGTAACTCACGAGTTACCGGTCCGAAAATACGGGTACCAATCGGAGCATCTTGGTTATTCAGCAGTACGGCAGCATTATCGTCAAACTTGATTAATGAACCGTCTTGACGACGCACGCCTTTTTTGGTGCGTACAACAACTGCCTTCATTACTTGGCCTTTCTTCACCTTGCCGCGAGGAATTGCTTCCTTAACGGTCACTTTGATGATGTCACCCACTGCCGCATAGCGACGGTGAGAGCCGCCAAGAACCTTGATGCACATGACACGGCGAGCACCGCTGTTGTCAGCAACATCTAAGTAGCTTTCTGTTTGAATCATCGTCCGTCTCCGAAACTGACTTACAAAAGCGCGGAAGTCTTAGACTTCTGAAGCGCGCTCTTCAATTTTCACTAAAGACCAGGTCTTGGTTTTCGACAGGGGGCGCGACTCAGATACAGTCACGAGATCACCTATCTTGCACTCATTATTTTCATCATGAGCGTGAAGCTTGGATGATTTAGTGGTGTATTTGCCATAAAGCTCGTGCTTTACACGACGCTCAATCAACACGGTGATGGTTTTATCCATCTTGTCGCTGACAACTTTGCCAGTCAGTGTACGAGCCACTTTAGTTTCTTGAGTCATCGTTACTTACCTGCCTTTTGACTAAGCGCCGTCTTGATGCGAGCGATGTCTTTGCGAGCCTGCGTAAGCAAGTGCGATTGGGTCAATTGACCAGTTGAAGCTTGCAAACGCAACTTAAACTGTTCTTTCAACTGCTCCAACAAGACGCCATTCAGCTCTTCGACGGATTTTTCGCGGAGTTCTGAAGCTTTCATCACATCACCGAACGTTTAACAAATGTTGTTGTAATTGGCAATTTAGCCGCAGCAAGAGCGAAGGCTTGACGAGCTAATTCCTCGCTTACACCATCCATCTCATAGAGAACCTTGCCAGGACGAATTTGCGCTACCCAGTATTCCACACCACCTTTACCGCTACCCATACGAACTTCGAGTGGTTTAGCTGTAATCGGCTTATCAGGGAATACACGGATCCAGATTTTACCGCCACGCTTAACGTGACGAGTCATCGCACGACGTGCTGCCTCAATTTGACGCGCTGTAATGCGACCGCGACCAGTTGCTTTCAAGCCAAAATCACCAAAGCTAACTTTGGAGCCACGCTGGGCCAAGCCGCGGTTGCGGCCTTTCATCTGCTTGCGAAACTTTGTACGCTTAGGTTGTAACATGATGCGTACCCCTTACTTGGATTTAGCGGCTTTTTTCTTAGACGCTGCTTCGGTTTCAGTAACGTCACCGATAACTTCGCCTTTGAAAATCCACACTTTTACACCAATGATACCGTAGGTGGTGCTCGCTTCTGCTGTTGCATAATCGATATCTGCACGTAAAGTGTGCAGAGGTACACGACCTTCGCGATACCACTCAGTACGAGCGATTTCGGCACCACCCAAGCGGCCACCCACTTGGATCTTGATACCTTCAGCACCTTGACGCATTGCATTTTGTACCGCGCGCTTCATCGCACGACGGAACATAACACGACGCTCTAATTGCTGAGCCACGCCTTGCGCCACTAAAGCTGCATCCAAATCAGGCTTGCGAATCTCTTCAATATTAATATGAACAGGCACGCCCATTTGTTTGCTGACTTCAGCGCGCAACTTATCAACATCTTCGCCTTTTTTACCAATCACAATGCCTGGACGAGCAGTGTGGATAGTAATGCGCGCAGTATTAGCGGGGCGTTCAATATCAACGCGGCTAACTGACGCACTAGCAAGCTTGTCCTGAATGTACGCACGTACTTTCAAGTCGATGTTAAGTTTGTCTGCGTAATCGGTGCCATCGGCATACCAAATTGAAGTATGCTTTTTGATGATTCCCAGACGAATACCGTTTGGATGTACTTTCTGACCCATAACGCGCTCTCTTACTTATCGGCTACTTTAACGGTGATATGACAAGTACGTTTTGTAATACGATCAGCACGGCCTTTTGCACGCGGTTTAATGCGCTTAAGACTTACGCCTTCATCTACAAAAATCGTTTTCACTTTCAACTCATCAACATCAGCGCCTTCGTTGTGCTCCGCATTTGCAATTGCAGATTCGAGCACCTTCTTGATGATCTCTGCGCCTTTCTTAGTGCTAAAAGCGAGAATATCAAGCGCGTCTTCAACGCCTTTACCGCGAATTTGATCAGCAACCAAACGCGCTTTTTGCGCCGACAGACGAGCACCGCTTAATTTTGCTGCTACTTCCATCGTATACCTCGATTAGCGTTTTTTCGCTTTCTTATCAGCGGCATGGCCACGATAAGTGCGAGTTGCTGCAAATTCGCCAAGCTTATGGCCAACCATTTCTTCGTTAACCAGGACCGGAACATGCTGACGCCCATTGTGCACAGCCAAAGTCAAACCCACCATTTCCGGCATAATCATGGAACGGCGCGACCAAGTCTTAATTGGACGACGATCATTACTCGCGATCGCAGCTTCGACCTTCTTAATCAGGTGAAGATCGATAAAAGGACCTTTTTTCAGTGAACGTGGCACTGTCTCTTCCTCTATTCAGCTGTTAAGTCGGCGCTTATTTCTTATCGCGACGACGAACAATCATGTTATCGGTGCGCTTGTTTTTGCGCGTTTTGTAACCCTTGGTTGGAGTACCCCATGGTGAAACTGGGTGACGTCCGCCAGAAGTACGGCCTTCACCACCACCCATTGGGTGATCTACCGGGTTCATCGCAACACCGCGAACAGTAGGACGAATGCCAAGCCAACGTTTAGCGCCTGCCTTGCCCAATGAACGCAAATTGTGCTCACTGTTAGAGACTTCGCCCAGAGTTGCGCGACAATCACTCAACACTTTACGCATTTCACCGCTGCGCAAACGCAGAGTTGCGTAAGCACCATCGCGCGCTACCAACTGAGCCGAAGCACCAGCAGAACGAGCGATTTGAGCACCTTTACCAGGCTTAAGCTCAACACAGTGAATCACACTACCCAACGGGATGTTACGGATTGGCAGAGTATTGCCTGGCTTAATAGCCGCAGCGTTACCCGACTCAATTTTGTCACCAGCGCTCAAACCTTTGGGCGCAATGATGTAGCGACGCTCACCATCTGCATAACATACGAGAGCAATATAAGCAGTACGATTTGGATCGTACTCAATGCGCTCAACAGTTGCAGGGATGCCGTCTTTATTGCGACGGAAATCAACTACACGGTAATGTTGTTTATGGCCGCCACCAACATGGCGAGTAGTAATGCGACCGGTATTGTTACGACCACCTGATTTGGACTTTTTGTCCAGCAGAGGGGCGTAAGGATCACCTTTGTACAAATCCGGATTGACAACTTTTACTACAAAGCGGCGACCTGGAGAGGTTGGTTTACATTTTACAATTGGCATTGCAACAATCCCCTTACTCAGCTACCGCAAAGTCGATTTCTTGACCTTGCTCAAGACATACATACGCTTTTTTCCAATCGCTTCTCTTGCCGATTCCGTAGCGTGTACGCTTGGTTTTGCCCTTAACGTTCAATGTACGCACTGATTCAACTTTAGTGTTGAACAATGCTTGAACTGCGGCTTTAATTTCCAATTTGGTGGCATCGGCCAACACTTTGAAAACCACTTGATTACTAGTCTCACCGGCTGCAGCTGACTTCTCAGAAACCACAGGACCTAGCAACACTTTATAAATGCGTTCTTGGTTCATCCCAGGATCTCCTCGAATTTTTTCAGAGCAGGAACAGTAACAATTACTTTGTCAAAACCGATCAGACTTACAGGATCAACACCCTGCACATCAATCACACCAACCTTGTACAGGTTGCGCGATGCAAGAAACAAGTTTTCACTCATTTCTTCGGTGATAATCAAAGCATCCGTCAAATTAAATTGAGCCAGCTTTTGAACTAATGATTTGGTTTTTGGTGCATCCACATCAAAGCTTTCAACAACAATCAAACGATCCTGACGATTCAACTCAGACAGGATGCACTGCAGTGCAGCACGGTACATTTTCTTGTTAAGTTTTTGCTCGAAATTACGTGGCTTAGCAGCAAAAGTAGCACCACCGCCACGCCAAATTGGGCTGCGAATAGTACCAGCACGAGCACGACCAGTTCCCTTTTGACGCCAAGGCTTTTTGCCACCGCCAGACACTTCAGCGCGAGTCTTTTGCGCTTTAGTACCTTGACGAGCACCAGCCATATAGGCAACAACAGTTTGATGAACCAAGTCTTGATTAAACTCTCTACCGAAGGCAACTTCAGATACAGAAACTGTACCCTGGGCACCACCGGGACTAACAATTTTTAATTCCATGGTCGATTCCCCTCGGATACTTAACCGTTAGTGCGCGCTTTAACAGCAGGACGCACAATAACGTCGCCACCTGGAGCACCAGGAATAGCACCCTTAACAAGAAGCAGATTGCGCTCAACATCGACACGGACAATCTCAAGGTTTTGAACGGTTACACGCTCAGCACCCATATGACCAGCCATTTTCTTGCCTTTGAATACGCGACCTGGAGATTGACACTGGCCGATAGAACCCAGTACACGGTGCGAACGGGAGTTACCGTGAGTCGCATCTTGCATACCGAAATTCCAGCGCTTAATACCGCCAGCAAAACCTTTACCTTTAGATGTGCCGGTTACATCAATTATTTGACCTGCAGAGAAAGACTCGACAGTAATTGTTGCACCAACTTCGAAAGCTTCTTGAGCTTCGTTACGCAATTCCCAAACACCACGACCTGCTTCAACATTAGCTTTAGCAAAGTGGCCAGCTTCGGATTTGGTAACACGGGAGGCACGACGAGCACCAATAGTCACCTGCACAGCAGAGTAACCGTCAGTGTCCACGCTTTTAACCTGAGTGATGCGATTAGGCTCAACCTCAATCACAGAAACAGGAATGGAAACACCATTATCGGTAAATACACGAGTCATACCGCTTTTGCGGCCGACAATACCAATCGTCATTTTACTAACCTCTATAGTGTACGGGGCTTTTACCCGCTATGGCCGCCCATTTCAGAGCGTTACACAGTTCGAGCACCCAGTGCGCCCGAACCTTAAACATTTACTTAGCCGAGACTAATTTGAACTTCAACACCAGCAGCTAGATCTAGCTTCATAAGTGCATCAACAGTTTTTTCAGTAGGCTCAACAATATCCAGCAAACGCTTATGTGTACGGATCTCGTATTGATCACGCGCGTCTTTATTAACGTGCGGGGAAATCAATACAGTGAAGCGCTCTTTACGAGTCGGCAGCGGAATCGGACCGCGCACTTGAGCACCTGTACGCTTTGCTGTCTCAACGATCTCTTGAGTAGAGGCGTCAATAAGCTTGTGATCAAAAGCCTTCAGGCGAATTCTAATGCGTTGATTCTGCATGTGAACCAAACTCCAATTGTTTGTTTTAAAGAACTTCCAATGCGCTAGGGAAAAGTACCCCGGCAAAAGGAGGCGCAATTCTAAGGGCGACTTGGTGACCTGTCAACAAATAAACAGCACATTTGCGATTATTTGATCAAACAGACCAAATCAGACTGAAAATAAAAAGCGGGCCACAAAGGCCCGCCTCTTAACAAGCAAAATTACTGAATGATTTTGGCAACAACACCAGCACCAACAGTACGACCACCTTCACGGATAGCAAAACGTAAACCGTCTTCCATCGCGATTGGGTGA
>NZ_BBUL01000074.1 GCF_000953825.1 Cellvibrio sp. OA-2007 | reverse complement strand
GGCACCCAATCATTTACTGATTAACTATGCAGGCGTGGGGCGCAGCCCCACATAACAAAGGTCTGGGGCGGTAGCCCCTGTCGCAGCCCGAGCAATGAAGGAGCGTAGCGACTGAGTGCGGGGCGAGTATGTTGCGGCTCTGCCGCATTCCTTCTCCTTTTACTTCCCGACTCGATCAAGCTTTTATAAAAGATGATCTGCGAGTCACTTAAAAGAATCTCTCGGCTTGCCGAGGCATTTTCGTAGTTGAGGTTTTTACTTCCAGACCAGGAGAGGCTTTTATGACAGGTGATCTGCGAGTTACTTAAAAGAGTTTCTCGGCTTGCCGAGGCATTTTTGCCTTTGAGCGGCATGGATGCCGCGCAGGCCGCGAAGCGGGGCGGAGCAGGGATAGCGCAGGGTAGGAGGCGCGGCGGGCTAAAAATTTAGGTCGGTGGTCAAAAAATAACCTCGTAATTGTTCAGGGTATTATTCAAATATTATTTGTGTTTTTAAGTTTTCTTGTTTTTACCTTGTTTTTAGCCTCTGAAAATAATCCTTATAACTGTTTGATTTTAATAGATAATTTTAGTGCAATTTTATTGCATATGTGGAGGGTTTCTTACTGATTTGTGGAGACTTTATTACAACCTTATCCACACATGTGGAGGCTTTCTTACTTATATGTGGAGACTTTCTTACTTATATGTGGAGAGATTATTACATGTTAGGTGGAGACTTTCTTACACTTTCAACACGGTTTTAAGCCAGTTATCCACCATATTTGTGGATAAATCTGCAAGTTATACATGCATGGAGTTGACACAAAAGTTTTCCACATATATAAATATGGAAACTAATAACCAGACCTCCACATATGGCAACCGATCTACGAGAAAACAAAGTCACGCAATCAAATTCATTGATCGAGGCGAGCTATAAGCTGAGTCTTGAGGAAAAGAGGCTTGTTATTGTTGCGATCTCTAAAATTGATTCGCGCAAAACGCTTCCTCCTGTCATTGAAATTACCGCTGCCGAATATGCTGCTTTGTTTGGATTGAAGATACAGGCAGGCTATCAACAGCTCGATGATGCCTCCAACAAGCTCTATGAAAGGGATATTAAATTTAAGGAAGGTAAGGCGCTTACCCGTCAACGCTGGATACACAGAGCAAAATACTATCCAGGAGAAGGGCGCGTAGAGATCTCATTCTCCCCTACCTTATACCCCTACATTTCTGAAATAAAAGACAATTTCACTAGCTATCAACTAACGAACGTAAAACAGTTAAAGAGTATTTACTCTATTCGGTTGTATGAGTTGCTTTGGAAATATATCAGCGAGGGGCGCCGCTGGATCAGCATTGCAGACCTGCGTTCCATGTTTGAACTGGAGGAAAAATACGAAAAGTACGCCGACTTGCGCAAGTGTGTAATAGAGCCTGCCCTAGCCGAAATCAACGAAAAAACGAATCTGGATGTGCGATTTGAACCCGAAAAGCAAGGTCGGGTGGTTGTTAAGTTGTGGTTTCACTTCACCGAAAAAAAGCAATCAGCATTTATGTTTTGATCTAAATGCCGGGACTGACTCCATATGTGGAGAAATTCTTACATGGCTTTCAACTGCTCCTATATGTGGAGAAATCCTTACACGCCCTGTAAGGTGGCTTCGTTAGCGCAGGGATATGTGGAAGAATCCTTACACGGCTCGCGGGCACCGCTTGGCGCCTGAATTAATATGTGGAGGAATCCTTACACGCCGTTTAACCCTAGCCTCACAGACTCTGATATGTGGAGGGATTCTTACATGATCTGGCAGACCGGTATCACCGGCTCTGATATGTGGAGGAATTCTTACCAGCCCTTACGGCCGACATAGAGGGATTGCAATAGCATTGCAATAGAGGCGTTTATCAATTATGATTAATGCATAGGGCGTATAAACGGGATGGCTTCTGCCACGCGCCCCTCCAGCCAGAAATGGTTACAAGCCCAAGTGCGGTTGTAAAGAGAGCCTAGTTAAAAAAAGCCCTGCTTCTGCAGGGCTTTTTCTTTATGGGGCTGTTATTTTTTGATTGTTTTGTACTTTATGGGCAATCACAAAGAAGTTAATTTTTTTCTTTGCAGGTTGAGATCCTTCATGTTCATCATCCCGAACATAAGCGCTCTCGATAAACAATCGAAGTAAGCCTTTGCCCGATCTAGCAACATTAAAATAAACTTCGTATTCTTCCTTTTCGCCGTTACTATCAACGAATTCAATCAAAAAGAAGTTACCTTTCCCTGTATGAAAGCACTGGCGATTGGCCACCGATCTAGCAATTTCCGGTAGTCCAAACGAAAGCTGGTGTCGATCAAAACAAAAAATCCTGGTTTCACGCGAGTCACTGTAATAAAGGTCAGCCGGGAAATCAGATAGCGTTTCTTTTTTCTTTTTGTTTGGTGCTTTAGTGAAACAATGCAAACCAAACTCAATTACAAATTTATACTGTTTTTCAGGCTTGTTCCCGCTTGCCGCTTGTACAAAGGCATGCTCAAACTCACTGAGGTGGGTCAAGTCGAATGTCTGATTTTTATATGTGAATGCGTTCCAGCTTTTAATTTTATTTACCTGCTATGCGCTATGTTTCGAGAGCAATATAAACATCGAAAAATCAAATAACAACAATAACATAGGCACTTTTCTTGGCTGGCTCATAAATAGCGCACGGGGGCGATTTACGCCATTCTTTGACTGCGCAGAAAGGAATTTTTTACAAAAGGTGAGGGCATGCTTGATATGTGGAGGAATTCTTACTCGACTTTTAAACTGGTACAAATTCTCCTATATGTGGAGAAATTCTTACCCTTTAAAGTTCATCAGGTAATTTTATCCGCATTCTATTTAATATGCCGTCAAAAGAGTCCAGTCCAAAGTAAGTAATCGTGATTTGACCATGACCGGGTGTATGCGCTGGCTGGATCTTCACCGGGTGCCCGAGTTGATCCGATATGTACACTCCCAGTTGATCATAGTATCGGGCATCGGCTGATTTATCCCTAATGTCCGCCCCTTCAATAGTCGCCTTAACTGCCTGCTCCAGGTCGCGCACACTCCATTGCTTTTGTAGCGTGTCCCTGACTAACCGCTCCTGTTGTGGATGAGGCAAGCGGGCCAATGCTCTGGCATGGCCTTCAGATAACCGGTTTTTATTGATCAGGTGTTTGGCTGTATCAGATAGGCATCTATCTAATCGCCGTAGATGGGATAGCTCATAGCGATTAAGCCCAAGGGCTTTTTTAATCGAGTGGCCGGACTCCTGAGCGGCGGTTCGGGCTGCTAACGCCTCCAGCCGCTCAATGATGGATAACTTTCTAAAGTCTTCAGGGGTCATAAACCACCAATGTTGTCACGTCGCAACAATTAGATGCTGTCAACGCTGTACATCTGCGTCAGCCTCACCCGCTAATATTTTCTGTGACTCTTGCAGCTTCTTGTATGCATCCCAAACCAAACCCACGGCGGCACTCACCGCTTGCCGGGACTTCCAATTGAACTGTGCGGCGATGTCTGCAAGTTTTTGACCTTCTACCATGGCCAAACGTGCGGCCTCGATGCGATCATCTGAGATGCGCAAAAAGGGACGAACCGCTTCAAATTGGATTGCAGTCAAGTTGCGGCTTTTGGCGCGATTGGCGCGATCTGGGCCGCGCGGCTTGCGCGATCCATCAGTAACGCAAGCCGGGTCTTTTTCAAAGGTCATAAAATAGTTGCTCCGACCAAACCAGTAGAATATTGAACTTAATGCGATCTAGGCTTATTGAGGCTTAACCGTTCCAAGAATGTCCAAACAATTGAATGTTACGCCGTCCTCGCTGCCATTTAAAAAGGCGATCAACGCATAGGCTTTATAGCCTTCATCGCCAAATTTGTTATTACGAAAACCCTGAATAACGGCGTTACCCAAATTTTTACATTCCTTCCCAGCATGGTAGAACTCTTCTAGCCATCCCTCTACCGCTTCACGCTGTAGCTTTGGTAGCGCTTTATAGACCAACTTAGGATCTTTGCCGCGCCCGGATATAAAGTCGTAAATGGTGTTCAACGCATTCAGGGGTACAGGTTCAAGGTCGTTAAAATCGAAATCCTGTTGCTCTTCCTCTGATTCGTTTGATTGGCTATCGGGATCGATCTGGATAACAGGCCCAGCGTCCATAAAGCTATTATCTTTAGGTTTGGCTATATTCTCAGCATTAACCGGCTTGGCTTTTTCCGTTTTTGGTTTAGGAGGCTTTACTTTTTCCTTCGCTTTCTTGACCGTATCGCGCGCATTAGATCCTTTCTTACCGGCGCTTTCTTTAAGCTCGATTACGGCCTCTGCTGCTGCGACTGGATCGATTTTTTCAATTTGCTTAACGGCATTGATCACCTCTAAATCGGCCGTGATGTTTTCCTTTAAAAGACGCGTGGTTTCAATCGGCAAATCCAGGAGTGATAGACGCTTTGAAATCCAGCTGGCGCTTTTGTTGCGGATTGCCATCACGGCTTCAATGCCACCATACAGGTCTATATCGTTTTTTAGTATTTGGGCTTCATTGATTTGCGAAAGATTGAGGCGCTGAATGTTTTCAGCAAACTGGATGCGCTGAATTTGTTCATCGGTTAGCGACTCATAACAAAGAGATTCGATTGGATCGTGCCCAACCAGCATACACGCGCGCAAACGGCGCTCACCGAAAATCAATCGCCAAGATCCATCCGCGTTTGCAACCAAACCAATTGGCTGCAAAAGCCCATCAGCCAAAATGCTGGCTCCAAGGTCGGCGATAGTTTGTTCCTCGGTCTCCATTTCATCAGCATTTCGCTGTTGTGGTAGCACCTGTATATCAGCAGCCTTAATAAGGCTAAACGTTGGTTTATTAGCGTCTTTGGGCGCAAAAATGTCATCAAAGCCGCCCATGTTCATCATGTCGCCAAGTCCGCTAAACGCGCCCGGCTTTTTCCCCTGTGCCTTAGTTGTCATTTTAAAACTCCCAAATTGGTCAGAATGTACTGAGTTGCCGCTTTCCATTCTTGTGCCGCTTTCAGATGGCCAGCCCCACGGGTTCCTTTCCATACAGGTTTTCGGTTTGCAATTGCCTGCTTAACAGAAGCTCGCTCTCCAAGCATTAGCGGCAAAATGATGTTGCCAAACTGCTCGCGCAACTGCTCTAAAGCCGCCATTTCTTCACGGCTTGCGGTATGTACTTTGGATGGGATTAATCCCATTAGCCGTAACTTCGGGTTATAGCCATTAGCGCGAACACCGCGCAAATAGTCCCATAAATCCGACAGGGCTTTGCTCTCATAAAGCCCTACACCAAAGGGGCACACGACAGCATCAGCCGCAACCAAAGCGGCGATTGTCATTGGTGGATTTACCCCAAGCACACCGGGCGTATCAATGATGCAAATATCAAAATCTTTGGCCAGCTCGCGAAGATAACGCGCTGGGCGTTTTATCCCCTCTTGATTAACACCGGACAGCATCGATAGCGTGTCGTCCGCGCGTAAAATCGCTAATCCAGGAGCGAGAATTTCAGGGCGAATAGTTGCCTGCTCTGCGAATAACTGGCTTGCGGTTGTTGCGGTTCCATCGTCGGCGCCGGTTTCAGGGAATGATGTAGACAAACTGCCTTGGCGGTCAAAATCCACCAAGAGTACTCGCTTACCTGCCTCAACTGCCGCATAGGCGGTGCCCACGCAAACAGTGCTTTTTCCTACTCCACCCTTCTGATTTGCCACTGCTAATATCTTCATTGTTGTTTCCTTTAGTGCGATGACATACGCGGCCAAGATTGGGATTGATTCTACTTAAAGCGCGTCTATTGTCAACTGAATATAAGTGATGATTTCCAGTTTAGCCCGGCTATACCGGGCTTAAATCTCGTTTTCAGAAAGGGATATCGTCATCAAATGAATCGAATCCTGCGGGCACAGAAGCAGGAATAGGTGGCTGCTGATTATCTATTGGGGCGCTGGACGCTATATTTGCGGCGCCATCCTGGCCGGGGCGGCCATCAAGCATTTGCATTTCACTGACTACAATTTCAGTGGTGTAGCGGTCTGTTCCGTCTTGTGCCTGCCATTTACGCGTGCGCAACGCCCCTTCAACATAAATTTTGCTTCCCTTCTTCAGGTATTCGCCTGCTATTTCACCGAGGCGATTAAAGAACACTAGTCGATGCCATTCGGTTCGCTCCTGTGGCAGACCACTCACCTTGTCTTTCCAAGTATCAGTCGTTGCCAAACTGAGATTGGTAACAGCACCACCAGATGGCATGTACTTCACTTCGGGGTCTTGCCCCACATTGCCGATCAAAAGCACTTTGTTAATTCCGCGCGCCATAAAAATCACCTCGTCATGTTGAATTGCTTGCTTGAAGCGCTAGGGCATTCCCCGCCTACCTCTGCTATGAGCAAGGAAAAAGTACTTTTCCTTGGAAATCATTATTGTTTCCTGCTCGTCTGTTGTCAACTGTTTACAGGTCACTTTACGCAAAATATTCGTGTTTTTGCGCTGCCGGTGGTAACATTCGGTGTGTTTTTGCGTTAAACCATTCGTTATTTTTTCGCGGACGCGAAAATTAATAAGAGGCTAAAAAATGAAATTGATGATTGTTGAGTCGCCGGGCAAAACGAAGAAATTGCAAGAACTTCTATCGGAAATTCGGCCGAGTGAAACTTGGCGCGTTGTAGCGAGCGTTGGCCATGTTCGTGACTTGCCATCGACAGGACAAGGCGACGGAGAAATTACCACTGGCGTTCGTGCTGATTTCACGCCCATTTACGAACTGACCGAAAGAGGCCGCGAGGTTGTCACAAGACTACAGCGTGACGTAGCGCGTGCTGATGAGGTTTACCTTGCGACCGATCCAGACAGAGAAGGCGAAAGTATCAGCTGGCATTTAAAAGACGCGCTCGGCTTAAAAAATCCCATTCGCATTGCATTTGGCGAGATTACGGAAGCTAAAGTGCGAGAGGCATTGGCGGCGCCGCGCCGAATAGATATGAGGCGGGTTAGTGCGCAGGAGGCTCGCCGGGTAGTGGATCGATTGGTTGGTTATTTAGTTAGCCCTGAGCTAAAGCGCCAAACCGGCGTAAAGCTATCCGCTGGCCGGGTTCAATCTGTTGCAGTGTATGTGGTGGCTGTGCGGGAGCGGGAAATAAAGAATTTTAAAGTCACTAATCATTTTGGAGTCCGCCTAACTTTCGCGGGCGCGAAAATTGGGGAACAGTGGTGCGCTGAGTGGTTAACCGGCGAGGGCTTTACTACTTCAGACAATCCTTACTTCATGGATCGCGGATTTGCTGAAAAAGTGGCTCAGGTCAGGCAAGTGATGGTGCTTTCGTATGATGAGTCGCCCGCGTCCCGGAACCCTCCTGCACCGTTTAAAACGACAACGCTACAAAAGGCAGCTAGCAACGCGCTTGGCTTTGACCCAGATGAGACAATGAAGATTGCACAAAATTTATATGAAAAAGGACATATCAGTTATCACCGCACCGACAACCCAAATGTATCCGAAGAGGCAATGCCAGATATTAGGGCGGTGGCGAAGAAACTTGGGCTGGAAGTAGTTGAGAAACGCAGAAACTTCAGCGCTGGTGACGATGCGCAAGAAGGCCACCCCGGCATTACTCCTACTCATTGGGACGTAGAGAGTGCAGGAGATAATGACGCTGAAAAGGCGCTATATAAATTAATTCGCATACGTGCCATTGCCTCGCAGCTTTTAGCAGCCCGCTACAAAGTGAGCACTGTTGTACTGGAAACGCTGGAACCTGTTGACGGGAAGCTGCTGCGGTTTGGCGCCAAAGGACGGACGCTAATTGATCCAGGCTGGCTCCAGTTGTTATCAACTGACACAGCGGATGATGCAGATGAGGACGAAACTGAAACCGTCAACTCCATACCTACCCTTGCCGACGGCGAAAGGGTTTTTGCCTCCACCGGCGAACTGCAAGAGAAAAAAACAAAAGCACCGTCGCGCTTTACAAAAGCTAGTTTGATAGGTGCGCTTGAGGCGGCAGGTATAGGAAGACCTTCAACGTATGCTGCGATTTGGGCCAACATTTGTGCCCGTGAATATGTGGGCATGGCCGACAAGCGCTTTATTAAAATGCTCCCTACTGGCGATCTGTTGGTTAGTCGTCTGGAAGATGAATGGGGTTTTATGGACATGGGTTTTACTCGCGGGATGGAGAGTGAGTTAGACGGTGTAGCGACAGGTTCTAAGACCTTCAAGGAAGTCATTGAAAAAATGTATGTATCTCTTGCTGCAGATTTACAGAGGCAGCAATCCGCAGTACCCACTAAAGCCCCAGAAGTATTCCCCTGTCCCGATTGCAATAAACCCCTGCGATATGTCGCAAAAGGTGCCCACGGCCCGTTTTGGGGCTGTACAGGCTACCCAGATTGCTCAACCTCTTTGCCGGATGTGCGAGGCAAACCGGGTGCTCGCAAAAAAGTAGAGCTAACCAATTTCCTCTGTGAGAAATGCAGCAAACCCTTGGTGCATAGACAGAAAAAAGGGAAGGGCGGTTATGACTTTTGGGGCTGCTCTGGATTTAGCGACGGCTGCAAAGAAAGTTATAAAAACGTGAAGGGTGCGCCAGATTATTCAAGCGCTAAGTAATGTAAACTGCGCCACCTTTTTTTGTCCGACGGATAAAAAAAGCAATGGAGCAAGTTATTAATTTATTTATACCAGGACGACAAAAATGAACAAAGTTTCAAATATAAAAATTGGTCAAACCGCACTTTATGCTTTTATGCTCTCAATTATTTCTCCTGCATTTGCGCAAGAAAAATTAGAGGAAATATTAGTTACTGCAACTAAGCGAACAGAAAATATTAACAAGGTAACAACCTCGATTACATCGCTTGATGGTAAGACACTTACCGGCATGGGCGCAGATCGAATCGAGGATCTTGTCGGCTTAACCAACAATATCCATTTTACTGAATCAGGTTTGTCTACCCAAGTTCGCATACGCGGAATTGGATCTGGCAACAGCCAAGGCTTTGAGCAGTCAGTTTCGCAATTCTCTGATGGCGTGTATTACGGCCGCGCGCAACTATTCAGGGCGCCACTGTACGACCTCCAAAACGTCGAGATCCTTAGAGGCTCGCAAAATGCGTTGTTTGGGAAAGATTCGATTGCCGGTGCGGTTATCGTCAATACAGCTAATGCAACTAACGAAACCTATTCGAGAATATCGGCCGCTTACAACGATGAATTAAATCAGAAGCAAACTGATTTTGTCGTTAACGGTGCGCTGACTGATTCACTGAATGCACGCCTATCCTTGTACGGATTAACAGACGATGGGTATTTTGAAAATACAACGAAAAGTCAATCTGGCAGCCGTGAAGAAAAATCTGCTCGATTAAAACTAAATTGGCAAGCAAGCGAAAAATTTACTCTCGACGCAAAAATCGAAAGTACGTCATTTGAAGTTGAAGGGCGCCCGTATGAAATTACGATGGACATTGCCAGCCCGCGAACGCTCGATGTAATTGCGGGAAAACCCGGCAACGCTGTTCTGAATGCGATTCCATCGACCTACAACAACATATTAACGGTGCTGCTAAAGCAACCTAGCTTTGATGCTAATGCTGATTGGCAACGTCAAACTAACGCGCCGGAATTTAGCGATAACCATATCAATAATTATTCGCTGCATGGGGTATATGATTTTGGTGGCGTTGAATGGCATAACACGATTGCGGCAGTGAATTATGGGTATGATGAATCAGTTGATGCTGATTACACGCCTGCAAATATTTTGACGCTTGAACTCGACGAACAGTATCACCAATATTCTATCGATAGTTTTATTAAAAATGCGGATGGCGCCGGTAGTAAATGGATGGCTGGTATTTACGCTCAACAAGCTGAATTACACTTCAATGACCGCTTTTTCGTGCCGTCTGATAGTGTGTTAAAAGCAATAGGCAATCCGTTGCCAGGTTCTGGCGCGAAGCGAGCTTTTGAGCAAGACGAAAGCGTCTTTTCAGTTTACGGTGAGTATGGATTTAACCTCACCAAAGCCACCACACTCGTTTTAAATGGCCGCTACACTTTTGACAGTAAAGATGCGACTAGATCGTTAAACATAATTAACGAAAACGACCAAATAATTTCCAATCCTGCTCTCGCGTGTGCATACCTGTATGGGGTCAAAGCTGACACCATACAGTCAAAAGGTCTTCCGAATGATTGCGGTGCAAAGCCGATTAATTTAGCGAAAGGTTTTTCTGTAGGGCATGACTTGGATCAATCCAGGAATGAAAATAGCTTTTCACCATCTGCAACACTTAACCACCAAATGGATGAATTAAACTCTGTTTACTTCTCGGTAAAATCCGGTCACAAATCTGGTGGGTTTGATCCGCGCTCCAACGCTGCAAATAGTTTTGAATTTGATGAAGAGAACGCCTTAACTTACGAGCTGGGGTTGCGGTCAGAATCCGCTAGTGGGCAGTTTGAAAATGGAATCACGGTTTTTCATACAACCTACGACGAATTACAAGTTAGCCAATTTGACGGGGCGTTAGGCTTTAATGTTGGCAATGCGAAAAAGACCGAATCCACAGGATTTGAGTTTGACGGCCGCGCGCTCATTACACCTCAATGGATAGTGTTTTATAGCGCTGGTTACGTCGATATTGAGTATAAGGATTTTAAAAACGGCAATTGCTACCAAGGTCAAACCCCGGATGGTACCGACATTAACGGCGATGGCGTTTCTGATCTTTGCGATTACTCCGGGCTACGTCCAGGATTCGCCCCTGAAGAAATGTACAATGTTGGGTCTGAGTATTCGCACGCGTTATTTGGTGGTCAGATGCAATATGCGATCAATGCCGAATATGTGGGCACTCATAACGTACACGAAAGTCTTGATCCGAATGGATATCAGGATAGTTACTACATGATCAACGCGAATATCATCTATCGATTAGACGCGTTAGTGCTAAGGATTACCGGTAACAATTTAACGAATGAGTATGTAAAAACGTACCAATCAAATGCCCCATTGTCTGGATCGCAATTTGGCACAAACACGTTTTACACGTTCGCCAAAAGCCCGCGTTCGATAACGTTTGGTGCTGAATATCAGTTTTAATATTTAATTTACTGGAAAAGCCGAAAGGCAAGGGCGCGTGAGTGCAGGGCGGTGGGGAACAACAGTTAATTTACTGTTTTGTCCACCGCCTTTTTTTGTTATGCGGTTTCTACTTCTGACAACATGGGCAATATCAATGCCTCCAGGTCTGGAGTCAATTTAGGTTTACCAGAAGGGTCAATAGGTAAACCTATTACTTTTGCACTCGCGATGAGTGTTAGATCCGGGAGCTTAAATATCTCCTGTGAAAATTCGAACCTGATTTTGCTAATTCGCCTAACAACGGTTGTTATTTTGAATTTATCACCACTCACCAAAGACCGCTTAAAGTCGATTTCAGCCCGAGCAACAATTAATCCAATGCGTTGCCTTGCGAGTTCAGCAAAATCGATTCCTCCTGCTTTCAGCATTGAATGTCGAGCGTGTTCAAAATAGTTGTAATACACAGAATTGTTTACTCCATCTGCCATATCACATTCATAATCCCTAACTTCCATTTCCTGTTCGTGCTTTTTTAATATTGCGCTTGTATGGTCAGTCATGATTTTATCCAGTCGTTATCTATAGTTAATTCTTTGGGAATTTAGCAATTATCTTGGTACCCGCCGATGGTGCGCTTAGTACTTCGATACTGCCTCCAATATCTGCCATGCGCTCTCGCATCGATATTAAACCTACACCTCTAGCAGTTGTTACATCAAAACCTTTTCCGTTATCGGCGACTGCGAAAACAATTTGCTCGTTGGTTTCCGTCAATAAAACAGTGAAGGCCTTAGTGTCTGCGTATTTCAAAATATTTGTGATTGCTTCCTGCAAAATTCGATAGATCGTTATTTTTTCTTTGTTACCCAAACTGGATACGTTCGCATCACACTTGAAATCGATTTTAAAATCATTTCGCCGATAATTAGCGAGCAACTCTTCTATAGCCGACTCCAACCCTAATGTATCGATAATTTCAGGCCGCAATCTTCGTAGCAAATCACGGTTTTTATGGTACATATCAATTAGAACGCTGGCAATTTGATCCGCGTTTGCGATGCTTTTCTTCAGTTCATCCGTTGGCTGCTCAATCTTATTGAGGCTCCGAGATATAGCCTCCGCAAAATGACCGGCAGCTCGTAGGCTTTGGCCAAAGTCGTCATGCAACTCCCGAGCGATAGATTTGCGCTCATCCTCCAATAAGTTGGTAATTGCATTGCTCAAATGTTTGGTTTCTTCATGCGCTTTTTTACTCTCCTGATGCGCGGCCGAAAGTTCTTTTGTTCTTTCCTGAACCTGCAATTCAAGGGTGTTAGTCAGTATTTCAAGCTCTCTGTACGCGCGAGAGAATCGCATTGAATGCAGCAAGAATTGAGCATATACGAAGATCAATACACCAAAGGGAAAAATCGCTCTACCTAAACCTGGTATCGTTCCATTGTAAAAAAGCACATCATGAATACCTGCAAATATCGCGATAATAAAACCGATGGTAAATATCACTGCACCTTCGCGCTGCCTGCGGATTGCTACAAAGCCCATGTAAAGCATGTGAAACAAAATCACGATGAAATAGATTTCAAATACCGGTAAGGCTCGGCTCATTGTGTAGAGGCTCGTTCCGAACGATACAATCATCATTGCGACCCATGTTACCCATGAGAGGCGTGTGATGTACTTGTTGGCATCTAAGGGGAATGACGACGAGATAAACAGGTGCAAGAAGGGCAGAGCGGTGTAGGCCAGCACGGTTTCGCACCATAACATCGTGTCCTCTGTTAAGTTCGGAAACATCAAATAGGCTAGTTTGTATGTGAAAAATACACGCGTACCTACCGCAACGGAAAACACCGAAAAAAGTAGCGATGTGACGCTTGTTTTTCGCTTGATCCAAAGGGCCAAGTGATAAAAACCCATAAATAGCAAGGCACCTGCGATGAACGCTGGCCACAATATGTCGCGCATTTTAGATGCGTTCGCCGTATCGACATAAGAAAGCTGGGGCGGCTGATCAAGTCCGCCGCGATAATATTTCATGCTGGATACATGGATTAGGATTGTGATTTCAGACTTTTCTATAGGAACCTGAATATTCACGATGCCGCTTTTATTGATGGGTGGTGTTAAAGGTCGGGGGTAATTGGCGAGGTTTCCGGTGTGGCCTACTAGTACTTCGTCAATGTATAACGCGTAAGCTGTTTTAACGCGGCGCATCTTTAGAGCTAGGTTGGGTTCAGTGCGCTTGGGGAGCTTTAGTATTAATGCGTAAGTTCCAAAACCATGTGCAGGATGGCCGCTTTCCTTGTTCGGTATTGTTGTCCAAGGCAAAGTGGCTCCTATCGGCTCACCTCCAGCAAACGAATCTCCTAAAAACAGGTATTGTTGCCAGTAAAAGCGCCAAGAGTTTGGAATTTCTAATAACTCTTCTTGCCCTAGAGTCTGTGCTGATAAATCAACCACAGGTAAATCAGCTTTAGCAAATTGCGTTATGGTTGTTATGTATAGCAGCAATAATAAACAAACATTTTTTATGAATGCACACACCTTATGGAAACTCCCGCCCGTTATTAATAATCAATCATCCATGCTTATTAAGCCGTGTTTTAGCGCTAATTTGATTAGGGATGAATCACTGTCAACATTTAGTTTTTCTTTGATGCTTGCTTTGAGTTTTGCAATTGTGCGCACTGTTACATCCAGCTCGGCGGCGGCGTCCTTTTCGCGTGAGCCATTAGTTAGTAATCGCATCACTTCTATTTCCTTCTCGTTCAAAATTTCCTCTAATGGTCGCTCGTCTGGTGCCTTATCGTATGTCAACCGCGCCAGGATAAGAGCGTTTTCGGGAGTGAAATAAAGCTCGCCTTTAGCAACCGTTTGTATTGCGTTAATAAGGTCTTCTCGCGCAATCGATTTCGATAAGAATGCTTTCGCTCCTGCGGCATAAGACTGCTTGATCATCATGTCCTGGTCGTACTGCGACAGCAAAATAACCTTTGCTTTTGGGTCAATCGTCAGGAGTTTTTCTAAAACATCTAACCCGCTGGTTTGCTCCTGTCCAAATTTTATATCGCACAGAAAAACATCAGGCTTCAATCGTTTATATGCCTCGATAATCGAATGCACGTCGGATATATGCTCTAACACGTTTATGTCTGCGTCTGAAACAGAGAGCGTTAGACCTTGCATATAAAATGGATGGTCGTCTGCAATAAGTAAGTTAACCAAAATATACCTCTAGACCTCTTAAAAGAGTGTCGAAAAAAATAAGCACGTCCTGTACGGATGCCATCGCTCATCCCCGGCGATAGATTAGCTTAAATATTCACTCTAACTGGCTGAATTGTCTCATATTACAGTGCTTTATATACATTCGGCTCAACTCAAAGATGAACCAAAAACACCATTTTAATGAATACCATATTGACCACTACTGAATAACCTCTCCTATGCTTTAAAAATATCAGTGCCTGAAAAGGAACTAATCAATTCACCTACACGCACATCAAAAACGCCCACTTTCGCGCCATATATTACTGTTTTTGTCATTTTGGCGCATAAAATAACCTAAAAACGCACCAAAAAGTATAGGTTTGGTTCCCATTTACATACTTTTCAGCTTGTGCAGCGCCCTTCAAAACATTAATATCCGCTCCAATAAGTTCATCTTTATGAATTATAAAATTCATCATTGTGAACCCCTGAAAACAAAAACGGATATTGGTGTTTGCAATGGTGAACTTCATTAGTTACCCCGAAAACCTCCTTCCAGTGAGCATAATTAAAAAAACTTCGCTGAAAGCGCCGCTCGATGCAGCGGAGTTCCACGTTCTCGATGATGAAAGCCTGTGCATTGTTTTACGGAATAGCTACCAGCGCATTCTGATAGCGCGGAAGCAAGGGGATGTTTTTCGCACTTGGCGAAGCTTTGATAGAGCCGTTCTGTTTGTTCAGGCCAATTTTTTTGCGGTGTGTACTATCGAGATTGTCTTGGCCAAGCAGACTAGCGGAAACGCCCACGCTCTGAACATTGGGGGCGCCTTAAAGTGATGGTGTTAAGTGGATCTACTTTTTGGTTGTATGCGGCTGTGCGCTTATCAAGCCGCGGGCCATCGCCTTTAGTTGATATAGCTCGAATATCGCAAAAGGCATTGTGTCGCTGTATTCCCAGTTTTGATAAGTCCGTGTTGTCACGTACAAAAATGCGGCCGCTTCTTTCTGCGTGTGCCCTACCGCTAGCCGCAAGTTTACGACGTCTGCGGCCAGCGCCTTCCGCTTGGTTACATCTTCTGTGGTTTGTGACATATCAAATTTCTTATGGCGCGTTAATTAGCTCGCGATTATATCGCAAATCGAATGATGAGTTGACCACTTCGGCCGAGTGCTTTCAATCACACCCGGAGGTTCAACGTTAAATGCTCCTACCAGCCGTAGTTTTCACACTAGCACAACAGTGCTCCCCGGATGTTGACCCAAATACGATGGCTGCGTTAGTCGCGTCAGAGTCAAGCGGCAACCCATATGCCATTGGCGTGGTTGATATGCGCTTGGACAAGCAGCCTGCCAATCTGGAAGAAGCGATTGATACCGCAAAAATGCTGATTGCGAAAGGCGCAAATATCAGCGTTGGGCTGGGCCAAATCAATCATAAGAATTTCGATGCTTATGGCCTGACTATTGAGTCTGCTTTTGATGCGTGTACCAACTTGGGCGTTAGCAGCAAGATTCTTAGTAGCTGCTATACGCGAGCCAGCACCCAACAGGGAGAAGGTCAAGACGCATTAAAGGCGGCGTTCTCTTGTTACTACTCCAATAACTTCACTCGCGGTTTTGTCACTGAAGGCAATAACCAGCCCAGCTATGTAAAAAAAATTGCAGTCAATAACGCAAAACTGAAAAACGTTCCCGAAATTCAATTCACACCCAATGACATAAAGGAGGTACCGCAGAAACAGAAAGAAACCGATCAAGCAGGTAAAGATGTTAAAGCTCTCGAAGATGTGAGTAATACGTCCGGCATTGATAGTAAAGATGCTGAGACTAAACGTGTGTCGTGGGATGTTCTCAACGATTTTGATAATTAATTTTGGAGTAACGCATGAAAAAATTAGGTAATCCAGCTGGTATTTATGAGCACCGTTTTTTTAAAACGGGCGCTCAATTTATGTTTGTTTTTTTAATGTTGCTGGTTAGCAATTTTGTAATGGCACAAAGTACGGGGGGGCTTGCTAAAGCCACTGCGGCGGCAAATGAATGGAAAACATGGCTTTACGGGTTTCTGGGTGTGTGTGTCTTTTTATTCGTTATGTACAGCGTGATATTGGCTTTATTGAATAAGCAGTCATGGATGGATGTACTAGGGGATTTGGCTAAGGTGGCTGCGGCCGGTGGCGTCTTAGTTGCGGCAGGCTGGGCTTGGAGCATTTGGGGGACGTAATGGCAGAGCGCAAAGAGGAAGAAGTCACATTCGCTTCATTTAAAGGGCTTGGTTACGTCTCGATGGTTAAGGGCGTACCGCTATTTCCATTATTAATTTTGTGTTTTTTGGGAATAGCAGGAACTTTTCTTTTGGTATTCCTGGTCGGCGTGGCTGGGCTTTTGTGGCTCTTCCTTTGCGCTGGAGCTTTGTTAGGCCTGAAGACAGTGTGTGAATCCGATAACAAAGCAATGGAGCGCGCGCGTTGGAATATTAAGGCGCTGCTGCTCCGCTTCAAAAAATCG
Organism: Cellvibrio sp. OA-2007; assembly: GCF_000953825.1. Taxonomy (GTDB): domain Bacteria; phylum Pseudomonadota; class Gammaproteobacteria; order Pseudomonadales; family Cellvibrionaceae; genus Cellvibrio. The sequence continues at coordinate 24,402 of NZ_BBUL01000074.1, read as the reverse complement.
TCAACAGTCTTAACTGTTTCACCAAATAAAATAGGATCTAAGCATGAGCGTTTTCGCAAAAAGCTTACAAAAATTCATCGATCCAGCTGAACTCATTCCTAGCTATGGGGTTCATGTCGATGATCGCATTATCTCGATGGATGGTGAGCGACTGCTTGCCATTATCGAGTTGCAGGGCGTTCCCTTTGAAACGACGCCAGACAAGCAGCTGGAGCAGGCATTCAATTCATTAACGAAAACGCTTGCTGAAGTTGCCAAGGTCAATGCACCGAAGGTCGCCAGCTGGTTACACATTGGAAAGCGCCGTGTTTCTCTTGATCTTAATTACGATTTCGAAAACGCATTTGTTGGCGATTTTGCAAAAAAATATTTGGCTGGTTTCAAAAACGATAAGTTTTTCAGAACTACTTACAGCGCAACCGTAATCTATAAATATGATGATGATTTAGACAGCGGTATTGAATCGCTAAATATGCTATTGGATTTTTTGCTTCGTTCACTGAGGCGCTATGACCCAATTGCGCTATCAGTTGAAATCAGTCCGCAGGGGTTAGCTCATTCACAAATTGGGCGCTTCCTCGGGCGGTTAGTAAATTACTCTGATGATTTGGTGCCAGTTTGCAGTAATGACATTCAGGAATCTATTCTCACCTCTGAATTGAATTTCGGTTTTGATTTATGCGAAATCCGGCCAGCGGCGGGTGGCAAAAAGTTTGCCACCTATTTTGATCTGCGTGAAATGCCCGACGCCACCAAACGTGGTATGTGGAATCAACTTTTGTCTGAGCCTTACGAGTTTGTATTAACTCAGTCATATTTTAGCTTCACTGCCACGCATACATTAGCGGTTATAAATAAACAAGTTAATGCAATACAGTCCGGTACCGATTTTCCTGCGCATTATGTGCAAGAAATGAATGATGCCAAGGGCTACGTTTCATCGGGTGAAATTAACTTCGGTGAGCTTCATGGTGCGCTGGTGGTTTACGGTGATTCTCCGAAGGAGGCTGGTGATAACGGAAATACGCTATCTACTAACATCCTAGCGAACAGTGGCGCGCGCTTCATTAGAGCCACCGGATCAGGTATTTTTACATACTTCTCAATGCTGCCAGGATCGGAATTTAAACCGTTCTCCGAACCAAAAACCACGCGCAATGTTGCATCAACTTTCTCCATCAATAATTTCCCAGTAGGGAAGCAATATGGAAATCCCATCGGGGATGGTAGTGCGATTCTGCCGCTACGAACGCGGTCAGACTCAATCTATTTCTTTAATACGCACTACAGCAACCCCGCTCAGGATGTTACAGGTCAAAAATATCCCGGTCACATGATGATGCTGGGCGCAACCGGTGCGGGTAAGACCACACTGGAGGGCGTTATAGTTGGTTTCTTGACACGGTTTAACGTAGATATATTTGCAATTGATTTTAATCGATCAATGCAACTGTTTCTTGAAACCTATGGGGCAACCTATTTCAGTTTTGAAGATGGTATTGAAACAGGCCTTAATCCATTTCAATTGCCCGATTCACCGGCTACACGTTCGTTTCTTTATGATTTGGTTGGTGCTTGTGGCAGGCCAGTTGATTCTGCGCTCGATGCTAGTGACGAAATCAAAATTAAAGAGACCGTAGACTCGATTATGGTCATGGATTTTCATGATCGTCGCTTTAGTTATGTAAGTGCCTTTATTCCTCCAAATCCAGCCGACCCAAAAGGGTTAGGTATGCGTCTTTCCAAATGGCAAGCGTCCTGCAATGGCTCTCTTGCTTGGGCGTTAGATTGTCCTCGCAATCTATTTGACCCAACCACAATGCGAAAAATTGGCTTCAATACTACAAGCCTATTAAGAAAAGGAAATCCCGCTACTGAACCAGTGTTATCTGTTTTATTTCACATGAAAGACATAATGCAAAAGGACGGAAACTTGATGCTGTCGCTGATTGAGGAATTTTGGGTTCCAGCCAATTTCCCAACGACTCAAGAGCAAATCAAGTCCGCATTAAAAGCGGGTCGTATCAAAGGCGAGTTCATGTTTCTTGTTTCGCAATCGCCTGAAGATGCAATTGAATGTGAAATATTTGCGCCAATTGTGCAGCAAACTCCTACAAAGGTTTACTTGCCCAACCCAAGCGCAACATTTGAGCAGTATCAAAAGTGCGGACTCAATGAAAAAGAGTTTAATGATCTAATCGCGCTGGAAAAAGAATCTCGCACCTTCCTCATTAAACAGGAACACCAGTCCTGTTTTGCAAAACTCGACCTTTCAGATTTTGGCGAATTCTTGCCGATTATTTCAGGGACATGGGAATCGATTCAATTATCGCATTCGATAAAACAAGAGTTGGGCAGCGATGACCCGGCCGTGTGGGTGCCAGAATTTCGTAAGCGTTATCGCGCGCTTAAGAGTGCTGGCAAGTTGTAAGTTCTTGAATGTAAATCACACACATTTATCAATTATCAGGAGTTTTTCTTATGAAAAGGTTTACGTTAAAACGACACTGGGTAGGGCTGGTATTTTTAGCATCCCTATTCTGTTCTGTTTCCGCTCGGGCACAAATCCCCGTTACCGTCACAACGGATTTGCCGTCGTTCATTAATCAGATCGAAAATATGGCGCAATGGGCCGAACAGCTTAAAAATATGGAGAAGGAATTTAGCCAAGCTGAAAATCAGTTCAAAGAAACCAAGTCATTGGTGACAGGCAACTCTGGCCTAGGAAAGCTATTAAACAGTTCAGGACTTTATGATTATTTGCCCACTGCAACAACAACCGATAGTTGGTCAGAAATCTATAGCAGTATGGATAAGTCGAAGCTCGCCAGTATGCGAAAAACATATGGAATGACTTCGACAAACACTGTGCAGCAAGCAGCATTTGATACCGACTTAACCAACTTTAATACGTTGCAAAAGACTTATTCAGCAACCAATAAACGGTTGGAAAATATCAAGAGCCTAACGGGTCTTGCAGATTCTGCCAAAACACCACAAGAGAAGGCTGATATTCAGGCTCGTATCGCGCTTGAACAAGCCGCAATTCAAAACGATAAAAATCGAATGGACACTTCGGCGCAGCTGATGGCGCAGAACAACAAACTCATGGTGCGCAAGCAAAACGATAGTTTTGGCGCATTTCTGGCTGGCGAGTAGGAGTAACGATTATGGCCTTCACGCTAGGTTCTGATATTTTTACGTCTATCGATGAGGGCCTGAGTTTAACCTACGCAAGTGGGTTAAACAATTTTGCAGCCCTGATTGCACCTCTCATCGGTGCTTTTATAGCGCTGTATTTTGTTCTTAAAGCGCTCCATTTTTTATATTCAGGCGGCACGAATCAGCTGCCTTCAGATGTGATAAAACAAATCACAAACCTATCCTTATTTACGTATTTCGCATTCAACATTCCCTACTATATGGATGTTGTCGTGAACCCTGTTAACTCTATTGGTAACGAAATCGCAAATGCGTTTTCTTCCAGCGGTAAAACCGCGCCGCACGTCATTGATCAAATGGCCAATCAAATTCTCGATACGATTCAACTCATTTGGGATAACACACCTAATTTATCGTTGACCAACCTAGACATTCAACCGCTGTTACGCGCGATCTCCACGATAGTGATTATTTCGATTTTCGGGACAATCTTTATGGTCGTGTCGGCACTATACCTTCTGATCGCAAAAGTTCTGGTTGCTCTCGTACTGATGCTTGGGCCTCTTTATATTTCTGCTGCTTTTTTTCCACTGACGCGTGAATATTTTATGAAGTGGCTCGGTCAACTTTTGAATTACATTCTGCTCTCCGCGATGTTTGGATTCACCTTCACTCTGTTAACCAATTTACTCCAGAAGTTTATCCTCGGCGCCGGTTTCGCTAGCACGATTCCAATGGGCGACATGACAAACCTGAAACTTTTATTCACTTTCTTGTTATTCACCGGTGTTGTTGCTGCGTTGCCTGCGTTGACCTCACAGCTAACTGGCGGGGTAGGCATTAGTGGCATGGGCGCGGTCAGTGGGTTGGGCGGGTCTTTAACCAGGAGCCTCACAAAGCTGGTAGGGGGCGGAGCGAAAGCCGCTGTCGGCGGCGGCGGCAATACGATTGCTGGCGGCGGTAATAAACGATTAGGTTAATTTAAATTTCGCGGACGCGAAAAAAAAACAGGAAAAAATGTGTATGAAAAAAATAAGCTTTGGTTTGATTTTTATCGTAGCAGCTCTCTCTGGGTGTACATCGATGCCACCTATGCCACCAGAGCCGAAAGGGCCACTTGTTAAGGTCAACATGGATCAACCGCACGTTAAATTCGGAGGTAAGAAATAATGCAATCTAATGCAGAAAATAGCGGAACACTGGAGCCAATATTTGCGAAAGGGCGCGAGAGCTTAACCCCAAAGGGCAGCAGCGATGCAGCTGATAAGTTATTGGTAAAGAAAGAAGTTGATCGGATGATGCAGGAGGCGGCCAACTTTAAAAAGTCTAAGGCTTCATTGCTAAAAAAAGCGATGTTCGTTGCGTTCGGGATAGCGGGCGTGTCGGTTGCTCTCAACATGATTCTTGGTATTGCGCTTATTGTGCTGACGCCACTAAAAACAGTCGAGCCATTTATGTTAATGGTTGATAAGGAAAGTGGGCACGTGAGTATTATGCAACCGCTTAGCAACCCTCTCCCGACATACGGGAAAGTGTTAGACGATTTTCATCTTCGGACATATGTAATGGCTCGGGAATCGCATGATTGGGGGCTTGCACAACTCTACTTCGACACAGTGAAATCATTTAGTTATGAGGGTGAGTCAACCTTTAATGAATACACTACATTTTTGTATTCAGATAAGTCACCTCTTGCGATTTTGGGTGATAAAGCTCGCGTGGTTGTAGGAATTAACTCTGATCCTGTTTTGGACGAACAAACAAGTACGGCCGTTGTGCGCTTTAGTAAGACGGTTATGGGTCAAGATGGGAAACCAATGATTAATATTCCTATAACCTACTACATTGCGACAATAAAGTATGAGTACCCAAACCCTAAGTTAAAACCGGCAGAACGCCGTTTAAATCCGCTTGGTATGAAGATAGCGTCATATCAAGTTGTTCAAGAAAAAGGGGGGCTTCAGTGATGGGATTTCAAACTGATCGCAACATTTTGTTTTCTGGTTCGGTGGCTTTTGGATGTTTCATAATTTTCGTTTGCGTGGCGTTTTCATCGCCTTATGCGATTGGTGCTGTTGTTCCAAATGGTTCCGCCTTTGACCCCCGGATTCAAAGCGTTATGTACAACCCGGATGATGTAACGGTTATCCGTACACGTACCGGAAATTCAACTCTCATACAATTGGAAAAAGGGGAAGTTGTTGATGGCGTGAGAGAAGGGGGATTGTCTTTTGGTGATACAGGCGCCTGGACAGTAGGCGTTCGTGAACACAATATTTTTATCAAACCAAAAGCCCCTTTTCCCAATACCAATATCAATATAGTTACGAACAAGCGCACGTACTCAATTTCGTTGGTTGATGTTCCCAATATCACCGATGCTGCTTGGCAGGTTCGTTTTAAATACCCAGCTCCACCTGAGCCACCTAAAAAAATTGTTCATCCAGATCTTGGCCCATGCTCCGATGGCCCGAAAAATCTGAACTGGTTTAAATATGGTCATCAGGTTTTGTCACCCACTGAAGTATGGGATGACGGCCGCTTTACCTGTTTTCGGTTTCCAACCTCAAAAGCACTTCCAGTTGTTTATCGCTATACGCCCGGCTCGGAATTGAAAGAGGCTTTGGTTAATTTTCATATTAAAGATGATGTTGTAGTCGTTCATGAAGTTGCGAGCGAATTTCGCCTGCGCTTAGGTGAAAGAGTACTGGGGGTAAAAACTGATTCACTCCGCGATGCACCATTCAATGAGCGAAAAACTACTACTGGCGAAACGAGGGTTAGACTCGATGATAAATAATCCGTATGCACCAATTGACGATGAAGAAGCAGCACCTATCGCACCTTTGGTGGTTCCCGATCCAATCTCTAGCGACCGTGGCGAACCGACCACCAAGGCACCGAAAAAGAAAAAAACAGGAGTAGTCATTGCGATTGTCGGTGTGATTATTTTTACGCTGTTTGCTGTAGGAATGTTTGGCTATTTTTTCTATAACGCTGTAACCAAGGCGTCAAGTGAATCAATTGAGGTAGCTTCTGATCCTGCGCTTGAAACCGTTGCGACGGTTGCTGTAGATATCGGCAGACTTCAGGACAAGCTGAAGTCTGAAGAGCAGCAGCGCCAAGAAGCACAGGCCGAGGAAGAGAGGGCAGCAGCGGAAAATGCCAGCACCACCACAAATGATGCTACCGCCACTACACCGAATGGCGCGCCTGATAGAGGTCAATTTGCCAGTCAAGACAATTCAAACTCTGGTAATGGATCGGGTGAAAAAGTATTAACACCTAAAGAACAAGCTGAATTGCGCAGGTTTGATGGTGAAGTGCTTTGGACAGGTGATGGTGATAGCGGCGGCGCTGAAGGCCAGCAACGCGATGCGCCAATGACACCGGAAGAGCGTTATCGCGCTATGACGCAAGCGAATAATCTTGGTGGTGATGCAAGCGGAAATTCGGCGGACAGCATTGGTGGCCTTCTCGAAACAGAAACGTTTCCAAACGGAACTGTTTTCGCCAGACCTGATTTGAAATTTCTGCTTATAAACGGAACATCAATTCCGTGTACTTTGCGCCCAAGGATCGTTACCGATCATCCAGCAGGCATTAGCTGCATGGTGAATCGTGACGTTTACAGCGCTAACGGAAGCATTTTGCTTATTGCTAAAGGCTCTGTTGCGCGCGGCGAAAGAAAGGTCGCGATAAGACCAGGACAAACAACGGTGTTTGCTGCGTGGAGTGATATAGAAACCACAGACGGCCTCAAGATTAATATTGATTCAATGGCGGCTGACGGGTTGGGTGCTGCGGGTATTAATGCGGTAATTGATAACCATTATGGTGAGCGCTTCGGCGGTGCCATTTTGTTGAGCTTTTTGGATGATGTATTTGAAGCAGTTGCACAGAAAAACTCCAACAGCGAAGGCATGAACTTTGATAACAGCACCCAGAATGCTCAGGATATGTCAGCCATCGCACTGGAAAATAGCATCAACATTCCGCCAACTGGTTATGTGCAACATGCCACTGAATTGAACATTATTGTTGCTCGTGACATTGATTTCAGAAGTATTTACGGAGTCAATTAATGAATGCGCCCTTGAAAGAAGTTATACCTTCATATGATTCCTCGAAACCTATCCGTGCGTTAATGGAACGCACGGGTATTAGTGGCTTGCTGCAATTGGATGGCGTTACAGAGGTTGCCATTAACCGCCCTGGTGAAGTGTGGTTTGAGCAGCTTGGTGAGTGGAAAGTAAAACCGGTTGCGCAATTAAACTTCGAGATTTGTAAGCAACTTGCAAACAGCCTTGCAGTTCAAGTCTCTAATGATATGGCCCAGCTTGAAAAAAATCCTATTTGTCCCGTTCTGCTTCCCGATGGGGAGCGCGGGCAAATAGTAATGCCGCCAGCAACAGAAAAGGGATGCGTATCAATCACCATTCGTAAACCTTCAACATCCAGGTTTACCCTTGATGACTACCACAATACCGGCAGGTTAAGCGGGTACAAAGTGGTAGAAAAACAAACGGATATCGAGGACTTCAAAAAAGAAATGGTGATGTGCGTCAAAAATGACGACATGCGGCGGTTTTTTCAGTTAGCCGTAAAACACAAGCTCAATTTATTATTTGGCGGCGCAACTGGTTCTGGAAAAACAACTTTCTCTAAAGCAGTCGTCGATCTTTACCCCTCAAATCGCCGTTACATTACGATTGAAGACACCCACGAATTACAAATGCCGAATCATCCCAATAGAGTGCATTTGTTTTTTGGTACGCACATGACAGCTAAAAAGCTTGTTGAAAGCTGTATGCGTATGAAAGGCGATCACATTTTTATGTCTGAACTCAAAGGTGATGAGACGTGGGCATATTTTTCCATTTTGAATACTGGTCATAACGGCAGTTTAACCACTGCGCATTTTAACAATTGCGCAAGTGCCTATTCTCGGCTGACAGAAATTGTTAAGCAGTCAGACATTGGCCTAACCCTTGATGAACGATTCATTTATAGAACAGTGCAAACCTCTATCGATGCGGTGTGTTTTTGGGAGGGTTCGTATCTAAAAGAAGTTCGATTTGAACCAGAGGAAAAACTGCGCATTTTAAACGGCGAATCATCATGAAAATTATCATTCTAATTTTGGTAATTGTTTTTATGCTCGCGGTTCTGGTTGTTGGTGGTCAGTTTGCGGGCGGATTCTTTCTCTTACAAAAAATTGGTCTTGATCCTCACACGGTTAAGATCGATACGCTGTACGTGTATTACACGGCATATGGGAAGGAAACTAGCGATATGGCGAAGGCGATTAAGATGGGGCTTGCCATTGCCTTTGCTCCTGTGGTTCTGACAGTTTTTGTTTTTTTGGCTGCTATCTTGATGCGCAAAGCTTTAATCGACCGCCTCTATGGAGAGGCACGCTTTGCAACCAAGTTTGAAATTCAAAAGGCAGGAATGTTTTTCGACGAAAAGAAAGATTCGAAGTGGCCGCCGGTACTACTGGGGAAAATGGGCAAGCAGTTTATCGCCGATTATTCGCAAGAATATACAACGCTGTCTGCTGCACCCGGTGCCGGTAAAGGTGTTAGTTTCGTGGTGCCTAATCTTCTGCACTATGACCATAGCGCAGTGTGTTTAGATCCTAAGCTGGAGAACTTTGCGATAACGTCAGGGTATCGCAAGGATGTTTTAGGACAAGAGGTTTATTTGTTTTCCCCGGATAACGATAGCTTTGTTTCTCATGGGTGGAACCCACTGGATTACATTAGTCGCGACCCGCGCAGACAGTTGGCGCAGATAAAAAACCTATCGAGCATTTTAATCCCGGCCGAAAAAGGGCCAAACCAATCTTTCTTTTTGGGCGCTCGTAATGCTGTCGATGGTTTGATTCTGTATTTGATGGAGACGCCAACTGAAGAACTAACAATGTACCGCGTCAACGCCATTAATTCTGATCCGATTGGTATAGAAAAATGGATTATATTGACCGTGGCAAACCGTGCTAAGTCTGATAACCCACTGAGCGAAACCTGCGTGATGTTGCTCATGAGCTATGCGAATGAACACGAAAGAAAGCGTGAAACCACCAGAGGAATTATTGGCACCTATCTGGCGGCTTTTTCCGATCCACTTTGCCGTGCCGCTACTAGAAAATCTGATTTTGATTTTAATGATCTACGCAAGAAGCGCATGACAATCTATGTGGGTATATCTCCTGGAAATATCGTTAAATTCCAGCGGCTTCTAAATCTATTTTTTTCGCAAGTGATAATGATCAATACAGTTCATTTGCCTGAAGAGGGGCCAAAGGATGCTAACGGCGATCCGATATTAAAATATCAATGCTTGATGTTACTTGATGAATTTGTAGCACTTGGGCCGATTGAAATTATTCGATCTTCCTCTGGATATACCCGTGCGTACAATATGCGATATGCAATTGTATTTCAGAATAAGGCACAGGTTTTTGCTGACGAGTGCTATGGGAAAGCTGGCGGCGAATCACTATTGCAAACATTTCATAACGAAGTTGTATTCGCTACGGAAAGTATCGAAGAGGCTGAGGAATATTCTAAGCGGTTGGGGAATATTACCTTAAAGCATCGTGAAACAAGTAGAACTCTGTCGTCGTCTGGCAGCAGCTCTACGCGCTCCGTGCAACGACACTCCCGCGCGCTTTTATTACCGCAAGAAATTCAGCGACTCCCTTACAGTGATCAGCTGCTATTTAAGAGAGGCGGCAAAATTTTGCCCATGCGGTGCTCAAAGATTGTTTGGTATACCGATCCTTATTTTATGGCTAAGGCAAACCTACCAACGCCAAAAATCCCGGACATGGTTTTTCAGCACTGATCGGTATTGGTTTTGTTTTTAATTACTTCAACTCGGTTAATAAAAGGTAATTGTTATGAATTCAAGATGCATGCCTGTTGTTTTAGTGTCCGTTCTTATCTTGGTTGGTTGCACTAGCTCACCAATGGATTACAAAGCCGGAACAAGAATTAAATCTGAGCAGCTAGCGCAGTTTTCGCCCGGTAGCACCATTCAACTAGATGTAGTTTCTGCTGTTGGCCATCCAAGCAGGAAGGTTCCCGTAGACGGAAAAGAATTGTGGTATTACGAGGCTGCAAAAATCGGTGCTGCTGGTGGGCGCCCCACCAAAGCAACCGTTTTTGAGTGGGATTCAAACGGTAAGTTAATACAGGCGTACAAAACCAATCGTAATGGCCGTCAATAATTCAAGTAAACATTGCCGGGAAGCCGGTGCATAAATGGAGATTTATTTAATGACAGATATTTTCCGCGAGATTATTAAAGTACAGGTCAGAAACAATAATGGTGATGACGTTTTTTTTACGCCGTCAACCATTCTTGAAGCGTTAAAGATTGCCAAGAGTGAGCGCAATCCCGATAACTATATGGTTTGTATTGCGATTGACAACGAACGCACCCATCGGTGGGATCGTGAATTTGCCATCAATAAAAAGAGTTGGCGCAAGCGCGAACCGGATGCCCGAGAACCGAAAGGGGTATTGCCAAGCGTGTATCGGGTGCATGAGCGCTTCATGGCCATTGGGTCACGCCCTGAGGATTTAGCGGTCGGTATTGAGCATCGAGCGTAATCAAGCAGGAGAAATCATATGTTCGGCGATAAGCTGGAAATGATGATTGCAAACCATTCTATCAAATCATTCTCATAAACGACCGTTTATGAGAATAATTTGCCGCTTAAAAAAATATCCTTGTTCTCCCCCGATTACCTTCTCATAAACGTCTCTCAAAATTCACTTCTCAAATCCAAGCGTTTTCATGAGTTTTGAGAATAGAATAGCCCCTCCTATCAAAACAGGATCGGCCAGATGCTTATTGGATATGCTCGTGTATCTACTCAAGACCAGGATCTACAGTTACAGCTGGATGCACTACAAGGCGCCGGTTGTGAACGAATATTTACCGACAAAGCGAGTGGTTCGCAAAAAGACCGTCCAGGTTTAAACGATGCACTGGCATTTGCTCGTCCCGGCGATGCGCTATGTGTCTGGAAGCTTGACAGGCTATCCCGGTCAGTTAAGCAACTGGTAGACCTATCAGCCGCCTTAGAACGGCGTGAAATCGATTTAAAGAGCATTACTGATGGCATTGATACCAAGGGTGCGGCGGGGCGCTTTTTCTTTCACATAATGGCTGCGCTGGCAGAGATGGAACGGGAACTTAACAGGGAGCGAACACTGGCCGGGTTGAAAGCAGCAAAGCAGGCGGGTAGGGTAGGTGGCCGCAAGCCTAAAATGAACAACTCCAAAACTTCAATAGCACTGACACTGCTAGCCAGCGGAACGCCAGCTAAGGACGTGGCAGATACATTGGGGGTTTCGGTAGCGACACTGTATCGGTATTGTCCTGCTGCAAGTAGGGCAGTATCAGATGCGTCATCGGTTGAGAGTTAGTAACAGCAATTAATACAAACGATATAGGTGGAATATGATGATTACACAGCAAGACAAAAAAGATTTGCTAGAAATGGGATTATTTTTGGGGCTATTTGTTGGTGCCCTTTATATGGTTTCTGTTTATTTGTCGTTTGCGCTGAACATTAGGTTTGAGTCTGCAAGGCATCTTGTAGGATCGGTCGTTACAGTCATGTTTTTGTTATACATTGTTCGCGAGTTGATCACTGTTTATTGGAAAATTCTTTTCGGCGTTTCTTCAGTCATATTGCTGGTTGGATTCTACGGACTGAGCACAGAAATATATATCGAGAATTTCACCACTCTTGGGCTTGGTGAGCTGCCAGCAGTTTTTTCTTGGTCATACTTTTTTGTGACGCTTTGCGCTGCTTGCGCTACAGCGTATCAGGTGAAAATTGATTTCTTTCGATAGGTATAAAGTTATTTATACCTGATTGCACGTACCTGCTACGATTATTGTTTGTAATTAAAAGATTCGGGGAAATCAAATGAAGCAATTGAAGGCATATACAGATGAGTTTATTAAAGCTAGTACAACCCATGATAGATATATGGGGATGATGCATAGTAGGTTGGAATGCTTTGAACCAATTCTTTCGGGGCAGGAACTTTGTACAAAACAAAGAATATCTGAGCTGGAGGATCAAGTGCTTCAGTTACATCAACTTGTTTATCTAACACAAAAATTAAATGCTCAATTGCAAGGTATGGAGAATCCTGACGAGCGTAATTTAGAATCCTGGCGAATGAATGCGGCTTTGGCGATAGAACTGCGCGATAAAGGCGTTGAAAATCTAGCGCTCATTGCTAGTTGGAACGCCGGTATACTGACTAAAATTGCCCCTAACATAGGAAAAAACCATGAGTGATAACCATAAACCTTTTTTGTCTTTTCCCCTCGTTATTGGGCAGACCTGTTCAGGTAAAACGTCTGTGCAAGTTCAAATAATTGCTGACGCGATAACTAAGAAAAACACCCGCGTGAAAATTCCAAACCAACAAAAGAAAAAGAAGTGATCGTAGAGTAATTTGGTACCAAATTACTCGCGGCCGCAGCTGGAGCTCGCCGGCGATCGCGCGTGTTTTGGTACCATTTTGGCCGGTACCGTTTTGGTACCAAAACCGCGCCCGGATCAAACCAGGTTAAGCCCTGCAGCAAGTGAAAATGGTACCAACAATAGTTTTAGGACGCCTTAGAGAATTTCAGAGTTTTAGGTGTCCAGTCTGGAACCACAACAGTCAACCGAGGCCCTTTATCCGAGCGAACGACAGGCCAACCGTCAGCGCCAACCACTGCATACGCGCCAAGGGTTTCATCATCCAGCTGTACCGCCAACCCTACTACGTAGTCATGTTCCCCAATATCCAGCCATTCGCCGCACATCCCATTTCCATTGGAAATGGATCGCGCTATGAGTTTGCATTTCCGCCCACCGTAGAACTTCCGAAAACCTGTAAGGCAAATGAAGCCTAGCCATTTGGCACTAAGGTAGGCTGCGGGTTGCCCTTGGATATCGCGCTTCTTTAAATAAACGTGGCCAGTTGGAATCTCACAAAGAACAGCTGCACATACGTTATTGGGTCTATACCTAATTGCTGGCATGATTTTACCCTCCCAAGGTTTATACTGTATAAATATACATGGTATATGTTGGCATAAAAAGCTTGGCTTTGGCAGAAAGCAGCAGCGGGGTGAGGGTGTAGACTAAAAAAGCCGGATTTTTCAATCCGGCTTTTTGGTGGATGCAGTTGAATTAACCCGTGTTAACTGTCTCTGCTAATCACTACTTGGACTGCATCAATTGACGGGCAGCTATCCATAACCAGCGAGTATAGGAAGTTTAAGTTTGGAAAAAGGCGGGTTTTATTGTGGCTTGTAACAAGTTTAGACCACTCGGTACTGCCTTTAATTAACAAGTGAAGCTCGAACGTCAGTCGCCCCTTGTCGTCCTCCTCAGAGGCTTTAATCGCCTTGGCGCCGACGATGGAACCTGTAGCGCCCAGCAGTTTCAATTCTCTGTCATACATAATTGGCATGTCTAAAAAATCCCGCCCAAAAACTAAAGTTCGCATTTTTAGCATGTAGGCGGGTGATCTGATAGGGATTTATATAACAAATCGACAATATTGAATCTGCGAATGTCCGATATTGTAATATCAATGACTAGTCACTCTTTTACCGAGCTGTCTGCCAGCTTCGGGATAGGGTGCTTTTTGCGGCCAGATTTGATCAAACGAACCAAAAAAAACAGGGCGCCAAGTACACCCACAATCCACCACTCTGGATACAACAAAGCAAAAAGGACGTTGGCTACAATCACAGATACATTGATAGCCAGTGGGATATTCATAAAGGGTTTATCATTTTGCATTGCCTTGCTCCTTTTTGTCGGCAGATTTAAGGCGATCAGTAAGCATTAAAACCTGTTTGTATGTGCCTTCCATCAGCTCCATCACGGCAGCGATTGACTGGATCAGCCCATGCAATTCATTGGATGAATTTTTATCGATTGTGTGGGTATTGATTCCGATGGGTTGCCCGCGCTGATATGAACTGATTTGCGTGGAAACCTTGGATATGTACTTGGTCAGGCGAAACACAAAAGCAAAAAATAAAAATGTTGGCACCACAATAAAAATTATGATGTTTGAATCAACAACATCACCAATCAGCTTGGATTTATCGACCTCAATACTCACAGAAACAGCACCGGCAAGATCACCAACTTTATAGCCATATCCGTTCGTTTCGCCATACTGCTGGCGAACAGAAGCGGGGGCACTTTTAACATCACCATGACACGCAAGGCAGGACGCTACATAATAAATTGGCTTTACATATTCAAATTTACTATTTGTGTATTGGTGCTTAGGGTTTTGGCTCAACGACGCTTTTATCTCTTCCAGCGCCTTGCGCTCGAAATCGTTGGGCGTGTTGTTAGGGTTCATTACATCGAGTGCAGTCAATCGAAACCTGGCCGGAAACCCGTTCGCGTAAATTTGGTCTGAAAATTCACGCTGAACCATAGCCGGATTTTTCGAATAAAAAAATTGACCATCTGGAGAGGCTATCTTGTCAATCCAGTTGCCACCGTAGTCAGCGCCTGACTTAACCCAGAAACGACCGTGTTGGCTTACGTGATCACCCAAAGCTTCGGCATTGTTAACTGTCGTTTCAGCCTGAGTAATAAGCTGAAAATTAAAAAGGTTATTCATAAATTTGTATGCGCCAGCGAACCAAAAAAGCATCAACAAAATAAATACTGTCGTCAGCTGGGTTATCAGTGAGCGGTTGGTGAAAATCTTCGCCAGCTGCATCGATGTGCTTTTAAATGTCATCACAAACCCCCAAACAATTTTTGTTCGTATTTCGCCATCTTTCCCCAAGTCTCTTCGATGTAAGAAATGTTGATTCGCAAATTGAGCAGCGAACCGAAAAGATAGGTGTTGTGGCCATCTGTTAACGTGGCAAAACGATCTACTAGAGTCGTGTCGTCAGGCGTTGCAAGGTCGATATTGTTCGGGTTGAGGATAAGAGCATTAATTAAATCGCGAGCGGCTCGATATTTCGCGTTGTGCTCCAGGAACAGAGTTTTTAACTCTGCCGCCTCCTTGTGCCAGCCCTGCTCAACGAAACCGTTAACGAGCAACATGCTCACATTCGAGTTATGTTTAACCAAGTGAGTACGTAGTTCGGCTAGCAGGCGTTGTACTTCTGGAAGATCAGCGGCGGCGCATGCTTTAGATAAAAAATTGTCATAGGACAAAATTACTTCGCGCCCGATTGCAAGTGGGTTTGCGGGTTTTAGAGGGAGGTGCAGCAGTTGCGATAATGTCCGTCGCGGGTTTGCTAACCGGCTTACAAATGCGTTTAAAACGTCCATACGGTCTCCATGAATGTGTGTTTTTGGATATTCAATATTTAAATATTGAATATCCAAGATACTATTCCTTGTGTATTCGATAATCAACTTTTGATTGTTCGATTTTCTATTTTCGTCTAAAGACCTTTACCCTTTGTGTTTCTGCATCTAAGGAGTGGGAATTTTTGGCAAAAAAAAACCGGATTAAGTAATCCGGCTTTTTCTAATGTTTTTAAGATAACTACGCTTATTTTCTCGTCCGCGAAAATGTATTAGTTAGCTCTAATTTGTTACCTCATTGCTCCGTTGACTGCGCCGCAGCATGCTCCACCGCCAGATCGGATTGTGCGAGCGCCGGAATCTGCGCTAATTTGTCACAAGCACCAAGATTGACCGATAGGTTATTAATTCTGTCCAGTTCGGTTTTAGCTGCCGTATTAGTTGGATCAGCGGCCAATGCCGTTTCCAGTCCAGCCACATATCCGCTAATACGCTTTTTACAAGTCCACTGTTTGTCCATTCCGGGAATTTCATACGCTCCGGGAATTTGCGCGGTTGCGTTGATACATATACCAAGTAAAGCCAATGACAAAGAGAACCTTAAATTCATTTTACTAACCTCTTACAGTAGGATGGCTGGTAGGTTTGGAAGCTGTGTGTTGATATTAATTGGCCTTAGCAAAGGTTTTTGGCTCGCGATATAAATAACTTTTTAATTCGCCTTCGCTACCAAGTTCTAAAATCCGCTTTTGCCCGTCCTCCGTTACCAAATACTGATCTGATTCCGCCTTCAGTTTCATTTCTACATCCATCGCACTCCACTGGGGATCATCGAATTTAGCTTGTACACGATAACCTCCGTCCACTTTAGAGATAGTCATAGTCTGCGCCGACTTGCCGTTATTTTTCCAAACACCAACAAAAGACGCGCCCTTATCATCACTGTTACAACCTACCAATGATGCACATACTGCCAAAGCCATTAAAAGTTTTTTCATTTTCACTTTCCTCATGTGTCTAGGTTTAAATAATTATCGCATTAGTTACATTTGTATATCTTTGTCTTGCTGTGAGTTGCGCTGGGCTGCAACCGTGTCTTGCTCCGCATGAGCCGCACCAATAGTGACGTAAAGGTCATCAGGTGCATTTAGGGCAACGTGCACTTTGTAATCGGAGTCGGCCAGCATCATTTTATCGATGGCAATTGCCATCGTATTTTTCTCTGTTTGCGACTTAACTTGCGTAAACGCTTTCAAATCTGTTTCAGCAACTTCGCTACCAGGAATAGACTTGGATTGCAATTTTTCATGACGCATGTTCATTTCGATTACTGCGGCTTGATCGATAACTCTCTGGATTGGATTAGGTTGCTCGACAGCAAAGCTAGTATCGGCTTTACGCTGTTCTTTTTCTTCAACGCGGCGATCATTCTCTTTATTGAGAGCTTCTACTGTTTTTAATAGGTCTTTTTCATTTGCCTGCAATGTCTCCTGATAAATTTTATTGCGCATGTTTTCAACAATTAGAATGGCCGCAAACTCCTTCTCGCTTGGGTCTTGGATGCGCTTGAATTGCTCAGCATCGACTTTAGCCCATTCTTTTATTGCTTCGGGTTTAATCACCTCCTGCTGGGTGATGATTTCCACTCTACTTTGCAAATCCTTCACGCCTGCCATTTTTGAGCTTTCAGGCGATTCCATATCGGCAGCTTTAGCTAAGTCATATTTTGAGGATTCAAAGTAAATTGAATTAGAAAGTTGTCCATCATTGACAATTTTACTGCGTTCAATAGCAACCAATTCACTAGCTCTTTCCGGGCTAACAGCTATTAATTTTTGATAAGCTGAGACTTCCAGCTTTTTAGCTGTTTCGTTTTCTGATGCACGTTCTTGTGCAGAATCAGAATACAAAGCGCCCAACCCAATACCTCGGGATACAGCTAATTCCTTTGCACCTTCAGCCGCTAATTTTTCCGCAAGTTGTGCGGTAGCCGCTTCAGCTTGTGCGTTACCGTAATGGATGTTACGAGCTTCAATATCGGCAGCAGTTGGGACGGCGCTTGTTTCCAACGCCTTTTTTGAGCTTTCAAGCGATTCTGTAAATGCTTTTACTTCTTTATCTTTCGTCGGCTCTTCAACTGGTGAGGTATCGACTAAAGATTTAACGGTGGCATTGAGGTTTTGGTTTTCTGGTTTTTGATCCGGGACGATTGACAACTCCGGCTTAGATTGAATAATCCTGGCAGCATCTATAGTTAACATAAGTTCTGACGGGCCATTTTCTTTGATTGCAGTGCTGTACGCTGCACCCAAATCTTTGGATTGCATTAATCCATACATTGCTAAAGCAACTTTCTGTTGCTCTGGCTTGCCCTCCAAATGCTTGTAAGCCGCAACATCTTGTTGTGCAATCTCTACAATTTTTGCGCTGTCCATAAAGCCAGAATTTACCTCATCGTGTCGCTCTAGCACATCCATCACCAGTTGGCTCCGCGTTGCGGCGTCGGTTTGGTCTACAGGAGCACGATTAATTTCTGTAAGCTCTTTTACCCTTGAGTCAAGCAAGGCCTTATCAATTGCCTTATCGAGCGGGAGCGATTTATCTAGCTCCATTTCGGCAACAGAAATGGAGTTACTTTGTAATGGCTTCATTCCTAACTCTTCACGCTTCGCCGCAAGCGCTGTATTCAATTTTTCGTCGGTAAAGGTAATATCCATATCCCTTTCGGCTGCGACCTCTATAACCTGCTGTTGAAACTCCTTTGTGCCTTTAATTTCTAATGGCGAGCCAAACCGCTCGATGGCGTAAGTTAAACTCACAGCCACTTCATCTGGCTCTGTAACGCGGTTTAATTCGAGTCTGTCCGGGTGGTTAACAAAAACCTGCTTGCCGTGCTCTCGATGAGTAAAAGCCACAGCACCACTAGCTAACGGCTGAGGGCGTAAATCACCTATTTTTAGTTTTATCTCTTTTTTGTCTCGCTCTTGTTCGTTCAGTTGTGCCACCAAGCGAGCGCGTTTAGCCGCCTCGGCACCACTAGGCATATTTTCAGGCGTAAAGGGTTTACCGGAACCAATGGAGTTAGGACTTCCCAATTGTTCGGCCTTCGGTTGGTATGCTTTTTTCCAATTTTCCAAAATCTTCATGTTGAAATCCTCTTCGGTTTTTACAAAGTTATAAAACAATGATGAATACGGGTATTTAACTTGATCTTTATACCTATTTTTCGTGTTAATTTCATCGCGCAACACCTCAATTTTTTGTAATTTTTCCAGTATCGCAACCGATCTAAAGTAATGCCTTTGCGACCTTGTAAGTGAATCATCACTAGTGATTGCTTTACGTTGTGCAAAATACTCGTTATTTATGGTTTTTAGCGATGTTTTTGACGTTGTTTTGATTTCGTTTTTAAGTTGGTCATAGGTTTTTATGTGGCTTGGAAAAACGTCATTTCTGAACTTTCTCCAATCATCAATATGCGCCACTTTTGACTTTGGTTTGCTGCCCAAACCTAACACCTGTTTTTCGTATAGGTTATCCAAGGTTTCTGCCGCTTCTTCCCACTTCAGCCCAATGTGTTTGGTCAAAAAATCAGACACGTTGTAGTTATATTTTCCGGCGCTGATTCTAGGGCTGCCATCTTTTGCCTTTGATATTTTATGGTTGGCGGGGTCTATTCCATATTTGACTTGCGCGTATGCCAGCAGGCTTTGTGGATCTAATTTTTTTCTGATTTCCGCATATTTTTTTAATGATGAAGCGCTATTCGACTTGGCGTTTTCCGCTTCTAATCGCGCACCGATAACGCTAGAGGCTGGATCGTCTGTTAGTGCGGTGCTTATTCTTGCGCTGCCGCCTCCAGCATATAAATCACGTCGCAATCCAGGACTTCGTTCTTCATATAGGTGCTGTAGGTCATCGTTTTCATGACCCTGCAAAAACAATCTATCTCTTGCATTTGGCGCCTCTCCGAAGTAATCCACACTGCTTGCTCGCAGCTCATACAAATTACGCGCTCCTTCGGCCTCGACGCCTCTGGCATATTCAAAAGGACTTGGCTTGTAATTTCCCTCTGGCAAGCTGGGTAGTCCTTTTTTTCCATTATCGAATGTTGGTTGTCTGTTTTTTTGCTCATATTGGTTCTCCTTCAGGGTGAGATATTCGCGGCGTTCTGGAAGACTTAAACTTTTGTAATGAGCCTTAACTTTGGCTGAGGCATTACTTATAAATTTGATTTCGCGACTTTGGATCTGCTGCCAGGTTTCAATTCTGTTTGATACCTGTGCGTCTGTGATTGGATCTAAAACTAAGGTTCTGTTTTCGATGTAAGCTTTGTTAAAAATATTGCCTTTTAGATTTGTGAATTTCGTATCACCGGGCATTTTTACTGCTGCATATGGGTTGCTTGTGGCAGCGTTCCGAATTTTCACCTCGCCGTACTCACTCAACATGGTGTTAAAGGCATCCCATGTTCGAATATCCCGCTCTTGAAGTTGTTTAAATATTTCCTGCTTAACTTCACCATTCTTTGATTTAAATTCTTTTTCCTTGTATTTAGCCAGCGCGGATTCATAGTGGTTATTTCCAACGCGGGGATTATCGCGAGGCGAGGACAAACCGTTATCACGGTTTAGTTTCTCCTGGATCGCATCGAGGTACTTAACGCTTTGCTCATGCATACCAACCGGGTTTAACATCCCGCCGGTTAATAAATTGCGCTTCGGGATCACTACATGAACATGCGGGTATCTAGCCTCCATTGTGTCGCTCGCGTGGTTGTATGCCTCCTTGATCTTCGGCCAGTGGATTTCCGCATAGATGTTAAATTCATCGTCCTTATAAGCTGTCATCAGCTGGTTTTTGTATTGCTGGAAAACACCAGCAATCGATTCGGGGGTTACATCAGGCTCATTGAACGACAAAGTAATATGCAGATAACGATCTTGTCCTTTGTCTTCAATTGAGTCGTATACCGCTTGCGTCACGGCTAAATCACCCTCAATCGGGATTCGCGTGTCCATTTCATCGCGGGCAAAATGGCGATCCATTTTTCGACCACCTTCTAAATACTCCTTGATACCGGCATTTCCACCACCGTAACGAATGATCAAATCAATCCTCCTTACCAAGCTTTGAATTCAGTAGCAGGCGAATACTATTCAAGTTATTCAACCCGGCGAGGTATTGGGCGGAGGTTATCTTTCCAGACTTTTCGGCACCATTAAGCAGCTTTGCAAGCTGGTTAAGGTTGTTAGAAGCCTTGTTCACCAAGTGCAAGTATTTCTTGTAATCCTCACCCGCTGACTGGTTGCCATTAGCAACAAACTTAACCTTCTTATCCACAAACAGAGCACGAAAAAATTTCGACCTGTTTCCGCCGCAAGTTTGGTTCACAGGCTCTCTAAACGGCTCATAAACCGACACCGGCAACCTGAACGAAATTACTACCGATTTCTCCCTCAATTTTTCCTGATTACCGCTCATATTTTTGGAGACTCGTAGAGGCTGATTTTGGGTTTCAAAGGGTACCCCTTTGGCACGGGATTATAGACGGCGCGTAGCGACGTGTATACATCCATAGCGTGCCTGTGTCGTAACCGACACATACCCGGCTTTTGTGTGTTCTTCGCGAGTTGTCAGGGTGTTGTCATGGGTCTGTCAGGTTTAAACACTTTTGCGACCAAATACCGGCGTTTTGTCTTGTATTTGTCAGGTGTTTGTCATGTAATCACCGTCACTGCTGGACACGAAAAATTTTCGTGTTACCTTTATGAGGTGTTGAGATGGTTTTAATCAAAATTACCGAACGGGCGAAGGCGATACCGGGCTTCAAAAAACTGCCTATTACTTCGCAAGTTTCGCTGTTAAAAAGCGAAATCCTCGAAGCCAGAATGCACCGTGTTCCCCATGAGGCGATTTGCGAGGCCTTACGGGATGGCGGCTCAACTGTATCGGTTCGCTATTTTCGGCAAGTGTTATTTGAGCTTGGTTTGACCGGAAAAAACACAGATAGGCCAAGTGACGCGGTTCTTCCAGTGGCAAAAACAGAGTTATCCAGGTTGCGCACTTCTGAGAGTGACGATCAGGAACAAACCCTTACCGCCACTGAAAAGCGGCAACAAAAAGCGGAGTTCTATACAAGTTCAAATAATCCGCTACTCCACCAACTAAAGAAAACATAGGAATACTTGTATGTATGTAATGGTCACAAACTTTTCAGGAAATGTCGGTAAATCCACTTTAACCCGGTACATGCTTTCGCCCCGGATGGAAAACGCCAAAGCCATCCCGATAGAAACAATCAACGCTCACGATGGCGACTCTGACGACAATCTAAAAGGGAAACAATACGGGCAGCTAATCGAAGGGCTGGCTCTTTTCGATAATGCGATTGTTGATGTTGGGTCGTCTAACGTCGCCGACACAATTTCACTCATGCAGCAGTACAAAGGCTCGCACGAAATATTCGATTATTTTGTGGTTCCGGTTATCCATCGCGACAAACAAATAAAAGACACCATTTCCACAATCGAAGCACTTGCTGCAATTGGTGTTCCTCCAGAAAAAATTCGCTTGGTTTTTAACATGGTTGAAAACAGCGAAGTGCAATTAGAGCGCGATTTCTGGTCGTTGTTCGCCTACCACAAAGCAGAAAAAACATTCACCTTAAACAAAAAGGCTGTGGTGTATCAACATGACTTTTTTAGTCGCGCAACCGGAAAAGATATAACTGTTGAAAGCGTGTTAGACGATACAACGGACTTCAACGCACTTATAAAGGCCGCGAGTACACCAGAAGAAAAAGTCAAATACTCACAGCAACGTGCACTTAAATGGCTGGCCGCAGAATTACAAGAAACACTTGATGCAGCTTTCAAAGCGACTTTTAAATGAGGGCGGCAACATGGAGAACGAAAGCGCTACTGAAGCATTAAAAAACGCGATTATCGCTGAAATTGCGTCGGATGTACTTCACATAAAAGATGATGTTGCCGAGCTTGGCCCAATCATCAACCAGTTAAAAGAATCATTGCCGCAATTATTCGACCTTCTTAAATCGGGAATGATTGAGACACTGGACACTGTTAATAAAGGAATACTTGATGCAGGCGGCGAGCGTATTGATTTTGTGAAAGGACAGCTGCACTCCTATATCGAGCAAGCCTTTGCAAAGGCTTTAGAGTCGAACACCAAGGAGATTGACGGCTTACAGGCAAAATTCACAAAACAAAACGCTCTCGCTATCGAAGGCCTTAAAAGCCAGTACGAAGAGGTATCAAGTGGAATGACGGCTGTTTTATCCAGCTCCAGGAGAGCGTCAATTCCAACATGGGCAACGGTGGCAATTACATTGGTGATTGTCGCATCTGTTGTGTGCAGCGGCGCTGTGTGCTGGCA
This sequence comes from Cellvibrio sp. OA-2007, assembly GCF_000953825.1. GTDB lineage: Bacteria > Pseudomonadota > Gammaproteobacteria > Pseudomonadales > Cellvibrionaceae > Cellvibrio. Next base: position 1,514 of record NZ_BBUL01000074.1, on the reverse strand, counting down.
GCTGGCTTCGTACAAAGAAGCTGTGTATATGCAGGCATTTTTAAAGCACGTTGAAGATCAAAAAGTTAACCCCCCTCACAAACCAAAATAGGTGATTTATGAAAAACAAACTTTTAGGTGTACTTGTGTTGACTGCATTTTTTGCGGCCAATACACAAGCTGACTTTACAGGACAAAAAAAGGCCGCTTGTGAAGCGATCATGTGTTTATCTACAGGATCTCCGCCACATGAATGTGATGATGCTTTGAAAAAATATTATAAGATTGTGATTAAAAGTACTTTTGGAATCAATCCGAAGAAAACGCTTGAAGCCAGAAAAAACTTCCTTAAACTTTGCCCAACAGATAATGCTGTTGACAATGAACAGTTGGCCAAGGATTCATCAACGGATATACCAACTGAGTTAGCGATTATAACCTCATCAAGAGTAGGGGCAACCGCCTACTGTAAATCAGTAAAAAAGATTGCTATAGATGCAAAAAGCCTTCAAAAATGCATAGTAACAATGACGGCGGAGTACGCTAGAAATAATTGCAAAAAATTAGATCCGCTAGAAGCCGCGAAATGCAGAGATGAAATTAACAGCAACCTGTAATTTTGCGACAACAAAATTAGTTGGTCTTTGGAGGCATTTATGCCTCCTTTTTTTTGCCTGAATATTAGCAAGACCTTGCTTTAGTTAATACCATAACGTATCATAACATAACTAAGATAACATAACGTAACAGAGGTGATATTTATGGGACGCGAAGCAACGATTACACAAGAGCAAGTAAACGCGGCAGCTGACGCCCTAGTCGCGGCAGGGCAAAAACCTACCAACCGCGCCGTTTTAGATACTCTTGGTTCTGGCAGCATGGCAACAGTGGTTAAATTTTTGCAAAACTGGAGAGCTGGCCAATCCCGTGCAAGCGCGGCCATTGATGATGCAATAGATGCTGAGGTTTCCCGCTCTATCAGTAATATGCTTGCGCGCCGGATTCTGGACGCTACGGCAGAAGCAAATTCAAAGCTCGCAGAGCTTCAAAGTGATCTTGCAAGTGTTATCGGAGAGAACGAGCGTCAGGCGGCTCAAATCGAGGCGCAAGAGGCTGAATTGAATGCACTACGCGCCCAAGCACAAAGCCAATCTGGCCAAATAGAGCAGCTAGAAGTGGAGGCTGTTCGCGCACGCGAACAGATCGCCTCTGAAGCGAAAGCCCGCGAGGCAGCACAGGTTGCACTTGGTAAAGCCGAATTACGGATTGAGTCGCTACCGTCACTGCTGGAAGAATTAAGGGATGCTAGAGCAGACGCCAAGCGCACAGGGGAAGAAGCTGCCGAATTGCGCGGCAAGTTAGCGGGCATGGAGCAAGCGGCGAAATCAAAAACCAAGTAGGAATGCGGCAGAGCCGCAACATACTCGCCCCGCACTCAATCGCTTCGCGCTTTCGTTGCTCGGGCTGCGACAGGGGCTACCGCCCCAGACCTTTGTTATGTGGGGCTGCGCCCCACGCCTGCATAGTTAATCAGT
>NZ_BBUL01000075.1 GCF_000953825.1 Cellvibrio sp. OA-2007 | reverse complement strand
GGGAGTCGTCATCCTCGCGTAGCGGGGATCCATAGGCTTAATTACTAAAAGCTGGACTCCCGCAAGCGGGAGTGACGATGAAACAATAAATAAGCAGTTCGCCAGCCATTGCGCTGGCTTTTTTATGGGCAACCGATAGGAGTGTGATCGGTTAGCAAGATTGCATGGAGCAATGAAGCGCATGATTGAGCATTAAATTTTCCCATTCGGCTTATCGCACTACGAGGTAATCACTATGAAAACCTGCGTAAAAAAATGGCTAGTTATTACCAGTTGTTTGGGTTTTATTTCCTGTGGTGGCGGTAGTTCAGGTTCCGGTAATAAATCCACATCATCCATTGCAACAAGCACTGCACAGTCATCAGCAAGCCTGATTAATTCTTCAGCTGTTTTTTCTTCTGCTCTTTCATCCAGTGCAGCGAGCATTGTATCGGGTTTGGCCGTTCGTCCATCCAATACGACTTGCCTTGCACCTGCGCCAATTACCGCCAGTGCACCGATCAGTATTAATTGGCAAGCAGTGTTTCCTTCTCTGCCGAATATCGCTAACGCCACCAATTTATTGCAGGCACCCAATGACAATAGCTATTGGTACGCAACACGGCAGTCGGGCAGGGTAGTGCGTTTTCAAAATAATGCTAACGTCAATACATTAACCGAAGTATTAAATATTGAAGACCGCGTAGATTTTTCTGGCGGTGAGACTGGCTTGCTAGGTATGGCGTTTCATCCGCAATTCACCGTGAATCGCTATGTGTATTTCAATTATATTGGGCGCAACGCGAGTAATAATTTGGAGACTCGCGTGACTCGATTTGAAGTATCTAGCAATGGAGTGATTAATCGCGATTCAGAAATTATTTTGCTGCGGTTCAATCAACCTTATTCGAATCACAACGGCGGACAAGTTGCGTTTGGCAGCGACGGATATTTGTATATTAGTTCCGGTGATGGTGGCAGTGGGGGTGATCCTCAGCAGAACGGACAGAATAAAAATAATCTGCTCGGTAAAATCTTACGCATTGACGTCAATAACATCAGTGGCGGGCGCAATTACGCAATTCCTGCTGATAATCCATTTGCGACTACTGGCGGTGCAGCTGAAATTTGGGCCTATGGCTTGCGCAATCCTTGGCGTTTTAGTTTTGATCGGAAAACTAATGAATTGTGGGTGGGCGATGTGGGGCAGAGTGCATGGGAAGAAGTTAATTTGGTAACCGCTGGAGGAAATTACGGCTGGGGTGATATGGAAGGTGACTTTTGCTATAGCGGACGCGCCAATTGCTCTATGGCTAATAAAATAAAACCGGTGTTGTCGATTAGTCACAATACTGGCGTGTGCTCAGTGATTGGCGGTTATGTTTATCGCGGGGCACAATATCCTGCCGCTTACGGAAAATATTTTTTCACCGATTACTGCGTTAATACCATGCAGTCAATCACACGTAACAGCAGCGGCACTGTTAGTGTTAGTAGTCACGGTAATGTGCCCCTCAATATAGTGTCTTTCGCGCAAGATAATTTAGGTGAGCTGTATGCACTTGGCCAATCAGGTGCCGGTGTGCAAATCGTAAAAATGCAGGCCACTGGTGGAGAATTGCAGCCGGGCACAATGGCCGCGAATTTATCGGCAACAGGCTGTGTCAACTCGGCAAATCCAACACTGCCTGCTGCGGCTATGATCCCCTATAAAGTTGCCAGCCCGTTTTGGTCTGATACGGCAGAAAAGGAACGCTATTTATCGCTGCCGAATAACACATCAATCGATTTAACCAGTGCCGGTGATTTTTTATTTCCTGTCGGCAGTGTGTTGATGAAACATTTCAAATTAAATAACCGTTATATAGAAACACGGTTGTTTGCACGCGGTGAACTAGGCTGGCAGGGTTTTAGTTACGAATGGCGCGACGATCAAACGGACGCGCGCTTATTATCCGACGGCAAAGAAAAACTAATTGAAGGTGTTCAATGGCAATACCCCAGTCGCGGCCAATGCCTCACTTGTCATACACAGGTCGCAAACTTTGTATTGGGTTTGGAAACTCTGCAACTCAATAATGCTATTCGCTACACCGCGAGTGGTGTCACTGCACATCAATTGGATACGCTTGGCCATATCAATATCTTTTCCTCCGAGATTTCAGCTGCACAAAAAACAAAAACACTATTCGCGCTGGATGATACCAGCGCAACCCTCGCGCAACGTGCGCGCAGTTATTTGCACAGTAATTGTAGTAATTGTCATAGCCCAAGCGGCCCCACACCAGTAAATCTGGATTTGCGATTCAGCACAACTTTGTCGTCAACCTTCACTTGCAATATGCAACCAGTAGCGGGCGATTTGGGTATCAGTAACGCACGTATCATTGCACCGGGTGAGCCTGAACGTTCAGTATTGCTTGCGCGTATGAAAGCGCGAGATGACAACCAAATGCCACCCTTGGGCTCGCATTTGGTTGATCAAGCGGCAGTGGATGTTATAGCAGCTTGGATTGGTGGATTGGAAAACTGCGCACAATAAAAATCTATAGGGCTGATAAAAATTAAAGCTCGCCAGCGTTTCGCAAAGTATTTAGCTCCTGCCAAAAGCTTCGTTCTTTAATTGCTGTTTCGCGTAGTTTTTGTAATTGTAATGCGGAGAAAAACTGGCCGTGTTTTACCACGGCGTGGGGACTCTGAAGTGTGGATAAATTCTCCAGCGGATTATCTTCAGACAAAATTAGGTCGGCGTTATAGCCAATGGCGACCTGCCCCCACTCTGATTCTTTACCCAGTACTTTAGCTGCGTTAATAGTGGCAGCACGCAGAACTGCAACTGAGGGAAGCCCCGCCTGCTGCATTAATTCTAACTCTTTATGGGTGGCCAAGCCGTGGGGCGATAGTAATACACCTGAGTCGGAGCCAACCAACAGACTAATATCAGCTCGATAGAGCTCGCGGGTAATTTCCTGTAAGAAGGCGAATGTTTTTTGATTGTGTTCAACCATCTCTACTGAACTTTTGGACCAGCGTTTGACTTGGTTTTGTTTTTCCTCCAGCGCGATAATGGGTGAAATATAACCCTTCGGTAACGCATCAATAAAGGTTTGTTTTTGTGCGCTGATTTCAGTGAGTTGCCAAAAAATATTCAAGGTCGGCGTAATGGGTGTATTCAGCGTTTTCAATTTAACAATAGTTTCATCCAGCTTTTGCTGGTCCTGCTGATAATTCAGTGACCCTTGAAAAATATCTTCAACATGTTCCAGCGATTGTAATCCCGCCAGCGTATTCCACTCCATATCAGGTGCCGGGTGAGGGCCATGTTTGGCAACGGGGATCTTTTGTTTTTTGGCTTCGCGCAATAAAGCTTGCAACACCGGCGCATCCAAATTGCCATAGGCTTTTATCAGGTCATAGCCTTGTTGTTTGGCTTTCATCACTGCCTTGCTTGCCTGGGCAGGTGTTTGGGCTGAGTAGTGTATGTGTGCATTTTTAAAACCGGAAATAATCGGACTGCTCACCGTTAGGGTGCTGCCAATCCTGTTGCCGATTTCAAGCTCTTTGCGCCACTGTAAATGTTCTTTTACGCCGTTCATCAGCCGCACGTGGGTAACGCCGTGAGACAACGCGATAGTAAAAGCGGCGGGGTCGAATGCATGAACATGCATATCAATTAACCCGGGCATGACGTAAGACCCCTTGCCATCATGTCGTGTATGGTGTTCGTCTGTAATCGGAGTGCGTGCAGGCTTAATAGCAGTGATCTTGCCGTTAAGTATTTGCAACTGTTGGTCTCTAATTATTTGAGCAGTATTTATATTGAGAATGTGTACATTATCAATATAAAGAGATAAGTCGGCATTTTTGTCAGTATCGCTGGCGTAGGCTGACAAGCGACCAATTGCGACAATAAATAGAATGAGGAATCGGGTGGTGACTGTTGGTGTTTTCATAAGTGCGTTTCCTTTGAGTAGATGGAAAGCACTATTTCATGGATAGGTGTTGCGTTCGTCTAATCGCGAGATACTAAACGGCTGGAATCTTGTTTCTGGACGTTTTGAGCGAGAGTCGTATCGCGAAACTCGCTGGGTGTCATCCCCGTTGCTTTCTTAAATGATTGATTGAAAGTGGCTTTTGAACTAAATCCCGCGGCGAAAGCTAAATCAGTGAGGTTGATATTGTTGTGAGCACTTAATGCATTTTTGACCTTCTCAATGCGATGCTGGTTAATGTAATCATTAAATGACATGCCTGCGACCAAATTGATAGATCGGGAAATATCCCGCGTTGCCATTCCAGACAGATCTGACAATTGATTAAGCGTTAGCCGTTGTTGGCAATACCATTGCTGCGCAAGGATTTCTTTATCGAGAATCGCAAACAGGCTTTGATAGTCTGCGGCTGATTCTTCGCCTTTTTTTGCTTCAGTATTGATACCAGAGGATTCAGTAGTTGTCGTGCCTGTTACAGTTTCCAAGCTCGCGCGGCGATTGTTGAGAATTAAGATTAGTAACAAACAGACGATGAGAAAAATAAAAGAGCTCGCCGCGTAGCCGATAGTATTTAGCTGTGCGCCTAATTCTATCTGAAAGTTAAGCCTGAGTAGATCCAGCGCACTGAACAGGGTTGAGACACCAATTAACCAAGCAAGCCAAGCCAAGGAAACCTCAGCTGCATCCGAGCGTTGCTTTGTTAGCTGCTGATTGAAGTCGATAATAAGTTTTAGTGTTAAGAGAGCATAAGCAATACGCCAGACGGTTCCCACCGCAATAATAAGTTGTGTATGAGCAGTGAAAGGTATGACCAATAACATCGGCAAAAAATGCCAAACCGCTTGATAACCGGCAGTCCCGCCAATTAACCGTCTAACGGCAAAATACAAAGCTGGGCCGTAACCCAGCACAAAGATGGGGGAAATTAAATGTAGCTCACCGGAGATGCGCAGGTCTTCAAGCACATTGGTAATAGCTGCAATCCCTATCAACGCAAGCAGCACACATACACCGCGATAAGCAGGTGTAGTGATAAACATTAAAAAACCAAGTACTGCGATAGACAGCATCCCTGCATTAAACAAACTGACCAGTGTTACCAGATCCATTGAATTAATAATCTCTTAATGTGCACTATTAAGGCGCCACACAATCCAAACATTGCACATAAATTCCCTGCGGGTCATTCATGCGTTGTAAATCGCTGAGCGGTTTTAAGGTGGGAGCGAGATTGTTTAATACATTGAGTGAGGTGAATTTTTCTAATAAGGATGTGGGTGCAAGCTTGCCTGCTTGTCCGCCTGTTAGTGAGCGCAACAATTCTTCTTTGGGGGAAAGTGGGCGCTGCACAAATTCAACTTGATAGCTGCTGAGATTTGCTGTTTGTGCGATGGCCACAATTACATCCTTTAGGGTACCCAGTTCATCGACCAAACCAATTTCTTTGGCTTTGTTGCCCGTCCATACATGACCTTGGGCTATTTCATCAATTGCGCTGACTTCTTGCTTGCGTGCATCGGCTACCAGGGTGATGAAACGCTGGTAAATATGATCGACGCCCATTTGCACAACTTTGCTGGCTTTTTCAGACAGCGGGCGATCCAACCGCATAGTGCCGGCTAATTCGGTGGTGCCTACGCCGTCAGTATTAATACCAATTTTTTGCAGGGATTTTTCCAGTGTCGGGAACGCTCCGAAGACACCAATTGAGCCAGTGATGGTGGTGGGTTGCGCCCAGATTTTATCGCCTGCGGTGGCAATCCAATAGCCGCCGGATGCAGCGACTGTTCCCATGGAAATATAAATAGGAATTTTTTTCTCGCGCAGGGCGATAATTTCTGAGCGAATAATTTCTGACGCAAAGGCGCTGCCCCCGCCAGAGTCGATACGAATTACCAGGGCTTTGATACTTTTGTCATCGCGCACTTGGCGCAATAATTCCAGCATGCTTTCGCTGCCGATGCTGCCGTCGGGCTGGTAGCCATCAACAATAGAGCCGGAGGCAACAATAACGGCAACTTTATTTTTATCCAGTGTGGGGTGCTTGCGAATATCGGCCAAATAGGATTTTACCCCAACGCCATTATACCAATAGCCATCATCGCTTTTCCCCGCTTGTTCAACCAACATTTTTTCCATGTCTTGACGCGAAACTACTTTATCGACCAATGCTTTTTCTAATGCCAGTTGTGCGCTGTTGCCGGTGGTTAAGGCCATGTGGGCATCAATGTTGTTAACGTAATCGTTGATGCTACCCGGTGGCAATTTACGGCGGTTTTCAATTTTTCCGGTGTAGTTGCCCCAGAGTTCGTTAATCCACTGGGCATTGTGCTCGCGGGATTCCGCTGACATATCGTCGCGCAGATAGGGTTCCAAGTAATCTTTGTATTTGCCGGAGCGGAAGGCGTGGATGGTGACCCCGAGTTTATCCAGCGCAGTTTTGTAATAGTTCATATAGCGACTGTAGCCGGTAATTTCGATCATGCCCATTTCGTGCAGATAAATTTCATTGGCAAAACTGGCGAGGTAATATTGGTCTTGTGAGTAGTTGTCGCTGACCGCGATAATTTTTTTACCAGCACTTTTAAAGTTTTCTAACGCTTGGCCAATCTCATCCATTTTGCTGATGCCGCCACCGAGCAAGCGACCGGGTTCCAATACCAACAAGTTGACGCGTTTGTCTTTTGCCGCTTTATTGATGGCTTCAACAATATCACTTACCAGCGTTTCGTTTTCTTCTGGATCTTCATCGGATAGCAGCAAGCTGGTTGGATCTATATAGCTCCGTTGATCGACTAATAGCCCCGTGGGCGCCAGACGCAGCGCAAAGGTGTCTGGTAGTGGTTTGGGTGCACTTGAGCCTATAGCGACGATAAAAATAATCAAAAAAACGATAAACAAGGTGTTCATCAACGCATTGCGAAACCAGGTAATACCCGCGCCTAAGCCACCAAAAAAAATACTCCACGCGCTGCGTTTTTTTGGCGCGGGCAGTTGCGGTGCAGCGGGTTTAGGTTGTGCTGGGCTGGGTTGCGCGGAATTGGGCGCCGCAGGCGGCTCGTAATAATTCACAGACACAATAACTTCCTTCTGAAAAATTTTAAGAATGGTTGCTTTTGGTAGACAAATAATAATTCCAGTATTGCAGCCAGCGGCTGGTCATCATGGCCGCGATAAACATGGCGCTCACTAGTAAGGTGATTACCCAATCGCTCCACAACCAACGGCTCATTAGTAGTGGAATGATCACCGCAAAATACATTAGAGCAACAAAACACAGCCAGCTATAAGTGCGGTGTGTTTCGCGCAGGAAAGCGGGAATAAAAATCAGTAGCGGAATAATTTGCAGCAGCCAGAGCGCGATTTTGCCATTTTCATTGATAAGGTTTAGCAGCGAAAATAACACCAGTAGGCTGATGTAACTGGCACGCACGACCAACCGGCCAATACGTAATTTTTTAAAGAGTATTGCCGAATCCGCATCGGTAATCACAATGACTTTTTTCGGCTTTTCATCGGTGCGTGTGTCATTGTGTTCTGGCGTGTTAGTCATACATCAACCTTGTGTTTTATTCGGGAGCTTCAGTTTGAAGTTTCAGTGAATGAGTTTTAATGCGAGTGTCGCTATACGTTTACCCAGCGCCTGGCACAGCGCAATTTCGTCGCCGCTCAGTTTGGTGGGGGTGTCGCCACTGGCGAGATGGGATGCACCATAAGGAGTGCCGCCCGTGCGGGTACTGCTGACGGCTGCTTCACTATAGGGAATGCCCGCAATCACCATCCCTTGGTGCAACAGCGGTAGCATCATGGAGAGCAGGGTGGATTCTTGCCCACCATGCAAGGTTGAAGTTGAGGTGAATACAGCGGCGGGTTTATTGATTAAATCGCCATTTAGCCAAAGGCCACTGGTGCCATCGAGAAAATATTTCATCGGCGCGGCCATGTTGCCAAAGCGAGTAGGGCTGCCGAGAATTAAACCGCTGCAATGTTTTACATCGTCTTCGCTGCAATAAAGCGCACCACTGGCGGGAATTGCTGCTTCGGTGGCCTCGGTGACGGTGGATACCGCAGGTACAGTGCGCAAGCGCGCTTCAATGCCGCTGACTTGTTCAACACCACGCGCAATTTGTTTTGCCATTTCGAGGGTTGAGCCGTTGCGGCTGTAGTACAAAACTAAAATATACGGTGTCATAGAATGGTCTTTACGTGTTCGGGTGGTCGGCCGATCACGGCTTTGTCGCCATTGATTGCAATCGGTCGTTCAATGAGTTTAGGGTTTTCTACCATCGCTTTAATCAGCGCCGCTTCACTGAGCTTTTCATCGGCAAGATTCAACTCTTTGTAGGCATCTTCACCTTTGCGCAATAAATCGCGCGCGCCTATGCCTAATTTGCTCAGTAGGGCTTTTAGGGTTTTAGCGTTGGGCGGTGTTTCCAAATAGAGAATGATCTCAGGTTCCTGGCCTTGTTCACGCAACAGGCTCAGTGCCTCGCGCGATTTTGAGCAGCGCGGGTTGTGATAAAGTGTGACCATAATTGTCTCTTGATAAGGTTTATTCATAATGGCAGCGGCAGATTATAACGGCTGCGCCCCGACTTGGTTTAAGGATTTAACGTTATGCTTCGCTCATCCTCATTTGTTGAGTTTATCCATACACGATATCGTTGGTTGAGAGGATTTCTGTCGCTGATGATACGCCAGTATCAAGCCAAATCATGCCAGAAGAGTGCCGCATCGCTCACCTACGTCACCCTGTTTGCCACTGTGCCGATGATGACAGTGACCTATTCCATGTTTTCGATTATCCCGGCCTTTCAGGATCTTGGCGATCAATTGCAATCATTGTTATTCGAACACTTTTTGCCCAATAGTGAACAGGATCTGGGTAAATACCTGAAAGACTTTTCCGCACAAGCGCGCAATCTGACTGCATTTGGTTTGGCATTTTTGTTGGTATCTGCCTATTTGATGCTCAAAAATATCGAGCAAAATTTTAATGGCATCTGGGGAGTATCACGCGGTCGGCGCGGCGTCGCCAATTTTTTACTCTATTGGGCAATTCTGAGTTTGGGGCCGCTACTGCTCGGCGCCGCATTGGGCATGAGCACTTATCTGGCGTCTTTGCGTTTGTTGGTCGGCCCTTACGATAGTTTGGGGGTCATTGAGTGGATTTTCCGTCTGGTACCCTGGATTCTGACTTGGGCTGCGTTCACGCTGTTGTTTGTCGCTGTACCTAATTGCAAGGTGTCAGTAAGGCACGCCATGATCGGTGGTTTTTTTACCACGCTCGGCTTTCAGGGATTAAAAGCGGCGTTTGGCTGGATTGTTGGCCATTCGTCATTCACCCTGGTTTACGGTGCTTTTGCTGCTTTGCCCCTGTTTTTGTTGTGGGTCAATTTGATTTGGACGGTGATTTTGGGGGGCGCGGTCTTTGTACATGCCATTGGCGCGCACCAAGTGGTGCTGCGGGATCGCAATTATCCGGATCTATTTGCCAGTTTAATGATTCTGTGGCGCTGTTACAGCGCATCGGGTCAGGGGGCGGCGGTAACGGAACGGGAGCTTGCGCAAGGGTTGGCTGCAGGGCAGTGGCAAGGTCTCCGCGATGCATTGGTGAAAAAGCATGTGATTAGTACGGATTATCAAGGGGATTATTTACTCAGTCAGAATCTTCAGCTACTAAGCTTGAATCAGTTGAGCGATATTTTAGCCTTGCCCCGTCAGCTTCCTGAGGATCAAAGTGATCTTGCCCATGTGCCTTGGGGGCAGGAGGCGATGCGTGTTTTGGGCGGTGTGGATGGGTGTAGTAAACAATTATTGAATGTTTCGGTGGCTGAGCTTTTTGAGTGGCAGCCTGTTGTGCCGCGCAGTCAAGCGCTTGATGCTAATTAATGCAACGCAAAGCTGGGTAAAAAACTCGCTCTGGGTAAAAATCCCTGACTATACTCTTCAGTGCTCACTGATTTTTGACTCTTGTGCTAAATGGTCAGGTCAGTATTTAACCTGTATCTCTCATTTCATCAATTAAAAGAAACGTTTACCCAATGGCGACACCTCTACTGATTTGTGATGATTCTATGATGGCGCGCAAGCAAGTCGCGCGCTCCCTCCCTGAAGGCTGGGATGTCGATATCACCTTTGCCACCAATGGTGTTGAAGGTTTGCAAGCTATTCGCGAAGGCAAGGGCGAGATGGTATTTCTCGATCTGACTATGCCGGAAATGGATGGCTATCAAGTCTTGGAAGCGGTAAAAGCGGAAGGGTTAGACACCATGATTATTGTCATCTCTGGCGATATTCAGCCGACTGCTCATGCGCGTGTTACGCAATTGGGCGCTATTGAGTTTATTCAAAAACCAGTCAATCCAGAAAAACTGGCGGCGACGTTAAAGAAATTTGGATTGATCTAAAAAGAAATTTAGATTGATCTAATCCGCTAGTTTTTTTTCACCTGACCCGCTAGATTGCCCCGCATTCAATTGCGGCCACTAATCTACCGGTATTTTTATGCAATTTTCTCGCTTTGGGCAAAAACTCTGTACGGATGCCGGCATAGTCTCTTTAATGGATGACTTGGGCGAAGCATTGCGCGTTAATCCCAATATGATTTTTATGGGCGGCGGAAACCCCGCACGCATTCCCGCAATGGAGCAGGCGTTTGAAGACGCGCTGCGTGCAACACTTAATAGCTCCCACGAAACTCATCAGCTTTTAGGTGTATACCAACCGCCACAAGGCGATGCCGGCTTACTGGATAGCATCGCTAACTTACTACACACCGAATATCAGTGGCCGATTACACGGGCGAATATTGCGCTCGCCAATGGCAGTCAATCGGCCTTTTTTGTTTTGTTTAATTTGTTTGCCGGCGAATACGCTGATGGCCTCAAAAAGCGCATTCAATTACCGCTTACCCCGGAGTATTTGGGTTATAGCGATTTGGGTATTAGCACGGATTTTTTTACCGCTACGCGCCCCAGTATTGAAATGCTGCCCGATGCTTTTTTTAAATATCACGTGGACTTTTCACAGCTCAAGATCACTCATGAGACGGGTGCACTTTGCGTGTCGCGCCCGACTAATCCCACCGGTAACGTCATCAGCGATGAAGAATTAGTAAAGCTCGATGAATTAGCGCGTGCGCATCAAGTGCCGTTTATTGTCGATGGTGCTTATGGCACGCCCTTCCCGAATATTATTTTTGCCGATGCCGAGCCGCACTGGAACGACAATACCATCCTGGTGCTCAGCCTTTCCAAGTTGGGTTTGCCCGGTGCACGCACCGGTATTGTGATCGCCAATCCCGAGGTAATTAGCGCTTTCGCCAAAGCTAATACCATTTTAAGTTTAGCCACCGGCAATTTTGGCCCGGCACTCGCGCGGCACTTAATGGACGAGGGAAAAATTCTGCAATTAAGCCGTGAGGTCATAGCGCCTTTTTATCGCGCGCGGATGGAGCACGCGGTTGCAACCTTTAAAAAGCATCTTGGTGACTTGCCGTGTTTTATCCACAAGCCGGAAGGGGCGATTTTTTTGTGGCTCTGGTTTAAAGATTTGCCGATTAGCAGTGAGGAGTTGTATCAACGTTTAAAAGCGCGCGGCGTTTTAGTTGTCTCCGGTCATCATTTCTTTCCCGGATTGGCGGGCGATTGGCAGCACTGTCACGAATGTATTCGCGTGACTTATTGCCAGGATGCCAGTGTGGTAGAGCAGGGCGCGCAGATTATTGCCGATGAGGTGAGAAAAATTTTCAACGCATAAGCGATAATCTGGCGGGTTTTATTTTTTTTACGAACTTAGCTTGAATGCTTATTTGGTTTTAGCATGCGCACCAGAGTGCGATCGCGTTTAAAAAAGTGATGCACAAGCGCAGCGCCAGCGTGAATTATTACCAGTGCCATTAACCCCCAGGCGGCATATTTATGAGTTAAGCCTGCGATATTGAGCTGCTCATTTTCTAAAAGTACGATTGACGGCATTTGGAATAGGCCAAATACATTAATTGATTGCCCCTCAGCGGTGCAGATGAAATAACCGCTAATCAAAATTGTAAACAAACAAACATAGAGTACCAGTTTGCTCAGTGCGATTCCCATTTTTACGGGGAGAGAATCCACCAGTGTTGTCGGGGTTTTGCTGGTAAGGCGCCACAGCAGCCTGATGCAGACCAATCCAAATAAAATGACGCCCATCGCGTAATGCAGGTGTGCGATTTCCAAATAGTCTGGTGAGTAGTAGCCGTAGCTAGTCAGGTAAGCGCCAAGGCCAAATAAAAACAAAGTTAAGCCGGCACTTAACCAATGGAAGAAAATACTGACGATACCAAAATTATGGTGGGAGTCTCTGATCATTATTTTTTCTCGCGTTATTTTTATAGGATTATTCGGGGAATTTTTTTGATGCAGCTAAATGCGGTTTTATTAAAACGAAAATTACAGCGGGGGAATATAAATGAAATCGCTTTGCGGCGCCAGACAATAGCAATCTGGCACCGCAAAGCTTAAGGGCTTACAGACCTGCGATAACTGAGCCGCCCCAGTTACGGTAAGCAGTACTGTTAGGGCTTTGATCTGCTTTTAATTTCAGTGCAAGGGTATGGAAGATATCCGCTTGGGTTTTGCCGCCGATATCTAGCACACGTCCGCCGGTGATGCCTGCACCTGCAACCAACATAGGTACATCGTCATTGCCGTGAGCATCTGCAAGGCCCATATCAGACACTTGTGTCACAACAGTTGAACTAAACAGGCCAGCTGTATTGAGCTTGTCCATCAGGTATTTAGTCAAACCTTGCATGTAAGCGATGTCTTCAGTGTATTGCGCTTGGTTAAAGTGGTGCGATTGGTGCGATGAGCGACCACCTAACTTATCAAAGATATGGTTGTGCGCATCTGAACCAAATGCCACAGATACCGATGCAGTTAAGTTACAGCTCAGTGCTAACACAGCGATATCTACTTGCATTTTTGCCAGTGCATCGAAACCAGTGACTGCAGTACTGGCTGGTTTCGGGCATGAGCCGCTACTACCGCCACCGCTACTACCAGAACCAATTGCCGCTTCAATTTCTTGGATCGCGGTGAAATGGCTATCCAATTTTTCTTTCTCATGCTGCCCCAGTTTGGTTTTCAAACTGTTAACTGCAGGGTAGTGCAAATCAACAATCGATTTTCTTGGCGCGACACCGCTAGTGGTGGTGGTGCCACCGCTAAACAATATGTCCAGTGCGGTCTGAGGACTGGTGATGGTTGGTCTGCTTGCAGTGCCTTCACGGCTCAGTTGTGATTCTTCGGTGGTACCTACGTTTAGGTATTTAACCGGATAGTTTGCACCGATGGTACGCCCCATGTTTACATCAAAACTGTCTTTGGAAAAGCTACCGTTATCAAAACGATGGAACATGATGCCATGGCCAGCGCCAGTTAACTTGGCGCTCTTCATAATGGCGATTTTGCTGTAATGGGTTTGCAGTGGTGCCGACTGGGCAGGTAAGGTGCCGCCTGTTGGGTACCACAGGTTAGGTTGGCAGCCGCCACCAGAAAACACCAAGCAGCTTTTGGTTGGTACGCCACTTTGTGCCTCTGCAACACGCGCCAACATGATTCCGCCAATCAGGCTGGAAGCTTGCAGCAATCCGGCAGAAATACCGGCGCGCTGTACGATACGCAGAAAGTCTCTGCGCTCTTTATCGAAGCAGTCTCTATATCTCATTTTTATTTACTCCAATTCGTTAACAAGGCGAGGGGAAAAGGGGCGCGCATTAGCGCACCCACTCCTTCCGGTACATCACAGATTCCAATGCTGGGATTTCTTCAAGCATTGCACGTGGGCCTCTAGTTGATAGTACATTGGTCAAATCAGTCACATCACAACGGTAAGCGTTTTCTTCGTCTTTGCTGATGCGCTTGTAGCCAACATCTCTATCAGAATCGATCAGGAAGATTGAGTTGATACCTGAACTGTAGCTTACGAACTGGGTTGCCAGACAGGTCTGGGCCAGGCTCGATAATTCCGGATGTTCAACAATGGTACGTGCGAGATCTTTAGCACCGTTGAATTTAATCTCAGGTGAGTAGAGCACGCGATCCGGATCATTCAGGAACTGGAGTTGTGGATAGGGCGAGTAGAAAGTACCGCTAGACACAATTGCATTACCTTTCAGATCAGTTGAGCGAACACGGCCAGCTGTATCGAAGTTTTCCAATCCGCCACCCAATGGGTTGATGATTTCGGCATGGCAGTTAGAACAGGTGGTTCCTGCAGTAATGCGGTCGAAAATCATGTGTTGGGTAGTGGTTGGCGCTTCGTAGAACGCGCGGTCTTGCGCAAACAAGGCTTCGCGGTCCAAGCTAACACCAGATGGTGGCTCAGGAATATCCTGACACATCAACTTACGGCGAATCGCAACGGCACGAGTGATCATGTTCGAATCAGTAGTGCTAGCGTAACGCGACAAGAATGCACCTGAAGTCAGAATACCACCGCGGTCGCTGGTTGTTACACGAGCAAAACCGTCTGCATCCAGAGTGCCACTCAACGCCAAACCATAGTGTGTTGCCAAGCGAGCGTTGACGTGGGTATAGGATGGGTTGTACACGGATGCAAACGAACCATTGGTTTCCAACATCGCGTAGGCAAAGTTTTTGCCCAGCTCATTTTTCATGTCGGCACCAAGAGTGGCGAAACCACTAATAGCCGGTTTGGTCAGGGTTTCGATCTTGTCGGTAGCTAACCAGCGGTTTACCAAATCTGTCAGGAGTAACTTGGTATTGGCTGAGTTAAGTAAAGTAGCTGCTTGGGCGCGAATACCGGTAACTGTATTTAACGTGCCGTTAGCTGCTGCTGTCATCAGAGCAGTACTTGGCGTAGTACCGGTAAAGGTATAAGCCATGTAAGTTGCCATTTCGTAACCGTCAAGTTTGTACACGCCGCTGCTTGACAGGGTTCCGATTTCGGAACGATACAAGAACTGTGGAGATGACAACATTGCGGTCAGGGCAACTTGCATACCATCAGCAACAGTGCGGCCACCGGTAGTGCCATTAGCAACTGCGAGGTAAGCACTTTGTTCATCAGTAGTCAAAGGGCGACGGAAAATACGTGGACCCAAGGTGTTTACTAATGTACTTGCACAAGCGGTTGATGGAGTACAGCTAAGGACAGCGTTCCAGCGTGTTGCTACGTCAGTGGCAATACGTTCAGCATTGGCCAAGTAACTGGTGTAGCGTGTCTTATCAATCGCAAGGGTGTTATTGTTAACAAATGCACCTGACACAAAGTCATCGGGCAAACTTGCAGTTACATCCGCTTGATAAGCTACCAAGTCTCTGACTGAGCGTTGATATTCCAATTTGGTCAGCAAACGCAAGGTTCTTTGACCATAGCTTTGTGCATTGGATGGACAGCTGAACTTACTCACCGGTACATCTGGAATGCCGTCACTGGGTTTGCGGAATGTCCAGATATAGGCTTCCAAATCTGCCGCGCATTGGCCAGTACATGTACCCTCACCACCTTGTGGCATCCACAGCGCAATAAAGTCTCGCAGAGAGCGATCCTGCGTATCACTTCTGTGGCGATAGTAAGTGCGGTTCGGGTTAAGCGCAATCGCAGCTGCAGTACCGTTAGCATTTTTAGCGCCATCTACACCATGGCAGCCTATACAGCTTTGAGTGCTCCATAAGGTTTTCCCATTAGCAGCATTGCCTACTAATGCGCCGGTACTGCTGGAGCTACGAGAGCTAGTGGAGCTAATAGAAGTAACTACCGAGCTGCTGGTTGAAGAGTTAACAGAGGACACCGAAGAGCCAGTTGTGCCGGCATAGACCAGTGACAACGGAGTAGTCGCAGCAGCAGGAATGCTGTCGGCGTAGCTGATGACTTTATAGTCATAGCTGCCAGCGGCAGTCAGGGTGTCAATGAAGCTAACGCTGTTAGCTGCATTGTTGCTTGCTGTCATCCAGCGACCATCGGCACCTTTACGACGAACCAGGAAGCCGCTTTCGTTATTGCTAACGTCCGCCCAGTTGAGGTTGGCAGCGCCAGTGGCATTGCTCACCGTACCGGTCAAGCCAGTAGCCGCAGCAGGTGCAGTGGCGAGGCTGATGGCAGGCACGTTGGTGGGGTTGTCACGGTTCAGGAACATCTTGAAGTAAACCGGTACTTTCTCACCAATGGTTGAGAGGCCTGCAATAGCACGCAGGGCTTCAACACCGGCATTCAGATCGAAATCAATAGCGTTGATCACAATCGGTTTGCGCGGCGAGAAGCTGACGCTGTTGTTGGCGTGTTTTACTACCAGCACGTCGAACGTCAATGCTTTCACTATACCGTGCAGAACCAGATTACCGGTGACAGGTTGCACACTGGTGCTGCCTGCAGCCATGGCATCAATCGCCGCCAGGTCGAGCTGGGTGGTGAAGTGCAGGCTAGGCAAGTAGTTGGATTCAAACAGCATGCTTTGCATACGTGGATCGCGCACTACGTTGTTGGTGCTGATACTGGCCAGCGGAATGGTCAGTGTGGCTTGACCATTGGTGGCGACAGTCCCTTCGAGCTGACTGAAGGTCATGCTTTCGGGGGTTTCAGCACCGGCAACACTCTTTTTCACGGTCACGAAGTTAAAGGTGGATTTGCTGGCATCGAGCAACCAGCGTGCGGCCACGGTGGGCGCTACGCTGCTGGAAGACACACTGCTGGGTGTGCTGCTTTTGCTGCTGGATGACACGCTGCTCGGTACCACGCTGGATACGCTGCTGGCGGCACCACCACAGGCTGCACCGTTGAGGGTGAAGGCGGTGGGTACGGCACCTGGGTTGTTGACGATAAACCCGAATGACACCGAACCATTGGCTGGCAGGTTAGGGTTGTAGCCGGCGTTTTTCACACAGACATTTTTGCCGGTCTGGGTGTGTACACCATCCCAGAGGTTGGCAATGGTGTCATTGCCCGCGTAAGTCCAGCAAAGTTCCCAGCTGGTTTTAGCGGCACTGGTATTGGTGATGGTGGTGGTAATTTGCGCACCATTGCCCCAGCTGTTGACGGCAGCATAATTCACACTACAGGCTCCCTGGGCGATAGCGCCGCTGGAAGCCATGATGCCCAGGGTTACCCCGCAGGAGAGCATCGACAGTTTCAATAATTTTTTCATGATAGGTTCTCTCTAAGCTTCATCCAATTAACGGGCGTCAAAGACGAGCGCGAAGTCCACAGGCACGGCCACACTGATCGATGCGATGCCAACCGCTGCACGCAGGGCTTCTACACCATCGGTGAGTGCATAGTCGCCAGCCTTGATCAGGATGGGCGATAAGCTTTGTACCAGGACGCGGTTAGCTGACAGTTTCTGTACGGAGACTTTGGTGGTAATCGCACCGGTCACACCATGCAGATTCAGGTTGGCAGAGATATCCGTGGTAGCCGATTGGCCAACGGCCAAGCTGCTGATCAACGTGGCAGGTACCGCCACAGTCACAGTCGCAGAGGGGAAGCTGGTCACTTCAAACAACAGGTCGCGCATACGTTGATCGCGCAGGGCGATACCGGTATTCACCGTGCTCAAATCGATGTTCAGGGTAGCCACACCTGCTGCACTGATATCACCGCTGATGCTGGTGAAGTTATGCACTTCGACAACATGGGTGTTTTTAGTGGTCACAAAGTTCAGGTAAGACGCGGTGGTATCCAGAGTCCATGCTGCAGTTGTAGCAACAGAAGAGCTTGAGCGACTGCTTGAGCTTGGTGCTACAGAACTTGGCGCTGAAGAGCTTGGAGCCACAGAAGAAGGTGCCGATGACGATGGCGCTACAGAGCTTGGTGCGCTTGAGCTGCTAGGAGCAACCGAGCTTGGTGCACTTGAGCTTGCAGGTGGTGGTGTCGCACCACAACCGATAGGTTGGGTAGATACCACAATGTCATCCATCCAAACGTCAGCAGAACGGCCGCTGAAGCTGTGGAAACCAAACATCACATAGTTAAACTTATCGCTCATCCAATCAGCACCCAAGGCGCCGTTGTTCCAATCGTTAGCCGAGGTAATGGAGTGAACTTCATTGCCGTTCACACGCATTTTCAAGGTGTCATAGGCTTGATCGGCCAGATAATCCACCTCAACGCAGTACCAGGTATTGGCCGCCATTTGTGGGCCTGAGTACCACTGGCTCATTTTTGGCGCGATGTTATCGCTTGGGATATGGTTGGTACCTAAAACCCCTTTGATTTGACCCACGCGGATTTCATCGTTGGCATCTTTGGTCTTTTTCAGGCCCAGAATATGCTCGTGGTTATCACCGGCCACATTGCCCATCGCAACGCTCATATTGACGTAGGCGCGGGTATACAGACGTTGAGTGCCAGCCGGCAGAGCGCGGATGATTTGCGCAGGTGCCGCGCCGCCTTTGAAGTGAATAGACTTGCTACCACTGTAGGACTTGGCGCTGTCAATCAACGCATATTGTGCGCCAGAGGTGGTGTTGCTGTTGTTTGGAACCCAGCCAATGAAGTTTTCCCAACCGCTTGGTTGAGTATTGACCGCACCGCTTTCAAAGGTTTCGCTGAACAGAACGCCTGCGCCGTTGTTCACAGAAGATGCTACAGAGCTCGGCGCCACTGAACTTGGTGCCACTGAACTTGGGGTGCTAGAGCGTGAGCTGCTAGGGGCAACACTGGAGGGGGCAACACTGGAGGTTGTTCCACTGTTCTGGCTAATCATGTTGTTGCGTACCAAGGTGCCAGAAGCCGTCAATTGCGCTGCCGTCCAGCCACCGTTAGCACTGGCATTTGGAACCAGCGCAGAAGAGCCTTCTGCCTTGTCGTTCAGTGCCCAGTTAGCATGGCTAATACCATTGGTTTTGAGGAAGCTCAACCAGGTGTTGGTTTCCGCTGTGTTGACAGCGCCACCGCCATCGGCATTCACTGAACCCCACTCGGTGACGAACAAGGCAATACCACGGTTCAATGCGGTTTGTGCTTTGTCGCGCAGGGATTGTTTGTGGGTGCCTGCGTAGAAGTGCAGGGTGTACGCGATGTTGCTGTAAGCAGTAATAGGGTCATTGGCTGCTACATCAACGTCTTGCGACCAGTTAGGCGTGCCCACAATAATCAGGTTGTCCGGGTCAATTGCACGGATTTCTTTGATTACGTCAGTCGCATAAGGCTTAAGTACACCACTCCATGAAATATTCAGTGGCTCGTTGTACACCTCATAAATCACGTTGTTGTAGTTGCCGTACTTGGTTGCCATCTCTTTGAAGAAGGTAATCGCCTGAGCTTTATTGTCTTCAGCGTGATGGGTATGCCAGTCGATAATCACATACATGTTGTTGGCAATCGCCGCATCAATCACGGTTGTTGCACGGGCTTTGTTGGATGCGTCGGTCAAATAGCCGCCTGCATCTTCCACGCCCATAGCAACACGCACCAGATTGGCTTTCCAATCAGACTTCAACCAGGACACGGTCTGTGCGGTGTAGTATTTCTCACCGCCCCAACCGGTATTGCTCCAGAACAGGCTCATGCCCGCTAGATTGGCTGGCTGGCCATTAGCAGTCACTTTGTTGCCTTGCACTACCAGTGGCGCTACACCTTGGGTGGTGCCGTTGGAAGAAACAGAAGAGCGAGAGCTGGATACACCGGGAATTGATGAAGGTGTAGATGAGCTGGCAGGTGCTACCGAAGAGGTTGTGGTGCCACCACATACTGCGCCGGTAATGGTAGGTATTTGTGCCGCTGCCGCACCTTTGCTGCCTTGAAAACCAAATTCAACCGTTTGGTTGGGCGCAATAGTGCCATTCCAGCTGAGATTGGTAGCAGAGTAAGGGTTAGTGCCGGTGAGGGTGGCGTTATAACTGCTGGTAACGCGGTTGTCGCCGCTGTACTGCCAGTTGATGTTCCAGCCATTGATCGTACTAGTCCCATCGTTGGTTATTCTTATCTTGGCGTCGAATCCATTATTCCACTGATTGTTAATCACATACTGGCAACCAGCATGTGCGGCAGTGGAGAGAGTGGATACAGCCAGGGAGAACCCTACCGCATAGAGGGAGCGGGTTAGGGCTCCATCCAGGCGAGGGGTGATCGCAGAGGCTTTAAAGCTACTCATAGTGTCTTCCTCGGAGGTAAATGCCAGCTTGCACTGGCAACGGTCATCAACATCGTTATTGTCAAAACGGGTAAAACAAACGGAACGGGTAAAGCAAACAGGTGCAGCGGGTCGCAATGATTGTTACAGCGCCGTCATCACGACCAAAACCCGATAGCAACTATCGGGTTTACAGATCAATCAAACTTACGGGAGGTGTTCATCCGAATTTGTTCGGTGAGCATAGGAGGCTCGGGTTCTGCTCTGCGCATGGCGCGCAAGACTTCACCGGCCACAATAAATGCACCAATCAGCAGGCCTGAGTAGATGAACATGACAAAGCTGTAGTCCACGGTGTAATTCCAGGGGCGGGCGATGCCGAGATAACAGGCAAACAGCCAGGATACAGAGGAGAGGGCGCCGGTAAGGGTCACCAGAATTTGTTCAAAGGTCGGCAGCCCCAGCAGCCCTTTGCGCGAGGTAACGCGGGGGAAGCTGAAGTAGTGCAGCGCGATACCGTTCAGGGTTAGCACGGCGACCACGGTGAATTTGGCCCAGAGTTTGGGGTTCATTAAATACTGCTGCGGGTTGTCTAAATAGCCGATCAGCACTAGCGACAGGCCGGAAATCCACAGGGCGATCAGGGCGATAAACATGATTTCGGCCGATCGGGTGAGGTCTTTGATGGCGGAAGCCGATAGTGGGCTGCCTTTGGATTTGGCGAGCGCCAGGTCTTGGATAAGTAAAATACCGATAGCTACACAAGCAGCCAGGAGGTGAGCATAAACAATGAGGGTTTTTAACATGATGATTTACGCCTTTGTCTATTTTGATTGTGTGGTTGCGCTAACAAACTTTTACCGAATAACTAGGATTAAACAAACACTACAAAAATAAGGTTTGGGTATTACAGGGGTGGCTCTCGATACAATGGTGATTGTGGGTAAAAATGTATTTATAAATAAAAATTATTGTTGTTATTGTCTTTTGTGACGCGAACTGTAGTTTTTTATGAGTGTGTTCTTTTTTGGTTGCATCGGTTCACTGTGTGCTCTTAAGTCTAAGCACGCTGGATAAATTACCCTAAAATGATAGCGCAAACAATGCATAAAAATCAAAGCAGATCTATTTTCTTGAGATGTAGGTTGAATGAGGTGAAAAGCATGGGTGGGTTCTATTCATAGGTAAAAGGTTGTTTATGTATTGGCTTTTTGTGCAGATTTTGGTTCGTTTTAATCCGTTGAAGTGGGTTGTGGTTCGTCAGTGAAGTGAAAATAGTTTCCTGTGGCTATTATTGAGCTGGTTGCATGGTTCCGATGAGCAATTTTCACCGCGAGCGGCAATTTTGAAAATTTTGTCGCTTAAAGGGTTGCGCAAACATAAATCTGATAGATTTTCTAGTGTGCAAGTGTACAATGTGAGCCGGGTCTCGGACGGTGATGTAGATAAAATCATATTATTGCAGGGCTGCCATCGCTGGACGTTTTTGTTAGGGGTTAGCAGCATATTTTGCTTTAAATAATAATAAAAAGTGTGATTCAGATGGTTTTTGCATGTTTTTTCGTCCTTCTTCTACATTTTGAGATATTCCGTAATTGTTTTTGCGAGCGAGTATGTTGCTGAGCTGGCGTCACTCTCTAAATTGCACTTCATCGTAAAGATTGCGCAAACAAACTATGCATAGATTGCTCAGATGCTGGCAAATACCTTGCGATATACCGGGATGTAGAAAAAGTCAGCGCCGTCACCGTTGGCGCAAAATAATAACGAGGCTTTACGCCTTCCTCATAGGATCCAGGAGAACTTGAATGACAACTCCAATAAGTAAAACGTATGGCTTGGCTGCGCTGTTAAGCCTTGGCTTAGCTGCGGCTAGTCAAGGTGCAGCAGCCGGCTGTGTTTACAAAATCAGCAATGAATGGAATACCGGGCTTACAGGTGAAATTGTGGTTACCAATAGCGGTAATAGCGCAGTAACTGGTTGGACCGTAGGTTGGCAGTATGCAACCAACCGCCTGACAGGCTCATGGAATGCTCAGCTCAGTGGTAGCAATCCCTACAGTGCAAAAGATATGGGCTGGAATGGCACTTTACAGCCAGGGCAATCGACCAGTTTCGGATTTCAGGTTGATAAGCGCGGCGGTGTGGCCGAAATTCCGAACGTTACGGGCAGTATTTGCTCCGGCACGGTAGTAACTAGTTCGTCAGCACCTTCGAGCATCCCGTCCGTTAGCTCTTCTCGCTCTAGCAGCTCTACTCCTGTGGTGAGCAGCTCCAGCGCGCCTAATAATGGCGGCCAACAATGCAACTGGTATGGCACCCTTTACCCTCTGTGTGTTACCACGCAAAGCGGTTGGGGCTGGGAGAACAACAAGAGCTGTATTGCGCGCTCAACCTGTACCAATATCGTAGGTGGTTCGTCCAGTAGCATTGCTCCTAGTTCGAGTTCTCGATCATCTGTTGTTCCGAGTAGCTCATCTGTTGCGACTACCAGTTCGGTAACGCCAAGCTCGCGTTCATCAGTCGCGCCAAGTAGTTCTTCTGTGGCAACAACTAGCTCTGTGGTCCCCAGTAGTTCAAGTGTTGCAACTACGTCAAGTTCAGTTCCGAGCACGAGCTCATCTATTGCACCTAGTTCACGCTCAAGTTCATCAGTATCGAGCGTGACGCCTGGCGTGCGTATGGATAATCCATTTGTGGGTGCCCAGTGGTACGTAGATCCAATCTGGTCTGCTAAAGCTCAGGCAGAAACCAATGGTTCAAAAGTTGCCGGTTATAACACTGCGGTGTGGATGGATCGCATCGGCGCTATTGCACCGACCGATGGCAGCTTCGGCCTGCGCGATCACTTGGATGCCGCATTGGCGCAAAAAGCGAATGTGATTCAAGTTGTTGTGTATGACCTGCCAAATCGTGATTGTCATGCCTTGGCATCGAATGGCGAGTTAAAACAAACTGCTGAGGGTAGTGCACGCTACCGCACCGAGTATGTCGATGTCATTGCCGGAATTTTCTCTGATCCTAAATACGCATCACTGCGGATTATCGCGATTATTGAGCCGGATTCGCTGCCAAACCTGGTTACCAACTTGAGCACGCCTGCATGTCAAGAAGCGACCGACCCAACTCATGGTTATGTGGCTAATACCCGTTACACACTGAGCAAGTTGTATCCAATTACTAACGTGTACAGCTATGTTGATATAGGTCACTCAGGTTGGCTGGGTTGGACTGACAACTTCGGCAAGGCCGTTACTTTGATTGGCAATGCAATTAAAGGTGCAACAGGTGGAGTAAATTCAATCGCTGGTTTCGTTTCTAACACATCTGGTTATACGCCGCTGTACGAGCCATTCCTGGATTCATTGGCGAACGGTTCATTCGGTACTGGTGGTGGTACCCAAACTCGCCAAGCGAAATTCTACGAGTGGAATCCTCACTTCAGCGAAGTTTCGTTTGTGCAAGCGTGGCGTACCGCGATGATTGCATCTGGTTTCCCATCAACCATTGGTATGTTGGTAGACACATCACGTAATGGTTGGGGTGGTCCAAATCGTCCGACTGCTGTATCTACTAGCACCGTGCTGGATACATTCGTAGATCAATCGCGTATTGATCGTCGTGCACACCGTGGAAATTGGTGTAACCAGCCCGGTGGTATAGGTGAGCGTCCACAAGCTGCGCCAGTTGCAGGTATTGATGCGTATGTATGGGTGAAGCCGCCAGGTGAATCTGATGGCGCTGCGTCTAAGGAGTTGTCATTTGACCCTCAAGATCCAGCGAAAGGTTTTGACCGCAATTGCGATCCAACCTACACCAATGCGGCTGGCACCACTACTGGAGCTTTGGCTAATGCGCCGGTGGCGGGTCGCTGGTTTAAGGGCGCATTCCAAATTTTAGTGAACAATGCTTACCCTCCACTGCAATAACTGTAGTGAAGTAAGCAACCGAGTGAGAGTGAGTATGGACAGGCATTTGGAGAGATGCCTCGGTCAAGGATGATTTTTTCAATGGATTCAGGTGGGTGGAGCGGTTTTATTACAGCTCCCGGCCACTTGCCAGATTCCAGGTGTTACCCCTAAAACTGTCTAGTTGCCGACCTTTCACTTTGTGTTTGGTCGGTTTTTTTTGCTAATTATTTTGGTGATACGCGCTAGCTATGCTATTTATAACTGAATGACCCAAAGGATTTGCTGCTTTGGTGTTACAAAGATGCGCTGTTAAAAATCAATAATAACGGAGAATGACTATGCCAATATCCCAAGAGTTAGTTGCCGAAATGCAAGTGCTGCGTATGTTTGATACCAGTACCAGTCAGTCCGGATTAAAGGTTCACTCAGATGCTTCGAGTGAAATTATCGCCGCAACCCGCCGCCTGTTTGAAAAACAGTTAACAACTCAAGTTGATGGTGGTTATCTCACTCCATTAGGTTATGAGTCCTCCGTGCACCTGCAACAATTACTGCAAATACTGAGTTCCAAGCCACTGCTCTAATATCAGCTAATTTAATCCCGATATAAAGCGACTCAGTGCAGACAATATCCAGCGTAGATTTTGTCGCACACTGCAAAAAAACCTACAAAAAATATTGAGTGAGAGATCAATCATGCCTATTCCTCCTATCTTTTTAGTAAGGATTTTTTTGTATATGTCTTTATTTACTGCGCTGTCTGCGCAAGCAGAAATTACGCGCATTCCATTGAGCAACGGTACGGTTGCTGTTGAAGTTACACCGGATATTGGCGGCCGTGTTGTATCGGTTGGTCTGGTTGATCAGCCCAATTTTTTGCGTGTGGGCGCTGCAGTTGTCAGCGAACCTAATCCTGCTGTGACGCCAAATGCGAATAATATTGCTTATTTTGGTCACGAAACCTGGGTAGGTCCGCAGAGCCAATGGTGGGTGCATCAGCTGGTAAATCCAGCGCGTGCAGCCGCAAAAGCGGTGTGGCCGCCAGATCCTTTTTTAATTCTCGCGAAAAATACGCTGCAGGAAAAAACACCACAGCGCGTGATTATGCAAAGCCCCAATAGCCCTGTGTCAGGCGTAGCTATGCAAAAAACGTTTGCATTGGTAGATGGAAAACCTAACCAAATTCGTGTGGATGTCACCGCACAAAACATTCGCGATTCCAGTGTTGCGTGGGATATTTGGTTTAACACCCGTGTGCCGCATACAACAAATGTATATGTGCCGGTGGCGAGCATGAATGATGTGCGCGTTGAGCATTTTACCGACGCAACCTATGGGCAGCTGGAACATAATTTCAGTGAGGGGTTATTTGCGTTGGAAAATTTTTCGCCTGTTACACACCAAGGGCGAAAAGGCAAAATTTTTATTCAGCCGGAGCAGGGTTGGTTAGCGGCATTTCGCGACCAACAATTATTGCTGATCCAATTTCCTCTGCAGCCGAAAAATGCGATTCATCCAGAGCAGGGGCAAATTGAACTTTATCAAGAATTTTTAAATGCCAATCCAGATGAGGGATTGTTAGAGCTGGAGGTACATGCGCCCTACAAAACACTCAAGCCCGACGAATCTATGTCTGCCACAGAAACTTGGACACTTCTACCCTATAGTGGCGAGCAAACTCCAGCAGCACAACGCGCATTTTTGCGTGGGCTAGGTGTTATTAATGCAGTTGATTAATGATATTTTTCTCTTGTTATTGCGCCCGGTTGTAACACCGGGCGCAATATTTTCAGTCATAGAAAAGTATTATAGATAGCCAACCTTTTGCGCAAAACTAATAATACTTTCACCATACGAACCTCCCCAACTATAACCGGTACGGCGCTCTTCCGACATC
Source organism: Cellvibrio sp. OA-2007 (assembly GCF_000953825.1). Lineage (GTDB taxonomy): Bacteria > Pseudomonadota > Gammaproteobacteria > Pseudomonadales > Cellvibrionaceae > Cellvibrio. The sequence goes on along the minus strand of NZ_BBUL01000075.1, from coordinate 15,661 downwards.
AATGTGATGTCATAAAACTTGCTGCCATCGCGGTCGCTGAAAAAACCACGATTGGTATTTAAGTCATAAAAGCGATACCACATTCTGCTGCCCGCTTTCGGGGCGATAGGATTCGTGGATGCTTTGGAAGAGTCGTAAGTGTAGCCCTCCAAATAGGTGTTCGGGCTATTGAACCAGTTGAGACCCGCTTTAACGGCGGTTTGGATTTGTGCTGTCTGCGGCTGAGTCATCAAAAATGCAATCACACCAACAGACTCGCTACCACTGAGCGATTCCAACTCATAAGCGCGCGCTTTTTTGGGTAGATAATCAGTCGCGCCATGTTGTGCGCACCAGGCTGTTAATTTTCCATTTTGTTTCCATTGCGCTTTTAAAATGTAATCAACGCCTTTGGTTACTGCAGTTTTAAATTTTGCGCGGTCTGCATCACTAAATACATCCGTATCAAACGGTGCGCGTTTGTTTGCTGCGAAATCCAGTACCGTTAGTGCATACGCCATGCCGTTATCATTAAACGTTGCATGATCGGCATAGCCGCCTTTCAGTGGATAAAATTGCGGCAACGCGCCGGTGCTGTATTGCGAATTGATTAAAAAGTTGGCCGCTTTGCGCACTGAATCGCGGTACTTGGTGGTGCCACCATTTTTATAAACTTCGGCGAGGTACACCATTTCAGTAATGGTTGCGCCGTTGTCGATGGTGCCGCTATCGCTGCCGCCGTTGCCTGTACTCACCGAGTTATAGTCGAGATTTTTTGGCCAGCCGCCATTAGATTGTTGATAAGAAAGTACAACATCTGCTCGTGATGTATTCCATTTAGTGCGCGATTTGTTGAGCCAGCTTGCGGCTGGATTGCCATCTAAGGTAAGCATTGTGCCGTTGCCTGTTGCTGGCACGGAACTGCTTGCTGCGCTGGAGCTGGATTTTACGGAAGATGCTGCGCTGCTACTGCTTACGCCGCCACAATTGCCCGCGTTAGTGGACGCGCCTTCAATTTTTATAAAATCGATATTCGCCAGGCCATCGGCTGTAAGCGCGGTGAGTTGCACGCTATTGTTACCTTGTACCAAATCTATTTCGATACTCACGGTTTGCCATGTTGCCCAGCTACCGGTTGTCGGCAGTTGTACGGTGTAATTGCCGTTGCTGCCGCCATTAATGATGAGTGCTCCATTGCGATTTGTTGTTCCGCCATTCGCATAGCGGAAGGTCACTGTGTGACGGCTGCTGGTTGTTGCATTTACTGCCCACGCAATCGCAGTGCCCTGTGAATTATTGGTATTGGTATAACCATTGCCGGTATAGCCGGCATTAGTATTTTCGGTGGCGATGCCATCTACGCGGCAGAAACCGGCTTGCTCTTCTTGAATTGTGAACGATGAGGTTGCCGGTGTACTCGAGCTACTGCTTGATGTGGAGCTGCTGGTTAGCGCCATCGAACTTGATGATTTGCTGCTGCTTGAACTGCTTGGTGCACTCGCTTTAATTGAGCTTGCAAGACTGGAGCTGACCACACTTGAATTGGATTTACTGCTGGGCGCCGATGAACTGGTTGCACCACATAAACTGCCACTCACCTTTGGTGCACTGGCTGTGCCATTTGCTTGAAAACCAAAACTGGCCGATGCGCCGGGGGCCAGAGTTGCATTCCAACCCAAGGCACTGGCAGTGTAAGGATTGCTGCCGGTGAGTGCTGCATTCCATGTATTGCTAATACTCGCACCGGACTCCTGCCATGACACCGACCAACCATTTACTGATTGATTGGTGTTGTTAGTTATTTTGATTTCCCCGGTAAATCCTGAGCCCCAATTGTTGGTCACTGTATAGCTGCATGCTGCCCATGTGGGTGAGGCTATCGCCATCGCCAAAGCGCTTATTGCAAATGTTGTTTTGAACGGTGTGAAAAAAATCTTGTTTGAGTTTTTCATAATATTTCCAAAGTGGTTATTAATATTTCAGTACTAGATGATGAATCTTTTTTTATTTGCTATAGCTGGGTTGCCAGCTGCCAAAAATATTGCCGATGGTATAAGTCGCTGCTTGTGTTGCAGTTAATTGTTTGGATTGCGGTGCGCGAGCAGAAGTATTGGCGCCCGCACCGGTAGTTAAATACTCAGAAAAGCGCGCAGTATCCAAGGTGTTCTCGCTCATTTTTACCCAGCCCACAGCAGAAATATGTTGGCCGAGTTCAGTGCGGATATAGGCGGCTGCGCCATAAGGTCTCCAGTTGCGGCCTAGCGCCACTGAACCTTTGGCGACATTGGGTGTGGCAGTGACTTTGCCGCCGAGAAAAACCAACCCGTAGGGCACGGTTTGTTCTGTGCTAGGCGCAGTTAGAGCAGAGCCGCCACCGACACTGTGAATGGTATTGTTTTCAAAAACTGCAGTTGCTGCGCCGAAGATAAAATCAACAGTGCCTTGAATATGGCAGTTGCGATAATACTGAGTGCCGCTGTGGGTATAGAGAGTGTCCTGATTGCCAAGCAAACGACAATTGCGGAACTGCAAACGCTGACCTTGCGCCAATAACGCAACCGCCTGTGAACCAATACCGAATGAATTTTCGATGGTGATATTTTCCATGGAAATATCATTTGTTTTGATCGTTACACTCGCGCTGCCGGATGTGCCAATTGCAGTGCCGTCGGCCTTCAAGGTGCTGGCACCATCGTTGTAGGTCAAAATTGTCGATGCTTCTTTTCCGGTTTGTCCACAAAACGTTACCAAGGGTTTGGTGATCAATAATTTTTCGCGATAGGTGCCCGGTTTAATGCGAATTTGCGTAGGTGTAGTGTTACTACTCGAAATCGTATTCAGTGCCGCCGCGATAGTTTTGTAAGTGGCCGAACCATCTGCTGCGACTTGCAAAATAGGTTGCGATGTAACGCTGTTGCAATCCTGCGCGGCTGGTGTTGTTGGTGCAGTAGGGCAAGCGGCAGGTGTTACGCCATTGCCTGTCACGCTAATGCTATCGATATTAGCTAAACCATCAGCCGTTTCTGCAACAAGTTTTACACTGTTGACGCCTGCCTTAAATGGCACGCTGACATTAACGGTTTGCCATTGCGTCCAATTGCTATTGGTGGGGAAATCCAGCGTTTTAATTGAAATATCATTAACTTCAAGGCTTGCGCGTCGCGCGGCACTGCCACCATTGCCGAAACGAATTTGCATGTTATAACTCGCGTTATTCGCAGCGTTGATGCTCCACAGGATAGATGCACCAATAACATTTTCTGTATCGATAAAACCAGTGCCGGTATAGCCAGAATGTTTGGTATCGATCACCCCGGAGTTGCTACAAAATCCCACCGCACTTTCTTCAAAAATCCAGCTGCTTTCTGCAGGGATGGAGGATGCAGCGGATGAAGAACTTTTACTGGAGCTAACGGCAACACTGCTTTTTATACTCGAACTCGAACTGACAGCCGGAGTGCTTGATTGAGTGCTGGATGTGGTCGCGGTAGATGAGGTTGCCACACCACACAAACTGCCGTTTACTGTTGGTGTACTGGCGGTGCCATTCGCTTGAAAACCAAAACTGGCCGATGCCCCGGGAGCCAGTGTCGCGTTCCAACCTAAAGCGCTCGCGGTGTAAGGATTAGCTCCGCTCAGTGTTGCATTCCACGCGTTAGTCACACTCGCACCGGGTTCTCGCCATGACACCGACCAGTTGTTGACTGTTTGGCCGGTATTGTTGGTGACCTTGATCTCACCGGTAAATCCGTTGCCCCAATTGTTTGTGACGGTATAGCTGCAAGCTGCTCCGGCATGTTGGCTAGCAGCCAGCATAATGCCAGCACTGAGCACTGAGAGTTTAAGTAGGTTTGTAGTGGTGGACGAATTCATAAAGTTCCCGAATCTAGTGGTTTTTGGGAAGCACCGTTATCGAACATGGCAAGCCAATCCAAGGCCAAGAGGCTAGGGTGGGTAGGCGATCACATACCGATATTGGATATCACTGCGGTATAGGTTCGAACAACAAAGTGCTTTGGCTATTTTTTATGTAGTTTTAAACGCTTGTGCAGAGATATTTGCCAAGCTATTGCCGATTCGTTGCTGGTTCTAGGTAGGCCTTAATTCTGCCTTTATGGATATAGTTATTGATGTCTATATTGCGGATTTATAATACATATATGGTTTGCTTTTAAACATAAACATCGGTAATGAAAATGTGGACTGGAGCCTGTTTTGAAACATTTGTTCACAGCGGGGCTGCTTTACAGATGTTTTTTGTTTTCATATAAAAACAAAAAACAATTAGTAAAAATGATTAAGCTGTTTTGTATGTCATTCACGGCCGAAAAACCGAATAGTGATCTCAATTTTTCATATATAAAAACATTTCTATTTGTGAATCCCGTCACATATTCAGTTTTCTGTCACTAAAAGCCACCATTAGACCGGATATTTCAAGTCTTATTTATCGCATTAGTCGTTAGTATGTAGTCCTGCTGACTATTTTGATAACAAAGCTTTTTCTCGATATTTTCCCTCGTAGATGCTGTATAGCGCCGCTGTATTTAGTCCACGGCAGATCCTCCCGGCCGAAAGGATGTGTCCTTACGTCGGGTTAAAAATCAATAACAACAGGAGCACTCCCTGATGAATATCTCGCAGCTTAAAAAACTCGCGACCGCCGCACTGTTGAGTGCCGGTATGTTCGCGGCGCAAGGTTCGCTTGCGCTAAGTTCTGTAGCGCCCATCGCCAACTGTAAGTATGTAGTGAATAACTCCTGGGGAAGTGGTGCGACGGCCAGCATAGAAATTACCAACATAAGGTCTACGGTAATCAATGGTTGGAGTGTGAATTGGAGTTATGCCAATAATCGTGTGACTGGCAGTTGGAATGCAGCGGTTACTGGCAGCAACCCATACACTGCTAGCAATTTAAGTTGGAACGCTAACATCCAGCCAGGTCAAACCATTTCAGTCGGTGTGCAGGTTAATGGCAATGGCGCGATTGAAGCGCCTACTGTGTACGGCAGTATTTGTACGAATAGTTACAGTGCTTCTTCTACTTCAACCAGTGCATACAGCTCTTCATCGAATATTCCGTCAAGTCGCTCATCTTCATTGAGTAGCGTATCTTCGTCATTGAGTAGTGTGTCTTCGTCAAGCCTTCGCTCATCCGTTAGTTCATCAACATCGGCTTGTTCGGGCGTACAGCAATGTAACTGGTACGGCTCGCTTTATCCTTTGTGCGTGACTACGCAAAGTGGCTGGGGCTATGAAAACAATAAGAGTTGTATTTCCCGCAATACCTGTACCAGCCAGCCTTCGCCGTTTGGTGTAACAGGTGGCGCGTGTGTGCAATCGAGTTCATCCAGCTCTTCGCTAAGTTCCTCAAGTATTCGCTCCAGTATTTCTTCTAGTCGCTCTTCGAGCAGTTCATCGTTAAGTTCTGCTGGTGTAACCAGCGTACAACTGACTAAGTTGATGGGTATTGGTTGGAATGTGGGTAACTCGCTGGATGCAATCGGCGGTGAAACCAATTGGGGTAATCCCTTAATTACCCAGCAATTAATTAACTCGGTGAAAGCAGCAGGTTTTAAAACAATTCGTTTGCCTGTCGCATGGAGTAAATTTTCAAACGAGCAAAATTTTGTGATTCAAACCGCGTGGATGGATCGTGTTGAGCAGGTGGTGAATTACGCACTAAACGCGGATATGTATGTGGTGATGAATATCCATTGGGATAATGGCTGGATGCAACCCACCTATGCGCAACAAGCCTATGTCAATAATCGTTTGAAAATTATGTGGACGCAGATCGCCACGCGTTTTGCCAACTACGATGATCGCTTGCTCTTTGCAGGTACTAACGAAGTGATGGTTGATGGCGATTACGGCACACCCACTGCCGAATACTACACAGTGCAAAATAGTTTCAACCAAACTTTTGTTACCGCGGTGCGTGCGACCGGTGGAAAAAATGCGACTCGTCATTTGGTAGTGCAAGGCTTCAATACCAATATCGATCACACGGTTAATTTTGCAAAAATCCCGACCGATACCGTTAGTAATCGTCTAATGATGGAAGTGCATTATTACGATCCTTACAACTTCACCTTGAACACCAGCAGCAATATTACCCAGTGGGGCAAAAATGCGACTAATCCCAATGCGACGGAAACCTGGGCAAATGAAGCCTATACCGATGCACAATTTCAAAAAATGAAAATCAATTTTGTGGATAAAGGTATCGGGGTCATTCTGGGCGAGTACGGTGTGGTTTCACGCACCAACGTTGCAGATCACGAAACCTATCGCAACTACTGGAACGAATACATCACCAAATCTGCCTACACTCATGGCATGGTACCGGTGTATTGGGATAATGGTTACGGCGGTAACGGAGGCATGGCATTGTTTGATCGCGCCTCGGGTGCCCAGCTTTACCCTAACTTGATTCAAGCCATTGTGAAGGCAGATGATTAATCCCTAAACGGCTGGTACAAAACTGCAAGATCAACAAGGCGGCTAACCACCGCCTTGTTTTTTTATGCGCATCGCCCTGAATGATCCCGGCATGATAAGCTTGAGCGATAATTAGAAATTTCAGGTCGCCGTAGCTTTATATCATGAATAAAACGAGCTCTTCTCCCGCCTATTTGTCGTTTGGTCTGCATTGTTTTGCGCTTGCCTTGTTAATGGTTGCGTTGCTCGTTCCCAATCGCATTGATGCGCTGGGCATTTCATCCTTTTATTTTTTTCCTGTAGAGATTCTAGTGCTCAGTGTGCTCCTGCTGTTGCGCGGGCGTGTGGGTTTGATTCTGCGCTGGATAATGGCCGGGTTTTTAGCCCTGGGAATTATTTTTAAGTGTGCCGATATGGCAACGTTTAACGTATTTGCGCGGCCATTTAATCCGGTGTTTGATGGCTATTTGTTTGCTAATGGTATGAACTTGCTCAACGGTGCGATTGGTAAAGTGGGCGCGTTAGTGGTGGCCGCATTATTAATATTGTTGGTGTTGAGCATCACCCTGGCGGCGTTTTGGGTCTTGGGGCGCGTGCAGCATTTGTTGCGCAAAGCTGAGCAGCGCGCACCATTGGTGTTAATAGCTGGATTATTTGTTGGTGCGGCGTTTTGGTTTGCCTTGTTTTTTGGCGGTTCAATAAAAGCATCCATGCAGTTCTATCAGCATTTATCCAACCACGCGCGCGCCGTTGTTGCGACGCTTGCCGACCTCAAAACCTTCAATGCGCAATTAGATAAAAGCGAAAAATTCGTTGATCAATACCGCGCGTTATTTTCCCGTTTGCAAGGTAAAAATGTACTGGTGATATTTGTGGAATCCTATGGTCGCACAGTGCTGGATAATCCGGAATTTTCACCCCATGTGCGCCCGCTGCTAGAGCAAGTTTCCACTGAGCTGGAGGCGCAAGGTTTTGCAATGCGCAGCGGCTTTTTAACCTCCCCCACCGTGGGTGGTTTAAGTTGGCTCGCCCATGGCACGGCTTTGTCAGGTGTGTGGATTGACAATCAAATCACTTACAACAGTTTGATGATGAGCAAACAGCCCACGTTGAACCGCCTGTTTAATCAAGCAGGCTGGCGCACAGTGGCGGTTATGCCCGCGATCACTATGGATTGGCCAGAGGGAAATTATTACGGCTACGATCATATCTACCACTCGCGCAATCTCGGTTACCAAGGCAAGCCCTTTAATTGGGTGACTATGCCGGATCAATACACTTTGTCTGCTTTTCATAAACGTGAACTTGCGGAAAAATCCTCAATTCCAGTGATGGCTGAAATTGCATTAATTTCTTCCCACGCCCCCTGGACGCCAATTCCTGAATTAATTGACTGGAATGCGGTGGGTGATGGCACTGTGTTTAATACGCAAGCAGGCAGTGGCGATAGCCCGGAAGAAGTCTGGAAAAATAATGCGCGCATTCGTTTGCAATTCCGGTTGTCAATCGAATATGCACTGCAAACTATTGCGTCTTATATTGTGAATTACGGTGATGATGATTTAGTGGTATTGGTATTGGGCGATCATCAACCCGCGCCGATTGTTACCGGTGAAACAGATCGCACTAAACCCGGTAGCATGGATGTACCCATTCATATAATCGCGCGTGACCCACAGGTAATAAAAGCAATAGAACAGTGGGATTGGACAGCGGGCATGGTGCCCTCTGTCGATGCGCCGGTGTGGCGCATGGATAAATTACGCAATAAGTTTATCGAGGCTTTTTCATTGCCAAATCATTAACGCGGCAGCGCGAGCACATCAAAGTGGCCGACAACACAACTGCCGTTGTTTATGTTCGATATACGAAAATTTTTCCACTCGGTTAATTCGTTAGTATTTAATCCATAATCTTCATCAATTGCAGCTGCGATGCCATTGATTAATTCTGTTAGCAGCTGCGCATCATTTGCCATTAATTGCCAAGGGCTCTGGGCGATTGAAACGGTATAACCCCTGTTTTCCAGCGCTTGTGTTAAATACTCAGTGCAGTCAGGGCCGAGTGCCGGGCCAAAACCTTTGTCTTTACGTTGATCTTGATTAAAAGCGGACAGCACTTTTTCATCGAGCGGATGCGCTGGTATCCATTGGGTTGTGCCATCGTAATTTAACGCACAGTACAATGCTGTTTTGTGTGCACTGATACGATCAATCAAGGCATCGATAAACTCAGCTGAGACCAAATCCATCAATGCCGAGGCGGTGATTATATGTGCGCCGGTCAGAGGTAATTCGCCAATCACATTCAGATCCGCTTGGTAGTCTTCAATCAAATAGTTTTTGCCGTGGCGGCGCAGGGCTTCGTCTAATAATTTTCCATCCAAATCAACCAGTCGCCACACCAAATTGTTGGCGCCAAGTTTGGTCAGTGCACGCAGAGTTGCGCCGGTGCCCGCACCCAAATCAACGATAATCCGGTCAGGTGAAATCGGATCGGTTGCCTGGCCGAGCCAATCCAACGCTTGTGTCGCGAGGGATTTATCGCGTGCAGCAAAATCGGCATTTTCACGTAAATCCAGCCAAGTGATTGAAAAACTACTCATAGGATGACTCACTTTTACTTTTCATTTTGGAATATGTTGCTGAAGCAGCTGTGCGACAGTGCGCGCACTGTCAGCCCAGCGAGGTAATTTTTTTGCGGTGGCTTGTGCACCTGTTTGCAAGCGCTGGCGTAAGTTCTTATCCGTCAATAATGTTTGTAATGCGTGGGCGAGTGCGGTTGAATCATTCGGTGCGACGAGTATGCCCGCGCTTTCGGGCACTACATCAGGTACTGCGCCTGCGCGCGCGGCGATAATCGGTAAACCAAAACCCAGCGCTTCCGCAAATGCCATACCATAGCCCTCAAACAGTGAGGGCAATACAAACACATCTGCCGAAGAATATTCTGTCGCTGAATCAGTGACATTGCCGACAAAGACTATACGTTGTTCCAGCCCGTAATCGGCCACTTTATTTTTCAATGCTAAAACCCAGTCCGAGTCAAATTCCATTCCGCCCACAAAACGCGCAGTCCATTGCAGGTGTTGTATTTGAGCGAGTGAGTCGATCAATACATCGTGCGCTTTGCGCCGTGTGAGTGTGGCCAAGGTTAATAACACCGGCGGATTGCCGTTGCAGGGTGCAAAGGTTTGTGCATCCGTTCCCGGCAGTGCGATGGTGATTTTCGCTGCGGGAAGGACAAATTGTTCAGTGAGAATTTTTGCCGTCATTGCACTGGTCACTATTACGGCCTTGGCCGCATGCAGTGCGCGCTGTTCCGATAAAAAAAGTTGTTGCGTTTGCTGCTGTGTTAATCCCGTTTCCAGCATCAATGGGTGATGGCAGAGTGCGATAATATTGAGGCGCGCGGCATGTTCTGCGGCGATAATATCCATAACGCCAAACGCGAGGCCATCAACAATGACAATACTTTGGTCGGGCAGGGTAGCAAATATAGCAGCGGTAGCAGCGAGTACCGCTGCATCTGGTGCGGGAAAACGACTGGATAATTGAACCAGGTGAATAGTGTGACCCAGTGCCTGCAACTCAACGATCAAACGCCGGTCATAAGCATAGCCACCGGTTAAGGTGTTGATATCACCGGGAATTGCAAAATAAATAACCGCCATTACGCCATTGCTCGTAGATTGTTCGTGACCTGAATTGTTCGTTACATAACATAGTTAGAAAATTTTCAGCCGACTATGGCAACACAATTCTTCAACAGTAGCGGTGCAATTCTCCATGAGTCGCAGTGTGATTGCCAGCATAAACGGCGTGATTCACACCCCTGTGAATCATTGGGTTAGTTGCCTTGCCTAATGTGAGAGTGCGCCGTAAGATCGCGGTTGCGCTCGGCTTGCGCAAAGCCCACCACAATAAACGCTCCATCACAGTGATATGCATGAATCTGAATCAACGAATTGAACATTGGCTGTCTGATAATAAAAAAGCATTTCGCGCAACTGGCCGACCTTTTGTCACACTCAGTTATGCACAGAGTCTCGACGGCAGTATCGCCCTGCGCTGCGACGAACCACTGGCATTAAGTGGTGAACAATCGCTGCGTTTAACCCATCAATTGCGCAGTATTCACGACGGCATTTTAGTGGGTATTGGCACGGTGTTAAGTGATGACCCGCAGCTCACCGTGCGCCACTGGGTCGGTCAAAATCCGCAGCCCATCGTGTTGGATAGCCAATTGCGTATGCCCCCCAAGGCGCGTTTATGTTGCCTGCCCGATAAACGCTGCTGGGTGTTAACCACGGTGGATGATCACGGCGCAGTGATTGAGGGTTTGGATATCACCGCGCTGCAAGGCGATGCCGATGGCCGCGTGTGTTTGCCGCACGCATTACAATTATTGTGGAATCGTGGCATCAAGAGTTTGATGGTGGAAGGCGGTGCAAGTGTGATCAGCGCATTTTTATCGGCGCGTTTGGTGGATGCAGTTGTGCTCACCATTACGCCGCAATTTGTTGGCGGTTACAAAGCGGTTAAAGATTTAGAGCAAACGTCGCGCGCCGCATTACCAAAATTAAATCCTTTTTTCTCCGAACGTCTGGGTGATGATCTCATCCTCTGGGGAAATATTTCCTATGGCGATACCGCAGCATGACGACTATCTCCCCAGCAAAAAAAATCCCGCCTATACAACAACTCTGGTTCACCGATATTGAGCAAGTTGAAGTGCGTGAGCATCAGGTGCGCGAATTGCGCGATGATGAATTATTAATAGCCGTCGAATGCTCTGCAATCAGCGCCGGAACAGAAATGTTGGTGTATCGCGGGCAAATTCCCAATGACATGGCGCTGGATGCAAATATCAGTGCGCTGCAAAATCAACTGCAGTATCCGCTGCAATACGGTTATGCCAGCGTCGGTATAGTGACCCGTGTGGGTGACAAAGTAGATGCAGATTGGCTCGGGCGGCGTGTATTTGCGTTTCAACCCCACGCAAGCCATTTTATAACCACCGCCGAAAATCTTATCCCTGTGCCCGATGATATCAGCGCAGAAGACGCCGTGTTTTTACCCAATATGGAAACCGCTGTAAATTTAGTGCAAGACGGTAAGCCCGCGTTGGGTGAACGGGTTGTGGTATTGGGGCAGGGCATAGTCGGTTTGTTGCTCGCAAGTTTATTGGCGCAATTTCCGCTTGCACAACTGCACGCCGTAGATGCCATTGCCTTACGCCGTGAGCGCGCTTTGCAGTTAGGTGCGAATAGTGTATCCGATCCATTTTCTGCAACTGACATGAAAATGTTAAACGCTCAATTGTATTGCAGCGAAAATATTAAAGGTGCCGATTTAATTTATGAAGTGAGCGGCGTGCCGGATGCGTTAAATCTCGCCATAGATTTAACCGGGTTTGCCAGCCGCATTGTGATCGGCAGTTGGTACGGTAATAAATCTGCAGCGATTGCTCTGGGTGGTGATGCGCATCGCAATCGGTTGCACATTACTACGAGCCAGGTTAGCAGCCTTGCACCGGAGTTGAGTGGCCGCTGGAGTAAAACGCGCCGGTTTGAACTTTGCTGGCACATGCTGCGCAAATTGCAGCCAAGTAATTTGATTACCCATCGCGCGCCACTGTGCGATGCCCCTGCGATTTATCAGCAATTGCATCAAACCCCTGAGCAAATTCTGCAGGCAGTTTTTACCTATGCACCTGCATAACTGATTTCCATTTTTTCGTTTATCTTTTTAATTTCAATATAGGCAGATTTTTATGTATACCGTTGCAGTAACCCGCGATTTTATTGCCAACCATTTCCTAATCGGCGGTGACTGGGGCAGTGAAAACTTTCCCCATGCCCATCACTATGTAGCAGAAGTAAGTATCGAAAGCGACCAGTTGGATAAACACGGTTATTTGGTCGATATAGTAGAAATAGAAGCCGCACTGGATAAAGTGGTCAGCTATTTTCGCGATAGTATGCTGAATGAAAAAGAAGAATTCGCCGGATTGAACCCCAGTATCGAACATTTCAGCCGCATCATTAATGAAAAAATCATCGCGCTGATTAATCCACCCGGAACAGGTTCACTCAATATTAAATTGTGGGAAAATGCCACCTGCTGGGCGGCGTACCGCAAGCAGTTTTAAACCGAAGTCGCGCGGGGATCGATAGGTTTTAAAGCAAAATAATAAGCTGGACTTCCGCAAGCGGGAGTGACGATGAGAATGTTCTGGTATTAATGGGAGTTGTTATTCTCGTTTGCGGATTCATCAAGTAGGGAGTCGTCATCCTCGCGCAGCGGGGATCCAGCTTTTGATCTATAACGCAAACACCCAAGCCCAACCAGCAAAATAATCCCATCGCGCAAACGCATTAGAGCAATCACACCCAGTGCTGCACTCGCCGGTAAATTCAGCGTAGTAAAAGACCAAAGTACCGCCGCCTCCAATGTACCAACGCCACCGGGCATAGGCAGTAACAAAGCCATGCGCATTGCCACTAGAATAATCAAAAAGCTGTGCAAATCCGCCTGAATACCCACAAAGCGTAAAATCAAATACAGCTCACCCAATAATCCCAGCCAACCGAGCAGCGATAAAACAATCGCACAGGTAAATCGCATTCTTTGTGTGCGTAGCGTATTGCGTAAATCATCGCCTAATGATTGCCAGTGTTGATTAATCTTGCTGAGCCGATAATTGTGTTGCCAGCGCGCGGCGACTCGTTCAAGGCGCGCGTTAATCCAGTTTGGTTGTTTTATTAATACCCAAGCCAGTAACAACATTAACCCTAAAAATAACAAAAGCGGCAGCAACGCATTTTTCCAATCGCCAATTGTAGGGTTTCCGCCATCGCCAGTCGCAAAAAGTAAAATCAGTACCGCCAATAACAGCACTGAAAAATTAACCCAGAGTTCAAAAAAGCGATCCAAACCCAATGACAACAGTGCTTTGCGCAAGGGCAACCCGTAGCGGTACAACCAATAAATTTGCAGCGGCTCGCCGCCAAATTGTGGGCCGGGGGTAATAAAACTTACCGCTTGCCCCGCTTGGCGAATAATTAACAGCCTGAAAAAATTGATCGGCACCGCTAAAGCTTGTAGCAATATTTGCCAGCGCAGGCTGAGTAGCAAAATAATTGCACAATTTAGCCCAATCCAAACAAGCCATTGCGCTGCGCTGAGTGTGGTAATGCTGGTGGTTATATCGGCGAGCGGTAATTGTGCGAGTGTCCAGGCAGCTAATGCCAATGCGCACAGCCAAAGTAAAAAAGTAAATAATTTAGCGCGCTGCATTAATGGCTGTCCTCACCATCGCGGCGGTTAACCCAGCGGTCATCCCACTGCCAGATGCTAAACCGGCCAGTGCCTAATAACATCAACCAAACACTGCTTAGTATTATTGCCGCGTTCACCGCATTAAGTACATTTTCTCCTTGCAGCAAAGTAATCACTATTAAGATGCACAGCGCCGCAACGCGGCCAGCGAAGCCGAGCAGGGCGGCGGCGGCTAATAGCAGTAAGCTCGTCTGTATTGATATCGGTGTATGAGTTTTTTCGAGGAAGATAAAAATAACAACAACAACAAACAGCAGTGTGCGCAACGATGGTTGAAAATAATATTGGCTGAACTGTGCGAGGCGATCAAAAAAAACGCGGCTCTGTGTATTGCTTGGAATCCTGCCGCTCACGACAAGCCAATCTACAATAAACCCGAATAAAATTGGCAGCATAAATGCTATACCCATAAGTGTTGTTAAGGGCGCGTGAAAGCAGGGCAATAAAACAAACGCGACAAAACCCATCTGAAAACCTGCAAGGGTGCGGCGCAAAAGGCTGGGCATGAGCGGGTAAACCGGCAAATTATGTGTGCGCCGCCAATACATGCCCCACACAAAAATATAATAAGCCGCGCTTACCAGTAAAAAACTCCAGTGAACCTTGCCGTAACCCACGGCGAGTAACGGCGCTACTAATAAACCCAGCGCGTCATACACTGTGTCCAATTCGCTGCCCAATAAGCTTGTGTGTTTGGTGCGGCGCGCAATAAATCCATCCATGCGGTCAAGCAGCGCCGCAACCGCATACAGTACGCCCGGAACCCAAGCAATCAATCCTGCCGTCTGCGGTTGCAACAAAAATCCCCCGGTCAATGCAATCAACCCACCACGCACTAAAGTCAACCGGTTTGCCCAACCCAACGTAGGGTAGAGCGGCGCACTTTCATCCGCGCGGTTCAACTCCACCCGCCGCCACAACTGCCAGCACACATAAGCCCACAAACCATCGGCAAGCAGCAACCATTGCAGCGCATTGAGCGCGGTGAACTGCTCAAGCGCAACAAACACACCCAGCAGCACCGCCATGCTCACTAAAGCAGCTAAAAGTATTTCGTTTTTTATAGTTGAATACATTGGGTTCATCATCGTAAAAATTACAGCCGCTATCCTATACGTGCAGGCTGTTCTTGGGGAGTAATAATCTACAAAACCCCTCATGTAATATCCTGTAATACCCGCTGGCGTAATATCCGGCAATAGTCTTTAATGCGGTTTTGTGTTTGCGGGCAGGTGTGATTTACGAAATTTTCTGCCGGCAGGGTAAGAGTGAATTGGTTGGGGTGGATTGCGTAATCGCGTTTGTAAACTGCAACAGTTTTTAGGGGAGTAACGTGCCCAAAGCGGAAGCTCAAAAATAGAGGCTATATATCTAGGAATTAATCAAGCCATATATCGTCAGTTCCAAATTTTTGGATTGCTAAGATATTACTGCTGTGAAGACTTATAAAATAATGTGATTAACTTACAAAAGTCCGAGCCTGCACTCGGGTTTTTTATTTACACCGTTTCAACCAACTTCTCAATGCTGATCAAATAAGGCGCCGTTTTTATTGGCATTGTTTCTGCTATGGCTGATAAATTTTGATAACGCAATAATTGGGCTTTATAGGATTCCATTTCTCTTGCGATAAACGCTGCTTCTGTTTCCCCGCTTTCGATATCACTGCTTTTGTAATCCACTATCCAGCGAATATCATCGGCCATAAACGTACGGGCGATGATTTTTTGTTTTCTCATTCTGTTATATATTTTCTATTTTTGAATGTGAGAAAAATCTGTTTTTGATACTGCAGCATCTGTGATCCCTACCGCGAATATCGGACACCTTAGAAACTGAGTAAACTTACTCCAGAGGTGATCCATGAGCAAGAAACAATCCACGCAAACGAACAA
>NZ_BBUL01000076.1 GCF_000953825.1 Cellvibrio sp. OA-2007 | reverse complement strand
CTCGTTTATAGCGTGACGCTGAGCAACCCATCGGCCACCCCAACCAGTTTGGCTTATAGCCTGGGTGGCGGTACTGCAGTAGCAGCGGATATAGGTACACCCACCTTCAACAATGGTGTGACCCTGGTTGGCGGTAACTTGATTGTGCCTGCGGGCGTGACCAGCTTTAGCGTCACCGTGCCAACAGTGGATGATGCCATTGTTGAGGCAACTGAAACTGTGCCTTTAACCATTGGCGGTGTGACCGGAACGGGCCGCATTTTAGATAACGACTCACCACCTAATATTGCTCCTGTCGCCGGCGATGATCCTGTATCCACGCAACTAACCGCCGGATTAAAAAGTGGCACCAACTTTACCTGGACTCAGCCATTTATCAGTTCGATTAGCGCAATTGGCGGCACATTAATTACCAATAACGCAGATGGTGTTGCAGGTGCTATGGGCGTTGCAGGAAAGGGTAGCACTACAGAGGTTGATGATGAAATCCAAAATGGCGAAGCTATTTTGGTTACCTTTAATGCTCCTGTGGTTAGTGCAAGCTTTGGTTTTGACAAGCTCGATTTTGCTGGCGTTCCCGAAACCGGCTTGTGGATTGCTTATCTCAGCGGTGTAGAAGTAGGTAGAGGGCAATTCAATCCGACAGATGCTACCCGCAGAGGAACTGTCGATGTCAAAGATGCTTCAGGTAATGCAATCGCATTTAATCAACTTAAATTTGATACAGCGACAGCTGGCTCTGACTATGTTGTTACCTGGTTAACGGTTGGCCGCAATACCGCGACAGTACAAGAGGGAACAAGTGTTGCCATCCCAGCTGCTTCGGGAGTATTGGTTAACGACTCGGATTCAGATGGCGGCACATTATCAGTAGCTGCTGTACGTACTGGGGCAGAGGCAGGTGTAGGAACCGACGGCACCTTAGGCGTTGCATTGCAAGGTGCTTATGGCAAGTTAATCCTGAATGCTAATGGTAGTTATAGTTACACCGCCGATAATCTTGCCAGTTTGCATCCTGGCCAAATTGCCAAGGATTATTTCACCTATACCTTATCGGATGGTCAAGGCGGTACTGATAAAGCAACCCTGACTATCTCGGTATTTGGGACTATGGGAAGTGATAACCAATTTTATGGTACGGCTGGAAATGACACTATTGTTGGCACTAGCGGTGCTGATTTTATTAGCGGTGGTGCAGGCAACGACACTATGACCGGCGGTTTAGGTGCGGACACCTTTAAATGGGCGCTGGCCGATAAAGGTACTGCCGGAGCACCTGCAACGGATGTCATTAATGACTTCAGTACTGGGCAAGGGGATGTGTTGCACCTCTCCGATCTATTGCAAGGTGAGAACTCTACGAACCTTACTAATTATTTGCATTTCACCTATGCGGCAGGCAATACAACCGTTCATATCAGTAGTGCTGGGGGCTATAGTGCTGGCTACGTTGCAAGTGCGACAGATCAAACCATTATTTTAAATGGCGTTAATCTCAGTGGCACCGACCAGGCTATTATCAATCAATTAAAAGCCGCAGGAAATTTAATTACTGACTGATAAATAAGTGTGAAAAAATCCCGCTTTTTTTAGCGGGATTTTTTATTGAGGGTATTTTATGTATGTAAAACGCAATCAAAGCGGTGAGATTGTTTCAATCAGCAAAGTAGCTGAGCGAGAATTTACCGAGTCGCTCGGCGATGATGCACCGGAAATACTGCAGTTTTTGCAGAGTGAAAAATCCGCTGAACAGCTCGCACTCGAACAAACTGATCAGGCAATGGCGCGGGTATTAGAAGACGTGGTGAGTTTGTTGGTGGAGCAGGGCGTGATTCGTTTTACCGACTTGCCTGCGATTGCGCAGGATAAACTATTGGCGCGCCGCGAATTGCGCGGCAAACGCCAAGGTATTCAACTGCTGGATGATGGCGATAACTTACACCTTTAATCGAGCACATTAAAAAGCGCAACCTTAACAATACACTTTTAATAATAAGTTTTTGCATCAGATAATGTGCGAGCCGGTAAATCCATCGAGCCCTATTTTACGTAGAGACTGCTGCTCTGCATCGCTGATTACACCCTCGGCAATCATCACAATACCTAATGAGTGGCCCAGGGTGCAGAGGCTTTGCACAAATGTTTGGCTGCTCGTATTACTGTCAATATCGCGCGTAATGGCGCTGTCTATTTTTAAATAGCTCAGCCCCATTGCCTGTAAATCACCAAATTGAGTGAATTCCAAACCAACATGTTCCAAGCCAATACGGCAACCTAAGCTGCGCAGCCGCGTAGAAAACGCGCGCAACTCTTCCAGATGGCGCAGCATGCAAATTTCAGGAAATTCTAGCCACAAGTTTTTCGTGTGCTCTGGCTCATTGCGCAGCAGGGCAATTAGCTGTTCGCGAAAATTGGCGCTGCATAATGACGCAGCCGAAATATTAATCGCCAGCGGTTCACTTGTATGGCCAAGTTGTAACAAGGCTAACTTTATTATGGCCAAATCCACATCCGGCATTAATCCTAAACGTACAGCCCAATGCATAAAATAACCGGCGGACTTGAAATCTCTATCTAATTTCAAGCGTGCAGCGGTTTCATGGTGAATTAAATCACCATTGGTGTTGCGCACGGGGAATTTAGCTAGCGCAATAGTTTGTGCGCTCAATGAAGCGGTAATGGCTGTACGCCATTCGCTTAAGTTGTGTTGCGCATAGTTCGTTTGATTGTTTTCCAACATCACAATTGCACGGTTACCTTTTAATTCTGCCTGTGCCAGCGCACCATCCAGTTTGTGTAGAAGCTCATTGCGTTTGTCACTGCTGGTAAAGTTGCATAAAGCTAGGGGTAAGGCGATTTTGTCAAAGCCGCTGGCAAGTAGTTGAAAGCTCAGCCTTTGTGATAAATCTGCACTGAAAATATCGATGGGCGTATCGGTTGGGGTGAGTAAAACAAAATCGCTACCGTTTAAGCGGCCTGCGTAGCTGTGGGCATAGCTACCCTGAATACCGTTTAGAGCATCGGCAAGGACACGCAATATTTGGTCGACTTGTTGGTGTCCCAATTGATTGTTGAGTTCATTCAAATTCATCACTCGCGCCATTACCAAAATGCCAGAGGACTGCGCATCTTCCCGGGTTAACAACGTATCGAGCAAGTTTAAAAAATGGGTGCGATTGGCTAGCCCGGTGATTGGGTCTTTTTGCGATTCGCGGCGCAGCACCTCAAGTTGGCGCGCCTCTTTATCTAGCATTTGTTTAACGCCCTGCGATAGCGTATTCATCGCGCGTACCAAACGCTGAAACTCTTTAGTTTTTGGTTCCTCCGAGGTGATAAAACGGCGTTCACCTATGGCTTCAGCTTGATGAACAACCAAATCCAGGGGGCGTGAAATATATTTCAAAATAAAACTGCCAATTAAACCGCTCAGCAGTGTTGCTACAATAAACCAATCCAATAAATCGCGGGTGTTGTGCCAGAGTGCTTCTATAGCGTAGCGCGAGTGACTTTTTACTATCAGGGTGCCCGCTTGTTGCCAGCCATCTTGTACCTGTGCAATGCCGGGCGCCACATTAAATTTTACGTATTTGGAAAACCATTGCGGCACAGTAGTAGCGGTAGGGGTATGTTCTTCAAAGTTGCGCGCAACAATAGGTTTTTGGTTGGCGTCTTGAAAAATAATATACTCGTAATGGCCTGCATCAAATTGCGCAGTAATGAGTAGTTCCAAGGTGATGGGATCCTTCTCGGGCATTTGCGATATGGATAGCGCCAGCGAATTGGCATTGTCGATATTTTTTAAGCGCAATTGCTCCTGTAGATAGGTTTTTGCCGTCAGTGTGCTGATAACAAAATTACCGCTCAGCACTAACAGTAAGAGCACAATAATACCAATCCACAATTGTTTAATTAATGACATGCTGGTTGCCTTTTACTATTTGTCGTTTTTGATGATATTAGGGTAGAGCACCTATTGTTCATTATTAAAAACCTTCTGCTTTGGCTCTCGCTAGCAAATCGCGCCAGCGCGATAGGCGTGCAGTTGGATCTGCTGCTGTCGATTGATTGCCCACCCAGAGCCCGTCGCTGTTAAAGCTGAATATCGGGTGCAAGTCTGGGCGTTTATTGGCGGGCTCAATAGTGTTAATCAGGCTGTCCAAAATTAATGGGATTGCATCCGGAGTAGGGTAATAGCCCAGCACCATATGCGCCTGAAATACTTTGCTCTGTGCTCCACCGATTTGGGCTTTTACATAAATCAGACGCAATTGTTGCGTTGCAATGCCTAATTGCAGCAGGCTGAAATATTTTGCGATAGTGTAATCTTCGCAATCACCTGCGCGCATCCCCATAATGTCTACCGGTGTGGCCCAGTAGTCGCTCTTCTTCCACAGAATACTGTCTTCGGTATAGCGAACATGGCGATTAAAAAATTGGTTTACCTGAAGTAGTTTTTCTTCTGCTGATGAATGGTTGGCTTTATCGAGCATGAGATTCCATGCACTCAGTAGAGCGCTGCCGTCGCTGCCGTAACGGTTTTGCATGACCTGCTGCATTTTCTGCGGGTCTAGCTGTGCAGATGCCAGAAGCGAAAAAATAAACGCCAGCAGACTCAGCATAATTTTAATGCGCAGATGAAAAGATTCAGACCGGCACATCAAAATGTTCCGTTAGGTGTAATAGTGCAGGGAAACAATAAGACATGATTGCATCGTTGTAATGATCAGCATGCCTTGGAGTATAGCCAGTGTTTGGAAAAATGCGTCTTTCGCTTCACTCAGCGGAGTAGTGCAATACAGAGTCGCTTGCAGTGGCCACTCTGTACTGCAATGGTGTAGCGGATATTACTTAAATAAAATATTCCGGATGTTCCTGTGGGATCAATTCCAAAATATTGTAAACATCTTTTAAGTGCATACTCATAGCAGCGGCTGATTTATCTGCAGCGCCAGCTTTGATTGCCTTAATAATCGCCGCATGTTGGCTAAGGACTCGTTTATATTGACCGCTCACATGCAAACTGAGATTGCGCACACGATCCATATGGGCTTTTTCTGCTTCGATAAAGGCTGCAACACGCGGATATTGTGTAAAACTTGCCAGCGCATGGTGAAAGTTGTCATCGAGTTTTTGAAAGGCGAGTGCGTCATCATCTGCTGCTGCCGTTTTTTGGTCGGCGATAATCTTTTCACAGGTGTTCACCGCCTCCAAGCGGGTTGCTGCGTCTGGATTGGTGGCAATCTGGGTGACTACTGCAACCTCCAATGCCTCGCGAATAAAACGTGCCTCTAGAATTTTTTCAATACTGAATTTAGACACATAGGTTCCGCGTTGTGGCCACACCTCAACAAAACCTATATTGGAGAGTTGGATTAATGCTTCCCGTACCGGAGTTCGGCTAACACCAAATTGCTGGGCGAGAGCAGTTTCGGAAATCATTTGGCCGGGAAGAAGTTCCATGCTGATAATTGCATCGCGGATAAAGCCAAATATTTGGCTTGCCGCCGGGCGGTCATAAGACAAACCTTTGGATTCTGGACGCATGCTAATCAAGGGCTGTTTCGCCACTCTGTATCTCCTCTGGAAAAATCAATCTGCCAACATCGAGCTGCGCTGAGTAGCAAAGATGGATTGTGCCTTGTTACGTGCCGCTATGCCATATGCGTTTGCGCATGATTTAGTGCTGCATCCAGGGAATTAAGTGCCAATTGTCTGCTTAAATTACTTATCAGTAAAAAATAATCTACTGGCGGAATTGTTTTTGGGTGGCATAAAGTCATTATGACAAAAAGCTTGACCCACTAGTATGCAAGAGGTAGGATTGCCTCAATGTTTACTGAACTATCGACAGGGCAGTGAACAGGGGTTGTGTTTGACCTTATTTCTGGCGGATTTTTTCCGCCAGTTTTTTTAAAGCTTAATGTTGTGGTTGAACTATTTATATTGAACTTTTATGTAGATTGTTCTTTGTAGTAGCTCACCTTTGTATTTTGTTTGACCTCTCCCTTATCTTGCAGCCACTGGTTTCAGTGGCTGCTTTTTTTATTGCAAGTTATTTGATTTTCAGCATATTAAGAACAATAAAAAAGCGAGCAAGGTGTTAACCGGCTCGCTTTGTGTATTGTTAATTACTGCGGTTTAGTTTTTTAAGCCTTGTGCTCTGCTGTAATTAAACCGTTTCAATAGTGATAAATAAACGGCAGTTGTCACGCCACCTAGCGCAATCCACTCCAACACCAATGGTTCAAAGCTGCTGTCGCGTTGGCCAAAAGCCTCCTGCATTTGTTTAACCTGATACGCCATACGCACTTGTTTGTCTTCTGCCGGACTTTCCAGACCTGCCAAAATTTCTGCACGAATAGTTAATGTACGTAGCAGTTCGGTATTGTTTACTTGCGTGGCACTGGTGATTGCATCTGCTTTGGCTAAGCGCTGTTGTAACAGGCTAAGCGTACCACTAGGCCAGCGCGGGGTACTGGCGATGAGTTCGTCCAATTTTTCTTTTTGTGCAGCAAGGGTTTCACTGGCGGTTTGTGCAATTACGGCAAGTTCATATTCACGCAGCGCGTCCAGTGCGTTAAACAAGTCAGTCCAACTTTGTTCTTCCGCTTGGTTGCGCGCGCTATCGCGTTTGGTAGCAATCGCGGTGATGGCGGCATTAAATTTGTTTTGCAGTGCTTTAGCCGTTTCTTTTGGTAAATCCAATGCAAAAAACTCTGTTTTAACCGCGTCTATATCTGCCTTCGCTGCATTCAGTTGTTCAAGTGTTTGGCTGCTGAATTGGTTGAGTTGTTCAATCAAACTCTCGGCTTGAGTGGTGATTGCCTGACGCTGTTCTTTGGCTGCCTCAAATGCTTGGTTGCGCTGGGCAAATACCGCATCGCAATGGCTGCGGAATTCTTGCCAGAGTTGTTGATCTTCTTTGTGCCAGCTTTTGCCGATGGTTTTCCATTGGGCTTGTAATTGTTTGACTGTTTCAGTTGCCGCGCGTATATCGGTAGCCTCTACCAATGTTTGCGCCTGTTCGATTAAACCTTGTTTGGCGTTTTTGTTACTTTCGTATTCGCTGGTGATTTTGCCAAACAATTGTTCCATCAAACTTTCAAATTCTTTTTGCAGTTCATTGCCAGCTTTGCGTGGTACCGGCCAGTAGGTTTGCCACTCAGCGCGAGCCGTTTTTAAAGTTTGTTCAACGTCTTTCCACACCGCATTGCTAAAATCGTAGCCCTGTAAATACTGCTGTAATTGACTTACTAACTCGCGGCGTTTATTTAAGTTGCTTTCGCGCTCCGCTGCCTGCGCTTCAAAAAATTCTTTGCAGGGTGCATAGGCCACGGCGGATGCCTGCTGGAATTGCTGCCAGAGTTCGTCGTCTTGTTGCTGTACACCTTTGCTGACTTCTTTCCAGTTGTCTTGCAGTTCGTGCACTTTAGTCGCGAGAGCCTCTGGGTTCATGCTGCTGTTAGCCAGTTCTTGCATCTGAGTAATCAGCGATTCTTTTTTAGGGGTGACAGCAAATTCGTGCCAATCGCCAAGTTTTGCCAGCTGTGCTTCAAAGTCATCGATTTTGGCTTGAATACCTTTAGGGATTTCTGCCAATTGCGCACGTTTCTCTTCAAGCTCCTTTTGAATCGCGCGGGCTTTGCGCACAAAACCTTGCTCCGCTGCCCATAAACCTTTGCGCGCCAGTTCACTGAAATCGCGCAGGGCATTTTTGGCCGCCTGCTCGGTTTGATGGCGCTGCGCCCAGATTGCATCCAACTTGGCTTTGGCTTCGTTTAATGTTTCCGGCAGTTCATCGCCCAACTCTTTTGCTGACTTGATTAATTGTTGCAGTTTTTGCTGTGCATTTTTGACCAGCTCGGAATCTTCCGCTTGCTCCAGTTTTTCGGTTAATTGTGTAACTGTGCCGGAGGTTTTGATTTGGTCGAGTAAATTCAAGGTTTGCTGTTTGCGCAGTTCGAACGCTTTGCTGAGTTTATCTAGCGGTAATTGGCGGTTGGCAGCCAAACGCACAGCATTGCTCAACTCCTGAATTTTTAATTCGTAGTTAGCGTTGAGCAGTTCATCGACATGGCTTGCGCGATAAATATCGCCCGCCAATTGTTTTAGGCTGTTATAAGCCTCTTCTGCCAATTGCAGGGCTTGTTGATCGAGTGATAGCTTTTCTTCTTCATCGGCGATGGCTTGCGTGCGAGCGTTAATTTTTTCTTCGCAGGCGGCAAGCGCGCTTTGGTAACGCGCTTGCGCTACAGCAGACACTTGCCCCAAGGCATCCCACTCGCTTTGCAATACTGTCAATTTTGCTTTGAACAATGAATCTGCTTCAAAATGGGAGTGGCGTTCCAGCTTTTCGCAAATGCGCGCAGCACTGGCTTCCAGTTCTGCCAGTTTTGCATCTTCCGCTTTAAATACATCCAATTTAGCTTTAACAATTTTAAATACGTTTTTGTCTTTGGTTTTCACCGCTTTGGCGAGTTGCTCCAGAATCTCACGGCTATGTATTTTTTCCGCAGCCGCTTGGCGCAATTGGCTGGTGGCGCCATCGCTGGCGAGTTTGAGCAGCTCGCTTTCATCGTTGGTTTGCTCAACCACATCCAAACTAATAACCGGTTTCGGTGCTTTGGGTTCTGCAACCGGAATAGGTGCTGGCTTAATCGGTTCGGCTTTGGCTTTGCTTCCAAACAGTTTGCGTAATAATTTCATAGTCGTGGCTCGTCAGTCAGTGAAAGTTGTTAGTAGTTAAATTTTGAAACTAAAGTTTACTTAGAAGGGTGCTGTTTCGAGTCTAAAAATATCAGCTCATCTTTTAATAGCCCATATAAATAAAAGCAAATATAAGCTTGCACTATGGTTGCTAGAGCAGTTGGTATGATGCTGTCAGCGTTAGTGAAGAGGCTGATTACAAGTGCTAATACAAAAATACCTAACACGGCTAAACACCAGAATAGTGCTTTTGCTGAACGCATAAATATTAATTTAATCGGTGGGGCAAATAGCAACCAACTGACAAGTGAACCTATTATTAATGG
Organism: Cellvibrio sp. OA-2007; assembly: GCF_000953825.1. Lineage (GTDB taxonomy): Bacteria > Pseudomonadota > Gammaproteobacteria > Pseudomonadales > Cellvibrionaceae > Cellvibrio. The sequence goes on along the minus strand of NZ_BBUL01000076.1, from coordinate 32,833 downwards.
TGCTTGTATGGAGTCGCCTGTTATGGATTTATAAAGGCCGATAAAAAATCCGACAGAAGAGGAAAATAGAATAAACCCATAGACGATAGATATTATCCATGCACCATCTGGATGTCCGCTACTAAACGGACGCGCAGTAATTGGATCACTACCATTAAAGCTTTTATCAAATCTATTCATGTTTAGAATTCCTGTTTCTAAGTAATCAATGGAGTTGTTGCAATAAAATCTGTACTGGGTGGGGCAGTTTTACATTGTCGATGCGTTTGGTTTGGCTGCGACAGGAATAACCAGTCGCGGTTAACTTGCCGCTGTTGACTGGGTTGTTCACTACTTGCGACCAGGACAGCGCATAGATTTTTTTAGAGGTTTCGACATTGCTGCTCTCGTGACCATAGGTTCCAGCCATGCCGCAGCAGCCGGTTTCGATCACTTTTAATTGTTGGCCGAGTTGAGCGAAAACCGTTTGCCAATCTTTTACCGAACTCACTGCATTGGTTTTTTCGGTGCAGTGGGCGAGCAGCGAAAACTCGGCGGCTTTGAAATCGCGGGTTTTGCTGCTGAGTTGTTCACTCTGTTGCGCGAGCCACTCTTGAATCAGTTGCACCTTAGGCGCGTTATCGCCCAGCACTTTTTTGTATTCGGCGCGGTAGGCGAGGGTCATGGCCGGTTCTATGCCCATCAGTGGAATACCGGAAGAGGCGAGGCCGTTGAGTTGGGTTGCATTGGTATCAGCCGCTTTGGCAAAGGCTTTTAAAAAGCCATGCACTTGCAAGGGTTTACCGTTGGGCTTGAAGGGTGCCAGTAGCGGAATAAAGCCGAGTTTTTGCAATAGGGTGAGTGTGTCTATTACCAGCGGGGTTTCAAAATAACTGGTGAAGGCATCCTGCACCAGAATAACCGCTTTGGTTTTTTCGGCAGGTGTGAGCTGCGCGATGTTTTCCAGGGTGGCGTAATTAACCCCAAGTTTTTCTGCGGCTTTGTGCAGGCTGATGCCGGTGAGCAGTGGGCTATCGACCATGCCGATAAAACGCGCCATAAACGTCTGCATAAATTGCGGTTTCATCATCAGGTTGTATGCCCAAGGCATTTTGGCGAGGGTGGGAATCATAAATTCCAAACCGCCGATAAAATAATCCTTGAGTGGACGCATATAGCGGCTGTAATACAACTCTAAAAATTTTGCGCGGAATTCGGGAACATCGACTTTAATCGGGCATTGACCGACACAGGATTTACACGCAAGGCAACCCATCATGGATTCGTGTACTTCGTGAGAGAAATCGTATTCGCCTTTGCGTTTTCCAACTGTGTTGATAATGCGTGTTGGCAAATTGAATAAGAAACTTGCGCGCTTTACTTTTTTACTTTCATCGATGGCATTAACGCCGCGCTCGCTCATTTGTTTGAGCCATTCGCGCATTAACGACGCGCGCCCCTTGGGTGAGTGCTTGCGCTCGCGGGTGCCTTTCCAGCTGGGGCACATGGCATCATTCGGGTTCCAGTTGTAGCAGAGGCCATTGCCGTTGCAGTGCATGCCTTCGCTATAGCCTTCCCAAACTTGCACTGGGATTTTGCGATCCTGCTGGCCACGTGTGGTCACTTCATCAATTTTTAACAGTTTGATGTCGGCCGAAGGCGTGGCGATTTTGCCGGGGTTTAACTGGTTGCGCGGATCAAACGCCGCCTTAATGCGCTGGATTTGCGGATACAGCTCGCCAAAAAACGCCGGCGCATATTCCGAGCGAACGCCTTTGCCGTGTTCGCCCCATAAGAGGCCGTTGTATTTTTGGGTGAGTGCTACCACGCGATCGGTAATCACGCGCACCATTTTTTCTTGCGCAGGATCTTTCATGTCCAGCGCGGGGCGCACGTGTAATACGCCGGCATCCACATGGCCAAACATGCCGTAAGTTAAATTGTATTCATCGAGTACTGCGCGGAATTCGGCGATAAAATCGGCGAGATTTTCGGGCGGTACTGCGGTGTCTTCCACAAACGGTACCGGGCGAATTTCGCCTTGCACATTGCCGAGTAAACCTACCGCTTTTTTACGCATGCCCCAAATTTTATTGACCGCTTCATTGCCCCAGGCAATGGAATAGCTGATGCGGCCAGTGCTTGAATCCTGCGCAGCTTGATCGAGCATGTCAGTGAGTTTTTTAACATCCGCATTTAACTCATCTTCTGTGTTTGCGGTGTATTCAACCAGATTGATGCCCTGAATTTTTTCGCCGCTCTCTGGCGCTGGGAAAAATTCGGACACGCTGTGCCAGACTATATCGTTCATCGCCAGATTCAGGACTTTGGAGTCCACCGTTTCAATGGAAGTCGGTTCCGCTTTCATCAGCTGAGTGGCATCGCGCAGGGCGACGTTGAAATCGCGGTAGTTGACGTTAATCAATGCGCTGAATTTGGGAATGGGCAATAGGCTGATCTTGGCTTCGGTGATAAAACCGAGGGTGCCTTCGCTGCCGCACAGAATATTGTTCAGATTAAAACGACCTTGTTGGTCGCGAATATGCGCCAAGTCATAACCGGTCAGGCAGCGGTTGAGCTTGGGAAATTTTGCCTCGATCAGCGCGTGATGTTCACGTTGGATGGCGTCCACAATGCGATGCACTTCACCCACGCGATCGTCGCGTTTCCACAGGGCTTCTAATTCAGTTTCATCGATTGCCTTGGATGCCCATTCAGTGCCATCGAGCAGCACGGTTTTTAATTCGAGAACATGATCGCGGGTTTTGCCGTAGCGGCAGGAACCTTGGCCGGAGGCATCGGTATTGATCATGCCGCCGATGGTGGCGCGGTTACTGGTAGAGAGTTCCGGCGCAAAAAATAAACCGTATGGCTTGATCGCCGCGTTGAGCTGATCTTTCACCACACCGCATTGCACACGCACCCAGCGCTCTTCCGCGTTGATCTCCAGAATTTGATTCATGTATTTAGAGGTATCCACCACCAAACCATCGGTGAGCGATTGGCCGTTAGTGCCAGTGCCGCCACCCCGTGGGCTGAGCACTACGGCCTGGTATTTTGGCTGCTGGCTGAGCTTGGCGATGCGCACCAAATCGGCTGTGTCGCGGGGGTAGAGCACACCTTGTGGCAGCACTTGATAGATGGAGTTATCCGTCGCCAATACCGTGCGGTTGGCGTAGTCCGGGTTCAGATCGCCACTGAAACCATTCTCGCGCAAGGCGTTGATAAAGTTCAGGTACAGGGCTTGCACAGGGGAGGTTTGATTAATACGTGGAATCATGGGGCGGTCATCAATCGGCTGCTATTTATGGGGCGGCATTCTACTCCCTTGCTTACCTAATGTCCTGATCTGAGTGCCAAACAAAAACTGCCGCAAGTGCGGCAGTTTAGGTGAGCGTAGATCTATCTCTTTTTATACGAGCCACACGATTATTTGAATCACAGTAGGGAGACTGTATTGCTGGTGCTTTCCAGTGTATCGCTAGCCGCGCTGTTTTTTTCGCTATCATCCCGACGGGTATTGGCGGACAGGCGGTTGCCATTATTTGTAGTGGCGAGGCGGAACTCTTTTTGCTGTTGATGCCAGGCGATAATTTTGTAGTAGTTGCGCACGTTATCCACAAATCCGACCGGCTCCCAACCGCGCATATAACCGTGTTTGGCACGGCTGTAATACTGTTGTTTGGCGAGTAGCGGCATGTATTTGCGCACATCATCCCACTTAGTGGGGTCACCGCCCATGCGCTCGGTGAGTACGCGCGCATCTTCCACATGACCAAGACCCTGGTTGTACGCTGCCAACGCCATGTTTAGTCTGTCTTCACCTTTAATACGTTTGGGGAGGCGCTTCATAACAATACTGAAGTACTTGGCGCCACCTTGGATACTTTGCTGTGGATCTTCACGATCTTTGATGCCCATGGCTTTGGCGGTATTTCGGGTGAGCATCATCAAACCGCGCACGCCGGTATGAGAGCGGGCATCGGCTTTCCAGTGAGATTCCTGATAGCTGATGGCGGCGAGTAATTGCCAATCCAGATTGTATTTGGCCGCGGCCGCTTGCATATCATCAATCCATTGCGGTAAACGCTGCTCAAGGCGATAGGTGAAGGCCATTGCTTCGCCGGTTGTTACTTCTTCAATGTGGCGATCAAAGAATTCTTCGGTCACTTTGGCGAGGCTGCCATCGGCTTTGATGCTGTTTAGGTATTGCTGTGCTGCATCAAATAAGGTGGTGTCCTGTTGGGTGGGAAATGCCCACGCCAATGGCTGCGGATCACTTACATCAAACGCTAATTGCGCCTTAGGGTAGGACCAGCGATTGAGATCGTAGGCGCTAGAGTCAATCACTGCATAATCGGCTTCGCCTTTATTGATCATATCCAGTAGGTCGATCATCTCAACATTGTCCAGTGCTCGCCAATTCAGCTTGGGAAATTGGCTTTGCAGTGCCTTGAGGCGCTCAGCATGGGAGCTGTTGGCAATTACCAGTACTTCTTTACCTTGCAAGTCTTTGATGCTGGTAGGTTGGGGGCGGCGGCTGTTGTAAATCAGCTGCTGGGTAACCTGCATAAAGGGGGTAGCAAAAGTGACATGAGTATTGCCGCTTTCCAGTTCGGTCAAACTGGCTGCGGCAAAGTGAACCTTCTGCTCGCTAACGCTGTTAAGCATCTCGCTCAGGTCCGGCTCATCTTCAATCACTAATTTCAGGCCGAGCGAATCTGCAAAGCCTTTCACAAGGCTATATTCAAAACCCGTCAGGCCATCGGAGCCTTCGTAGTAGGTAGTAGGGCCATTGGTGGATACAACACGCAATTCGCCTGCTTCAAGTACTTTCTCCAACTGGGTTGGAGGGGTGCTACGTACCAGCAATACACTGCTGGCAATAAATAACGAACCTATAACAAAGCTCGTTAGGATGGACTTAATCACTAACGCTGATCGTTTGCGAATTTCCATAAGGGGGTTACTCCGGTTGCTGAAGTGCAACGCTCGAAAGGCTGTTCTCTTCGTGTGTGCGCATTCATGCCGAATCCAATCCATTAATGACCCGTGCAAATACCCCGCCATTTTATCTGTGGCTTTTGAGGCCGCCTAGCTTGTTTTTTGAGCATATATGGGCTAGGGGAATGGTGAAAATTTGACCTTTTTTGCCTTGGTCCCGCAAATTGCAAGGGTTTTGCCGATTTTCAGCCGTATGACTAAAGCCGACAAACGGTCAAAAAAATACTAAAAAATGTGACTTTTGACGCCTTTGGCGTATCAGAGAACATCAAAAAAGGATCAGAAGGAGTAAGTTTTTGTTAAAAAATTGCACAAAAAATCGCCAAAATTGAGATTTTTTAGTTATAAGCTGCAATGCGGTTTGGTTTTATCTACACCAATAAATCCAATTGCCAGTCATGCCTATTTATTAAACTTGATCGATAACCCGACTGGCGGTAGGAGGTAGGGGCGTTCATATCAGGAGGATTTATGTATTGGGCAGGCGTAGCCATAAAGATATTGAGTGATATTTTGCTCAATGTGTCCAATTAAATATAATAATGTGCAAAATATTTCTCTTTTTTCAATTGAATGTTAATATTTGAGAAATATTTTTCTCAAAAACGAAGCTATGACTCTCACTCTTCAATTATTTCACCATGATAAGTGGCAAGATGCCGCGCTGCTGGATATTGCCGATCCTGCGGCGGGGCGCTATGGGCTTGCACAGTTAAGCTACCATCCCCAGCGTTACGCACTTGAATACCTAGGACGGGATGATGGATGTGCCTGCAGCTTGAGCTTGCCTGTGGATCTCATGCAAATCTACCGCAGTAAACCCTGGTTTGCTTTTTTGGATGACATCATGCCCGCCGGAGCCAGTCGGCGTTACTGGGTCAATTATTTGGATATTGGCCATTTGTCGCCCGCGCAGCAGGATTACCAGTTGCTCGCCCGAGGCACTATAGCGCCGGTAGGCAACTTGCGTATTAAAGAAGCGCTGCCGGTTAAAGTCGACGGCAGCCAACTAACACAGATGCGCTTTCAGCTCAGAGATGTTGTTGAGCGCCACAGTGACTTTCTCGAATATGCGCAAGCGATGGGTGCAGCCAGTGGTGGTGCCACAGGTGCCGGAGGGGAGGCGCCTAAATTATTGGTGCGTTGCTCGGCGCGTGATGAAATTTGGATTGATACCTATCAAGACGATTTAGCCAACAGCGATCAGCATTATTTAGTGAAATTCCCGCGTGGCAATCGTACTCAGGATGACTGCGATATTTTGCGCGCCGAATTTCACTACTATCAAGAACTGAATGCTCTAGGCATTGAAACTATTAATACGCAGCATATGCGGCTCTTGGAGGGCGAGCGCTATCCTTCACTTTGGTTGCCGCGTTTTGATGTGGATTTTATCAGTGGCCAGCAGCAGCGCTACGGTTTGGAATCACTCTACGCTGTGCTTGGCAAAGCCCCTAGTGCTTATCTCAATCATTTCACTGCCCTGCGCGATACCTTGCGAGTTTTACGTGCGCAATATCGCGTAACAGAGTTAGGTGAACCATTTGATCAACAAGCATTTGTGGTCGAATGGGTAAAACGCGATTTTTTAAATGTCGTCTTCGGCAATTCCGATAACCATGGGCGCAATACCTCCCTGATCAAGCGCCCGCAAGGTATTACCTTGGCACCAGTTTATGATTTTGCACCCATGAAAGCAGACCCTGAAGGCATAACTCGCAGCACTACCTGGGGTTCACCCTATGAAGAGGGCGGGCGTTTTGATTGGATTAAGATTGCCCATGCATTGGCTGATGTTGCACCGCCGGAAGCTATTATTGAAGAACTGATGGCGCTGGCCAAAAAACTCAAAGGTCTGCCTGAGCGGCTTGCCGAGCGCGGTGTATCCACACGATTACTGCAACTGCCAGCGATAGGTTTTGATTTTTTGGATGAAAAATTAAAAGCCTGGGAGCTATTGAACTAACTTTTTGTAGCGGCGAGATGATGAAATTACTAACACCACAAGAGCGCGAAGCATTGCTAGTTACCAGCTTGCAGAAAATTTTGGATGGCGAGCTAAGTGAGGGCAAGGTTTTACGGCAATTACGCAAAGAGGTTTTAGGGATGAGCCAGGATCAATACGCCGCACTGGTAGGCGTTAGCAGGCGCACCCTGTCCGATATAGAAAATGATACCGGCAGCCAATCGATTGCCGTTATTAATTCGGTATTCAAACCCTTTGGGCTTCGTTTGGGGTTATTGCCCAGCAGTAAATTTCTGTTTGAAAAATTAGTGGAAGCACAAGACTCCGAAGATGTTCTGGTTTCTGGGCAAGATAGATTGTCCAGTTTTAAAAGAGATGTGCTTAGGGTTTTAGGTTGGTACGAACTCAGGAGAAATGACAAAGGGCAATTTTACTTTGTACTCAAAGTTGGCAATGGTGAGGTGATTTTGATTGGTGAATTCCACGAGTCTAGGGTGGCGGCAGAGGCGGAGATTGCTTTAGCGCAAAAAAACAGCCCAGTGGATGAGCGCTATGACCGCAAAGAAGCGATCAATGGTAAATTCTACTTCAACCTTAAAGGAGCCAGCGGCAAGATTATTGGTACCAGCCAGATGTATACCTCAAGTATTGAGAGAGACAAGGGTATTGCTGCTGTAAAAGCTAATGCAGCAACCCTCACAATTAAATGAACATCATTTATGGAAGGGCTGTATAGCCGCTTAAGCCTAAGGGTTAGTTGTTGCGGCGTGCGCGGATAAAAACCTGCCTGATCTGCTGGAAAATCCAGTACAATGGCGGCCTTTTTCATATCCCCCCGATGCTGAGGCTCTTCCCACTATGCTGATTCTGCGTGGCGCTCCCGCTCTTTCCAGTTTCCGTACGCAAAAACTTTTGGCCAACCTGCAACAGCGTGTTCCCGCTGTGACCGGTGTGAGTTCCGAGTTTGTGCATTTCGCCAATGTTGCTGCGCCCTTGAGTGCTGAACAGCAATCCGTGCTGCAACAACTGCTGACTTATGGGCCTAAGGTTGAAAGCCAAGTAAGTCATGAGGGCGAGCTCTTTTTGGTAGTGCCACGCTTGGGAACTATCTCCCCTTGGGCATCCAAAGCGACTGATATCGCCAAAAACACCGGCCTTGAGTCAGTGCGCCGGATCGAGCGCGGCATAGCCTACTATGTGACAGGTGCTGTAAGCGCAGCCGATCGCGCTGTTATCGCGGCGCTGTTGCATGATCGGATGGTGGAAACTGTATTTGATCGCCTCGAAGCCGCTGAACAATTGTTTGTATCCCAATCACCAGCGCCGCAGACCTCGGTTGATATCCTTGGCGGTGGCCGCGATGCGTTGGTTGCCGCCAACAAATCCCTCGGGTTGGCCTTGGCGGATGATGAAATCGACTACTTAGTTGATGCGTTTAAAACCCTCGGTCGCAATCCCATCGATGTTGAATTGATGATGTTTGCCCAAGCCAACTCTGAACACTGCCGCCACAAAATCTTCAATGCCTCCTGGACTATCGACGGTGTTGAGCAGGAGCGCAGCCTGTTCAAAATGATTAAAAACACCAACGAAGTCGGCGGTGAGGATGTGCTTTCGGCCTATGCCGATAACGCCGCAGTGGTGGTCGGTCACGAAGCAGGGCGCTTTTATCCCAATCCGGATACCAAAGCCTACGAATACACCCAGCAACCGATTCATTTATTAATGAAGGTTGAGACCCACAACCACCCGACCGCGATCTCCCCATTCTCCGGCGCCGGTACTGGTGCCGGTGGTGAAATTCGCGATGAAGGTGCGGTCGGCCGTGGCTCCAAACCCAAAGTGGGTTTGAATGGATTCACCGTATCCAACCTGCAAATCCCCGAATTTGTCCAGCCGTGGGAACAGAACTACGGTAAACCCGGCCGCATCGTAACGGCGCTCGACATCATGCTTGATGGTCCTATAGGTGGTGCTGCATTCAACAACGAATTCGGTCGCCCTAACATCTGCGGCTACTTCCGTACCTTTGAAGAGAACTTTGACGGCGAGCGTCGCGGCTACCACAAGCCGATTATGCTCGCCGGTGGTTACGGCAACATCAAAGCCGAACACATCGAAAAACCGCCCTTTGCGGCCGGTTCCAAATTAGTCGTGCTCGGCGGCCCAGCCATGTTGATTGGTTTGGGCGGTGGTGCAGCATCTTCTATGGCGTCTGGCTCATCGTCAGAAGATCTGGATTTCGCCTCGGTACAGCGCCAAAACCCGGAAATGGAGCGCCGTTGTCAGGAAGTGATCGACGCCTGCTGGCAGTTGGACGATAAAAACCCGATCGCCTTTATTCACGATGTGGGCGCGGGCGGTTTATCCAACGCCTTCCCTGAGTTGGTGAAAGATGGCGGCACCGGCGGCAAGTTTGAACTGCGCAATGTGCCCAACGATGAGCCGAGTATGAGCCCATTGGCGATTTGGTGTAATGAGTCGCAAGAGCGTTATGTCTTGGCGATCAAACCGGCGGATCTGCCGCGTTTTGAAGCTATCTGCCAGCGCGAGCGCGCAGCTTATGCAGTAGTGGGCGAGGCGACTGACGAGAAACATCTGCTAGTTAACGACAAACACTTCGACGCTAAACCGGTCGATCTGCCTATGTCGGTATTGTTTGGCAAAGCGCCAAAAATGCATCGCGCTGCCGACAAACACCAAGCCGTCACACAGGCGTTTGCAACGGATGGCATTGCATTAAAAGAAGCGGCGGAGCGGGTACTTAAGCATCCTGCCGTGGCGAGTAAAAACTTCCTTATCACCATTGGCGACCGCTCGGTCACCGGTATGGTGGCGCGCGATCAAATGGTCGGTCCATGGCAAGTTCCCGTTGCTGACGTTGCCGTTACCACGGTGAGTTACGACAGCATCAAAGGCGAAGCCATGAGTATCGGCGAGCGCACCCCGCTGGCGCTGCTCGATGCTCCTGCGTCTGGCCGTATGGCAATTGCTGAGGCGATTACCAATATCGCTGCAACACGCATCGAAAAGCTGTCCGATGTAAAACTCTCGGCCAACTGGATGTGCGCTGCTGGCCACAAAGGCGAAGACGAAAAACTCTATCGCACCGTGCAAGCAGTCGGTATGGAGCTTTGCCCTGAACTCGGCATTACTATTCCAGTTGGTAAAGACTCAATGTCCATGCGCACCGCATGGAAAGACGGCAATGAAGATAAAGCCGTGACCGCGCCGCTCTCGCTGATTATTTCGGCGTTTGCACCGGTAGTCGATGTTCGCCAAACCCTGACCCCACAACTGCGCACCGACAAGGGCGATACCGAATTGTTGCTGCTCGATTTGGGCAACGGCAAAAACCGTTTGGGTGGTTCGATTTTGGCGCAGGTTTACAACCAGTTGGGCGATGTTCCCGCTGATTTGGATTCCGGCGCACAACTCAAAGGTTTCTTTAATGCGATGCAAGCGAGCCTTGCCGCTAATGAATTGCTCGCCTACCACGACCGCAGCGACGGCGGTTTGTTTACCACGCTCGCTGAAATGGCCTTTGCCGGTCACACCGGTGTCAGCGTTGATTTGGACGGTTTGGGTGCAGATGCGCTGGCTGTGCTGTTCAACGAAGAAGCCGGTGCAGTAGTGCAAGTCACCCGCGCCAATTCTGCAGCAGTGCAAGCACGTTTTGCGGCGGCAGGTGTGAGCGTGAAAGCGATTGGCAGCTTGAATACAAACGATACCTTGGTGATTAAACAAGGTGCAAATGAGCTGTTCAACCAAGCCCGTGCGCAATTGCAATCACTCTGGGCAGAAACCAGCTATCGCATGCAAGCCTTGCGCGATAACCCGGCCTGCGCCAAATCTGAATTCGATGGCATCGTAAAAAATGATCCGGGTTTGAGTGTCAAACTTAGTTACGACATCAACGAAAACGTTGCTGCGCCCTTCATCAATACTGGTGTGCGTCCATCCATCGCCGTATTGCGTGAGCAGGGTGTTAACGGCCACATCGAAATGGCCGCCGCATTTGATCGCGCCGGTTTCAACGCAGTTGATGTACACATGAGCGATTTGCTCTCTGGCCGTGTATCGCTGGAAACTTTCAAAGGCTTGGTGGCTTGCGGTGGTTTCTCTTACGGCGATGTGCTCGGCGCAGGTGAAGGCTGGTCAAAAACCATTTTGTTCAATAACAAAGTGCGCGATGAGTTCGAGCGTTTCTTCCACCGCGATGACACTTTCAGTTTGGGCGTGTGTAACGGTTGCCAGATGATGGCGAACCTGAAAAATATCATTCCCGGTGCAGATCATTGGCCGCGTTTTGTGCGCAACTTGTCGGAGCAATTTGAAGCGCGTTTCAGCTTGGTTCAAGTGCAGGAATCTTCATCGGTATTGTTCAAAGGCATGGCTGGTTCACATATGCCGGTGGCCGTCGCCCACGGTGAAGGTTACGCCGAATTTGCCAATGCCGATGCATTAAAAACCTGTAACGAAAGCGGTACAGTGGCGCTGCGTTTTATCGACAACACTATCAACGCAACTGAAACCTATCCTGCCAACCCCAATGGTTCACCCTTGGGTATCACCAGTGTTAGCAGTAAAGATGGCCGTGTCACCATCATGATGCCGCACCCTGAGCGGGTATTCCGCTCGGTGAGCAATTCATGGAAACCGGATGACTGGAAAGATGATGGCGCCTGGTTGCGTTTGTTCCGCAATGCACGGGTGTTTGTGGGTTAATTAATTCTCGCGATATTTAGATGCAGTAAAACAACAAAGGAGGCTTCGGTCTCCTTTGTGCTTTTTAGGATTTGTTTTTTTATGCGGATTTTTGTCAGCTGTCTACTTAACGAAGTAGGGCTACAAAATATTACAAACTCCCTTACAAGCATTACATCTCAGGATTTATATCTATGCTTCAATAGCTTACGACTCTGGTGCCGTTTTGTTGTAATCTGTCAGGCGCCATGTTGGATGAGCATCCACTGAACCCTGATTTACGAATAACGTCTTATAAGTACACTGCAGCACCGGCTGCCAAACGCTCTCACAGAGATACAGGTAGGTAACTTATGAAAACCATGAAAAATCTTGCACTAGTTGTGTTGGCCGCCAGTATCGTGGCGGGTTGTTCATTCACTAAACCGCACGAAAAAGAAGCGCAGTTAAAAGCGGACAAGGCCGGTTTAACGGTGGTGGAAAAAACCCGTTTTGACGGTACTTTTATCGCTAAAGGCGCAGAGTTTGCGCAGTACAAAAAACTGTTGGTTGAACAGTTGGATTTGAGCGATGTGAAAATCCGTAAGCCTTCATCCACTAACTTGATCGACGATACGCCCTGGGAGTTGAACGATAGCGATCGTCGCTATTATCAAGAGCGTTACACCGAAGCCTTGATGAATAATTTAATTGCCGATGGCACCTATTCAACGGCGATGAAAGCGGGAGCCGATGTGATGACCGTGTCGGCCAAAGTATTGGAAATAGCACCGCTTGCCAGTAAAGATGATATGAAAGGGCGCCCAACTCATGTGAAAGTGTATAGCGAAGGTATGGGCACTATGACGCTGGAAATTTCGCTCTACGATTCTGTATCCGGTAAGCCCTTGGCCATTATTACCGACCAGCGCGATTTGGGGCGCATATGGGAAGAGAATAATCGTGTCACCAATAACATTCAGGTACGCCTTGCATTTAACCAATGGTTGCGTCATTTGCGTACAGAATTGGATAAACTCTCCGCCAGGCCTTAACCCGCTAGAAAACAAAAACGCCTGACCAATGTTGGTCAGGCGTTTTTATTTTGGCGCTTATCAAACATTAGAACTTTACGGTGACCCCAGCAAAGATGCGTGGACCGTAATCATTCACTTCACCTAAATTATCTTCCGCGTAAAAGTATTGCTCTTTAGGTGCGCTAAACAGGTTAATTGCTTCCAGTTTGACTTTGACGTTATCGGTAATGTTGTACGACGCTCGCGCCTCCCAAGTCCCTACATCACCGACATAGCGCAGGCGAGTGCCGTTACTGGTGTAAGGTTGGAAGTAGCCGCTGCGATATTTGTAGATGATCGCGGCGTCAAATTCACCGATTTGATAGTAGACCTGACCGTTGAATACATGCTCGGAAAAACCGGGAACCGATGCGGGTGGAACTATTCCGGCGGTAAGCTGGGTTGTAGTGCCGTCCAAACCTGTTACATAAGTATCGCCATAGTTACTGTCTTCAAACTCAAAGTCAGTATCGGCCCAGTTGTAGCCAAGTTTTACCCCTATACCGGAATCAAAGCGGTAAGCCACAGATGCCTCAAGGCCATAGAGATTGCTGGATTTGTCCGTGGTCACTGCATTGGTGATCGGCAAGCTAACGTTTTGGCCATCAATGACGAAATTTTCCATAACGGTGCGCTGTTCAAAACCACCTTGGAATTTCTTGTAATAAAGACCCGCCGCAAAAATGGCGTCATCATTGGGGTACCATTCCCACGACACATCAGCGTTCCACGACATGAGTGGCTGCGCATCAGGATTGCCTGAACCATTGGCACCAACGAGCAGATCGTCCAGCGTAGTGGGATCGGCGTCATCATCAGTGGTAAAGGTGCGCGAGTAACCCATGTCAGATGGATTTATGCGCGACATGCCACGGTAAATGCCACCGCGAATGATTTTGTCGTCGTCGTAATCCCACACGACATTAATGCTGGGCAATAACTCGGTATAACTGCCACCACCTTTTACCGATTCAATATCGCCATCAATGGTGTCGATACTGACAACACCGGTGACCGGGTCGGTCGCTACTTGATAGCGATCGCGATAGCCAATGGAGCTGACATCGGTATCTACCACACGCACACCAAAGTTACCGCGCAAGCCCCGCTGCATAAATTGGGTTTCATAGTCGGCCATCAGGTAGGCGGCGTAAGTGGTTTCAGTGACGTTGGTTGAACCAGGGTTGACCAGCTCCACGTCTGGATAGGCGAAAGCATCACCATTTGCCTCAACCAAAGCGCTGGAAAAACATTGGTTTCTGAAGGCGGTAAATGAGTTGCCAGTCCCCTCTGCAATGACATTGCCGTCACTGTCCAGATTGGTGATCAAGTTGCCATCACGCACGGAAGACAAGAAGCCGCTTTCGGGGAAAGCAATGGCACAATTGTCGATGATTGCATCTACTACTGCGCTGTTGCTCGAGGTGTATTCGGTGCGAGAGCCATTACCTTGGCTGCCGCCGAATTGTACAAAGCTCAATTCTGAACCGCGCAAACCGCCTTTAACACCGGTAATAAACCCGCCATCGGTTTCATAATCAAAGTCTACACGCAGGCCTTTGATTTCGTTTTCGCGCACGTTTTCGCGGTCAATTCGGGTGCGGTAACCGCCGTCAAACCAGCTGTGATCGGTGAGGTCCTGATTTTCCACTGTGATAGTGGGAATGGTGCTTCCCATAGTCCAAGTAAGTGGAATGCGATCGCCCTGAGCGCGGTTAGTGATTTGCAATTCTTCGCGCAAAGTCTGCGAATAAGAGGCATCCACATCTATTTTCAACTGGTCATTGACCTGATGAGCAACACTCAAGCCATAGGCTTTGTAGTTTTCTTCGCGTGAAAATTTCTCACCGTCAGCTTCGATACGGGGTACACCCTCCCAGTGCAGAATGCCGCCATTGCCATTGGTTACCAGAGTTTCGCCAGTTACGCCCGGGGTGACACGCTTTTGCTCGAAGATAAGATCATGGCGATCTTCAGCCTGAGTGCGATCAGAAATCTGTGTATCTAGGTTGATGTCCCAATCCTCAGACGGCTGATATTGCAAGGCGAAAAAGATTGAGTCGCGCTCATCCGAGGTTTCATTTTGGCGGAAGCTGCGTGAACTACCGGTCCAGGCATAGGGAGTTCCATCGCTAATCGCTTTGCCGGTAGTTGGGTCAATTTCAGTATCGTAGCCCTGATTGCTGCCGCCTGAGCGTCTGTCTTCACAATCGCCAGACGAACCGCGGAAAAAGCCTTCATTGGTGTTAGTGGGGTCATTTAAACAGGCCCAAAGGGAAGAGCCAGTAGGGCTTGAGCTGCGATATTCTGCTTCTGGCTGCGATATGTTTTGGCGCTGCATGCCGAGTGATATACCCAATGCTTGGCCATTGCCCAGTTCAAATTGATCCACATAACTGAATGTGCCGCGATACCCCAAATCACTTTGTAAACTGTTATCGACGTTTTGCTGATCCGGGTTGTAGTTGGCTTTTGCATCTATTTGGATACGCTGTTTGCCATAGGTCAGCGGCTTCAGTGTTTCCAGCATAATGACACCGGCCACGCCACCTTCAATCATTGACGCGTCCTGAGTTTTAGCGATCGCCACTTTACTCATCAGCTCGGACGGGAATTGTGAAAAGTTAACTGAGCGGTCGCCGCTGCCGTTGGTCGCTTCGCGGCCATTAAAGTGAGTTGCGCTCAGGAATGGGCCCAAGCCGCGAATAGTGATCTCGGTAGCGCCGCCATTTTCACGGTGCGATGCGGCGCCAGTAATGGCTTCCAGTGCTTCACCAATGGAGAGTGCAGGCATCTCGCCAATATCAGATGCAGACAAGCCATCCACAATCGTAGTAGCGTCACGTTTGATCGCAATTTGGTCCTGAACCAATTTGCGGGTGCCGGTCACTATGACTTCCTCGACCGCACCTGCTGCCGGTTTTTGTTGTTGAGCAAGTGCTGCTCCGCTCATCAGAGGGCTGGTAATACCAGCGACTGATAGCACTGCAATCCAGCGGGTCAAAGGTCGCTGTGTGAATGATAATTGCTGCGCTATCGTTGATGATTTGCGCTGCTTCGTTTGCTCTATCGACATGATGTTGCCTCCGCTTTATGGTTATCATCGTTTTTTAGTATAGGTATCATGGCTTATGAGGTCAACCAATTGGTATTACCAATTTGTGGTTGTTTTGTACTTGCGTGGGCGGTGTTAGGGCGAAAATCGACCATATTGGCGACTAATTAGGGGTGTTGAGTCAAATGGGGGCTGAAAAATGGCCGATAACTTGGATTATTTATAACTAATAAGTCTAAAAATAGATGGTCTATTCTTGTTTTTTGCCTTACCTATCTGAAGGATGAGCAAGCAGTTAAAGGATAAATATGTTTAATTTATGATAACTTTGTAATACCAATATTTATAAGTGGCAATAAAAAAGGGAAGGCTAAAGAGCCTTCCCTTTGGTGTTTTGGTGCCAACAAGGCTGGATTTTAGATGTCATCCAAATACTTTTCGGCATCCAGTGCTGCCATACAGCCAGAACCAGAAGAGGTGATCGCCTGACGATAGATGTGGTCCGCTACATCGCCTGCAGCAAACACGCCCTCAATACTGGTTTGGGTGGCATTGCCTTCCAAGCCGCTTTTTACTTTGATATAGCCATCTTTCATGGTCAGTTGGCCTTCAAAGATATCGGTGTTGGGTTTGTGACCAATCGCGATAAACACACCGGCAACATCAATTTCCTGGGTGGCGCCATCTTGGGTGCTTTTTAAGCGCAAGCCGGTTACACCTGAGTCATTGCCCAGTACTTCATCCAGCTGGTGGTTCCAAATTACTTTGATATTGCCGTTGGCGACTTTGGCCATCAGCTTATCTTGCAGAATTTTCTCTGACTTAAGTTTGTCGCGACGGTGGATCAATGTAACTTCGCTGGCGATGTTGGACAAATACAGTGCTTCTTCGACGGCAGTATTGCCGCCGCCGACTACCGCGACTTTTTGATCGCGATAAAAGAAACCGTCACAGGTAGCACAGGCGCTCACGCCTTTGCCCATAAAGGCTTCTTCTGACGGCAGCCCCAAATACTGAGCTGAGGCACCGGTAGAGATAATCAGCGCATCACAGGTATAAGTATTGGAGCCGATCAGCTTAAACGGGCGCTCGGTCAACACGGTTTCATGAATGTGGTCAAAAATAATTTGAGTGTCAAAGCGTTCGGCGTGCTCTTGCATTTGCACCATCAAATCTGGACCTTGCAAGTCGTGCACACCGCCGGGCCAGTTTTCTACTTCAGTGGTAGTGGTCAATTGACCACCTTGTTGCATACCGGTAATCACAACGGGTTTGAGGTTAGCGCGCGCGGCATAAATCGCTGCGGTATAACCTGCAGGGCCTGAACCGAGAATAATCAGGCGATGATGTTGTACGTCACTCATAGGAAGTCCTTGATCTTGCTAAAAGATGGGGGTGTTACGCAATGTGGGGGCATGATAGGTCAATCACAATAGCCGTGCAAAATTGTCTGACTCAATGCGCCATATTGGCATTGGCTATCTGGGTGTTTCTTGATCGCTGATACTGCGAGGCGTACCTAAATAGAACGCTTAACCTGTCATAACTCCCCGTGTGGATAAATGGTTGCTCCACTCCTGCGCGTTGTGGGTGCGTAGAAGTTGTTCAAAGGCCGATGGTGAGATCGGTTTGGAGAAAAGATAGCCTTGCAATAAGTCGGCTCCGTAATCGCGGCAGATGCGCGCCTGTTCGCGAGTCTCTACACCTTCAACTACGACAATTAAATCCAGGCTTTTGGCAAACACAATCATTGCACGCAGAATGCGGCAGTCGGCAGCGTTGTCAGGCACGCCCATAACAAATTTGCGATCAATTTTCAGGGTACGTGCGGGTAGTTCTTTTAGGTAGGACATGGATGAATAACCGGTACCAAAATCATCCACAGCAATATCGACACCGTAATCACGGATTTTTTTTAAGCTGTGCGCTGTATTTTGCAGGTTTTCAATCAGTATCGATTCGGTGATTTCCAAGCTGACACAGCGACCGGGCAGACCGGTGCGCTCCAGATCATCAATAATGCCTTGATATAAATCATCATCGGTAAGTAGTTGTGCACAGACGTTGAACTTCATATTGAAGTCGTCATTCACTAAATTTTGTGCGCGCCAGTCCGCTAATTGTTGGCAGGCATTAAAACGGCTGCGCGAATCAATCTCACTGATTAAGCCAATTTCTTCGGCTAGGCCGATAAATTCGCTCGGTGGCAAAATGCCGCGCTCAGGGTGATCCCAGCGTATTAAGCCTTCTGCACCGCAAATTTCAAATGTTTGCGCATCCACAATCGGTTGATAAAACAAAATAAAATGATCGGTGGGAATAATTGCGCGCAATTCTTTTTCCAAACGTAAGCGCTCTTGCATTTGCGCTTGCATAATCGATGAAAAAAATTGGAAATTATCACGTCCATCTTGTTTGGCGCGATACATCGCCATATCGGCGGCTTTAAGCAAATCGCTCGCGTTATCGCCCGCCTCGGGAAAAGTGGCGATGCCAATGCTGCTGGAAATACAGTTCTCGTAGGTGCCGATCATAATAGGGCGGCGCAGGTCAGCAAGAATACGTTGGGCTAATTGGCTTATGGCTTCTTCGGAATCAAAGTTGTGCGCGAGTATTGCAAATTCATCGCCACCTAAACGGCAGACAATATCGCCTGCTCGCACGACTTGTAATAAACGATTGGCGACCTCTTTTAGTACCAAGTCTCCTGTGTCATGACCTAGTCCGTCATTGATAAATTTGAAGTTGTCCAGATCCAGAAACAAGAGCGCAAGTTGTTCGTTGTGGCGTTTGGCCCGCTGTATAGAGGAGCGCAAGCTTTCATCAAAATAATAGCGATTTGCCAAGCCGGTCAGCGAATCGTTTTCGGCCAGTGCTCGCAGACGTTGATGGCTTTCTTGTAGTTGACGCTCTAACAAGTGGCGCGCCTGTGCGTGAGTAATGGCGCGAGTTAAATGTTTGTGGGCGACTTCTGATTTGAATAGAACATCTTGCGCGCCCGCGGCGATAAACTCGCGCTCAAGATTATCGTCGGCATTGGCGCCAGTGAGTATGATAATGGCGGCGTGATGGCGGGGGTGTTTATTGAGTAGCTGCAAGACCTCCATACCATCAATATCGGGCAGGCGATAGTCGAGCAGAACTGCATCAAAGTCGTCGCTATCAAACTGCGCCAGTCCGTCATACGCCGAGCTGGCTTGGGCAATGGTAATGTCCCATTCTGTTTTCTTAAAGGTGCGAATAATCGCTTGTCGATCAAGCTCATTATCGTCAATGAGTAACAGCTTCATGCAAGGTGCCTCTTTGCAGTGATCTAGGTCATACAGATTTAAAATTAAGGCTGATTGGTTGGTAATTCAATAACTCGCCAGTAGTGATCAAGCAGACTGACGACTTGGATAAAATCGCTGTCCATACGTTGTTTTAGTAAATAGCCGGCCACATGCTCCCGGTAGGCCGCCATAATGTCTTCATCGGATTTGGATGTAGTCAATACAAAAACTACCGCATGAGTCAGCTCCGGGTCAGCGCGTAAGGCTTCTAAAAACTCCAAGCCATTCATGCGCGGCATGTTGATGTCTAACAAAATAATATAGGGGCTGGGTATTTCGCCATTACGCAATATTTCAAGAGCCTCCAATCCATCTTTGGCGCGATAGAGTGGGTTGAGTAATTTCAGTTTATGCAGGGCTCGCTTTAGTGCAGTTGCGTCTATGTCGTCGTCGTCAACAATCAACAGGTTGACCGTTTTAAATTCCTGATTGCCAATAGGGTACATTTTATCAATCATGATGTAGTGTCCTGCTGATATGGATTGGCCAGGTAAAAGTAAAACAGCAGCCGCGGCCTTCCGAAAATACACTGATGTTGCCGCCGTAGGTCTCCACAATTTTTTTAATTAGCGCCAGTCCCATACCGCTGCCTTCCAACTCGTCGCGCGATTTTAGTGTTTGAAACATGCCAAAGACCCGTTCCTGAAATTTGAGTGGAATGCCAGGTCCGTCATCGCTAACACTAAACTCATAAAAGTCCTGATTGATAATGCGCGCATTTACGCGAATTACACCTTCATCTTTATCGTGATGTTTAATAGCGTTGGAGAAAAGGTTGCGTAGGGTTTGCTCAAATGGCGTCTTTAGTGTCTCAATACTGGGGAGGTTCTCTCCCAAAATGAGCTGCAAACCGGGTTTGGTATTTTGTATATCAAATAATTCTCTGGCCATATGGGCGACATCAATACGGCTGATTGCTCCATCGGTTTTGCCTGCACGGTAAAAAACCAGCATGTCATCCAGTAATCTTTCCATTCGCAAAATGCGGTTGCGCAACATGCTGGTGTGTTTGTTAACTTCGCTAAACTCTTTGGACTCCAGATCTTCTTCAATCCAAGTGGAGAGTTGGGCAATGCCGCGTAAGGGCGATTTCAAATCGTGTGAGGCGACGTAAGCGAAGGCTTCCAGTTCTTTATTGGTTAGCGCTAGTTGTTGATTGGTTTGCTCCAGTTCTCGTTGGTGTTTGATCAACAGTTCAGCATCTTTTTTACGCTCACAGACATTATGGGCAAATACCTCTAGTGTTCTTGCCATGTCACCTATTTCATGCGGGTAATCAAGAAACGGAATATGAGCCTCGCTATTGCCTTGTGCAATATCGAGCATAGTGCTGCGCACTTTGGACAATTGTTGATTCAGGGTGCGGGTGAGTAGTGCAGACACAAAAAATCCCACAATTAAAAAGCCGAAGATAACAATAAACATTAAGTTTTCAGCGTGATGTTTTGTCTGAATAGCTTCGTTGTTTAATTGCTCCATTTCTTTTTGCGCACCATTGATGATTGCGTCACAAATGGTTTCCAAAATGACGATGTTGCGTTGATTTTCATTCAGTGCGTTCTGTTGGTAGCCTGTAATGTCGCCCCGTTCAAGTTGTTGAAAGAGGTTGTCTATTATTGTTGTCCAGTGTGTAAATTGATTGCGCAAGGCATGTAGATTTGGCTCGTGTTCTTGAGTGTGAGTAAATTGCTCAATTTCTTGTTCGGTATTGTCGATTGTCTGTTCAAGTATGAGGCGGTATTGGTTGGATTTTGCCAGCGCTGGGTTCACTGCAATATCTTTGATGGTGCGGTTGAGTAAACCTATATGATTTTTGATCCGAAGCGCTGCGTTATTGGTTTGAAATGGTTCTTGATAGAGTTTTTGTGAAATGTCTGCAACGCTTTGAATTTGTAAAATGCCAATTGAGCCTATACCAATAAAGAGGATGCTCATAAACATAAAGCCAATCGTAAGACGATTGAAAAACTTTAAACGTGTAAAAGCAGTCAGTATATGAGGGTATAAGCTGGCAATAATTGCTGCAGCATAGGCAAAAAAACAGAGGGCGGTATGTGGCGACATTTTGCGCCCCGCCCAGACGGAGCTGGGAAATAAATGCAGGCTGTGTCCGATCATGATTGCACTGGCAATGGTTGCAATCAGCAGTGCGATGAATGCGGTAACTAAGATTTTTGTTGGTGTAAGCAGCTGGCTGAACAGTAACAGCAGGCTAACGGCGGTAAATACAAAAGTGATTGAGGTAATTGACGAGGTGGGAATGGCCACTGTAATGGGGCTGGGCAATAGTGTTTTATACCAATAATCTGCATCAATCGGCAGATCAAGTAGCATTTCGGAGATGCGAATACCACTGAGTATTAGTAGTCCAAGCGACAGTACCACACCGGTCCGGCGTAATTGATTCAACAGGGCGATTAACGCCATGCCGCACAATAAAAAACTAGCGGCGGTGTTATATGCCATTAGCGTTGCATAGGGGTAAAGCGATGGGAAACTCAGCGGATTGTGCCATATGGTAATGACCCCGCTGCTAATTAGCAGTAATAGCACAGCACCTATTGCTATGGGCACAGGCGCGATAGTGTTACTCAGTGTTATTCTGTGCATGTCTCGTTTAATCCATCTCCATTGAGAAACTTTTTTCCTCGTTCTCGCAGAAGAAAAAGCACTAATCTGTGTGAGTGTAGATGAGCTATTGATAAATACTCTTAAAAACAGTCGTAGCGATGAAAATAATTAGTATTTGTCGCTATTTATAATGATGTGTCATAACCATGGCGCATTGATGTTGGGGGGATCGATTTATGGCGACAGTGGAATCGCCCTGTATTCGCAATTGCTGTCTGGATGACAACGACATTTGTGTTGGCTGCTATCGCAGTTTGACGGAGATTACTTGCTGGAGTCAGGTTGATGATGAAGCAAAGTTGTCAATTTTGGCTGCAGTTAAGGCGCGCCTTAGAGACAAGCCGAACGTCATTATCCGCAGTGAAAGATAATCGGCTGGCACAATATTCATCGTTGGTTTATTCTTTGCAGGGACACAATAATCATAAAAGTAGTTATACAAATTGCCTTTATTAGACTAGACTTTTTGAATAACACATCACCGTAGAACGCCTATGCAGTCTTTTACCGCTTCGCTCAAGCTCTGGCTGAGTATGCAATGCCAAATGCTGGGTACCGTCAGCGCGGCAATGTTAGTACAAACCCCCTTTGGTGTTCCGCCAAAAATTCTTGCCAAGTGGCCTAATGCGGCAGCGAATAATGCAGCCTTGCGCGAGGCGCTTACACAGGTGGAGGACAAAAAACGACTGCACCTGGCGCCCGATGGGGCGGGGCACTTTATTGTTGGTCAGCCGCTAGTGATTGATGGTGAGAGCTGGGGGGTGCTGTTATTGCGCTTGCAGCTTCAGGATAAAAAAGAATTACCTGCCGTATTAAAGAACCTCAAGTTGGGTCAGTACTGGCTGCAGTTTATCTTGCAGCAGTCCGCCGAGGCTGAGCCAGTGGTTGCTGCCCCTGTTATTGATAAAAATTCCGCTAGCCCAGCACTATTGCAGCTCAGTGCCAGTTTATTAAAAGAAAATTCACTGCAAGAAAGTGCAATCAGCTTGGTGAATATGCTGGCCGGTTTTCTGCAATCTACCCGGGTAAGCCTTGGTTTGTGTCAGGCCAACCATATTGAACTGGAAGCCATATCTTTTTCGGCTAATTTTGATAAGCGCACTCAGGCGATGCAGGCAATTAGCGAAGCTATGGCCGAGGCGATAGAGCAGGGCGCAGCCATTCATTGCTCGCCAGTTATTGATCAGGCTGTTGATGCGGCTCCAGCGCCCAATTTAATTAAACGCTCCCATCAGCAATTGCTGCAGCAACAACAGTTGCAGTCGGTGCACAGTTTATTGGTGCGCAATGGCGATGTGATTATTGGGGCGCTAACCATCGAGCTGGATAAACAAGCCGACTTATCCGACGATCAGCGCAGTTTTGTGCAACAGGCATTGCATTTTGCCGGAGCGATTCTCGCATTGCGGCAGCAGGCGAATGCCAATGTGTGGCAGGGTTTAAAAAGGCGTATCGCACAGCGCTTGGAGCGTTGGTTTGGGGAGGATTCCTGGCGCGGCAAAATTATTACGTCATGCCTATTAGTATTTTTGGTCGCTTTATTTGTCCCAATCGATTACCGCATTACTGCCGATGCCGCGCTGCAAACAACAGACAAATATTTAGTGGTATCACCGCACGATGGCTATTTAGGCAAAATCAGTGTGCGCCCCGGCGATAGTGTAAAAAAAGGCGCACCCTTGGCGCAGTTGAATGATGAAGATTTGCGTTTGGAGCGGCGCAAGTTGGCGAGCCAGGTGCAGCAATATCGTCAGGCTTACGATACCGCATTGGCCAATTCCAATCGTGTTGAAGCGGCGATTGCCAGTGCGCAAATGGATCAAGCCAGTATCCAGTTGAGGCTGATCGACCAACAATTGGCGCGCACTCAATTAGTCGCCCCGATGGATGGCATTATTGTTTCAGACGATATTTCACAAAGCCAGGGCGCGCCGGTCAAACAGGGCGATGTGTTATTTGAAATTGCGGCAGCACAAGGTTTTTTAGTGCAGTTGTTTGTCGATGAACGCGATATTGCCGCCGTGCAACCCGGCCAGCAAGGCCAGGTAAAATTTTCCAGTTTGCCCAGCGATGTGTTTGCCGTGCGCATCAAACGTGTCACGCCGATCAGTGAAGTGCGCGAAGGGCGCAATTATTTTCGGGTGGATGCGGAATTAACCCGCGAGCTGGATGTATTGCGCCCCGGTATGACCGGTTCCGGTAAATTGATGGTAGGGCAGCGAGCCTTGGGCTGGATTTGGTTTCACGATTTGTGGCATTGGCTGCGCTTGAAGTTGTGGTGATGCAGTTATGAGTGAACCCCAACCTCTTAACAACAATCCTATTTGGCAGCGGCTTGAATCACTGCGCCCCGCGTTGCCGCGCCATATTCATATCCAGCGGCGCGACTACAACAATGAGCGCTGGTACATACTGCAGGATAAAAGCAATGGTCGTTTTCATCGCTTGACGCCCTCTGCTTGGCGTTTGATCAGTGCGATGAACGGTCGTAATTCGTTAGCACAAGTGTTGGCTTCGGCGGCCCAAGCTGAGTTTTATCATTCCGCCGATGAGATTCCCACGCGCGATGATTTAATTCATCTCCTGCAATATTTACATGTCGCCGATTTATTGGTGTGCGATCTTCCGCCCAATACGCAGGAATTATTTGCACGGCGCGAGCAAAAGAAACAACAGCGCTGGCTGCGTTTGTTGATGAATCCGCTCACGTGGAATATCCCGCTTGGCAATCCCGATCGTCTGCTCGACAAATTAATGCCGCTAGCGCGTTTACTGGCATCGCGCACTATGGGAATCGTTTGGTTGCTAGTGGTTGGCTATGCGCTCTTGCAAGTGGGCGTGCATTGGACGCAGCTGACACAGGGGCATCTGGATCGGATGTTATCGCCCGCCAATTTATTTCTGCTTTGGCTAACTTACCCCTGTTTTAAAGTGTTACATGAGCTAGGCCATGGTTTATTTACCAAAGTCTGGGGCGGGCAGGTGAACGATTGCGGTGTGGTCTTTGTAGTGGGCACACCCTTGCCCTATGTCGATGCCAGTGCCGCGACCGGGTTTCAATCCAAGCGCCAGCGGCTAATGGTTGGGGCGGCGGGCATGGCGGTAGAATTATTTTTAGCAGCGCTTGCACTCTTGTTGTGGTTGCAATTGCCGAGTGGTTTTCTGCGCGATTTTTTATACAACATCATTATTATCGGCGGTGTATCCACCCTGTTTTTTAATGGCAACCCATTGATGCGTTTTGATGGTTATCACCTGCTGACTGATGCGTGTGATTTACCTAACCTTGCTACTCGTGCGAATCAACAATTTAGTTATTTATTGCGCCGCTATGCCTATGGTGTGAGCGGTATTTTTTCGCCTGCAGTGAACATCCGCGAAGCTGTGTTGTTAACAAGTTACAGTGTCGCAGCGTTTGCTTATCGCGTGTTTATGTTGTTTTTTATCATTTTGTTAGTGGCCAATTATTTTCCGACACTGGGGTTGGTGATTGGCTGTTGGTTATTGTTCTTTCAGTTGTTCTGGCCAGCACTAAAAGCGCTCAATTATGTGGCGCGTGACAAACAACTGGCTAGTACGCGCGCGCGCGCGCTGGGGGTGACTGCGGCTGGTGTGGTGCTGGTGACTCTTTTGCTCGTGGCGGTACCCATGCCTATGTCAACCACTGCCGAGGCTGTGCTTTGGCTGCCGGATGAAGCGCGAGTGAAAGTGGAATCAAGCGGTGAAGTGGTGCAAGTCCTGGTTGCCGATGGTGAACGAGTAGGGCAGGGGCAAGAGTTGGTGCGGCTAGATAACCCTTTGCTAATCGCGAATCTTGCAACGGAACAGGCGCATTTGCGCGAGTACGAAGCGCGCTATCAGCAAGCTTGGGTCAGTGATCGCGCGCAGGCGCAATTGTTTGAGCAGGACATCAATGCCATCAAGGCGGAAATTGAGCTCTTACAATCCCGAGTGGTGAACCTGGTGGTGCGCAGCCCTGCTGAAGGGGTTTTCCGGATTAATCGCCAGCATCATTTACCGGGTAGTTTTTTACGGCAGGGCGATGAATTTGCGCTGATTGAAAAACCAGATCGGGTGCGGGTGCGTGCAGCTCTATTACAAGACGAGGTGGGCTTGGTTCGGCAGGCGACCCAAGGGGTCCGGGTCAAATTTGCCAGCGATCCCTTGCGCAATATTGAGGCAGACTTGATGCAAGAGGTTCCAATCGCAACCCAGGAGTTGCCCAGTCAGATTTTGGGGGCACTGGGTGGTGGGCGTTTGGCGGTAGATGCGACTAATCCGTCCGGTACAAGAGTAAAGGAAAAAGTGTTTTTGCTCGATTTAACCCTGCACGATTTTGTGCAATCTGGCCATTATGGTGAACGCGCTTATGTGCGTTTTCAGCACCCAGCTGAGCCTATGGCAGTGCAGTGGTATCGCAGGTTGCAGCAACTTTTTATCCGTCATTTTTCGTAACGCGTTTTTTTTACACTATAGTAATAAGCGAATTGTATTTTATAGCGCCACTAAATTTTAGGGCGCCTTATGTTTTTATAGCGGATTCAACATGCATAAATTGTCTGGTTTTTCACTGTTAGTTGCCTTGTGTGGCAGTGAAGCGTTGGCGCAAACACAGGAGCCAGCGCAACTCAATTGCCGGATTGAACCCTCCGTTGTGGTGGAGATGAGTAGCGCAGTTGAAGGTGTTATCAGTGAGGTTTTGGTTGATAAAAATGACAAGGTCAAAAAGGGCGATGTAGTAGCCCGCTTGGACGCTGGGCTGGAGGCGGCAACGGCCGAGTTGCGCCGTGTCCAAGCTGAGTTGACCAGCGATGTGCAAGCACAGCAGTTGGCGCTGGAGTTTAGTACTCGCTCGCTGGCGCGGGTAAAAGATCTCTATGAGAAAAAAGCGGCCTCTTTTTCCGAGCTGGATAAACTTAAAACCGAGCACGCCATAGCACAGCAGCAGTTGCAGCAGGCGCTGGATCGCAAACGTCAAGCCGAACTGGAGCACAAGCGCGCGCTGGCCGATTTGCAGCGGAGAACATTGGTTAGTCCCATCGATGGTGTGGTTGTGGAGCGCCTCAAAGAACCGGGCGAACACATTGATTTTGAACCGGTGCTCAAGTTGGCGCAGCTAAACCCGCTGCGAGTAGAGGTTTTTGCGCCTGCCAGTCTTTACGGAAAGGTAAAAGCTGGCATGACAGCCAAAGTGCAGCCGGAATTGGGTGCTGTCGATCACAGTTATACAGCAGAGGTGACACTGGTCGATCAGGTTATTGACGGGCCGAGTAATACCTTTGGTATTCGATTGGAATTTGCCAACCCCGGCAATCGCTTACCCAGCGGCCTGAAATGCCGGGTGAGCTTTGATGGCGTTACTTTGAATTTGCTCGATACGCGCAATTTGCCTTGATGTGCTTACTACTTTCTGTAGCACTGCAGCGAGAGGCTAGATTATTTTGTATGAGGCAGTGTTAAAGTTGAAAAATGTGCCAAAATAATAAGTCAGTATGTTTTTTAAGCTTATTGCAGGTTAAGCCTGCAGAGTAATTAGGCTGGAGCGCATAATTCTAAAGGATGCCACGGTTTCCCCCAGCCTTAAACCTTGTCTGTATTGCCCTGGGCGGGGATACAGATTTTGAGACGTTTTTGCCCATGTCCAAAGCTACGCGTCACCGTCGTCCTTTAATTGAAGCCTTAGAGCCGAGATTATTGTTTTCTGCCACTGCAGACATTGCCGTTTTTGACGACGGTCATGCTGATGGGCAGTCTTTGACCCAGGCTGCAGAACAGCTCGATCTGGTCAGTATCTATATGCCAGATACCCCATCGATGATGGAGAGCCAAGGGCTCGAGCCCGATTTTGATATTGATTCCCAAGCGGATATCGCCCCCAGCGTGCAATCTACTGTTACCACACTAGTCTTTGTGGATACCGGAGTTGCTAACTACCAGACTTTGGTTGACGATATTCGCAGCCACACCGATGCCAATTCCACCGCCATTATCTATATCGATGCAACTAAAGATGGCATTGCCCAGATCAGTGATTATCTTGCTGGCGCCAGCGGCATTTCTGCCATACATGTAATTTCCCATGGCGTGGCTGGCAATCTCCAGCTCGGCAACCAAGTGGTTAACGAAAATAATATCAGCCAATACGCGCAACAATTGGCCGCATGGAAAACAGCGCTGGGTGAAGACGCCGATATTCTGCTGTACGGTTGTGATTTGGCGGCTAATCAAAGTGGTATTAACTTGTTGCGCCAGCTGAGCGATTTGACTGGTGCTGATATAGCGGCGAGTAGTGATCTAAGCGGTAATGGGCGCGCCGGTGCCGACTGGGATCTGGAGGAAAAAGTCGGTGTCATTGAGGCCAAAACCCTGTTTGACGGCAATCAGAGCATGCAATGGCAGGGCGTCTTGGCGGATGTCACACATCTCTATTCGGGCGTAGCTACCAACGAGCAGATCATTTCTGCTGGCGGCACAGTTATGCAGGGGGTGCAATTAACCTCAACGCAAACGGTCGATCGCATCCAAGTCATGCTGGCTAACCACGGCACCAGCTCCACCAGCGTGCAGATGATTGTCCATGAGGCCACCTATAATGGCCCCGCAATTGCCACTGCATCCGTTACTACAGCTAGCCTTGGCGGCTCGCTTGGCTGGGTCAATTTTGACTTTACGCACACGACTTTTAATGCCTATACGGTGTATTGGGTAGAGTTTAAAACCAATGATGGTGCCGATAATCTTGTCGGTATTGGCTATATCAATAGCAATGTGATTGCGAGCGAATTTGTTGTTAATAATTCGGGTGATTCCACCAAGGATATGGCGATCGCGCTGATAGATGTTGGCAATACACCTCCGCAAGGGTTCAATTGGGCGATAGATACTCAAGAAGACACGCCGCTTGCATTAACCGCAGCCAACTTCGGTTTTAGCGATGTTGATGGACATAGTTTTACTGGGGTTGTGATTAGTAGCTTGCCGGCTGCTGGCAGCTTAAGTCTTACTGGAAGTGGCTCTGTTACCCAAAATCAATTCATTTCAATAGCGGATATAAACGCCGGAAAATTAGTTTTCACACCTGCGCCCAATGAAAACGCCACCAACTATGCTCAGATAGGCTTTCAGGTGCGCGATAGCGGTGGCGGTGATAATACAGACCCTACCCCGAACACACTGACGATTGATGTAAGTTATGTAAATGATGCTCCGGTCAATACGGTTCCTGCAGGCCCAGTAGTGACGCCAGAGGATACAGCGGTTGCTATTACTGGGGTCAGTATCAGTGATATTGATGACTATGACCTATGGGATATAGAAGTTGTATTAACGGTCAATCATGGTGTGCTAAACGTTAGTGGTGGTTCGGCGGTTATCGTGGGTAGCGGCACAGGTAGTGTGACCTTAACGGGGACTTTATCGCAGGTTAATGCAACGCTTGCTGCAACGGTGAATTACACTCCTGGCGCTAATTACGTGGGAGCAGATACATTCACTATAACCACCAATGACAAGGGGGCAGGCAGAACTGGCGATAACGATGCTACAGACACAGATACTGTCGCAATCAATGTTACAGCGATTAATGATGCCCCTACGGTTGCCAACCCTATACCCAATCAGTCAACCAATGAAGAAGCCTTGTATAGCTACACCTTTCCCATCAACACATTTAATGATGTTGATGGAGATACACTGAGTTACACAGCGACTCTTGCTAACGGCAATCCATTACCGGCGTGGTTATTTTTTAACGCCGGTACGAGAACCTTCAGCGGTGTGCCGGATGATGGCGATATAGGCACCATAAGTATCAAAGTCACTGCAAATGATGGCCAAGGCGGAACAGCGGAAGATACCTTTGATTTGACGATCAACAACGTCAACGATTTGCCTTTTGTGAATATTCCCATTCCCAACCAAAACGCGACGGAAGACAGCGCCTTTAGCTACAGTTTTCCCGCCAATACGTTTGGCGATGGCGATGTTGGCAATAGCTTTACCTACACTGCCGAGCTTGCCGGTGGCGGCGCACTGCCAGGTTGGTTGAACTTTGATTCAGCAACGCGCACTTTTTCGGGCACCCCGGCCAATGCGGATGTAGGCACGCTTTCAATCAAGGTGATTGCGACTGACAGCGCGGGAGCGACGGTATCGGATAACTTTGATATTGCGATTGCCAACACCAACGATGCACCTACGGTAGCCAATCAAATCCCCAATCAAACAGCTACCGAAAACCAGTTTTATAACTACACCTTCCCGATCAATACTTTTAACGATCAGGATGTAGGCGATACCCTGACTTACACGGCGCAAATTCCCGGTGGTGCGCCGCTGCCCGGTTGGTTAACCTTTGATGGCAATACTCGCACCTTTAGTGGAACTCCCTCTAATGGCGATGTGGGCAATATCACCATCGAAGTTATCGCTAACGATGGTACTACCACCGTCTCTGATTTTTTTGATCTGCAAGTAAACAACGTTGGCTCTTCTAACCAAGTTTATGAAACCTCTGGCCCATCGACCGATACCCAGATCATTACAGCCGGTGTTCCTTTCTTTCAAAGCTTCTTCCACGACAGTGTAGGGGCGACGTACACCGTAGATTCAATTGTGTTGCAACTGGTGAAAGACCCCAGTGCTGCCGCGCAAACCATCACGGTGACTTTGTTGTCGGGCGCCTATAACGGTACGGTAGTAGGTTCTGCCACTGTTTCATCGGCCGACATAGGCACCACGCTGGCGTGGAAGGCGCTGAACTTTACCGGTACGGTACTCACCGACAATCAGCTCTACTTTATTCGTATTGAATCCAGCAGCAATGACGGGCAGGTGAAGGCGGCGATTCACAATGCCGATGTTTACGCCAACGGCTCCTTTCACAGCAGTACCGGTGTAGCGGATACAGGGCGGGATGTGGCTTTTCAGGTGTCCAGTGGCGCCAACAATAATCCAACACTGGCTAACCCCATCCCCAATCAAACTGCCACAGAAGACGCCGCCTTTAATTTTCAATTCGCGTCCAACACCTTTAACGATATAGACGTGGGCGATACGCTCACCTACACCGCCACCATGGCCGATGGCAGCGCGTTACCGGGATGGCTAAATTTTAATGCGGCCACACGCACCTTCTCGGGCACGCCAATCAATGCCGATGTAGGCACTATATCTATCAAGGTAACGGCGGATGATGGCCAAGGCGGTACGCCAGCAACGGATACTTTTGATCTGGTCATCGCCAATACTAACGATGCGCCCACAGTAGCCAACCCCATTCCCAATCAAACTGCCACTGAAGACTCTGCGTTTAACTTTACCTTTGCCAATAATGTGTTTAATGATGTGGATGTAGGCAATACCTTGACCTACACCGCACAGTTGGCCGGTGGCGGCGCCTTGCCTGCATGGTTAAGTTTTGATGCGGCGACGCGAACCTTTTCAGGTACACCACTCAATGCCCATGTGGGAACTGTGTCGATTGATGTGATCGCCAACGACGGCAATGGCGGTACGGTCACGGATACCTTTGATATCACGGTCATCAATACCAATGATGCGCCCACAGTAGCCAACCCCATTCCCGATCAAAACGCGAATGAAGACGCTGCTTTTAACTTTCAGTTTGCTGCCAATACCTTTGCCGATCAGGATGTGGGCGATACTCTGAGCTATTCGGTTCAGCTCACGGGAGGAGGGGCGCTGCCTTCTTGGTTGAGTTTTAACGCAGGCACACGCACTTTTTCAGGCACTCCACTTAATGCTCATGTGGGCACTATCTCGATTGATGTGATTGCCAGTGACGGCAATGGCGGAACAGTGACAGATACCTTTAATCTGACGGTTATCAATACCAATGACGCGCCCACAGTCACGGTGACGCCAACGGATTACTACGTTAACGAACAGACATGGATGAACCTGCACGGCACAGGTATTACGGTAGCGGACGATGATGGTGACAGTTTGACCGTGACCTTGGCTGCGCAATGGAGTAACAGTAATTTGGCAGCCACTGTAGGTACTACGGGGGTTGTGATTGTTTCGGGGGTTAATACCAAAACCTTGGTGCTCAGCGGTACAGCGGCACAGCTCAATGATTTATTTGCGGGCAATAACGGCGGAACGTTAACTTATCGCTTGTCGGGCAATACCCCGGTTGCGACAGATGTGGTCACCATGACCGCCAGCGATGGCAGCTTGTCTGGTAACGATAGTTTTACCGTCAATATCACTGCTGTGAATGATGCGCCGGTCAACACAGTACCGGGTGCGCAAGTCACTAGCGAAGATACTGATTTGATTTTTAGTGCAGGTAACGGCAATCAAATTCAAATTACCGATGTCGATGCAGGTGGAAGTAGTGTTCAGGTCAGTATCTCGGTTGCCCATGGCATATTGTCCCTGTCGAGCGTTGCGGGTTTAACCTTCTCTACTGGAATTGGTTTAGCAGACAGAAGTATGGTGTTTACCGGCACAGTTGCGAATATCAATAATGCCTTGTCCACGCTTTATTACACGCCTGACAATGGTTATTCGGGTGCAGAAACACTGAGTATCACCACCAATGATTTGGGCAATACCGGCACTGGCGGCGCCTTGAGTGATACAGATACTGTCAATATTACCGTTAACCCTATTAACGATGCCCCCACGGTTGCCAATGCAATTCCCAATCAAAACGCCACCGAAGATGCCGCGTTTAGTTTTCAATTTGCCGCTAATACATTTGCCGATTCTGACGTTGGCGATACGCTCACTTACAGTGCGCAACTCGCCGGTGGCGGGGCATTACCCGCGTGGTTAAGTTTTGATGCAGCGACACGCACGTTTAGCGGCACACCAACTAATGCCTTTGTTGGCACTGTATCAATCGATGTAATCGCCAATGATGGCAATGGCGGCACAGTAACTGACACCTTCGATATTGTCGTCGCCAACACTAACGATGCGCCCACGGTCGCCAATGCAATTCCCAATCAAAACGCTACTGAAGATGCCGCGTTTAGTTTTCAATTTGCCGCTAATACATTTGCCGATCCGGATGTTGGCGATACGCTCACCTACAGCGCACAACTTGCTGGTGGCGGTGCCTTGCCAGCGT
>NZ_BBUL01000077.1 GCF_000953825.1 Cellvibrio sp. OA-2007 | reverse complement strand
TAAATTCAGACATGTGGTTCCAAAGCAGAGTTGGGATGTTCTAATCAATAAAAACACTTGTTCAATATAGTCAACTTGGCAGAGGCTGCTGCATTTTCTCTGCCATTCCGGCGAAGCCGCTGCTGACCAATACGGCGAAGCCCTTCTTAACCCATATGGCGAAGCCTTAGCGGCACTTGGGCAAGTTGCGTATAATCGCGCCCCATTCCTGCCCCTAATGGTCGCAACTCATGAAAATTACCGCTTCATCTCCTATTTTGTACACCGCCAATGACGTTTATGCGTTGGATGCAGCCGCTATAGCCGGTGGTATTCCCGCGATTCAGTTGATGAAACGGGCGGGGCGGGCAGCGTTTGAGCTGCTGCTTGAGCGCTTTCCTGCGCCGGAGTTGATCAGTATTTACTGCGGTGCCGGCAATAACGGCGGCGACGGTTATGTGCTCGCAGCGCTGGCGGCGCAGCGTTTGTTGCCGGTGCAAGTGATTCAGTTGACCGCGCCGGACAAACTCAGCGGCGAAGCGCGCCAAGCTTACGATTTTGCCCTGCAAGAGGGCGTGGCCATGGTGCCTTTTGTGCAAGCGGCTGCGCCCACGAGCGGTGTGATTGTGGATGCGCTGCTGGGCATAGGCTTGCGCGGTGCACCCTCAGGCGAGTTTGCTGCGGCGATCGAGCAGATCAATCACAGCTGTTTGCCGGTGCTCGCGCTGGATATTCCCTCTGGCCTGAATGCCGATACCGGCGCGGTTGCCGGTGTAGCGGTTGCAGCGAAATTGACCATTACTTTTATCGCCATCAAACGCGGTTTACTTACCGGGCGCGGTGCTGCGCTGACTGGTGAGTTAGTCCTTGCTAATCTGGATGTCCCCGCTGTTACTTATGATGCGATCACATCCGATGTTGAACGTCTATCCCTTAATACCCTAATTGACCTGCTGCCCGCACGCGCTGCCGATGCGCACAAAGGCGATTTTGGCCATGTGATGGTGATTGGTGGCGATACAGGTTACGGCGGTGCCGCGCTGATGGCCGCTGAAGCGGCAGCGCGCTCTGGCGCTGGTAAAGTCAGTGTGGCGACACGCCCGGAGCATGTGGCGGCAATTCTTGCACGCCGCCCAGAGGTGATGGCTTGCGGTGTTGTTTCGGGGCAGGAGTTGGAGCCATTGTTAGCACAGCCGACACTGCTGGTAGTTGGCCCCGGCCTTGGCCGCACGCCTTGGTCAGAGCAAATGCTGCAACAGGCAATCAAATCCGGCTTGCCGCTGGTGCTGGACGCCGATGCGCTGAATATTCTCGCGGAAGGCCGTGTGGTACCTGCCGCGGCGCAGCAACAACATCGCCCTTGGCTGCTCACCCCGCACCCCGCTGAGGCGGCGCGTTTGTTGGGCATCACCACCGCCGAAGTGCAGGCAGACCGCTTTGCCGCAGTGCGGGCGCTTAGCGCGCGCTATAACGCCAGTGTGATTTTAAAAGGTGCCGGCAGTTTGGTGGCAGCGAATGATGGTGTTATCGGTGTGGTGACTGATGGCAATCCCGGTATGGCCAGCGGCGGCATGGGCGATGTGCTGTCTGGCATTGTGGGGGCCTTAATCGCCCAGGGGCTGAGTAGCCACGATGCAGCGCGTTTGGGGGCAGTGGTGCACGCTTGCGCGGCGGATCTGGCGGCGGAAGATCTTGGCCAGCGCAGTTTACTGGCGACTGATTTAATCCCCTACCTTGGCCAATTGCTCTAGCTTGCGAGGTTAGCAAATGCCTACTCATCAAGCCGTTTACATTGCTGACAACGAGGCCGCAATGGTCGCTCTGGGTGAACAACTGGGGCGTGTATTTGCGCAATATCCCAGTGCACTCACTGTGCATTTACTGGGGGATCTGGGCGCCGGTAAAACCACGCTCACCCGCGGGATCTTGCGCGCATTTGGCCATGCCGGTGCGGTAAAAAGCCCGACTTATACGCTGGTTGAAGCCTATGAATTTGCGGCGCGCACTGTGTATCACTTCGATCTCTATCGCCTCGGCGATCCGGAAGAGTTGGAGTACATGGGTATCCGCGATTATTTTTCCGCTAACACCTTGTGCTTGATTGAATGGCCCGCGCGCGGTGAAGGTGTATTGCCGGTGCCGGATCTGGTAGTTGCTATCAGTGTTGCCGGTGACGGGCGCAGTCTTAACTTGCGCACAGATAGTGCGGCACTCGCGGCGCTGCTCCCTCCTACCTGATTTTGTTATCCCGCCCTTGTGTTGCTGCTTTGTTGGTGAAAACCCCATTCATGCCCTAGGCTTAATGGATCTTTCGGCGAAGCAGTGGTTGGTCGCCATTTTTTTGGGTGTTTAAGGATGTGCCTGAGTCATTTCTTTTTGGCGCGCAGTTGCCAGCAATTGCTGGTGTGTTTGTGTTTTTTAGGTGTGTGTCTGCCGCGTTCCGTTTCCGCTTATGAGCCACCCGCGCAAATTTTGTTTGGCGGTGATCTCGCCTATCCGCCGCTTGAGTGGTTGGAAAAAAATCAAATCAAAGGTTTTAACATCGAATTGGCGCGCGAAGTGGCGCGCATCGGCGGTAGTAAAGCGGTGCATCAACTAGGCAATTGGCCGGATACAGTACATGCGCTGGAGCAGGGGCGTTTAGATGTAGTACCTATGTATTATTCGCTGGAGCGCTCGCGAAAATTTATTTTTACTCAAGCCTACCTCTATTCCTCCCATGCGATTTATGCGTTGCCCAGCGCGATGCGGGTTTCATCAATAGATGGCCTTGTTGATAAAACTGTAGCCTTGGAAGAAGAGTCCTTCGCCCATCAACAATTACGTCATTTAGTTAATAAACCTAACTTGGTGCTTACCTCCAATACGCTTACGGCGATAGAGGCGGTGTTGCAGGGTAAGGCGGATTACGCCGTGCTTGCCAGCTTGGCGGCTGAAAGTTTGTTGCGCCAGCACGAATGGAAGTTGGAGCGAATGGGGCCACCGTTTTGGTCGCGCGGTTACGCATTTGCGGTCAATAAAAATAAACCAGAATTGGCCGAGTGGTTGCAGGATTCTTTGAGTGCCACCATCGCCAATGGTCAGTATCAAACTCTCTATCAAAAGTGGCACAACGAGTTGGAGCCAGCGCAGCGCAATAATCGCTGGCTGAGTTTTTTCTCTACTGGCTTTGCCTTGTTACTGGCTTTACTTGCACTGGGTGGCAGTTGGTATTGGAGCTTAAAACGCAAGGTTGAAATGCGCACTCACGAGTTGAGCGAGGCGCTGGTGCAACGCGAGAGCGCAGAGCAGGAGCTGCGCCGAGCTGCGCAGTTTGATGCGCAAACCGGCTTGGCCAAGCTGCCTTATTTTATTGACCAGTTGGATGATTATTTTCACTCCCATCAGCAACCGGTCAAACAAGAAAAAGAAATTTTAGTGCTCAAGCTGGTCGATCTGGATGTGATTGTGCGCACCTTCGGTTTTTCGCGGGCGGAGATGATTGTGAGCGCGTTGGCCAGTCATCTCATCAAGTTGGAGGATGCATTTTGTTCTTATCTGGGGCGCGGTGTATTTGCGTTGTTTCTGAATAAAGGCAATGCGCTGGCGCTGTTCGAGCATTTAAGTAGCGCCATGGCAGAGTCTGATCCGGGGCTGAGTTCGCAGTTTGTCGGCGGCTCTGCCTATTGGCCGCAGCATGGTCGCTCAGCGGGAAAATTAATGCGTCATGCGGAGACCGCTTTGGCGATGAGCGAAGTGCGTCATCGTCGCTGGCTCGCCTATGAAGCGGCGATGGAACCCAGCAGGGTCGATCTGGATATTATTTCCATTTTTATCGATGGCAATGTGCAGGGTATCTTCCCGGTGTTCCAACCGCAGTTGGATTTGCGCTCTGGCAAAATTACCTCAGCTGAAGTGCTGGTGCGCTGGCAGCATCCGCGGTTGGGCTTGGTGCCACCCAACGTATTTATTCCGCTGCTGGAAAATTCCGGTTTGATCGAGCAGGTGACCGAGCAGATGATCGATGAGGCAGTGCGTGTAGCGGTTCTATTGCGCAAACGTTATTTGCCCTGCTGCATCAGCATTAATATCGCCGCCTACGATTTAATTGAAACCAATCTGGCGGAAATTGTGAGCCAGACACTGGTGCGCTATCAGGGGCTGCCCAGCGATATCAAACTGGAGCTGACCGAGACCTCGGTGGCATCCGATCCGCAGCGCGTACAGCAAGTCTTGGGTGAGTTGAGTGAGCGAGGTATTTACGCCTCGGTCGATGATTTTGGTACGGGTTATTCGTCGCTTTCCTATTTAAGTTTGTTTCCCATTCGCGAACTAAAAATCGACCGCAGTTTTGTCGGCGATATGCTCGATAATCCGCGCAATCACAGCATAGTTCGCTCAACCATTTTAATGGCGCGGGAGCTTGGGCTAGTGACTGTCGCGGAAGGTGTGGAAGATGATCAAACGTTGCAAATGCTGAAAAAAGATGGCTGTGATATAGCTCAAGGTTATGTCATCGCCCGCCCATTACCCGAGGCCGAGTTTATTGAGTTTATGTGCGCCCATGCAGCGCAAACATTTGATATCAGCCAGTTCATGAAAGGTTAGCTGGGGTACTAAAACGTCCAGCCCAACTGCAAGCCGCCGCCGCGATAATCGCCACCGCTGGCATAGGCGATATCCATCACAAAACGCCTCCACTGATAACCCACGCCACCGCTGATTAAATTGTCGCGCAGGCCGGTTTGGTCTTGGCGATATCCGGCGCGCAGGGCGAGTGCATCAAACAGAACATATTCTGCGCCCAGGCTTAACTCTTGTGTGCCCGCTTCATTGGCCATGGGGGTGGCTTGGTCTAAATCGTAATCTACGCCCACACTGAAGTTCTCAGTCACATAACCCACACCGAGGCGCGCGCGCGAACTGAGTGTAACCCTGAGTTCAGGCGCTTCTTCTCCGGTGAGAGGATCTGGCGCTTGGGTGGTGGTGAAACTTTTTTCAAACGCATCTTTAAGTGTGAGGCTAACGCGGTAGTGTTCTTTGATGGTGGCCGCTAAACCGAAGTCGGCATTGAGCGTGATATGGGTTGCTTGGGTGTCCGAAAATTTATCAACGCCTTCATCGGCAGAGCCCAGGCTGTCATTAAAGTCGGCGGTATCGCGGAAGGCATCGACTCGCATCAGTTTGGGGGTGATGCCGATAGCGAGGCCATAATCGCCCCACTCAAATTGTTTGGCCATCGCCATGCCCCATTCGCTAATGGCGAGCGCGCTGATATCGGCATTGGAGGTGAGGGTGCGGGTTGGGTCGATCAACTGGCCGTTGGTGTTGATCAGTTGCGGATATTCTGCGGCGACAGTGGCAGGGTCAACTCCGGCGGCGACTTTGTTCATGGACTCGATATAGTCCTTGAGCAGGGCGCTATCGGCTTCGCTGACATTGGCAAGGCCGCCGCCGATCAGGCGCGCGCCAAAATAAAATGCCCCACCTTCGCGGTTGCTGGGCTCGCTAATGTTGAAACCAATAAAACTGTCGATCTTCAGCTCTTGGTTGGCTATATCATCCAGCGCATCGTTGAGGTCCTGCGCTGCGCTGGCGACTTGCCCGGCACTGTCGAGGCTGGGCGCAGCATTAAATCGGTTAATTGCGCCGCTGAGCTGGGTGTCCAGTTCATCGTCAATGGCATTGATTGCCGCTTCCGTGGCGTCGGATACCTGCAGCACTAAATTGGGCAAATAGACTCGGCCATCGCGACCTTCTTCCTCTTCTTTATCGTGAAATGCCAGTAGCGCCGGGTTGTAAAACGCCGCCTGTGCATGGCTGCCGATGGCGGTGGCAGAGCCGCCCATGGCGAGTGCGCGGGAATCGTAAATGCCATAGCTGATCGCCAAGCTGGGCATGCTCACCAGAGTTAAGCCAAGTGCGGCAAACGAATAGGGCAACAAGTTGGTACGGCTGGCTGATGGCATAGGTGAGCACCGGTAAGTTTTTTTGTGGTGGTTATGATGCAGATACAGCGGTGAGTATAGTCGTGTCTGGTTCACAGAATCGGGGGAAAACTGTGCTGTTTTTCCAGGTTGCTAAGTGATCGCCTTGGCGATTGTGCTAGAGCGA
The DNA here is from genome assembly GCF_000953825.1 of Cellvibrio sp. OA-2007. Lineage (GTDB taxonomy): Bacteria > Pseudomonadota > Gammaproteobacteria > Pseudomonadales > Cellvibrionaceae > Cellvibrio. Next base: position 39,467 of record NZ_BBUL01000077.1, on the reverse strand, counting down.
AAACGGGGTTTTGCGGTAGAGTGCGAACTTGTGCGCACTTGCGTGCTCTTATTTGCAGCACCTGCGCAAGGGTATTTAGCCTTCACCCTCTAATTAGAATCAGTTTGTTATTGAAGTTAATGAGATCGTCTATGGTTTGTTTTCGCTGGCTGAGTGCTATTTGCTGCTTGGGCGTATTGTTGGTTGCTCAAGCCGCCCAGTCGGCTAACGTCAATGGTGTGCGTGTTTGGCGCGCTCCCGATCACACCCGCATAGTGTTAGACTTGGATGCTCCAGTGCAGCACAGCCTCACCCTTGCCGGTAACCCCGACCGTATCATTCTCGATGTGCCCAACAGTAAATTGCTGGGTGATCTCGCCAAGCTGCCGCTCGCCGATACTCCGGTGATGGTGATCCGCAGCTACGTGCACAACAAAACAGATTTGCGTCTAGTGCTGGATTTAAAAGCCAAGGTCGCGCCCAACAGTTTTGCGCTCAAGGCCCACGCTGGCATGCACGACCGTTTGGTGATCGATTTGTACGATGAGGTCACGCCGGCAAATTCGACCACTGTTGCGACTGCAGCGCCATCAATTCCGCCCACCACTAAATCTGTCGCGGTGCAAGACAAACCCGCAGTGAGTGCTCCTGCTCCCGCTCCTGTTACTACCGCCAGTGCCGATCTCAGCGGCAAACGTTTTATTGTGATCGCAGTGGATGCCGGGCACGGCGGTGAAGACCCGGGCGCCATGGGGCCGAATCGTCTGCGCGAAAAAGAAGTTACCCTCGCGATCGCCAAAGAGTTGGTTGCTGCGATAAATGCGCAGCCGGGCTTTACCGGCAAGTTAACCCGCACTGGCGATTATTTTATCCCGCTTAAAAAACGTCGCGACTTGGCGCGCAATATGAAAGCGGATTTGTTTGTCTCCATCCACGCCGACGCCTTTACCAAAGCCAGTGCGCGCGGCGCTTCGGTATTTGCGCTTTCGCAAAATGGTGCGACGTCGGAAACCGCGCGGTTTTTAGCGCAGCGCGAAAACGAGTCGGATTTGATTGGCGGTGTGGGTGATATCAGTCTCGGCGATAAAGATCAGGTGCTCGCCGGTGTGCTGGTAGATTTGTCGATGACCGCAACACTCAACTCCAGTTTGCAGGTGGGGCATCACGTACTGAGCTCCATGGGCGGCCTTGCACATTTGCATAAACGCCATGTAGAGCAGGCAGGTTTTATGGTGCTTAAGTCGCCGGATGTTCCCTCCATTCTGGTTGAGACGGGTTTTATTTCCAACCCGGATGAGGCGCGCAAGTTGGCGACCCCGGCATATCGCAAACAAATGGCGCAATCGGTCTTCAAGGGTATCAAACAGCATTTTTATCAGCACCCACCTGCGGGAACCTATGTGGCTGCGCAATTGGAATCTGGTGCGCTGAAAGATTTTGAGCGGCAGCATACCGTAGCGCGGGGCGATAGTTTGTCCGGCATTGCGGCGCGCTATGGCGTTTCTATGCAGAGCTTGATGCTGCACAACAATCTGCGCGGTACCACGGTGAATTTAGGGCAGACGTTAAAAATCCCCGCTGGCGGTACCGCCGTTGCCAGCCAGCCAGTCGCGCGCCCGAGTTACACGCCACCGCCCGCCGCGCCGCGCCAGCACAAAGTGGTAGCAGGTGATACTCTCTCCCGCATTGCCTCGCGCTATGGGGTGAGCATTGCCGCCATCCAGCGCCACAACAACATGAAAAACGCCACGGTAAAAATTGGTCAGACGCTTAAAATTCCGACATCCTGATATCTTCACGTGATTTGCATCCCATGAGAAAAATTAAATTACTCAGCCCGCGCCTCGCGAACCAAATTGCCGCAGGTGAAGTGGTGGAGCGGCCATCGTCTGTCATCAAAGAACTGTTGGAAAATTCGCTCGATGCAGGCGCAACGCGCTTGGAGATTGATGTCGAGGAAGGCGGAATTAAACTCATGCGCGTGCGCGACAACGGCGGTGGTATCGATAAAGACGATTTGCCGCTTGCACTCAGTCGTCATGCCACCAGTAAAATCTACGAATTGGATGATCTCGAAGCCGTGGCAACCTTGGGTTTTCGCGGCGAAGCGCTGGCGAGTATCAGCTCGGTCGCGCGTCTGGCCTTAATCAGCAGCACCAACGAAGACAGTGCCGGCTGGCAAGTGGTGGCCGAAGGGCGCGATATGGAAACCCAGTTGTCGCCAGCGCCCCATCCGCGCGGCACCACGGTTGAAGTGCGCGATTTATTTTTTAATACCCCTGCACGCCGCAAATTTTTGCGCACCGATAAAACCGAATACACTCACCTTGAAGATGTTGTAAAACGCTTGGCGCTTTCGCGCTTTGATGTCGCATTTAATTTGCGCCACAACAACCGCGCGATTTATTCCTGGCGCGCGGGCGATTCGCAATTGGAGCAGGAGCGCCGCGTGGCGCAAGTCTGTGGCCCAGCGTTTATGGAAAACGCGGTGCATATCGATATAGAGCGAGGTTCTTTGCGTCTGTGGGGCTGGGTTGCGCTGCCGACCTTTTCCCGCAGTCAGGCCGACCTGCAACACTTTTTTGTCAATGGCCGCGCGATTCGCGACAAGCTGGTCAGCCACGCAGTGCGTCAGGCCTATCAGGATGTTTTATATCCCGGCCGTCATCCCGCATTTGTGTTGTATCTGGAATTGGATCCATCGACGGTGGATGTGAATGTGCATCCCACCAAACACGAAGTGCGCTTTCGCGATAATCGCAGCGTGCACGATTTTATTTATTCAAGTTTGCATCGCGCACTCGCCAAAGTGCGCCCGGAAGATACGCTGGCAAAACGCGAATTGGGTGAAGGCGCCGATGAAACTCCCGGTGTAAATCCGTTTGCGCTTTCATCGGCGCGCCCCATTCAAGGTCTTGCCGCTGGTGAATTTAAGGGCCAGGAGACGATGGGTTTTCGCGCTGCATCGGCAAGCAATAACTACCCGGCGAGTTATCAACCTGCAGCGATTTCTCCTGCTGATGTGCGGGAACAGATGGGCGCTTATGGTGAACTGCATCGCCCTGCAAACACGGCGGCAACCTATAGTTTGCCCGAGACGGCTGACGAAGAAATCCCACCGTTGGGATATGCCATCGCGCAACTCAAAGGCATTTATATTCTGGCGGAAAATGCGCAGGGCTTAATTGTGGTGGATATGCACGCGGCGCACGAGCGCATCACCTACGAGCGCATGAAAGAATCCTTTGCCTGCGGCGGCATTCAAACCCAACCGCTGTTGGTGCCAGAGAGTATTGCCGTCAGTGAAAAAGAAGCGGATTGCGCTGAAAACTTTCACGATATTTTTAAATCGCTCGGTTTTGAATTGCAGCGCGCCGGGCCAGAGACATTACTCATCCGCCAACTGCCGGTGATTTTGAATCGCGCCAAAGTAGAGCAGTTGGTGCGCGATGTATTGTCCGATTTAATCGAACACGGCAGCAGTGAGCGCATCCAGCATCACATCAACGAAATTCTCGGCACCATGGCCTGTCACGGTTCGGTGCGTGCCAATCGCAAATTAACCATTCCTGAAATGAATGCATTGCTGCGCGATATGGAAGCAACTGAACGCAGCGGTCAGTGCAATCACGGCCGCCCCACCTGGCTGCTGCAATCGCTCGATGATCTCGACAAAATGTTTATGCGTGGGCAATAGCCAATGAGTGCAACAGCAAACAAATTGCCGGTGATTTTTTTAATGGGGCCAACCGCCTCCGGCAAAACCGATCTCGCGATTGCGCTGCGCCAACATTTGCCGGTGGAGTTAATCAGCGTGGATTCCGCGTTGGTTTATCGCGGTATGGATGTGGGCTCGGCCAAACCCTCTGCGCAAGAGCAGGCGTTGGCGCCGCATCGCCTGATTGATATTCGCGATCCCGCTGAGCCTTATTCAGTCGCCGATTTTTTAGCGGATGCCGAGCGCGAAATTCAAGCGATTCATGCGCAGGGGAGAATTCCGCTGCTGGTGGGTGGCACTATGCTCTATTTTCGCGCGCTGCTCGATGGTTTGGCCGAAATGCCTGCGGCAGATGCAGAAGTGCGCGCGCAAATTGAGCGCGAGGCAGAAGAGTTTGGTTGGCCGCATATTCATGCGCAGCTCACATTGGTTGATCCAGAGACTGCGGCAGAGATCCATCCCAATCACTCGCAACGGGTGAGTCGCGCATTGGAAGTGTATCGTGTAAGCGGTAAAACTATGGCGCAATTGCGACAAGTTCAGCATCAATCATCCTCCGCGCCATCATTTTGCGAGCGCTACAATGTGTGCCAATTGGCCATAGCGCCGCGCGATCGTTCTGTTCTGCATCAGCGTATCGCTACACGTTTTGAAAAAATGCTCGGTAGCGGATTGGTTGATGAGGTGAAAGGCTTGTATGAGCGCGGTGATTTACATCCGGATTTGCCTGCAATTCGCGCAGTGGGTTATCGCCAAGTGTGGGATTATCTCGAGGGCTGTTTGAGCTACAGTGAAATGAGCGAGCGCGGAATTATCGCCACACGTCAATTAGCTAAGCGACAATTCACTTGGTTGCGCGGCTGGTCGACAACATCAAATAGTGAACTACACTGGGTATACACTGAGACTGAACAGGGAATTTCACTCACAAAGGAAGAAATTGTGCGTTGCGCCTTGAATTTTATAGGCTCCGCAGCCATATAATGCCTACGTGAGAACCCTAGTCAGATTTTCATGCTTTCTTCCACCTCCTCCTTACTCGATGTACTAGGTGTTTTGGGTGGGTAATTACTATAATTTTTATTGTCCCTAGGAGATAAACATGTCAAAAGGGCATAGCTTACAAGACCCTTACCTGAACGTTCTGCGTAAAGAGCGCGTGCCTGTGTCCATTTATTTGGTAAATGGCATTAAGTTACAAGGCCAGGTTGAGTCATTTGATCAGTTTGTCGTGCTGTTGAAAAACACTGTAAGCCAAATGGTTTACAAGCATGCAATCTCCACTGTAGTTCCATCACGCGCAGTACGCGTACCTCTGCTGAACGAAGCAGGTGGTATCGAAGGCGAAGAAGACGAGCAGGCCGAGTAATTATCAAATCATTGATACAATCTCGAGGTCGCTAATTGTTTTTTGATCGCCCTGAATCGGGTGAACTGGCAGTGCTGGTTCACCTGAATTTATCTCACGGCCAAGATGCCGAAGACCCCCGCGAATTTGAAGAGCTGGTATTGTCCGCAGGTGGCGATCCGGTAGCCTTTCTTACTGGCGGTACCCGCATTACTCCCACCGCCAAGTTTCTTATCAGTACCGGCAAGCTACAAGAGCTGGCCGATTTGGTTGCTGAACATAAAGCCGAGCTAGTGATTTTTAATCACACATTGACTCCCAGCCAAGAGCGCAATTTGGAGCAAGTGCTACAGTGCCGCGTACTCGACCGGACTGGTTTGATTCTGGATATTTTTGCCCAGCGCGCGCGCACTTTTGAAGGTAAGTTGCAGGTGGAGCTTGCGCAGTTGCGCCATACGGCAACGCGCTTGATTCGCGGCTGGACGCATCTTGAGCGGCAAAAGGGCGGTATTGGTTTGCGCGGCCCGGGTGAAACCCAGCTGGAGACAGATCGGCGTTTGCTGCGCAATCGTATCAGTATGATCGAGCAGCGCCTGGAAAAAGTGCGTTCCCAGCGCGATCAAGGGCGCCGCTCCCGTCAGCGCGCTGCAATACCGACAGTGTCCTTGGTGGGTTATACCAATGCCGGTAAATCAACATTGTTTAATCGCCTTACCGGATCAGACGTGTATGCGGTGGATAAACTGTTTGCCACACTCGATCCTACTATGCGCCGGATTGAATTATCCGATATAGGTGCCGTCGTTATGGCGGATACTGTAGGTTTCATCAGTCATCTGCCACATAAGTTAGTGGAAGCGTTTCGCGCGACATTGGAGGAGGCAAGTAACTCAACTTTACTCTTGCATGTGATAGATTCCGCAGCGGAAGAGCGTATGCGCAATACCGAGCAAGTGGAGTTGGTGCTGGAAGAGATTGGCGCAGCCGATTTGCCCCAACTTCGCGTGTATAACAAAATAGATTTGCTTGCCGATGCTGAGCCACAGATAGATCGCGATGCAACCGGCAAACCTGTTGCTGTCTGGCTCTCTGCGCAGGCTGATCTGGGTTGCGAGTTGCTGACCCAGGCGATTTCTGAACTGCTCGGCAAGGAAGTGGTGAATGGTTGTCTGGTGTTAGCGCCCACACAAGGGCGTTTGCGCGCTATGCTCTACACCCAGCAGGCGGTAGTGGCGGAGCATTACCGTGATGATGGCGCCAGTCTGTTACAGATTCGTGTGCCCAAAAGTGATTTATTACGAATTCTCAGTGCTGCGTCTTTGGTGTATGAGGATTTGATTTGGGATGAACAAAGTTTACCCGAGCCCGATGATTTATCCCGGGAGTTGTAAATTCGTGATTCATCCCCAACACAGCTTTACTTTCTATCTGGAGAAAAACTATGGCCTGGAATGAACCGGGAAAAGATAAGGATCCTTGGGGTGGGCGCGACAGCGGCAAGAATAACGATGGCCCGCCGGATCTTGATGAGGCATTTAAAAAACTGCAAGACAAGCTAAACGGCATGTTTGGTGGCGGCTCAGGTGGTGGAAGATCATCTGGTGGTGCTAGCTTTGGGCCTTTATTTGCGATTGGTGCCGTTATTATCGCTTTGTTTTATGTTGGCGCCGGGGTTTATCAAGTCGATGCTAAAGAGCGCGCTGTGGTGCTTAAGTTTGGCGCTTTTTCTGAAATCAAAACGGAAGGTTTGAACTGGAATGCGCCTCTAATAACCGAGGTGGTTATCGTCAACGTCACCGGCGAGCGTCAGTATCCGTCTCGTGGTTTGATGCTGACTGAAGACGAAAGCATTGTTGAACTGCCGATTTCGGTGCAGTACAACGTCTCTGATGTCAGGGCATTTGTATTGAATGTACGTGATCCGGAGACCAGTCTGCGTCATGCAACGGATTCAGCGGTGCGTCACGTAATAGGTTCCAGTGAATTGAATCAGGTGTTATCGGAAGGGCGTCAAAAGATCGCAGAAGAAGTGAAACTGCGTCTGCAGGCTTATCTTGATGCTTATGCCGCTGGCATTCAGGTGAATACGGTGAACATCCAGGATGCTCGCCCTCCTGAAGAGGTGCGCTCTGCATTTGATGATGTGATCAGAGCAAAAGAAGATGAAGCGCGCTTTAAGAATCAGGCGCAAGCCTATGCCAACGGCATTATCCCGGAGGCTCGCGGCCGCGCTCAGCGTATGATCGAAGAGGCTGAAGCCTATCGCGCCGAAGTAGTTGCGCGGGCAGAGGGTGAGTCAGATCGTTTTGAAAGCTTATTGGCTGAGTACAAGCGTGCGCCTGAAGTGACGCGCCAGCGTTTGTATCTGGAAACCATGGAAACAGTGATGGCGAACTCATCCAAAGTGATGGTTGATGTGGCTGGTGGTAACAACATGCTTTATTTGCCTTTGGATCGCATGGGTAATCGCGCGCAGGCGAGTGAACCTCAAGTTCAGTCTGAGAATTTTAATAGTCGCACGGCGCAGCCAGCTGACGCGACCAAGCCCCTTCTTCGTCGGGAGATGCGCTAATGTCTAAGAAAGGTATCGTTTCCATCGTTGTTATATTGATCGCATTGGTGGTCGGTTCGAACTCGATGTATGTGGTGACTGAATATCAGCGCGCCGTAGTGTTGCAGTTTGGTCGTTTAGTGAAGGCTGATGTGCCACCTGGCTTGCACTTTAAGCTGCCTTTTGCAGAAAAAGTGCGCAAGTTTGACGGGCGTTTATTGACTGCCGATATGGCCACTGAAAGTTTCTTTACCGTCGAGAACAAACGCATCATGGTGGACTCGTTCATCAAATGGCAGGTGAGTGATGTTGAGACTTACTACAAAGCTACCGGCGGCGATGAAATGATCGCTGAAAACCGCTTGTCACAACGTGTGGCGGATGGGCTTCGTAACCAGTTTGGTCGCCGCACTTTGCACGATGTGGTCTCGGGTAAGCGTGACGAGTTGATGAGTGAAATCACTGCCAGCATCAATGTTGATGCGGTAAAGTTACTCGGTATTGAAGTGAAAGACATTCGGGTAAAACGTATCGATTTCCCGGCTGAAGCCAGTCAATCTGTATTTGCGCGCATGGCGGCGGATCGCGAAAAAGAAGCGCGTGAATATCGCTCGCAAGGTAAAGAGCAGGCTGAAGTGATTGGTGCAGATGCCGACAAGCAGGTTTCTATTCTTGAGGCAAATGCCTATCGCGATGCAGAGCGTATCCGCGGTGAAGGTGATGCCAAGGCGGCGGCTATTTTTGCTGGCGCCTACAACAAAGACCCTGAGTTCTATAGTTTTGTGCGCAGCCTGAATGCTTATCGTCAGAGTTTTAGTGGTAAAGAAGATTTGATGGTGGTTGACCCCAAAAGCGACTTTTTCCGCTACTTGAAAGATCCCAAGGGTAAAAACTAGGCCTTGTTTTTTTATCCAATCGCCCGCTCTGCGGGCGATTTGGTTTTGGGGGGATTAACTTGTTGTAATTGGCCTACAATTCCCCCGCCAAACAGTGTTAAAATGCCGCAACCGAGCCAGGCGCTCGGTTTTTTTATGTGTGCTTACCTGATTCGCATTCAACTCTGCACCTAACCTGTATTTAACTAGAGTCGCTTATGACCTACGCTGATCGTTGGCTATTACCGGACGGAGTGGAGGAAATTCTCCCCGCCGAGGCCAAAGCCATAGATAGTTTGCGTCGCCGCTTGCTGGATTTGTACAGCACTTGGGGCTACGACATGGTTATCCCGCCGCTGCTGGAGTATACCGATTCACTGCTTATCGGCCTGGGGCGCGACGTTGATTTGCTTACTTTTAAGGTGACCGATCAATTGAGTGGTCGCACCTTAGGCATTCGTGCCGATATCACCCCGCAGACCGCGCGCATGGATGCCCACAGTTTTAATCACACCGGCGCCAATCGCCTGTGTTATGCCGGCCATGTAGTTCACACACGGCCTAAAAATCCGTTAGCAACTCGCACACCTATTCAAGCTGGGCTTGAGTTTTATGGTGAGCCGGGTGTGGTAGCGGATATCGAAGTGGTTTCACTCTTGTTAGAGTCCTTGCAGGTGGCGGGTTTGCCTCGCTTGCATATCGATTTAGGTCATGTCGGAATTTATCGCGCGATTGCGGCAGATGCCGGTTTGAGCAAAATCCAGGAAGATACTTTTTTTGAGTTGTTGCAGCGCAAAGCGACAACCGAGATTCGCGCTTGGGTTGCTACCAATATTACTGAAGCTGCCAAAGCCGAGTTGTTTTTAGTGCTGCCAACCTTGGCAGGCGATAAAACAGTCTTACATAAAACACGCGAATTATTTAATGGCGTAAAGGCTGCACAAGTGGCGGTCGATCAGTTGGATGAGGTCGCGCGTATTATCGAGCAGCGCTATCCCGCTGCTGAGTTGTATTTTGATTTGGGCGAGCTGCGCGGTTATCACTATTTAACCGGTTTGGTTTTTGCCGCGTTTGCACCTGGCTATGGCAATCCTATCGCTAGCGGTGGTCGTTACGATCATATTGGCGAGGTGTTTGGGCGCGCCCGTCCTGCCACAGGTTTTGCGGTCGATATCACCGCTATCAGTAAATTGGGTTTGCTCACCAAAGTTGGTGTTCCTGCCATCGCCGTGATTGAAACGGGTGATGCGCAACAGTGGCAGATGATTCAAGCCCTGCGTCAGCAAGGTCAGCGGGTTATCGCAGTCAATCATGGCGCTAATCTTGTCGAGTTGGGTTGTGATCGCCAATTACTGTTATTTGATGGCCGCTACCAGGTCGTAGCACTTTAAATTCGTCAATTTTCTTTTTTTATTCAGCACAGAGAGTTAAACCAGTCATGGGCAAGAACGTCGTGGTATTAGGCACCCAATGGGGTGACGAAGGTAAAGGCAAGATCGTGGATTTGTTGACCGATCAGGTCTCCCTGGTGACGCGTTTTCAAGGCGGCCACAATGCCGGTCACACCTTGGTGATCGATGGCAAAAAGACCGTACTTCACTTGATTCCCTCTGGCATTTTGCGCGAAGGCGTTACCTGTCTGATTGGTAATGGTGTGGTCTTATCGCCTGAAGCTCTGCTCAAAGAAATCAAAGGCTTGGAGGAGACCGGTGTTTCAGTGCGTAAAAATTTGCGTCTGTCGCCCGCTTGTCCGTTAATCTTGCCGTATCACGTTGCCTTGGATCAGGCGCGTGAACTGGCGCGTGGCGATGCGAAAATCGGCACTACTGGCCGCGGTATTGGCCCAGCCTATGAAGACAAGGTTGCGCGTCGCGGCTTGCGCTTGGGTGACTTGGTTGATTTAAATAGCTTTGCTATTAAGCTCAAAGAGATTCTCAGCTACCACAACTTTGTACTGACCAACTATTTCAAAGTGGAAGCAGTTGATTTCGATACCGTCATGGCTGATTGCAAACTCTGGGCTGAGCAATTATTGCCGATGATGGCTGATGTAACTGAGTTTCTTCATGCTGCACGTGAGAATGGTGAAAGTATTCTATTCGAAGGTGCGCAAGGTTCACTACTGGACATCGATCATGGCACCTATCCCTTTGTGACCTCGTCCAATACCACCGCTGGTGGTACCGCCACGGGTTCAGGTTTCGGCCCGCTGTATCTCGATTATGTTCTCGGTATCACCAAAGCCTACACCACCCGTGTTGGTTCAGGTCCGTTTCCTACTGAGTTGGGTTGTGAGATTGGTGAGTATCTGGGCAAAAAAGGCCATGAGTTTGGCGCCACTACCGGGCGCAAGCGTCGCTGTGGTTGGTTTGATGCGGTTGCTGTGCGTCATGCTAATCGCATTAACAGTGTTACGGGTATTTGCCTTACCAAACTTGATGTGCTCGATGGTTTGGAAACCGTGAAAATTTGTGTTGGCTATCAAGATGCCAAAGGCAATCCTATTGTTGGTATGCCATACGATGCGGATGGCTGGGCTGGTATCAAGCCAATCTATGAAGAAATGCCTGGTTGGAGCGAATCTACCGTGGGTGCTCAAACTTTGGCTGAATTGCCTGCTAACGCCCGCGCCTATATTAGCCGCTTGGAAGTGCTGATTAAGGCGCCAATCGATATTGTCTCGACTGGCCCTGATCGAGTTGAAACTATAGTGTTGCGCCATCCTTTTTTGGCATAGAAATCATTTTTTCTGTTATTTAAAGGCCCGCTCATCGAAGTGGGCTTTTTTATTTGCAAAACCATTAATCATAGATAATTGATTTGCGGCATCTCAATTGATAGCGCTGTCAATTTGCAAAATAATCAATCAAAAATGTGCCTTTTTGGCTTATAGTCATATGGACACAAATGTGGTTTGCAGGTTAGGATGTGGTTATCTTGCTGTTTTTTGTCTGCATCAACGCAAGATGATTTGACTAATGAGGCTCTTGATACAAACTCAATAAGTCCTTATTGCCTGACAGGGCATGCGAGACACGATAAAAATTACCTGATCATAATATTAAACAAGGGGTTGGCTATGGTTTTCCATAAGAATCAAAAAGATCCACAACAAGCTACTAAGTTCAAGAAATCTATGTTGGCTGTCTGCATTATGGCGATGGGTGCACCATCCTTCGCGCAAGATGCGCCAGCTAATAGCAGTGCCACCGAAGAGGTTTTGGTTACCGGTGTGCGTGCAAGCTTGCAAAACGCACAAGATATAAAACGTGAGTCATCGACTGTTGTTGATGCTATTTCTGCATCTGACATTGGTTCATTGCCTGATAAAAGTGTTCTCGAGTCACTGCAGCGTGTGCCTGGTGTTTCTATCGAGCGTTTTGCTGGTAGAAATGACCCTGACCACTTTTCTATCGAAGGTAGCGGTGTGACTCTTCGTGGTCTGCCGCAAACTCGCAGTGAATTTAATGGTCGTGACTCTTTTTCGGCTAACAGCGGTCGCGGCCTTAGCTTTCAAGATGTTCCGCCAGAGTTAATGGCGAAGGTTGAAGTCTTTAAAAGTCAAAGCGCTAAAATGATTGAAGGCGGGATTTCCGGCACAATTAATTTGAATACCCGTAAGCCGTTCGACTCTTCGGATCGTCAGTTAGCATTTAGCGCTGCAGCCAACTACGCCGACTTGTCTGAAGAGACAAAGCCAAGCATCTCAGGTTTGTTCAGTGATCGATGGGATACCGATGCAGGGGAGTTTGGTTTCTTGATTAGTTTGGCTACCTCTGAGTTAACTAGTCGCACTGATGGGGTTGCTTATGGACAGGTTGGTAATAACATTGATGGCAATGGAGAGTTAACAGCAGAAGAGAGATTTCAAAACACCAATGTTATGGTAGATGGTCAAACGATCACACGTTTTGCTCCGATCAATGGTCGTATTACCTCGGCAATTCAGGAACGCGAGCGTAATGGCGGATCCTTGGTAGGGCAATGGCGCAATCCTGATGATACATTGCTTGCTACAGTTGAATATGTCTACTCTGATTCTGGCCGCAATTGGTTAGAGCACAACATAGAGTCAGACGATAAAATTGGCACTTATTCCAATCTCTCAGCCAATGGGCTTTATGTGACTAAGGGTGAAGTCAACAATGTTGACTCCTACACCACCACTTCACGCTTTTCAGATACCAATTCTAAGGTTGAAGACTTTTCGTTCCGTCTTGAGTTCACTCCGTCAGATGAGTTGAAGTTGACTGGTGATGTGCAGTATGTGAAAGCATCCACTGATTCGATCGATCTGAGTATCCAGAGCGGTGTGCGTGCCAATACTGAGTTCGATTTCACCTCTGATCGTCCTACTGTGTTTATGACTTCACCTGATGCTGGCGTTAGCTCGGAGGCATTTTTTACTGATCCTGCCAACTATTATTGGCGTTCAGCAATGGATCACCTTGAAGACAGCGAAGGCGACGAGTTTGCGATTAAGTTAGATGCTGAATATCAAGTTGATAATGGCTGGCTGCAATCTGTTGAGGCTGGTGTCCGCTTCTCAGAGCGCCAGCAAGACGTTAAATGGTCGCAATACAATTGGGGTAATCTCTCTGAGAACTGGGCGGGGGAGGAACCAAAGAATGGCCGCAAGTATTTTACTGGCTTACAGGATAATACTCCGTGGGACGGTAACAGCAAAAATGGTGTTTCTTACGATCATAATATTGCTTTCGATCAGTTTAGTTATGCAGGTGGCCATTTCCGTAAGGGCAATAAGAGCGGTGTAGAGGGCGGGCAATTTTTGGCTGCCTCCGAGGCTCTAATTACTAATTACGACAATTTTCTTGCGGCAACTAGGCCGTTTGGTTATAAACCGGCAGGTTACAGAGATGCCGCCCACGATGGCGGCCTTTATACTTTGGCCGAGTTGACCAATACGACTGAGCGCAACCAAGCTATTTATCTGCAGGCTAATTTTGCAGATAGCGAAGAGCGTTTGACCGGTAATGTCGGAGTGCGTTTAGTTAAAGTTGAGACGGAGTCTACTGGCGGTAACGCATTACCTGCTAAGTGGGATGCTAATCTATCCGATGCTATTGCGAAATGTGTAAGCTGTAATACGGCTCAACTTGCAGAAGATCAAAAATTCAGCAATGGCGCCCTTAGCATCGGCACAGTTACTGCTTCATTTACTAAAGCCTTGCCTAGTCTTAACTTGCGTTATTCAATAGCTGATGATGTGCAAGCGCGTTTTGCGGTCTCGGAGGCTATTTCATTTGCTGATATCGGTAACTTGCGTAATTACACCTCCATCAGTGCAACTCCTACATTAACTCGCCCTAGTGAATCTTTACCGCCAACTAATGTAACCTTTGAGTACAAGGGTAGTGGAGGCAATCCCAACCTAAAACCAATGGAGTCTACTAATTACGATGCTGCGGTTGAATGGTATTTTGCGGATGCTGGCTCTGTCTTTGCTGGTGTTTTCTACAAAGACATGAGCAACTTCTTTGCTAATGAAGCAGTGGAAACCACAGTAACTAACAATGGCGTTACTCGCAACGTATTGATGGATTTGCCGGTTAACAAAGATGTTGATGCCTCTATTACTGGTTTTGAAGCGGGTTATCAGCAGTTTTATGATATGTTGCCAGCACCGTTTGATGGTTTAGGTCTGCAATTGAACTTAACTCTGTTGGATGTAAGTGGTACATCGCCAAACAGCAACATTGACCCTGCAAATCCACCGGGTAGCGCTGATGCTGGCTTCACTCCGGCCTTTAGTGATTTGCCATTGCAAGGCATGTCGGAAACTACCTATAACATCGTGGGTATGTATGAAAAAGACGATTTATCTGTTCGCTTGGCCTATAACTGGCGCTCAGATTATTTGTTAACTACACGTGACGTTATTACTAAGCTGCCAATTTATGCTCAGGCGTCTGGTCAGTTAGATGGCTCGATTTTCTATACTATCAATGACAACTTCAAAATTGGTTTGGAAGGTTCGAACTTGATGGATGAGGTTACTTGGACCAAAATGCAAGTTACTCAAGAAGGTTCGGTTATTCCTCGTAACTACTTTATCAATGATCGTCGTTTCTCAATTGTCTTGAAGGGTCAGTTCTAATTCAGGATTGTTGATGTTGAGAGCTAAGGATGCACACGGCATTATTGCCGTGTGCATTTTTTTTTGCTTATAACAATTCTTTAGTGGGGTTAGTCCATGCAGGAAGAACAAATAAAACAAATTGTAATTATTGGTGGAGGAACATCTGGTTGGATGACAGCGGCTGCGCTTGCTCACTTTCTCAAAAATAAAAGCTACGCTATTACATTAATTGAATCTGAGGCTATTGGTACTGTCGGCGTGGGTGAAGCAACGCTGCCGCATTTGCGCTTTTTTAACCAAACCCTTGGAATTGATGAAGCTGAATTTATGGCGGCAACCAATGCAACCTATAAAATGGGCATTGAGTTTTCTAATTGGGGCAAGATGGGCGATGCATATATTCACCCATTTGGTGAGTATGGCCGGGAAATCAATGGCGTTGCATTTCATCATTACTGGCTAAGGCAGCATTTTCAGGGATTGGGTAAGTCCATAGATTATTATTCGCTCCCTGTTGTTGCAGCAGCACAACAAAAGTTTATGTTCCCCATGAGTGATGAGCGGTCAGTTTTTTCGACCTATTCTTATGCCTTCCATATAGATGCCGGTATGTATGCATCCTACCTAAGAAAATACAGTGAAAACCTTGGGGTCGTCCGTGAAGAAGGAAAAGTGGTTGCAGTTAATCAGCGCGATAATGGCGAAATTAGCTCGGTGCAGCTTGAAACTGGAGCGGTAATCGGCGGCGACTTCTTCATTGATTGTTCTGGCTTTCGCGGAGTTCTCATAGAGCAAACACTTAAAACAGGCTATGAAAACTGGAGCCACTGGTTGCCGTGCAATAGAGCTGTTGCTGCGCCTTCCGAGTTGGACGGGGCGCTATTGCCCTACACGAAGGCAATTGCACAAGTTGCTGGATGGCGTTGGCGGATTCCGCTCCGCCATCGCACGGGTAATGGCCATGTATATTGCAGTGAGTTTATAACTGATCAAGACGCCTGCGATACCTTGATGAGTAATATCGATGGAAAGTTGATTGCCGATCCTAAGTTTCTACAATTTACTACTGGAAAGCGAAAAAAAGCATGGAATAAAAACTGCGTTGCAATTGGCTTGTCGGGTGGATTTCTCGAGCCGCTTGAATCGACAAGTATCTATCTAATTCAAATTGCAATAATGAAGTTGATAGAGTTTTTTCCAGACAAAAAATTTGATTTAGCCGGAGTCGATGAGTTTAACCGTTTAATGGATATGGAGTATTTGCGAGTCAGGGACTTTCTTATTCTCCACTATCATGCGACCCAGCGTAACGATGCTCCTTTTTGGGATTATTGCCGAAACATGTCAATTCCCGATGAGCTCGCTCATAAAATGGCGCTGTTTCGCGAGCGTGGGCATGTGGTTGAATATCAGGGGGGATTATTTTTGGAGCCTAGTTGGGTTGCCGTATATCTCGGGCAGGGAGTGGTGCCGAGTGCTTATGACCCACGCGTTAATTGGATGACTAATTCACAGTTGGAAAAAACAATGTTGGAAATAGAGGCGCTTATTGATCGCGCTGCGATGCAAATGCCTGCGCATCACGTATTTCTAGAGCAGCATCAAGCTAAAACAAATGGGCGTCCGAGGGCGTTAATGAGTTTATACGGAGGGCGCCAATGACCTCTCATCGACTTGTTATTTATGGCGGAGGCGTGAGCGCCTGGGTTACGGCTGCCGCGCTTACAAATGCTTATACGGTAGATGTTCTCAAAGTTGTGCTTGTTAACCCTGGCGTGAATACGAAAGAGCCTTCGATCGCTGACTCGGGATTTACTTCTTTACGCCGGTTTCATGCCAGTATGCGGATTTCTGAGCGGGAGCTTATGGGGCAAACATCGGCCACGTTTAAGCTTGGAGCACTGTATAAAAATTGGTCCAAACCGGGGCAAAACTTTATTCATGGTTTTAGTAATTACGGCAGCATGCTTGATGGTATTGATTTTCATCAATATGCAGTTTTGTTACATCAATGCGGTGATACAACGGCTTTTGATGCGTACTCTTTAGCCGCGCAAGCTGCCGCAGCAAAAAAGTTTGGGTTTCTCAATAAAGACTTAGTTGAGCAGGGTTTTAACTTAGATTACTCCTTGCATGTTGATCTTTCGCAATATAGCCAGTTGATGCAAACATGTGCTGTGAGAAAACACTTGGAAGTGATTTGCGGCCAATTGGATCATTTAAATCTTGATGCCGATGGCAATATTAAAGCGCTAGTGCTGACTTCTGGCGAAGTGGTTGGTGGAGATTTCTTTTTTGATTGTAGTGGCAGTGATTCGGTTTTAGTGCGGCAGTTGCCAGGCGATAAGTTTTTAAAATGGGATAAAGAATTGCCCGTTAATAAGCAGATCGATCTTGTAGGCGGTGCAGCCAAGTCAGGATTGTGTACTGATTTGTCAGTGTGTCGCGGGGGCTGGCTAAAATCGATTCCATTGAAAGATAAAACGTTGTACTCGCTAACCTATAACAGCGAGTATGAGTCTGATGATGCAGCAATGACCGCTGCAATAAATTTCGCTGGTGTTGAGTTGTCGGATGCTGTGCAGCCATTGACTATCGTGCCTGGCAGAAGGGAAAGATTTTGGGTAAAAAACTGCCTTGCAATAGGTGCCGCTGCGGGTAATTTTACCGAGCTTACCTTTTCTTATTTACATCATGTACAAAGTGGTGTTTTACGCTTTATTGATTTGTATTCCGCTGCGGGTGTGAACGATTTTTCTGCGCAACAATATAATCAGTTGACATCCGATGAATATGCTCGAGTGCTGGATTATCAGCAGCTCAATTTATTATTAGGTGCCGCCGAATCTTCTGGGTTTTGGTCTTGCACTAGCAAAATTCCGCGCACCGCTGAGCTACAGCGAAAACTTAGCCTATTTAAAGAGCGAGGCAAGTTGGCGTTCGAAGAATACGAAACTTGGATGCCTGGCTCATGGGTATCGTTGTTGTTGGGGAATAACTATTGGCCTGAAAAGCACGATGTTCTATTAAATGGCTGCAATTTGGAATTGGTTGTTAAGCGTTTGGGTCAAATGCGCATGGTGAATTCAAATCTGGCTGCCCAACTTTCTGATGAAGATGAGATTTTAGGTAAGTACGCAATACTTAAGTAACTACCCTTACTCTGGATTTCAGTGTGGATATTATGAGTGATAATAAAATTAAAAAAATAGTCATTGCCGGTGGTGGTACAGCGGGCTGGATGACTGCCGCGGCGCTTAGTAAGGTGCTGGGATGTACTAATTATGATGTGCATCTAGTCGAGTCGGAAGAGATTGGAACTATTGGTGTGGGCGAGGCAACAATTCCTCATATCCAAAAGTTTAATCAAATTCTGGAAATTGACGAAAATGAATTCATGAAAAAAACTCAGGCAACATTTAAGTTGGGGATTGAGTTTATTAACTGGAAAAAAATAGGTCAGAGTTATATTCACCCATTTGGTTCTTATGGTGAAGACATAAATGCGTTTCCATTTCATCAGTACTGGCTAAAACTAAAAAGTAGCGGATTAGCCTCGAGTTTGGAAAGTTACTCTATTGCCACCATGGCGGCGCGGCACAAAAAGTTTACTCGACCGCTCAATATCAATGGTTCACCTCTGTCTGATTTTGGTTATGCATTTCAGTTCGATGCGGGCCGTTATGCGCAATTCTTGCGAGGTTATGCAGAGGCTCGTGGCGTTGTTCGTACAGAAGGCAAAATTTCTTCGGTTGAGCTATGTGAAAATAGTGGTTATATAAAATCATTGTCTCTTGTGGGTGGTGCTGTCATAGAAGGCGATTTCTTTATCGACTGCACTGGAATTCGTGCCCTGTTAATTGAAGGCGCGCTCAAAACCGGGTTTGAAGATTGGTCGCATTGGCTTCCTTGTAATAGTGCAGTGGCTGCCCCTTGTGAGAAAATTGAAGAGCCAATTCCTTACACTCGCGCTACTGCGCACACAGCTGGGTGGCAATGGCGTATACCGTTACAGCATAGAACTGGAAACGGGCATGTGTATGCAAGTCAGTACATGAGCGACGATGAGGCAACAGGAGTACTGTTAAAAAACTTGGATGGCGCCGTCATCGCTGACCCTCGTGTGATTCGCTTTAAAACGGGTCGCCGCGTGAAGTTTTGGAATAAAAATTGTGTTGCAATCGGCCTTTCCAGCGGCTTTTTGGAGCCGTTGGAATCTACGAGCATCCATTTGATTCAGACAGCAATTTCCAAGTTGATTAATTTGTTTCCATCGCGGCGTTTTATGGAAGACGGTGCAGAGCTATATAACAAAAATACGGTTTTTGAGTATGAGCGCATTCGTGATTTTTTAATCTTGCATTACAAGGCTACTGAACGCACAGATTCTGATTTTTGGAACTATTGTCGCAGCATGGAAATACCTGAATATTTGCGCGAGAAAATCAAACTTTATGTTTCCACTGGGCGAATTTATCGAGAAAACGAGGAGTTATTTAGCACTCCGAGTTGGCTCGCCGTTTTTGAGGGGCAGGGGATTCAAGCGGAAGAGTACCATCCGGCAGTAGATTCAATGCCTTTGGCTGAGCTGGCAGAAAGGTTCAAAGCGTACGAGCAGGTCATCAATAAGTGCATTGATTTTATGCCTACGCACACACGATATATAGCGGATAACTGTAAAGCGGAATAATTTTAATACATCCCCCTAATAGCTGACTCAATTGGGGTTGTAGGGGCGCATTCAGAAAAACTGATATGCGCCCTTTCTGTCTGTACTTACTCGTTAGCGGCGCAGCCTTTGTCACCATCCGGCAATTTTTCTATGCGGATATTGGTGATACTTACAGTAAACTTTCCCTCTGTTCCAATGCTAAACGGGCCAACAATTTTACTCAGGTCAAAATTGTCGCTCTGAAAGCAATTCAGTGGAAGTGGCAGAGAAAACCATTCACCCTTGGGCATGGTTTTGATCATTTTATTGATGCTCAGTTCGGCACGGCAAGGGTAGCCGCAGTCCAGTCCGATTTTTACGTCCTTATCTGGTTTAACATCGACACGCATATCAATAGTTAATGATGCAGCGTCTTTAAACTTGGATAAATCAATTGCATTACCATAGAGCCCCAAGTTCCCTTGCATTTTTTTGCGCGACCAAGTTATTTGAATAGCATCGCCTTTCGCTTTAAAGTCGGTTGGGGCTACAGCCACTTTGCTACTTGCTGATTTTCCCTCGCGCCCTTGCAAGCTTGTGCTCCAATTGCTGGGATCGCCGAGTGAAATACTGCGGCCAATTAACTCGCCTTTGACCAAATAAAAATAATTAGGATTAAGCGTGTTTTGCGCCTGACTAGTGAGTGGCGATAGGAAGCAAACAAGGGCAACTGAGGGTAATGTTTTTAGCAGTTTGATGAGAAGATTGCGCATGGAATTAGTCTCGTGTGAGTAATTATTATTAGGGCTATTTGCCATTGATAAGACATTTGCTGGCGTTCAAATAATATTCACCTAGTATGACAAAAGTCAATTTTTGTGTTTTGACTTTCAAATAATAAAAACCCCGCCGGATTTAATCGGGCGGGGTTCCGGGTTGTTGCATCAGTGCAGTAGACGCTAGTCGAGATAGGCATCAATGGTGTTAATGGTGCCATCGTCATTGTGAACTAGCTCAGTCACTTTCACATTGCGCAGGTGGGTTTGGCCGCCGGACAGTTGTGAATCGTGGTAGAACAAATACCATTTGTCGTTGTGCTTCACGATTGAGTGATGGTTGGTCCAGCCTAAAACTGGTGCTAACACCATGCCTTTGTAAGTGAAGGGGCCGTAGGGGGTGTCGCCAATCGCGTAGGCGATAAAGTGGGTGTCGCCGGTGGAGTAGGATAAATAATATTTCCCGTTAAATTTATGTACCCAAGCTGCTTCAAAAAAGCGGCGATTGGTATCTGTGCCCAGCAGCGGAACACCGCCGCCGTCGATGATTTGCACATCTTTTGGCGTTTCGGCAAATTGCAGCAAGTCGTCGCTCATACGGGCGATTTTCGGGCTGTAGGCGGGTTCATTACTTGCTGGATATTTATCTTCTTCAACATAGCTGCCGCTGGCCCAGCGCTGTAATTGGCCGCCCCAGATGCCGCCGAAGTACATGTAGTAGGCTCCGTCATCGTCTTTAAATACGGCTGGGTCGATGCTGAAGCTGCCTTTGATTGGCTCGGGTTCGGCTTTGAATGGGCCGGTAGGCGAGTCGCTGGTGGCGACGCCGATCTGGAAAATCTGCTCTTTGTTTTTAGCAGGGAAAAATAAATAGTACTTGCCGTCTTTTTCCGCCGCGTCAGGCGCCCAAAGTTGACGGCTGGCCCAGGGTACATCTTCCAGTTTCAGTGCTACATCGTGCAGGGTCGCGGTGCCATCGGCGCTATCCATAGAGAGCACGCGATAATCATTCATATCGAATTTATCGCCATCTCCTTCAGAGGTGGTGCCTGTATCTATGTCGTGTGAGGGATAAATATAAATTTTGCCGTTAAACACATGGGCAGATGGATCGGCGGTGTAAATCTCGCTGATGAGTGGTTGACCGATAAATTGCGCTGGATCTGCTGGTGTTGGTGCGGGCGCTACAGCAGCAACGGATGAAGCAGCTGCAGTGCTAGTCTCAGGTGCGGTTTTATCTTGGCAGCCGCTGATGAGCAAGCTGCCAGCGATGAGGCTAGACATCAGGATTTGTTGTGTTGTCATAATTATTGTCTCGTTGTGGATTGTGTTTTGCTGTTTGCCAGCACAATCTTACCAATGCCAGAGCGTTCCGTCTTCCAACCGATTCACAGGTAGGCAGGCGCGCTTGTAGGGATATTTGGCGGCGAGCGTTTCATCTATGTCCACACCGTGCCCCGGCGCTTCGCCTGGGGTAAAAAAGCCGCGCTCAAATTGATAGGCGTGAGGGAATACCTCATCCATCTGTGCGCTGTGAGCCATATGCTCCTGAATGCCGAAGTTAGGTACCCAGTAATCAAAATGCAGCGCAGCGCCCATGCACACAGGCGATAAATCCGTTGCGCCATGAAAGCCGGTGCGCACATTAAACAGGCTGGCGTAATCGGCGATGCGGCGTACATGGGTGATACCGCCAGCGTGCACAATGGTCGTGCGTATGTAATCAATTAATTGATTCTGGATCAGCTCGCGGCAATCGTGAATTGAGTTAAATACTTCGCCCACGGCCAGCGGTGTGGTGGTGTGTTGGCGAATTAGTTTAAAGGCTTCCTGATGTTCGGCGGGCACTGCATCTTCCATCCAAAACAAATGGTAAGGCTCAAGCTCTTTACCGAGGCGCGCCGCTTCAATTGGCGTTAAACGGTGATGCACATCGTGCAGCAAGTGAATGTCGCGGCCAAATTCTTTGCGCACAGCGGCAAATACTTCGGGAATAAAATTCAAATATTTTTCGGTGGACCAGACTTCGGTCGAAGGTAAATCCGCATCTGCCGGCTCATAACTTTTATCGCCTTTGGCAACACCATAGGTTTTTTCGATGCCGGGAATGCCGCACTGCACGCGAATTGCCTGATAGCCTTTTTCTTTCGCTTTGCGCACAGCATCGAGCGTGGAGTCCAAATCTTTGCCGTTAGCGTGGGTGTAGGTCAGGATGCGCTCACGGCTTTTTCCGCCAAGCAATTGGTAGAGCGGCATATTCGCCAGCTTGGCTTTGATATCCCAGAGCGCGACATCAATCGCCGCCAGCGCAGTCATGCCCACTGGCCCGCGACGCCAATAGGCGCCGCGATAAAAAAATTGCCAGATGTCTTCAATTTGCTGTGGATCGCGGCCAATTAATGCGGGGATTAAATAATCCTCCAGATAAGAGACCACACTTTTTTCGCGGCCATTGAGTGTTGCATCGCCGATGCCGTAAACGCCCTGATCAGTAGTAATTTTCAGTGTGACAAAATTTCTGCCGGGGCAGGTGACAATCACTTTCGCATCAACAATTTTCATTCAATGGCTTCTCTACTGCTGGTTAAATGTAGTTAGTAAAAGCGGCTCTCCTCCGGCCCCAAATAGCTGGGTAACAGGCCGCCGGTATCAATCATAATTTTCTGCAGCGTCACTCCCGGGTCGAGGCTGTAAATGCGCAGCTTGTGCGTGCCGGGCTTGTTAAACACGTGTTCGCTGCGGCTGGTGCGTACG
The DNA here is from genome assembly GCF_000953825.1 of Cellvibrio sp. OA-2007. Lineage (GTDB taxonomy): Bacteria > Pseudomonadota > Gammaproteobacteria > Pseudomonadales > Cellvibrionaceae > Cellvibrio. The sequence continues at coordinate 16,715 of NZ_BBUL01000077.1, read as the reverse complement.
TTAGTGCGCACGGTTTCGTCCCAAGTGGCGCTGCTCATATCGGCGGTTAAATCGATTATCTGCGCTGGTTGGTCATCAATCGCAATCGCGTAGCGTAAACCTTGCCCCGGCATCATCGGCCAGCTGGGCGCAAATAATCCGATGAGCGAAAATGTGCCTGCGCGTGTCAGGTAAATCTCATATTCCAAATAGGGCGCCTGTTCCGCCACTGCAAAGCGAGTATCAGTAATCGGATAAACCGACATGGATGACAGGGTGCGCCCGTGCTCAGGGATTTTCTCCCAGCTCAGCGTTGCCCCCTTGTCATCGCGGGCGTCGCCTTTGCGTTGATAATGTTCCGCCTCAATTGCGATATAACCGTCTGCTTCGACAAAGCCTTTTAGTGCACGTTTTTTGATGCCGGGGTTAAACGCTTTAATCGCAATACTGGCGCTGCCCCAACCTGTACCTGCAATTTGTATGTTGCCGGAAGCTTCTCCGCTGGGGGCTTTGCTCCAGTCGATGGATACCTGAAGTTGCGCCACAGAGTTAACTTGTATACTAGTGTGGCTAAGTATAATCCAAGGTGCACTCACTTTGGCAGTAGCGACGAACGATTCTTTACCTTTATTGAACAGTTCAATGGTTCTTTGTTGTTGGCCGAAAGGGTCAAAACGCCCCAATTGGTAGTTGCCGGGGCTTGGCCAGGCGGATGCTACACCTTCTACGGCTATGCCCATTTCGGCCGAGTTATGCGGCTGGTAGTGGTGGGTAACTGGCAGCGTATCTTCTGGCGGGTTATTCCAATGGCTGTAGCCTATATGTGGCTGGGACATAAAATGATTCCACTTGCCGCCATTTAGTTGGTGATACTCCTGCTCCAGTGCTGCATCGGCGGCGAATAATCTGCGCACCTTATCGGCATATTCATTGGTGTTGGCGCGGGTCTGCTGCGCATAGAGATGGTTCTTCGCCTGCGCATCGTAAAGCTCGGTGACTATCGCGCTCGCTTTGGCAGGGAAGAGCACGAGTTGATAGAACGCATCGCGCTGTTCCTTCGGGATTTTTGCGTAGAGCGCTTCTGCTCGCGCGGTATAGGATTTTATCTCTGCCGTCACCCGGTCGGCTTCAGCGTAGTTGAGTTGGCTGTAAACTGTGGCGTCTTGCAATTCGGGTTTGCGACGCAAGTTGTGGCGTGTATAGCCGGTCATAATCGCCGCAATTTCCTGCGCATGTCGTTTGCCAAATTCGCGCTCGGCCCAGAGTGTCGCAAATTCTGGAATGCGCTCTTTCGGCCAAGCCTCCGGGTTCCAGGCCATGTTGAGGAAAAATTCAATCGGGTACTCCATGGGTTTTAAATCGCCCACATTCACAATCCAAATTTGATTCGCCTCATAGGCGTAAGCGAGATGCATTTGCTCCCAAATTTTGGCGATGGAAACTGTATTGATCCAGCGATAAGAGCGCGGCCCACCGACATAATCAAAGTGATAATAAACACCTGCGCCGCCCGCGCGATTGCGCTCAGCGGGTGACGGCAATCGGCGAATATTGCCCCAGTTGTCATCGCACCAGAGCAGGATTACATCATCGGGCACGCGCATGCCGCGCTCGTAAAACCCTTGCACTTCTTTGTACAGCGCCCACACCTGAGGTACTTTGGTAAGCTGATCTTTACCAAATACATCGCTAATAATGTTGCGTTGGTCGCGAACAATTTTTTCCAGTAAATCGATATTTTCACCTTCGCTCATCGGTTCATCTTGTTGGCCGCGCATGCCCAAGGTGTAAATACTCTCATAGGGCTTATTGCGCTTGGTTCCATCGACCCAGAAGTTGTACAAATTTTCCGGATTTTTTGAATATTCCCACGGGCCTTTGCCGTAGCGGTTCCACTCTTTGTCGGCGCGCATCATCGGTTCATGGTGCGAGGTGCTCATGACTATGCCGTATTCATCGGCCAGAATCATATTTTGTGGGTCGTCATCGGCAAAGGCGTTGTTCCACATCGCTGGCCATAAAAAGTTCGCTTTTAAACGCAGTAATAATTCAAATACATTTTCGTAAAACTGGTGATTGTAGTTACCGTATTTTTCAGTCACCCAATTGGTGAGTGCGGGCGCTTCATCGTTGAGAAAAATGCCGCGATATTTCACTTTGGGGATTTCACTCACATGCACATTTTTATCAATGTACAAAGCGGTTTGTTTTTTTACCGGCACATCGGCCCACCAATACCAAGGCGATACGCCGATTTGTTCGCTCAAGCTGTAAATACCGTACATGGTGCCGCGTTTGTTGGCGCCGACAATCACCAGTGCCCGCTGTACCTGCGGGAACGGTTGTTCGATGACTTCGACGTGATAGGCATCCCATTGGTCGCGAATTTTATTCACATCGATTTTTTTTGCGGCAATCAATTGATCGATCAATTTACTTTTGCCGAGTGTGCCAATAATTACCAGCGATGATTTTTTATCGCCGATGAGATGGGTGAGCGCCGGCTTTTTACCGCTGACTTTTTCGATATCAGTCTGTAAATTTTTTGCGGCGCGCAGCACGCCGGGGAATTCATTGTTATCGATAATCAATTCGGCGCTGCTGTTGTTATCGGTCAGCACCAGGTTGTGACCAGCTGATGTGCTCAGCCAGGATTTTTCACCCAGTGCGAAACTGGCTGGTGCAAGCAATAAAAAAATACAGAAGAGAAAAAATCTGCGCATTATTCTGCCCTCGCATGAATACCTAACAATGTCCCAACAAAACCACCGGCAACTTCCGTGCTCAGGATTTTTGCGTTTGCATTTTCCAGTACCGGTTTTTTATTGCCATCTTTATTGTGGTAATAAAAATTTATCTTGCCTGCGTTGCCGGTAATTTCCAGTGTTAAACGTTTGCCAATATCGGTAGGGACTAGTGTCTTGATGACCTTGGGTGCACCTTGGTTGGCTTGCTCAATAAATAATTGCGTTTTGCCGTTGCTGGTCGTTGCGCCGAAATAATAATGTGCGGTTTCGCTTTGTAATGCGACTATGCCTGCGGAGGCTTTTTCTGCTGGAATATCCAGCGCGGTGCTGGCGGCGAATTGAGTGTGTTGCTGGCGGCGGCCGAGAAAAGCTGGCTGCTCCAGTTCGTCCAACCCTATAGTTAATGCTTGTAACTGAATGCTATTCTTTTGCAGTTTATAAAAAGGTGAATCCGCGGTGCGCAAGCTGACCCATTGATGCTGTAGTGTTTTGCTGGAGAAATTATCCTGCCAGATAAAATTACCTGTGGTCGGCTCTGCATCTTTGGTGGTTGAGGTAATTTTGGGTGCGGTTGTTTGATAGGGGATTTCTTTGCTCTTCTCCAAAATAATTGGCCATCCATCTTTCCAGTTGACCGGCAATAAAAAGGTTTCGCGCCCGGTGTTGTACGCAGTTTTGTCATAGGCGCGAGTGGCTAAAAAGACTGCCCACCACTCTCCCTCTTTGGTTTGGATTAAATCTGCATGACCCGCGGTGGTGATAGGGTTCGGGCGATTGATATCTAAATCGCGCTGGGTCAGGATGGGGTTGCCAGAGTAGGGTTCAAATGGTTTGCTGAGATCTTTGGTGCGAAATGCGACCTCACTGTGATCGTAACCAGTGCCACCTTCTGCACACAATAAGTAGTACCAGCCGTTAATTTTGTAGATGTGTGGCGCTTCAATCCATACCGGTTTTTTTGCCAGATCGGTGCCGCCATTTACAATCATGCGGCCCGAGTTTTTAATAATTTTTTTCTTCTCAAGATCAAACTCCCACAGCCAGATCGCGCGGTGACCTTCGTAGAGTGGTTCACCTATAGGAGCATCGTTGTGGGCGATGTATACGCGGCCATCGTCATCGAAAAAAATATCCGGGTCTATACCGCCCACTTCCGGTAATAAAATAGGATCAGACCAGGGGCCTGCAGGATTTTTAGCGGTGACAATAAAATTGCCGCGCACATCCACGAGTGTGGTAATTAAATAGAAAGTACCATTGTGATAGCGAATGGTTGGTGCATAAATGCCACGTGATGTTTGTTGTTTGTAGAGTGGTAGTTGTTTCGGAGTAACCAATACATGACCGAGCGATTTCCAGTTTACCAAATCTTTGCTGTGAAAAATGGGCACACCGGGGGAATAAGAAAAAGAGGATGTCACTAAATAATAATCATCACCTGCGCGGGTAATGCTAGGGTCAGGGTAAAAACCGGCAATAATTGGATTTTGGAATTGGCCCTGCGCCGGTTTTTGTGCAAAAACGGCATCTTTGCCTTCATAGGTAAATTGATAAAAGTTTATTGCTTGGTTGTCGTTGGCAAGCGCACTTAATGACAAGCAGCTGGCAGCTAAAAAACCAGTCAGTTGTTTTGCTTTCATATATTTACCTCGGGCATAGATAAAAAATGGGCAGCCACTTGCGTAACTGCCCAAAAGGGATGAAGGTTAAAACACGGTTAAATTCTTAGTTGCACGCTGTGCCTTGTAATGCATCGGCAAATCCACGCAGTGCAGGTTTGTCGTTGTAGTTACTATCAAATAATAATGGCCAAGCAATTTTTTCACCGTTGTATTGACTTGGCGATTTCAATAAATCGTTCAGCCAAGTATTGGCATCGGTGGTGCCCCACACAGTAATACCACCGCGTAAATTTGCAGGCACTGTATCCAAATAGGCTTTCACAATTTCGCAGTAACGCTTCTTTTGTGCCAGTGCAACGGTATTGTTAAAGGTGCTGACTTTGTTGCCCGGCCAGCTGCCGCTGTAAGGGTTGTTTACTGCCACATCCAATTCGGTAATTTTTACTTTCAGGCCTTTATCAACCACTTTTTTCATTGCGGCGCTGATGTTGGCGATGGATGGGTAATCCATAAATACGTGCATCTGGAAGCCGACGCCATCGATAGGAATATTGCGCGCTTGGAAGTCAGTCAGCATTTCAATCAACTTGGTGGTTTTGGCATTGTTTTGATCGATGTTGTAATCGTTGTAGTAGAGCGTCACATTGGCATCGGCCGCGCGCGCCGCTTGAAATGCTTTTTCGATGTACACAGCGCTATTGCCGCTCTTGCTGTAAAAAGCTGAGTCGGTACGGAAGTTAGATGGGCTGCTATCGTTCAGCGCTTCGTTCACTACATCCCAGCTCACCAGATTACCCTTGGCTTTGTAGTGGGTGACAATGGTGGTGACATGGGTCTCTACCGCAGCGATGAAATCTGCCGCAGAACCGCTCCAGTTTTTCATAAAGCCAGGCACTTGATAGTCTGAATGCCAGAGCAGAGCGTGGCCGTGAATATTGATGTTTTTACTTTTTGCGTAATCCACAAAGGCATCGGCGTTGGTGAAGGTAAAGTTGCCTTGCGTTGGTTGCAGGTAACTCATCTTCATAATGTTGCCTGCGGTCATCTGATCAAAATGTTTTTCCACCACAGCTTTTTCAGAGGCATTGGTGAGAATGTTGTAGGCAGCATAGTCATTGTTGGTGACGGCGGCGCCAATTGGAAAGCTTGCCAGTGCATGCAGGCTATCTACATTGGCTGAGTAAACACTGGTTGCACTGGAGGCGGTGCTACTGGTTGCTGCCGAACTGGTTTGGCTGCTGGCGAGTGTTATCTTGGTGCTTTTGATAGTAACTACACCGGTTGGTGCGTTCTTGGCTTGCACACCAATTTGCACGTCGCTATCTGTTTGATTGAATTTTTTATCATCTTCTTTCACGGTACAGGTGATAGTGCTGTCTGCACCTGCGGTCAGTGTTTCATTGCCTGACCAGCAATTCCATTCACCCGGCCAGCTGCCGCCTTTGATCTGCGCAAAAATTTGTAGGCTGGCTCCGCTCGCTTTGAATTCCGAGCTGACATTTACCACCATGCTGATCACTGCATCTTCCAGCAGGATAGGTTTGGCTATATCGGTCACTGCGCCGATATTGTCGCCACTAGCGGTAAAACTGACTCCATCGCTGTTGTAAGTGATGCCGCTATTACCGGTGCCGTTGCCGCGCCAGCCGCTGGTCATGCTCAGGTTTAGCACAGTCGCAGCAGCACTTGAGCTGCTGGCGGCGATAGATGAGGCAGGCGTGGACGAGGGCGCTACTGAGCTGGGCGCCACAGATGATGCAGGGGTAGATGACGGCGCAACTGAGGATGCTGCCGTTGAACTAGGTGCAACCGATGAGGCTGGTGTTGATGATGCAGGACTGGAAGATGAAGGTGATTTACCTCCACCTCCGCCGCCACAGGCGGTGAGTCCGAGGGTGACAAAAAGCAGCGGGATCAAGCGTTGGATCTGGTGCATGGCATGGTTCTCTGTTTATGGTGTTATTGTTGTGGTCAATTAAACCATAAGTTGGATTTGCTTGTATACCAGCTGCAGTGTTTAAGAAGTGTAAGCAATTTTTCCAATACAATTTACCCCAACAAAAAAGGCGAACCCTTGCGGATTCGCCTTTTTTGTTGCTGTGGGATGATGTGCGTCCCTTGCCGGTTTAGCCTTCCATCTGTTCCAGTTCTTTGCCTTTGGTTTCTTTGACCAGCTTGAGCACAAAGAAAATCGAGAAGGCGGAGAAGAAAGCGTAAATGCCATAGGCGCCAGGCAAGCCGAGTGACGAGGCGAGCAGATAGGGGAAGGTAAAGGTGATCAGGAAGTTTGCGCCCCATTGCGCCAAGCCAGCAACCGCCAAGGAAGAACCGCGAATCTGGTTGGGGAACATTTCACCGAGCATGATCCACATTACCGGACCCCAGGATACGTTAAAGAAAATCACGTACAGGTTGGCGGCGATCAGTGCCAGGGTGCCCATTTCGGTGGAGAGGATCAGTTTATTTTGCTCATCGAGCGGCGCGCCGTAAAAGGCAATGGCGACCAGCGACAGGGTAATGGTCATGCCCAGCGAACCGATCCAAAGCAGCGGTCTACGGCCAATTTTGTCGACCACAAAAAAGGTGATAAAACAGGCGCCGATACTGACCACACCGGAGACTACGTTGATTAACAGCGAGTCAGATTCGGAAAAACCTGCCGCTTGCCAGAGTACTGAGCCGTAGTAAAACACCACGTTAATCCCGACAAATTGTTGTAAAACTGCCAAACCAATACCAATCCAAACAATCGGACGAACTTTCTTGGTGGCTTTATCGATAATGTCGGACAGGCGTGGTTTGTGATGGTCGGACGCTAAAGATGCTTCGATTTCGCTGACTTTTGCGGTGCCTTCAGCTGTGCCGTAGAGTTTGATCAACACAGTTTTTGCTTTATCTTTTTGGCCGGAAGCCATCAAAAAGCGCGGGCTTTCGGGGATAAATAGCAGTGCCACAAAAAAGATAACGGCAGGGATCAGTTCCATCCAGAACATCCAGCGCCAGGTCTCATAGCCTAACCAGAATACGGATAGCGATGAGCCTGCAGTTTTGGCGAGGAAATAGTTGCTCACAAACGCAGCGGTGAGGCCGGTGATAATGGCAACTTGTTGCACCGAGCTGAGTTTGCCGCGATATCTCGCCAGCGCAACTTCGCTGATATAAGCCGGGCACATCACACTGGCGGCACCTACGGCTAAGCCACCCAAAATGCGATAAATAATAAATTCTATCGAACCTGTTGCTACGCCTGAGCCCCAAGCCGACACAATAAACAATACCGCAGAAATGATCAGGATAATTTTGCGCCCAAATTTATCGGCAAGGGTACCAGCAAAGAATGCACCCACCGCACAACCGAGCAGCATGGATGAAACTTCAAAGCCGGCGGTATTGATGTTAAACGCGGTTCGCAGTCCATCAACCGTACCGTTAATAACACCACTATCAAAGCCAAACAAAAAGCCACCGATAGTGGCGATGACACTAATGAGAATAATAAACGGCGTATTCGCCTGATTCGCGCTGGAGGTCTCGTTCATGGATATACCTATTATTGAATTATCTTTTTATACCGGCCTTGCGGGCTGGTTTGTTATTGCCGCTGGTTCGACGGCGCGACCATATCACAGTTGCCGGATGGCGGGCAGCTGCCGAGAGGTGTTTGAGGTCGGAGACAGAGAAGATGCCAGTCTCGTGAACTGGCATTTCAGAGTGAAGAGATACTAAAGCAATAAGGTTTAAATGACTATATGGCGAATTGTAAACTGCCAGTTAAATCTGTTCCGGTTAGATTTCAAAGGCGAAACCTGACTCGCTGAGGTGTTTGTAGGCCTCGGCATCAAAGCGATAAAGGCTTGCCGCGCGATGTGGCACGCCTTGCTGTTTTTCATTGCAGGGCGACAACAGGTTCATCTTCATGATCTTGCGGCGGAAGTTGGGTTTATCTAACGTGGTATTGAGGATTGCCTCATACAGCGCTTGAAGTTGCAGCAGGGTGAACTTTTCGGGCAGCAAATTAAAGCCGATTGGCTGGTGGCAAACTTGGTGGCGCAGTACTTTTAGCCCATGTTCGATAATCTCGGCGTGGTCATACACCAGTTCGGGCAAGTTATTCACGCTTTGCCAGCTCACATCCGCAGCGCTCTGGCCTGCCACCAGTGAAAACTTATCTGCACTCACCAGTGCGTAGTAAGCAATAGTTACTACCCGCTCACTCGGAAAGCGGTCAACCCGGCCAAAGGTTTTTAGTTGCTCCAAAAACAGATCGCGTACACCGGTTAATTCTTCCAGTAGGCGGTAGGCTGCATCGCGCAGATTTTCGTCGTAGCGAATCCATCCACCCGGCAGTGCCCATTTGCCTTGGTGCAGCGGGTCAGTTTGTTTGACCAGCAGAATTTTCAAATCATCGTCTTCCAACCCAAACACCAGGTTGTCGATAGAGAGTGCTTTAATGACATTCTCCGCTAGGCTTAATGCATCGGGGGAGTGTTGGCTGCCGGGAATATGGGTATTGGGCACGTGCAATGTCCTCAGGGCTTGCGCTTGAATGATTGTTTCTTTTGGTTGGTAGAGCTTTGACCGATAGGTTCATTTAATGGGCATTGTATAAGCCGGTGTAAAAATGGTCGAGAGGCGCATGTTAACGCGTTTTTTGCGCCATAGCCTGCCTTGTCTCTGTGCACTATAGCGGCAGTTTTGCGATTTGCCTGCCGTCCAATGCTTGTTTCTGGTGCTCAAAATGTAGTGCTGATAAATATTTACACTCTTTTATCTTGTTGTCAGATGGACAATAAGCTATTCTGTTCATATGGTTTATGGGGATGCTCAAGTTTTAAACAAGGCCTGTGCTGAACCTTGCAAATCGCGCTGCGACAAAACTGGTCGGGCGCATTAACCCTCTGAATTAGCGAGCCTTTATGTTGTTTCTTGGTATTGATGTCGGCAGTTCTTCAGTCAAGTTATCGGTGTTGGATGGCCACACAGGTAAGAGTCTGGGCGCGCTTTCCTATCCTGAGTCTGAATTGGCGATCGACAGCCCCGCAGTGGGTTTTGCCGAACAGCATCCCGATACCTGGTGGGACTGTATCCGTCAGGGGTTTTCGCGCTTGGTTGCGCGCGCAGGTTTTGACCCCAAGCAAATTGATGCGATTGGTATCTCCTACCAGATGCATGGTTTGGTAGTAGTAGACAAAGACCAAAAAGTGCTGCGCCCGTCGATTATCTGGTGCGATAGCCGCGCGGTACCGCTGGGCAATGCGGCGCTCGCGGAATTGGGGGCAGATTATTGTTTTGGTCATCTGCTCAACTCGCCCGGCAATTTCACCGCAGCAAAGTTGCGCTGGGTGCAACAAAACCAACCGGATATTTTTGCGCGCATTCATAAAATTATGCTGCCCGGTGATTTTGTTGCGATGAAATTATCTGGCGTGATCAATACAACGGCTTCTGGATTGTCAGAAGGGACGCTGTGGGATTTCAAACAAAACCGTGTTGCCACTGAGCTATTGGAGCACTGGGGAATGGACAGTGATTTGATCCCTGATCTTGTTCCGAGTTTTGGTGTGCAATCTCATGTCAGTGCAAGTGCTGCCACTGAATTAGGTTTGCGCGAGGGAGTAAAAATTTGTTATCGCGCTGGCGATCAGCCCAACAATGCCTTTAGCTTGAATGTGCTGGAGCCGGGTGAAGTGGCGGCAACTGCTGGAACATCGGGTGTGATTTACGGTGTGACCGATCAGCCCGCAGCAGATGTGGAATCTCGCGTGAATACGTTTTTACACGTTACCAATACCGAAGAAAAAAATCGCAACGGTGTATTGGTTTGTGTAAACGGCTGCGGCCGTTTGTACTCCTGGTTGCGTCAAACTTTGGGTGAGGCGGGTGCAACACCGTCTTATCCGCAGTTAAATTCATTGGCACAAGCGGTGCCGGTAGGGAGTGAAGGATTGCTATTCCATCCGTTTGGCAATGGCGCTGAACGTATTTTTCAAAATAAAAATCTGGGCGCGCAGCTGCGCAACCTCGATTTTAATCGCCACGGTTTAGGCCACATGGTGCGCGCCGCGCAAGAGGGAATCGTGTTTTCTCTCAATCAGGGTTTTGATGTGTTGAAATCCTTGGGCGGTAGTTGCGATGTGGTGCGCGCGGGCAAAGGCAATATGTTTTTGAGCGATGTGTTCGCCCAAACCTTTGCCAATACCACGCAAGCAGCCGTTGAAATGTTTGAAACCGACGGCGCCGAAGGTGCAGCGCGCGCGGCGGCGTTGGGCAGTGGTTATTACGCTTCAGCAACAGAAGCTTTTACCGGTTTGACCCGCTTGAGCGTGGTTGAACCGCAGGCAGAATTGCTTGCGCAGTATCAGGATGCTTATCAAAACTGGGTTCACTTTTTGCCGCAATAATTCGGTGAAAAATTAAGTCGCGATAAACAATTTTTTTGAATAGTGTTTTAGTAAAAAAATCCTCAAGGTGAAAATTATGAGCGTTGTTATCGGTAGCAAAGAATATTTCCCTGGTGTTGGCAAAATCGGTTTCGAAGGCGCTGATTCTGACAATCCTTTAGCATTTAAATACTACGACGAAAATCGTGTAGTGGCAGGCAAAACTATGAAAGAGCATTTCAAGTTTGCCACCTGTTACTGGCACAGTTTTTGTGGCGCTGGTCACGATCCGTTCGGTCCAGGCACTAAAGTATTTCCATGGTCATCAACTGCTGATGCAGTGGCGCGCGCACACGAAAAAATGGACGCGGCATTTGAATTTATCACCAAGCTCGGCACACCTTACTACTGCTTCCACGATATAGATTTGATCGATGAAGGCGCTACTCGCGCAGAAACTTCCCAGCGTTTGCAAACCATCGTTGAATACGCCAAACAAAAGCAAGCAGCTTCTGGTGTGAAATTATTGTGGGGCACTGCCAATCTGTTTTCTAACCCACGCTATATGAACGGCGCTTCCACCAATCCAGATTTCAACGTAGTGGCTTATGCCGGCGCGCAATTGAAAGATGCGATTGATGCAACCATCGCACTCGGCGGTGAGAACTATGTGTTCTGGGGCGGTCGTGAAGGTTATATGAGTTTGCTCAATACCGACATGAAGCGCGAACAAGAGCATATGGCGCGCTTCCTGACTATGGCTCGCGATTACGCCCGCGGCCAAGGCTTTAAAGGTTATTTCTTCATTGAGCCAAAACCAATGGAGCCTTCAAAGCATCAATACGATTTCGATGCAGAAACAGTAATTGGTTTCTTGCGTCACCACGGTTTGGATAAGGATTTTAAATTGAATCTGGAAACTAACCACGCGACCTTGGCTGGCCACACCATGTGCCACGATATGCAAGCAGCAGCAAACGCTGGCATGTTGGGTTCATTGGATGCTAACCGCGGCGACTACCAAAACGCATGGGATACCGACCAATTCCCATACAACATCAACGAAACTGTGGAGATGATGTTGGTGTTCTTGCGCGCAGGTGGTTTGCAAGGTGGTGGTGTTAACTTCGATGCAAAAGCGCGTCGTAACTCCCCTGACTTTATCGATTTGTTCTACGGCCATATCGGTGGTATGGATACTTTCGCTCGCGCATTGTTAATCGCTGATAGCCTGATTCAACAATCGCCGTTGGAAGGTATGCGCAAAGAGCGTTACTCATCATTTGATTCAGGTAACGGCGCGGCTTACGAGCAAGGCAAACTGACTTTGCAACAACTGGCTGACTTGGGTAATAAAGGTGGCGAGATTGTTCTGCAAAGTGGTCGTCAGGAGCTATACGAAAACGTAATCAATCGTTACATTCGTTAATTCTGGTTGTTAAATCCCTATTGGTTAACCCTGATTGTTTTGGGTTAACCGGTTTTTCTAGCAAAGCTTAGCCGCTAAACATCGACTCATTACTGACCAGATGCTTGGCGGCTTTTTTTTAATCTAATAAAAAATAAAAAAGGATGTTGTTACGGTTGCCCTAAAGGCGCTGTTGCTAATGGCAAGAGTGTATTTACTAAATAATGAGTAAAAGTGTTAACCACACGAGGTCAAAACCCAATGAACACAACGACAAAAAAGTTTTATCAAATAGGTATCGCAAGCATGGTGCTAGCCTTGGCTAGTGCCACGACTGTAGCGGCAGAGCCGGTGTATAAAAATCCAGAAAAACCCATCGATGCACGGGTAAAAGATTTGCTCAAGCGTATGACCCTGGAAGAAAAAGCGGCGCAATTGCAAACAGTCTGGGCAGATCGCCAAAAATTGGAAACAGACGCGGGCGTGTTTACCGGTGAGCATGCAAAAGATATTTTAGGTTTGGGTATTGGGCAGGTGGCTCGCCCCGCTGAAAATAAAGCCACTATCTCGATTAATAAGACGCCGGCACAAACCGTTGCTTTTACCAATGCAATCCAAAAATATTTAGTGGAAAATACTCGTTTGGGTATTCCCGCGATTTTTCATGAAGAGGCCCTGCACGGTTTTGCCGCGCGCAACGGCACTAGCTTTCCTCAGGCGATAGGCTTGGCCAGCACCTGGGATGCACAATTAATTCACGATATGTACGCAATAGCCGCGCAAGAAATTCGTGCCGTGGGCGTGCATCAAGCATTAACACCTATTCTGGATGTGGCACGCGACCCGCGCTGGGGGCGCATTGAAGAAACCATGGGGGAAGATCCCTATCTGGTCACTGAGTTGGGGGTCGCCAGTGTGAAAGGTTTCCAAGGTGATGGTGAAGGTATTGCTCCTAATCGCGTGATTGCAACATTAAAACATTTGGCTGGTCATGGTGAGCCTGTCGGTGGTTTAAATACAGCGCCTGCGCCGGTTGGTGAACGCGGCTTGCGCGAAATTTTTCTGCCGCCATTTGAAGCAGCAATCAAGGTGGGTGGCGCGCGCAGTGTGATGGCATCCTACAACGAAATCGATGGCATCCCCTCACACTCAAATGTCGATTTGCTGCAAAATATTTTGCGCGGCGAGTGGGGCTTTGATGGTGTGGTAGTGAGTGACTATTTTGCCATTGCTGAATTAATTTCCCGCCATCATCTGGTGGCAGAAAAATCTGAAGCGGCGCTTATGGCCATGACTGCGGGTGTTGATGTGGAGACGCCAAACGGCGATGCTTACAAAACCCTGGTGCAATTGGTAAAAGATAAGAAGCTCAGCGTAAAACAACTCGACACCGCCGTTGCGCGTGTATTACATGAAAAATTCATGCTCGGTTTGTTTGAAAACCCTTATGTGAAAGAAGAGGGCGTTGAAGAGTTTATCGGCAATGCCAAGCATGTTGCTTTTGCACAAATGCTCGCTGAGAAATCCATCGTACTGCTGAAAAATGAAAAAAATATTCTGCCGCTGAATAAGTCCGCATTAAAGTCAGTTGCTTTGATTGGTCCGCATGTAGACGAAACCCTGCTTGGTGGCTACAGCGATGTGCCGAAAAAAACCGTCAGTATTTTGCAAGGCTTGCAAGAATATCTTGGCACTGAGGTAACTCTTCATCATGAAAAAGGTACCTTGTTGACGATTGAAAAATGGGCGTCCGATGCGGATTCTGCGGCAGCAAATTCACGCTCCAAACAGCGCTGGCATACAGATGAGGTGGTGCTCGCAACACCTGCGGACACCAAAGGCATGATTGCCAAAGCCGTTGCCGCAGCACAAAAAAGTGATGTGGCGATTGTAGTGGTGGGCGATAACGAAGCAACTTCGCGCGAGGCTTGGGCTGAAAGCCATCTGGGGGATCGCACTAGCTTGGAGTTGTTGGGTGAGCAGCAACAATTAGTTGATGCTGTATTGGCAACTGGCAAGCCAACCGTGGTGGTGTTGATCGGTGGGCGTCCGCTGGCGATTAGCAAGCTGGCTGAAACCGCACCGGCTATTTTGCAAGGCTGGTATCTGGGCCAAGAAACCGGTCATGCACTTGCGCGTGTTTTATTTGGTGAGGTAAATCCCGGTGGCAAATTGCCGGTGAGTGTGCCGCGCTCCGTTGGTCACTTGCCGGTTTATTACAATTACAAGCCTGCAGCAAAACGTGGTTATGCATTTGATAAAACTGATGCGCTTTATCCATTCGGCTTTGGTTTGAGTTACACGCAGTTTGCATATAAAGATATGCAGTGGAGCAAAACCAAGCTCAGTGCCAATGAATCGGTTGATATTAGCGTAACTATCACCAATACAGGCAAGCGTGCAGGCGATGAAATCGTGCAGCTTTATACCAATGATCCAGTTGCGAGTGTGACTCAGCCAGTAAAACAATTGCGTGGCTTTAAGCGTGTCAGCCTCGCACCTAATCAATCGGCGCGGGTGACCTTTACACTCTCGGCGAATCAGTTGGGTTTCTATGATCGCAATATGGATTTTGTGCTGGAACCGGGCAAGATCAATTTGCTGATGGGGGCATCGTCAGCAGATATCCGACTTAAAGGTGAAATCGATATTATCGGTAAGGCTACGAATATCTCCACCAAAAAAGTCTATTTGACGCCTGTAGTAACCACTCAGCTCTAATTTGTGCGTCACACAGGGATGTGTGTCAGCCATTCAATGATGTCTGCGTTGCGGCATAGTTTTATCCGCCATTTTCTTTTATCCTGCAGCTACCCGTTGGCATATCGCACTCGGGCTTATAGGATATTAAGGAAATCTCTCGTGAAAGAATCCTCTTCATACTTGCGTGTCACCTCGCGTCCTTCGTTTTCTGTGTTGCTTACATCCACTCGTTTGGCCAAGTTCAGCCTCGCGTTTGGCCTCTCCTGTTTATTGGCTGCCTGCGGAGGTGGCGGTGGAGATGGCGGCGGTAATCCAATTTCTAATGGCGGTAATACGGATGCTTGGCAAGCGGGAGTTTATAAGTCATCAAATAGTTTTGCACACTATTGTGCGGCACCGCGTGTAGGTGCGAGCAAAATTACCGGCATTCCCTTTCCTGATAAAAAAGGCAGTAGCTTGCAAGAGAAAAATTTCTTGCGCTCCTGGAGTTACGAAACCTATTTGTGGTTTGAAGATTTGCCGGATGTAAATCCTAACAACGGTGATACACCGCAAGCCTATTTTAAGCGTTTGGTTTCCAGTAAAAAAACCGCATCAGGTTCGCCTAAAGATAACTTTCATTTTTATGAACCCACTGAAAATCAAGAGGCTTGGGTTGCTGGTATTACCTACGGTTACGGCCTCAACCTGAAAACCGAGTGGGATGTTCCGCGTACCATTTATGTAACCTATAGCGATACCGGATCGCCCGCTGCCAATAAAGGTATCAAGCGCGGTGCAAAAATTATTGCAATCGATGGCTTAAGTGTTGCAACCGTTAATATTAATACACTAGTTGATGCACTTTATCCCTCGCAGATTAACGCGGTGCATGAATTTGAAATTCTCGATCAAGGGGCTAGTACCACGCGCAAGGTTGTTTTGGATTCGGCTTCGCTGCCGACCGATTCCGTCTCGGTTGCCAAAACCATTAACCATAACGGAAGCAAGGTGGGTTATGTGCAATTCAATACATTTATTCCTGATGCGCAAGATCAATGGGTCACTGCTGTGAACTCACTGAAAAATTCTGGTGTGACTGATCTGGTGGTGGATATGCGCTACAACGGCGGTGGTTACATCTCGGTTGCTGCGCAAGTGGGTTATATGATTGCAGGGGCAAACACGCGCAATAAAGTGTTCTATCAAGATGTTGCTAATTCAAAAAGCCCTAAAGAAGATCCCTGGGGCTTTTTGGATACTGGGCTTTATGGTTTAAATAAATCTTTAACCTTGCCTACCCTGAATTTACAGCGTGTGTATGTGTTGGCGACTAAAGGCACTTGCTCGGCAAGTGAATTGGTTATCAACAGTTTGCGCGGTATTGGTGTGAGTGTGTATTTAATTGGCGATACCACCTGCGGCAAACCCTATGGCTTTTTACCGCAGCCAAACTGCGGCACCACCTATTACACCATTCAATTTAAAGCGATTAATGCCAAAGGTTTTGGTGAATATAGTGACGGCTTTATTCCGTCCAGTACCGATAACGGTTTGGATAAAGTCAAAGGTTGTAAAGTGGCCGATGATTTGACGCGCGAATTGGGCGACCCGAACGAAGCATTGCTTGCCGCTGCGCTGCAATTACGAGCAACGGGTACATGCCCTGCAACAGCGAGTGGGCGCCAACAAAAAATGTCTGCAGAGGAATTTTCTGGTGAGTTAGTGCGGCCAGAAGTGCGAGAGATAATGATTCGTTAATTATTAAATTAAAGGTCGTTTCTGTGCGGCCCTTATTGATTTAGGTTTTTATATTTCCATCGTCACTCCCGCTCGCGGGAGTCCAGCTTTTGATTCTATATCTATGGATCCCCGCAAGCGGGGATGACGACTCCCT
>NZ_BBUL01000078.1 GCF_000953825.1 Cellvibrio sp. OA-2007 | reverse complement strand
TTCACGCCGTTAGTGGTCATGCTGGCGGGCGTTAGAAAATATTCGCCGTTCATGGTGCTCAACACCTGCCCCATACCACGTACGCTCACCACACTCCCTTGGCCGCCGCTGCGCTGGATTTGAATACCGGTAATACGCTGGAGCGAGTCGGCGATGGTGGTGTCAGGCAGTTTGCCTATGTCTTCGGCAGCGACTGAATCGACGATTTGTGCGGAGTTGCGTTTCACATCGATCGCTTTTTCCTGTGCGCCGCGCACACCGGTGACAACAACTTCTTCGACTGAATCGCCCTGTGCATAAGCACCAGTGGCAATGCAGGCGGCGATCATAGTGGAGAGCAGCTTTCGATTAAAACTTGTAGAACTGTTCATGTGGCGTCCTCTAGTTTTGACTTTTTATGTGGCTTGTTTTGAGTGATCTTGTCCCTGCGGGGTTGGGTTGGCAGGTACTCAGTCGGGACGAGGGCGTTATGGAGTTGTGCCACGTCCTCCACTGAGATGGCGGAATCCTAGATGTAATCGTTTACATTTTCAAACGGTTTGTGGCAGTTAAAACTGTAGGGTTAATATTTTATCTATTAAAAAATGACTAATTTTGCGACAGTTACATTTTAATTTCGATTCTATTTGTTTTATATGTTAATGATTTTAAACGATTATTTTTTCCAAGGTTGATTGCTAAGGTATTTTTTACAGGTGAGTGTAAATTATCTGTCAGTATTTAATTGTGGTGTGAAAAACTTGTAAACGGTTACATATTTTGTAACCTAAGGTGACAGGTTTGGTATAGAAAATAGACAGCCTCTGTAATCGCGTGTCTATTCTTAAGCTGCCGGGCGCTGTGACTTTTTCACCTGATTTGTTCAGATTGAATTCATGGGTTAGGCGTAGGCTAAAAGCTATCCACAAGGCGATTAGGTTTTGTGGTTGTACTACCAGCGCTGCTCCAGGTTTTGCAGTCCCGCGACAGCATCTATCACCAGAGGAGATCATCATGAATAAGCACATTCGTATTATTGTGGGCAGTTTTTTGTTAAGCGCATTTGCACCTTTGGCTGCAGTTGCCGCATCTGATATGTATATAAAAATCGGCGATATAAAAGGTGAATCAAGAGTTGTGCACTGCCCGGCCGGTACTTGCACATTAAGTGATTTGGCCGCCGGCACTTACCAGGTGCAGGTGTGCGATGAAAAAGGCACTGCGGTGAGCTCCAGTGTGGAGTTGAGTCAGGCGATTGTCAGTCCGCGCGATGCGGCGAGCGGTTTACCAACGGGTAAACGTCAGCATAAACCTATGACCATCACCAAATCGGTAGATAAGGCAACACCCGTACTCTATAACCTGGTGGTGCCTGAGTCAGGTTCTACGGTGACTATCCAACCGCAAGCCGCCGCGACTAAAACAACGGGGAGCGGTGGCGGTGCAGGCAAGGTGAATGTGCAGGATATAAGTATCACCCGCTAAGGTTTAGGCTTGGCCGCGCACCGCAGCTGTGTAGAATGCTCGCACTCTGTTGACCAAGGCTAGCCCTATGACTACTGAAAACCTCTCCGCGCCCGATGCTGCTGTCGGGCGCAAACTTATCCCCACCAATATCATCACCGGCTTTTTAGGAGTAGGAAAAACCACCGCGATTACCCATCTGCTCAGCACTAAACCGGTCGATGAAGTTTGGTCAGTGCTGGTCAATGAATTTGGTGAAATTGGTATCGATGGCGCACTGCTAAAAAATACCAATGCCCATGTGCGCGAAGTACCTGGCGGTTGTATTTGCTGTGTGGCGGGGCTGCCAATGAAAATCGCCTTGAATATGCTGATCGCCAAAACCAAACCCGACCGCATCATTATTGAACCAACTGGATTGGGGCACCCGGAAGAAATTATCAACACACTTATCGGCGAATATTACGACACGGTATTGGATTTGCGCGCGACTATCACGCTGGTTGATCCGCGCAAGCTTGACGATAAACGCTACGCTGAAAATGCCAATTTCAAAGATCAAATTGCGGTAGCCGATGTACTGGTCGCCAATAAAATCGATTTGTGTTCGCAGGATGATCGCGCGAATTTTGATGTGCTGGTGGCGCAATTTAATCCACCCAAACAGGCCGCGTTTAGTGTGCAACAGGGGCAACTTGAAGTGGCCTGGCTGGATTATCCACGCACCGCACACACGCTGAATAATCCCCAGCTCCATGCTGCGCAGCGCAACAATCGCCTGCAGCCCCAGCGCGAACTCTACAATGCCGCGATTCAATTGCCCGAGGGGCAGGATTACTTGCGCCGCGAAAATCAGGGGCAGGGTTTCTATTCCTGTGGCTGGATGTTCCAGCCCACAATCCGGTTTGATTTCAACCAGCTGTTTGGCTGGATGACCGGGTTGAACATGGTGCGCGCCAAAGCGGTGATGAATACCGATCAGGGCGTGTACATGTTTAATGCCGAAAATGGTGTGCTCAGCGTTAAGCCGCTGATGTTGGAAAACGCGCCAGATGCTGAGCCAGCTCGTGAACCAGAGCTGCTGGATAGCCGTATTGAATTGATAGATGACACCGCCTTGGCGATCGATGAACTGGAAGTAGATTTGTTTCGCTGCCGCATGGCAATTGCGCCGGAATGATGTGTTCTGGTGCATTCAAGTGCACCAGGAGCCAAATCTACGCAGGAAATCTCACCAACTTAACGGTATTGAGCTAAGGTTAAGGGTAGAGTTCTCACCGGAAACTCACCAAAACAAAACCTTTCAGGGGTCTTAAAAATGATGTTATTGCTTTCTTTGTTGGCGATATGGGCCTTGGTTGCCGTATTGATCTATCGTCAGGTGGCACTGGCTGCTGCCTCCTCTATTGTGATTATTGCCTGGTTGGTGTTGGGCGCGGTCACGCCCGTGCTCTTATCGCCCTGGTTAGTTGCGCCTCTAGTGTTGGTGCTGGTGGTGTTAAATGTTGGTTCTGTGCGCCGCGCAATACTGACTAAACCAGTATTTTCCATGTTGAAAAAATCCATGCCGCCGATCAGCGCAACCGAGCGCGATGCATTGGAAGCAGGTACAACCTGGTGGGAAAAAGAGTTGTTTAGTGGCCGCCCAGATTGGAATGAATTTGCGCAAATCAGCCTGCCGCAACTCACCGCCGCTGAGCAGAGTTTTATCGACAACGAAGTGGAAGAATTATGTTCACTGCTGGATGAATGGAAAATCCAAAATGACCTGAAAGATTTGCCGGCAGAGGCTTGGCAATATCTGAAAGATAAAAATTTCTTTGGCTTAATCATTCCTAAAGAATACGGCGGGCGCGATTTTAGCCCCTACGCGCAAAGCCGCATCATGAGCAAAATTGCCAGCCGCTCGGGCACCGCAGCGGTCACCGCCATGGTGCCCAACTCCCTTGGGCCAGGTGAATTGCTGGTAAAATACGGCACCGAAGAGCAGCGCCAGCGCTGGTTGCCGGGTTTGGCTAACGGCACCGAAATTCCCTGTTTTGGTTTGACTGGCCCAGAAGCTGGCTCCGATGCCGGTTCGATTCCCGACACCGGTATAGTCTGTAAAGGTATGCATGAAGGTAAAGAAGTTATCGGCTTGAAGCTTACCTTTAGCAAGCGTTGGATCACCCTTGCGCCAGTGGCAACCGTGGTGGGCCTTGCATTCAAAGTTTATGACCCTGAAGGTCTGCTGGGCGATCCGAGTAAAAAAGAATACGGCATTACCTGTGCGCTGATTCCGGCTAAACACCCGGGCGTGGAAATTGGCAAACGCCACAACCCCGGTTCGCCGTTTATGAACGGGCCGATTTTTGGCACCGATGTATTTATCCCTGTCGATTGGATAATTGGTGGCGCGGCAATGGCCGGCAAGGGCTGGCGCATGTTGATTGAATGCCTTGGCGCTGGCCGCGGTGTATCCTTGCCTGCACTATCCACGGCGAGCGGTGAAATGAATTACCGTATGGTTGGTGCCTATGCGCGCATTCGCCGTCAATTCAATACCGAAGTGGGTAAATTCGAAGGTGTACAAGAGGCATCGGCGGATATTGCGGCAAGTGGTTATGCACTTGAAGCCATGCGTCAATTTGTCACCAAAGGTTTGGAAACCGGTGCGCCAGCCGTAATGACCGCGATGGCAAAATACCATGCGACGGAAATGATGCGCCGATCCGTTGAACACTCGATGGATATAGTTGGCGGCCGTGCGATTCAAAAAGGTCCGCGCAATTTTCTGGTGGCTTCCTATCACTCAGTACCGGTGGCGATCACCGTGGAAGGTGCGAATATTTTAACGCGCTCACTGATGATTTTTGGCCAGGGCGCGATGCGCTGCCATCCCTTCCTGTTTGAAGAAATGCTCACCATGCAGTTGGAAAATTCGGCGGAAGGGCTGAAAAAGTTCGACAAATTATTCATCAGCCACCTCGGTCATATTTGCAACAATATGCTGCGCACTAAACTGCTGGGCTTCCTCGGTGGGCGTTTTAGCAGCGTGCCTGCTAATGCAGATGATTTCAGTAAGCGTTGGTATCAGCGCATTAACTTATTGAGTGCTGCACTGGCCTCTATGTCGGATATTGCATTGGGTGTGCTGGGCGGTAATTTAAAACGCCGCGAACTCTTGTCGGCGCGTTTAGGTGATGTGCACAGCCAATTGTTTATCGCCAGTTCGATTTTGAAATTCCACTCAGCCCATGCGCGCACTCGTGCGGAAGATGCACATGCCGAATATGCGTTGACGCGTTCGCTGTTTATCGCACAAGAAGCACTGCGTGATTTTTCCGATAACTTCCCGCTCAAATGGCTCGCTAAAATGGTTCGTTTTATCGCTATGCCTTACGGCAAAATCGTGAGCAAACCGAATGATGATTTGATTCGCGAGCTGGGCGATTTGATAATGGAAGAAAATCCGGTGCGGCAAATGCTTGCGCAGTATCTCTATGTTAGCCATGACCCGCAGGATGCATTTGGTCGTGTAGAGAGCACCTATCAGTTACTGCTGTCATTGGGCTCGGTATGGAATACTTTCCTCAAAGCCAAAAACAGCGGAAAAATTACCGGTGCCACTACTGAAGAATTAGCAAAAGATGCGGTAGAGAAAAACATCATTCAGTCGCACGATGTGGCGCGCCTGGTGGAGTACGATGCTAGGCGCTTCGATTGTTTGTTGACGGATCATTTTGATCAGCTGTAACTCTGCGCTTCTTAATAGAAAATAAAAAACCCGCTGCGGCGGGTTTTTTATTGCGCTTCAAAGAATAAGTCTAAGGTTGGGAGTCGTCATCCCCGCGTGGGGGGATCCATAGGTCTTAAAATCAAAAGCTGGACTCCCGCAAGCGGGAGTGACGGAGGGAGATGTAATCAAAGGGAGTAATTCAGTCGCA
This sequence comes from Cellvibrio sp. OA-2007, assembly GCF_000953825.1. Classification (GTDB taxonomy): domain Bacteria; phylum Pseudomonadota; class Gammaproteobacteria; order Pseudomonadales; family Cellvibrionaceae; genus Cellvibrio. The sequence continues at coordinate 63,993 of NZ_BBUL01000078.1, read as the reverse complement.
GTGGATATGAACGACGAAATAAAATTACAAAGGCAATTCATCATCCGCTATGACGCAACAATTTCTTCCCTGAGCTTTCGCTTCATACAGTGCTTTATCAGCGCGTTTAAAGGTGGTTGCAAAATCCTCATTGGCCAATTTATCGCTAACGCCAAAGCTGGCGGTAACCGCAAGTGGGTTGTCTGGTTCAAACACAGTATCGTAAATCATCATGCGAATTTTTTCGGCCAGAGCGATGGCAAATTCTTTGCGCGTACTTGGCATAATTACAACAAACTCTTCGCCGCCCCAGCGGCCGAGAAAATCTTGTTTACGTATGCCTGTGCTAATGATTGCTGAAATTTTTTGTAATACCCGGTCACCTGTGTCGTGACCGCGCCGATCGTTGATACGTTTAAAGTGGTCTATATCCACAACTATTAGCGCAAAATCCGGCGCGCTTTTATTTTCTTTTTTTCCTTTATTGAAATTCATTAAGGTTGCAACAATTTGGTCTATACCAAAACGGTTGTAAGCTTGAGTGAGGGGGTCAACCGTAGACAGGCGGCGAAATTTATCCGTCTCCAGCTGTAATTGGGCGTTGTTATCGCTGAGCTGGTTGATGATTTGCACATCGTATTTGGTCTGTTGATGTAGTTGTACTAAGCGCACAATGGCATATGAAAATATGCCTAGCATCCAGCAGCCAAGAATAAACAGATACCAATGCTCCTCGCTGATCCACTCGCCCACAAATTCAATTTTTTCGATTTTAATATCATGGTTGCCTGGTTGATAACCTTCTACAAAATCAATGCCTAAAACTACACTGTGGCTAAGATCTGGTCGCGATAGATGACGTGAGATGTCGTATTGCCCTAACCACCAGTCGGCAACAACAAATTCGTCTATATGAATTTGAACTTCTTCTTTTAAATCTTTGGTATGCAGCACCAGCGAGTGAAATTTAGTGCTGTTGGCATCTTCTTTGGTGGAGTAGGCTGGGTCTGCGTTGCGAATAAAAATGCGTAAAATTTTTGCGCTACCGGAGTAATTAATTTTAAAGTTTAGATAGGTGTATTCTTCAATATTTATACTGTCAAATAGGTTTTGGCCGAACAATATATTAAAGCTACAGGCAAAATACTCATTTTTATTGTCTTCAGGATAAACGCAGCGCCATAGACTTTGCTCTTGGTTCAGCCAAAAAGCCGAGGGAGTTCCATCGCTTTGCTTGGATGCATAAAAGTAGGTAATAAGGTCTGTATTCGGCCAAATTGTAAGGCGCTTTTGCGGAAAATAGTTGGGAGCCAAAATGGTTATGATCGTCGCCAAAATCGCAACCAACAAACCAGTATTAAAGTGCTTATCATTCATGACAGGGCGGTATCCAATTTGGCAAAACTGCCTTTAAGTATTGGTCAAATTGGAAAAATTGCCATATCTATCCGCCTGTTAGCTGCGCCAGATGAGTTTTTTGACAGTGCTGATCGCGGCGATAAGTGCAAATCTGCCCCAAATCGCCGCAATCACCAACCACAGCAGTGGCAGCGAATAAGATTCGCGAAAAAATTTGCGATAAAAGCGCGTCATGCCTTTGTGTTTATGCCACTCCACAAACAGCGGGCGGCTTTTGCTGCACACACCCTGCGCATGGGTGATGGGTGCAGAGGGCACAAACAGAATTTCCCAACCGGCGCGCACAAACCGTATGCACCAATCCAGATCTTCGCAGTGCAGAAAATACTCATCGTCCCACAGGCCAACTTGAGCCACCGCTTCGGGCTTCACCAGCATACAGGCCCCGGAGATGGCCTCTACACTGACCGGCAGATCCGGCAATGGCTGTTGGTGCAAATTAAAATCCACCAATAATGTTGGCCAGCGCTTGGCAAAACGCCGCAAGCCGAGAGCGCTTACCAATGTTCGGCTCGGCGTGGGCGTTAAGCGGCGCCCGCCGGCCTGTTCACTGCCATCGGGATTCAATAATAATCCGCCTACCATGCCTGCCTTGGGATTGGCGGTGAGTACACGGTATAGCTCCGCGACACTGCCAGCGGCACACAGGCAATCGGGATTGAGAAAAAACCAGTAGGGATGCTGCGCCGCACGCGCACCTATATTGCAGGCAGCAGCGAAGCCCAGATTAGTGTCATTGCGGATAATGCGCAGGCGCCCATCGCCCGCAAACTGTGTTTCCACCAGCGCGATGCTGTTATCGCGCGAGGCGTTATCCACCAGAATTACTTCGCCCACTTGGTCGATAACCGATTGAATGCAGCTCACCAGACCTGCGCCGGCGTTGTAATTGACAATAATGGTGGAGATAGCTGGAGTCACAACTGAACCTGATGTGCAATTTAACGGTGAGCGAGCATAGCCGATCAGCGCCGCCGGTGCATTAGTTGCGCGGCGTGGCGCATGGGCAAGTGGCGCGTTTTGCAGTAGTATGCCAAGCCATTTGTGAGGCCTTAATAAACTGGCGCATCATAACTTTCATGTGCGGGCTACAAAGAAAGCACCCCGTCACTCCCGCTCGCGGGAGTCCAGCTTTTGCTTTTTTATTAAGACCTATGGATCCCCGCTGTGCGAGGATGACGACTCCCCCCTGATGTTGGATTTTGGGTGAAAATGACGACTCCCTTCTCCAAAAATGACGAGAGTGAATTGAACGCGTGAATAAACTGATCGGTGAATTGTTAATCGAGCGCGGGCTGGTGCAGCCGGACGACATCAAAAAGGCGCTGCAATTACAGCAGTCTGTTGGTGGTCGTATAGGCGCAGGTCTGGTGCGCATGGGTTCGATTTCCGAAGAGTCGCTGCTCGATGTGCTGTCGCAGCAGCTGGAAATACCGGTGGTGCAGGCGGGCAAAGAAATGCCCGATGCGAGCGCGCTATTTCACTTTATTAAATCGTCCAAAATCGATATCAACTGGTGCATCGATAACCGTGTACTCATCTGGAGCCCGGTCGAGCAAGAGTTGCATTACACGGGGCGCGATCCACTCTCGCCGTTTGTGCGCGATGTCATTAGTTACCACTATCCAGAGCATGAGATTAAGCCCTGCCTCGTATCAAGCCATAGCCTCGATATTCTGATCGACTATCTGCGCAAAGAGCTCACCGCTGAACGGTTTTTTGCCGAGGGCAGCGAGACCAAAGGCCTGCGCGAAATGGCGGAAGAGGCGCCGGTGGTTGAACTGGTCAACAATATTTTTTCCAAAGCCGTGGCCTTTAACGCTTCGGATATCCACCTCGATCCGCAGGTGGAAGTCTTCCGCGTGCGCTTGCGTGTGGACGGTGTGCTGCAAACCCATCTGGAGCAGCCGATTGACCGCTATCCCGCCGTCGCTTCGCGGGTAAAACTGATTTCTGAGATAGACATTGCCGAGCGCCGTTTACCACAGGATGGCCGTATCACCACTCGTGTGAATGGTCGCGAGATGGATGTGCGTGTCTCGACCCTACCGGGTGTGCACGGCGAATCTATCGTCATGCGTCTGCTGCCGAAAGATCGCAAAGAGCTGTCCCTGCAAACCCTCGGGCTGGAGCAGGATCATATGGATCTGGTCGGCGCGCTGATGCAAGAATCCAACGGCATAGTGCTGGTCACCGGCCCGACCGGCTCGGGTAAATCCACCACCCTCTATGCCGCGCTGCAAGAAGCGACCGACGGCACACGCAAAATACTCACCGTAGAAGATCCAGTAGAGTACCAATTGCCCGGCATTACTCAGGTGCAAGCGCACGCTGAAATTGGCTACACCTTTGCCAAAGCCCTACGTGCATTTTTGCGGCAGGATCCGGATGTGATCATGGTGGGTGAAATACGAGATTTGGAAACAGCACAAATTGCGATTCAGTCAGCGCTGACTGGTCACTTGGTGCTATCGACCCTGCATACCAACGACTCGCTCTCTGCTTTTACCCGCTTGATTGATATGGGCGTGGAGCCCTTCTTGGTCGCCGCGCCGATTAAAGCGGTGCAGGCTCAGCGGCTGGTGCGTAAAGTCTGTAAACATTGCGCCAAACCGGCCCAGGTACCTGAGTCGATCAGCGCCGAATTTGCCAAACTTGGGCGCGACTTTGCCCCTAACTGGGTGGATGCGGTTGGCTGTGCCGCCTGCAATCACACAGGTTACTCAGGTCGTATGGGGGTGTACGAAATTGTGCCCATCTCCACCGAACTGCACGACATGATTATCGCCAATACCCCGGTGACTGAAATGCGCAAACTGGCGCGGCGGCAGGGACACAGATCGATGTATCAGGACGGCCTGATCAAAGCCGCAAAAGGCCTGACCACAGTGGAAGAAGTGATGCGCGCCACCAATATTGATGCGGAATAAGGGAGCGACCAGTGCAATTTAGCTACAAGGCGCTCGACCAAAACCAAGCCGTGATCGTCGGAGTGATAGATGCCAGCGACGAGCGCGAAGCCGCGCGCCTGATCCGTGAGAAAAATCTGCAGCCACTCACGGTCACGCCGCGCGAAGAAGAGCAGGGCGGTTTGCGCAAAAAACTCAGCCGCGAAGACATCACCATCTCGCTGTTTGAATTGACCACCATGTTGGAGTCGGGCGTATCTATCGCCGAAGCGCTGCAATCCCTCCATGAAGCTGACTCCCATCCCAAATTGCGCCGGTTTTACCAATCCGCCTCTGAGCAATTGCAGCGTGGCGCCAGCTTTGGCAATGCATTGCGCGCTGCGGATCTGCAATTGCCTTCCTATTTCATCCAGTTGGTGGAAGCGGGCGAGGCATCCGGCCAGTTGGGTGCGACTATGCGCCGCGGCGTAGAGCAGATGGAGTACGATCTCTCGGTTGTCAACGAGCTGCGCAATGCGCTGATTTACCCGGCGATTCTGGTGCTGTCCGGCCTGAGTGCAGTGGCACTTATTTTTGTTTTTGTAGTCCCAAAGTTCGCCAATTTAATGGATGGCAAACAAGAGTTGCCGATGTTGGCAACGGCGGTGCTTTCAACCGGTTTATGGTTGAATGAAAACTTCTATTGGGTTGCGGCGCTGGTGGTGATTTTAGCGGTGATGGCTGGGATGCAATTTGCCAAACCTGCTGTGCGCCAAGCGCTACTCGATAAGCTCGCCGGCTTCCCGATTTTTGGCCGCTGGTTAGCGGAATCGGATATTGCACGCTGGTCATCGGTCATGGCGGCGATGCTGGCGAGCCATATCGAACTGACCAAAGCATTGGATCTGGCGCGCTCCAGCGTCAAAAATACCCGCCGCAGCAAAGCACTGTTATCGGCGCTCAACGCGGTACAGTCGGGCGGCACATTGTCCAAGGCGCTGCAAGACAACCAAATCTTGAATGCCACCGCTTACAACCTGATCCGCGCGGGCGAAAAAACCGGGCGCTTGGCGGAAATGCTGCAAGCGGTGGCGAAAATCTACGAAAACTCAGGCAAAAACCGCATGAAGCGCCTGTTGTTAATGATCGAACCCCTTGCTATTGTCTTTATTGGTATTGCGGTGGGGGTGATTATTTTGGGCTTGATCCAAGCTATCACCAGCGTTAATGACGTGGCGATTTAACATGAACATTTATTTCCAGAGGAAATCTATGCAAAACACTAAGACTCATCAGCGCGGCTTCACCATGATCGAACTTTTGGTGGTACTGGTCATTCTCGGCCTGCTGGCCGGTCTGGTTGGCCCCAAAATGTTTGGCAAGGTGGATGGCGCCAAAGTCAAAACCGTGGAAACCCAGATCAAGCTCCTCAAATCGGCACTGCAAACCTATCGTTTGGATATGGGCGAGTACCCGAGCACTCAAGAGGGTTTGGGGGCGATCATCCGCTCACCCGACAGCGCCCGCGCCCAGCAAAACTGGAAAGGCCCCTATCTGGATGAAGAAATCCCGCTTGATCCCTGGGGTACCGCCTACCAATATCGCCGCGAAAAAAATGGCCTGCAAGATTTCACCCTCTATTCATTGGGTGCCGATGCCAAACCCGGCGGTGAGGGCTTGGATGCCGATATAGGCTTGGCAACCAAGTAGCCCGCACGAGGATTCTATGAACCCGCGCGCCGGTTTTACCCTGATTGAATTATTGGTGGTACTAATGATTCTCGGGCTCACCAGCGCGCTGGTGCTACCGCGCTTGCCTGCGATTTATGAGCGGTTTCAGGATAAATCCGAGCAGGAGCGCTTAATACAGCTTCTTTCTTCACTTCCTCTTAAGGCCTATACACGCCAACAAAATATTACTCTTCGACCAGAGGATGCACTCCAGTCGCTAGTCAATGAGGGCTTGGAATTGAATGGCCAGCTCAAGCTGCGCCTCGATCAGCCAATCTATTACCGATTGAATGGCGTTTGTTTGGGAGGGCAGATAGATGTAGAGCTAAATGGCATCAAGCGCCGCTTGCAGCTCGATCCTCCTTACTGTGAGCCGCGTGAAAATGATTAATTCGAAACTTGGTTTTACGCTGGTAGAAGCGATGGTCGCCTTAGTAATTTTCTCCATGGCGGCTATGGGTATCTACAGTTGGATCAATACTAATTTGATTTCGCTTAATCGCGTTGTAGTGGTCGCTGAATCGGAGTTTGTGGTTAATTCAGTCATCGAGCGGCTTAAGTTAGTAGATTTGCGTAATGAGAGTGACGGTTTGTTTGATGTTGCGGGCTATCAGGTGCGGTGGCGGGCAGAGTTGGTGGAACCATGGTCACAGGGCTTGTCTCCGCGTGGGACGGTGGGAATTTATGACTTGGGGTTGTATCGGGTTGTCGTTGATTTAAATAAAGGCGGTCAAGTTGTAGCGACTTACAGTTATCGTCAAACAGCTTGGTATCAAGCGCGGGAGCCGAAAAAGAATGAAGATGACTTTGTTCCCTAAAGTAGGTTTGCGCAGTCAAAGTGCATTCACTTTGATTGAGATGCTGGTAGTTCTGATTATAGTTGCCATGGTGGTCACTGTAGTAATGCAGGGTTTTGGGTATTCACTTGGGCTGTACCAGCGCGTAGTAAAAAATCAGGCTAGTGCGTATCAACAAGCATTTGCTTATCGTTGGTTTGCTTCAACACTCCAATCGCAGGTTGCTATGCGCCCTAAAGACCTTGGTCTGGAAGGTAATCAAGATCAGCTGTCTACATATACTTACAATGCATTGCTGGAAAATTCAGGAGTGAAGACTCGTATTGCGTGGGAATTGAATATTAAGGGCGGCAATTTAGTGCTTGGGTACCGCGAAGGTGCGCAGCACTTCATAGTGAATACATGGGCTGGTGCAAAAGGACAATTTCAGTATTTGGATCTTGAAAAAAAATGGCGTGATCGGTGGTTGTCATCAAAAGGTGAGCCCATGGCCTTACCCAGCGCTATCAGATTGCAGGTTCGTCAGGGAGATAAATTGCTAAATTTTGTAGTTGCAACAGAGACAAGGCTGAGAGCCATAATTACCGCTGATGAAAAAATGTATGGTCGGGAATAATAGAAAACCAGCAGTGATTGTTTCGACACAGAAGGGGTTTATTCTGGTCGCTGTGCTCTGGTCAGTGGCAATTATTCTGATCATCGCTGGAATATTCCATCATTATGTACAAGAGAAAATAAAGATTGGCATACAAGCAAAGTCGCATTTACAACAGCAATTAGATCTCCACTCTACAAAACAAACATTATTTTATGTGTTGGCCACGTCTCGCTTAACCCGCGCGGGCATGACGCTGGCCAAGCAGAGTATTTTTGAATACATAAATGTAGAAGAAGGAACGCTGAATACTGATCCAGTTGGTGATGAAATGTTATTGGACGGTACCAGCTACTTGGGCTTGGGAAAAAGTGCGTTTTATATTCAGGACCTAATGGGGCTGGTTGCGTTAAATGCTCCTGATAATTATGACTTGCAGCGGCTCATGGGCAATCAAGAACCAAATGCACAAATTAACCGGCAACTTTTAACAGCATTGCAGGATTATATTGACGCAAACGATACGCTGAGTTTGGCGGGGGCAGAAAAGTATGAGTATGCGCGCGCCGGTCTTGCATTACCGACCAATGATTATTTGCGTTCAGAAATTGAATTGCAGCGCGTGTATGGATGGGCGTCTTGGTTGAATTTGAATCCACAATTTAAGTTGCAAGAGTGGTTGAGCGTACGGCGTTACTCAATGATAAACCCCAATAGCATGCCTAAATCTCTTATGCAGGCTTATTTTGGTGTTACCGAAGAAATGGCCGAGCAGTTGGTTAGCGAGCGGCACAAAAATCCGTTCATGAATTTAGATGACTTTTTTTTGCGTTCTGGTATTTCTGATGGATTGACCGACGAAAATACACGCTTTTTCTTTGGTACTGAATTTCAAGTTTGCCTATGGAATTTAGATGAGGGACAAGCGGAAGTGATTAGCCTACAATTAACGCCCGCTGGCCCCTATGGTCCATGGCAAATTAACTATCAATACCAAGCCCCGATAAATAGGCGTGATCATGAACCTTCGGTCCTTCAGCAAACAACCCTCTTTGGCCACACCCTGGGTGATGACCGCTGACGGCGCCAGTCTGCTCAGCGACCTTCCGGTAGCAAGTGCCAGCACGCAGCTGGAATCCGCGCGGTTGATTATCCCGCGTCAATATCTCTTCTATTTATACATAGACCTCACCGCAGTGCCCAATGCTCTGCGCAATAACCTGATTCAGCAGCGTTTGCAGCAAGCAAGTCCCTTCAGTCATCCGGCGAGTTGGGTGGTGCAGGAGGCGGGTCGCGCACAAATCTGGTTTTGGGATGAGAGCGCGATCCGCAGCCGACGCGAACGAGATCCTGCGTTACCCACATCTGTCTTGCCCGAAACACTGTTGCAGGCCCCGTTTGAGCAGGGGTTTCGCATCCAAACCTGCTTGTTTGGCTGGGAATTGCAATATTGGGATGCAGGTAATTTGCGCCACACCCGTTGGTTGCCACAATGGCCTGATGCGCGCGCGCAAGCCGATTTTGTCCGCACCTGTGGCTATAGTCTGGATCGGGTGGAATGGGCTGAGGCAGATGCCACTTTGTTAGCGCGCCCCTGGAATGAAAAACCCTTCTGGAGCAAAGAGACGCTCACCAGCGAATCGGTGGCGACCAAACTTATCGCCGGAATATTGCTGGTTTGGGTTACCTTGGAGTTGGGCATGGGGGCGGGGACTTTAGTCAAAGAGTCTTGGTTAGCCTCATCTGTCGCCGCACAAAACGAGGCTATGTTTGATTTGGTTAACCAGCGCGATGGCGCATTGCGGCAACAAGAATTTAATCGGGCGGTGACGGATTTGATCGCAGCACCCTCGCCCTTATTTTTATCGGCGCAAGTACACCAGTGTCTCGCCGATTTTGATTTTGTCATTCTCGATTGGCAATACCAGCGCGGCCAGCTTGCCCTAGTCTTGCAAAAAGAAGGGCTGGACACCCGCGCGCTGATCGAAGCCTGCACCGCCAATACCGCATTTGTCGATGTACGGGTTGAACCGGGCATTACGCCGGATCAAACCCGGGTGTTGTTTAATTTGCCCACTGCCGTAAGCGAGGGCGATAGCGATGTTTGAGAATCTGCACAAAGCTCTTCTGCCTCACTGGCTGCAATTCCAGCAACAAGCCAATGCCAACCCAAGGCTTCGTTGGATGCTCTGGGGTGTGCTCTATATCTTCCTCATTTACTTTGCGCTTAGTCTGGGCGAATGGCGCGCAGAACAGCAGCAGGGCATCAACCAATTGCAACGCACTGCGGTCAAACTGCAGCAGCTTAAATCTGAAACTGAGTGGCCAGAGCGTGAGGCGGCAGAAACCGAAGTGGCCCAGCAGCTCAGCCAGCGGCTGTGGAAAGCCAAAACCCCCGGCTTGGCCGAAGCAGATTTACAAAATTATCTGCGCCAATTAATGGCCAATTACAATGTTGATGGCTTGCGCTTGCGCCTCGCTCCTACAGAAACACTCGTGCTGGGTGGTGAAACCCTATTAAAAGTCAGTGCCGATGTGTCGGCGATGATTGATGTGGCGCAGATTGACCCGCTGATGCGCGCTATGGCGGAAGATAGGCGCGCGCTTCTGGTTGAGCGTTTTGCCTACAGCCCGCAACGCGCTGGCCAACTCAGCTTGCTGGTAACAGCTTATTTCTCCACCGCCGATGACACCGCGGAGGCAACCAATGCTGCGCCTTAACTTTGCACACTTACCGCAACACGAACAAAAACTCTATCAACTGATTGCAAGTGCACTAGCGGTGGGTTTTGTGGTGGGTCTGCTCTGGGTATTGTTGGGCTTCTCAGATCAACGCAGCGCCACAGAGAACGAATGGCAAGCCTCGGTTCTTCCCCAGACCGACGACGCAGCGGCGCAATTTATAGTTGTGTCGCAGAAACCGCGCTGGTTTACTGAAGCAGGTGCCGCCATTGCTGCCGCACCAGCGGAAGATCCACTCAAAGCCTTGGAAGGTAAACCTGAAAGTCTGCGCCTGACAGGTCTGGTCGCGAAAGGTGATAAAACCTACGCACTATTTCTTCCTCTTATTGCCCCTGCCGGCAGCACCACTAAGCCTGCCATTCGCCAATTAACTGAGGGCGATACATTGGTCGGCGATTGGGTTGTCAAACACATCAGCCACAATCAGGTTGAAATCCAACAGGGCAATGAAACCCAAACCCTCAAGATGTATCAACCCAAAGCCAAATAACAGTCAGTCGCCATCCCCACCTGCGGCAATCTGCGTTTAGTAAGTAGTCGTCATCCCCGCTTGCGGGGATCCATAGGTTTTCACACAAGCCTTGCGCGCCGTCACTTAGTTAATCAAACTACCCGCCCATTAAAGTCCAACATCATCGCAAGTCGGGAAGTCATCATAATGTTCAGCTTTAGTACCTGTTCGCTCCCAATAGTTAGCTTGAAAACTGTCATCTCGCTCAGTGTGCTCATGGCGCTTAGCGGCTGCAGTACTTTCTGGCACACACCTACTGCTGCAGAAAAGGGGCGGGAACTGGCAGGAATCGATCCACTGCGTGAGCCTAGAGAATTCAATACTATCGCTAGCCAGCCGCAATCTCAGCAAGTGACACCCCAAACCAAAATTAAAGCGGGGCCATCAGTCACTTTTGGTAGAACCACTGCAGACGCACAGGCGCAAGAGTTGTCACTGGGTTTGAAAGGTGCGCCCATCGCTGGCAATTATCACAACATGCCACTGCCTGTCTTTATTAATGAGGTCTTTGGTGAGCAGTTAGGTTTGTCGTTCACGCTCGATCCACAAATAGAGAAGCAAGAGGATCTGGTCACTTTGCGTTTAATAGAGGCTGTTCCGCCTGAAGAGTTGTTTCGTGTGGCGGCACGCACTCTGAATACTTACGGCGTAGCGATTTCACAGCAAGGTGATGTGTTGAGCTTTGTAATCGATAAAAACATTACTCTAGGTGAGACGCCTTTGTTGGTAAGTGGTCGTACCTTGCCGGAAGTGCCTCAATCGCATCGCCCAATTTTTATGTTTGTACCTTTGAAGGTGGTTACCAATTCCAAAGTGGCTAGTTGGGTGCGTGATGCATTAACAGGGAAAGATATACAAGTTAATGAAGACTCGAGTCGTAATGCAGTCCTGCTTAAAGGTAAGCCAGACTTGGTGAATCAAGCGCTTGCAATAATAGAAGTGCTTGATCAGCCAATGATGCGCGGCAAATTTTCAGCCAGTATTGAGCCTGCTTACGTCAAGGTTGATGCGCTCAGCAGAAACCTCCAGCAGGTGCTTAATGCTGAGGGTTATGATGCGCAAATGAATTCACAGTTGGGCTCAATTATATTGATTCCATTAGCCGGCACTAATCAACTGGTTGTTTTCGCCTCAACACAGCAAATAATTAACCATGTTCGTGACTGGGTGGAGGTGCTGGATCGCCGCCAACAAATGAGTATTGATCAAGGAATCTTCACTTACGAAGTGCGTAATACGGATGCAGCGCATATTGTTGAACTGCTTAACAGCTTTGAAAATGGCGGAAGCACCAGTAATACCCGTTCTGGTGGAGTGGATTCCGGTAGTGCGATTTCCGATGTAACCAGTAACTCTGGGTCACAAAACTCCGGGCAGCAAGGCTCTGGTGCTCAAGGTGCGAGCGCGCGGGTCAATGGTGGTAACTTTGTGGTGGATACTAACCGCAATACTATTATCTTCAAAGGGAGTGGTCAGGCATGGCTCGATATGCTCCCGGTAATTCAAACTCTGGACAAAGCCGCTCCATCGGTTCTCATTGAGGTCTTATTGGCAGAAGTTACCCTGAATGACAAAGAGCAGACGGGTTTTGAGTTTGTCGCCAACGGATCGCAAAAAGTCGGTGGCAAAGTATACGGTTCAGTGTTGGGCACCTTGGGTGGTATGGGGATTGGCTCCTCAGGTTTAAGTGCAACCTTGGATAGTGCGGGAGAAACCCGTGCGATGCTCAATCTATTTTATGAAAACAAGCGCGCCGAAATTCGCTCGCGTCCGCGCCTAATGGTGAAGAGCGGCCAACAGGCCACTATAGATGTAGGTACAGAAATTCCAACCTTGAGTTCGTCCAGTGGTGTCACTACCGGTGGCTTAGTCGTTCCTCCGAGCATTACCAACCGAAAAACAGGCGTACGTTTAACTGTCTCGCCAGTGGTTCATGCATCTGGCCATGTTGATATTGAGATAGATCAAGAGCTCAGCGAAGCGCAGCCGAACGAGAGTAGCGGTATCGACTCCCCTAGTATCTTCAACCGCAAAATCCAGACAACCGTCACGCTTCAAGATGGTGGCTCGATTTTAATCGGTGGTTTGATCTCCAGTTCTAAGTCATTGGGCGATGTAGGGGTTCCATGGCTAGGAAAAATGCCTATACTTGGGCGGCTTTTTCGTGCTGACAGCAATTCATCAGCCCGAACCGAGCTTATGGTAATGATTATTCCTTATGTCATAAATAGCCCTGAAGAGGGGCAGGCAGTGACAAAAAGCATCCAACAGGCATTTCAGCAGCCAGAAGAATTGGATGCGCTCGGTTCAGATACCGTTCAGAATGATTAAGCTCTAATCAAAATCGGCGTGATTTAAATCCAAAACCGCGCAAAAGGGTTGGCTTTTAATAACTTAGGCTTGATCTATAGGTTTGATGCAGTATATTCTTGGGCGGTCTTTAAATCGTGGGATTGCTCTTGCAGACCCAAGGAACCAAGACCAATCAAAATCAACGTTGATTATAAATTCATGAAATAGGAGTTAAACCATATGGTTTCCAAGAAAATTTTAGGCGTAGCTATTGCTGCTGTCTTCTCTTCACAAGCATTCGCTGCGATCGATATGACTGCTGGTACTGGCGGCGCTGGTACCGGTGCAATCACTGTTGCCAAAGAATCTGTTGTCACCGGTCAAGTGACCAGCGGCTTGGTTCAATTTGTTAACGCTACTGCGTTGGATACTACCTTTGCCCTTGGTTTTGGTACTTCTGCAGGTTCACACGCATTCATTCGTATCGACTTGACTGGCGGTGCTAAGTTCAAGACTGGCGTTTCTGCTGCTTCATTGTCTCTGACTGGTAAAACAGTAACTACCGATTACGTAGTGCAAGTTGGTCAAGGCGGTGCTGCTGGTGACACTTATGTAATTTTTGACGTTACCGCTGTGACTGCAATGACTCAAGCTCAAGCAGTTGTATTGGATTTGGCTGACATGCAGTTGAGCCCAACTTCTGCTGCAACTATGACTGTTGCTCACTACAGCACTTCACCTTCTGCTGTTGCTGCTTCTGCTACCAACACCACCGGTGCTTTGGCTACCGATAGCTACGCTTTTGCCAGCGTTGCTCCAGCGTTGACTACCGCTATCACTGCTTCTAGCGCCACTGCAGACGTAAACGCGGCAACTCCATTTACCAAGTTCACTGGTCCTAGCACTACTGCAACTCTCGGTAACGTGAAGTTTACTTTGACTGCTGGTGCTGTAGATGCAACTGGTACCGCTGTGACCACCTTGGCTCAAGTAATGGACACAAGCGCTGGTAAGTCTAAGTTGGCAGTTACTGGTGATTTGAGCTTTATCGGTGATACCGATGCAGCTACTACTGCTACCAAGTTGACCTTTGGTGGTGTAAACGCTGACGTAAATGCTACTTCAACTAGCAAAGTGTCTACTGGTACTCTGAGCACTCTGACCGGTATTACTCTTGCTGGTGCAGGCAATGACATTATTGTTACTGCTAACACCACTGACGTAATCAGTGCTGGTTCTTACTCTTTGACCTTCACTCCAGTGGGAATCACTAACAATGCATACGGTGTTGCTTCTGCTACTGCTGCATTGGGTGATATCAAGCGTAACGGTGCTACTGCACAAGTTCCATACTTGACCACTAACGCTGGTCTGAACCAAAAATTGATTTTGGTTAACCGTGGTTCTAACGACACTACCTACAGCATCACCTTTACTCCAGAAGCTGGTGTAACTGCAACTGCTGGTACTAAAGCAACTGGTACTTTGGCAAAAGGCAAAACCTTGGTTCTGAAAGGTTCTGACGTTGTAACCTTGACTGGTGGTACTCGTACTGCTGCTACCATCGTTGCCTTGGCTCCAGCTAGCGTAATTGATGCAGCTACTCAAACCGTTGTAACTGATACTACTTCAGTTTCTTACGGTTCAAACGACACTGTAAATCTTGACGTTAAGTAATTAACAATAGATTTAACGTTGTTAAAAATAAGGGCGCCTTCGGGCGCCCTTATTTTTTGCGACTAATTATGCGCCTCTCAAAAATAGCGTTTGCTATCAAATGGTATAAAAATAAAGCGGTAGATTATGCTTGGAGCTTACAGAACCCTATTGGCTTTGCTCGTTGTTACACAACACCTTGCCGGTGCTCACGTGCTGGGTGCATATGCGGTGTTTGGTTTTTATTGCATTAGTGGCTACCTAATGACCACTGTTATGAGTCAAAGCTATGGTTATTCGGTAAAAGGGGTTGGGCGTTATCTTCTGAACCGCTTTTTACGGATTTATCCTCTATATTGGTTGTCGGCTTTTGTCTCAATTATTCTAATTTTAACTTTTAGTGCATCTGCAACGCGTGCGTTCCACCCCGATATATATTTACCTCAAGATACCTTGGATACACTAAGAAACACATTTATTTTCTTTCCTCAGCTTGAGTCGCCAAGGTTGACTCCCCCTGCTTGGGCTCTTACGGTTGAGCTATTCTTTTACTTGCTTATCGGCGTAGGTCTATCAAGGAATAAGGCGATTACTGCAACATGGTTTGTATCAAGTGTTGCGTACCATTTGTTTGCAGCAATTAACAGTTACGGTTGGGATGAAATTTACTTTACTGTATGGGCTGCATCGCTGCCGTTTTCAACAGGTGCAATGATTTATCATTTTCGTGATTTTTTGGTGCGTGCGGTGGCTATTTTTCCTAAGGCTTTGTATGTACCCATATTGCTGTTTATCGCTCTTCCTACTAATTGGTGGTTTGCATCACTTGGGGGATATGTGCGCGATATTGGCTTCTACATTAATTATCTTATTTGCGCGCTCACCATTTCTTACCTTGTGAGTGGCTCTTTGCCAATAGCTTGGTTTAAGCATATAGACAAAAAAATAGGTGACTTGAGCTACCCCATTTATCTATTTCATTATCAAATAGGTTTTTTGGCGATGAATGGAATTGCTTATCTTGGTTTTACTATTTCAAGGGGGGATGTAACGTTAGTGTTGGTGTCCATTCCCTTAATTATTTTCGTTGCTTGGTTAGTGGTTAGGTGGATTGAACAACCAATAATGAGAGTAAGAGAGAGAATAAAAAAAGGTGAATCATAGTATGGGTTTAGTGTGAGAAAGCAATAAAAATGGACAAAAGCGGCAAATCTAAAATTGATTATCTAATGGTGTTGCGTGCGCTAAGTGCGGTCGCTGTAGTCTTTTGCCATATGCCATTCCAGGCAAATATTTTTTTTCATTTGGCTGAAAATGAGTGGTTAAATGCTTTTTTCAACCCCTTTGGTTATATTCCGGTATTGGTTTTCTTTTCTCTAAGTGGATATTTGGTATCGCTTGGGTTCATCGCGCACAGGCATGATGCTTATGCTCTAAAAGGGGTTGCTGTTTATTATCGCAGTCGCCTTTATCGCATTATTCCGCTTTATTATTTCTCCATTGTCATTTGTGTGTTGGTTTTTTGGGTTGCAGCGGCCGAGCATCCATGGCGAGTATTCCAACTGTTTCTGTTTGTGGAAAATTATAAACCGATGAATGGAATAATATTTAACCATGTCTACTGGACCATGCCTGTAGAGATGTTCTATTTTTCTATTGCTCCGTTCGCATTTGTTACTCTGCAGTGGCTAGCTGTACGCTATGGAGATGTGGCTGCTTTTTTAATCATACTAATATTTTTTTTGGTTGTGGCAAATTATTCCTTTTCTGGATTTGAAAAAAATTCCGAAGGGATTTTGGCATCAAGACGCGAGTGGAATTATCACGCAAGATTTGATTTTCTATATAATCTGCCAGCATTTTTGCTTGGAGGTCTTGGCGCAATCATTGTAAGCAATCCTCGATATCACAGTTTTTTTCTGAGTTATCGTCAATGCATAAAAGTAATTTTGGTGAGCGCATTTGTTGCGATAACTATCTATTGCAGCTCTGTTGGACTAAAGCAAATGTCAGAAGGATTAGTTAACTACTTTAATGCTTATGCGCTAATACCTTCAATCGCATTGATTGTTATGTGTGTAGCAATAATCGATAAGACCCAACGAGAACCTAGCACCGTAAAATATACAGTGCTGAAAGTGGTTGAATACCTAGGGGTATTGTCATATGGAATCTATTTGTTTCATATGCCCGTGTTTGAAGTAATAACCCGAATTATGATTGCGCTTAAAATAAATGTAACGGGTGAGTGGCTAACATTGCTAGTTTTAATAGTTACTATTGTTTTTTCTCAGTTAACTTATCGTTATGTTGAGCAACCTTTTTTGAGGAGGCGTTAACTGTGCAGGGAACAAGCCTCGCAAGCTGTGGTGGGCGCCTACTTTTCTACCGCGACTTTCAGGAATACACCGGCGGTCACCAGAAGGTCGCGGACTATTTTGCACATTTGCAATCGTCTTCCAACTTCAAGCCTGTAATTGCCTTTTCATCGAATAGCCTCTGGAATCAAAGCAATCCATGGTTTCCCGAATACCAGCATCAGTTAGTTGATTATCGTCCAGCCAATTACGAATATGTGTTTCTAGCGGGAATGGATTGGGAGATGTACCTCGCATCAGCGCGTCCTGAAAATCAGCCCGTAATTAATTTGATCCAACATGTTCGCCATGCAGATCCTGCGCAGCCAATGCACAGGTTTTTATCGCAGCGCGCCATTCGTATTTGTGTATCACCTGAGGTTGAAAAGGCGATAACAGGCACTGGAAAAGTAAATGGGCCAGTCTTTACTATCGCCAATGGCATTGATATCCCCGCAATTGAACCCCGGCAAAAACGGCACGATGTTTTTATTTTCGGGCCAAAAAATCCCCACATGGCGGAAGAGTTAAAAACAAGGCTTGCGCAGCAGGACATAGGTTCTTTTTGTGTGACCGAGTGGTTGCCGCGAGAACAATTACTGGTGTTGCTTGCGTCGAGCCGTATCGCAGTCATGTTGCCAAATCCTACTGAGGGATTTTATTTGCCGGCATTGGAGGCAATGCGTTATGCCGATATCACCATAGTGCCGGATTGCGTTGGCAATCGCAGTTTTTGCCACAACCAGCAAAATTGCCTGATACCCGAGTACAATAGTGCTGCGTTGGCTGGCGCTGTTAATGAAGCATTAGTATTGCACCAGCAGCATGACCGGCTGAACATTTTTAAACAGCATTGCGCTGCAACCTTGGCTTATCATTCACTGCAGCGTGAACGCACCGAATTTTTAGCGCTAATGAATCAAGTGGATGAGCTGTGGGCCTCCGGCTTTTCCTGTTCTGTTTAGTTACCGAGATTCCAGTTTGAACCCATCTAACACATTATTGTTGACCGGTTTGCCGCGTGCCGGTACCACACTCTGTTGTCATATTCTGAATGCCTATCCCAACGTGCTCGCGCTCCATGAGCCCATGACGCCCAGCGATTTTGATCCTGCCCTGGGGCGTGCTGCTGCCGTTGCGCAAGTGGTTAATTTTGCGCAGCAAAATCGCATGACTGCGCTGGCGGAGGGGGTTGTTGTCAGCCGTCAGAAAGACGGAGAGGTCCCTGAAAATCCTGTCTCACAGGCAGTGGGGGAGGGCGGTTTGCGACCAATGGATGTGAGTCTCGGTCAACTTGATGTGCACAACCGTTTATTAGATGAAAACTTTACTCTGGTGATCAAACACAATGCCTTGTTTACGGCGTTGTTGCCGGAGCTGAATAGTTCGCTACCTGTTTACGGCATAGTGCGCAATCCGCTCGCGGTATTGGCGAGTTGGAATCAGGTGGATTTGCCGGTTAACCAAGGGCATATTCCGGCGGGTGAAATGTTTGACCCACAGCTAAAGGCGCAGCTTGGTCAGATAAGTGATCGACTAGAGCGGCAATTACATATCCTCGAATGGTTTTGCCGCCAATATCTAGAGAATCTTGATGGGCGTATTTTGCGTTACGAGGATTTTGTGGTTAACCCCCATTCCGTCGGCGCAAAATTGCAGCTAGATACCGTCTATCAAGCGGAGCATAAACCGCGCGCGAATCGCAATAGTGGTTATGATCTTGCGCAAATGGAAGTGTTTTACCAGCAGTTGCGTGGCTTTGGCGATGCACTGCGCTACTTTTATCCGCTCGCGCAGTTGGATGAATTAATGGATAGCATCAGGACTTCTGCATGAGATCCCTGAGCTTTATGATTATTGGTGTGCAGAAGGGCGGCACTACTGCGCTTAGCCATTTTCTCGCGCAGCACGATCAGATTTGTATGGCCGATGGCAAAGAAGTGCATTTATTCGATGCGCCGGATTTTGATCCGCAGTGGTCGGTGGATGAGATTAATCAGCGCTACGCCGCACATTTTCAAGCGGCGACCCCTGCGCAGTTGCTCGGTGAAGCAACACCCATCTATCTCTATTGGCCAGAAGTTATACCGGCTTTGCATCAGTACAATCCTGAGTTGAAATTGGTGATTATGTTGCGCGACCCAGCCGAGCGCGCAATTTCACAATACAACATGGAGTTTGGGCGCGGCACTGAAGTTCGACCATTGTGGCAAGCGCTGCTACTGGAAGCTGTGCGTTTGCACCGTGATAAAAGCCGTGCGCCGAACAGTGCGCGCCGCTGCCATTCCTATCGCACACGCGGTAACTATGCAGAACAATTGCAGCATTTGCGCCGCTATTATCCAGATCAACAAATTCTAATTATCGATAACAGCGAGTTAGTTACGCAGCACCATCAGACGCTTGCACGGATTTGCAAATTTCTGGGTGTGGCCGATGCAAATCTTCCTGTGCCAGCCCGCATATTTGCAGGGGATTACAGTAAAAATGGCCATAGAATCTGTCGCAGGCTCCTCAAATACTGGTTTCGTCCGGCCAACAAGCAGCTAAAAAACCTATTAAGCGACATGGGCTATAGCCCCAATTGGCCTTGGCTGCGATAATCCTCCCCCTCAGAGTGAGGTGCTGTGTAGCACTTCTGTGGATATTGCCCTTGCGGGCATAGTCTTTTCAAAGGTTTGATTTATGCCGCAAAACACTCGCGCAACAACAGCATCCCGCCGCAAAGGCATAGTGCTGGCCGGTGGTTCGGGCACACGCTTGTACCCCATTACCAAAGCGATCAGTAAACAAATTGTGCCTATCTACGATAAGCCAATGATCTATTATCCGCTAACTACCTTAATGCTGGCGGGTATTCGCGATATTTTGATTATCTCTACCCCGCGCGACTTGCCCACCTATCGCGAATTATTGGGTGACGGCGCAGATTGGGGCTTGAGTATTTCCTACGCCGAGCAACCATCGCCCGATGGCCTGGCGCAAGCATTTATCATTGGCGAAGCGTTTATCGGCAGTGACAGCTGCGCCTTGGTATTGGGCGACAACATCTATTACTCGCACGATTTTTCCGCACTGCTGCAAAATGCCGATGCGCGCACCAATGGCGCAACTGTGTTTGGCTATCACGTGGACGATGCGCGCGCATATGGCGTAGTGGAATTTGCCGATGATGGCACTGTCCTATCGATTGAAGAAAAACCGCTTAAACCAAAATCCAAATATGCCGTGACCGGTTTATATTTTTACGATAACCGTGTCATAGATATCGCCAAATCGATCACGCCTTCCGCGCGCGGTGAGTTGGAAATTACCGACATCAATAAAAAATATTTAGAAATGGGTGAATTAACTGTTGAGCTGCTAGGGCGTGGTGCCGCTTGGCTAGATACAGGCACGCACGACAATTTACTTGCCGCCAGTCAGTTTATTCAAACCATTGAAAAGCGTCAGGGGTTAAAAGTGGCGTGCCCGGAAGAAATCGCTTTTCGCATGGGGTATATCGATAAAGCGCAATTAATAAGTCTCGCTGAGCCCCTATTAAAAAGTGGTTATGGTGAGTACTTGATGAATATTCTTGAAGATCGAGTGTTTTAATGGACGTAATAGCAACAAAAATTCCAGATGTGCTGTTGTTCAAGCCAAAAGTGTTTGGCGATGAGCGCGGATTTTTTATGGAAACGTTTCGTCAAAGTTGGTTTGAAGAACGCGATATCAAAGTAAATTTTGTGCAGGATAATCACAGCTCCTCTGCTCGTGGAGTACTGCGTGGTTTGCATTACCAAATAAAAAATCCGCAGGGAAAGCTGGTGCGCGTTACTGCTGGCGAAGTGTTTGACGTCGCAGTAGATTTGCGCAAAAGCTCGCCCACATTTGGTCAATCTGTTGGAGTTTACCTATCTGCAGAAAATAAAAATATCTTCTGGGTTCCGCCCGGCTTTGCGCACGGTTTTTTGGTTTTAAGTGAGCTCGCAGAATTTAATTACAAATGCACTGAATATTACGCTCCTGAGCATGACCGCTCGCTTTTGTGGAATGACCCTGCGTTAAAAATTGACTGGCCGCTGGGCGACATAAAGGTTCCGGTATTATCCGCCAAAGATCAGGCTGCACTCTCATTGGCGCAAGCTGAGACTTTTGCATGAATGAGAAACTCATGAGAGTGCTAATTACTGGCGCTAATGGGCAGTTAGGGTACGCGCTGCAAAAAACAGCGGCAGCTTTTTCCGCTAAAACTGATTTTGCGTTACAGCTGATTGCGCTTACTCGTGCAGAGTTTGATCTCGCCCAGCCGGAAACATTAACTGCGCTATTAAATCAGTATAAGCCCGACGCAATTATTAATGCTGCTGCTTATACCGCAGTCGATAAAGCAGAAACCGATCAACTGCAGGCAAATACGATTAATGCACTTGCCGTTGCAGTGATTGCACGTTGGTGTGAAGCGAACCAAGTTCCGCTAATTCAGGTCTCTACGGATTTTGTATTTGACGGTAAAAAATCCTCACCCTATTTGCCAGAAGATCAAACTAATCCACTGGGTATTTATGGGCAGACAAAATGTGCCGGTGAGCAAGCTGCATTAGAAAATTGTTCTACTGGTTATGTGGTGCGCACCGGCTGGGTTTATTGCGAACAGGGCAATAATTTTGTCAAAGCCATGCTGCGCTTGGGTGCAGAGCGGGACGTGTTAGGTGTTGTTGCAGATCAAATTGGTACACCGACTTATGCAGTGAATCTCGCGCAGATGATTTGGCAATTATTGGAGCAGCGACCAAAACAAAAGTTATTTCACTTTTCCGATGCTGGTGTTGCCAGTTGGTATGATTTTGCGGTCGCAATTTTTGCTGAAGCAAAGAGAGTTGGGCTAATTGAAAAAATGCCTCAAGTAAATCCTATTGCTACCAGTGATTATCCAACACCGGCACAGCGCCCAGCGTACAGTGTGTTAGATAAACGACAAACCTGGGGTTTATTGGGTATCGCACCTTGTTACTGGCGGGATGCCTTATCCAATATGTTAGACGCCTACAAAAAACAACGAACGTGATAGAAAGTTATCATTCACTACCTTTCTGTGAGGGAGTCGTCATCCCCGCGTGCGGGGATCCACCGGTTTTGAACACTAAGCTGGACTCTCCCAAGCGAGAGTGACGATGGTGTGTGTAGTGCACCCACAGGCAGATATTACATTGCAATCTTTAAATACTGTTTACGATTGAAAATAACACTATGAAAAATATGTTAATCACAGGTGGCGCCGGTTTTATAGGCAGCAATTTTTGTCACTATTGGGCTGTGCAACATCCTAATGATAAATTAATTGTTCTGGATGCCTTAACCTATGCGGGGCATCGCGAACACTTGGCGATGCTGGAAAAAAATAACCAACTAATTTTTGTTCAGGGCGATATAGGCGATCAGCCGTTAGTGGAAAAATTATTTGCTGAGCACGATATCAATTGTGTTGTGCATTTTGCCGCTGAATCGCATGTGGATCGTTCAATTGATGGGCCGGATGCATTTTTGCAAACCAATATTATGGGTACCCATGTGCTGCTCAAAGCAGCAAAAAAGTACTGGTTAGATGCCGGTATTGCCGAACATCATTTTCATCATGTTTCCACTGATGAAGTATATGGCTCGCTAGAGACAGATGCGCCAGCGTTTACTGAATCCAGTCCATTTGCGCCCAATTCACCTTACTCTGCTTCCAAGGCGGCGTCAGATCATTTGGTGCGCGCCTATCACCATACCTATGGTTTGAATGTCACCACCAGTAATTGCTCCAACAATTACGGACCTTATCAGGATAGTGAAAAATTAATCCCACTGATTATTCAAAATATTTTATTGGGTAAGGCGCTGCCAATTTATGGCGACGGGAAAAATATCCGCGATTGGCTATATGTTGAAGATCACTGCCGCGCAATTGATTTAATTCTTGCCAAAGGAAAAATTGGCGAAGTCTACAACGTGGGTGGCGAAAATGAATGGCGCAATATCGACATAGTTAATTTGATTTGTGATCAGGTAGATGCAGCATTGGCCGCTAATACACAATTGTTGCAACAGTATCCGAATACTCCCTATGCCAAAGGCGATGCAGCAAAAAGCCTGATTACTTTTGTGAAAGATCGGCCTGGGCACGATCGCCGCTATGCGATTGACCCCAGTAAATGCCATGCCCAGCTTGGCTATTACCCGCAAGAAAGTTTCGAAACTGGAATTATCAAAACAATTAATTGGATGTTGCACAACCAGAAAAAAAATCAGGGCGGCACAAGCAAATGATGTTCGCTCAGGCATGGAAACATAAAACCCTGATTTGGCAATTACTGCGCCGCGACGTGCATTCGCGCTATCGCGGTTCAGTACTGGGACTGTTTTGGTCGCTGGTTACGCCACTGATTATGTTGGCCATTTACACCTTTGTATTTCAATACATCTTCAAATCCCGTTGGAGTGATAGTGCCGGCGAAACTACGCTCAATTTCGCGATAGTGCTGTTTCTTGGTTTGACCATTCATGCAGTCATGGCGGATATTCTTAATAAATCCTCACTGCTGATTACCGGCAATCAGAACTTTGTTAAGAAAATTGTTTTTCCTTTGGAGCTGTTGTCTTGGGTTACCCTGTTGGGGGCAATTTTTACGTTCCTTATCAGTTTTGGTTTGCTATTAATCTTTATATTGATTGAGTTGCATCGCATTCCTGTAACTGCATTACTTTTGCCGCTAATTCTGTTGCCCTATTTTCTATTGTTGTTGGGAGTGTCCTGGTTTCTTGCCGCACTCGGTGTTTATCTGCGTGATATCCAGCAAATTACCGGTACACTCGCCACCCTGTTATTATTTTTAAGCCCAATATTCTATTCCGTTAATATTTTGCCTGAAAAATTTCAGACCTTGATCTTTCTTAATCCGCTGTCCTATATCGTTGAGTCTGCACGGGCAGTGTTAATTTATGGCCATCTACCTGATCTACTTGGGTTGGCTATTTATGCGTTGGTTGCAATAGTCGTTGCGACCAGTGGTTTTGTTTTTTTTCGCAAAGTCCGTCCCGGCTTTGCCGACGTGTTGTAGGTTGCGCGTATGATTAAGGTTAGCAATCTCTCCAAAACCTACTTGATTTGGCGCACTCCGTTTAGTCGCTTGCTTGTTCCTTTTTTGGTGCGCTTGCTGCGCCCGCTATTTCCTGGGTATAGCGCTGGGTTAATGCAGCGTGCTTGCCAATCAGTGCAGGCGCTGGAGCAGGTAAGTTTTTGTGTGCAAGAAGGCGATAGCCTCGGCATTATCGGTTTAAATGGCAGTGGTAAAAGTACGCTGTTGCAAATTATTGCCGGCACTTTGCAGCCGACCAGTGGCAGTGTTGAAACCAAAGGTCGCATTGCGGCCTTATTGGAACTCGGTAGCGGCTTTGATCCAGAATTTACCGGGCGTGAAAATATTTATATCAATGCTTCTATTCTTGGTTTAACGCGTCGCGAAATTGATGCGCGCTATGACGAAATTGTCGCCTTTGCCGACATTGGCGATTTTATCGAGCGCCCGGTAAAAACGTATAGCTCAGGCATGATGGTTCGTCTCGCTTTTGCGGTGCAGGTACATGTTGATCCAGATGTATTAATTGTCGACGAGGCTCTGTCAGTTGGCGATGCGCGCTTTCAGGCTAAGGCACTCAATAAAATCGAAGAAATATTAAAGCGCGGCACCACGCTGTTGTTTGTTGGGCACGATCTAAGTGCAGTGCGCGCGTTTTGTAATCAAGCCATGCTGTTGGATAAGGGGCGCGTAATAAAAGCGGGTATTCCCGATGATGTGATTGCTGACTATTTATATATTGTGCAGAAGGATCGCATTGCTGAGTTAGGCAGTGGCTTGGACGTTAAGCGCCATGAAAAAGGTTTTGCGGTGCATGGCTTTGATGTGGTGCACGCGAGTTTTCTTGGTATGGGCCAGCACGCCACCCTTGCGTTTAATCATAGTTTGACACTGGCAGTTGATATTGTAATGACTGCCGTTATTGCGGCACCTGTTTTAATTGTGGACATTATTGATAATCGCGGTATGCAGCTCACCGGAAAGCGTATTGCTATTCCACAATTTGTCGGTGAAAAGCGCGTATCGATTGCTATGACGTGCAGTTTTCAAAAGGGTGTCTATCGTGTGCGCCTACGTTTGGTTAACGCTCCAAGTCTGGAACAGACATTACTGATGAGTCGCTATGATGATTTGTTATCGATTGAAATGATTGATGATGTGCGTGATCAGTTTACCGGTCTTTTTCCAATGCCGATGGATGTAGTTTGGAGTGAGTCAGTCGCTGCTAATGAAACAATCGCTCAATAAAGGAATTTTTTGTGTCATTCACTGCTGATCAATACCAAATAAGAATTGCCTGGCAATCGGTGCGCCCCTTGGTTGCGGGGCGCACTTATCTATTGCGGCGTGGACAGCAAGAATTGTTGGTGAGTGTGACAGCACTTAAATATCGAAAAGATGACAAAACCGGCGAACACCTCTCTGCAAAAAAACTCAATGCAGGTGAAACTGGTATTGCTAATATCAGCACTGCTCAGGCTATTAGTGTCGATGAACATAAAAGTGCCGATATCGATATTTTGGATCTGCAAACTTCAGAGTTATTGGGCAAAGGCCACATAGAGTTTCCACTCTATCGCGCAACCAATATTCGCTGGCAATCACTCAGCGTTGATAAATCGCTGCGCGCGGCAATGAAACAACAGCAGCCGCGCTGT
The DNA here is from genome assembly GCF_000953825.1 of Cellvibrio sp. OA-2007. Lineage (GTDB taxonomy): Bacteria > Pseudomonadota > Gammaproteobacteria > Pseudomonadales > Cellvibrionaceae > Cellvibrio. The sequence goes on along the minus strand of NZ_BBUL01000078.1, from coordinate 38,265 downwards.
ATTTGGTTTACTGGTCTTTCTGGCTCAGGTAAATCCACACTGGCAAATATGCTGGAAAAACGTCTTTGTGAACGCGGACTGCATACCTATCTGCTAGATGGCGATAATCTTCGCCATGGTTTAAATCGCGATTTAGGTTTTACCGAAGCTGATCGTGTAGAAAATATTCGGCGCGTGGCAGAAGTCGCAAAATTGATGGTTGATGCTGGCCTGATTGTATTGGCTTCGTTTATTTCGCCATTTCAAGCTGAACGGCAAATGGCGCGGCGATTATTTGATGTCACTGAATTTGTCGAAGTCTTCGTGGATACCCCCTTAAGTGAATGTGAGCGGCGCGATGTCAAAGGTTTATATGCCAAAGCACGTCGCGGCGAGCTTAAAAACTTTACCGGTATTGATAGCGTTTATGAGCGCCCCGAACACCCGGAGTTAGTAGTGGATACTTGTGATCATTCGGTAGAGTATTGTGTTGAGCAAATTATTAACACTTTGCTGCCTGCAGATGTAGGCCAATAAATTACTTTTTAAGATGAGATTGCGTGTGAATACAACAAAAAAATTAGTTGTCGTGATTGGCATGCATCGCAGCGGCACCAGTACTGTGATGAATGCACTGGCATGTTTGGGAGTCAGTCTGGGCGATAACTTGTTGCCGCCAGGGATTGATAATCCCAAAGGTTTTTTTGAGGATAAATCGGTAAATGATTTAAATATTGAAATGCTCGATGTTATTGGGCAGACCTGGTTTAGCCTGTCTTTGGTCAGTGATAAGGATATTAATAAACTAATCTCGTTAGGTTATCTTGAAAAAGCAATTACCCTGCTGAATGATAAAACCAAAACAACACCTGTATTTGGCTTTAAAGATCCTCGTGTCGCAAAATTATTAAAGTTTTGGAAATTAGTTTTTTCCCGTATGGATTGCGACGTGCAGTATGTACTTTGTTTGCGCCATCCTCTGAGTGTTGCCAACTCGCTATTGCAGCGCAATCAATCGCCGGTGCAAAAAGGCTATTTACTTTGGTTGAGTTACAACTTATCCATAATCACCGAGGCGCAAGAACTAAAATTAATTCCATTGGATTATGACCAGTTGATGGATCGGCCCATTGCGCATATAGAGAGTTTGGCAGAAAGCTTGGGTCTTTCAGTCGATATGCAGTTGGCTGATAAGTTTGCCAATGAATTTTTAGATAATGAGTTAAGGCACAGCAAATTCGATGAATTGGCATTGGTGAATGATGAGCGCTGCCCTGCCGTTGTGGTGGAGGCGTATAAATTATTTAACCAAATGTTAACCGATAACAATAGTGCAAAAATAACGCTGTTGAGGTTTTATCAAGAAAATAAGAGCAATTTAGATGCACAATTTTTATTGTGGGATGAGCTTGAAAAGTCAGCAATTGAATATGTGTATAAAATCACTAATGCAAAAGAACTGGCTAAGCAAGTAGAGGAGAGAACAAGTTGGGCAAAATCTCTGGAGCAGCAAGTTGAAGAGCGAACCCGGTGGGCTAAGGGCCTGGATCAGGAGGTTCATGAGTTGCGCATCAAGGAGCAAAATTTGCGTCGCGATTATGATGTGGCGCAAGAAGATATAGCAAAATTTGCTGATGCGAATAGGCAGTTAACGCAGCATGTGGGTGACCTTGATGAACAGCTACTCAATGCCGCACAGCAACTTGATTCACAAAAGCAGAAGCTGATTCATGTTGCTGGTGAGAATCAAGAGCTAACTAGGCAGCTCAGTGAAGTTAGTAGCAATTACACAAAAATCATTAATTCACACTCCTGGAAAATTACCAAGCCTTTGCGTGTTGTTGCGCGCTTAATGCGCGGTGAAACAGATGTACTCGCCGCCGCGCTAAAGCCAAAATTACAACGTATTGCACGCAACACTTATAAAAAATTACCGCTTAGTCCGCGAATTAAAAATGGTTTGGCGGGCTGCATGTACCGTGTGGCAGGCCCTTTATTTGAAGGTGTGGTGCATTACGAAATGTGGCGCCGCAGCGGTAAACCGAATTTGCCTGCTATAGCAGCAACCGGTGTCATTCCGCCTGATGAAATACAAAATGTGTTGGCTTCATTAGTGATGCCATCATCGGAGCAACCTTTAGTATCGATTATTATTCCGAGTTACGGAAATTTACCGATCACTCTAACCTGTTTGGCTTCTATAGTGCGCCATCAACCGAAAGCTGCTGTTGAGGTTATTGTGGTGGAAGATTGCTCCGCAGATCACGACATTCACTGTTTGCAGCAAGTGCAAGGCTTGCGTTACGAAGTTAATCCAGAAAATTTAGGTTTTTTACGCTCTTGTAATCGCGCGGTATCCTTCGCCAAAGGACAATATATTTATTTATTAAATAACGACACTGAAGTTACTGATGGATGGTTGGACAGCATGTTAGATGTGTTTGCCAGACGCGATGACTGCGGAATGGTCGGTTCAAAATTGGTTTACCCGGATGGTCGTTTGCAAGAAGCGGGCGGTATTTTATGGCGCGATGGCTCCGCTTGGAATTACGGGCGGCTGCAAAATCCTGACTTGCCTGAATTTAATTATCTCAAAGAAGCTGATTACTGTTCCGGGGCTTCACTGTTAATTAAGAAAGAATTTTTTATCCAGCTCGGCTTGTTTGATGAGCTTTATGTGCCAGCCTATTGTGAAGACTCTGACTTGGCCTTTAAGGTTCGCGAGGCCGGATTAAAACTCTATTATCAGCCGGCATCTGTCGTTGTACATTATGAAGGAGTGTCAAATGGCACAGATGTAAACGGCACGGGTATTAAATCCTATCAAGTAGAAAATCAAAAGAAACTTTGTGAAAAGTGGAAGTTGGTTCTTGCGCAGCATCCGGAAAATGCCTGTCGCGTATTTTCAGCGCGCGATAAAACATTACAAAAACCTTGTGTAGTTATTGTCGATCACTATGTCCCTCGTCCAGATCGGGATGCGGGCTCCAGAACAATGTTGGCGTTTATAGAAAGTCTTTTGCATTTGAATTGCAGTGTTAAATTTTGGCCGGATAATTTGTGGTTTGATCCAGAATATACGTCGCAACTGCAGCAGCTCGGTGTAGAGGTGCTATATGGCAGTGAATACATTGGTAAATTTGAAAGCTGGGTCAGGTCTGCGGAGGGCCAAATCACACATGTTATGTTGAGTAGACCTCATGTGGCTGATAATTATTTAAGTGTACTTAAAAAATTCCCTGCTATTCATGTTGCTTATTATGGGCACGATTTACATTTTGCGCGTATAAAAAATGAGGCTGAAGTTACTAACAATAAACAATTGTTAAAAGAAGCCGAGGATTGTTTATTGCTGGAAAGTAAAATCTGGCATTCAGTTGATGTTGTTCTCTATCCTTCGGATGAAGAGACAAACTTTATTAAAAGTCAGTATCCCGCTGTTAATGCGCAAACTATTTCACCTTATGTTTATTCAAATACTGCACCTTATATGCAGCGCGAGTTGGTAAATAATAAGCGGATTGTTTTTGTCGCGGGCTTTGGGCATCCGCCTAACACTGATGCGGCAAAATGGTTTATCCGCGACATCTTTCCTGAGATCAAACAGCTGATTGATGGCGTGAAGGTTTATCTGATTGGATCTAATCCTTCCGATGAAGTTAAAGCCTTGGCATCTGATGATATTATTGTGACTGGCTATGTCACTGATGAACAACTGTTGACCTATTACATGAGTGCGCGTGTTGCAGTTGTGCCCTTGCGCTATGGTGCAGGTATTAAAAACAAAGTAATTGAAGCTATGGCATATGGTGTTCCGCTGGTGACCACTGAGGTGGGTGCGCAAGGGCTGTACCAGCTTGATAATGTGGCTTGTGTTACGTCCAATGCCAAGCAGTTCTCTACACATGTTTGCAACATCATGAATGATAATGAAAACTGGTGTGCTCTCTCTAAAAATGGTGCGCTGTTTGTTGAGCAACATTTTTCCAGTGCCACTATGAGAAATATGCTTGGTCAAGCGCTCAATCTTGCAGAATCACAGGAAGGAAAAATTTAAATGCGTTTAAATCTGGACAAACTTTCCGGCAAAGTAAGAGCGAGAGCGCCATTGCGCCTTGGGCTCGCAGGCGGTGGTACCGATGTGTCACCTTATTCCGATGAGTTCGGCGGTTATGTGCTCAATGCAACTATCGATAAGTATGCCTATGCAACCCTGAGTCATAATGATAATGGTGTTGAATTTGTGGCAGCCGATATTGAGGCTCATTGGCAAGGTGCTGCAACAGCAGTAATAGATGCGGGTCAAAAATTGGAGCTTCATGCCGGTGTCTATAACCGTATAGTGCGAGATTTTCTTGATGGGCAGCCCATTTCTATATCATTAGTTACACATAGCGAAGCGCCGCCCGGATCTGGATTGGGATCTTCATCCACAATGGTCGTTGCTATGGTTCAAGCCTTTGTAGAATATCTTGCACTTCCCCTTGGCGAATATGATATTGCCAAGCTTGCCTATGAGATTGAACGTGTAGATTTAAATTTAGCAGGCGGTAAACAAGATCAGTATGCTGCTGCATTTGGTGGCTTCAATTTTATGGAGTTTTATCACGATCGGGTTATTGTGAACCCGTTGCGAATTAAAACTAATTATCTTGCTGAGTTGGAGTCGTCACTGGTACTTTTTTATACGGGAGTGTCGCGTGAGTCGGCGAATATTATTAAAGAGCAAACCAGTAATGTTGTGGGTCGCAACGACAAAGCAATGATTGCGCTTAATGCGGTAAAAGCTGAAGCAAAAAATATGAAAGAAGCGATTTTGCAGGGCGATTTTGAAAATCTTGCTGCTTCTTTGCGCTCTACTTGGGAAGCCAAGAAAAATATGGCTTCTACGATTAGTAATTCTGGTATAGATATTATTTACAACGCCGCTATTGCATCAGGTGCGGTTGCAGGAAAAGTATCGGGTGCTGGCGGCGGCGGGTTTATGATGTTTCTAGTTGATCCTGCTAAGCGCCCTAACGTAATTCGAGCACTAAATGAATTTAACGGTCAAGTCATGTCTGCTGTGTTTGTAAAACACGGCGCGCACTCCTGGAGAGTAATATGATCCATTTTATTGAAAAAGAATTAGCAAAATTAGCGACATTAATTGCTGATATTCAGGCAGATAAAGTTTTACTTAATCAGGTTGTTGAATGTGCGGAAACAATTGTCGATGCGATACGCAAAGGCGGTAAGGTATTAATTGCTGGTAATGGTGGTTCGGCAGCAGATGCTCAGCATATTGCCGGTGAATTTGTCAGCCGCTTTCACTATGATCGCCCCGGTTTGGCAGCTATCGCTTTAACAACAGATACATCTATCTTGACCGCTATTGGCAATGATTATGGTTATGAGCGATTGTTCTCTCGTCAAGTACAGGCTCTTGGTAGAGAAGGTGATATTTTTATCGGGATTTCTACCTCGGGGAATTCTGCCAACGTTATTGCTGCCTTTGAAGAAGCGAAGCAATTAAACTTAAAGACCATCGGATTCACCGGCGTCACCGGTGGCAAGATGGCCAATATGTGCGATATCACCTTGCGCATGCCCTCATCTGAAACCCCAAAAATTCAAGAGGGTCATATTGCCATAGGCCATATTATTTGCGGTTTGGTTGAAGCCGCAATGTTTCCGCGAAATTAATTCTATGTTTGAAGCTATTATTCTTGCCGGTGGTTTTGGTACTCGCTTGCGTGAAGCGGTGCCTGACTTGCCAAAGCCAATGGCGCCGATTGCCGATAAGCCGTTTTTGGCATGGCAATTGGAGTATTTAATGCAATTGGGTGTTAGCCGTTTCATTCTTTCTGTAGGTTACAAGGCGGACACCATTCGCGCTTACTTTGGCGATAATTACCAAGGTGCGGAAATTGTTTATGCGGAAGAGACTGAGCCCCTGGGTACTGGCGGCGCGATTCAATATGCGCTGACTAAAGCTGTTCAAACAAGAGTTTTTGTTTTAAATGGCGATACTCTTTGCGCAGTAGATCTTCATGAGCTGCGAGCTTTGGTTGGTCGCTCCATGAGTGCAGTAGGTATTGCGGTGAAGCATGTCGATAACGCCGGCCGTTATGGTGCAATTGCGTTCAATGATCAATCTCACTTGGTGCTGTCTTTCGGTGAAAAGTCTTCATCTGCGCCCTGTTACATAAACGCTGGGATTTATGATGTGCCGGTAAATTTATTTAATGAGCTGGTTATATCCACGCCATTTTCGTTTGAAACAAGTGTGATCCAGCAGATGGTTGGCAATAGTCTGTATGCGCAGACTGCTGGTGATTTTTTTATCGACATTGGAATTAAAGAAGATTTTATTAATGCACAAACATTAATTCCCGCTTTTGTCGCCAATTAATCCTGTTGTCCAGTCAGAATTCATCACTGGTTACTGCTGATGTAAATAGGCGTAGCACGCCAAATGGATGAGCCGGGCCACTAGTAACCTGAACACTATCGAGCAGCAAGTTATGTTGTTAAATCAAGTTTTGAATCCCAAAAACAATAATTTTGATTTGTTTCGCTTAGTTGCAGCCCTTCTGGTTATTTATGGGCATGCATCTGCTGTTGTGCCAAATGCTGTGAATAGTGATTTTGTGTGGGATTTGTTGCGGTTTGAATATTCCGGTAGCCTGGCAGTAAAATTTTTCTTCATTCTCAGTGGATTGCTGGTTACCGTCAGTTTTTTAAATGTGCCAAAAATGGACGTTTTTTTAATAAAACGTGCTGCCAGGATTTTCCCTGGTTTGTTTGTCTGTCTGTGTATTTCGGTATTTATTGTGGGGCCTTGGTTTACCACATTGTCATTAAGTGAATATTTTCAACAGGGTGAAACCTGGCGCTATCTTTTTAATAATACTTTTCTTTATGAGCTTGTGTGGCGCTTGCCTGGAGTTTTTGCTGAAAGTCAGCACGGTTTAAATGGCTCGTTGTGGACTCTGCCCCTTGAGGTGGCGTGTTATTTATTTTTGGCGGCAATCTATGGGTTGGGCATTTGGCGATTTAAATGGCTGTCAAATGTAACTTTGGCCGGCGTTTTTTTTGTTTCCTTTTTCATGCCGCAAATTTTGCCTCCCTTGTTGGCAAATAGTGAAGAAGCACAACTACTGCCGGGTTGTTTTGCATTGGGGGCTCTATTTGCCACCAATCAGCAGTTTATTGTAATAAATCGTCAAGGGGTTTTGGCGCTTGGCCTATTATTGCTATTGCTTTGGTCAACTGCGCTAAAGATTCCGTTATTCTATTTGTGGTTTTTTTATACCTGCCTTTATCTTGGCTCACGTAAGTTTGTGGTGGAAAAATTAAGGATTCCAGTAGATCCATCCTATGGTGTGTATATTTATGGCTTTTTAATCCAGCAGTGCCTAGGTCATCTTTTTCCTGAGCAGGGAATACTTTTTAATCGGTTGAGTGCCGCTTGCTTGGCAATTGTGGCCGGGGTGTTATCCTGGTTGTATGTAGAAAAGCCGATGATGAATTTTGTAAAGGCTGGGATTGTAAATGAAAGCTTATGGGATTTTTGCATGCTGCAAGTGAAAAATAATGTTAGAAGAGTGAGTGGAGTTATTACAGGGAATGGTATTGTTACTGTAATTGCTTTATGTGGCGTTGCTTGGTTGGTGCATTTTTTTGCGCTCAATTTTGTATTTCCGGGGCATTACTCTCCACTTGCTTTCCACCATTCGGATTTTTACATTCCCGCATCCTTCGCGTTTGCGCCGGGCGATGGGCATAGTTTCATTAATTTGCTCAATTGGCCTCGGCCATTATTTATGTGGATATATAAGTTTACCGGTTATTTTGGGCACCCGGGCAGTGTTGCTTGGGTTGTGGGGGTAGTATTTTTAAATTGCGCGCTGACTGCGCTTTTGGCGAAGCGTTTACTCGGGCTGGTTGTTGATCGTGCCTTTGTTGTATTTTTTGCGCTCTATTGTTTCTTATTGTTTACGCAACCCTACTTTTATACTTTTTATACGCAAGACATAGGTTCACAAGTTTCTTACTTGTTGTTATTGCTGGGTTTTTATAGTTTTCTGCTGCTCTCTGAGCGCCATTTCTATGTTGGCACTAGCTGTGTTTTATTGTTTAGTAGCTGTGCCTTTCTGGTAAAAGAAACCTATATCCTTTCTTTTGGTTTTTTAACCTTCTGTTGGTTTATCTATTATCTGCGAACAGATTGGAAGAAAGCGATTGCGCCTGGAGTGGCAATTTTTATTGCTGGAGTTATTTCTGCGTTAATTAACTTTAAAACCAAATCGGTATTTGTTAATCCTGATGCTGCGTCTGATACTAGCTATCATATTAGTATCGCGCCTTTGAGTGTGCTTAAAGAGTTGGCGCGTTATGCCAGTGAAGGTATTGCACCTGCGTTGGTATTGGCGTTTTTGCTAATTATCTTTCAGGTGCACAAGGTTTACAAAAATAAACAGCTAACAATTCTGGCGTGTGTCTGTGTGGCATTTGCGTTTTTGGCCTGGCTTCCCAACGCATTATTGCCTAACCACCATTATGAAGGTTATTCATTTAATGGTCTCTATGTGTGTTGTTTGCTGTTATTTTTTGTATTGAAAATGGTGCAGGATAAAATCAGTTTCAGACCACTGTTGATTGCGTTGCTGGTGCTGGCGGTACTGAGTCCGTTAACGAGTATGAAGCGGTATCAGGGAACTCGGAACACATGGGTTTTGGCCATGGAGTCGGTGCAAAAAAATATGCTGAACGGTTTCAGCAAAGCCGCGGCACAACTTATAGGTAAGCCGCAGCCAGTTAATGTATTGGTTTCCGGTATTGCATCGCCCTTTCATCCCTTTGCTTTCCCATCGTCGATTCGCTCCTTTAGGGGCGGTGAAAATGCAAATTATTATTTCATTCCACCCAAAGAATTTGCTGCTAACCTCGGCAATAAAATTGATTTGGTGCAATTTATTACCGCTGAAGAACAGGGTAATTATCACTTTGATCAGGAGTGGAAATTTGATGATCAGGGCAATTTAGTAGAAATAAGAGAGTTGAAATAATTTGGAGAATGGTGCACCCGACAGGATTCGAACCTGTGACCAACGGCTTCGGAAGCCGCTACTCTATCCAGCTGAGCTACGGGTGCTGGAAGGGAAAATCTAAAATTACATCTTAAGTTGCTGCAAGTTCTAGCAGCGCTTCGCACTGCAGCTACTCCTTTCGCTTCGCTCAAGTCCGGCCAAACAACAGGTTGTTTGTCATTCGACAAGATGCTCCTGCATTGTCTACCTTCTGCATCCATGCAGTCGTCGGCTGCACTCAACGCTACGCGTTGAAAAACGTTTGCCTCATCCAGCTGAGCTACGGGTGCTGGAGGGAAAAACCTTGAGGGCGGCGATTCTACTGTCCTTGGCCGCGCCCGTCTATGGCAAATTTATTTGTGATTTAAATCTATCGCCAGATCGTGAATGCTTAATTCTCTACTGATTTGGGTTGAGCCTATGCTTTCACTCATGGTGCCAAAGTGAAAATCACCCAACATTCGTTCCAATCTGGGCATGCAGCGTTTGAGATTGGTGTAGTGGCGGAAATTGCTAAACCAACTGGCATTGGGGACGCGCGGTTGCTCCGGGTCTATCTCCCAGGGGTGCAGATAAAAAATTTGCGGTTTGGTTTGATTGAGGCTGGCGCGCTCAAATAACCATTTTGATAACGCGTAGGGGTATTGGCGAAAGTATCCCCCGCCTGCTGCGGGAACCGATTGTCCAAGCACTTTGGCGGTGGTTAAGGGGAATTCCAGCAAGCTTGCGCCGCTATTGGTAATGATGCGATAGGGTTCCTCGGGGCTGCCGGGAATGCCGTAGTTGTCGTGGCGGGTGGGGAAAATACTGGAATCCCAAGTGAAGCCCAGTTCGGCCAGTATATCCAGCGCCCAGAGTGATTTACGTGTGATCGAATAGCTGGCGGCGCGATAGCCGGTAACCGGTGTCTGCGCGAGATCTTCCAGAATGATTTTGGATTTGGCGGTTTCTGCGCGAAAAACGTCTGGATTTTGTTTGTAGATCAGTTGATGGCTGTAACCGTGGGAGGCAATTTCATGGCCTTGCGCGCGTATGGCTTTGACCAGTTCTGGATAGTGATCGGCGACCCAACCCAGAACAAAAAAAGTAATTTTAATATTGGCATCATCAAATAATTGCAGCAGGCGATGGGTGTTTTCCTCTACCCGTGATGGCCAGTTTTTCCACTCGCTTGGTTTAATCACCTTGGCGAAGGCGGCAACGTGATAATAATCCTCCACATCCACGGTCATCGCATGGGTGACTTTGTTAGGTGTTGCGCTGCTGTGCGTGAGTGACATGTACTGTGTGCTCGGAAAAAGTGGGTTCAGTGTATTGGGTAATAATGTCTATACCATGAAACAAAGCGCTCCACCCCTTCTTCAATAGAGGTCTGCGGCTTGTAACCTACGGCATCGGCTAGTAAATCTACATTGGCATAGGTGTCGGGCACATCGCCCGGTTGCAGCGGCAGCAAATTTTTCACCGCTTTTTTGCCCAGCCCCTGCTCCATCAATTCAATAAAATACAGTAACTCCACCGGATTGTTGGAGCCAATGTTATAGATGCGGTAGGGCGCTGGTGAGCTTGCCGGGTCGGGTTTGTCGCCTGTCCAGCTATTGTTTGCACGCGCTGGGTTGTCCAGTGCATGAATAATCCCACTGACAATATCATCGATATAAGTGAAATCGCGGCGATGTTTGCCGTAGTTAAATACATCAATGGTTTCGCCGCGCCGAATTTTGTCAGCAAAAATAATCGGCGCCATATCCGGGCGACCCCAGGGGCCGTACACCGTAAAAAAGCGCAGCCCTGTGGTGGGAATGTTAAATAGGTGGCTGTAGGTATGCGCCATCAACTCGTTGGATTTTTTAGTGGCGGCATAGAGGCTGACGGGGTGGTCTACATTATCGCTTTCGCAGAACGGCATTCGCGTATTGGCGCCATACACGGAACTGCTGGAGGCGTAGACTAAATGCTCAGTGCCAAAGTGGCGACAGGCCTCCAATATATTTAAAAATCCCGTGATATTGGAATCGATGTAGGCCTGTGGATTGCTCAGTGAATAGCGCACACCCGCTTGTGCAGCGAGGTTGACCACACGCTGCGGCTGATACGTTTTAAAGGCCTGATCAACCGCGTGCTTATCTTCCAGCGCAATGCGCAGCTCGGTAAAACCCGCCTGGGGTGTTAATTGATCCAGCCGCGCCTGCTTGAGTTGCACATCATAATAATCGTTGAGGTTGTCGATGCCGATAACCTCGTCGCCGCGCGCCAGCAGTTGCTGGGCGAGCGCGGCGCCGATAAATCCGGCCGTGCCGGTGACGAGTATTTTCATCTTAGAGGCGTGCGTCTACGGCCGCTTTTGGCAGTACATGCTTCACATCGAAGAGTACGTGATCGGGTGCGCCCAGTGCGCGAATGCCTTCGGCGCCCATTTCGCGGAAGGCATCGTGCGCGACACAAATAATAATGGCCTGATAACTGCCCGGAATCGGTTTGTCGATTAGATCCAGGCAGTATTCGTGTTTTGCCTCCACTGGGTCTGCCCAGGGGTCATAAATTTGTACATTGGTGTTGTAGTTACGCATTTCTTCGATGATGTCGATTACCCCGGTGTTGCGCAGGTCGGGGCAGTTTTCTTTAAAGGTTAAACCCATGATCAGTACATTGGAGTCAACCACATGAGCCTTGCGTTTGGTCATCATCTTCACCACTGAGTCAGCCACAAAAGCGCCCATGCGGTTGTTGATGCGGCGACCAGAGAGAATAACTTCAGGGTAATAACCCACTTGTTGTGCTTTGTGAGTTAAGTAGTAGGGGTCAACACTGATGCAGTGGCCGCCAACCAAGCCGGGGCGGAAGGGCAGAAAGTTCCATTTGGTACCAGCGGCTTCAAGCACTTCAAGTGTATCGATGCCCAAACGATGGAAAATCAACGCCAATTCATTCACCAGTGCGATGTTGAGATCGCGCTGGGTGTTTTCGATTACCTTGGCCGCTTCGGCAACTTTAATGCTGCCCGCTTTGTGAGTGCCAACGGTTACGATTTTACGGTAGAGTTGATCGACGTAATCAGCAGTTTCCGCAGTGGAGCCTGAAGTAATTTTGACAATATTGTGGATGCGTCGTTGTTTGTCGCCCGGGTTAATCCGCTCCGGGCTATAACCAGCAAAAAAGTCTTTATTAAAACGCAGGCCGGATGTTTGCTCGATAATCGGAATACACACTTCTTCGGTGCAGCCGGGGTAAACCGTTGATTCAAAAATGACAATGGCGTTTTTGTTGATTACGCGCCCCAGGAGTGCGGATGCTTTTTCCAGAGGTGTCAGATCGGGTTGATAGCTATTACTGATCGGCGTGGGCACAGTGACAATATAAACGTCGGCACCTTTTATATCGGCCTCATCGGTGGTGAAACTCAATTGATCGGCTGCGTTGAGTTCCTCGGTAGTCAATTCCAGTGTGTGGTCTGTTCCTGCCCGTAGCGCATCGACGCGCGCCTGATTGATATCAAAACCTAGAGTGGTAATTTTTTTACCGAATTCGACGGCGAGAGGCAGGCCAACATAACCTAAACCTATAACACAGAGCTTGGGGTTGCTTGCAAACATGATTATTCCTTAGCGGGAGGTGATCCACAAACGGGTCACTAAAATAGCATATTCGCCCCAAGTTTAAATGACGCGAGTGAAGTGAAATGCGAATTGGCTATGTTAGTGTGGCAATAAGGCGCCTAGGGTAATAAGTCGAAATATTGTCACAAAACATGATATAATCCGGCGCTGTCAAAATTTCTGTCATATCAACTTGAAGGAATCGGGTTTGTCCTATATTCGTCTGAATAAGCACTATATTCATTTGCCCTATCTCTACCTCGGTGTAGTAGATGCGCTTATCGTTGCAGGTGTTGCCTGGTCTATTCAATACTTCGGGTTCCACGGGGATATCCTTGAGCCCTATGGTATTGCCTCTAATCAATGGTTACCGGTTATTACGCTATCGCTAGTGCTGAGCTGTTGCACCCTGTCTATGGGGGTATATACCGCATTGATACGCGAAGGCTTCTCCAGCATGGTGTTGCGCACCATGGTCAGTTTTTTCTTGCTGGGCAGTCTATCCCTGTACCTTATTAATTTGCTGTTTGACGGTTCTTTTATCAACCAATCGCTGATTTTTTGGAGCGTGTTGTTATCAACATTATTGGTGTGTGTATCCCGTTGGATTTTTGTCAAAATTGTCGACGTCGATCAATTAAAACGCCGGGTTGTTATTTACGGCGCAGGCAGTAAAGCTAACAAGTTACTGGCCGATTTGGCGCCCGACGTAAATGTCTTAGGGGTAAAAATTGTTGGCTGTATCCCCAGTGCAGATGAACCGGTAAAAGTAGACGCCGGATTGATTATTCAGGAACCTTCAGATTGGCTGCAGTTCGCCAAACAATTTCAAATTTCTGAAATAGTAATCTCCCCCGATGAGCGTCGCCGCACCAGCGGTGATGCTTTTCCTTTAAGTCAGTTTTTGGATTGTAAACTTGCCGGTATACCATCCAGCGACTCATTGAGTTTTTGTGAGCGCGAATTAGGGAAAATCGATATCTCGCTGTTGCAGCCGGGTTGGATGTTATTCTCCGATGGCTTTAAATATTCAAAGCGCCGTATGCTGGCAAAGCGCTTGTTTGATCTGGCATTGGCATCGGTATTTTTGCTGGTGTTGTGGCCATTTATGTTGCTGACAGCATTGGCCGTAAAATTGGAAAGCCCCGGTGCGGTGTTGTATCACCAAATTCGTGTTGGCCTGAATGGTCGCACCTTCCGCATTTATAAGTTTCGCAGCATGAGGCAAGACGCGGAGAAAAATGGCGCAGTGTGGGCGCAAAAAAATGACTCGCGTGTAACTCGTGTTGGTGCATTTATTCGCAATACGCGCCTGGATGAATTGCCCCAGCTTTACAACGTATTTGCTGGCCATATGAGCTTTATCGGCCCGCGCCCTGAGCGCCCTGAATTTGTCACCGAGCTTGCGCAGCAAATTCCTTTTTATGAAATGCGCCATAAGGTTAAACCGGGATTAATGGGCTGGGCGCAGCTGAAATATCCTTATGGCGCATCAGTAGAAGATGCCAAAAACAAGCTGCAATACGATCTTTACTACACCAAGAATCACAGCTTTTTTATGGATATGTTAATCATGATTCAGACTGTGGAAATTGTTTTGTTAGGCAAAGGTGTTCACTAATTACCGAGGGACGTTCCAGATGAAAAATAAGTATCTTATCTTGTCAGCATGTTTGCTGTTAACCATCTTGGCTGGATGCAGTAGCAATAAATCGGTGCGCCCGCCTGCGGCGGCAGATGCAGCGATACTGGAGGAATATAAAATAGGTGTGGGTGATGCGCTCACCATTAATGTATGGCGCAACCCGGAGCTGTCTCTCAGTGTGCCGGTTCGTCCCGATGGAAAAATTTCCATGCCGTTAATTGGCGACGTAGTGGCTGCGGATTTAACTACCGACCAGTTATCGCAAAGCATTACAAAAAGTCTCACCACTTTTATCAGAAGCCCACAAGTCACCGTCATTGTTGCAAATCCAAGCAGCTCTGATTTTCAGCGCCGCGTCAGAATTACCGGTGCAGTATCCAATCCACAATCCATTCCCTATCGTGAGGGCATGACCGTTCTCGATCTAGTGTTGTTAGCGGGTGGCACCAACCAATACGCTTCGGCCAATAAAGCAAAACTGTATCGTAAGGTCGGCGGTGAATTAAAAGTCTATCCAATCAAGCTTGATGATCTGATTAATGATGGCGATGTATCCACAAATTATGATTTGCAGCCATCAGACATAGTTACCGTACCTGAAAGAAGTTTTTAACAAGCCAGGTTTAATAGATTTCTGAAATACCAATCGAGATAGTTCATGGATAAAGCATATCTAAGAGATTTATTGGCGGCATTGCGCGCAGAATTGATTCGTTTTCGATTCTGGTGCGCGCTGCTCTTTTTGGGAGTGGCCTATCTATTTCTCTTCGTTGGTCTGATTTGGCCCAAAAGCTACACGACTAAGGTAGTGTTGTTTGCGGATGTCACCAATATTATTGAGCCCTTGCTGAAGGGACGTGCGGAAATAACCAAAATTGATAGATCGGCGCAGGCCAGTGAAGTGATCTATACGCGCCGCATAATGCTGGAGACTGCCAAACAGGCTGGGTTGCTGAAGGCCGGTGCATCAGAAGAGCAGCAGGATGCAATTGTTGCTCAGCTTCGCGCAGGGGTAAAGGTGGCGCGCGAGCGCAATGAAAATTATGTTCAGCTCAGTTACACCACGACCAATCCAGATCGTTCCTTTGAAATATTAAATGCGGTGGTGAATGTATTTATTGAAGACACCGCCAAGCGCAAGCGCGACGAAAGTGTAGGTGCATATAATTTTATCGATGCGCAAGTGCAAACCTACAAAAAACAACTTGAGTCCGCCGAAGAAAAATTAAAAGAGTTTAAGTCAAAAAATACCGATGGTAGTGAGGACGCGGTGAGTGCGCGTATTGCTTCACTGCGGCAGGAAATTGAAAGTTTAAAAATCACTATTGAGGAAACGCAATCGCGAATCACCACTATTGAGCAGCAGCTTAATACCGAAGGGCAGTATTTGCAGGCGAAAGGCCAGATAGATGAATTAAAACAGCGGCGCCAAACATTAACCGCCCAACTAGAGCAGATGTTGCTCAGCTATCAAGAAAATTATCCTGATGTAGTTTCAATGCGCGCTCAAATTAGTGAATTGGATGCTGCCATCGAAAAAATTCAGCAGTCAGGCGGCGAGGTTTATGGAAGTTCCGACAAGGTGCAAAATCCGCTCTACGAAGAATTGCGCAAACAACTGGCCGATGCTGATGTAAGTTTGCGCTCCCAAAAAAGAAGAATGCAATCTCTGCTGTCATTGCAAGAAGATGAGTATGCCCGGCAGCAGCGAATTGCTGCCAATCAAGCAAGCCTTTCCGATTTGACTCGCGATTACGATGTAACCAAAAAAGTATATGAAGAAATGCTGCAGCGCAAAGAAACGGCGCGCATTTCGATGACGCTGGATATTGAAGGGCAGGGCGTCTCTTATCGAATTCAAGAGCCGGCAGCCTTCCCGTTGAAACCATCGGGTCTGCATTTTATTCACTTTGCGTTAGTGGGGCCGTTTATTGGCCTGTTGTGTCCGCTGGGGCTGCTGATTCTGTTTATATTGGTTGACCCACATGTGCGCTCTGCCAGAGCTTTACAGAAACAATTACCGCCCGATATCGAAGTAATAGGCGTAGTGCCGCATTACAAATCACCTATTGGTGAGCGATTGCTTAAAAAAGATGTCCTGCTGATTTTCTCGGTGGCAGCGGTTGGGATGATTTGTTATCTAGCAATTGCCATCTATTGGTTAGTCGCCAAAGGTTGAACCTATTGATTGTCAGGACAGAACAATGGATAAGCGAAAAGAGAAAAATTTGACTCAGCTGATGGAAGACGTTGATGCGCTTGTTGAGGCAAGTGATCACTTGGTTAAAAGCGCTGTGCTGGAGCATCGCAAGCGCGAAAAAATCAAGAACATGGAAATGCCACAGCTGTGGACTCAAGAAGAGCTGTACGAGAAAAAAATCGTTTTCACTGGCATGCGGCAGCGCGATGTGCTTAACGCTTTTCGTGAAGTGCGTATCAAGCTTCTGAGTCGCCACCGCTCTGACAACATGGTAGTGCTGGTGTCATCGGTAGCTATGGATGCCCCCTCCAGTTATTTTAGTTTTAACTTGGCGGCCACTTTTGCACTGGATCAGCATAAAACGGCATTGTTTGTTGACTGTAACCCCTACAACTCTGACGTAGATAAATATGTCACGTCAGATATAGATGTGGGGCTGTCCAATTATTTAACTGATTACACTGTGCCGCTCAAAAACATTATTTATCCCAGTGGTGTTGAACGTTTGCGCGTGATTCCCTCTGGTGGCGCGAGCGAATCCGCTGCAGAATTTTTTAATTCAAAACGCATGGAAGTATTGGTTGCAGAGATCAAATCGCGCTATCCAGATAGATTTATTGTGCTTGATGCGCCGAGTATTCAGCAGTCAACCGAGGCGAGAATTCTGGCGAAGTATTGCGATCATGCATTGTTGGTCGTGCCTTTCGGCAAAGTGGTAACAGACGAAGTCTTGTCTGCAGTAGACGCAGTAGGTAAAGAAAAATTTGCCGGTCTTGTTTTCAATCATTGATGAGAGAGGCGAGTCATGCGCGAAAAAAAAATGCAGGTTAACCCGGGTTACCCTTTGGCAATTCTTTATTTGTGTTGCGCTGCGGCTCAAGCAAATGACATAAAAGCCACTCTCTCAGCCTCCAGCATGTTTTCCGATAACAGCTTGAAAACGCAAGCGGAGCCGATAGATGAGCGTCAGGACTTATATGAAGTTGGTGTCTCTGCAGACTATTCAAATTGGTTGATTGAAGCAAATGCCGATTACGACTGGGTTTCCCATACATATTCAGAGCAATCACAGGCCGACGACAAATATGCGGAAGGTAGCTCCAGTTTGTTGTTTGGCAAACAAGAAGATCCATTAGCGCTTGAGCTCAATCACTCGCGAAGAATATTGTTGACCGCTCCCGATGCCGTGGCGCTGACTCAAAATCAACAAGAGCGAGAAGTTTTATCTGCCCGGCCTGAGGCGCGCGCGCATTTTTGCTGCAGATAGATTGTTCATTGGCGGCGAGTTTGCCCGCGTCAACTTTCCTGAAAATGATTTGCAAAATTCCCGGCGCGATGGCATCTCGTTGGGATGGCTACACCCGCTGTCGCCGGCAAGCTTTTTAAGGCTCAACTCGCAACAGCAAAAAATCAGCTTTGAGCATTTTCCCGAGTCCGATTACGCCTACTCAGGTGTAATGTTGGTTTATGGTGTGAAATTACGCAAACTCACTTATGGTGTGGAGGTTGGCTATAACGAAAGCGAGCCTGAAAACGGTGAGAGCAAAGGTGCGCCTTCTTATCGTATTTCTGCCAGCTATTTAAGTGGTTTTAATCAGCTAGATTTCAGTGCAAGTCGCGTGTTGACTGATAACTCGTTTGGCAACGGCAATCTTGAAGGAACTACTGGGTTGCCAGCTAGTGATGGCTTGTCACAAGCGATTAGCAGAATCGATCGTAGCAGTGCAGAAGTAAATTGGCAGACACAAGTTATTTGCGCTCGTTGCCAGTTTTCCACTGGTGTTTCTGCAGTTGAAGATGATTACCTTGAAAAAGATGAGTCGTCCTTGAGTGTCTATACGCGCGCGCGATTTATGTATTCTTTTTCTCGTGCGGCGAATCTGTCATTTAGTTTTGCTCAGGCTGATGTTGATTTTGATAATCAAACAGTTACACGGGATTATGAGTTAAATACCATTTCAATTGAATATGCCTACTTCTTTTCAAACGGTTTAAATGCCCGGCTTAGCGCCCGAAATGAAGATAGAAAAGCCGAGAGTGATGATGGTAATGGAACCTACGAAGAAAATATTTACAGTATTGGTTTAGGGTATAGCTTTTAAGCCCTGTATTGATTCTTGTAGTTAGAGTGTAGATAGGAATAATACCGACAAACAGGTGAAGAAAATGTACAGCATCTCAAAAATAATGGTTGTCTTGCTCTGCGTGACTCTGGCGGCATGTGCAGATAAACAAGAAAAAAATAGTGAAGACGCACAGCGCCATGTTGCGTCTGCCAAGGTATATCAAGAGCAAGGGCAATATCGGGCGGCAATTATTGAAGCAAAAAATGCTATTCAATTAACGCCTGACTCGCCGCAAGGGTACATCAGTCTTGCGCGCATCTATAACGAAATAGGTGCTAATTCAGCAACCCAATCAATGCTGTTGTCGGTAGTAGAAAAACTGCCCGAGGTGGCAACCGAGTTGGCGAATGCGCATTTTTTAAATAGAAAATATCTCACCGCAATCAACACTGTTACTACTTATCCTGCAGACGCCTCCCAGCCAGAAGATCGTATTCGTCAAACCTGGCTTACTGCTATGTCCAACATATATCTAGGCAACAAAGATGGCTATGAGGCAGCCTTGAAGGAATTTGTTGCATTAGGTGGAAAAGAGAGCGAGGCAAAATACATCACCGCCAACTATTTAATCTCCAAAGGCGAGATAGAAGACGCCAAGACTATTTTGACTGAAGTGCTGGCAGCCACTCCGGAAGAGATCGATGTGCTGACCACCATGGCCAATGTGAGCCTCTATCTTAAAGACCTTGATGGTGCCGAGCGTCACCTGACCAAGGCGTTAGGCTTGCTTAAAAAAACCGACATAATGAATACTAAAAGAAGTCAGATTATTAGTTTGTTAACGGATACCTTGATTCAGCTGGGGCGCACCAGTGAAGCCTACACCTACCAAAAACTTCTGGCCGAATCCAACCCTGAAGGAAGTGCAGCGCAGCAGCGTTTTAATGATGCAATGGAGCTGTATCAGCAGGGTAAATTTGCAGAGGCCGAAGTGATTTTGCGCGAGCTGAGAGATCAGTACCCCAATGATAAAAATACCGGCACGTTGTTAGGCTTGATTGAATATCAACAGGGCTCAAATCGTAAAGCAGAAGATTTATTTGATGAATTTATTGACCCTGAAACGGTAACACCATCGGTATTGCAAGCGGCGGCGCTAGTAAAATTTCGCAACAATCAAATCGATGATGCGGTTGAATTGTTAAGAAAGTCGGCAGAAAGCCAACCTAATAATCCTATTGTACTGGCAACCTATGGGTTGGCCTTGCTCGACAAGGATCCTAAGAGCAATGAGGCGGTCACAGTGCTGGAAAAAAGTTTGGCACTCGATCCAAGGCAGCAGCGCATCCGTATTGCACTGGCCAATAGACATATGGCGATGGATCAACAAGAGCAAGCGGTTGCCCAGTTGCAAAAGGCTTATCAGGAGCAACCTAATGATTTTTATATCCAGCAATCTTATTTCAAAGCACTGATCGTCAGTGAGCAGACAGATAAACTGGAAGAAGAAATAAAGCTCTATATCAGCAAGAACCCCGATAGTTCTCGCGGTTATTTTTTCAATGGTTGGTATAAGTTCCAACAAAAAAGCTATAAAGAAGCTGAGCAACAATTTGAAAAAGCGGTCGCAGTACGCGAAAGCAGTGAAAAGCACTTGGCCTATGCCGGGCTCGCACAATTATATGAAGTGCAAGATTTAACCCAGCAATCAATTACCGCGTGGCAGTTTGCACTTAAGGAAGACCCCAGCATGGTTGTTGGCTATTCCCGTTGGTTTACCCAAATGCGCAAATTGAAGCGTGATTCCGAAGCCTTCACGTTTTTGTTGGGTCTGGAAGAAAAAACAGCGCGCTGGGAGCCGTCAATTGTGCTCGCTCAACTTTATATGTCGAATAAAGAATTAGACAAAGCCATCAAGCATGCCGAGCTTGCGCTGGTGCGGAGCAACCAAAGCGCCAATGTAAAACAATTAACCGCCAATCTTTATCGTGTACAGGGCGTTCAATTTAGAAGTCAAAATAAGTTGACAGAAGCCCGTGAAAATTTAATGAAAGCGGTAAAGTTGCAGCCGGAAAATGCTAGCTTCCTGGGTAATCTTATCGAAACGGAAATTGCCGCTAACAATATTCCTGAGGCGCAAAAGCTGCTGGACCAATTTATTAAGGTGCCGGAAAACGAAGGCGAGCGACTGTTTTTACAGGGGCTGATTCGTTTTGCAGAAGACAAAAAAGACGAAGGCATTCAACTGTATCTGGATTCCTGGGCTGCCAAACCTATGGAATCTGTCGCCGAACAAATTTTTGGTTACTATCAAAAAGCGGGCGAAAAAGCCAAAGCGGAAGAATTTGTTGCCTCCTGGGTTGAGAAAATTCCAGAGAGTAAAGCGGCAGCAGTCATGATGGCGGTTGCAGCACAAAACAACAATAACGTGGAAAAGGCAGTCACCTGGTACGAAAAATCGGTGGAGCTAAACCCCAATATGCCGGCGGCATTAAATAATCTTGCCTGGCTGTACTATGAGCGCAAAGATCCTCGCGCGTTGGAATATGCTAAAAAAGCCTACGAGTTAGCGCCCAACAGCGCACCCATTGCCGATACCTATGGTTGGATTTTGGTAGAAAAGGGCGAGCTGCAAAAAGGTATTGAGCTGTTGTCAAAAGCAGTTCAGTTAGATCCAGGTAATCAAGAAATACAGGATCATCTAAAAGAAGCAAAAAGCCGACAATAGTTATAACCCAATCGCGAGCTTACCCTGTGTAGCTCGCGATTTTCTTTCTGCCTTCACCGATACTATCCGCATGGCTGAATTTTTCCCCGCCGCACATTACCCCGGAATTTTTGCCACCCATGAATGGGTAGACGCATGGCAAGATGCATGGGCAGACTGTGCGGCGATTACCGCATTGCAGCGGCATTCGGATGTAGAAAATTGTCGCGATGGTTTCTATTTATACACACAAAAAAAACGACCGCTAATCGCCCTGAAGACACTTTTTCCCGCAGGCATCTCAACACCCGCCAGCCCAAGCTTGCGCAGTGAATATTTTAATGCAGATAAAAAAAGCCTTTCCGCATTGATAAAGTCCGCGATGTTATTTGAATGGGATCAGTTGTTTATTCCGGATCTTTTGCAAACTTCGGCGGAATACCAGCAGTTGTGTGAAATTGCACAAACGGAGCGCCTCAAGTTAATAGAGCGCGATTATGCCTTCACCTATGCCGTGCAACTTGGCGATAATAGCTTTACCGATTATCTAAAAGGCTTGGGTAGTAATACCCGCTTGAAGTTATTTAATAAGCGTAAAAAACTTTATCAGCTGGGCGATATTTCGCTGCAAAATCTCTGGCCAAATATCGATGAGTTTGTACAAATATTAAATCAGTTTCATCAACAGCGCTGGGGCAAACCCTGTTACTCAGGGCGTAATTTGCAACAAATTACCGGCTTCCTCAAAAAAATTGCAATGGCGGGTGGGCAACCAGATCTATCGGTCATCTACTGCAATGGCCAGGCTGTATCGGCAGCCTTGGATTTAGAATATCGCGGAAGAATTTATAATATTCAGAGCGGTTATCGCGAAAAATTTCAAGACGGCATTTCCCTCGGTACGCTTCACTTTGGTTTTCAAATTGAAAAAGCGTTTGCCTCGGGTGCGGACAGCTACGATTTTATGGCGGGCAATGGCAAGAATAGCGACTATAAAAAATCCCTTGCTACACACAGCGCCACACTGGTTAGTGTCATGCTGGTGCGCAGCAAATTCGCGCGTCTTTTATATGGCTTGCAAGAGTTGCTTAAGCGCGGGCAATAAAGGCTAATTCCTCCTGCGGCAAACGCTTAGGGAATTCCCTTAATAATATGCGGCCCAAGAATATTGGCCGCCCACACTGGCAGCCATTTCCACAGCGCCACAAATAATTTAAGTTTGGGGTTGTCGGGGTTCATTTCCGGTTTAGGTGTATTGGGTGGCAATACGCAGTACCAGTAGTGTTGGCACGGTTCTGCGCCCCACTGTTTTTTAAACTTGTAGGTGCCCGCATCCAAGGTTGAGCGGCCAAAATCAAAATAGGTGCAGCCCTGTTGTATCGCAAACGATAAGATGCGGCGATACATCCACATATTGGTATTGTATTTATTGGCGGATTTAAGGGTGGATGCCCAAGGGATCTCCATTAGCCCATCTTGCTTTACTAAAAAGCCGCAGGAAACCGGTTTGCGTTTTACATACACCACAATAATGTGGGCATCTAATTCCCTATCATTAAGAATATTTTCAAACCATTTTTTTGCATAAACCGGTGTGCCCAGGTCGCGCATATTGTGTGAAAAAACCTGGTAGAAATCCTGCAATAATTCGTTTTTTCCAATTTTACAGTCGGGAAAAAATTCATCGGCTTTTTTGTATTGTGCGCGCACTTTACTGCCCAGCATTTTGTCCAGTGCCTCATCGTTCGCTGGCAACTGTAGCAGCATGGAGGCTTTTTTGGTCGAGGGGTTTTCGCCAAGGTCGGGTTGTATGCTGCGCACTTCAATGTGCTGCAAATTTAATTGCGCGCGCACGCCCTCAAGTGCCTGCATTAGTGCGTGGCATACATCGCTGTATTGGCTCACTACGCCACCGTAATTTAAATAGGGCATAGACACCGCAAATTTTCCAAACAGTGGCGATGAAAAAACCGTTAGCGGAATACCGCCAAGCAATTCTCCGGTTGTTGAGCGAGCGCAGAGGATAAGCGAGTGGTGGCCAAAACTTTGCGCAATAACCCGCGCCCATGCCGGGTTGTGGCTAGGCAGTGCGGTCTTGTTTTTGCGCACAAATTCAGCCCAGTCGTCAACCGCATCAAATGCCACCAGTGCGATCTCAACTTCACCGCCCCAGCAATTATTGTTATCGATAAGTGCAAACGCCGGTTCCACTGCTGCAGGTGAGTTATGTTGCGCGGTGATGTTTGATGCTTGAGCCGATTTTATTTCCGCTTCGAGTTGCGCAATTTGTTGCGATATATCTTTCATCAGCGCAAGTTGCTGCTCATATTCGGGGGTATTTTTTTTTAAGTGTTTAAATTTGCCCGAAATAATTCCTTTTTGCGTTTTGAGCAATTTTAATTGGTGGAGTTGTTGTTCCATTGTCTCTCTCATAACCAGCGAAAAACGTATTAGATGCGGCTGCGAATATATTCCAGCCAGGAAGAGTAGCGGACAAACTTATCAAAGCTTGCCGGAAAGCTGTGGCGTTTAACCAAAAAAGGCTGTTGTGCAATTTGCTGTTGGCTGATGTTGCCGGGCATGGATGTCACCGCACCGATAAAAAATTGGGTGTCTTTTACCAGCTGGGTATGGTGTAACGAAAAATCGTTAAGCGTGCCCGATGGATAGCAAAATACCCGCGACGGATTCACCAGTTCGCGCGCGAGTACAGCCTGTGCGCGCTGCAACTCCTGTTGGATTTGCGCATCGGAAAGCGCTGCAAATACTCTATGGCTGCAGGCGTGTGAGCCAATACGTAAGCCCGCTTGTTCCGCCTTGCGCAGGCTGTCCCAAGTGCTGGGCTTGTACTCCGCTGGCGCTGGCCCATGGGGTTCAACATCGAGCGCACTGAGCAGCGCAGTGACATATTGTTCGAGCTGTGCTGCGGGCAGGCTTTTGCCAAAGCGGGTCAGTTGGCGGCGGCTGGCACGCCTGGCGTGTGGCTCGCTAAAATCCAATGCAAATGCATGATTATTAAAATCGAACGCGAGTTGTTTTTGCGGTGTATTCCAAACTGCCGCACTGATTTTTGAATCCCAGGGCCAATCAATGCCATCCACCATATCCACAATAGTAAAAAGTGTGGGCTTGCATTGGTGTTTTAATAAAATCGGCACCAGTTGTTCCAGCTGATCCTCATAGCCATCGTCCAGGGTAAAACACAAAGTGGGGCGATCAGGTTTTTGTTTATTGCGCGCCTTTTCGATTACTTCATCGATTGAGGCAAATTCAAAGCCCGCTGCTTTTGCATAGACAATACATTCTTCCAGCAGCTCCGGGCTAACTCCCTCATAGGCACCATCGCGCGGGCGCGGGCGATGAATCATATAGATGGTGGCGTAGTGGCCAACCATTATATTCATCAGCGCTGCGATGCGTTTAGAGGCGAGGGCGCGATAAAAAAAACGGCTCATTGGATCAAACCCACCCGGATAAACGCGCGCCCAACAGGCGCGGTGAATGGCTGACATTTTCATGCAGGCCGATGCGGCAGAGTTGATGTGCAGGAGTATTGCGCCCATTCACTATGCCGCGCTGGGTGGTCACTGCTGCGCTATAGGTATTGCTCACCGCATCCAGTGCGACCGCGTTGTAATCGCCATTGGGGAAGCAAAATATATCCACGGCATTGGGCAGCTGTTGCGCGAGCAAGGTTTTGCTGTCTACCACTTCATGCAGAATCTCGGCGCTGGGTAAGTGGTTGTTTAAGCGTTTGTGGTTGCAGGTGTGTGAACCTACTTTCACTAAACCCGTGCCGGTCATAGCGCGCAGCTCGTCCCAATTCATTAGCCCGCGCGGCAGTGCAAAATTTAAGTGTTGCTGCCATTCAATCGCAGCGAGTGCGGCAAATACATCGGCATCGCTATTTTGTTTAAGAGCGAGAATAACCGCGGCCATGCATTCACGGTCGATAATTTCGCGATTGGGGCTATCGGCAGCGGCGGGAACCTGTTGCAAGGCGCGCGCAAAAACAGGGTGCTGCCGCATTGCAGCGATTGCATTGCTGGCGAGCAGGGCGCTAACCAGATTGGGCCAGAATTGAAAATCGGTGCCGATTTTTTCTACCACGGCAAACAAGGTCACCGGAACTTGTTGCTGTTGAATGATGGGCAGCGCAAATTCGTAGTTATCGTACCAGCCGTCATCAAAGGTGATTGCGCAGGCGCGGCGCGGCAGGGCTTTTCCACTGGCGCGCAAGGCCAGCCACTCGGCTAAATCCATCACATCAAAATGTAATTTCAGCTCGCGCAAATGCATGGCAAATGTGTCGGGCGTGACGATCATGCCCGGCTCTTCAAGGCGATAGCGAATATCATCCTTTGGCAAAATCCGGTGGTACATCAACAGCCAAAGCTGTGGGTCGCGCTCAAGCCCGGCAAAGCGATGCGGGCCAAATTGATTGGCTGCACTGATAACGCATTGCTTGAGTAATTTCTTCATGAAAGACACAAATCCAGAGTTGATAAAGTGGGTTTAGCTGCGCCCGAGCAATTGCCGAATATAGGTTTTACATTCATAAATGCCTGGCCCCATATCTTCCAGGCGATTAGTTTCATGGCGTGTGCGAAAGGGCGATGGTGTTAAAAAAGCCAGTATACGTTTGAGTTTGTAACTTAGGGGATAAGCGCCCTTTAAACATAAATATAAACTGTCTAAATCCCCCAGCAGCCAGCGCAGGCGAGTGCCAATAGTGTAATGCTCGGGAATATCACCGGCGATGCCCAGCTCCCCTTGTACCAGCAACCGGGGAAAATCCACACCGGCATCAATCGATAACTGCAGTGAGCCCCAAAAGCGCGTGTTCACCTCCATCAAATAGGGGGTGCCATCGGGGGTCACTCTAAATTCCACCATCGCCACACCGTGCCAATGCACGTGGTCCAGCAGTTGTTGCGCGTAGTGTTTTAATGTGGCATCAACCGCTACACTTTCGCTTAATACACTCACACCGCCCTGCGGCGGTTTTTCACGCAGCCGCTGGTGCGCAAAAAACGTCACCGGTTTGCCCTTGTTATATAAACAAAACAGGCCGGCCCCTGAGCCGGGAATAAATTCCTGAATCATAAACGGGTACTGGGCTAAATAAGGTGCGCTGGCCAGTGCCGCGTGTAAATCCTGCGCATTGTTGAGCAGCTTCACGCTGGTGGAAATCCAACCCTGCGCAGTATAAATGCGCGATAAACAAGGCTTGATGACACAGGGATAGCTTAGGTGCTGCGGCTGCAAATCAGCGCTGGATGAAAACAGCGTAAAGTCAGGTGCTGGCACGCCCGCAGTTTTTGCCTGCTCCAGTAAGCGATATTTATCGGCCAGCGACATCACTGTATCGTAGCTCGCAAATGGCAGGCGTATATCGCTCAATTGTTCACTGTGCATTAAGAGTAATTGGCTGGTAATTTCAGTGACGGGAATCACCAGCGAATAGTGGCTTTCGCTGCAGATGCGTTTAATCCACTGCAAATACAATTCGGGTTCATCGGCAGAGCTGGGCGATTGCAAATAAGCGCTGGAATATTTGGAGTGGGCAGCTAAAGCAGATGGCGTAGAATCGGCGGTAACTATGCGGATATCGTCCAGCTTTCCCAGTGATCGGGTAACGGCAAGAGCACTTCGCTGCGCGGCGTCAAGAACAAGGATAATGTGTGTCATGTCTCTGCAACCGGCCCTAGTCAGCAAATGAATGTCAATCAAACAACAATCAAATTTATGTGCAAATACGTGCTGCACAACAATATAGTAGATGAAAGTTGGAATCATACGGATTGCCCAACAAATCCACAAGCTTGCAACAAGAAGGTGATAGAATGCGCGCACCAAATTTGCTCGGCACACTGATCGGAAGGAATGAATGACCGATAAAAAACGCACAATTCTTCATGCGATTGACACTACCGGACCAGGTGGTGCAGAAACTGTTTTTCTCGATATAGCACAACAACTGCAACTCGCTGATTATGACAATCTTGCCATCATTAAAGGTGCAGGTTGGGTGGAAGATCAATTAAAGTTGCGCGGCATTCGCTATCACATAGTCAAGCCGCACGGATTTTTATCAATTCCCTATTATTTCCAGCTGTATCAATTAATTCGCCGCGAAAATATCGCGCTGATTCACGCACATTTACTTGGCTCTACACTTACCTATTCTATTCTCTCGCTATTTACCCGCTTGCCGCTGATTGCGACGTTGCATGGCCGTGTGGATATAAACCCCAACGAGCGTTTTGTTGCCATCAAACAAACCATTATGCGCATGGGTGTAGACAAGCTGATTGCCGTCAGCCGCGATCTGGCTAACTACATTGAAAATCGCGGGCTGTTTCCGCGCAAAGCAATCGATGTTATTTACAACGGTGTAGATCAACAGCGCTACACACAACCTGCTGCAGCATCGCTCAAATCGCAGTTAAATATTCCTGCCGATGCCATTCTAATTGGCAGCCTCGGCAATATTCGTCCGGCAAAAAATTACGAAACCTTAATTGCTGCTGTCGGTCTGTTAAAAAATCCGCGCCTGCATTTTATTATCGCCGGGCACAAAAAAAAGGATTTAATGGAAAAACTGGAAACGCAAATGCAAGCGTTGGGTGTGACTGCGCAACTTCACTTTATTGGCTTTTACGACAACACACCGGATTTTCTCGCGCAGTTGGATATGTTTGTACTCTGCTCCAGCTCCGAAGGTTTTTCCATCGCTACTATTGAAGCAATGGCCGCTGGTTTGCCCGTAATTGCCACCCGCTGTGGTGGGCCGGAAGAAATTCTGCAGCATTTAACCACCGGCTACTTAATTCCAACTGAAATGCCAGATCAGCTCGCCGCTGCGATTCAACATTTGCAAAGCGACCGCGCGCTCGCTGCGCAGTTGGCCAGCGCCGGGCAAGCGCATATGCGCAATACATTTTCATTAAGTGCCATGCTGCAGGCTTACCAGCAGCACTATCAGCGCTTGTTAAATAATTAATATCTGCCACTAAGGGTAAAACTGTGTCGGTTACAGAATTAATCAAAAAACGCTACGGCTCAAAAAAAGGCTTATTGCGATATTTCGCATATGAAGTGCTGCGTGTGCTTGGTGTGTATCGCAACTTTACCAAGGTAGATTTCACCCATGTCAAGCGCCTGGTATTTGTCTGCCACGGCAATATTTGCCGCAGCCCATTAGGCGAAGCAGTTGCGCGCCAGCAAGGTGTGCCCACTACATCCTTCGGGTTAGACACACGCGGTGGCGACTCAGCCGACCCGCGCGCAATTGCCTGGGCACAAGCGAATGGCTACAACCTAAATGAACACATCACCCAACGGGTTGACCAATACACACCGCAAGCGGGTGATTTATTAATTGGTATGGAGCCAAAGCATATTCGCCAATTAAAAGCGCAATTCGCACAAGCCCCAGTACAAATTACTCTTATAGGCTTGTGGTTGCAGTCGCCGCTGGCCTATTTGCATGATCCTTATAACGCGCGGCCAGAATATTTTTCACGCTGTGAACAAATGGTGGCAGATTCGGCCAATAAATTACTGCAAGCAATACAGCACTTGGCACCGCAAGCAAGTGCTGAATATGAATTAAAAAACCACAAGCTTTAAACGGATAGCAAAAACAGAGACGTTAAATTCAATGAGTAATGAAACTGTTGAAAATTTCTACGCATTTAAAGTAGGCGCCATGTGGCGCTACTTTAAAAAGCAACATTTTTCATTTTGGATGATTTGTGGCTATCTATTCTTTGAATTTGTAAAACCACAAGCGCTTTTCCCCCAAATAGATTTTTTGCCCTGGGCGCAATTGTTATTGATGGGGGCAATGGTAGGCGCGTTTATAGACCCTACGGTTAAGTGGGTTTCTTCGGCTTCTAATGTATTGATAGTGTTGTTTTTCATCACAATATTAATTTCAATACTGTGTGCAATCTATACAGATGTTGCTCAGCAGCATTTCACTTTATTCTTTAGTTGGTTTGTTATCTATTTTCTTATAATTAATATTGTTAATACTCCACAACGATTGTATCTGTTTTTACTTATTTATCTTCTCGCAGCTGGAAAAATTGCTTTGGGTACATCTAAATCATGGGCATTTCGTGGATTTAGCTTTACTAGTTGGGGCTTAATGGGGCCAAAAGGTTATTTTCAAAACTCGGGTGAGCTCGCGATCTTAATGTTGATGCTATTCCCTTTGGCTTTCTACATGTACCAATACCTAAAAGACAAGGTTCTGTGGTGGGAAAAAGCGTTGCTCATTGCCTTTTGGGTTTGCCCTATTCTTACAATACTCGGCGCAAGTAGCCGTGGAGCGCAAGTGGCGCTTGTTGTTCAACTTGCTGTAATGTTTAGGAAGAGCTTATTTCGTATAAAGCCATTAATTGGAATAATGGTTTTATGTACTTCGCTCTATTATTTGTTACCACAAGAACAAAAAGATAGATTCAGTAGTGCGGGCGATGACAAAACGTCTGAGCAACGGTTGCTCTATTGGAAGCATGGTTGGGAGATGATGAAGGATTATCCTATTACCGGGGTCGGCTATTTTAATTTTATTCCGTATTATGAGGCTCATTTTTCCTACGATATGTTATATCCTCGAGCTCAGTTGCCGCACAATATTTTCATTCAAGTGGGTACAGATGCGGGTTTTATTGCATTAATCTTTTTTATTATGATAATTGGTTATTGCTTCACTGCAATATGGAGATTTCTTGCTCTAAAAACCGAATCCTTATTCAATAATATAGCAGTAGGTTTAGCTATCGGTGTTCTTGGGTTTCTTGTTGCTGGTCAGTTTGTAACTGTGAGTTACTATCCATTTCTATGGGTTCATCTGGCATTTATTGTCTGCTTGACTAAAATTAATAAGCCCGTTTCAAGGTCAAAATATTCTCTCAATGCGGCCAAAAAATAGTTCCGTAACCAAAGAGATCGTCATAAATTATTTGGAGATAACTATGTGTAGTTTAAGATCTATTTTACTTATCCAATGTTTATTGTTTAGTAGTCTCTCGTTTGCGGAAGTTCAAATTCTGTTTGAAGAGAATTTTGATTCTGGAGAATTAAAAGAAATCCCTGGGTGGGGTGTTGGCTATCAGGCGGGAGGATTTGTAGGTGTCTCCACTGATCCCAAGGAGGTCTTAGGTAATAAGGGTGGTAGTTTAAAGGCAACTTATCCAAAAGCGAATGGCGGTATATACGGGTGGGCAAGTTTTGATATGAAGCCTTACAACACTTACGAAGTCTATGTTGAATTTCATGCGAAGATGCCAAAAGCTAAAGAGGGCATAAAGTTTTTGAAGATCTTTGGTGGTGCTAATACAACTTTTGGTTTGGATTACACAGGTATTTCAACTGGTAAGGGATCAATGTATCAAGTTTCGTTTGGTGATGGAACAACGACACAAAATGATACACAGAATGTAATTAACTTCAATGGAGCGCACCCTCAATGGATTGGTCGTTCTCATGGAACAGCTGTTGTAGAAACTCCAGAAAAAAAGGGTTGGACTGCGGCAGATTGGGGTGATTCGTGGCACCATTTTCGCTTCAAAATAAAATTTAACTCTGTTGACACGACAGGTGGTGTCATAAAAGAAATACATGATGGAGCATATTATGTTGAGATTGATGGTAAGGTTTTTGTTAACGCCACAGGACTGTTGAATCGTCATCCATCAAATGAACCGATTCGGAAGGTTGCGTTTCTAGATTGGTCTCAAAATATTAGCGAACCATTTGAAATTTGGTACGATAATATTCGCATAACTTTAGGCGGCTTTGATGAGTCAAATAGGCCTGTGACAACAAAAGCAATTATTGAATAAGGAATGGATTAAGTGCTGTCAATAATAATACCTGCGTACAACGAAGCTTCCTTTATTGATTGTACGCTGCAAGAGTTACAAGACTTAATAAAAGATAGGAGTGATATTGAGGTAATTGTTATTGATAATGCTAGTACCGATGGGACCGGAAATATTGTGCGGAGGCGCTCGTGGGTTAAACTCATTACCCTGCCTGAGCGTGTTACCGTAGCCGCTGCAAGAAATGCAGGTGTAGGGGCATCAATAGGAAGTTGCTTTGCATTTATCGACGCAGATATATTAGTTAGTTCAGAATGGTTTTCTGCGCTAATAGATTTTGCTCATATTTGCGATGAGGAGCCGTTAAGCATTACAGGGTGCAAGGTGGCCATTTCTAGAAAGCCTTCTTGGATTGAGCAATCTTGGTTTCGCTGGATGAAAACGTATGGGGCGAATTACATAAATTCAGGAAACTTGATCTGCTCACGAAAGGTTTTTAATAGAGTTAATGGTTTTTGTGAAAGCCTAAAGACCGGAGAAGATGTCGATTTTTGTCATAGGGCTAAGAATTTAGGGATAGCGGTGCGGCCGGATCCATCTTTTCTTGTATATCATGAAGGATATCCTAAAACGATATTAGATTTTTTTGCGCGTGAAAGATGGCATGGGATCGGAGATACACAATCTATTAAGAAATTTTTTGCGTCAAAAGTGGCTATCGCTTCACTAATAATGATGATGCTTACTTTTTTAAGTGTCATATTGTTTCTGGGCGGAGAGTATAGTGCTGCATTTGGAGTAATAGCGCTCATTAGTTTATTTAATGTTATGGCTTTACTTAAGCGATTGAGGGTTGTTTCGTTGCGCCAATTCCTGACTGTTTTTTTTCTAAATTATCTCTATTTTTTTGCTCGTTTTCTGTCACTTTTTAGTCATTCATTTACAAAAAAAAGAAGCTGATATCCTAAAAGAGTAAGTGTCCCCTGTCCTATCAATGGCGAAGGGAATTATCTTGCGGCTATTTTTGAGATGATGGCATCACAATACACAAAGAGAGTGATTCCGCTTCAATTGGTAATGGTATTCGGAATATACTCAGCTCCCACAGTGAAGCTTCAGGATAAGCGAAACCCAACTCCCAAGAAGTAGAAAGGCAATGGTGCAGCTTTTCGTGGCGCCTCAAAAAATGCTTTATTTGTATGCAGCTAACAATTCTGGCTAAATTACTTAGGCAATGTGATCAACTGCAACCATTTAAACTGTTTCATCTGATACTTTTTATATGTTCACGCTAATGCAATCTGATCTATGCAAACAAGGAGTAAGGCATGTCTAGGTTCGTATATAAATCGGTATTTTTATTCCTAATATTGTTTTCTTGTGTCGCACATTCCCTCACGATAGAAAATGTCGATGCATTCAAGCAAGGCGATAATCTGGCCATACGAGATGTTGAAACTGGTTTGGTCTGGTTGGATTTTGGTGTTAATAATGGCGAAAGCATCAACTCTGTCGTCACTAATCTTAACGGTACATATTCAGGCTGGCGCCTTCCTTCCGAGGCAGAGGTAATTGATTTCTGGGTGAAGTTAACAGCTTCTGACCTAAGCGGAATATTCGACCTTTGGGGAGCCAACAAAACGCCAAGTGACCACTTACCCTATCTAGCTTGGGGTTATTTTGTGGATGAAGATGGTTATTTGGGGGCAGCCTATATTATGGAAGAGCTTGATGTTTCGCGTAAAACTTCAGCTATTAGTCTGGCAAACCCTAATATTGTGGCGGGCTTAGAAAAGAAGATTGTAGATGTGAAATACGATGGTTCAGACTATTATCTTTTTAACTTGGATGGCGCGGCAGAAATAAGTACATTACTTGTCAAAAAAACCGTGGTGAGTGAGCCGCCATTACTTTTTTTGCTTTTGATGTCTGCATTGATCCTGAGCAGGTCAAGATGGCTGTTCTCGCCATCTCTAGCGGGATAATAATCGTGGGTTAAGATGCTTAAGCCAGATTGTCGTGATCGACCAATTGTGTGGGATAAAACAGTCTTCATTGAAGTTGGTTTGCATGTGCCGCAATTTGTATGAACGCATTTGCTATTAATTTTTCTGGAATCAAAAAATCTTTGTAATATTGAGAATTATTTTCCATCATTTTGCTTTTTAGATCTTTATCTTGAGTCAACTCAACGATTTTCTCTATGCAAGTCGAGTTGTTATTAAACTCCAAATAGTTTTTCCTTTCTTCAAATCCGTACGGAACTAAGATAGTATTCTCTTCTGAAACGATTGCGCGGCCCAAGGCTACATACTCAGCCATCTTCCATCCAATCGAACCGTGTAGTCCAGTGGTGGCTACACAAATCGGTATGCTTTTAACTAAATTTAAATAGTTCTTTTTTCGAGAGAGGTTATTATCTGGTATTACTTGTTCAGAAAACTCTTTATTGCTATGCGCAGTTTGTGCGAATCCGCCCACAAAATTACGCCCGAATTCTGCCTTAAGGCGTGTAATTAATGCTGCTCTCTCGCAATTTATTTTATACCGATCTTCTTGCTCTGCAGCTGTAAGGTTTGCTCCAGGCTCCAGCGGATCCCAAGTTCTAGCCATAAAAAGTATTTTATTGTTAGTGGCTGCATTTTTTTCTTTACATTCAAAGCTTCCAATTCTTGGTACAAAGGTAATCCCCAACGAATCTGAAATAACACTTAAATTTGTTTTGAGAGCCTTTTTCGGGCTGTAGTTGAGAGAAAGATATCTGTATGTTTCAAACCAGTAGGGATAATTGTTATATACTTCAAAATTGAGGCCTAACGGAAGAATTTTTTGGGATTCATATCCACTTTTTCTGTAACTACGCTTCAGATAAAAATCAACTTCATTTAAAACTTGATTTTCTATCTTGGGTGAGTCTAGCAAGTCGAAAAAAACAAGATCCGAATTAATTAACGCCAGCACCCCCGGAAGCTGGTCTATTACTTCTTTTTCAATAGAAATATATTTTTGAGCCTTTTCGCTAGGGATATATTTAAGGTCAAATATCTGTTGATTTTTGAGGCGATACATCCCTGTATATATTTGAGACGAATGTGGTAAGGTGCATTTTCCAAATACTAGAATCTTCATCGACAGTTGCCTTATAAATGCTAAAAACTAATTGGTTACCGTTGGGGTGTAATCTTAACTACCATGGAAAAATTAGAGGTTGCGTGATTTTTGGTCTCACTTAATTGGTCTTCGGTTCCTGCTATAAAACAATTGAAGTTTTCTTTGGATTGAAACTGAGAGGCTATCAAGAAATTTCCGTCAATAAAGTTATTCATTGGAATAAGTCTATCTGTCAATTTAGCTAGTTCGAGTACTCCATTCACCTTTGGCATATACGCAATACTCATAACAGGCGTATTTGTATTGATGGCCATTATTGAGCCATGCAAGCGTTCTGCTAATACAAAATCTGCTTTGCTAATAATTCCTTGAATTTCCTTTGCACTGTATCGGCCGAACAACTTGTGTGTCCTGCTTTTGGTATCAGGTGAGAGTTTTGAATAAATGCTCTCAATTGCGCTTAGGTCGTCGTGGTTGTTGTTGCGCTGCATTGGTATTAGCCACAAATTGCAATCTAATTCGGTAGTGGCGCGCTCACAAAATGCAACATATTGTTCTATCCAGCCTGATTGTTTTATGTTGTAGCAGCAGGGGGTTAGGGCAATGTTGCGGCTGCCCTGCGTGGGAAATGATTCATGCGCAAGAATTTCCGCAATGCGCTCATCGCTCGCCGAATTCAGTGTAAATACTAAGTCTGGAATCACATGAATTTTGTCTGGCGCCACACCGCAGCGTATTAGCGTGTCTCGGGATGTGTTGTCTCTCACGGAAATAAGGTCAACTAATGCAAAAGTTTGTTTAATTGCCTCTTCAGAGCTTTTGTGATGAAGAGGTCCAACGCTTATTCCCACAAGTGCTACTTTCTTGCCAAACCGTTTGGCGCGGTGAATTAATCTAATGTAACCAAAAAACCATCGATTAGTTTCTGGGTTATCAAAAAACAACCCACCACCGCCAATCACAATTACATCTGATCTAAAGAAGCTGATTATCGCATTGAGGTAACTTTTACGGTTTTTACCTAACACGCCTTTGATGATTGATTTAAGATCAATTCCGAAATAGGGGAAGGCATTTATACGATGTTCTATTTTTGTGTCTTCCGGGTTGGCTGAACAAACACTGATATGAGCCTTGGGTAACTCTGTTTTGATTCCATCAATTAGCGCAGCTAGAATCGCCTCATCGCCTGCGTTGCCCTGTCCGTAATAGCCAAAAATTGAAAAGCGAGTCATCTGTTTTCCCGGTAATTTTTTAAAAGGTGAATAAATGCATCTTGCACGGTTTAAAACGTTAAATCCCAGAGCGCAATAAGCCCAACTCTTTAGCCCATTGGCGTGAATCAAACGCAAAAAGATGATCTACATAATCAATTGCCTGTTGTTCGCTCCAAATTCCGTTGCGCACATTAGGCCAGAGGCCTACATCTGCTACATCGATGATTGAATTGCGATGAAACTTTGCCGGAACAGTTTCAAATTCCATTGCCGCCATAACCGCAATTCTATGGTATCCACCACCGCCAATCAGATAAATACAGTCATTGCCGCGTTTTAATACTGAAACACCAACGCACCCTTTTGAGTTGTCGTAGCCGTGTGCGGTCAAGCTTTTGTATAGGTTGATGAGCCGTTCAAATTCAAGCGCTCCTTTGTCTGGATGAGTTGGGCCAAAAAATGCCCATCCGTGTTCTGGGTAGTGCAAGTCTTCGCGTCCATGTTCGGTGTTGTCTTTGCGGTTCCACCAGCGTACATCAATATCTACGTCAGTTTGATTAAGTGCCGCCCAGGGCGACAAAAATAAATGGTGCGGTAACAAATTTTCAAATACAGGCGGGCAGCCGGTGAAACCCGCTATGGCATCCGCTGCTGAGTTGGGTGTCCAGTTGTCATAATACTGTCTTAAAACAGACGTATCATAAGTGAGCAAAGGGTTTGCTTTGTATTGCTTAACCGTTTCAATAAACGGGTGCCAGTGGCTTTTTGAAAACCCCAAGCCAATATAGTGCGTACATTTTTCTATCGGGCACAGAAAGGCTGCGGATTTACCGCCTTGACTAAACAAGAGTGCTTCTTTGTAGCTATCAAAAAACATTGGCGTATCTGTTTCGGTGCCAATTCGTTTAATTTCTACACCTACAAAGGAAAGTGCGCGTTTTAGCGTTCTTTTAATTTTCTTTTCCATTTTGTTGTAAATCCAATCACTGAATAAAAAACCCGAAGCGTCGCTTCTGTATTGAGGGTATTAATTAAAACCTGCAGATTTGTTATATCTGCAGGTACTTGTGTGCGGTCAATTTTTATTTGTTTACCGGGTCATTTTTTGTAATGACCATCTGGCGCAATATTATTGTTCTTGGTGTTCAATAATGTCTGGTCGATAAGGGAAAAAATTGATTCCCATGAATAGCGTTGGTTAACAAATTCGCGTGCGTTAAACCCCATATTTTCACGAGCTTGTGCATCGCTCAACATACTAGTGACGGCTTGTGCTATTTCAGCATCAGTATTGGCCACAATGAGTTGTTCATTGTGTTGTGCGCCAATGCCGGAGTTGCCCAGCTCCGTTGAAATCACAGGCTTACCTGCGCCCATGGTTTCCAATAATTTGTTTTGTTGCCCGCTGCCAATTTCCATAGGAAATACAAAGGCATCTACGCCATTTACATAAGGCCAGATGTTATCAACACTTCCTGTCACAATTACATTTGGGTCTTCTGCGAGAGCCTGAATTTCAGCTGCGGGGGTGCGCCCAATTATCACTAGTTTGGTGTCGGGCGCTGTGCCCGATAGCGTTTTAAAAATACGGTAGAGCCTTATCGCTGCACGAATGTTCGGGGGATAGGCCATATTCCCGAGGTAACCTATAGTAGTGCATCCAAAACCCATTTTCTCTGTTGAATAATCTTGTAGGTATAGGCCGTTGGGTATTATACCGACATTCTTCGCGGGCAGATCTCCGAGTGCAATCGCTTTGTCTAGTGGTGAAATATAACAGGCGTAGTCGCATGAATTAACCGCATTTTGCTCCCACTTACGAACCATCCAGCTGTCATAGCGATTGAGTAACCCTGGTTTCTGGGTGCGCAGCCTGGTTGAATAGGGTGAGTCGATCACATCGAGAGTGTGTCGTTTGGCTGATACATATTTTCTCACCCATTTCTGATGCGTAATTAGCACGCTTAACGCAACATCATATTCGGTTCCCGCCGTTTCATTTTTGATGAAGTTGGCAATTTGTTGCTCGTCATAATGCACGTAATCAAAGGGTGTTTGATTAGGTATTAAAGATTTGAACCTTGCTTTGATTTTTTGCAGTGCGCCGACTTTTTTATGTGTTCTAGTGAATACGGAAACCTTGCTGCAAATGCTTTTGGCAGTTTCCATATCTGCCGACTTTGGTGTGGAATTGGTAATAGCAATCAAGTGAATATCAAACGACTTCGCTGCATTCTCCAGAATGGGATAATAGCGAATTGAAATCCCATTCTTGCGCGCAGGAAACGGAAAATCAGGGATGCATAGCAATAGCTTTTTTTTGTCACTCATCACTTATTGATGTCCTTAAGTGTTTGATTATTTCATTTGTCTCGTCGGTCATGTCATGTGCCTTTAATCAATTGTTTTGCTGTCTAGCAGCGCATCAACTTTTTTCATCAGCGCGAGAGACTCGAATTTGCGGGCAAAAAATCCGGGTCCGTTAATTAGCCCATTAATATCATCGTCATTAATTTTGTCCGGGCTGGCACTGCCTTTTCTCCAAAACGTGATTAATAGATTGTTGTTTTTAACCAGCTGATGCTCAGGCACAAGATTGCTGAGTGCGCTATTAAAAAAAACTTCATCTGGGCAAGATGTATATTTCAGTTCTGATAAAAACTTTTTCATGTTCCTATCTTTCAAAACTCTTAGGTAGTGATCCCGATGAATCAGGTTGTGTACAAACCCGCGATACATGATCGGGTAGGTCTTGGGTATATAGAAGTCTGATTTTATAAGGCCAAAAATAGCTAACTGA
This sequence comes from Cellvibrio sp. OA-2007, assembly GCF_000953825.1. GTDB lineage: Bacteria > Pseudomonadota > Gammaproteobacteria > Pseudomonadales > Cellvibrionaceae > Cellvibrio. The sequence continues at coordinate 31 of NZ_BBUL01000078.1, read as the reverse complement.
TCCCCTCCGCCAACTTCGGACAGTTCACTAA